>CAVVJA010000024.1:0-35014 GCA_963748415.1 uncultured Actinomycetota bacterium | reverse complement strand
GAGAGTCCGAGCGGATCCCAGCAGCCTCTCCCAAGGTTGCCGCCCGCGCCGCGGCGGCCGCCAGCCGGCTCTGGAGGCAGCCGCCACCTAACGCGACGCGGAGGGCAGCCACGCAGTTCCTCAGGGCTCGTCGGCAAAGCGCCGCATGACCAGTCCCGAAGCCGGTTTGGGGGTGAAGAGGGTCGACTTCCTCGGCATGCGGGCTCCTGCCGCAGCCACCGCGGCGACGGCATCCACCGGCGTGGGGCGAAGCAACACCGCGGTGCCACCGCTGCGTCGGGCATCGGCGATCGCCTCGTCGATGCTGTGCGCGTAGCCGACCACCTCGGCCGTGTCGGACAGATGCCATACGTCGCCGACGAGTACCCGATGCAGGACCGTCACATCGAGTTCAGCGAGTGCTGCCGGCTCGCCGGAGGTCAGGGTCGCTTCGACCAGTGCGTGATCGGGTTGGCTGATCAGCGCGGATCGCGCGCCGTCGGTCAGCACGGCCGCGAATCCGGCCACGCCGGCAGCGGCGTCCATCGCCGCGCCCGGTGTGTCGAATTCGCGGACGTCGCACACATGGCCGGCCTGATCGATTGCCAGTGGTAGCGCGACGCCGACGAGCACGCGGTGAATGGCGTGCACTTGCGGGCCGTAGCTCGACGAGTCGACGAGCAGCGCGAGGCCCCGGTCCCACGGACCGGCGCCGTGCTGCGCGCGCATGTTGTCCTGGAGCTGACGGTAGGTGGCGTAGCGGTGGTGGCCGTCAGCGATCAGCGCGCGACGATCCGCCAGATCGGCGTCGACGGCGGCGTGTTGCGATTTGTCGGTGACGGCCCATAGGCGGTGTGCGGTGCCGTCCGGAGTCGTGGCGGATGCGACGACATCCGCATCCGACACGTCGGCGATGAGCTTCGAGGCGGCTCCTCCGCCGTCATAGATGAGGTAGATCGCCTCGACGTCGGCCTGCGTGGCATTCATCAAGGCGAGCCGATCTGCGACGGGGCCGGCCATCGTGTTCTCGTGGGGAAGGATCACGCCGTCCTCGGGGTCGCGAAGCTCGACCGCGCCGAGCAAGCCACGGGTGACCGTGCCGTCGTCGGACCGCATCTCGTAGACGTAAAGGGCAGGTTCCGGGTCGACGGCGAACAGACCAGACGCTACGGCTGCGGAGAGGCGGTCAGCCGCCAGGGCGTACGGGTCGGCGCCGTCGGACGCTCGGGGAAGGACCAATGCGACAGCGTTGTCCGGATCGAGTTCGAGCAATGCCGCGCGCTGCGCCTCGTCGATGACGTCGTACGGCGGACACAACAGGCGGCCGAGCCGGTCGCCGTCAACTGCGGGACGTAGCGCGCGAAACGGAGCGATAGACAGGCCAGAACGGAGGGGAGGCGCAGCTGGGCTCACGTCGTCAAATCGTACGCAGCCCGATCGGCGGGGGCTAACGTCGCATCGGCACACAGGAAGGAGCGACGACGGCCGATGACTGCCGCCAGCCTGCTCAGCTGCCCTGAACCGCTCGCCGCGCGGTACGACGTGGCATTGCTGGATCTCGACGGCGTCGTGTACATCGGACCGGATGCGGTGCCTGGAGCACCCCGAGCCCTCGAACGAGCGCGTGGCGCAGGAATGCGCCTCGCGTTCGTGACCAACAACGCCGCGCGTGCCCCGGCGGCGGTCGCTGACCATCTGCGCAGCCTCGGCGTTCCGGTCGAAACCAGTGAGGTCGTCACGTCTGCGCAAGCCGCGGCGCATCACCTCGCCGAACGGCTGCCGCCGCACTCGCGGGTGCTCGTCGTGGGCACGACAGGCCTGCTCGAGGCGCTGACCGAGCGAGGCCTCGTGCCGGTCTCGAGCGCGGACGACGACCCGGCGGCGCTCGTACACGGGTTACTCGCCCGATCTCGATTGGCACATGCTCGCCGAGGCTGCCGTGGCGATCCGGCGCGGTGTGCCCTGGGTTGCGACCAACTTGGACGCGACGGTGCCTTCAACGCGCGGACCACTGCCGGGCAACGGCTCCATGGTCGCCGCGCTGCGACACGCCACGGGACGAACGCCGGTCTCGGTCGGAAAGCCCGCTCCGGCGATGCATCGCGAGGCGGTCGAGCGCTCTGGCGCAAAGCGTCCCCTCGTGACCGGTGATCGACTCGATACCGACATCGAGGGCGCGAACGCTGCTGGGTGCCACAGCCTGCTCGTGCTGACCGGCGTCACAGCGCCGGCGGCCCTGCTTGCTGCATCGCCGCGCTGTCGGCCCTCCTACGTCGCGGCTGATCTCTCAGGCCTGCTCGACGCACACCCTGCTCCGGCCGAGCAGGCTGACTCGGTCAGCTGCGGGGGGTGGCGAGTCAGTTGGAACGACCATCGCCTCACGCTGGCCAGCGCGAGCGGCGCCGATCAGGCGGCGAGTGCCGGCCGAGATGTTGCGCCCGATAGCGACGAGCGAGACATCGCTCGGCGGCTCGACGCACTTCGTGCGCTGTGCGTCGCCGGGTGGCGGGCTGGCCTGACTCGCTGCCAGCCTGCGGACGATGCGGCCGAGTCGGCGCTTGGGCAATCGGGAATCGCGTAACTGTGGCCCGAGACCGGGCGACTCGCGCAGGAGGTCGCGCGATGAGCGATCGCTCGCCGGTCAGCACAGCGCCGGTGCGCCGACGAGCGGCCGGGCGGTCAGAACAGTGACCTGAGCCTGAGCAGGTCGAAGACGTTCGCGTCGACGCGCAGTTTCCCGGTCGCCCAAGCGGAGGCGAAGTTGAGCTTGCCGGTGGTCAGTTTGATCAGGTCGTCGCTGCGAAGTGACAGGCGCACCTGCGCGTCGGCACGCTCGACGCGGCGGATGTCGTGTAGTCCGCCGTCGCGAAGCTGCCCGGCGAAGATCACGTCCAAATCGCGGATCGTGCAACTGACGGATCGATCGAGAACGGTCTTGCCGCGCCGGTCGGCGTCCATTCCGCTGAGCATGGCTGGGAGATTATGGACCAGTGGCCTCTACTCGATCGTGGCCATGCCCTCCTTTTCGCGGCATCGTGGACGTCCGCCGACCTGAAGCTCAACGCTGCGACTTGAACTGTCGTAGGGCGCGACGCAGCGCGACGACGAGGGAGGCCCAGCTAGTGTCGCTCGAGGAAGCCCACCGCTCCACGCTGCTCGAAGACGTGTTCGCGGTCACCCCGTCCATCTCGAGGCTGATTGACGAACCGCCGTGGCCGAGCACGCCGAGCGCTATGACGAGATACACGGGGACCAGCAGGCCGCGCTCAACTGACATTGACGATGCGGCGGAAGGCTGACCATGGCCCGGCGGGTTCGCCTGGACGCCGAGCTGGTCCGCCGCGGGCTCGCTCGCTCCCGGGAGCAGGCGGCCGAGCTCGGTGCACCCGGCCGGGTCCAGGTCGCGGCTTCCGGCCCGAAGCCGGCCACTGCGGTCGAGCCGATACGCCGGTTCTGGTGCCTCGACCCCGACGTCCTGGGCTATGCCTCCCGCGGCGGGCACAAGCTCGCCGGTGCCCTCGAGGCGTTCCCGGCTCGGTCGCGGGCCGGCGAGTGCTGGATGCCGGTGCCTCCACCGGCGGGTTCACCGACGTGCTGTTCCGCGGGGCGCCGCGGAGGTGATCGCCGTCGACGTCGGCTACGGCCAACTGGCCTGGCCCCTGCGGCACCGATCCGAGCGTTCGCGTGCATCGACCGGACCAACGTGCGCGACCTGACCCCCGCCCCATCGGCGGCCCGGTCGACCTCACCGTCGCCGACCTCTCGTTCATCCCGCTCCGCTCGTGCTCGCCGGCGCTGGCCGCCTGCACGACCGACCGACCTGATGCCGCTGGTCAAGCCGCAGTTCGAGGTCGGCCGGGAAGCGCTAGGCCCGGCGGGTGTGGTCCATGATCCGGCGCTGCGCGCCGAGGCGGAGCGCGCGTTCCGCGGCGGCGGCCCGACTGGGCTGGGACGCTGCACGCGGGGGTGCGCAGCCGGTTGCCCGGACCGGCGGGCAACGTCGAGTTCTTCCTCGGTTGCGCCGGGCGATGCGCTGCGGGCGTGAGCGACGGGATCGACCGCGAGCGCGGTCCGACGAGAGGTAGCCGGGCGAGACGAGGCTGGGTCCCTCAATGAGATCGGCACTCGTCGTCGCGCACACCGCGCCGTCCCGAGACCAGGCGGATGGCTGCCGATGCCGCCGATCAGCTGCTCCAGGCCGGCTTCGAGGTCCGGATGCTCGAGGACGAAGCCGCCGACTGCGGCATCCGGACGCGTCAGTGCGGTCGACCAGGACGGGGCCGCGGAGGGCGCCGAGCTCGTGTTGGTGTTCGGCGGCGACGGCACCTTCCTGCGCGCGGCCGAGTTCGCTCGCCCGGCCGGGGTGCCGATGCTGGGTGTCAACTTCGGCCGGGTGGGATTCCTGGCCGGAGCCGAGCCGGATGCGCTGGCCGAGGCGTTAAGGCCGTGGTCGACCGGCGCTACGACGTCGAAGAGCGGCATGACCCTGGACGTCGACGTCCCTCTCCGGCCGTGCGCTCGCCCGGGGTGGGCGCTCAACGAGGCGTCGGTGGAGAAGACCAAGCGCGAGCGCATGCTCGAGCTGGCCCTCGCTATCGACGAGTCCGATACTCAGCTTCGGCTGCGATGGCGTGCTCTGTGCGTCGCCGACCGGCTCGACCGCGTACGCGTTTTCCTCCGGCGGGCCGGTCGTCTGGCCGGACGTGAGGCGCTGCTCGTGGTGCCTAACGCCGCGCACGCGCTGTTCTCTCGGCCCCTCGTGATCTCGCCCGACTCGCGCGACGTCACGTCGCTCGCCCGACTAGACAGGGTGCTCGGCTGCGACGGCCGCCGCGCACTTCGACTTGCCGCCTGGCAGCGCGGGTCATGGTTCGGCGCGGGGCACGCCGCTCCGGATCGCGCGCCTCACGCCTGGCGTTTCACCGATCGGCTGGTGGCCAAGTTCGGGCTGCCGGTCTCTGGTTTCCGAGACGGCCGGGGGGGGACTCGGCCCGCCTGTGTAACTCCCCGTGGGCCAGCGTTCCCGATCGTGCTGGACGAGCTCCGATCCGCGGCCTGGGCGTCATCGAGGACGCCACGCTTCCGCTCGGCCTGGGCTGACCGTCGTGACCGGCGAGACCGGTGCCGGCAAGACCATGGTCGTGACCGGCCTCAGCTGCTCTTCGGTGGCCGGGCCGACGCGACGCGGGTGCGCGCTGGTCAGGCCGCCGGCGTCGACGGCCGGCTGCTCCTCGGCCGGAATCGCCGCGGCCCTCGCGGTGCCGCGCTGGTGGCGAGCTCGATGAGGACGACAGCTCTGCTGCGGCGCCCCGTCACCGCGGGCGGGCGGTCCCGGGCGTTCCGGGCGGAGCGCGGTACCGGTCGCCGTGCTCGGCGACATCGCGAGCGCTCCTGGTTTCCGTGCACGGCCAATCCGACCAGATCCGGCTCACTCGCCCGGCCGAGCAGCGCGCCGCCCTGGATCGATATGGGGACCCGACGCCGCCGACGTACGCCGCGCGTTCCGGGCGTGGCGCCGGCCGAGGACCGCCTGGCCGACCGGACGGCCCGGGCCCGCGAGTTGGCCGGCAGGCGGACGTGCTGAGGCACGGCGTGGCTGAGATCGCAGCTGCCGCACCCGTACCCGGAGAGGACGCCGAGCTGCGCGCGACGGCGCCGCGGCTGGCACACGCCGATGAGTGCGCCTCGCGGCCCGGACGGCGCACGACGCGCTGCCGGTGACGCCGACGATCCGGCGGCTACGCCTCGGACGTGGCCACGCTGCTGGGCATCGCGCGGCGCTCGCTGGATATGGAGGCGGCCGACGATCCCGCGCTCGGCGCCATGGCGGGACCGGATCGACGAACTAGCCGCCCTGGTCGCCGATGTGGGCGCTGATCTGGGCAATACGGCGCGCTTCTCGACGCCGACCCGGTCCGGCTGGCCGAGGTCGAGGATCGCCGCGCCCTGCTCACCAGCCTGACCCGCAAGTACGGGCCGGACCTGACGATGTCCTGGCCTGGGCGGAGGACGGCGGAAAGCAGCTCGTCGACCTGGACGTCTCCGACGAGGCCCTGGCCGCGCTCGCCGCCGAGCGGGACGCGGCCGGGCGGCGACCGCGAAGCTGGCAGCCGCTGTCGGCCGCGCGACGAGACGGCCGATCGGCTCGCAAGCTCGTTTCCGCGGAACTCGCCGGGCTTGCGATGCCCGAGCGCGGTGACCGTGACCGTCGCGTCGCGAACCCCAGGGGCGGGCGCCTATCCGCTGATCGTCGACGGTGCTCGAGCCGGTGCTGGCCGCGGACGGGCTCGACGAGGTCGAGATCCTGCTGCAACCACGTCCCGCGCCCCGGCCCTGCCGGTGCAGCGCGGAGCATCAGGCGGCGAGCTGTCTCGCGTCATGCTCGCCATCGAGGTGTGCCTCGCCGGCGCCGAGGACGTCCCCACGTTGGTGTTCGACGAAATCGACGCGGGAGTCGGGGACGAGCGGCGATCGAAGTTGGCCGCCGGCTGGCCCGATTGGCCCAGGACTATCAGGTGCTCGTCGTCACCCACCTGCCGCAGGTCGCCGCTTATGCCGATCCGCACGTCGTGATGGACAAGCCCGAGGCGAGCGACCAACCGCGGGGCAGCGCCGTCCGCGTCGTCGACGGTGCCGACCGGGTCGCGGAGCTGGCCCGGATGCTCGCCGGAAGCGGTACCGAGACCGCCCGGCAGCACGCTGCGGAAATGCTGACCTCAGCGGCCGCCGACCTAGCCGACGGCGGCACGCGAAACGGGCGATCGCCAGCCCGAAGGTAAAGCGGACACGCGCCGGCCAGACCGCGTGGCGGCGAGACGGTACCCCCCATCGGTGGCACCATGGAGCGCTATGAAGCTCGCAACGCTGCGCCGCGGCCGCGTCGACGGGCTTTTCCGGCGTCACCGGCGTGGCTCGATTGGACCGCCGGACCAAACGACTCGCCGCGCCGGCTGAATCCGGGCGACATCGCCATCATCGACCACGTCGACCTCGACCGGGTGGCGGCGGAGTCACTCGTCGAAGCGAAGGTGTCGGCCGTCGTGAACGCGCAGCCGAGCATTTCCGGCCGCTATCCGAACCTGGGCCCGGATCTTCTCGTCTCGCTGGCATCGCGTTGCTCGACAATGTCGGCGACGAGGTCTTCGCCGCCGTCAAGGAGGGCACCCGAGTCCGGCTGTCTGGCGACACGCTCTACGTCGGCACCGAGCCCGTCGCCAAGGGCACCGCCCAAGACGTCGACAGCGTCGCCGCCCTCATGGACGAAGCCAAGGGGGGCTTGTCGACTCAGCTCGAGGCGTTCGCCGCCAACACGATGGAGTACATGAAGCGCGAGCGGGCGCTGCTCCTGGACGGTGTGGGCGTCCCCGAGGTGCGCACCACGTTCGAGCGTCGGCACGTGCTGGTCGTGGTCCGTGGCAACGACTACAAGGCCGATCTCGACGCCTGAGGAACTACATCCGCGAGTACCGGCCAGTGCTGGTCGGTGTCGACGGGGGAGCAGACGCGCTGTACGAGGCGGGGCACAAACCACATGATCGTCGGCGACATGGATTCGGTATCCGATGAGGTGCTCACCTGCGGGGCCGAGGTCGTGGTTCACGCCTACCCGGACGGGCGCGCGCCCGGTCTCGCCCGAGTGCAGGACCTCGGCATCGAGGCGGTCACTTTCCCCGCCCTGGGGACCAGCGAAGACATCGCGATGCTGTTGGCCAACGAACGCGGCGCCTCCCTGATCGTCGCTGTCGGTACCCACGCCACGCTCGACGAATTCCTGGACAAGGGGCGGATCGGCATGGCGTCCACGTTCCTGACCAGGCTGCGGGTCGGCGGCAAGCTCGTCGACGCCAAGGGTGTGAGCCGGCTATATCGCAGCCGGATCTCCACCGGTGCTTTACTGCTGCTGGTGCTGGCCGCATTCATCGCTATCGGCGCCGCGTTGGCCGTATCAGACGCTGGCCGTACGTACCTTGACCTTCTTGGCGATAGATGGGATCGCCTCGTGGATTGGATTCAGGGCCTGCTCTCGTGATCTCGTTCCGGTATCACATCGTGTCCATCATCGCCGTCTTTCTGGCGCTTGCCCTTGGCATCGTCGTCGGCACCACGGCGTTGAACGGACCGATTACGAGCAACCTGCGCAGTGAGGTCGACACGCTACGGAAGGACCGTACGTCGCTGTCCAGCCAGATAAACACGCTGCAAGGGGAAGTCAGCGACTCGGCCCAATTCGCGACGACCTACGGTTCGCAGATCGTCAAAGGCACCCTGACCGACAAGTCGGTTCTGATCATCGGCTTGCCCGGAGCGGACACCGGGATGAAGGATCGCCTCGGTAAGCAGGTCGGCGCCGCGGGGGGCAAGGTCTCGGGCCGAGTCCAACTGACCTCGGACTACTCCGACCCCAAGCGGGCGAGCGACCTGACGGCCCTGGCCACCGGCAATGCCCATCCGGTGGGCATGCTCCTTCCGAACACCGATGACGCCGGGGTTCTCGGTGGTTACCTACTGTCCTGGGTGCTGCTGGGCAAGGGTCAACCGACTGACGTCCGGTCCGTGCTGACGGCGCTGGCCGGACTGCACATGCTGAAGGTCGAAAGCAGCGGCGATGTGGCGCCGGCTGACCTGGTCATGATCGTCGCCAACGGCACGATCCCCGCAGGCTCCGCGGCCGGCAAGAGCCAGCTGGCGCTGGTTACGCAGTTCCAGGAACTTGGTGCCAAGGTCGTCGTGGCGGGCGATACGGCCGCCTCTACCGGCGGAGGGATCATCGCCCTGGTTCGCGCTGACGACGCGGACAAGAGTGCCGTCTCGACGGTCGACAACGCGGACTCGCCGCTGGGGCAAGTGTCAGCGATCCTCGCGCTCAGCCAGCTGACCAAGTCGCACGTCGGTCACTTCGGTACCGGCAGCGGGGCTTCCAAGCTGTACCCGCAGGCGTCTAGTTAGCGGGTGAGCGCACCCGGGCGTCGGGCTGATCTTCGTGCGTCCGTGCGGTCTGCGACCGCGGCCGCAGCGGTGGCCGGTGCGGTTCGCTGCGCCGACCCGCTGATGGCCCGGCGCTTTCCAGCCTGGACGCGTACCAACTACCGCGGACAGGCGGTGACCCTTACCGGCGGTCTCGCCGCCGCACTCGGGTCGCTTGTCGGCACGGCCACCGGGACGGGAGGGGCCACCCGCCACGCGGCCCTGCTGGCCGTGACGGCCGCGGCCGTGGCGGGGGCGTACGACGACGTGGTCGCAAGCCGATCCGAGTCAGTAGAAGACAAGGGCCTGCGCGGCCACTTCGCTGCCTTGTGGGATGGGCGAGTCTCCGGCGGAGTGGTCAAAGTCGTCGTCATCGGCAGCGCGTCGGCGCTGTCGGCTGTCATGCTGACCAGCGCTTCCAGCTGGCGGCGCGTGCTGCGCGCAGGCCTGCGCGCCCTGGTGATAGCCGAGAGCGCGAACATGATCAACCTCCTCGACCTGCGGCCCGGGCGCGCCGGCAAGGTGGTGACCGCAAGCAGCCTCGGCCTGCTCGGTGGACCGAGCGGCAGCGTCGCCGCCGCAGGCCTCGGTGCGACCGTCGCCGTGCTGCCAGACGACTTGTCCGAACGCACCATGCTGGGCGACTGCGGTGCGAATGCGCTGGGCGCGCTGCTCGGCGTCCGGCTGGCGGCGGCCGGTGACCTGCCAGTGACAATCGCCGCCACCGCGCTCGGCATGTTGACGCTGGCATCGGAACGGTGGAGTTTCAACGCGGTGATCGACCGCTGCCGACCGCTGCGCGCGGCCGACCGGATTGGTCGGCGGCGTGACTAGGGCGTGTCCCGTCGGCGACCAACCGTGACCGCGGGCCGACCAGCCGGACTGGCTGGTCGCCGGCTGCTGCGCGCCGCCGCACTTATCGCCGCGATCACGGCGGTGGCGCGGGTAGCCGGCTTCGGTCGCACCGTCGTGTTCGGCCGGACGGTCGGCGGCGGGTGCGTGGGCGCCGTCTACCAAACCGCCAACACGATCCCCAACATCATCTTCGACATCGTCGCGGGCGGGACGCTGGCTGCGCTCGTTGTTCCGCTGCTCGCCCCAGCCTTCGCGGGCCGCGGGCGACAATTAGCGGATCAGACGCTGTCCGCGCTGCTGACCTGGACATTGCTGGTCATGACGGCGGTAGCTGTCGCGCTGGCCGCGTTGGCCGGTGTGCTAACCCACGTGCTGATCGGCAGCGGGCAGTGTGTCGGCGCTCACGCGCTCGCGACCCGTATGTTGGTCGTCTTCGCCCCCCAGGTGATCTTCTACGGTCTCGGTATCGTCTTGGCGGGGGCCCTCCAAGCAGCCGAACGGTTCTCCTGGCCGGCGCTCGCCCCGCTGCTGTCCAGCGCCACGGTCATCGCCGCATATCTGATCTACGGGGCGTTGGCCGGGCCGGGACGATCGGCGGAACAGCTCACGACCACGGACGAACTGGTACTGAGCCTCGGCACAACGCTGGGCGTCATCGTGCTGGCCGGTTGCCTGGTGCCGCCGGCGGCACGGCTCGGCCTTCGGGTCCGCCCGACCCTGCGCTTCCCGGAGGGCACCGCCAGCCAGGTTCGCCGGGCCGCGGTCGCCGGCGGAGCTACCCTGGGCGCCCAGCAGGTCGCGGCCGGGCTCGTCATCTGGCTGGCCAACGACGACACGACCACTGGCACGGTCGTCGTGGTGACTCTGGCCCAGACGGTGTTCCTGCTGCCTTGGGCCGTGCTCGCCGTCCCGGTGGCGACCTCAGCGTTTCCACGGCTGTCGGGGCTGTGGGACGCGGGAGACCGAGCGGCGTTCACCGCGCTGACCGACCGCACATCCCGCGTCGTGATCGCGGCGGCGGCGCTCGGCACGGCAGTGTTCGTCGCCGCAGCTGAGCCGATTGCCACCGTGCTGCTCGACCCGACCACGACACCCGCGCACTCCGTATTCGCGCCGGCGATCGTCGCGTTCACGGCGGGCCTGCTGGGCTGGTCGCTCGTGGCTTTGCTGTCCCGAGCGTTGTACGCGGCTTATCGGGTCGGCACGGCGGCGTTGGCCCAGGTCGCCGGGTGGGCGGTCGTCGTTGCCGCCGACCTGCTGTTCTGGTGGCTGGCTCCGACCTCGTCCCGCGCCGTCGTGCTCGCCCTCGGCAATACTCTCGGGGTGACCGTCGCCGCGGCCTTGCTTATCGGACTGGCCAGCCGGCGCGGTGTCTTGGCCGGCACGGGCACACTGGTCGCGCATACTGCTCGCGCCGCCGTGGCCGCCGCTGCCGGTGGCGTCGCCGGTTGGAGCGTAGGTCGACTCGCCCAGGGGCCGGGGGTCGTGACGGCGATCGCGTTCGGACTCGCCGCTGGAGCGCTGGGGATGGCGGTCGCAGCCGGCGTACTGGCACTGATCGACCGATCGCTGCTCGACCGCGGGCTGCTCAGCCGCGAGTTCATCGATCGCCCACGTCACGATCTCGCACAGCTCCGCCGCGGTGGACGTCCGCAGTGAGCCGGACGACGCCTTCGGTGGCGCTGATCCTCGCCACAAGTACCGGCGGCATCGGTGTCCACGTCCGCATGCTCGTTGATGGGCTCACCGGGCGCGGATGGTCGGTGCTGGTCGGCGGTCCACCGGCGACGGACGACCTGTTCGGCTTCACTCAAGGCGGAGCAACCTTCGTCCCGGCCAGGATCACCGGCAAGGTGGCGGATCCGCTGGCTGCGGCGACCCTCTGGCGGGCCACTCGCGATGTCGACGTCGTGCATGCGCACGGGCTACGGGCAGCAGTGGTGTCGGCAATGGCCGGTCGGCGCCCCCTCGTCGTCACGTGGCACAACATGGTGCTTACGCCAGCCGGGCCGCGCCGCCGGGCGCTCGCTGTCGGGGAGATGACCGTCGCCCGAGCGGCCACGGTCACGCTCGCCGCGTCGGAGGACCTGGCGGTGCGCGTGCGTGAGCTGGGCGGCCGAGACGTGCGGTACGCGCCGGTTGCCGCGCCGGTACCCGAGGTCCACCACACGGTCGACGAGGTTCGGGGCGCGCTCGGGCTCGGGCCCGACCGGCCGCTGGTCGTGTCGGTGGGTCGGTTGCACCGCCAGAAGGGCTACGAGACGTTGATCGAGGCCGCAGCGCGATGGACCGAGCTCCAGGTGCTGGTCGTCGTGGCCGGTGGCGGACCAGATGAGACCGCGCTGCGTACCCTGATCGCCGATAGACGGGCACCGGTCCGGTTGCTCGGCCGGCGCACGGATGTGCCCGACCTACTCGCCGCCGCCGATCTGGTCGTGCTGACGTCCCTATGGGAGGCCCGCTCCTTGGTTGCACAGGAAGCGCTGTTACTCGGCCGCCCGCTCGTGGCCTCGGCCGTAGGTGGCCTCCCGAAGCTGCTCGGCGACGGCGCCCGCATGGTGCCGGCGCGCGATGTCGATGCGCTCGACGCCGCCGTCCGCCTCCTGTTGACAAACCCGCGCGAGCGCGCCGACCTGGCCGAGCGCGGCCACGCCCGCGCCGCGGGCTGGCCGACGCCCGACGACACGGTGACCCAAGTCGCGGCCGTTTACCAGGAGGTCACCGGCGTGGCGGGCTGAACGGCGCGATCTGTTACCACCCCGGTGTTAGGGTGGACTTCCGTGGATCGGCAGATCATTGGCCCGGCATCGGCCATGATCACCGGCCCGCATGCCGGTATGTGACGCCGACCACGGGAGCCTCGTTGGCGAATTCGCCTCAGCCCACCAAGCACCTGTTCGTCACCGGAGGCGTCGCCTCATCGCTCGGCAAGGGTCTGACGGCTAGCAGCCTCGGCAACCTGCTCAAGGCGCGCGGGCTACGGGTGACGATGCAGAAGCTCGATCCGTACCTCAACGTCGACCCCGGGACCATGAACCCGTTCCAGCACGGCGAGGTCTTCGTGACAGAGGACGGGGCCGAGACCGATCTCGACATCGGCCACTACGAGCGTTTCTTGGACACCGACATGGCCGGATCAGCCAACGTCACAACCGGTCAGGTGTATTCGACCGTGATCGCCAAGGAACGTCGCGGCGAATATCTGGGTGACACAGTGCAAGTCATCCCGCATATCACCAACGAGATCAAGCGTCGCATCCGGGCGATGGCCGATCCCGGGCCGGACGGGCGGGCGCCGAACGTGGTGATCACCGAAATCGGCGGGACCGTCGGCGACATCGAGTCCCTCCCGTTCCTCGAGGCCGCGCGTCAGGTGCGTCACGATGTCGGCCGGGAGAACTGCTTCTTCCTGCATGTATCCCTGGTGCCGTATCTGGCGCCGTCGGGGGAGTTGAAGACAAAACCGACGCAGCACTCCGTCGCGGCGTTGCGCAGCATCGGCATCGCTCCCGACGCGCTGGTGTGCCGGAGCGACCGGGAACTGCCGGAGAACGTCAAGCGCAAGATCGCCCTGATGTGCGACGTCGACGCCGAGGCGGTGGTCTCGGCGACCGACGCGCCGAGCATCTACGAGATTCCCCGGGTGCTACACGCCGAGGGTCTCGACGCCTACGTCGTCCGCCGGCTCGGTCTCCCGTTCCGGGACGTGGACTGGACCGCATGGGGCGACCTGCTTGACCGCGTGCACAACCCGAGGCAGGAAGTCACGGTGGCGCTCGTCGGCAAGTACGTCGACTTGCCGGACGCATACCTGTCCGTGACCGAGGCGCTGCGAGCGGGAGCATTCGCGCGCCGGGCCAAAGTGACGATCAAGTGGGTCCCGTCGGATACCTGCGAAACTCCCGCCGGCGCGTCAGCCGCATTGGGTGCCGCTGACGGTGTGGTGATCCCGGGCGGCTTCGGCATCCGGGGCATCGAAGGCAAGGTCGGCGCCGCGCGCTACGCACGAGAGCGGGGCATCCCGACGCTCGGACTATGTCTCGGTCTGCAGTGCATGGTGATCGAAGCGGCCCGTCACCTCGCCGGCATGGAACGCGCGAACTCAGCCGAGTTCGACCCGTCGACGCCGGAACCAGTCATCGCCACGATGGCCGACCAGGTCGACATCGTCGCGGGCAACGCCGACTTCGGCGGGACGATGCGACTGGGGTCGTATCCGGCGGTGCTCGCCGACGGGTCGATCGTCGGCGAGGCCTACGGCGTACCGGAGGTGTCCGAGCGGCATCGGCACCGGTACGAGGTCAACAACGCTTACCGCGACCGACTCGAGGAAGCAGGCCTCGTGATCTCCGGAATGTCTCCGGACGGGCGGCTTGTGGAGTTCATCGAGCTGCCCCGTGAGGTCCACCCATTCTTCGTCGCCACCCAGGCGCACCCTGAGCTGAAGTCCCGGCCCACGCGCGCCCATCCGCTCTTCCGTGGGTTGATCGACGCCGCCCTGACCTACAACGCTGCTGAGCGGCTACCCGTTGAGATACCGGACGACGGGCCACTGGCCGAGACGCTGCGCGGCGCGAATGGCGCCAGCCGGCAGGCCGCGGTGACCTGGTGAGCGAGCCGCACTATCCCGTCGTAGCTTCCACGCCGATCTACCACGGCCGGATCCTCTCGGTCCGTAAGGACGACGTGCGCATGAGCGACGGGGTCGTGGCCGTGCGGGAAGTCGTCGAACATCCCGGCGCCGTCGCCGTCGTCGCGCTCCATGACGACGGCCAGGTGGTGCTCGTCCACCAGTACCGCCATCCGGTCGGTAGGTTCCTGTACGAGCTGCCGGCCGGCCTGCTCGACATGCGGGGCGAAGCTCCGTTGGAAGCCGCCCGGCGCGAGCTGTTCGAGGAGACCGGCCTGGTCGCTGCGGACTGGTCGGTGCTCCTCGACATCTACACGTCACCGGGGATGACCGATGAGCTGATCCGGATCTACCTGGCGCGAGGCATTTCCGAATCCGCTGACCGGTTCCAGCCGGAGGCCGAGGAGATCACGATGACCGTGGTTCGGTTGCCCCTCGCTGACGCCCTGGGCCGCGTGCAGAGCGGCCGGATCACCAATGCGGCGGCGGTCGCCGGCATCTGCGCTGCCGCGCTAGCTCGGGATGCCGAGTGGCGGCCATTGCGGCCGGCCGACGTGCCGTGGCCCGGCGGCCCGGGCTGCGCCGCCTCGTGACCTCGACCCGGTCGATCACCGCGCTGGGCAGCGATCCGCTCGCCCCGGCCCGCGTGGTGGCCAGCTATCTCGACCACCTGTCGGTGGAGCGCGGTGTCGCCGCCAACACCTTGCTGTCCTATCGGCGAGACCTCGGCCGTTATCTCGAGTACCTCGACCTGCGCGGCGTGTCGTCCCTTGTAGCGGTCGACGCGCCGGTCGTCAGCGGATTCCTGGCGTATCTGAGGTCCGGCGACCGCGAACATTCAGCGTTGTCGGCGCCATCGGCCGCGCGGGCCGTCGTCGCTGTCCGCGGGCTGCACCGGTTCGCGGTTCGGGAGGGTCTGCTGTCCGTCGATGTCGCGCACGGCGTCCATCCGCCAACGGCGGCGCGGCGACTCCCGAAGGCGATCAGCGTCGACGACGTCGAACGGCTGCTCTACGCCGCCGGTTTCGACGAAACCCCGCTCGCCATCCGGGACCGCGCCCTGCTCGAACTGCTGTACGGCACCGGGGCCCGGATCTCCGAAGCGGTCGGGCTGGCCGTCGACGATCTGGATCTGGCCGGGCGTACGGTGCTGCTCGCCGGCAAGGGCGGAAAGCAGCGGCGAGTGCCCGTCGGCTCGTTCGCCGCGCGGGCGGTTGACGCCTACCTGGTGCGGGTCCGGCCGGCGCTTGCCGCGGCCGGCCGCGGTACGCCCGGCACTGTTCCTCAACGCCCGCGGCGGGCCGCTTTCGCGGCAATCGGCGTGGACGGTCCTGCGGACCGCGGCCGACGCGCTGGCCGGGCTCGCCGGGATTTCCCCGCACACCCTGCGCCACTCGTTCGCGACCCACCTGCATGGAAGGCGGCGCGGACGTGCGCGTCGTGCAGGAGCTGCTCGGCCATGCCTCGGTAACGCACGACCCAGATCTACACGCTCGTCACCGTCGACCAGTTGCGCGAGGTTTACGCCGCCGCGCATCCGCGGGCGCGCTGACTAGGGCTCGGTCTATCCACAGCTTGGTCCCCAGGTTCTCCACCTGTCGTCCACAGCGGCGCGCCGAGTCGTCCCCAGCTTCGGTGAGGCAGCTTGGCCATGCCCGCGCCGAGCCGCCACGTCGGCTGGCCGTCGGCGCGATGGCTAGCCGTTCGAGGCCAACGGACTGATGGGCATGTCGATAGACCGAGCAGGGTGGACAGCACTCTGCTCGCCGACCGCACGACATGCGCGCCGCCGCCCGGCGCGTCCGGCGAGGTCGACCCGCAGACGCACGCGAGGACGGCGAGGAGCCACCGTAACGGTCCGGCCGCCGACCCCGCTACCCAGCGCCGGCCCAAGCGCGACCCCCGAGCCCGAGCCGCTGACCAGCCACGGCCCCGCCCGCATCATCGCCCTGTGCAACCAGAAGGGCGGCGTCGGCAAGACCACGTCGACGATCAACCTCGGCGCCGCGCTGGCCGAGTACGGCCGGCGGGTGCTGCTGCTCGACTTCGACCCGCAGGGCGCGCTGTCGGTCGGCCTCGGCGTCCAGCCGCACCAGCTCGACCGGACCATCTACGACGTGCTGATGGAGCGCGCGGTCACCCTCGACGACGTGCTGCTGAAGACCAGCGATCCCCGGCATGGACCTGCTCCCCAGCAACATCGACCTGTCGGCGGCCGAGGTCCAGCTCGTCAGTGAGGTCGCGCGCGAGCAGACGCTGGCCCGCGCGCTCGCACCGGTGCTGCCGGACTACGACTTCGTCCTCATCGACTGCCAGCCGTCGCTCGGCCTGCTCACCGTCAACGCGCTGACCGCCGCTGACGAGGTGATCATCCCGCTGGAGTGCGAGTTCTTCAGCCTGCGCGGCGTCGCGCTGCTGATCGACACCATCGAGAAGGTGCGCGAGCGGCTCAACCCGCGACTGCACATCGCCGGCATTCTCGCGACGATGTACGACTCGCGCACGTGCACGGCCGCGAGGTCTTCGCGCGCGTGGTCGAGGCGTTCGGCGACACCGTCTTCGACACCGTCATCTCCCGGACGGTGCGGTTCCCGGAGACGACGGTCGCCGGCGAGCCGATCACCACGTGGGCACCTAGCTCGTCCAGGCGCGAAGGCGTACCGCAACCTCGCCCAGGAGGTTCTCGCGCCGATGACCGACTCCGATCTGCCAGGCTGCCGCGAGTGTCCCGCTCCAAGGGCGGCTCCCGGCCGGCGCACCGGATCCCCTGGCCGCACGGCGCCGCGCCGCGCCCCGGAACGGGCCCCGGCCTGGCGCGCCGCGGCGCGCCCCGCGGGAGCAGCCGAGGCGGCCGCGCCACCACGCCGCCGCCGCGACTGCGAGGAGGCTGGCCATCGCCGCTGGGGTCGGCGCTGTGCCTCAGCCGGCCGAGCCCGAGCCGCCCACCGCGGTCGAAGACGATCACGCCGCGCAGCCGGAGCCGCCCCCTGCCGGCCCGGTTGCGCAGTCCCGCCCGTGGCAGGCGCCGCTCCGCGCGGAGTCGGTGACCGCCGGCCCGTCGGCACGGGAACGACACGAGGAGAAGATCACCGTCTACTGCTCGGCCGAGGAACTCGTCGACTCGAGCTGCCCGCCTGGCCTCGGGCCGACACGGCATGGCCGTCGACCGCGGCCGCATCGTGCGCGAAGCGGTCGCAGTCGTACTCGCCGACCTGGAGTCGAAGGGTGAAGCGTCCATCCTCGTCCGACGGCTGCGCGGGGCGTGAATCTCTCCGCTGAGGACGCGGTAGCCATCGAGTCGCTGGCCATCGAACCGGTCGGTGGTGCGAGTGGCTGGGCCGCGCAGGAGGCGTCGGACGGCTTTCACGTCAGCCTCGACAACTTCGAAGGGCCGTTCGACCTTCTGCTGAGCCTGATCAGTCGTCGTCAGATGGATGTGACCGAGGTGGCGCTGTCCCAGGTCACTGACGAATTCCTGTCGCATCTCACGGCTGCTGGCGAGTGGGATCTCGGCCAGGCCACCGAGTTCCTGGTGGTCGCGTCCACATTGCTCGATCTCAAGGCGGCTCGCCTGCTCCCCGCCGCGGACGTCGAGGACGAAGAGGACCTTGCCCTCCTCGAAGCCCGCGACCTGCTCTTCGCGCGGCTGCTGCAGTACCGCGCGTACAAGCTGGCCGCGGCGTACTTGCGTGAACTCGAGCGGACGCAGAGCCGCCGCCACGGACGAGCCGTCGAGTTGGAGCCGGCGTTCGCCCAGTTGCTCCCCGACGTGCTCATCGGGGTAGGCCGGCCCGTTTCGCGGCGATCGCCACGGTCGCGCTCATGCCCAAAGCCCCGCCCGTCCTCGCCATCGACCACATACACGCTCCACAGGTAAGCGTGCGCGAGCACATGCTCGTGATCCGCGAGCGCCTACGACGTCACGGCGCGGCGACGTTCCGCTCGCTCATCGCGGACTGCCAGACCACGCTGGAGGTCGTTGCCCGCTTCCTCGGAGTGCTCGAGCTCTATCGTGACGGGGTCGTCGCGTTCGACCAGGCCGCCGCGTTGTCGAGCTGGGGTGCGTTGGGTCGCTGGGCCCGAGGCCGACGGCGAGGCGATCGACGAGGACGTGGACGAGGAGTACGGGTGAGCGGCGCAGGACTTCAGGACGGCGACGGCGGCCAACTCGACGACGCATCAAGCGCCCACGACCCGATCGATGACGACAGTCCGGCGGTGGCGATCGACGACGCCGAGTCGACGGCCGCGGCAGCAGATGAACCAGAGACGGCCGCCGCAGCGGACTCGTCAGAAACGCCCGGACGCCCCGAGCTTGCCGATCCATCGACCCTCCGGGCTGCGATCGAAGCGGTGCTGTTCGTCGTCGAGGCGCCGATCACCCCGGCTGCGCTGGCCAGTGCCCTCCAACGTCCAGAGGTCGAGGTCGAGGCCGGCGGTAGCCGACCTGGCCGCCGAGCTGCGCGCGAGGGGAGTGGCATCGAACTGCGTGAGATCGCCGGTGGCGTGCGCCTGTACACGCGCTCCGATCTCGCTGCGTGGATCGAGGCGTTCCTGCTGGACGGCCAGCGCGCCCGCCTGACGCAGGCCGCGCTGGAGACGCTGGCGGTGATCGCGTACCGGCAGCCGGTGACGCGAGCGCGTATCTCGGCGATTCGTGGCGTCAACGTCGACGGAGTCGTGCGCACGCTCACGACGCGAGGGCTGATCACAGAGGTCGGCGCCGATCCCGATACCGGCGGAGGTCTGTACCGCACGACGGAGCTGTTCCTCGAAAAGATGGGCCTCAACTCGCTTGACGAGCTACCGTCTTTGGCTCCACTGCTGCCTGAGCTCAACGGAGCCGAAAGCGATGAACTCTGAGGTCGACGGTATAGACCAACGGCGCCGAAGGTGTGCGATTGCAGAAGGTGCTGGCCGCTGCAGGCATCGGGTCAAGGCGGCACAGCGAAGAGTTGATCGCTGCGGGCCGGGTCGAGGTAGATGGACGAACCGTGACGCAGATGGGGCTGCGCGTCGATCCCCGCAATGCCGTGGTGCGGGTGGACGGTGTGCGAATCAACGTCCGCGACGACCTGGTGTACTTCGCGCTGAATAAGCCGCGGGGCATCCTCAGTGCGATGTCCGACTCGCGCGGCCGGCCAACGGTCGGCGATCTCGTCTCGGATGTACCGGGCAGACTGTTTCATGTCGGGCGTCTCGACGCGGACAGCGAGGGTCTGCTGATCGTCACCAACGACGGCGACCTGGCCCATCGGCTCATACATCCGTCCTTCGAGGTCATCAAGACGTACCTGGCCACCGTGGCGGCGCCGGTCGGTCGTGACGTTGCGCGCCGTCTGCGCCAAGGTGTCGACCTCGACGACGGACAGGTGCTGGTCGATTCCTTCCGGGTCGTCGATACCAGCGGGGGACGCGCGCTGGTAGAGGTCGCGCTGCATGAA
This sequence comes from uncultured Actinomycetota bacterium, assembly GCA_963748415.1. Lineage (GTDB taxonomy): Bacteria > Actinomycetota > Actinomycetes > Mycobacteriales > Jatrophihabitantaceae > CAVVJA01. Next base: position 15,142 of record CAVVJA010000024.1, on the reverse strand, counting down.
GGGCGCAAGCACATCGTGCGCCGGCTACTTGCCGAGGTGGGCCACCCAGTCCAGCGACTGGTGCGGACAGCGATCGGGCCGGTGCGGTTGGGCAGCTTGCAGGCTGGCCGACTTCGAACCCTGAGCCGAGACGAGCTGGGGTCGCTTCACCAACTTATCGACAAGAGCACATCCCGATGAGTGGTTAAGACGCTCAAGCAACTAAGCAGTGAACTGGTTAAATGATGTAGCGTTCTAGTGTTTGAACGACTGAGCGCTTGATCGTTCTAGCCATAGAGCGCTGTAGCAGTAGGTCGGTAGAACGCTTAATCCCCTGCGACGTAGTTGCTGGAGCTGTAGTCGCTATATCGATATATATCGCGTGCTGGGCCCTGGTGATTCCGGCGATCTCCGCGCGTCAGCGTGCCGGCCGGAAGCCTCTGCTCTCACGCGCTGCCCAGTCGCAAGGCAGCGCGCTCAAGCTACGTATCGAACTGTCGATACGAACGCCAAAGCTGAAGCAGCAGGGTCGTTGTGTCGTCTCAATACTTCAGATGTGTATTGATAGGTTGGTCAACAGACTCAGAGCTCAATGGTGATACAGCTAAAAAGCTATGTCGACCTAGTGACAGGAGCCAATGTGGCAGTGCGCGGGGTTCGCGGTGCCATCCAAGTCGGTGCCGACGATCGAGACTCGATCCTGGCCGGCGCCGCCGAGCTCGTCACCGAGGTCTTGGAACGTAACGAGCTGGCATCATCGGACCTGATCAGCATTGTCTTCACGGCTACTCCGGATCTCACGGCAGAGTTTCCCGCTTATGCAGCACGGCACTTGGGACTCGTAGACGTACCCCTCCTGTGTGCCAGCGAGATCGCCGTCCCAGGCGCGATGCCACGGGTCCTCAGACTGCTGGCGCACATTGAGACTGAGCGCGACCGTTCTGCGATTCGGCATGTGTACCTGCGCGGAGCTGCGGCATTACGAACGGACCTACCGCAATGAATGCCGCAGGGTTCTCCGCACAGCGGAGCGCCGACACCTAGCCGTGATACAGAGCAAACCTGCACTAGAGAACTAGCCATTGATAACAATTTCGAATGCGACTCAGCGTGAGCATTCACCGAATATCGTCTCGAGTGTCCACGCGCGTTGCGATCGCCGTCTGGCGGCTGGGTCGCTGACGTCAGAGGCGATCGCACCGATCGGCCGGGGCATTGTGAGTGCGCGGTATGTTGCGCCTTGATCCGAAGGTCAAACCGGTCAACCCAGGGGACGGAACGTGACTGCGCAGCCCGGCGACCTGAATCCCGACCGCCGCGAGCGTGACACCGAGATCCCCGAGCATGAGCCCGCGACTGCGCGTCAGTTCCGGTTTGCCGGCGTTGTCGCACTCGATGGCCCGTCAGGCACGGGCAAGTCCACGGTTGCACGCCGCCTTGCGAACCGCCTTGGCGCCCGCTACCTCGATACGGGCGCGATGTACCGCGCGGCGACCCTTGCGGTTCTCGAGGCCGGCGTCCCGGTCAGCGATGCCGACCGAGTCATTCGTGTCGTGGCCGGGGCGCGAATCGACGTCACGACGGATCCACTCCGGCTCGAGACCGCGCTGAACGGCAGGCGGGTCGACGCCGAGATTCGTTCCCCCCAGGTGACGGCTGCGGTGAGTGCCGTTTCCGCTGTGCCGGGGGTACGCACACTGCTGGTCGCGCAGCAGCGACTGCTGATCGGCGACGGTCGCATCGTCGTCGAAGGGCGCGATATCGGCTCGGTCGTATGGCCAACTGCCCGCCCGAAGGTGTTTCTGACAGCGTCTGCGAAGGCGCGTGCACAGCGCCGAGCGAGTGAGCTGGGACCAGACGCCGACGTGGCTGCGGTCGATGCCGACCTGCGGCGTCGGGACCTGCTGGACAGCTCGCGAAGCACGAGCCCGCTCGGTCGCGCGGACGATGCCATCGAGATCGACACGACAGATCTAGGTATTGATGAAGTAGTAGATCAACTTGTCGACATAGTGCTAAGGACTGCGCCGGCCGATGCTTGACGACGGCTCATGTCGCACGACCGGCATCGGGTGCGTCGGCCAAGTCGGCCGCAGCGCGCAGGCATCATCGGATCCCGCCCAGCCGTGGGCACCGGGTACCGTCATCGAGGCCGACCGAGCCGTGGGCGTCATCGATGTCGGCCAAGCCGCGGCAATCCGGTCCGTCATCGAAGCTCTCCTACCGGCGGACACGCCGACGTCGATACCAGCTATGCGGTGCAACCGCAGCGCGGTCGTCGATCGCTTCGCCTACCTCTGCCGCACCCCACGCAGCGCATCCGCGAGGATTAACGACATGACCGAACCCGACGACACCGCTCCCTCCGTCGTCCCAGCTCCGGTTGTGGCGGTCGTGGGCCGGCCGAACGTCGGCAAGTCGACCCTGGTCAATCGCATCCTCGGGCGCCGGGAAGCCGTGGTGCAGGACGTCCCCGGCGTGACGCGCGATCGCATTGCGTATGACGCCTTGTGGGCCGGGCGCCGGTTCACGCTCGTCGACACGGGCGGGTGGGAGCCGGACGCGCGTGGGCTGCAGGCGATGGTGTCGGCGCAGGCGCAGCGGGCGGTCGAGACCGCCGATCTCGTCCTGCTCGTTGTCGACGGACGAACCGGCGCCACCGAAACAGATCTCACTGTCGCCCGGACCTTGAGACGCTCGAAGCGTCCCGTGGTCCTCGCCGTGACAAAGATCGACGACGAGCGGGGCGAGGCCGACGCAGCGGAACTGTGGTCGCTCGGCCTCGGTCAGCCCTATCCGGTCAGCGGGTTACACGGTCGGGGCAGCGGTGAGCTGCTCGACGCGATCCTCGAGGCGCTTCCCGAGGCTCCACCCGAGACCACCGTCGAGTCAGGGCCACGGCGGGTCGCGCTGATCGGCCGGCCCAACGTCGGCAAGTCCAGCCTGCTCAATCGGCTAGCCGGCGACGACCGTTCCGTCGTCGACGAGGTGGCAGGCACGACCGTCGACCCTGTCGACAGCCTCGTCGAGGTGGGTGGGCAGACATGGCGCTTTGTCGACACAGCGGGGCTTCGGCGGCGCGTCCACCAGGCCGCCGGGATGGAGTACTACGCGAGCCTTCGCACGGCGAGCGCGATCGAGGCCGCTGAGGTGGCAATTGCGCTGCTCGATGCGTCCGAGCCGCTGTCCGAACAGGACCAGCGGGTGATCGCCGCGGTGATCGATGCCGGCCGGGCTTTGGTCATTGCCTTCAACAAATGGGATCTCGTCGACGAGGACCGTCGTGACCTGCTCGAACGCGAGATCTCTCGAGATCTCGCCCGTGTGCAATGGGCGCCACGCGTCAACGTGTCGGCTCTGACCGGGCGATCGGTCGACAAGCTCGCGGCAGCTTTGCAGACGAGCCTTGACTCCTGGGATCGGCGCATCTCGACCGGGCGACTGAACGCCTGGCTGTCCGAGGTCGTCGCGGCGACGCCGCCGCCCGGCAGGGGCGGCAAGGTGCCTCGCGTGCTCTTTGCGACTCAGGCGGACAACCGCCCGCCCCGGTTCGTCCTGTTCGCGACCGGCTTCCTGGAGGCCGGCTACCGGCGTTTCCTGGAGCGGCGCCTGCGTGAGGACTTCGACTTCACCGGGACGCCGATCGAGATCTCGATACGTGTCAGGGAGCGGCGGGCGGCGCGTCGATGACGCGTGTGGTGGGCGGTGCGATGTCTGTGTTGCGCTAGGGTTTTCTCGCGCGACCGGGACGTGGCGCAGTTTGGTAGCGCACCTGACTGGGGGTCAGGGGGTCGTGGGTTCGAATCCCGCCGTCCCGACCAGAACTGGACCGGCGCCAGAAGCCGACGGCGTGGGCCCGATCGAGCGTCGATCAGGAGGTGACGTGACGTCGGGTGCCCCGGACGAAGTCGCCGCCGACCGCGTATGGACCGTGCCGAACGCGCTGAGCGTGCTGCGCCTGCTCGGTGTCCCTATGTTTCTGTGGCTGCTTCTTGGTCCGCATGCCGACCTTGCCGCGCTGATCCTGCTGGCGGTGTCGGGCTTCTCCGACTGGGCCGATGGCGTGTTGGCGCGTCGGTGGAACCAGACGAGCCGCCTCGGCGCCCTACTGGATCCGGCGGCCGACCGCCTGTACATCCTCGCGACGCTGGTGGGCCTGACGCTGCGGCACATCATCCCGTTGTGGCTCGCAGCCGTGATCGTGGGCCGAGACCTGTTGCTCGGCTTGACGCTGCCCCTGCTACGCCGCCACGGCTACGGGCCGCCGCCGGTGCACTACCTCGGTAAGGCAGCGACGTTCAATCTGCTCTACGCCTTTCCGTTGCTGCTGCTGGCGGCACGGCAGGGAACGCTCGCCGACGTAGCCCGGCCGATCGCCTGGGCGTTCACGCTGTGGGGGACTGCGCTGTACCTGTGGGCGGGCGTTCTGTACGTGGGCCAGGTAGCGCAGTTGACGCGCAGGGCGAGCGCATGACGTCCCGACAAACCCCTATGACGACAGCGCTACTTATCGACTTAGTTACCAACACCGCCGATCCCGGCTACGCGGCCGCGGCGGCCCGTCGCAAGCCCGGTGAACCCCGGCGCTGGTACGACCGTCCCGCCGTTGCGCTCGGCTGTGGATTGATCGGCTTGACGCTGGCGATCGCCTACGTCCACGCCCATCGATCGGCACCGGCTGCGGCCAAGGTACATGCGAGCCTCGTTGACCGCGTCAAGGACGCTCAGGCCACTGGCAATTCGCTCGACGCCGAGGCGCAACGCCTCAACGCGCAGGTGACCAAGCTGCGCGATCAGGCGCTGCCCGGAACGTCACTCGGCGGTGAGTTGGACCGCACCGAGCTTCTGGCCGGCGTCACGCCGGTCAGGGGTCCCGGCCTGCGGGTACGACTGGCTGACCCTCATGCCACGACAGCGTCGCCGGATAACGGTCGGCGAGGCGTGACGCCGATCGGGTCGACCCAGATTCTGACTGATCGCGACATTCGCAGCGTCGTGAACGAGCTATGGCATGACGGTGCGGAGGCGATCGCCGTCAACGGACTGCGTCTCACGCCGACTTCGGCGATCCGCTTTGCGGGGCAGGCGGTTCTCGTCGACTTCGCACCCATAACCTCGCCGTACACGATCGACGCAATAGGAGACAGCAACGTGCTCGTGACCAGCTTCGCCGACAGTGAGGCCGCCAGCCGGTACCACACACTGGCCTCGGCGGAGGGGATCGCGTTCACCTGGGCGGAGGAGTCCAAGCTCCGGTTGCCCGCGTCCACGGCATCGACGCCGAGATACGCCCATCCCGCTTCGACGGGCGGTTCACGGTGATCGCGGGCCTCGCTCTCGTCATCGGCGTGGTCGTGGGTCTCGTGCTACGGCCCACGGTTCCGGGTTGGCTCGAGCCGTACCTTCCGATCGCGGTGGTCGCGGCGCTTGACGCGGTGTTCGGCGGCATACGCGCGCGGCTTGACGGCATCTTCGACTCGAAGGTGTTCGTGGTCTCGTTCGTGTCCAACGTGGTCGTCGCGGCGCTGATCGTGTTCCTCGGCGACAAGCTCGGCGTGGGCGGTCAATTGTCCACGGCCGTGGTCGTCGTGCTCGGCATCCGCATCTTCGGCAACGCGGCGGCGATCAGAAGGCACGTGTTCCGGGCATGACCGAGCACGCCGACGACGATGGCCGCGGGGACACACCGGATGCGCCGGGTGAAGGTCAGCGCGACGTGCAGCGGGTTGACGGTGCGGGTATCAAGGAGGACCCGCAAGGTTGACGGCGAAGGCCCGGACGGCGCGTCGGTTGAGGCCGCAGCGGGGAGCGAGGCCGTAGCCCCGGTCGAGGGCGCAGCGGACGTCGAGGGCGTCGCGGACGTCGAGGACGCGTCAACCGTCACGCCGGCGGCCAGCGTGCCGGGTCGCCGCGTGCGCATACGCGCAGGCGTGCTCATCGGCGTGCTGACCGCGATTCTCGGATTCGCGATCGCCGTGCAGGTTCGCTCGAACTCGTCGTCGGACAGCCTGGCCAACCTGCGCGAAGACGACCTCATCCGCATCCTCGACGACCAGAATGCGCGGGCCGATCGGCTCAACCAGCAGATCGCCGACCTGCAGAGAACGCTGGACCGAGTTGCAGCGCGAGCGGCGACAGCGACGCTGTCGCATAGCAGCAGGCCGAGAACGAGCTGCGGCGCTTCGGGTTCTGCTCGGCACGCTTCCGGCCACCGGTCCGGGAGTCATGGTCTACGGTCACCGACCCGCGCGCAAGCTCAAGGCCGAGGATCTGCTCGACGTCGTCGAGGAGCTGCGTGGGGCAGGCGCCGAGGCGATCCAGTTCGGCCGGTGCGCGTCGGGACGTCGACCAGCTTCACCGACACGGCGCGCGTCGGTCAGCGTCGACGGCAGGCTAACTCGCCCCGCCCTACGTGTGCTCGCGATCGGCGACCCGCAAGACGCTCGACACGGCGCTGAACATTCCCGGGGGGTGTCGCCGCGACGGCTCGCAATGCAGGCGGCGACGCGCAGATCACCGAAATGCAACGGGTGACATCCTCGCCCTCCGTGCCGTGCCGAAGCCCACGATAGCCGCCTCACCGGAGGTAGGGTCTGCCCGGACCCGGCGAATCCCGCGACTTGGAAAGGTCACAGCGATGGCAGAAGTTCCCGATGACCTGAAATACACCGCAGAACACGAATGGGCGCGGGTCGGCGAAGACGGCGCGCGACGATGCGGATCGGAATCACCGACTTCGCGCAGACAGTCGCTTGGCGACGTCGTCTTTGTGTCGTTGCCCGAGGTAGGCACCACGGTCGCAAGGGTGAAGCGTTTGGCGAGGTCGAATCGACCAAGAGCGTCTCGGATCTGTTTGCGCCCGTCGGCCGGCACTGTTCGTGCGCGCAACGACGACGCTGGACGGCAAGCCAGAGGTGATCAACGCCGACCCGTACGGGGACGGCTGGATCATCGAGATCGAGCTCGCGACACCGAACAGCTCGACGACCTGCTGGACGCGGCGGCATACGGCGCCCTCAGCGAGTGACCGCAGCGCGCAGCCAGCGACGCAAGCCGGCACCCATCGGCGTCGCGAATGGTCTGTCGCGACCGGCATCTCTCATGCTCAACCCTCGATTGACCCTTGGGAGCACGCGCAACTAGGCTCGCGGCACCGGCCCAGGGCTGCGCGATCGCACGCTGGCGTCGAATCGCACCCCAGATCGGAGCCTCTCTTGGCCAGGGATGGTCCCAGTTCGTAACGGCCGCACTTTTTTAGAAAGGGGCACACGAGTGTTCTGCACTGCTTGTGGCACGGAGAATCCGGCGGGCAGCCGCTTCTGCGCGAACTGCGGCGCCGCTTTGCCTGACGGCCAGTTACCCGACGCGCCCGATGTGACGAGCGTCCTATCGGCCACGGGAGGGCTCGCCGAGTCCGACGGCGACTTCTCCGCCGAAGCGCACCAGGGCGCGGTCGACGCGCTGACGCCCGGCTCGGCCCTGCTGGTCGTCAAGCGCGGACCCAACGCCGGCAGCCGATTCCTGCTCGATCAGGACGTCGACCACCGCAGGACGGCACCCGGACAGCGACATCTTTCTGGACGATGTCACCGTGTCGCGTCGGCATGCCGAGTTCCGTCGAGAGGGCAGCGGCTATACGGTGCATGACGTCGGCTCGCTCAACGGCACATACGTCAACCGCGAACGCATCGACGCCGTGCCGCTGGCGGGCGGCGACGAAGTGCAGATCGGCAAGTTCCGCCTGGTGTACCTCACCGCCGCCGTGCGCAGCGCGGGGTAGGGCGCGGCGTGACACGAGACGTGACGACCGTCGTGAGCCCTGTCCGGCGCCACGGCTGGTCGCGCGACCGGGCCCATGCGGGCGCTACGACTGTCCATCGGCGAGGTGCTAAGCCAGCTCCGTGGCCGACTTCCCGGACATCACGATCAGCAAGATCCGGTTCCTCGAGACCGAGGGGCTGGTCCAGCCCGGAGCGCACGCCGTCCGGCTATCGCAAGTTCTCCGGCGGCGACGTCGCCCGGCTGCGGTATGTCCTTGGCCAGCAACGCGACCACTACCTGCCGCTGCGGGTGATCAAGGACCAGCTGGACGCGATGGATCGCGGACTCGTGCCCGCCGGTCAGGGCGGCGTGCCGCGCATGCCGCACCTCGCCGATCGCGGACAACGCGCCGAGCGCCGATCACTTCCGTTCCGACGGCTGCAACATTGCGGCATGTCCCGCGAGGAGCTGCTGAACGCAACCGGCCTGACCGCAGAGCAGTTCGGGAGCTCGAGCAGTTCGGCCTGGTCGTGCCACGCGCCGGCGGCCGGTACGACGACGACGCGCTCGCGTCGGCCAGGTCGTGGCCGAAATGGCCCGATACGGGCTCGAGGCGCGTCATCTGCGGGCTTTCCGCACCGCCGCCGAACGCGAGGTCGGCCTGTTCTCCCAGGTCGTAGGACCGATGGCCCGGCAGCGCGGCGCGGAGGCGCGCGCCCGGGCCGAGGAGACGGTCCGAGAGCTGGCGGCGCTCTCGGTGCGGCTGCACGCCGCGCTCGTCCAGATCGGATTGCGCGACGTCGCTGGCGGCTGTGCACTGCCGCTGTCAGAGCACCGCGCACCCTAGAGCGTGTAGCGTCGAATTGCCGGAGATGCGATGCCAGGAGGTACGCTCGTGCATCCGTTGCGAGTCGTCGGAGTGCGGGTGGAGTTGCCGGCCAACCAGCCGGTCGTGCTGCTGCGCGAGGAAGACGGGGTCCGTTACCTGCCGATCTGGATTGGCGCCGTCGAGGCCTCCGCGATCGCATTTCAGCAGCAGGGCGTACAGACCGTCCGCGGCCGCTGACGCACGATCTGCTGCGCGACATGATCAGGGCGCTGGGCGTTCGGCTCGAGGCCGTGCACATCACCGAGCTTGCGCGACGACGTGTTCTACGCCGAGCTTGCGATTTCGCCGGCGGAATCACGGTGAGCGCTCGGCCGTCGGACGCGATCGCGCTGGCGCTGCGATGCGACGTCGACCATCCTGGGCAGCGACGGCGTGCTCGACGCCGCGGGGATCGAGATCCCGGACGAGCAGGAGGACGAGGTAGAGAAGTTCCGGGAGTTCCTCGACAACGTTTCACCCGACGACTTCGCCTCGGGAAGTTGACTGCCGTGCGGTATCCAGAGGCCAACCTTCGATCTCAAGCTGAGAGTTACGGATCGCGTCCGTCGCGCGCGTCGCGTTGACCGCCACGCCGTCGCCGGACTTACCGTCATCGAACGCGTGCCCGAATCCGCATGGCGTGAGCACGCCTGGAGCCGGTGGAGCATGGAAGGCAGATCTGCGAGGTGCGGCATGGGCGACGGCAGCCGGACCCGAGCAGCACCCGGAGCAGGGCACGCTGTTCGCGGACCCGGCGCTGGCACCGGCACCGGCGACAATGTCGGCTACCGCGGCCCTACCGCCTGCGCCGCCGCGGGCATCACGTACCGGCAGCTGGACTACTGGGCCCGCACCGACCTCGTCGTGCCGTCCGTCCGCTCGGCGACGGGCTCCGGCAGCCAGCGGCTGTACTCGTTCAAGGACATCCTGGTGCTCAAGGTCGTCAAGCGGCTGCTCGATACCGGGGTCTCTCTGCAGAACATCCGCATCGCGGTCGACCACCTGCCGGCCCGCGGTGTCGACGACCTGGCCCGCATCACGCTGCTTTCCGACGGCACGACGGTCTACGAGTGCACCTCGTCGGAAGAGGTCGTCGACCTGTTGCGCGGCGGGCAGGGCGTCTTCGGAATCGCAGTCAGCGGCGCGCTGCGTGAGCTCACGGCTCGCTCGCCCACCTGCCCGGCGAGCGGGCCGACGATGCCGACCGACGCCGGTCGAACCCGCCTCCAGCGGCCAGGATGAGCTGGCGCGGCGGCGGCAGCAGCGCATCGCCGCGGCCTGAGCCACCGACCGGAACGCCGCGACCCACATCGCCTCGCCTCGAAGCCTGCTGGTACCTTCGTACGTGACCTTCCCCGCGCGGGAGAGTCCGTCCGGCGATCGCCGGGCGGCGCCGAAGGGGCAACTTCCCCGGAACCTCTCAGGCACCAGGACTGTGCGGACGGCACGTCGCCAAGGTCGCTCTGGAGGGCTCACCAACAGAGGGGGACGCTGCGCTGGTCGGCGCGGCTGTTCCGTCTCTGTCCAGGAGTGAGCCGCCCATGAGCCTCTTCGATCTCGAGCACGACGACGCGTTCGCGAGCCGGCATATCGGCGTGGTCGATCCCGCCGACACACCAGCAGATGCTCGACGCGATCGGCTTCAGCTCGCTCGAGGAGTTGCTCGACGCGGCGGTGCCGGAGAGCATCCGCGACCGGCGCCGCGCTAGGCCTGCCGCCGGCCACCTCCGAGGCCGAGGTCGCCGGTGAGCTGCGGGAACTCGCAGGCCGCAACCGGGTGCTCTCGTCGATGATCGGGCTCGGCTACTACGGCACGGTCACCCCGGCTGTTATCCGACGCAACGTGCTGGAAAACCCGGCGTGGTACACCGCCTACACGCCCTACCAGCCTGAGATCAGCCAGGGTCGGCTCGAGGCTTTGCTCAACTTTCAGACGGTGATCGAGGACCTCACGGCGCTGCCCGTCGCGAACGCCTCGCTGCTGGATGAGTCCACCGCGGCAGCCGAGGCCATGACGCTGACGCATCGCACGGCACGGCGGCGGCGACACGCTTGTCGTCGATGCCGACGTGCTGCCGCAGACGCTCGACGTCGTGCAGAACCCGGGCGCGCCCCCTGGGACTGCAGGTGGTTACCCACGATCTCGACGACCCGTTGCCGGATGGCGACGTCTTCGGCGTGCTCGTCCAGTACCCGGGTGCATCCGGTCGGGTACGGGAGCTGGCGCCGATCGTGACCGCCGCCCACGACCGCGGTGCGCTGGTCACGGTCGCCGCTGATCTGCTAGGCCTGGCCTTGCTCGTGCCACCCGGTGAGGTCGGTGCCGACATTGCCGTGGGCACCTCCCAGCGATTCGGGGTGCCACTCGGCTTCGGCGGCCCGCACGCCGGCTATATGGCGATCCGAAGCGGGCTCGAGCGTCAGCTGCCAGGCCGCTTGGTCGGCGTCTCGATCGACGCCGACGGCCAGCCGGCCTACCGGCTCGCCTTGCAAACGCGCGAGCAGCACATCCGGCGCGAACGTGCCACGAGCAACATCTGCACCGCGCAGGTGCTACTCGCGGTGATCGCTGGCATGTACGCCGTCTACCACGGCGCCGACGGCATCCAGCGCATCGCACAGCGCGCGCACCGCATGGCGGCAATACTGGCCGCAGGTCTGCGCGAGAACGGCATCGAGGTTTCCAGCGCGCCATTCTTCGACACTCTGACCGCCCGCGTTCCAGGCGGTGCGGCGGATGTGGTGGCGGCTGCCCTCGTCGAAGGCATCAACCTGCGACTCGTCGACGCAGACACCGTCGGCATCGCCTGCGACGAGACGACCCACCGTAACAACCTGGTCGCCGTTTGGCGGGCGTTCCGCCTGACCATCGGCTACCACGACATTGATCGTCTGGACGAGAGCACGCCCGACGCGTTGCCGGTCGGTCGGCGCATCAGCCCGTACCTGACCCACCCGGTCTTCTCCGCCCACCGTTCGGAAACCGAAATGCTGCGCTACCTGCGCCGGCTTGCCGACAAGGACTACGCGCTGGATCGCGGGATGATCCCGCTCGGGTCATGCACGATGAAGCTCAACGCTACGACCGAGCTCGAGCCGATCACCCTGCCCGGCTTCGCCGACGTACACCCGTTCGCGCCGGAAGGCCAGTACGACGGGTACCGCCACATCATCAACGACTTGGAGCACTGGCTCGCCGAGATCACCGGTTATGACGCGGTGTCACTGCAGCCGAATGCCGGATCCCAGGGCGAATTCGCAGGGCTGCTGGCGATCCGTGGCTACCACCGCGCACGGGGCCAGGAGCATCGGGACGTGTGCCTGATCCCGGCCAGCGCTCACGGCACGAACGCGGCCAGCGCGGTCATGGCCGGCATGCGCGTCGTCGTCGTCAAGACGGCTGGTGAGGCGGGAGAGATCGATTTCGACGACCTGCGCGCCAAGATCGCGACGCACGCTGACGCCCTAGCCGCGGTGATGGTGACATACCCGTCGACGCACGGAGTGTTCGAAGAGAACATCACCGAGCTGTGCGCGCTCGTCCACGAGGCTGGTGGACAGGTCTACGTCGACGGAGCGAACCTCAATGCGATGGTTGGTCTAGCTCGCCCAGGTCAGTTCGGCGCCGATGTATCGCACCTGAACCTGCACAAGACGTTCTGCATCCCGCACGGTGGTGGCGGCCCCGGGGTCGGCCCGATCGGAGTGCGCGCCCACCTGGCGCCGTACTTGCCGAATCACCCACTGCGTGCCGACGCCGGTCCCGCATCTGGAGCCGGGGCCATCGCAGCGGCGCCGTGGGGCTCGGCGTCAATCCTGCCGATCACCTGGGCGTACCTGCGACTGATGGGCCCCGATCGGCCTGACCCGAGCTACCGGTGTCGCGATCCTGTCGGCCAACTACCTCGCGAAACGGCTGGCGGCCGACTATCCGGTGCTCTACACCGGAGCGCAGGGCCTGGTGGCGCACGAGTGCATCCTCGATCTGCGGCAGATCACCCGGGACACGGGCATCACTGTCGAAGACGTGGCCAAGCGGCTCATCGACTACGGATTCCACGCGCCGACCATGTCCTTCCCGGTTGCGGGCACGTTGATGGTCGAGCCGACCGAGTCGGAGAGCCTCGTGGAGCTGAACCGATTTGTGGCGGCGATGGTCGCTATCAAGGGCGAGATCGCGAAGGTCGCGTCCGGAGATTGGCCCCGGGAGGAGAATCCGCTCGTCAACGCCCCGCACACGGCGTGGTGCCTGACGGAGAAGTGGGCCCATCCGTACACATTGGCCGAGGCGGCCTACCCTGATGGGGTCGCTCCGGCGGCCAAGTACTGGCCACCCGTCCGTCGCATCGACGGAGCGTACGGCGACCGCAATCTGGTCTGCGCCTGCCCGCCGGTGGCCGACTACGCCTGACCGGCGGGCGACATACCATCGCCCGCCCAGCCACGTCGCCGGGCGGGCGAGCCGGTAGGGATCAGGACTTGCGGTGCGCTGCCGCGGCCAGCAACTCCGCACGACGTGCCGCGATGCTACGACCGTCGGGCAGCAGCTCTCCGGTGTCCTCGAACAGCACGACCCCGTTGCATAGGAGGCTCCACCCTTGCTCGGGGTGCGCGACGATCACGTGTGCGGCGTCGCGGTCGGAGGCATCGGCGGACGGGCACATCGGACTGTGCAGGCATATCCGCGCGATGCCGGCTGGCTGTGCTTCGGTGAGCATTGTCTCTTCCTGAAATCGCTTGCAGTTACCTTCGAACACGAGTGTGCTCCCGGCCGAAACGTTGTGCCAGCAGGTTTGGGTGCGGGAGATGGTGTGTCCTGGGACATTTCGCCCAGAGCTTCGCCCGGCACGGCTGTGTCACTGTCACTCATCGTTCGGCTGGCCGCGCCGTACCAGCTCCCGGACCGACAGACGGGCGCCCATCCGGGACGCTTCGGCGGCCGGCTGCGGATCGCGCCAATGCCCTTGCTGCATCGCGTGAATCCCGCGAACGGCGACGCGCCAGGAGCAGCGCAGCCAGCGGCAGTTCGGCGAGGACGGCGGTCGCGACCGAGACAGCGAGATGACGAGTACCCCAGTCGAGGACGATGTCGAACCACGCGTCGCAGACGAGCAGCGTCGCGGTGACGACGGCCGACAGCACGACCATCCGGCGCCGATGCCAGGCATTCCAGGCCGTCCACCCGAGCATCGCGATCCAGGGCGAGATCGAACCCGACCCAGGCCACGTTCCACTGGTCGGCGACGTGGCGGTTCGGCAGGCTCATCGCGAGGTAGACGACCCACGGGATCAGCACGAGCGAGCTCGCCGTTACGACGGTGAGCAGGAAGCCCCGCAGCCGGAGAGCTCAGCGATCTCGGATGCGGGATCAGGACGGCATGCAGGCCCGTCAGGTTCGCCCGAGTCGGTCTTGCGCGTCTCGCAGCACCGCGGGGCGGTCGGCCCAGTCGGCAAGAACTGCCGGATAGCCCAGCCGCCCGGGCGTCGGCAGACTCGACGTCATCGTCGATGAACGCTGCGATGTGCCGACCGGCCAAGCGGCGAAGCACGCCGACCTTGTACAGCCGGGCCGGACGGCGGTCGGCGCTCGGCCGCATGAACAGTTCGCCGTTCGGCAGGCCGTAGCGCGCCGAGCCAGCCGACCGTCGTCGACCGCAGCCATTCGGGCCGCCCGGTCAGCCACACGATGCTGTGCTTCTCCTGCAGGTCGGCCACGAGCGCGAGCTCTTCGGCCAGCGGTGCGTCATCGCCCGCGCCCTGGAAGAAGCCGGCCCAGTCCTTCGGCCGCTGGTCGAGGTAGTCGCAGGCGACGGCGGACGTCGGCGACAACCCCGTCGATATCGAAGACGGCGAGGCTCATGTCGCTGAGCCTAGGCGTAAGCGCCGACGCGGCCGGATGTTATTCGTCGCGGGAGGCGTTGCGGGTGTTTCCGCTACGACTAGACTGACTGACTCGTGCGCTTCATCGACCCGATCCCGCAGTTCGAGTTGACCTACGACGACGTGTTCATGGTTCCGACACGGTCCGCCGTCGGGTCACGACTCGACGTCGACCTGTCAACGGCCGACGGCAGCGGGGCGACCATCCCGCTCGTCGTCGCGAACATGACGGCGGTGGCCGGACGCCGCATGGCCGAGACCGTGGCCCGGCGCGGTGGCCTGGTCGTGCTGCCGCAAGACATTCCGGCTGATGTCGTGTCCGATGTCGTGTCCTGGGTCAAGTCCCGCCATCTCGTCTATGACACGCCGCTGACGCTGTCGTCGCACAGCACCGTCGGCGAGGCGTTGGCGCTGCTTCCCAAGCGCGCACACGGAGCTGTGGTCGTCGTCGACGACAAGCGGCCGGTGGGTGTCGTGACCGAGGCCGACTGCCTGGGGGCCGATCGCTTCGCCCAGCTCGACCGCGTGATGTCCGCCCCGTGCTGACCCTGCCCGACACCGCGTCACCGCAGAAGGCGTTCGAACTGCTCGACGCCGGGCATCGCCGCCTGGCGCCCGTGGTCGACGGATTTTTAGGGTGATCTGGCCGGCATC
>CAVVJA010000023.1:0-22958 GCA_963748415.1 uncultured Actinomycetota bacterium | reverse complement strand
CCCTGTAAACGACACGGGCGGCGCAGCCCGCCTCCCGACGCTCGGGCCGCCCACCGAGCAGCACCCCACCCTGCGGCCGGCACAGTCGTGCGCCACCCGTGCCAAAACCGGCCCGGTCCCACCCGCCGCGACCTCCGCGTGCACCTCACGCTGCTCGACCTCACCCCGCTGCATCGCCACCCACAACGCCCACACGCCCTCCGCGACGATCGGTCTGAAAACGAAGCCAATCAACACCCTCACAAGATCGGTGTTGGCGACCACCGCAAGGATCCAGAAATAGCGTCATACGGAATGGCTCAGCGAGATCCTTGTTCGTTGGCTTGAGGGGGGCCACCACCCGCCAGGTCCGAACCAACGCGCGAGGGATCGTGGCCGCCTCGCACGCGCAGCGCCTCGCGCTCGGGTCGAGGCGCACGGGTGGACGAATTGCAGAAGCCGTCAGCTGCTGCTGCCGTCGCTGGTGTGGCCGACAACCTTCACCGAGGGCGTTGAGCCTCCGGCCGTTCGGGCCGGCCGGTCGGCGCTACATGCTCTTGTACAGAGAGTTCTTCGTCGACGAGGCCGGCACGATCTCCAGCCGCTGCAGTTCAGCACCCACACCGGTGGCGTCACCGTCTGCCTGGTCGGGGGCCGGACTTGCAGGCCGACCTCGACAGCACGCAGGTCCGCTGACGGGTCGAAGAACCCCAGGACGTCAACGACCGCAGCCACCCACCGTTTCGCGCCGCGCTTCTCACGTCGCAGCTGGGTGTAGTAGTTCTCCATAGCGTCGCTTACCGACTTCTTGCGCTGGCCCCACTTCTCGCCTTTCCGGGCCGCATCACAGGCCAGTCGCCACAGCTGCGCAACGTTGACGTGCCGATCCAGCACAGGTTCCCCCACGCGAGGCAGAGTAGCGCTCAAAGCACCCGTCATAGCGGCTCGGTTTGCATTCGGCGATCGCTCTCGGCCGCAGAACAGTGCGCTTGATGGAGCGGTCACTGCGTGGAGGCCCGTTAGGGTCGTTGCGGTAGCTGAGTGGCTGGCCATGCGATGCTGGCGTCACGCTGCTCGGGATCCATTCGCAGCGCGCAACGTCGAGCGTGCCTGCGCGGGTCAGGATCGATCCGCAGCTGCGTGTGCCTGTGTCAAGGCTCAGGCAGCACAATCTAGCCATGAATTCGACGACGCCTGTCCAGGTGATCACGCTGCTGAATCGGCTGATTGAGATGGTGGAAGCGAATTGTCAATCCGCCGAACCTGAACTACCGCGGCAACGCAGCAGACTACGTAGAGACGCATGAGGCGCTCGATGAGGCCTAATACTGCAACGGCACTCATGGTGGATACCTCGTCGCCGTAGTGGCTGATGCAGGCTTGATGTTGGCGTCGTCGTCGCCGGCGTGACCAGGACCAAACGTGGCCCGGGCGGTGATCATGTCGCAGGATCAATGCAGGAGGAGAACGCCCACCCGTAGTGGGCTACGCCGTGCAACTCGCGTACCGCGGTCGGCATCGTGTGGGGACAGCCATCGCCTCGAACGCCACCAACGTCACCGCGATCAGCAGACCGATCGTGGTCAGGCGCAGGGCCCCGCGAAACACCCGCGCCGGACAGCACGACTTTGCGCACCCAGCTGTTCCGGTGTCGGTCGCGGCCCCGACCTGAGGCTGGATTTCTCGGCCACGCCAGCAGGGCGCCCGGATCGGGGGCTGCAGGTCGCCGCACCCAGCCGGGCATTCTCCGTCGTTGACCGGCGGTGCTCACGAGGTGGGCGTGTGTCGGCTTGGGCGGGGACATCGTCGCTCGTTCAGGTCAGCAACCACCGGGGCGCAGCCGCACCTCGGGTGCGCGGCGGGCTCAGCTGGGTGGCAGGGTCGCGATCACAGCCGCGACATCGGCCGGGTCGAGGTAGTCCAGGCCGAGGTCGTGTAGGGCGGCGACGAATCGGCTGTCAGTGAGCTGCCATTGCTGGGTCGCGACGCCGGGGCAGCAGCAGGTGTCATCACCGGCTCCGACCGCTATCTAGATGGTGCCGGCGCGCAGGACTGGAAGCTCGCGGGCGTGGTCACGGTCGCGTATGGAGACGGCCCGGACGTGTCCGGCAGCGCGGCCGGCCGAGGCGGCGCGGAAGGGATCTGGGTGCCGACCGCCTTGCTGCCACGCTTCCGCGTCAGCTGGTCCGCCGCCGACGCCCACCTCACCGCACGCCACCGACTTGAGCCAGTGCCGGATCCGGTTGGTGGTCTTGGATCGGTGGGGCGATCCCGACGAGACCAGATCGTGGGCTTGGCACCGGTTCGGCGGTGAGATCACCGGCTACCGTTGCCTCGCAGGCCTCACCATCCCTAGCGTGGGGAGCTTTGGATGGCCTTTCGGGACCGATCGGTGGGCAGCCGGCGAGTTCTTCCGGTACGAGATCACCAGCCTGCAGATCCCTTGACCGCACAGCAACTTCGTCGCCTGAACAACGCGGCCGCGAGCCGTACGGCAGACACGATCCGAGACCACCGTCACGGAAGGTATTCGGGCAGGGTTGTCAGCCGAGCACATGGGGAGGGTCCATGAGGTGGGATAGAGCGCTAAATACGCGATTGATCGCGCTGGGAAGCGCCGCCGCTGCTGCCATTGCTTTCTTAAGGGGACGGTACCTGCGGTGGGGCGCCACCGACGAGGAGGCAAACATAGCCCTCGCCGGTGACGAGCTGCTGCCCGACGCGGACTTGACGGCCACCCGGGCGGTGACGGTTCGCGCCGCCGGTGTCTGGCCATGGATCGTCCAGCTCGGACAGGGCCGCGGCGGCTTCTACAGCTACGACTTCCTCGAGAACCTGGTCGGATGCGACATCCACAGCGCCGACCGGATCGTTCCGGAATGGCAGGCCATCAACGTCGGCGATCATGTCAACCTCCATCCCGAGGTCGGTCTGCTCGTCGCCCTCGTGGAGCCAGAACGGGTTTTGGTCTTACGCGGCGGGGTCCCGATGGGCCGAACGCAGCCGCCCTACGACTTCACGTGGGCGTTCATCCTGCGCCTGCTCGTGGAGCCGGTTGAGTTGATCAGCTTTGTGGGGAGCCAACGAATGCTGCGCGGCATCAGAGAGCGGGCGGGGCGAGCAGTCGTCTCCACCCGCGACCTCGGCGAACAGTGAGCCATGGCGAAACGTACCGGGTTGCATTAGCACGGCAAGAGTCATGAATTCGGGCTGAGGACAGCGACCGCTAGCTCCGCTTCTACGCCTGCCTCGGCTACAGCTCGACCATGCCGATAGCGCACCTTCGTCGCCGATAACGTACCTTCGTCGCCCTAGCCGAGTTCACGTGCAAGCTGGCAAATCGAGATCCGGACTACGGACCACGCCGTCAAAGCGCTTCGCCGGCCTGTTCGCGTCGTCGGCGGCTGACATCGGTGTAGCCGAACTGCCTGGTGAGGCGGGGCCACCCTGTTCTGCTGCGCCGCCGACCTCGACTCAGTCGCGAAGGTTGTCGACCTCGAACGAGACGCACTGCCGCCAGTCTTGGTCTGGGAGTGGGAGCCTGACCGCGGCCTTGCCATCCCGGTTGCGGCGGCGAGCTCGGCGACGGTTGGTTGCGTCGTATCCGCGGTTCGCGAGGCCCTCCCGGGCGGCGGTGAGCGGCGTGTCACGACTGTTCGGGGTGCGAACCACAGTCCGCTCCTGACACCACGCGTTACTGGACGGACGTCCACCCAGCGGCGTAGGGTGAGGGTGTCGGCGCGCTCCAGCCTTAAGGCCACAGCGTGACCATCGATAGTCGCCGAGGCGACCAGCACGCGATCCGGGTAGACCGCCGCGCCGACAGTATCCCGGCCCCTTGGCTTGCTACCCCTCACCGTGCAGGACGCACGCGAAGCGGCCAAGGGGGTGGGATCGATCCTCCGCCCAGCTGCGGTGGAGACCCTCGCCAGAATGAGGTGGTAACGATGTTGGTCCGCACCGATCCGTTCCGCGAACTCGACCGGCTCACCCAGCAGGCATTGGGAACCATGACCCGCCCGGCGGTGATGCCGATGGACGCGTGGCGCGACAGCGTCGAAGTTGTGGTTGCGTTTGACCTGCCGGGCGTCGAACCGGACTCGATCGATATCGACGTGGAGCGAAACCTGTTGACGGTCAAGGCCGAGCGTCGTCCGCCGACCGGCGCGGACTCCGAGATGGTGGTCACCGAGCGTCCCAGCGGCGTCTTCAGCCGCCAGCTGATCGTCTCCGACATGCTAGACACTGACCGGATCCAGGCCAGCTATGACGCCGGCGTGCTCACCCTGCGGATGCCCATCGCCGAAAAGGCGAAACCCCGCAAAATCGCCATCACGACGAGCAACGCCGCCCCCAAAGTGATCGAAGGATCCACCGCCGAGCAACAGCCGCTAGTGGGAACGACGGCATAGCCGAACCGGACCGAACGGCTGGGTCGCCCTCACCTGGAGGACGTGGTATCCACGGTGAGATCCCACGCCCGGACCTGTCCCGGTCAAAGTCGGCGACCGGGGCAGGCCGCACTTCGACCGCGGCCGCAGCGTCAGATCCGGCAGAGTGTGAGACGGAGCTATCAAATAGGTGGGATTCACGGCCGGACCGGACCGGGTTCAGCGCGGTCGATCACGTGATCGAGCAGATGCTCAAACGGTCATGCGTGGTGGCGGGGCGCTCTTGCGCTGAAAACACCCAGTACCCCTCGGACGTATGCGCCGCCCGTGTCTCGACGGTCGGTCAGCGGACGGTCGGTCAGCGGAAGCGCGAGAACGCGATCAAAGCCCTCGAATGTCAGCTTCAGAGATTCCGCCTTCAGGAACTGCGACGGCTGGTTCTCGGCGCCCGCCAACTCGATCCTCGTCGGGCGCTCGGACGGGCGAACGAGCACAGTGACCTGACCGGGGGCATCTCGCCGGCGCTGCAACCCGTCTTCCACATCCTTGAAGTCAACCGTGACGACCGAGTCACTCGTGATCAGCAGCACTGCACCCGAACGGGTGCCGCGGGTGGTGTCCTCGGTGGATCTGTATTCGGAGTACAGCACCTGATCAGCCCGGACCAGCAGCGAGATCCGCTCGATGACGAAGACAGGCAGGTAGGTCGTATCGTTGGGCAGCTTGCTTGCTTCGAATTTCTTTGACAGAGCGATGGTGTTCTCATCGGCTTGCTCAGGCATCATCGGTGCCCCCAAAGTTGGTCGGAAGAGCGCCGATCGTAGATCGGTGTTCAGGTGGCCGCTCCGCGGCTAGCCGTCGTCAACCATCCTCAGCGCGGCCTCACGGATGCAGCCGGCGCAGAACGCCAGGGTGACATCACCTATATCGCCGCCCTGAGCGCATACATTAGCGCTATGACCAGCCACGTGAGCGTGAGCGCGCTGTCTCAGTTGCTGACTGACCCGCGATGGATGCCAGTCCCGAACGGTAGCGGGCGTCTTGACGTTCGGGTCGTCTTCTCGGTCGAGAGCATTGACCCCAGGCGATGACCAGCAACCGTGAGCTCGTCAAAGCCGGGAAGGTGCCGCTGAGGGTCATCGGCAGCTGGAATGTTGACCTCACCACCTACGGGCCCGTGAGTCCCACCAGCGACCTGTTCGCGACGCTGGCGCGGAAGTCCGTCTACCGGGCACCGGATCCAGCGGTACAAGCCGCAGACCGACGCGGACCGAGAGTATTGGCCGCGGCGGAGCGTGGAGCCGCTGACGCTGGCCCAGATGAACGACATCTTGGGCATGATCGGCCAGGAGGGGGTGCGGTGATGACGAGGGCGCTCTTAATCGTCGCAGGAGTGGTGCTGTGGGCTGTGGCCATGGCCGTGTATTTCCATGAAACCCACGTCAAGTACACGTACTACGCCGCGCAGGCGCCAACGTGTCGTGGCCGGACGACGCCGATGCGCACCCCCGGCCACCGTGGAGCGTGACGTTTCCGCGCACGAGAGCTAGACGGCAGGCGGAGGCCCCCGCACCGGTCACCGGGCGGAGCGCCCGGGGCGGTGCCGTCGACGGCTCGCCGTCCTCGGCGAGGTAGTAGTCCCCCAGGTCGGTGTCGACGTCGAGGAAATAGTCGGCGATGGCGCCGAGGTTGCCCTTCAGTTGGCTTGGCTGATGGCCATCTTTCGCGAAGCGGAAGAGTCCTGTATGTCGTTTTGGGGGTACAGACTTTTCAGGGTGCGTTCGGTGGGGGGTCTGGCCGTCGGGGATGCTAGCGCGGACACGCTGAACATGTGGAAGGTTGCGGGCGTACGGCGGGTTTGGCCCGAAATTGACCACAACATGTGGGGGGTCCCGGGCACGCTCGGACACAAGGTGGAGTTGCGGTCGGGGGTGACCCGAACGGTCGTCGAGGGTGCGCGGTCGCATTGGCGGTGACAGGGTTCCGCGAGTCACCGTTGGTAGTGGGCAGAGAACCCGAGTGGAGTCGAGGCCCGGATGCGCCGCCGCAGGATGTCGGCGACATGGGCGGTGCCGGGCTGGGCCTCCACATGTGGACGAGCCTGTGGACAGTCGGTGGAGGGTGGGGCGATGGCGGAGCAGTCGGGTCAGGGACGCGGTGTCGGGATGACCGACAAGGAGCGGGCGACGGCCGTAGCGATCCTGGCCGGGCACATCGACGAACTCGAGCAAGCTGAGCGGGACGGCGACGACGACCGCTGGGATGACATCGCGAATGACGGTGTCGAGGTGGTCGTCGGCGGGGCGACCTGGGAGCTGTGGCTCGGCGACGATGGATGGACGGCGGCCCGGCCGACCTACGAGTCAGAGATCGCGACGGCGGCATTCGGCCAGGGTGACCTCATCGGCACGGTGGGTCCGGCGGGGCTGGCTGCGGAGGAGATCGTCCGCCGGTTGAACACCCTGGAGTTCGACGTGACCGAGGGCTAACGCGCGCCAAGGGCACGGTGCGCAGCACCCGGTGTCCTGATGCCACGCGGAGGTCGGCGTGATGGTGCCGCGATCAATGGGGAGGCATCGGGCCGTGCGGTTCGCCCCGACGTATATGGGAGAAGCCGCGGTGGTCGGGTGCGAGCGCTCAGCGGTCAGGCGGCCAGCCCCAGGGGTCGTCGACGCGGACGAACTCGGAGGGCGTCGCCGGGGGCGAATGTTCCTCGGTGTGCTCGAATCCGTCGAGGAGCAGCATCCGGCGCCGCTGAGCGAGTTCGCCCAGCCGATGGCGATAGTCGGGTACATCCTCGAGCTGCACAGTGGCCCACCGACCGGTGAGGGTGATCCGGCCGCCGGTCATCATCGATTCCGCCAGCTGTTCGGCGAGGGTGCGGGGACCGTGCTCCAGATCCTCCGGGAGATCGCTGATGGCCACGGCGATCGAGCCGTCGGCGCCGTACAGGGTGCAGATTGCGCGCCGCTGCGGCTGCCCGTCGAACCTGAGTTCCGGGTCGCTGGCGAGGATGACGTCAATGGTGGTCGGCTGTTCGTGGACGTCGGTGATGCGTGGGTACTCGGGCTCGGCCACGACCCCCAGGCTATGCCCGCGGTCGACGCCGTGAGGGATGCCGACGGGCACGTCGCCGGCTCGCGCGCATCAGCCGCGGTGGCCGGCTGCCTGAGGTCAGCACGCGTCGGCTCTCTGGCATGCTCGATGGTGTGGAGGCTGCCGAGTCCGCCGCGAGCGAGTTCGCAGTTCGCCGCGCGTTCCCTGAGGATGCCCAAGGGATTGGAGCGGTCTTCGACGCCGCGGTGCGGGCGAGCTGGACGTTCCTTGGCGACGTCGCGCAGCCACCGATGTTCTCGGCACGGGACTGGGATCAACTGGTCGCCGACCACGCGCCTCCGGACGCGCTGCTCGTCGCGACCGACGCTGGGCATGGCGTGATCGGCTACGTCGCCGTGCATACCGAAGCGGGGGAGATGTTTCTGTTGTTCGTCCACCCGGCGCACGCCGGGCGGGGCGTCCGCCGCGCATTGCTGGACGCCGCCCACGACGTCCTGCGGGCTGCTGGGCACACCGAGGCGTTTCTGTTCACCGAGGAGCGCAACACCCGTGGCAGAGCGGTCTACGCCGCGGCGGGCTACCGTCCGGACGGCACGGTGCGCGAGTCCGAGCTGCATGGCGTCGGCCTCCGCGAGCTGCGCCTGGTCACGATGCTGTAGGGACTACGTCGCCGCAGCATGGAGCACGCGCTGGCCGTCATCTGGTCCGTTCACGCCGCGTCCGAGGTCACGGCGATCATGCGCTCGGCGAGGCGCATCGCCTCCCGTTGCAGGTGATCAGGGGTGGGGCGCAGGGCGTCCTCGCCGGCCGTTGACCAGACCGTGGCCGCGGCGCCGAGCGTGGCATCGAGGGGGCGTAGTCGGCGTCCTTGAGCCAGACATCATCGGCTGCGGTCCTTGCCGCTTCCCAGGCGCCGTGGAAGCTCACCCAAAGGCCTGGTTCCATTCGTCCCAATCGGTCGCTGGGTCCCAGGTGGCGCGCCAGGCGTCCTCGGTGTGGAAGCAGGCTTCGCGGATCGTGTCCCGCGCAGCCTTGAACGTCAGGATGCCGTCGATCTCGGCCAACGCTTCCAGCGCGTCCGCCTCCGCGTCGAAGTCTGCGAGCCGCAGCCACGCCGGAGCGAGCACCCGCACGGTCCAATCGAGCGCCATCCATGACCGGCGTAGCTCCACCGCGTCGCTCGCCGCGGTGCCAATGAGCTTCGGGATGAACCTTTTGAGCTTCTGCCGATCCTCGGCATTCGAGCAGAATTCCAACGTATCCAGGAAGTCGCCGATGACCGGCGAGGCGCATTTCGGGCGGTAGCTGTGCGGCTGGCCGGCGACGCAGGCCACGGCCTCCATGAGGGACATGCCGTCCTCGGCGGTCTGGACGCCGTCTGGGTCGAGGTACGGGCGCGTCAATGTCGATATCCCTGCGGGTTGCTTCGGCCACGCAACGCCCCTTCCCCCGGGGATAGGGCGTCGCCCAGGCTATCCCTCGAAGACAGCGAGCAGCGCGCCGGACCTTCGCTCCAGGGAGAGAGGCTCGTCGGCCCAGCGGCCGGGGAACACCCAGCGCCGCGCGCAGCTGATCCGGCGCGGTCATCACCCGCGCCCATGGCCCAGCGAAGCAGGTCGAGTCGGTCGAGGCGGTCCGCTGCGCGGCGGAGCAGCCTCGCCGCCACGAGCCTCGCGTCGTAGGTGGCGGCCTGCACCTGCGGCGGCAGCGCCCGCCGCAAGGCACGGGTGTCCCAACCGGCTTGGTGCCCTGGATAGAACGCTGACGTACCGGCAATCGAGTCACCTGGCTCCGGGTCGACGGTGCGATGGAGGAGATTGTCCGACCTCGGACAATCTCCTCCCGGTCGATGCGCTGGTCTACGACGTCCAAGGCGGCGTCGAAACCTGCAAGCCAACTGCCGTCCGTGGGGCGCAGCTTCCCATTCGTGCTGGTCATCGGTGTCCTCCTAACATCCGTACTAACGCACTCTTTGTGCTTCAGCTGCGGCTGCCCGACGTCGTCGCCATGCCAAGCAGGCAGGCGAATCTTGAAGGTACCGGCGAGATTCCCCTCAGACGCCTCGTGAAGGAAGCCCTCCGAATGCGTCCGAGCCGCCTCATTGTCGGTGAGGTACGCCAAGCGGAATGCCTCGATCCGTCGAGATGTCGGCTATCGATCCTGGGACTGATCGCCTACTTTCTGCAGCTCGATCTCTGGACCCGGACAGGTGTCGGAGTGACTCCCCGTGAAAGAGGGCGGAAAACGCTATCTACGAATCTTTCTCTGCGATTTTGAGAGCCGACATCTTCAAGATCAAATTAATTCGGCAACCAATCATCCGCTTCACCGACGTACCGCTTCATAAGCTCGAAGATCCGCTCTGAGGACTCCTCCATGTCGCGGGCCAGCCGGCGAAGTTCCTCGACCGTCCACCGCCGCGGCTCCACGCGGGGCCGCCACCGGCGCGTGCGAAACGACGTCCGCTCGTGGCTGTCGTCGTCGAGTTCGTAGTCCAGCCACACGCCGTGAACCGCCTCGTTCCTCACCTCGTACAGCGACTTCGCCCGGTCGAGCGCCGCGCGGAGGTCGGCGTTGAGCTCGTGCTCGGTGTGATCGAGGATCGCGCGGCACGCCTGCAGCACCGTGTCGAAGTTCTGGCCGGACGCGACGACCGCGCCCATCCGCGATCCGATCAGCGTGGCGTACACCTCGCCCAGCAGGTAGCGCAGCGTGCCTGAGGTCGCGGTGACGGCACCGAGCGCCTCGAGGAACGGGACGAGCCGCCGCTCGTCGTCGTCCGCGGCACTCACCGTGGCACCGTAGCCCCGCCCGCGCCTCCGGGGTCGATGGGCTCGCGTCCGGGTCGCAGGGTGATCAACAGCCGCGTCTCATCCTCCGCCTCGTCGACCCGCACGTCCCGGATGCGCCACTCGCCCAGGTCGGCGACGTTCAGCACCACCATCCGTGTGCCGTCCTCGTGGTCGAGCACATACGCGGGCCACAGCAGGCTCGACGTCTTCTCGTTCTCGTGGCCGCCGTCGTCGCTCATCCGCGCAGCGTACGGCGTCTGCGAGCCGTTCTTGGTTCCTTGCCGGCGGGGTAACCGCAGTTCCCCACCGAGCAGGCCGCGATGAAAATCCCTTACCTCACCGTGCGCGAGCGCCGGCCCAGCCGCAGCAACCCCACCGGAACGATCCCCGCCTGGAAGAGCATCCTGAACACCCTGGCCATCACCTACGGCGACCGACTCAACATCAACTAGCCGTGACCCTCACACAAAATCACGGACAGGCCCATCCTCTGGAACGCCTTACGCTGGTGGTATGGCCAGCGCAGCGGGGAATGCGGGAGGGGACCCGGTGAGGCTGGCGGTTCGTGACCGCCGGGCCCGTCCGTTGCGCGACCTGCGGATATCGGTTACCGATCGCTGCAACTTCCGCTGTGGTTACTGCATGCCGCGCGAGGTCTTTGGCGCCGACCACGCGTTCCTACCGCGCAGCGAACTGCTGTCCTACGAAGAGCTCGGGCGGCTGGTACGGGTCTTCGCCGACCTGGGCGTCAGCAAGATCCGGCTGACCGGCGGTGAGCCGCTGCTGCGCCGCGACCTCGAAGTCCTGGTGTCCCTGGTCGCGTCGACACCGGGCATCAGCGACGTCGCGCTGACCACCAACGGCTCGCTGCTCGCCGGCCGGGCGCAGCGCTTGCGCGGTGCGGGGCTGCGCCGGGTGGCGGTCAGTCTCGATAGCCTTGACCCGACAGTGTTCGCGGCGATGGGCGACACGAGGGTGCCTCTGTCGCAGGTGCTCGATGGCATCGCCGCGGCGGCCGAGGCAGGGTTGGCGCCGGTCAACCTCAACGCTGTTCTGCGCCGTGGCATGAACGAGGCCGGCCTGCTCGACCTGGTCGAGTTCGCCCGCGACGGCGGCTATGTGTTGCGGTTCATCGAGTACATGGACGTGGGCAACACCAACGGCTGGGACCGATCGGAGGTCGTCGCCTCGGCCGAGGTGCTCGACAGGGTCGCCGCGGTGCACCCGGTCGAACCCCTGGCGGCGGGGCGGCCGGGTGCGGTCGCCCAACGCTGGCGCTATCTCGACGGACGCGGAGAGTTGGGACTCGTTTCCTCGGTCAGCATGCCCTTCTGCGGCACCTGCACGCGGGCCAGACTCACCGCGATCGGCGAGCTCTACACCTGCCTGTTCGCCACGCACGGGCGCGATCTGCGTGGCCTGCTCCGTGGCGGGGTCGACGACGAGGCGCTGCATGACGCGATCGCCGCGATCTGGCGCGCTCGGGACGACCGCTACTCCGAGCTGCGGGGGCTGGGCACTGCGGATCTCCCGAAGCCGGAGATGTCCTACCTCGGCGGCTGAGGCCCGCCCGCCTGATGTTGCAGGCCACCGTGGCCTTCAGCGATCTTGGGCAGGACCTGTCGGTACTGGTACGCCAACAGATCGGGGCGGGACGCGCGTCGTGGATCGCGGAGAACACGATGCCGATCGCCTTCGCCTGCCCCTCGGCCAGGAGGACCTGTGCCTGTCGTTGGCCCTCCGCGTTCAGGATCGCGGACTGTTTGGCGCCTGCGGCGGTGATCCGGCGGTGGCCGAGATCGAGCAGATGATTCACCGCAAGCCTCGACGCGGCCACATCATCTATCCGCACCGAGAACAGGCCGGGGTGGTGCGTGCCCAGCACACCCACCGGCAGGTTCAGGGTCTTCAGGGGCGCGCCACCTCATCGTCGGTCGGGGGCCAGGCTCGCCACCGGATGGCATCAATACGCTCACTAGATCTGCCTCACCGTTTATCCCCCGACGAAGTCGTTCTGTCTGGTTGGGGCGGGTGAAGCAGTCGGATAGACGCGCGACATAAGTTGACTCGGACGCACTCGGGGCCAGCCCACGGCTGGCGTTCAAAATGTCCGCGGTAGGGCGTCGCGCGCGACGACCTGAGACCCGGCGAGAGCCAGCACCTACAACCGCTCCACCCGGCGCAGGAACCCGCGCACGTCCAGATAGTCGGCGAGCCACCGGCGGTGCGCCTCGCAGGCCAGCCAGACCTTCTCCCGCTCGGGAGGGTGGATCTTCGGGTTGTTCCACACCACCGCGTACAACGCCATCGCCTGACACCCCCTGGCCGCGCAGACCACCGGCTCGCTCATCCGCGACGTACTTCAGCGAGCGTGATGGCGACCAGACGACTGTGTTGCGGGTCGCCAGCCATGTTCACCTCAAGCTCTGCCTCGCCAAGCGCTGCGCGGACGCCTCGCAGAACGCGATCCCGAAACGTAGGTGCGGACTTGATCCCGCGAGCGCCTCGTGCAGATCCTCGAGTGTCTTGATGATATGCGCCTGCCCGATGATGACGTTGAGATCATCGGGCTTTCGATGCGGATCGCAGCGAGTTCCATTCGAGGCTCCAATTGGACCAGACCGCCGCTGCGCGGCCACAACCTCGAAGCGGCCATCGCCGACGCCGGCCACGCCTAGCCTAGGACCGCCGAGCAGGTGTCGGCGAAGGGTGTATCCGTCGTCGGGGCGTCGCGAATGAGTCGCCGGCGGCCGGCCCTTGGCGCCGATTCAGGGGCACGATGGTGTCGTGCGAATCGCAGTGGGCCTTTCCACCGCGCTGGACGTGCAAGCTGCGGCTAGCGAGGCTGCGTTGCTCGCCCGCGATCCACTGATGGGGGCGATGCCGACTCTGGCGGTGCTCCTCGCGTCACCGCACCACGCCGCCCACGCCCGACGACTGCTCGATGTCGTGCAGCAGTGCGCGTACCCCGACACGCTCGTGGGTTGCGTGGCCGAGGCGGTGGTCGCGGGCAGGCGGGAGGTCGAGCGTGAGCCCGCGGTCGTCGTGTGGCTGGCCGAGTTGCCGCGGCCGGCTGAAGCGTTCCACATGGAGTTCCTCCGCACGCCGTCTGGTGGTCTGTTCGGGGGCTACCATTTCGACCCCGCGGCCGCCGATCTGCATCTGCTGCTACCCGACCCGCATACATTCCCGACCCACTACCTGCTCGCACACCTCAACACCCGCGCGCCGGCTACGACGGTGCTGGGTGGGCTGGCAAGCGGCGCCGATGAGCCGGGGCTGACCAGGTTGTTCTGCGACGATCAGGTGTTCGCCTCGGGTGCGGTGGGGGTGCGTGCGCCTGGCCTGCGCGTCCGTCCGATCGTGTCCCAGGGCTGCCGCCCGATTGGCAACCCGTACACCGTGACCCGTGCCGAGGGCACCATCATCACCGAGTTGGCCGGGCGGCCACCGCTGCAGGTTCTCGAGGAGATCGCGTCGGACTTGCCCGCGCAGGACCAGGTCCTGATGTCCCGTGGCCTGCATATCGGGCTTGCCATCGACGAATACAAAACTGAACTCGGACGCGGCGACTTCCTGATCCGGGCGGTCACCGGCGCGGACGAGGCGACCGGCGCGATGGGAGTCGGCGACCTCGTCGAGATCGGCACGACCGTGCAGTTCCAGGTCCGGGACGCGGCAACGGCCGACGAAGATCTGCGCGAGTCGCTGTTGCGTGCCGGCGTGGCGGGCCACCCGGTCGGGGCGCTGCTGTTCACATGCAACGGACGCGGCACCCGCATGTTCGATCGGCCCGACCACGATGCCGCGCTGATCAGCGACCTGCTCGGCGGCGTGCCAGCGGCCGGTTTCTTCGCCGCGGGCGAACTGGGCCCCGTCGGCGGCAAGAACTTCCTGCACGGCTTCACCGCCTCCATCGCGCTATTCGACGGCGAGGACCACTGAACCTGATCGTCACCGACCGCGCTCTGACGCATCGTTCCGGCACTCACCCCTTATGAGCAGCACCGCATCTCTGGTGCGCACTGCGCCGGCGCATCTCCTCCGTGCGAACGACGAGTCCGACGACCGTGGTACGAGCAGCCACTGGTCGTGCCTCCACCCGGCCCATCGACGTGGCTCAACCTGGCCCCCAACGCGATGGGCCAGCGGACTCCGAGCCTTCCCTAAGCGTGGTCGCAGCAGGCTCAATGACCCGACCGACCCAACGACGGTCGGCCGCTCGCCACCCTCAAATGGGCGAAGCCGCGACGATGTCGCGAAGACCTGGCACGATCCGAGCTACAGACCGGAGCGACAGGGCGCGACAACGGCGATCGGGTCAGGTAGGAAGTGCATCGAGCTCGAGCTGGATGTTGTCGGGATCGCGGAACACCAGCACCTTCGCGCCGGGCCGCAGTGTCGAGTCGGCGGGCTGGCTGTACTCAACCTTCCAGTGCTGCAGCCGCTGGACCCAGTCGTCGAGCTCCTCGATATCAGCAAGCCGGAATGAGAGGTGGTCCAGCCCGGCTACCGTCTCGTCGAACGCGGCGCCGGCGCTGGACTGGTGTGAGACGAAGCCGAACGCGGTCGCCAGGCCGGGGCATGTCATGAACACCATCTTGCGCAGGCCGCCCTCGCCTACTTCCTGGTGCCGGCCCACAGCGGTGAAGCCGAGTACGTCCTCGTACCAGCGTGCGCTGCGATCCACGTCTGCGACGGTCAACCCGATGTGATCAATTCCCGCGATGCCCATACCGATCCGCTCCCGTCGCGCCGCATATCCCGTCCCAAAGGGCAGCGAACAGGCCGGCGGTCTAACTTAACCCCCTCGCCGAATCACTCCCACGCACCGGCCAGTCCAACCTGAGGGGCAGTTCGAAAACCAACCCCGCCACCAGACGGGCCACCATCTGCGGGCATCGAGATCACCGCCAGCAGGCGACATGAAAACAGCGGCGCGATCAACTGCACTCGCAAGTCATCACCAACGGGCAGGCCCACGCGCGCATGCGAACAATCAGGGACATAGCGCTATAGCTTCGGATATACGGATCTCGGCATGCCGATAGAAATGCGCTGGTCGAGCCGCGACAGACGGTTTCATATGTGCGCCCTTGCCGACCGCGCTAAACCGACCGGCGAACGAGCAGATCGACTGATACACGGGTAATGTTCTGCACCTATTGGCCTGACACTTCCGTCCAAGATCACCCGTGTATCAAGCGTTATACGAGCCGCTTGCGGCGAAGTGATCTTCGATCACCCGTATAACGAGAGGGATCTTGCGCGGGGTGACATGTGCGGCGTTGATGCCGATCGGTCCCCCAGACGTGGGTGACGCGGAGCAGGATTCCGTGCGCGTCGGCTCGTCAACTCGTGCGTAGTCCAAGACGTCTGGCGCTAGACGGTGGACGTTGGTCGACTGACGTCCGACATGCGTCCCGACCACGTGGCGGTAAAGCGTGTAATCGCGACTACGGCCCGTGCTGCATATTGCGGTTTGACTCCCGGCGAATCTGCGATGTTCCAACGCGACGCCGCTGGATTGCCTGTTCGGGTGAGGCCGTCAAACGGTCGAGAATTCGGCTCTTTGCAGTGGTCCGAACACGCAATTTGGAGCGCTGCCGATGCAACTCGCCGACCGCGTCGGGCGGAAGTACAACGGTCAGTCGGCGGCCGCGAGGCCACCGCGCATCCCTTCGCTTGCGGCCGTTACCGGCGTCGCACTGCCGTCTCGTTTCCAGCAGCCACGTCTCGCCTTTGTGCGAGTCTACCCCTACGACCGCCGTCCCCGAATTCTCAATATCGCTTCCCTTGACGCCGAATATCTATTGCCAACGGCAACCGTGGCTAACCAACAATTCCCAAGTCTTTACTCAATGCGGCACGCATGCTACCAATTTGGTAGCCGGAAAAGCCGCGTCGGTGACGAAGAATCGCATTGTTGGTCATTGTTGGGTGGCGTTGAGAAATGCATGGTGGGATGAAGGTCTACCGCGGCGCGGCCGCGGCTGCCCGCATCTATGTGGAGGCACGACCGCTCCCGCGCTGATGACTACTACCTCGCCGAGGGCGCCGGGATCGCGCGGCGGTTCGCCGCCACGCCCGGACGGCCGTGTCATCGAGCTGGCAGCGCTGGACGGCGACGCCTACGAGTCGTGGGTCGCCGGCCTCGACCCGGCGACCGGGCAGCCGCGGGGCCGGCTGCGCCACGACGAGCACGCGGTGCGGTTCGCCGAGGTCATCGTGAACGGGCCGAAGTCCTGGTCGCTCGCGGCAGAGCTGCACCCGGACATCGCAGCCGCGTATGGAGGCGGCGCAGGACCGCGCCGCGGCGCAGATCATCGGCCGGCTCGCCCGCACGCCACCGACCCGGGTCGGGCCGCGGGGCGCGCAGGTCGCCGGTGCCGGTCGAGCTGATCGAGGCGGCGACGATCCGGCACTACACGTCCCGCGCTGGTGACCCGCACCGGCACCTGCATCTGCAGGTCAACGCCCGGGTGTTGGCGGCCGGGAAGTGGCGCGGGTATCGACACGGTCGCAGTGCGCGATTCGATCGCGGCGATCAACGGCATCGGGCACGCCGCCGTCGTGTGCGACCCGGAGTTCCGGGCCGCGCTGGCCGCGCACGGCTACACCCTGAACGCAGACGGGGAGATCGAGCAGCTCGCGCCGTTCGTCGGGCCGTTCTCGAACGCGCCGCGCAGATCGCGGCGAACATCGACCGCTACGAAGCGCAATGGCGAACCGAGCACCCCAGGCGAGGAACCCGGGCCGGGGTTGCGGCGAGCGTGGGACGCGCGGGCGTGGGCCGAGGACCGGCCGGACAAGGTCGTCCCGCACCGCGGCGCGGATCTGCGGGCCCGGTGGCTGGCCGAACTGCCGCGCTCGGCTACCGCGACCGCGACCGAGCCGATCGCAGCTCGCGCTGCCGACTGGCCGGGCAGTCGACCGGGACGCGCGGTCGACCGAGTCGTGCTCCGGCTGGGTGCGGCCGGTCGGCATGGAACGCCGCCGACGTTCGCGGCGAGGTCGAGCAACTCCTCGCCCGGGCCGGGATCGTCGCCGACCCGGCGGTCCGCCTCGAGCTCGCCGAGGACCTCACCGCCCGCGCCGCTCGCACGGTGTGCCGTGCCGCTGCACGAGCGGCCGAGTGCCCGAGCATGTCCGAGCCCTCACCTCCCAGCACGTGCTCGACGTGGAAGCCGACCTCGTCGCGCCGGCTCGCGGCGCGCGGCGCCGAGCCGTGCGACCGCCAGGCGAGTCCGGTGTCGCGCCGGCGTGGCTGTCGCGGTCGACCGACGCAGGCGGCCGCGGTCGCGGCGCTCGCCGGCAACGGCCCGCTGGTCCTGGTCGAGGGCGCCGCCGGCGCCGGGAAGACCACCATGCTCGCCGTCGACCCGGACGCGCGGCACGGGCAGGACCGCCGGCTGGTGGTGGTGACCCCGACGCTGAAGGCCGCCAGGTCGCCGCCGCGGAGACCGGCGCGCGAGCAGGGCTCCGCGGCCTGGCTGGCCTATCAGCACGGCTGGCGCTGGGACGACGACCGGCCGCTGGACCCGCCTGCGACCCGGCGACACCGACCCGGCCACCGGACGCCAGTATCCGGGCCGGCCCGGGCCGCGACTCGCCCGGGGATCTGCTGCTGGTCGACGAGGCCGGGATGCTCGACCAGGACACCGCCCGCGCCCTGCTGACCATCGCCGACGAGGCCGGCGCCCGGGTCGCGCTGGTCGGGGACCGGCACCAGCTCCCCGCGGTCGGCCGCGGCGGCGTGCTCGACCTCGCCACCGCTGGGCCGACCCGACCGCCGGCGTCGACCTGGACACGGTGCACCGGTTCTTCGACCCCGCGACCGTCGGCGGAGCAGTCACCGTCGCCGACACCGAGTACGCGCAGCTGACCCTGGCGATGCGCGCCGGCGACGACCCCGGCGCGGTGTTCGACGCGCTGCACGACCGCGGCCAGATCGCGCGTCCACGGCCGCCGAGGCTGCAGCGGCGCGCCGACGCTGCCGACACCTCGCTGGCGACGCAGCGCCGAGCGGCGGCACGCGCGCGGTCGTGGTGGACACCCGCGACACGCCGCCGCGGCTCAACGCGGCGATCCGCGACCGGCTCGTCGCCGCCGGCGCCGTCGACGACCGCCGCGTCACCATCGCCCCGACGGGCTGCGGATCGGCGTCGGCGACGTGTCGTGACCCGCCGCAACGACCCCGACCTCGGCGTCGCGAACCGGACACCTGGACCGTCACCGGTCGCACCGCCGACGGCCGCTCACCGTCGACGACCCCGGCGCGGCCAGCGCGCAGCTGCCCGCCGACTACGTCCGCGCGACACGTCGAGCTGGCTACGCGACCACCGTGCACGGCGTCCAAGGCGACACCGCCACCGACGCGCACCTCGTGCTGACCGAGCACACCACCGCGGCCGCCGGCGTACGTGGGATGACCCGCGGCCGCGACGCGAACACCGCGCACCTCGTCGCCGCCGACCTCGACGAGGCCCGCGAGCAGTGGTCGCCGCGTCCGGCCGGGACCGGGCCGACCTCGGCCCGGCCCAGGCCCGGAAGGCCGCCGAGCGGGACGCCGCCGGATACGCCCCGCCGGCCCCCCGGCCCGATCCTCCGCGCACGCGGCGCGACTGGACGCCGTACTCGCCGAACTGGCGGCCGCATGGACCGACCACAGAACGCCCACCTCACCCTCACCCACCTGCAGCACAAGCTCGACGGTGCCCAGCGCGACGAGACCGCCGCGACGCGTACGAGGCCATCGTCGGGCGGGTCCGCACCGACATGATCAGCCGCGGCAAGCTCGCCGAGCAGGCCACCCGGCTCGGCGAAGCCAGCCGGGTCACGCTCCGCGCAGCCGCTGAACAGCTCGGCACGGAACTCCACGCCTTGTGGGACGCCGACCGGAAGGTCGCCGGCGACGCCGCCCGCACCGTCGCCGCCGGACCCGGCCGGCTCCGGCAGCGCCGCGGCCAGGTCCGCGACGCCCGAGAACTGCTCGACACCTGGCCGAGAAGTGGCGGCCAGTCCTCGACGTGACCGCGGGGTCTGGCGGAGCTGCCGGGTTCGCGATCTGCCATCCCGGCAACGACAGGGTCGAGGAACCCCTCACCGCGTACGTGCGGACCCTCGCCGAGGCCCAGTGCCCACACGACGCCGTGGTCGTGCGAACCGCCGTCCAGCTCCGCGACGCAGCCCGGGCGGCCGCCGACCGGTACGGACAGGCGGTCAAACGCGCCGACGAGACGATCGGCCGGGACCACGGCCACGGCTACTATCCGCGCGCGACGACCTGCCCGACCTCACCGACCGCGCCCGCCAGGCCCAGCAGCGAGCCGACGCCGCCGACGCCCGGGTCGACCGGCTTATAGGCGACCCTGCACTCGCCAGCCAACCCGACCCGTCCGGTTTCCTCGCGTCCGCCCACAACCGGTGGGCCGTCGCCCGCGACGCCGCGCTCACCGCGGTCGCGCAGCGGGCCCGCCTCGCCGACGCGACGCGGATCGTCACACCCGACCGTTTCCACCGCGCCCAGTTCGACCCGCCGGCCACGGTAGAACACGGCCCCAGCATGGGGCGATGACTGTGATTCCGGCGGCATCGCACGATTTCAAGATCGAATGTCGGCTTTGGGCCGCTCCACTGCACTTGTTAGCAGTGAAGGCCTAACGTGAACCGGCGAACGAGCGGGGTGTCGGGCCGGAATCGGCCACCACCACGGAGGACCCGACATGACCGACACCGACCTGCTCACCATCGCCGAGGCCGCCGCACTTCTCCGGACACCGGTGGCGACACTGCGCTGGTGGCGCCATCAAGGCACGGGGCCTGCCAGTTTCCGGATCGGCCGGCGCGTCTTCTACCGCCGCTGCGACCTCGAGGCGTGGATCGCTGCTCAGCGTGAACGCGACAACCGCGGCCGGACCGGTGCCGCCTGAGACACCGAGCCGCACCACATGTCCCATGCCGGGCGCACACTGTGGCCCGGGGAATCTCACAGCACTCGGAGACGGCATGTCCAGCATCGAGAAGCGCACCCGCAATGGCCGGATGAGGTACTACGCCCGCTACCGAGACCCGTCCGGCCGGCAGGTCGTGAAGGTGTTCGACCGCAAGGTGGATGCCGAGAAATACCTCCTGACCGTTGAGGTCGCGAAGCTGAGCGGAGGCTATGTCGACCCCCGGCGCTCGGCCCTGCCGGTCGGCGAGTGGGCCGATCAGTGGCTCGCTTCGCAAGGCCACCTGAAGCCCGACGACGAAGGTCCGATACGACGGCATCGTCAACAAGCAGATCAAGCCCGAGGTGGGGCAACGTCAAGCTCGGAGATGTTACCCACGTGGACATCGTGGCCTGGGTCAACTCCCCCGAGCTCGCGCCCGCCACGGTCCGGTACGTCCACCGCGTCTTCTCGCTGATCCTCGACCTCGCGGTGCGCGACGAGCGCATCGTCAAGAACCCGGCGACTGGCGTGAAGATGCCGAAGATTGCCCCGACCGAGAAACGCTACCTGACGCACGAGCAGGTCGCCGCGCTTGCCGACGAGTGCGGCGACCATCGGCTCGCCGTGCTAATCCTCGCGTACTGCGGAATCCGTTGGAGCGAAATGGCCGGCCTCCGCGTCAAGCGGCTCGGCCTGATGCGTCGCCGCATCGAGGTCGCCGAGGCTGTCCATGAGGGTACGAGGCGCGCTCGTCTGGGGAACACCGAAGAACAACCAGTGTTGCTCCATCCGAGTGCCGAAGTTCCTCGTGTTGGACCTCGCCGCCCACGTTGCCGGCAAGGCGCCTTATGACCTCGTCTTCTGCGGCAGCCGTGGTGGAGTTCTCCGCAATCTCAACTGGCGCCGTGATGTGTTCGACGCAGCAGCCGAATCCGTCGGACTGTCCGGTCTGACACCGCACGAGCTCCGCCAGACGGCCGCCAGCCTAGCCGTGAGCGCCGGCGCCAATGTCAAAGCGGTGCAGATGATGCTCGGACACGCCTCGGCAGCCATGACCCTCGATGTGTACTCCGGCCTGTTCGACGACGACCTGGACGGCGTTGCCGCCCGTCTCGACGCGCAAGCGACAGCCGTCTCGGCACACCGTGGCGCGGAAGCGCAGGGGCGCGAGGGCGCGCTCGTGGCACTGCCAACTGCCGATTGGTGAGCCCGGCGACCAAGCAGTCCGGGTCGCACGGACATAGCACTTCTAGACCCAGAACGGTAGGGTTGTGCCATGGAGATCGCTGTTTCGGAGGCTGCGGCGCGGCTGGGAGTGAGTCCCCGTCGCGTCCGAGAACGCATCACGCGCGGCGATTCGCCAGCGCGCCGCGTTGGCCGCGTCTGGGCAGTCGACGAGGTGCAGTTGGCGCGGGCTCGACCGCCCGGGACGACCCATGTCCGAACGCGTCGCGTGGGCCTTTCTGGACCTGCTCGGCGGCGGCAAAGGCGTCGGAGTGTCTCAACCGGAGCAGTCGCGCCTCCGAGACAAGCGCGACCGACTGCGGCTTGCCGGTGATGACGCCGCGTCGTTGCTGCGGTCTTGGCTTCGCAATCGTGCGCGCGCAATGCGATATTCGGCGGCGCCCGCGGACTTGGGCGACCTGCGCCAAGACGGTCGCGTCGTGCTGTCGGGGGTCAGCGATGCCCGCAGTGGCATGGCCGCGGCGGCCGTCGTCGAGGGCTACGTCGACGCCGCGGCACTGCCCGCCCTCATAGACGACTTCCTGCTGTCTGTAGAGGGCAACCACAACGTGATCCTTCACGTGCTTCGCGGTCGAGATGTTCCTGATCCCGTTCCGCTTCCGCTCCTTCTTGCTGATCTACTAGCTGATCACGACTCGCCTCGTGAATCTGCTGCTGTTGCCCGCCTGGTTGGTGAGCTCCCGTGGCGACTGTGATGCCGTCGATGTCGGTTGCTCAAGAGCGGGCCTGGCGCGCGCTGTTCGAGCTCTGCGCCCGCCTCGGACGTTCCTGGTGTCTGGTCGGGGGGCAGATGGTGCACCTGTACTGCGCCGAGCGTGGATTCACGCCGAACCGTCCAACCGAGGACGCCGACACCGTTCTCGACGTTCGGGCCCGACCGGGACA
This sequence comes from uncultured Actinomycetota bacterium, assembly GCA_963748415.1. Classification (GTDB taxonomy): domain Bacteria; phylum Actinomycetota; class Actinomycetes; order Mycobacteriales; family Jatrophihabitantaceae; genus CAVVJA01. The sequence goes on along the minus strand of CAVVJA010000023.1, from coordinate 674 downwards.
TCCTCGATGGGTTCACGCGCGCGTTGATCGAGATGGGTCGGACCTCGGCCGGCGAATCGCTCGAAGGCCACCAGCACCGCTGGATCAACGACCGATCTCAGATCGACGTCCTCATCCCGACCAACGTAGGGCACACGGCCGCGGGTCGACGTGGTGCGACCGGGGGCACAACCCTGGAAACCCGCGGCGGGCAGCAGGCGCTCGATCGGGCTGAACTGGTTACCGTTGAGGTCGCAGACGAGTTGGGTCAGGTCCACCCGGCCCAACATGGCCGGCGCCCTGGTGATCAAAGCAGCCGCCTGGACGAGCCTCCAGGACCGGTACCGCGATCGGCATCTGAGGGACTTCGCGCTCCTGGCAGCCATGGTTCAGCGATCCGACGCGTTGGCTACGGCGTTCCGTCCACGCGACGTCAAGTACTTGCGACCTACTCTTGCTGGCCTGGCGGCCAGGCCCGAGGTCGTGGCGTCGATCGCCGGATCCGACCGCGGCCTCGACGTTCTCGTCCGCATCGTCAACGGTCGATAGAGCAGAGGTCGGCACGCCAGTGTGCGGGTCAAAATCGGCGGACCTGCGCTTGAAATGTGTACCCGATGTGTACCCGGACGGATCTCGTCGGCCGTGGTCGTCCGCCTCGGGCCACTACAGCCCAGTAAATACGGGCCCTTCAGCGG
>CAVVJA010000022.1:0-210084 GCA_963748415.1 uncultured Actinomycetota bacterium | reverse complement strand
ACACGAAGATCAACTCTCAAGTTGATTGATCAACTCACCGTCCCGCGGTGGATCCGGGCTTATTCATTGGGCTAGACGCCTCTGGCGCGATCTTGTAACTCGTTCCGATCCCGCGTATATCCCGCGACTTAGGGACGTAGCCACCGCTTGCCCGCCGCCGATAATTGGAAGCCGTGCCGGACTTCCCGCGTCGGCCGGAACCGCAGCCGATGATCTCGACGCCAACGTCCTCACTACCGCGGCACGAGTAGTACCCGCCACTGGTCCACCTCCGTATCGGCAAGATGCCCGAGCCGAGTTCGCCCGCGCCGCTACATACCGGTCAAGGGACGCTCTAGTGCCCGACAGCCTCCGTAGTGTCCATCGGTGGGGGCGGTGTAAGCGCCTCGACGCGCAGCGCACCAGTACCGAGCGGCCGTTACCGGATCATCGCGACGGTCGAGGTATGTCAACGGACGGGCGGTCAACGAGTTGGTGTGGCCTGCCGACCGGCGACGAACCTCGTTCAGGAGTGGCCCAGGCGGAGTGTCTGCCGGGCCTATGCGAGGCGGTGGCCGCCGATGTCGTACGGCACGTTCACGGTCTGGTCGGCGCCGGGGTTTGGGCGCCAGCCGCCTGAGAACGTGCCGTCTTCGCGCCACAGGCCGGTGAAGGTTGCGTCGAGCGGCCCGTATGCGACCTTGATGGTGACGTTGTCGCCGTCGACGTCCCATTGGTATGGGAGCGGCGTGGGAGAGAGGTTTGAGTACACGGTCGAGGGGAATGTCCGGGTCTGAGGGTCGTAGCCGATCAGCTCGAGGCTGTCGATCTGCATCCCCAAGAAGTTCAGCTGCACGTGCTGCTGAAGAAAGAAGCCGCCGGGCAGCCAGCGGAAACTGGTCTCGCCGGTGATGTTCTTCTCCTCGGAGCCGACCACGTTGCCCTCCATGCTCCAGCTGCCGACGAAGCGGTCGAGGCGCCTCAGCTCGGGGGCGGGCTGCGGCGGAGCGGGGTTCTCGGACATGATCGTGCCTCCTTTGTTGGCGAACGTGCGATGCTTTGGAGGGCGGGTGGATTGAAGCGACTCTGCTGACATAGACGGGCTGAGCGCCGATACCCACCCACGCTACGTAGAAGAGTGAGACACGAGGCGGTCGTGGTGCTAGTCCCACGCCTCCGATCGCCACGCCATCTCCTGCAACGTCCACGCGTTGCCTTCGGGGTCGGTGAAGCTGGCGTACTTGACCCCGCGACCTTGGTCATCGATCTCGTCCACGTCGACGCCCTTGCCGATCAACGCCTGCCGGGCCTGGTCGATATCCCTCACGACCAGGTGAAGCCCTCGGATCGACCCTGGTTCCATCGCGATCATCTGCAGACCGGCGCCGAGGACGATCGAGCAGGCGGAACCGGGCGGAGTGAGCTGAACGACTCGAATCGAATCTGCGGGCCGAACGTCGAGGTCTTCGGTGAAACCGAGTTGATCGACGTAGAAGGCTTTGGCGCGGTCGATGTCCGACACTGGGATCGGGACGAGCTCGAGTTTCATCTCCATGTGAGCTCCTTGAACTAACCGTCGACCGTGACGACGTTGCCGGCTTCTTCGAGGACCGCAAAGGTGACGCCCTGCGGGTCGGCGAGCAGCGCGGTGCGCCCGATCGGGCTGTCGGCCGGTGGGGCGAGGATCCGTCCACCGCTCTGTTCGGCCGTCTGCGCGGCGCCGTCGGCGTCTTCGACCTTGAAGTAGGGGATCCAGGAGGTCGATGCGCGGTTCCGTTGCTTGTGTTGGCGCATCGTTGCGATGGGGCTGCCGGCGTTGCTGATCGTCGTGTAGCCACCCCGCTGGAGGTATTTAGCTACGCCCCGGGCTCAGCCCGCAAACCGCCGACGTCGCCCAGCGGGAACTCACCAAACTGGAGACCCGGGCTGCAGCAACCGCCAAGCCGACCGAAGGGGCAGCCGACCTGATCGCCACCGCCGCCGCCACCGGCCGGACGGTGATCATCGTCAGCAACAACTCCAGCTACGCCATCCTGGAATACCTGGCCATCCACCGCATCGGCCCAGTCGCTGGCGTCGTCGGCCGCGACGAGTCCGACCCCGCGCTTATGAAGCCCAGCCCCTACCTGGTCCGCGCCGCCGTTGGCATCCTCGACGCCCACCCCGCCGAGTGCGCCTTCGTCGGCGACAGCACCACCGATATGCTCGCCGGGCGCCTGGCGGGCGTGCCGATCATCGGCTATGCGAACGAGCCGGGCAAGGCGGAGTTGCTGAGGCAGGCGGGCGCGGACAACCGTGACAACCGGCCTGGACGAGATCACGACGGCACTCCGCCTCGCACCACGGGGCGGGTAAAGGATTGCCGTACCGGAAGACTGGCGCTCACTCGGCCAGCGTGAGGAGCGGCTTGCCCCTTTGGACGACATACGTGGGCGGGATCTCCATCTGTTAGGTGGCCAGAACGTACAGAAGGGACACCACGATGGGAAACGAGCAGGCGGCACCTGAGACGAAGGGTGTCATGGTGGAGCTGCTAGCAGCGCTTGACCTTGGCCCTGAAATCGAGAGCATGGCAGGGCGGCAACTTCGGATGCGGATCGTGAGGATCGAACCGGGAGGGGTCTTCGGCCCGGTTCACGACCATATCGACAGGCCGGGCATGGTCTACGTACTGCAAGGAACGATCACTGATCATCGAGATGGAGTGGCTACGGAGTATGGGCCGGGAGTGGGCTGGCCCGAGGATAAGAACACCACACACTGGCTTGAGAACCGAGAACCGAGGACCGACGTCGGCGGTGGAGATCTCGGTCGACATAGTCAGGGCAAGCCGAAGCCCGGCATCTAACCTGGTCGCCTCTTACCAGCCAGGCAAAGCCGACCAGCTGACGCGGGCGGGCGCGGATGCTGCGACACTGGCCTGGACGAGATCACGACGGCACTCCGCCCAGCACTACGGCCTGCGCTGCCGAATTGAGCCGTATTTAGATCACCTGAGTTGGCTCACGATTCTGGATTCTGGGCAGACTCGAGGCTGTGACCTGCATGTTCTTGGTTCGCGAGAGCTGAATTTGCGCACCAATCCGGGGTCGTAGAGTTGCCGGGTGCCGTATGTGAGGACGGTGAAGACGGCGTCGGGTGCCACGGCAGTGCAAATCGTTTACTCCTCGCACCGGGAGTCGCGGGATATCGAGCACATCGGCTCGGCTCATGGTGACGCGGAGCTGGAGCTGCTGAAGGCCGCGGCGCGGCGCGGCGCCTCCCGTGCGGACGGGGAGACGTATCCGAGCCCGACGGCGATCGCAGAGCGTCACGGACTTCCCTGAGGCCGCCACGCGAAGAGCGTTCGTTTTGGGCGGCTGTCAACGAGGTGGTGGCTGCGCAGGTTCAGCGCGAGGTCAACCGGCGTCCCTAGTTGACAGATGGGCTGACAACTCAATACCGTGCCACTATGTCAGAAAGGCTGACAACTGCAGCGCGGCCGCTTCCCCGGCCGGACGCGGATCTCGGCTACCTGTTCCGGCTCGCGCACCAGCGCTTCCGGGCGCTGCTGGACAGCGAACTGGAGGACCTCGGGCTGTCCGCGCAGGAGTACGGGATCCTGAGCGTGTTCGGGACCAGGCCCGAGCTGTCCACCTCCGAGCTTGCCCGCGTCTCGCAGGTCACGAGGCAGACGATGCACACGTCCATCCTCAGCCTCGAGGCGGCGGGGCTGGTTGAGCGCAGCGCGAGGAATCAAAGGGTCGTGCTTGTGCGCCCGACGACGCGAGGCCGCAAGTGCCTGGAGACGGCAACGCGCCGGGTGCGCGTAGTGGAGCACGCTGCGCTCGCAGATCTTAGCCGCAAGGACGCGCGAGCCATACGAGCGTGGCTCGCCAGCTTGGCGGCCATGACCACGAGCCCCAAGAAGGCCGGGGTCAAGCGAAGGAGAAGTCATGAACCATCAGGCCCGGGCGACCGGGAATCTCGAGCGGCGCATCCACGACGCGGAGAGGAACCTGTTTGCCGCCGTCGGCGCGGACGTCGACGAGTTCTTCCTCGAACTCGCGCAGACAGGCCTGCGGGTGCGAGTGCTCTCGCATGGACGCGGCCCGGCGGTTGTCCTGCTCCACGGTGTGTCGGAGAGCGCCGCCATCTGGGCGCCGTTGTTTACCAAGCTCCGTCATTTCCGGCTGCTCGCGGTGGACCTTCCCGGTCATGGCTTGTCCGACCCGATCGCCTTCCGGCACGGGCAGGTGCGCGAGTATGCCCGCCGGCTGATCGAGGACATCCTGGACGCACTCGGGCTCGACGAGGTGCCGGTGATCGGCCACTCGCTCGGCGGCATGTTCGCCCTATGGCACGTTGCCACCGGTTCCGGGCGGATCTCTGGGGTGGTCGCGATCGGAGAGCCCGCCGTCGCGCTCCCGGGCGTACGCGTGCGCATGCCGCTGTCGCTGCTGACCGTCCGTGGACTAGGCGCCGCTGTCTTGCGCTCACCCAACCCGCGTCGTATCTATCGCGCCCTGCTTGCCCAGGGGCAGGGCTCCGCCGAAGTAGCGGCCGCGCCGGACTCCCTGATCGAGGCGCTACGCCTGTCCGCACGCCGGCCGGAGAACGCGAGAACCGTGGCGTCGCTCATGCACGCGATCGACCGGTTCCGCCGCCCACGCCCCGAGAGTGTCCTCACAAGCGCAGAGCTCGCCGCGATCACGACCCCCACGATCTTCATCATCGGATCCGACGACCCGTACCTCTCCATCGAGCGCGCCCGGCCGTCGATCGACCAGATTCACGGCGCCAGGCTCTATGAGGTGCCCGGCGGACACGCCCCCTGGCTGGTCGACGCCCAGCACGCGGCCGAGCTGATCGCAACCCACCCACACCTCGCAACCGGCCCGCACCCCACCCCGCCGCCACGCGAAAGCCGGCAAGCAAACGCATCGACCTGATCGACAACAACAAAGGTCCAGGACTACTCGCTGCTAGCCCACGACTAGCCCTCACTGCCCCGGACACCGATGCGGCAGCGCGGTACGTCCGATGCCAGGCAGTCCCCGCCCAGCGCCAGCGACAACGCCAGATCGGTGACGATCTTGCCTGAATCGCGGCGGGCCAGCGGCTTACGCCAGTGAGCCAAACCTTGCGAGAGGCCGCGGTCGATGCCCGAGACAGCGGACCGCTTCGACCAGCGTCACCGCCCCGCCATGCGAAACCAGCGATGCGCCCGCCGCGTCAGCATTGATCCTCGGATACAGCCCGCTATCGTTCACCCTGAAGGTGCTCCTCGCCCGATGACCACGCTGCCTCAGCAACTGTGATCATCGTTGGCCTGGAGTACTTTCAATTGATCAACACGCCGTCACCGTGAACGCGCCGGATTAGGGTCTCTCGCAGCGTTCTTACACTCACCTCGAACACCTGACATGGCTCACCGAGTCCCCAGGCGACAGGAACCGGCCCGAGGTTCCCGACCCGCACCGGCAGGCCTCTGAGCCGTGACGCCATCGAGCACCGCCGCACCATCCACGTCCGACGCGCCGCACAGCGTTGCCCGTCGCTGCAGAACAAGCACGTGACCGCCCACACTCTCCGGCATACCTGCGGCGACCGCATGCACCGACGGAACCGGGGGCCCTCATGCGCAAGCTGCGCGTCCTTGGATTGCTCGCGGGTCTTACCGCAGCGGTGACGCTGGTGGCGGTCCCTGCGGGCGCAACCGCGTCGAGCACGGACGACCAGATCACGTTCGCTCGACAGGTCCCGACAGGCGGCGCCAATGTGTTCATCGCCAACCGCGACGGATCGAACGAGCATCAGGTGCCGCTTGTCTATCCGGCCGACGACTTCGGGATTCCGATCTGGTCTCCGGACCGAAGCCAGTTGCTGATCTCGCATGTCATCCGCTTCGACGCTTCGGGTGACCTTCTACGTTCCGGCCGGCAACAGTGGATCCGGATGGAGCCAACTTCAACCTGTTAGAGCCTCCGAACGCGCCGTTCGACATGGACTGCCCCGCCTGGAGTGCAAGCGGAACCCAAATCCTGTGTGGCTTCGGCGCCGACCCACCCGGCGGGTTCATCATTCGAGCCTCTGACGGTGGGGATCCGGTGCGACTCACCACCAACCCCACCGGGGCAATCGACACGCCCACCGACGTCTCACCGGATGGCACGCAGTTCGTCTTCCTGCGCTTCAGATTAGGAGCATCCCCCGGGCCGCGTCCCGACATCACCCAGCAGGTCGCGCTATTCGTGGAGAACATCGACGGCACCGGCCTCCGGCAGATTACGCCTTACGGCCTCGCCCAGGCCCACGAACAAGCCGCGGCCCAATGGTCACCTGACGGCCAGGAGATCATCTCCGAGACGACCCAGGGACGACTTTTCGTCGTCCGCCTCGACGGCACCGGCCTTACCCAAATCAAGCTTGGAACGAGCACCAACAAGTACTTCGCCTTTGAGCCCGACTGGTCGCCCGACGGGACTCGCATCGTGTTCTGCATGTTTATCAACGGACAGGAGGACATCTACACGGCCGACATCAACGGCAACGACCTGGTCCAGGTCACGGACACCCCGGACTTCGAGAATGGGCCCGGCTGGGGGCGGTAAACCCATCGGTCATCGCGTCTTCCGCCACTGGCCCGACGATAAGCGCATGTGGCGAGATGCCCCAACATCCACCCCGGTCGCAGTGATGCGACCGGCACGCGGCCTATATCAGTGCCCATACGCAACACCTCTGCGCCGCACCGACGTGCTGCCGTCCGATACAGCCGCCGGACCTTCGAGCGTTACCGACTTGTCGCCGCTATCGAGCGGCACGGCGGAGGCGCCCGACGTCATGACCGGAATGACATGCAATTTTGCCGCATATTGATACGGCGGCCGACCCGTCCTGACATCGGCATGAGCGGTAGTTGGTAGCGAGCTCGCCCCGTGGACCGCTCTTACAGAAGCTTTCATATGGGCGGCTCGAATGCGCGGGTCACCGCATCGGAGCGCGTCCAGAACGAGACGGGTATTGAGCAGGCCGGTTGCGGTAGAAATGATCTCCGTTCCCGGCACCGGACGACGGGTGGTCAGGTCTTGATCGATCCCGCGTATGTCCCGCAAGCTCCCGGCCCTGCGGTCGATTTGGACGATCTTGCACGCCCTGCTGTTGGAATTTGGCAGCCAGTTTCGCCGGGTATGTCCTGAATATTTCGGTCAAACGACCTGCGGTGGCCGCCGCTGCGGAGTCGAGTCAACGGTTCTGTGGACCGTTCTGTTTGCTGTTCGGCTCATAGCGAGAGTACGAGAGTTTTCTCAACAATAGCTGGGGATTCTCTTGTGGCGGGTGTTGGGTTCGAACCAACGTAGGCTGAGCCGACGGTTTTACAGACCGTCGGGTCCAAATGCGGAGAGCCCTTTGTTTGCTGGGCTGGAAGCCTCTGGCGTGATCTTGAGACGTACCTCCATCCCGCGTATATCCCGCGATTTTGGGCTGCCGGTTCTTGACCTGATCCCGGGTAGCTGGGCGACCGCCGAGGTGGCTGCCTGTCCAGTGATCTCGTCAAACAGATGATCCAGGACGGTGTTCTCACAGCGGGCGTGCGCTCGGTGATGTCGTACTGGCTGGCACGACCCTACGTCAGGGGACACACGGGTGCCGCCGAGAGGCTGTTGTGAGCGTGACCCCGGTAGCCGTCCCGCCGGACAACGGTCCTCCTGTAAGTCGACGACGGATACGTCTGTCCTGGACACGACTACTCGCGCTTTCCCGCTGCAGGAAATGGCCAGTGCAGCCCAACGTACGGGTCGGGGTTGGCTTCCGCCCACGCGTCAAGTATCGCGGCCAGATGCTCGTCCATCTGGCGGATCCGTAACCGAGACTTAAGCACGCACACGATCACAACACCCTCCACGCGCGCGAAGTCCTTGACGTTCTCGGTCACCAGCACCCGCCCCTCCTGGCCGGCCACCGCGCTCACCTCCGGGTCCGGGCGGGCATTCACACCGCGATCTCGAACATGGACCGCATCATGGCCACGCTCAGCCAGGTGCCGGCAGGTCGTCGGCGGGAACATCTCATCGAGCAGAAACCGCACCGGTCACGACGCCATCAGCCGGGCACGTCCCTCCGCCATCTTCCGGGCTTGCTCTGCCGCAGCATCATTCGCGGCGACCTGCGCATCGATCTCCTCCCGATGGCTGGCCGCGAAGTCGATCGCCACCCGGATGTGCCGAGGATGCAACCCGAATTGCTCGGCTAGCGCCGCCACTCGCCGCTCCTGCCCGCCCCGGGTGTGCCGTAACGCTGAGACGACCTCCCACACGTCGGGCCCCACCGCCAGACCAGCGCGCCGCCCGGTCGGCCCGTCGCGGTAGACGATCCCCGGATAGTGCACGATGTCCAACCCCTCGCGCACCAACCGCTCCAGCAAAGCCCGCTCGCTGATCCCCTCCGCAGCTGCCTGACGCTGCAACCGCAGCTTGACATCAGCATCAAGACGGTAGGACGTCGCCCGCACCCCAGACATGAACCCCACCCCTCGGCGTACCACGATGTACCGCAACCGTAACCGCCTACAGTACGCTCCGACAACGGCGTGGCGTTCGCGCGTCACCGCGCTCCCCCAACCCATCCTCAGTTGACTACCGCCCCTACCCGACGACAGGACCCTGGAACACCCGGCACGACAGCAGGCCGGCAATCTCTCACGCCACCGCAGCGACACCCCACAACGAAGATCAACAAGCAGAAGGAGAGTCGCGATCAGACGGTACCTGAATTACCAGGGCTAGGCCGTCGCCGGTCATTTGGGACGTCGGCTAGCCCAGATTGTCGAGCACTCGCAAGCGTTGCGCCACCATCGTGCCGGACCAACTCGGGGATTCTGCGTATCATTACCAGGGCTCGAGTTCTTCCAGCAAGGTGCCCAACGAGGGTTCGACGCTGCAGGCCGCCTCTAGGGCCTTGTGACACGGCAGGAGCGCGAAGGCGGCAGCGACCAAGCTGATCGCTAGCCTGTGGGAGCCGTGGACCCTGGCTGTCTCTGCCAGCTCTAGGAAGGTCTGCCCTGCGAGAGCGATCTGTCAGCGCGGGATCGATAATTCGCGAATCCCTTCGACTCCAACTGGTCGAGCATCTGTCTGGCTCGCGACTCCCAGCCATCGGGCTTGTCGGCCTGCCCGGCGGGCGATGCTGCGCCGGCCCCCCCGGTCTTGGCGCGGTCATTGAGGCTCTGCTCGATCTCGCTGCGGATAAGGGCGTCGCGTATGCGCTTCGCGGTCTTCCTTGCATCGTCCCAGAGTGAGGCCGAGGCGTAGTACTCGGCCAGCTTCGCAAGGCATCGATCGGCGTAACTCCTGCCCGAGCATCCCGTTTCAGCTCCACTTCTCTTAGTTCCTCCGCCGTTGCCCAGGCAGCCGACTGGCGGCCGGCGCGGGCCTGCGCCAGCACGATAGACTCGAGCATGTTGCCGGTCCGGTGTTCCTCGATCGGGTCGTATTGCTGCAATGCGGTGGCCACCGCAAGCGAGAAGGTGGCATCGGCATCGGCGGTCTGGCCTGCCTGAATCTGGACGGAAGCGATTGCGATGTATGCCTTTGGCTTTTCCTGCCAGGCCGGCCATGGCGAACTCTCCATTGAGCGATGGCGGCCAGGGCGGGTGAGTATTCGCCGATTGCAGCCTGAGCGAGTGCAACGGCGGCGATCGCTTGATCATATCGCGATCTCAGGTTGGGTTCGTTTCCGGCGTCAAGACCGCCGGCGATCCTCGCGGCCTCGCTCGAGGTGCTGTGTAGCCCGTTCCCTGTTCCGGGCCTTAGCGTAGGCGCGGGCTATTCCCACGAGGACCTCGACGCATTCCAGCGGATCTCTCGGTCGCTGGGTGGCCAGTGACTTTTCGGCCAGCTCAACGGCTCTTTCCATCTCGGCCCAGATCACGTGCCGCCAGCGCTGCGTAACCAAGGCCTTCAACTACATTTTGCCCGGCCTCCGCCGTTGTGAGTATCGCGACAAACTCGTCGAGCCTAGACGACGCGTTGGGATCCTCTGTTTCTCGCGAGGGCACACGCTAGCTGGCCGGAGCCGGAAGATAGTGGTCCGGCTCCGAAATCAGCTGAATCGTGGCGGCCGCCTCATCCAGCTCGCCAGCATCGATTTCGATCTCGGCTATCGCGGCGAGCGTCTGCTGCTGCTCGTGCGCAAGATGGGTGGTGACTGTGTCACGGGCCGCCTGATGCAAGCCTAGCCGCGCCTGTGTGCGGGCCAGGCTCTTCAGGGTGTCAGCGCGGCGCCACCAGGTGTATTCGTCCCAGCGGAGGGAGTAGTTGTCAGCGACGGTCACGGCCTCCGCCAGCAGACTCGCTGCCCGTTCACGCTTGCCGGCTGAAGCCAGTACCGTCGCGCAAGCCTCGAGGATCTCGGCGTGGAACTTCGGATACTCCACCTGGGCGGCGAGTTCTATCGCCTTCTTCAGTGAGGCCTCGTAGGGGACGGCGAACTGCACTTGGGCGAGGGCGAGGGCCGCAGAGCGCGCGGGGCGATCCTGGACAGAGCTGATGTTCTCGGCCGCACGGCGCCCTTCCGTGAGCACGCCGGCGCGGTCATCCTGGCTGCCCAGGCCACCAGCGTCGGAGCTGGCGATCAGCCGTGAGCAGGCGGTGGCCCGAGCCGGGTCATCGACACCGCGGGCGATGGCTAGTGCCTTATCAACGACTGACTGTGCCGAACCCGGCCCCTCCGCCGAGGCCAGCGACGCGGCGATGCGCATGAGGCACGCCACCCGTGAGCGATCGTCCGCAATGTGGTGTGCCGCCTCGGTAGCTTGGGCGAATGCCTCCCCGGCCGACGGACTGGAGGCCGACCGTCGTGAGTGCCGTCGCCACCTGAGTAAGACCGGTCACCCGCACAGAGAAGTCGTCGACTTTGCGCGCGGCATCGAGAGCCAACGCCGCAGTCTCTTCAGCCGGGGCCAGTTGTCCCCGATCATGCTGCGCCAACGCCAGCTCGCAGAGCGCGGGGGCAGCGTATGGCGGCGTCTTGATGAGATGGGTGACGGTGCTGGCCGGTCCCAGGTCTTCCTCCGCTGTCCTCACGAGTTCGCCAGCAACCACTGCGACGACCCGTCGCCAGCTCCGAGGGCCAGCGCTGCAGCCATACGCCAATCACTCCCGCCAGCACCGTCAGCGCCGCCGCCGACAGGAAAGAACTACGAGCCCGAAGGGCGTCCCTGGACTTGGCGAGGCGCGACAGCCCTGCCCAAGTCGGGCCGACCGGACGCCAGGTTGAGGTGCTCAGCCTCTTCGAGCTCTGACATGGCCGCGAGGTCGTTCCCCAGGCGCTCTCGAAGCCATTTCTGCCGATCAGCGTCGAGGGCGTAATTGAGGAGTCGATCAACGGCTGCATCCCGGCGTTTGGGCAGGCCGCCAGGATCACGTGCACGCCGACCCAGTTCGCGGGTGTACGGGCGTAGCAGGTACCGCGGCGAGTGCACCGGCCAGGAGCGCTCGGCGTATTCGCTAGCCCACGCGTCGATCAGGTCTTCATAGGCTGCCAGGTCGGCAGCGAACCGCGATACGCGCCTCGGTTAGCAGAGTCTCGTGTGCGAAGACATATACTTGCTCGCCCTCGTTGTCGGGGTCATGCAGGCATGTAAGGCTGCGGTTTAGGGAGCTGCCCAGCAGTGCTTCGATCTCGCTGATATCGGCGTCACGCCCGCGCCGTTTCAGCAGGGCACGCAGCTCACTAGCCGTCAGCCCACTTCCAGCGACCGCCAGACAGCAGACCATGGGGAAGAGGAATTCGCCGGGATCCCTCAAAGCCCGCTCGAGTTCCGCGCGCGCGGCGCGGCGGATCTCGGTGGCAGCCTCGGAGGCGGTGATGCGCTGCACGCGGTCGCACAGCGGATGCGCCGGGGGAAGATGAACGTCGGCTCCGGCGCGGCTCGCGACCAGGAGCAAGGCCGTGCTGGGCAGTGTGCTCGCGTCGGGTAGCCAGGTGGCCAGGTCAAGGCCCGCCGTGGCGTCGTATTCATCAAGGCCGTCAACCAGCATGAGCAGGTGGCGGCCGCGTTCGGCGCAGGCACGGGCGGCCTCCTCCAGCAGGTCGGCGAAGTCGTTGTTCCGTTCGGATACGGACGGAGGCGGCAGGTAACCACGCCGGTCGGCCAGCAGTGCCAGCTGGCGGGTGAGCACATCCAGGGCGTACTCCGCGGTGTTCTCACCGCTGGCGCGGCGCAGGAAGCAGGCAACCACGTCGACGCGCTCGGGCGGGTGCAGCGCAAACCAGGCAAGCAAGGCCGTCTTGCCGGCGAAGGCATCCCCTTGGATCCACCGCCACTGCGTGCCGGAACCGGTGAAAGCCTCCAACGCGGCCAGCTCAGCCCCGCGGCCGATCAGCACCCGAGGAGCCAGTGCTTCCGCGGCCCGCCGCGCTCGCGCTACTTCGATCTTTTTTAGGGTCGGCGGAGTGGCCAGCCACAAATCCTCCGCGGTGGCAGGCAGCTGGGGCAGTGCCGCGCGCCAAGCCGGCAGCTGATCTGCTGACGCGGGGCCGAAGAGATGCTCGACGGGGCAGACAGTGAGGGTGGCCAGTCCTTCTCGCGGGTGGTGCTGGCCGACCACGCCGATCAGCCGGTTACTGGCCCATACGGCTGCGCCGGACATTCCCTCCCACGGGGAGTGCTTGTCCGGTTCGGGATCGGGGCCAGGCACCGCATCCACCGCGAACGCAAACGGCCAGTCTTGGCATCCGATAGCGCGGCGATGCCGCCGATGGCATAGTCCAGCTCGCGCAGCAGCACGCCAGGCCGACCGGGGGCCAGGCGCAGCTTGAAGCGCGGGAAGCCGGCCGCCGCCGCTGGCACGCGGCGGCCCGGGGTCGCGGTCCAGCCGCCCGAACAGCGCCGGCTCGCATGACGGGTCGTCGGCCTGCCCATCGAGGGGGAGCAGTGCCAGATCCGCAGCCGGGACCGTCAGCACTCGCCCGACGTCGACGGCGACACCCGCTTCGGAAACCAGCTCCGCTGGTGCCCCGAGCCACACGCCTATAGAAGTCGCATCATGCACGACGTGGCAGGCGGTGAGCACCCAGCCAGGTGAGACCAGATAACCGCTGCCCCGCGTGGGTACCTCTCCCGAACGGCCCGTGCGGGTCACCATGATCTCGGCTACGCGGGCCCGTGCCGGATGATCAATCATTGCCCCTCCGAGATCCCCGACAAGTCCCGATGTCAGGATCGGCCAGGAGATGGCAGGGTCGCCTCTTCCTCACCGGCAGCGAGGACCCCCTCGACATCGACACCCCGGGTGACGGTCGTCTGCTGCCCCCGCTGATCAATGACGACCTGCTCCACCCGCGGCTTCAGCGTCAGCGTGAGCTGCTGCGTGCGGGCCCGCTCAGATGACAGGCTGCCCTTGACCCCGGCCTCGGCCTCGGCAAAAACCCAGAACTTCGCCTTGCCCCCCGCCGACGCCTCACCGGCCTTAGTCAGCGTGTACGCCACCTCCAGCGTCAAGCTGATCTCCTCAACCCCCAGCTTCAGCGAATCACCCGCCGCCCGGGACTTGCGCCTCGCTCAGCTCCGCCCGCAGGTCAGTCAAGAACTGCGCCAGGCCAATCCGATCCTCCGCCATCGCCACCCCCCCCAGCCCTACACAGTCAGATACAGAAAGCGTCTCGCCCGCACCTAGGCCATGTCCAGCACGGCAGCGCGCGAGCCTCCTCGTCCGCTAGGGAGGGTTCGGAGCACCGCAGTCATCGCCGGATGGGTAAGAACCGGCCGTCGAGCAGTAGACAAGGATCTGCCGAGTGCATGTAGCCGCAATACCGGCGGCACCTTGCACCGGCCGGGATGCTCCATACGCACAGACCTCGAGCGTCTGCGTACAGATGAGGGCATCGATGCGGTAAGGAGGTCACCCTCAGCATCGTCATCGCGCCGAGTGCTCGCGACGGTTATCGCGCCGTACGTGCGGCTCGGCATGTCGTCCGATCATCCGGCTGCCGCGCTGATCGCGGCCATCGTCATCAGCACCCTCACACCCTTGCGGCGCCACCGCCACTGCGCGTCATCGGCGTTGGCCGACGTCGTGGGTGCCTGCTCCGCGTCAGCAGGGTCCTTTTCAGGGCGGCGAGTTGATCTACAACTGGCGAGGCATGACGCGGTGGCGGCTCATGATCCATCCCGCGCATATCCCGCAAATTCCGGATCTTGCTCTGATCGGACGGTGTGCGCAGCGGACCAGCCGTCGAGCGACCTGGCCTTTTGGACAGGTCTGTCCGGGATATGTCCGGCAAACCTCACCGTCACTCGTCCGCATGGACGAAGGGCGACGGTCCGGTAGACCGTCGCCCTTTGGATGTGTAACTCGATCGCATCGATCGATTTTCTCGTTATATAGTTTTGACTTTCTCGGTGGCGGGTGTTGGGTTCGAACCAACGTAGGCTGAGCCGACGGTTTTACAGACCGGCAGCGCTACAGTGCCGGAGGGCCCTTATTCATTGGGCTACGAGTCGCTGGCGCGATCTTGAAACCATTCCGATCCCGCGTATATCCCGCGACTTAGGGCAACAGCCACCGCCGGTCTGCGGCAAATAGTTGTTAGGAGCTGTGCAGGACGCCACTGTTCCACCTCCGTCTACGCAAGATGCGCGGGTCGTGTCCGCGCGGACCGCAACGTATCGGTCACGGGACGCGCTGGTGCCAGGTCGTACAGTCCATCGGTGGGGTGGCGCAGCGCGTCGACGCAGCGCGCCCGGTAATGACGTGGCATTGAGCGCGTTGCCGAATAGGTCCGGCTCGTCGATGCCGTGGCGGAGGCGTCGGTGCGGTGTTACGTATGTGCACGTCTGTTGTGCCGCGATGCGGGGAATGTTGCGTGCCGCGCGGCGCCGTGGGCAGCAACGTCGGGCGCCGCTTCGGCCATCGCGAACGCGTCGTAATTGTGATCGAGGCAGGTTGCTCGCGGTCTCGCTGTCGGAGGCTGGTCGTGGCGAATCGGCGCATGGTGGTGGCAGCCATCCGGAGATGCGTCGCGGATCACGGATGGGTCGGCGATTGGCACAGGGCCCGCCAGGTGGATTAGGCGGCGCCGTCTTGCTCGTCCGGGTGAACGGCTAGCGGCGGCCGATGCCGTGCAGTATGCCGGTGTAGCGGTCGGCGATCTCGACAATATCCAGCCCGGCGCTCGGCATGTCGGTACCTGTCTGTTGGGCGAGCATGTGCTGTTCCTCTTCGTGTGCCGGTCGAGCGACCGGGCCGCAGCAGTAGATTCCACGAATCCACTGCTGGAGGCCGAGGCGGTTTGCCAGCTTGATGCGGCCAGAGTCAGCCGGCGACGGAGCTTCGGTCGAGGTTCAGTCCGCTCAAGGGGTTCAGCCAGGTGGCTTGACCCCAGAACTGTTGGTCGGTGCGACCGCCGGCGGCGGGGATGGAGACGGATGCCGGTGAGTCTGTTGGGCCGTCGACCGGGGCAGGTCGGGCCGACGCGTGGCTGGGAACGGCTAGCGTGGCGGCGGCGAGTCCGGCGGCGAGCAGCGCGCGCAGCGTGATCCGGGCTTCTCCTGCGGGATGGTGATGCATGGTGGCTCCTTCACGAGGTGTGTGATGACGTCAGAACCGTGCGCCACCCCGGTCGAGATCCAGTTGCGGAGTTTGCGTGGTCGGTTGAGGCTCGGTTGACGAAAGCGGTGAACAGCGTGCCGCGCGTGCCTCAACCGGATCTCAACCGCTACTAAGCCGACGTCTGCGAGACGTCGGCGATGGGCTGGCCAACTGGCGGTTTCGATTACTCACCTTGATCATTAGCGAGGCAATGTCATTAGCGCGGCAATGGACGCGTTGATCGTTTGCATTGGCAGACATCAGCAGATGCGAGGCCCGACGAGCGAGTATTTGTTTGCGTGGCTCGGATGGCGTCGAGCATCTGCCGGTAAGGCCAGCTTGTGGGCAGGGCTCAACCCAACTCCAACTGAGAAATGCGATCCTCGCCGGGTTTGGACTTGTCGTACGAAGGTGCCCGTATGCGCACGAGCCGCACTGTCGACGCCCTCCTGACACGGGAGGGTGGTCATACCATCCGTGGTGTGCAGTTCCGCGTGCTTGGCCCCCTCGAAGTCACGGATGACCGTGGGCCTGTTGCGCTGGGTGGCCCGAAGCAGCGTCGACTGCTAGCGGTACTGATTTCCCGGCTGGGTGAGTCGGTGTCCGCGGACGTTCTGGCGGAGGCGGTGTGGGAGGGCAGGGCTCCGCGGTCGGCTGCCAAGACATTGCAGGGATATATCGTGCATCTGCGGCAGGCTTTGGCTGCCTCCGCGGGGGATTCAGACCAAGTTGCGTCGATTGTCACCACGTCCGCCGGCTACCGTTTGGAGACGACGGCGGATGCGGTGGACTCGGTCCGTTTCACCGGGCTGGTGGCAAAGGGTCGCCAGGCGGCCGCGCTCGAGGAATGGCCGTCGGCTCGCGTGTTTCTGCGCGAGGGCCTGTCGCTGTGGCGTGGCAATGCGTATGCGGAGTTCGCCGACAGCGAGTTCGCACAGGCTGAGGCGACACGGTTGGAGCAGCTCAAAGTCGTCGCATTGGAGACGAGTTTTCGGATTGACCTTGAGCTCGGCGAGGCCGCTGGGCTAGTTCCGGAGTTGGAGAAGGCGCTGGCGCAGCACCCAACGGGTGAACCGCTGTGGGAGCTGTTGATCCGTGCGCTGTATCGTGCTGGGCGGCAATCAGACGCTTTGGCCGCTTATGGTCGGGCGAGGGAAATCTTAGCGACCGAACTCGGCATCGACCCCGGCCCGGGCCTACAGGCGGTGCACGCCGCTGTCCTGGCACAAGATCCATCTCTTGACTCGTCACAAGTCGTGCGCCGCAGGGGCGCATTGTCATCGCGGCAGCCCACGGCTGGTGTCTATGCCTTCGACGGCCGCGAAGATGACTTGGCCTGGCTGCGCTCGCAATGGCTGTCCACGATGGAGCAGGGCGGGCGGATCGCTGTCGTATCTGGCCAGAGTGGGATCGGCAAGACACGGCTGATCGCGACCTTCGCTAATGAGGTGGAGCGTCTTGACGCGATGGTCGTGCGGCGAACCGGCTTGACCGCCCCCAATCCGGCAACGATCGCCGCTGTCGCGGCCGGCCGTCCGGCGCTGGTAGCCCTGGACGACCCGCTGACCGGACTGGATCCCTCCGCCGTGGCGGACCTGCCCGTGCTGATCGTTGCCGGTATCGACAAGGAACGGGCGCCGGCTCACGTGCCGGAAAGTCTTGCGTCGGCCGAATGGCGCGAACTGGTCCCGCTTACCGACGATGTGTGCGCACGGATCGCCCACCGGTGGCTGGCGGATGACGGTGACGGTATCGACCTGGACGTCATCCTGCACGCCGCGGGAGGTATGCCCGGGCAACTGCACCGGCTGCTTGCTGAGGCGATCGACGAGCGCTCCCATAACGAGATCGACGACGCGGCCAGCGATCTTCATTCCGCGCGGGCCGACGTCACGGCCCGGCGCGCACGGTTGGCCCGTGGCGTTCGCAACCTCCGGCGTGGCCGGGCGCTCTGGGCCGCTGACCTTGAAGCTGTGACCACGGCACGTTCGCGAAGCCCTTACCTCGGTTTGGAAACTTACGACGCGGACGACGCCGCGGTCTTTCACGGGCGGGACGGTGTTATCTCTCAACTGGTCGCCCGGGTCGCAGACACCCCGTTGGTCGCGGTCGTCGGAGCATCGGGCAGCGGCAAGTCGTCGGTGGTGCGGGCCGGTCTGCTGGTTGCGCTCGCGGACGGCTGTTTGCCGGCCAGTGGATCCTGGCAGCAGTTCATCACCACCCCCGCCGACGGGCTTCCAGATCCCGGCATTGCGGCGTCAGTCGTCGTCGTAGACCAGTTCGAGCAGGCCTGGGCCGTTCATGACGAGCAATCGCGCAGCCGCTATCTCGACGCCGTGATGGCGCTCACGGACGCCGGGCATCGGGTCGTGCTGGCGCTGCGCGCCGATCACGTCGAGCGCTGCTCGGAACACTCGCGGCTGCGCGACGCGCTGGCCGACGGCACCGTGCTGCTGGGACCGATGAGCAGCGCCGAATTGAGCGAGGTGATCACTGGTCCGGCGGACGTCGCGGGCTACAGCGTCGAACCGGGCCTAGTCGGATCTGGTTCTCGACGATGTACGCGGACTGCCGACTCCGCTGCCGCTGCTGTCCACGGCCCTTGCGGACACGTGGGAGACGTCCTTCGGAACGACGTCTGACCGTGGACGCGTACACCCGCACCGGCGGCGTAGCGGGATCCCTCGCGCGGCGCGCCGAGACCGTTCTGGCGGCGATGGACCCGGACGAACAGGCCGCCGTGCGCCTCGTCTTCCTGCGGTTGGCGGCAGGCGAACCCGGCAGACCGGTGCGCCGCCGCTGCCCCTACCCGGAGGCAGCCAACGACGAGCCGGCCCGACGGGCCATCGATGCCTTGGCGGCAGCACGGCTGATCACTATCGACGCCGCCACCGTCGAGGTGACCCACGAAGCTCTCTTCGCAAACTGGCCGCGCCTTGCCAACTGGCTCGAGGAGGATGAACAAGGTCGGCGGCTGCGGGCGCATCTCAGCCCCCGCCGCTCACGGAATGGGACCAGACCGGCCGTCCCGACGTCGACCTCTACAGCGGCGTGCGCCTCGACGCGGCGCTCGACTGGGCGGGCGAACATTCCACCGACCTCAATCCCGTCGAGCAGGACTTCCTCCAGGCGTCGCAGGCGCGGGCCGACCGCGAGCTGCAAACCGAACGCGCGCGCGCAACGAGGGAAGCGCGGGGCCGCCGCCGGCTGCGCGTGTTGTTGATTGCTGTAGCGGGAGCCGCCGTGGTGGCAATCGCAGCGACCGTTGTCGCGCTGGTGCAACGGAAGAATGCGGAACAACAGCGGCTCACGGCTACCGAGCAGGCCCGTCTGGCGGTTGCTCGTCGGCTCGGTGCGGCCGCCTTGGCTAATCAACCGCTCGACCGTTCGCTATTACTCGCCGTTACCGCCGCCCGCATGGACAACGATCTGAACACCCGCAGCGACCTGCTGACGGCCCTGCAACGGGCGCGAGCGGCGAAGAGCGTGTGGACTGGCGCCGATGAGCCCTTTACAGCCTCGTCGAGTCTAATGACCATATCGCCGTCGCGGCTGGCTTCCAGAACTTGGAAGTGTGGGACCTGACGGGACCGCGGACGCATCTGAGAATTCCGAATCCTGCCGGTACAGCTTACTCCGGGGTTCCGGTGCTTGCTGCTCGCCCGGGAACCGAGCAAGTCGCGGTCGGCAACATCGAGAGCCTGACCCATTAACGCGCAAGTATCTTCCATCCAACTCTGGGACTTTCGGCGGCAGCAGTCGATCGGCCTCGACGCTAAGGCCTCAAACTTGCGATTGAGCTCGTTGTCGTGGTCGGCAGACGGACGCTGGTTGGCCGCTGCGCAAACCGCTGGTGACGTGCTGGCGTGGAACGTCGCCGATCTCGGCCGGCCACCGATGCACATCAAGCGTGTTCATCCGATCGCAGGGACCCACAACCCGAGATTTCCGGTGACGTACCCGACGTTCCCTGCCGTCGCCTATGCCGGCGGCGACAAGTTCGTCATCGTCGAGGAATCGGGACAGGCGCAGATGTCGCGGCTCGGCTCGCCCCAGCCGGTACGAACCTTCTCCGTTGGAACCGGATACCACCGCGGTGGCCGCGGACCGGCGTGGCTCCACCCTGGCCATCGGGCACGCCGATGGCAGCATCGCACTGTTCTCACTCGGCACCGGACGCCTGCTGCCGACGGCGCCGACCGGACACGCAGGACGGGTCGAGAGCATCACATTTCTCCGCCGACGGGTATCTGCTCGCCACCACCGGAGATGACGACTATGTGAATCTCAGCAACCTTGGCACGGGACGGCTGCTCGGTCGGCTCGCCGGTCACACCGCACCAGCCACAGGTGCAGTGTTCAGCGCCGACAACAGTTCCCTATACACCAGTTCCCTCGACGAGAACGTGATCGGCTGGGACATCACGCATCTGAATAATCTTGGCCAGCAGCTCCTGGCACCGGGCTACGGTCCCAACCAGGCTCCGGTTACCTTCATCGCGGTGAGCCCGACCGGCGAGCATCGCCGCCGAATACGCCGATGGCACCGTGCGATTCTCGGGCCCGTGGTAGTAACTCGCCGAGCCCGCCGATCCAGGTGACCGATGGCCGCCCCGTTGGTGGCGCGTTCTCCCCAGATGGGCGGCTATTCGCGACGGCGGAGGTGTTGGGACCTGCGCCGTCAGTTGGCGTCGACCCTCGAACGACGGGCGAGGCCCATCTGATCGACGTCCAATCCAGACGAGTGATCGCGACGCTCGCCCATCCTCCGGCTGGAGCTATGGGCCGTGGCGTTCAGCCCAAGTGGAAACGCAAATTCTTTTGCTCGACGACGAAGGAACCGGCGAATTGCACGGAACGGCCTTCGTGATCGATACCGCATCTCGAACTCGAATCGGCGAACCGTTCCCTGTCATCACCAACCCCCGCCTGGTGGTCTGGAGCCCGGACTCACGCAAGATTGCCGTCGGCGGCCTAGGGATAGAGGTCATCGACATGGATAACCACGACGTACTTTGGCGACGACGACAAGGAGCTTCAAAGCTTAGCCTGGTCACCAGACGGCTCAGCGATAGCCACGGTTGAGTGGTGCGAGGAGGAATCGGTGGGGATCGGAGCCGACCCTTTGCGAGATCCCACATGTGCACCTTCAGTTGTTGCGGTCCTCAGATGGCGCCAAAAACTAGGAGGATCGGAGGAGCCCACGAGTTTCATCGAGTCTTGCCTACAGTCCCGACTGGTCAATGATCGCCGCGGGACGCGCCGACGGCACGGTGCGTGCTGCGGGACGTGGCTACCGGCCAGCAAGTCGGCCCACCTTTGGTAGCGGCGTCCAACCAGCCAGCCAGCGTCCGCTTCGACGGCGCCGGGAACCTCATCGTCTCCACCGAGGACGGCGGGCTCTGGCGCTGGAACGTACGCCTGCCCGCAATGCTGGACCGCGCCTGCGCGATCGCCGGACGCAACCTCACCAGCCAGGAATGGGCCGACCTCCACACCAACCACCCCTACATCAAAGCGTGTCCCTAACGCCGCCCAGGCGATCGCCAGGTGGCCCTGTTCCGGCCCGACAGCAAATCGGCCACGTAGCGGTAGCACAACCATCGAAGACGCCGTCGTGGCATCGAGGCAGCGATGGCTAAGCGGTGGTCAGCTGATCAGGCGCATTGAGGGGTTCCTGCTGGTCCTGGCCAGTGCAGCGCTACGACCATATGCGAAACGAGGTCGACGCCGGTGGGATAGAGGCAGAAATTCGTGAGCGTCACCGCTATGCGGTCGTTCTTGACGGGAAGGCGATCGAGCGGAAGCGCCTCTCACCGAATACCGGGTGGGTGAAAAGAGAGATAACCACGTCTCCAAATGGTCAAACGCTAGCAATCGCTAACGTCGTTCGGGTGTGCGGCCCAGCCCGCGACCCAACACGGCTTGCGCTACTCGGTGGCGGCTCGGTGGTATTGGTGGATTGTCTTTTCGGGGCGGTAGGGGTCGACTCGCCAGCGCGGTGGCGGTCGATCGTGTCGGCGACGCGTTCGACGAGCTCGGCGACGCCCGTATCGCAAGCGCGACGTGGGCCTCGTTGTACGGATCCATACTAGGCGGACGATCGACGAGGGGACGCGTGTCACCCGGTTAATATGCGCCGTCCCCGCGTATGAGTGCACCGATGGTTTTCCACACGATGGTCAAGTCGAGTCGAAGGGACCACTCATCGATGTAGCGAAGGTCGAGGTCTTCCGTTTCGTCCCAGGTTAGGTCGCTGCGGCCGCTGACTTGCCAGAGCCCGGTGGCGCCGGGTTTTACCAGGAGGCGTCGGCGCATGGCTTTGCTATACCGGGATACCTCGTTGGGGAGTGGTGGCCTGGGCCCTACGATCGTACATCGAGCCGGTGAGTACGTTGATCAGCTGCGGGAACTCGTTCAAGGAGTATTTGCGGAGCACTCTGCCTACCGGTGTGACGCGTGGGTCGGACTCAAGTTCCAGTAGACGTCCGGGGTTGAGGTCGTTGTTCTGGACCAGTTCGGCCAGGCGAATGTCCCCGTCGACATACATGGTCCGGAACTTGATCAGACGGAAGATCCTGTCCATTCCGTCCTACCCGGCGCTGGGTGAAGAAGACCGGGCCGCGGCTGGTGGCTCGAATGACGACAGCAATACCGGCGAAGAATGGGCTCAGCACTACAAGTGCCGAGGCGGAAGCCGTGTAGTCGAAGACAGTCTTCACGCGCCCTCCGTAACTCATGGAAGCGTTGGCTGTTGATCGACCGCACCGCGTCCTCGGGCAGTTCCAGCGGCATCCGATCGGTCAACGATCGCGGTCCAACCACGAGGCACGGCAGCAGCGTGCTGCTCCGCAGAGTTTTCCGATCCCTCGATAACGTCAGGGATCTCATTGCGCGTGTCGGCGCCCGAGAGGAAGTCGGCCCACTCGCCGGTTTCGCGCCGCGCTTCATGAACAGACACCTGCCAGTCCTCCACCGCGGCTCGCTCGGGAGGTCCTAATAGTGGGGCAGCTTCAATCACCCGCACTCGTGGCGCGGCAGGCGCGACGAGGACACGGGATCCGCGTGTCCTGCCTTGAAGGTAGGCGGTGCGCAACCCGGACGAGGCACGACTCAGCGACGAGACAACGGTGAGGGAGCGGCTTGCCAGTTGCTTTCGACGAGGCGATGCTTCGCCTTCGCCCTCACGGTCGTCGACACCGCCAAGGAGCTTTCGGTACAGCGTTGCTTTGGCATGGGCAACCTCCGCTCGTTGTCGGCGAGTGGAAGGACAACCGCTCGTCCTGGTCCATATCGACAGCCGCATGCAGAGAATGTGCCAGCGCCAGGAGCGCGTCCCCATCCTCGCGACCCAGCCGGGCACGAAGGTTGACAGCCGCTCGCTCGATCATCTTCGACGTCGGTTCCGCGCCACCAAGGCGTTCGTCATCGCCCAGCTCTTCCTGCGCTTCGATCAACGCCAGAAGGAGGCCGTCGTCCAAACCGTCATAGTCCGTCTTCATGTCAGGCCGTCTCCTCCGCGCGCAGGATGCCGCGCAAGTATTCCTTCGCAGCCCGCAGGCGTGACTTCACCGTCTCCGACGGCACGCCGAGCACCTCCGCTGCTTCTCGGCGCGACATGCCCTCGAAAATCACCAGGCGGACGGTCATTTGATGGTCGTAGGAGAGCCGGGCAATTGCCCTCGTTACGGAGTCTTTACGCATCGCAAGGACCGCGCGTTCGTCAGGACCGTCATCGTCATCCCGGAGCGCCTCGACGTCGTAATCAGGCAACGACGTCACCACTCTCGCGCGGCGTACCACGTCGCGCTGTTGGTTGCGAATTATCTTGTACAAGTACGACATCGGCTTGTCGACGGGCGGTAGCTGTCCTTGGGCCTGCCTGGCGATAAGCTTCATGAAACCCTCCTGCACAAGGTCCTCGGCGTCGGCAGGTTGGCCAGTCAACCGGTAGGCGAAGCGGAAGGCATACTCGAGCGCTTCCAGCAGCGGGAATCCAAACCAAGCGGCCAAGTCGGCATCGGCCAGAGCGTCCACAGCAACCCTCCCTCGATACTCGGATGCTCCGAGCGCCGCTGCCCGGTCGAACTAACCACCTCCTGCAGACATCAGTAATAAGAAGACGCGCGACGGGTGCAACTTGGGTCAATATTCACCCGGCCCGGCGTGTCCATCGTCCTCCTAGTGCCTGAAGTCAGGGAGGCGGAAAAGGACATGACCACAGTCGCGACGGGCCTCGCGGTGGCGATGCTCATTGCCATGGCGGTCGTCGGCATGGTGATCGCAGCATTGGCAGCAGTAATCCAGGCCGCGCTGGAAACCCTACGCTTGGTCCTGCCCACCCTCGTCGCACTGATCATCCTGATTCTGATTGTCGTAGTCGCGCACCGATGACTGGCCGTAAGAAGTCTCTGGCACCCGTCCGCACCGCTGTAGCCTTGGCTGACCGCCATCACCCAGCCCCAGCGGCCAAGGCAAGGTCTACCCGTGCAGATCCGCACGTGCCGTGATGCGCGCGACTCTTTAAGGTCAATCGAGGCAGGTCCGTGTCGGCCTCGCGACTGCGAGGACCTGCTCATTCCTGCAGGCGCCGGGCCGAGCGTGACGTCGCCGCCGCCGAGGACGACCGGTTCGGCGCCGGTACGACGGTGACCGCGTACCTGGATTCCTCGCGCGGTCGGGTACGAGAAGCCGCCCGGCGAGCAGGCGGAACGTGATCGCTTCCGCACTCGGGTATACGGACATTGGCTCGACGGCACGGATGCCATGGCAGCCGCGCTCGACGGTCGACGACTGACGCTGATGGGTGAGGCCTTTCCCCACCCCGTTCCGCCACACCGCGCGACCAGCTCGAGCAGTTGCTTCAACCGGCGAACTGGCATGATGCTCCACTGCGAGTCTCCCCGCACGGACTGAGTACTCGACACGACCGAAACGAGGTGCCCATGGAAGACTTGGTGGGTCACAGGGTCTTGATCACCGGCGCTAATCGCGGTCTGGGCGCTGCCTTTGTCGAGGCGGCGCTGGCCCGCCGGGCGGATACCGTGTATGCCGCGGCGCGTAACCCGGCGTCACTTCCGCAGTTCTCCAATCCCGCGAGAGTGATGCCGGTGCGTCTCGATGTCACTGACCAAGAAGCGGTGGTTGCCGCGGCCAAGGAGGCAGCGGACGTCGATCTGCTGATCTCGAACGCCGGTCTCCCCTGCTATGGGCCCGTCTTTGGGGATCAGGACGAGGAGACGTTCCGAGCGGCGCTTGACGTCAACGTTTTCGGTCCGCTGCGGCTGGTCCGAGCCTTTTTCGGGGCACTCGCCCGGCCGGGGACCGGTGTCATATTCGTACTTTCCGCCGCGGCGGTGGCCCTGTCGCGTAGCGCGCCGATGTACAGCGCTAGCAAGGCCGCCTGCCTCATGCTGGCTCTTGCCGTGCGCGAAGAGCTCCGCGATGAGGGGACGACGGTGACGACGGTCCTTCCCGGCTTCATGGACACGGCCATGGCCGCCGGCTTCGACCTTCCCAAAGCCAGCCCGATGCAGGTTGCCGAGCGGTCACTTGACGGCTGGTTAGCCGGCCAGAACACGGTGTGGCCGGACCGCTTCGCCGAAGTTGTGCGCGACGCGATCGGTGAGAAGTACCAACGCATGCTGGATGAACCACGAGCGACCAGGAACGAGATGCAGGCAGCATTTCTCGGCACGTAGCGAATGGCCTAACGCACCTCGACATAACTTGATGAAGCATTTCCCGATTGCCTAGTGCGTTGGCTGGCGCCCGTCGCGGCTCGGCCGCGCTCGTCGCTGATTGCTGCCAAGAGCGGGCGATTCTCGATAGCCCGCCCGCCGACCGAGGAACGTCTGGCACGAGAAGGCGATAGTCATCTCACAGCTAATACGTACATGAACCAGGTGCGTTCATTAAATGGCACCGAATCAGACCGTAGACTGGTCAAGTCCATCCCGCGGATATCCCGCGAACTCCCGATCGCAGCGGCGACAGAACCCCCGGAGGACTGATTCGGTGCCTCTTTTGTCCGATAAGTATAGATATTCCGGCCGCATAGCTGCGATGAACGTGAAAGGCGACGGTCAGGCAAACCGTCGCCTTTCGGATGCTTAGCTCGACCGTGTCGATCGAGTTTCTCCTTATATAGTTGTTTTTTTCTCGGTGGCGGGTGTTGGGTTCGAACCAACGTAGGCTGAGCCGACGGTTTTACAGACCGCCGGGTCGCGAAACCGCGGAGGGCCCTTATTCATTGGGCTAGACGCCTCTGGCGTGATCTTGAAACTCGTTCCGATCCCGCGTATATCCCGCGACTTAGGGAAATAGCTACCGCCGGCCGGCAGCAAATAGTGGTAGGAGCTGTGCAGGACGCCACTGTTCCACCTCCATCTATGCAAGATGCGCGGGTCGAGTCCGCGCGGACCGCAACGTACCGGTCACGGGACGCGCCAGTGCCCGGTCGTACAGTCCATCCGTGGGGTGGCGCAGCGCGTCGACGCATCGCGCCCGGTAATGCCGTGGCACTGAGCGCGTAACGCCGACTATGCAGCACGCCGAGCGAGTGAGTGCGGTCCGTTGCTACAGCGATATGTGCGGTCCGGATCGCCGAGAGGCTCACCAGGGGCGATCGACGGCCTCGACACAGGCCGGCGCGGCGGTCCGGAACCCAGCGACATCACCCTTGAGAGCTTCGGCCGGCCGATCCCCGAGGACTGAGACTCGCCAGCGTGGTGGCGCAGTCGACGACCGCCGGTGACAGTCTGTGACACCACATTGGTGCCTAAGCATGCGAGCCCGAGCCGCCAACCAGTCAGCCAGCCGTGCGCGATGCGTATCAAGATTCAACCGCGATCGGCCAAAGATAGCTGCTCACCGCTCCCCCGATCACCGCCGCCGAAACCGAAAGCCAGCGGGCCCAGACGACGAACCGGACTCAATCAACAGCACAGTCTCCCGCCCACCCGACAAGCTCAACGCAACCCTGCCGCCGCACCGCCGCGGTTTGCACGGTACGCCCCGGCAATCTGCGATCACGGAGCATCGGCGCCACCGGTCGGGGACTGTCGCAAGGTCGGAGTTTGGATATCGCGGCATCGCGCTGGTCGCTGCCTTCGTCTAAGCCAGTGGCATCGACCTGATGGGGCATGCGTCTAGACGGAAGGTCGAAGCCTCCCAGACTTAAGTCCTACGGTATGGGCGGACGGGACGCCTACGATCGGATCTCAGGCCGGCACGGTATCCAACAAGCAAGGATGCAGAACATACATGTCTCGATCGAGCGGCACGTCGAACTGGTCCATTTCAGTAAGCGAGTAGAAGCATTCGCCATCACCACAGTCATACCCTAAAAGTCCGTTCTGCCATAAGACCGCCGGAAGATGGATTGACGCACCAAAGAAAACATCCGGCTTCAGTCTCTAGCACTTTCATCTGACTTGCTGGAAATACGTCCGTTTCCAGAGTCACTGCAATTAGCGTTAACAAATCGTCTTTGATTCCGCGAGTGTATTCTTGTGATCCGATGTAAGTGTCGCTGTAGCCCTTGACTGCCGCGTGACGAGGCATCAGTCGGCCGCTATTTGATTAGCGCACTGAGCTAGCTGCGAATCACCGAAACGCCTAGCCGAGCGCGATACCGCCGATCGGATTGTCGCCGCCGTAGCGGACCGGCACCTACAACACGATGGCGTTGCACCTCTTGGCACAAGGTATTTCCAAGTGGTTCAACGTCCCGTGGGATCAAGCGAGTGTGCCGTAGGAGGTAGTCCTCGAGGCTCTCTTCAATGTCTCTTCTTTCGTTGTAAATCGTTGATGACCCGAGCCAATTGTCCACCGAGCCTTGATCTCGATCGTTCATTAGTCGGTAGGAGTTCGGCAATTTGCGGATCTTCTCGTGCAGCAGGTATGCGAGCGACTTGTAGTCCCAGTTTAGTATGCAAATGTGTGGCTCGCCGTGATATCGTGGCGCATGTTCCGAACGTATACCGAGGACATCACAATTTCCCTTATGCATATCACTAGATGCAGTCGGCCACCCAACCGGTGATCGCGCAGCAAACGCATTGTCTGATAGAAGAGTCCTTTCTGGCAGCGTCGCCAATACATTGGTGCATGGTCAACTCCTCGTCTACCGCATCAAGGTAAAAGAAGATTGGTGGAGTGCACCTGGAGAAGCTTTTCGCCGAGCTCGTACTCCAGGTCGTCCCATCGGTCGTCGTCAAGGTACCTGGTTAGATGATTCGCAGTGTTGACCTCGTTAATTAGGCCCTTTAGCTGGCCGTAAATTTCAACGCGGCTGTAGGGCTTCGCCAATGAGAGTACCATATTCGCGCTGAATATGCAGGGCAGTATTGAGATCAATATGTTGGCGTAAGTCCTTGTTTCGCAGCATGTGAGTCGCCAAGCTTCTGAGAACGGCTCGGTGCCATATCTGCATCCATTTCTCGGTTAACAGGCGCTCCGGAAACCACTGACAGACTCTGACAATAAGTTCGGTCGCCGGCAAGCTCTGTTGAGGCATATCTGCGTAGACGCTTTCCTGAGCGGATTGGAAGCTCTGCATGCGCCTCAGATAGACGGTCTTCCTGGCTCCTCTAATCTTCCTACTCAGTACCCGGACCGAGGAGTCTTCCACGCCCGTCGCTAATGCCCCAAAAAGTGATGATCCATGAAAATCTACGAAGCCCGACATCAGATCTTCGATGTCCGCCCCGGATCCGTCCGGATTTCCGAACGGTCCCGCCAGCTCCGCCTCTACCGGACATGGTCCCCCCCAGGTGATTGGCGCGGCCAGCAAGCCCGCCGGCCGATCATGCCCGCAGTGTCTAACGCTCACAGTTAGTAAGCAAGTGCCACCTCTCCGAAATCCCCTTGGATCGCTTGGGTGTCGCTTGCCAGTGTGATGGGACCAGGGGATTGCCACGAGCTAGGGACCACCAGGGCAGCACGATGACGGTCACGTGCTTCTCCTTGGTGATCAATCCGCCGCGCGGTTGGCGGCGGGTTGGGGTCGTTGTCGGCGTCGGTAGGAGTCTCCTTTGATGACGAGAGTTCGTAGCTGGTGGATGCGAGCCGGTCGACGGCCGATTGGGCGAGTAGCGGGTCACTAGCGACGGCGATCCACTCGCTTGGGTCGCGGTTGGAGGTGACGATGGTGCTGGTTCTCTGGCGTCGTTCGACGATGAGCTCGTACAAGTCGGCTGGTTTCGGTGGCGTGCATGGCTTGCAGGGCGAGGTCGTCGAGGATGAGGACTTCGACGCGGGCGAGGGCACGCATCTCGGCCTCGACGCTGTTGTCCAATTGGGCCGCCTTGAGCGTGCGGGACATTTGGTCGGCGCGGACGAACCGGACGGTGCGGCGACGGCGGCCGGCGATGTGCCCGAGCGCGATGGCCAGGTGGGTCTTATGCCGACCTCGGCATAAGACCCACCTATCGAACGCCTCGACCCGACGGAGCCTACGGCCAAAGTCGTCGGCCCACGCGACGGCAAGACGGGATTCCTCGGCAGCATCGGGGTGCGCTTCATGATCGGTGGCTCTGAGTCTGGCGAATGCTTCTCGCTCGTGGAGCATCCCGATGTCCCCCCAGTCGCTCACCACGTTGGCCGCACCGATGCACCGCCATACCCGTGAGGACGAGTACAGCTACATTCTGGAGGGACGCGTCGGCGCGCTGCTCGGCGACCAGGTGCTGGTCGGACAGCCCGGGGATCTGATCTTCAAACCCCGCAATCAGTGGCACACCTTCTGGAATGCCGGCGACGAGCCAGCCCGGCTGCTCGAGACCATCTCCCCGGCCAGATTCCAACGCTTCTTTGCCGAACTCGTCGACCTTGGCGGGGTCACCGCCGCCGGTCCCGAAGCGCTCGCTGACCTGCGCGACCGCTACGGTCTGCAGATGGATCCGGGCAGCGTCCCCGGACTCGTTGACCGATTCGGGGTGCAGTTTCCCGGCGATCCCATCTGACATCCCGCCGCCGTCCCAATGCGGCTCGGTCCAGTCCACTATCGCGATGGTGCCTCAGCCAGGTCGGATGATCATGCTGGCTGGCCGCTCACTGATTTCGTGTGCCGCGGAATCCTCGCAACGACACGCGTCACGTCATCGCGCTAAGTACCAGCCAGAGCATGAGAAGGTCCAGCGCCAGTTCGCCCGACTATGCCGTCTACCGGTGCCAGGTCTGACGCCGGCGCTGATCTTCATGCCGACCGAGTGCAGGCGTACCGAACGGGTGGGCGCAGGTGCGGCAGCAACGCGTCGCAGCGCCGAGCGAGAGCCTCACACAGGTCCCGACACGCGTCGTCGACGATGAGTCGCGGTAGCGCCGGGCCAGCGACGCCGCATCATGGCGCGGCCCGCATGACGATACGGCGACGTGACTCAGTCCCGATTGACCTGTCCGGTGATCCGTGTGGAGCCGATTACGAATCTCAAGAACACGCTCGTAGTGCGTCTGCGCCTCTTTGTAATTCCTCTTTGTCACAAGCAAGCTTCCCAAATGGCGCTGTTGCGTTGGCGCAGGCGGAGCGTGCCGGAACCGGACTTGCCGGCAATTCGCTTCTGGTTAGAGGGTCATAGCGAGCTCGTTGCACGCGACTCGGACCCGATCATGCGCCGGTAGATCGGCGGTGATTGCGTAGTGGCCGCGGCGCAGATTCTGCACGAAGGCATGGCCGGCGGCGACGGTTCGTGCTGAGCTCAGTCGGCGCAGAGGGCGCTGCTCCGCGTCCAGCAGGTCCTTTCAGGGCGAAGAGATGATCTCCAACTGGCGCGTGTACGACGCCGTGACGGCTCATGATCCATCCCGTGTATATCCCGCGAATTCCGGATCTTGCTCCGATCTGACGGTGTCCCCAGCACGACCAGCCGTCGAGTGACCTGACCTTTTGAACGGGTCTGTCCGGGATATTTCCGGCAAACCTCACTCTCACTCGTCTGCACGGACGAAAGACGACGGTTCGGAGGACCGCTGCCTTTGCCGCGGAACCGGGCAATCCTATCGATGCCGAATTCGCAGATATATATGGGGAAATCGTCGGTGGCGGGTGTTGGGTTCGAACCAACGTAGGCTGAGCCGACGGTTTTACAGACCGCTCCCTTTGGCCACTCGGGCAACCCGCCTGGAAGTGCTGAACGCGTCACCGGGGTGCGCCGGCGACGGTTGGTCAGCCTACACGGGGCCGACCAGGACCGACCGCCCTCCGTCCGTCCGATACCGTCGGTTCGGCAGGACCGCAGCGAGGAGGGACTCACGATCATGGCCGATGCGTCGTTCGACGTGGTGAGCAAGGTCGACCGCCAGGAGGCCGACAACGCGCTCAACCAGGCCGCGAAGGAGGTCGGCCAACGCTTCGACTTTCGCGGGACCAACGCGAGCATCGCGTGGTCCGGCGAGTTGGGCGTGACGATCAAGGCCGACACCGAGGAGCGCGCGAAGGCGGCGCTGGAGGTCTTCAAGGAAAAGCTGGTCAAGAGATCGGTCTCGTTGAAGTCGTTGGACGCTGGCGATCCCAAGCAGTCGGGCAAGCAGTACGTCATCGCGGCAACGCTGAAGCAGGGTCTCGACTCCGACCATGCGCGCAAGATCGCAAAGCTGGTGCGCGACGAAGGACCCAAGGGAGTGCAGGCCCAGATACAGGGCGACCAGCTCCGCGTCAGCGGCAAGAAGAGGGACGACCTCCAGACGGTCATCGCGCTGCTTCGGAACGCGGACCTCGATGTCGCCCTGCAATTCGTCAACTATCGCTAGGGGCCACGTCACCGATCATGAAGGGCATCATCCTGGCGGGGGGATCCGGTACCCGTCTGCATCCCATCACCCGCTCGATCAGCAAGCAGTTGCTGCCGGTCTACGACAAGCCGATGATCTACTACCCGCTGTCGACCCTGATGCTCGCCGGGCTTCGCGAGATCTTGATCATCACGACGCCCCACGACCAAGAGCAGTTCATTCGGCTGCTGGGTGACGGATCACAGCTTGGACTGGCGTTGACCTATGCCGTCCAGCCCGAGCCGAACGGTCTGGCCGAGGCATTCCTCATCGGCCGTGACCACATCGGCGACGACAGCGCCGCCCTCATCCTGGGCGACAACATCTTCTACGGCTACGGTCTAGGCACGCAGCTCAGCGCAGCCGCGGACCTGACGACCGGGTGCCTGCTGTTCGGGTACCAGGTGCGCGATCCGGAACGCTACGGCGTGGCCGAGGCGGACGCCGACGGCCGGCTCATCTCCATCGAAGAGAAACCCAGCCGGCCCAAGTCGAACCTCGCCGTCACCGGGCTCTACTTCTATGACAACGATGTCGTCGACATCGCCAAGCAACTGCAGCCGTCGGCGCGGGGCGAGTTGGAGATCACCGACCTGAACAACGTCTACGTCGAGCGAGGAACAGCGCGGCTGATCGACCTCGGGCGCGGCACTGCATGGCTGGACACCGGAACCCACGACTCCCTGGTGGAAGCCGGGCAGTTCGTGCAGGTACTCGAACATCGGCAGGGTGTTCGCATCGCCTGTCTCGAGGAGATCGCGCTCCGGCAGGGATACATCGACGTGACTCAAGCCCGGCAGCTAGGTGAGGATCTCGCCAAATCGGGCTACGGCCAGTACATCCTCGCGATCGCCGACTCGTTCAGCGGATAGCGCTCGGCCGCAGCCACCGCCCCAGTCGACTACTTCCAGAACCGCGGGTCGGACTTGGCCATATTCTCCAGCCGCGCGATCCGCTGCTCCATCGGCGGGTGGGTCGAGAAGAGGCTTGCCATGCCCTGACCGCGGAATGGGTTCGCGATCATGAGATGGCTCGTGCTCACGAGGGCCGGCTGCTGCGGTAGCGGCAGGGCTTGGGTCCCGGCCTGTAGCTTGCGCAGCGCGCTCGCAAGGGCCAGCGGGTCGTCGCTAAGGACCGCGCCGGACTGGTCGGCCTGATATTCCCGAGACCGGCTGATCGCCATCTGAATGAGTCCAGCGGCGATCGGGGCCAGAATCAGCATGATCAGCCCGACGAACGGATTCCGATCGCGGTCGTCGTTGCCCCCGCCGAAGAACAGCGCGAACTGGGCGATGTAGGTAATCCCGGCGGCCAGCGTCGCAGCTACCGACGAGATCAGGATGTCGCGGTTGTAGACGTGACTGAGCTCATGGCCGAGAACGGCCCGCATCTCGCGGCGGTCAAGGATCTGCAGGATGCCCTCCGTCGCGCATACCGCGGCGTGCCGCGGATTGCGCCCGGTCGCGAACGCGTTTGGCTGCATGGTGGGCGACACGTACAGCCGCGGCATGGGCTGGTGCGCTGCCGTGGCCAGCTCCCGGACGATCGAGTACATCCCGGGCTGCTCCGCCTCGCTGACTGGGCGGGCATGCATGCTGGCGAGCGCGATCCGGTCGGAATAGAAGTAGCTGATCCCGTTCATCACCACGGCGATGATCAGGCCGATGGTCAGACCACGCGCGCCACCGATCGCGCCGCCGATCAGGATGAACGCGGCCGACAGCAGACCGAGCAGCGCGGCCGTCTTGATCCCATTGGCGAGTCCGTTCACGTAATTACAACGCCCGACGGGCCGTCTCGCGTTCCCCAGTGCCCCGCGTCGGCGACGTCAGTCGGTCGGTCGCACATCCCGGGTCAGAGAGCCCATCGGAAGGACGCCATGAGCGCCTCGACCCGACGCAGGATCTCGAGCTCCGGGTGGTCACCGAGGCTGAACTCCGCCAGTAGACCGAGCTGCCCGTCCGGTGACGGAACGAGGTAGCGCATAGTCCAGCCGCCCGGCTCACCGTCTGCCGGACCGTCCGGGTCGAGGAGTTCGGCGACCCCAGCCCGAGAGTGTTCACGTGACTCGTCATCGAGCCAGCCGATCGTGAACACACCGCTCGCCGACTGAAAGTTCGTTTCGTCGAACACAGCCGTCGACAGCACCGCCAACAGCGGCGCCCCACCCACCTCCTCCGGTAGGCCATCGGTAGTGGGCGTCACGACGAGCCAATCGCGGCAGTCCATCTCGAATGCGGGCAAGACCACGTCCCAGGACATTCTTTCGACCTCCTGAAGGCCGGTTCCCTCGCTGATCGAGCGACTGATACCCAGCACCTGCTATTTCCTCACCCAGTTGGCCACAATTTGCAACTCAATCCCGCCACAAACGAATACTTGTTACGAGTGAAGCATCGTCTCTTATATCTGCAGAAACCTCGCAATCATGGCGTTGGGTTATGGCGCGGAGAGGCAGGGCGGGAGTTTGCTCGCCCGGAGAATCGCCAGCGTTTACCGCGGGATGGGGGGCGGTGAGCGCCGGCACGAGGCGGTGACTCCGCAGAGCCGAAGCAATGCGGGCAAACGAGAGCAGAAAGCTGATCTTGGCAATTCGCACGACATACGGCACGCCGCTCAACTCGACGAGTCCGCGCCACCGAGCAGGCTACTGCGATTTCGTAAGCGCCGAAATTTCGACGACGTCGAGGCAGGAACGGACAAATGTGTCGGATCCGTCATGTGGCCAATAACGGCTGAAGCGTTCCGCACGCTCCCACGACACACAAACACACCCGCAGATGCGATCAGCCGGCCAAGTCCGCGATGGGGGTCCAGGCGACGCGGGCCGGGCTACGCACGGCCGCGCGAACGTACCCCTCGCCGCGATGGTCGACCGTGTCTTGAACGCACGAGGCGCCGACCGAACCCAGCTCGTCGACGTTGTCACGGAAGCGCGCCGCCATAGGCCGAGGCGCCGGCTGGAGCGCACCACCCGCAGCCTTAGCCTCCTGCACTGCTTGCACCGGCTCCCGCCACACGTCGTTCCGGTACGCGCGGCCGAGCGCTCGACCGTAGGCGCGCACCGCGACCCCAGCCCGGCTTGCCTCAGCCGGCGCATGGGTCGCGGCTCGTACGGCTGACCGCATCCCACGCGCGGCCCCTGCGAGCGGCATCGCGCCGAAGGCATCCAACGCCAGGTCGGTTGCTGTGACGTGCTCCCCGAACTGTGCGCTGCGGTCAATATCAGCCCCGAGCGCAACACCGGACGTGACCATCGACGTGGCGAACAGCGCCGGTGCGGCCGGCGGACAAGCGGCAAGGGCAACCACGCCGAGCACCGCCGTGATCGTTGACATGTCTCCGAACACCCGAGCCGCCGTGTCGACAGCCGCGTGCCATCCGTGTGGGTTGTGTAGATGGTCGGTGTCATCGACGACGGCCAGCCGATCCACGCAGCGGTTGATGTCCGCGACCCACTGGTCGTAGCCACGTTTATATCGGCCGGCTGCGAGCAAACACGCCTGCTCGGCGCCGCGGACTGCGGCCGAGGGCGGCGCGCCGGGCCGCGCAACGATCACGCCATACGCACGGACCGCGTCGGCGGCAGCCGACTGCGCAGCAACCAGATCACGGTGCGCCTCGTCGACCTGTACCGCGTAGCTCGACAATGCGGCAGCGTATCCCTCGTATCGGGCCGGTACCTCGTCCAAGTGGGCCTCGGACGGCTCGGCAAGCTTGGCCGAGAATGCGCGACCCGCCTCGCCACACCAGAGTGAGCCGGGCTGGGCAATGCTGCGAAGGTGGCGCAGCGCGCCTCGCAAGGCCTCCGCGGTAGCACGCAGTGCCGCGGCGACCGCGCGCAACTCGTCGCCGTAGCCAGCCGGTGATGCCATGGCCGCACACATGGCGGCTGCCAGTACCGGGCTGCCGAGCGGTAGGTCCAGCGGCTTCGCATGCAGTCTCATCTCCCGCTCCCGATGACTTCAGCGCGACCGATCCCGGACTCCACCGTCGCGTAGGCGGCCGCAGCTTGGCGGACAGCAGAGCTGGCGGCGTCGAGGTAGCCGCAGATGAGTCTGCGTTTGCGCGACCAGTCCTCCTGGACGTCGTGGAGAGCAGCGGAGACGAGCGGGTCGGAGCAGCGACCTGCCAGGTCGCTGCCGGCATCGGCCGCAAGCCGTGCCCGCACCTCCGCCAGCCGACTGGCGAGCAGCTGCAGCCCTTCGAGGTCGACCTGGATCGTGCTCATCGGCGCCTCCTGACAGTCCGCGGGCTGGTGGAGGACGAATGTAGGCGGTGATCCCGACGGAGCATCCGCGGTTGTCCACAGGCGGCGCGGTTGTCCACAGGCGGCGCGGTTGTCCACAGGCGGCGCGGTCGTCCACCGGCCCACCGGCCGCGTGGGGCGCCTGGGTGTCCACACAGGGCGGCATGCGCGACAGCGCAGCATATCGGTGACACGGTGTCGGGTGAGGGACACCACCGGCGCCCACGGTGGGGTTTTCCGTAGGATGTATGAGGCGGGTTTACGACGCCGGGACGACATACGGTTCCCCGACCGGCGCCGCCGGCCCGTCGCCTTCCGGCGGCCCGCCGCCGGAAACGGGGGTTGTCAAAAACTGGGGAAACCGGAGGCGATCGTTCGCAGATGTCCAAGAACGTCGAGCAGCTCGACCATGTGGTCATTCGGATCGCTGGGGACTCCGGCGACGGCATGCAGCTCACCGGTGATCGCTTCACCCAGGAGACCGCGCGCTTCGGCAACGACCTGTCGACGTTACCGAACTTCCCGGCCGAGATACGTGCTCCGGCCGGCACCCTGCCCGGGGTCTCGTCCTTCCAGCTGCACTTCGCCGACCACGACATCCTGACGCCCGGCGATCGGCCCGACGTCCTGGTGGCGATGAACCCGGCCGCGTTGAAGGCAAACCTCGTCGACCTGCCTAAGGGCGGCACCATCATCGTCGACACCCACGACTTCACCGACCGGGCCTTGGGCCGGATCGGCTGGACGAGCAACCCGCTCGAGGACGGCACGCTGGACTCGTTCACCGTCCACGCGGTGGATCTCACGCAACTCACCCTCGACGCGCTCGCGGGGACGTCGCTGTCACGCAAAGACGCCGGCCGAAGCAAGAACATGTTCGCGCTGGGCCTGCTGTCATGGATGTACTCGCGGCCCGTCGAGGGGACACTGCAGTTCTTGCGGCAGAAGTTCGCCAGCCAGCCCGACATCGCCGATGCGAACATCACCGCGTTCAAGGCGGGCTGGAACTTCGGTGAGACGACAGAGTCCTTCGCCGTCGCCTACGAGGTGAAACCGGCGCCGCTGCCGACCGGCGTTACCGAAACATCACTGGCAACATGGCCCTGTCCTACGGGCTGATCACCGCGGCCCAGCGGGCTGGGTTGCCCCTGTTCCTCGGCGCCTACCCGATCACGCCGGCGTCAGACATCCTGCATGAGCTGGCAAGCACAAGCGATTCGGAGTACGCACCTTCCAGGCCGAGGACGAGATCGCTGGCATCGGCGCGGCGATCGGCGCCGCTTTCGGCGGATCGCTCGGCTGTCACCACATCATCGGACCCGGGATCGCGCTAAAGGCGAAGCGATCGGCCTGGCCGTGTCTCTGGAGCTACCACTCGTCGTCTGCGACATCCAGCGCGGCGGGCCGTCTACCGGGCTGCCGACCAAGACCGAACAATCCGACCTGCTACAAGCCATGTTCGGCCGCAACGGCGAGGCGCCGGTGCCGATCGTCGCGCCGCAATCGCCAGCCGACTGTTTCGCCGCGGCGCTCGAGGCCGCGCGAATCGCGCTCCGCTACCGCACGCCGGTGTTCCTGCTGTCCGATGGATACCTGGCAAACGGCTCCGAGCCCTGGCGCGATCCCGAACGTCGCCGATCTGCCTGACCTGCTCGGTGCCGTTCGCGACCGAGCCGAACGACGCGCTGACGGACGGCACGTTCTTGCCCTACCTGCGCGACCCAGAGACGCTGGCTCGGCCGTGGGCGATTCCCGGTACGCCGGGCCTGGAGCATCGGATCGGCGGCATCGAAAAGGCAGACCGTACCGGCAACATCTCCTACGACCCCGACAACCATGATTCATGGTCCGCACGCGGCAGGCCAAGGTCGACGGGATTGCCGCACCATCGCGCCGCTGAGGTCGACGACCCCGACGGGGACGCGCGGGTACTGGTCATCGGCTGGGGATCGACCTACGGAACGATCGGCGCCGCAGCGCGACGGGTGCGTCGAGCCGGATACGCCAGTGCTCAGGCTCATCTGCGGCACCTGAACCCGTTCCCGACGAATCTGGGCGACGTGCTTGCCGGCTCGACAAGGTCGTGCTGCCGGAGATGAACCTCGGCCAGCTCGCGATGCTCATCCGTGCGAAGTACCTGGTCGACGTCATCAGCGTCACCCAGGTCCGTGGTATGCCGTTCCGGCGCGAGCCGACCTCGCCGAGATGCTGCAAGCGAGTGCTGACTCGATGACTCGAGCGCCGGCTGTCCCAGGGCGGCGCCCAACGGCTTGACTCTCACCAGCCGCAAGGACTTCAAGACGGACCAGGAAGTGCGCTGGTGCCCTGGCTGCGGCGACTACGCGATCCTTGCCGCAGTGCAGGGCTTCATGCCCGAGCTCGGCATTCCGCGCGAGAACATCGTGTTCGTCTCCGGCATCGGCTGCTCGTCCCGGTTCCCGTACTACATGAACACCTACGGCATGCACTCGATCCACGGCCGAGCACCGGCTATCGCGACCGGCCTGTGCATCGTCGCGGCCGGATCTGTCGGTCTGGGTCGTCACTGGCGACGGCGACGCGCTGTCGATCGGCGGCAATCACCTGATCCACGCGCTCCGCCGCAACGTCAACATCAAGATCCTGCTGTTCAACAACCGGATCTACGGGCTGACCAAGGGCCAGTACTCGCCCACCTCCGAGCACGGCAAGATGACCAAGTCCACGCCGTTTGGCTCGATCGACGACCCGTTCAACCCGCTCTCGCTCGCGCTCGGCGCCGAGGCCACGTTCGTCGCCCGCACGCTCGACTCCGATCGCAAGCACCTGACGACGTGCTGCGGGCCGCCGCCACCACAAGGGCACCGCGTTCGTCGAGATCTACCAGAACTGCAACATCTTCAACGACGGCGCGTTCGAGATAATCAAGGATGCGGGAACTCGCGATGAGTGGATCATTCCGCCTCGAACACGGCCAACCGGTGCGCTTCGGCGCCGAGGGGCGTAGGGCGGTCGTCCGTGACCCACAGACCGGGGCGCTCGCGGTAGCCGACGACTTCGCCGAGGATGATCCGCGCATCGTCGTCCACGACGCCCGGGCCGACGATCCGGCCTATGCGTTCGCGCTGTCCCGACTCTCGTCGAATGACGTTCGGTACGCGCCGATGGGCGTTTTCCGTGATGTGACGCGGCCCACATACGACGGTCTGATGGCCGCACAGCTCGACCACGCCCTGGCCAAGGACGCGGCCGACACGGCAGCTCTCGACGCGTTGCTGCACGGCAAGGACGCCTGGACGATCGCCTGATCGCCCGCTAGTGACCTGCGCCGCAGGACACTAGACGAAGCCACCGGCAGCGCAATGGCCCGATGCACCCACGGCCGGAAGCCGTAGCCTCTTCCGCGTGGGAACCGACGCCGAGACGCGCCGGGGCCTGCTTTATGGAGCGGCGGCGTACCTGCTCTGGGGCGCGTTCCCGCTGTACTGGCCGTTATTGAAACCGGCCAGCGCGTTCGAGATCCTCGCTCATCGGATCTTGTGGTCACTTCTGTTCGTCATGCTGGTCCTATGGCGTACACGAGCGTGGCGTTCGGTGCGGCGGGTTCTGGC
This sequence comes from uncultured Actinomycetota bacterium, assembly GCA_963748415.1. GTDB lineage: Bacteria > Actinomycetota > Actinomycetes > Mycobacteriales > Jatrophihabitantaceae > CAVVJA01. The sequence continues at coordinate 170,920 of CAVVJA010000022.1, read as the reverse complement.
CGATCGGCGTCGGCGCACGTTGCTGATCCTGGCCGCATCGGTCATAAGCGTGAACTGGTGTACCTACATCTGGGGCGTCAATTCCGGGCAGGTCATAGAGACGAGCCTCGGCTACTTCGTCAACCCACTCATCACCATCCTCCTTGGCGTGTTCGTGCTGCGCGAGACGCTACGACGACCGCAATGGGTGGCCGTGGGTATTGCCTCGATCGCCATCGTCGTGCTTGCCGTCGATTACGGGCGGTTGCCGTGGATCGCGCTCGTGCTGGCGACGTCCTTCGGTATGTACGGGTACTTCAAGAAGCGAGCAGCCGTCGGCGCGGCGGAATCGCTGGCGGTCGAGACCGGTGTCCTGGCCCTGCCGGCGTTGACCGTGCTACTTGTGCTGCAAACGCAGGGCACGCTGGTCTTCGCGCACCACGGCGGAGGCAACACCGCGCTCCTCGCCACAACCGGCGTCGTGACCGCCATTCCACTTCTGTTCTTCGCCGCCGCTACCCGCCGACTCCCCCTGTCGACTGTCGGCCTTCTGCAATACCTGGCGCCGGTACTGCAGTTCGCGGTCGGCGTCGGCATCGACCATGAGCCCATGCCTCCGGTCCGGTGGATCGGTTTCACCCTGGTGTGGATCGCGCTGATTGTTCTCACCGTGGACGGGATACGGAGCCAGCGTCGGCGCCTGCCGGCCGAGCCGGTCGAGGCCGAGCCCGTGTTGTCCCGGTCCGGATCTACCGCATGACGGGCAAACCGGAATGATGGCCGGGTGCGGCTGTTCGTTGCGGTGTGGCCGTCAGCTCGGGCAATCGCTGACCTGGCGACGGCGGTCGCGGCGCTGCACCTGGACAGTGTGGCGCCGCGATGGCTGCCCGATGGCCGGTGGCACGTCACCCTCGCGTTCCTCGGCGAGGTCGACGAAGCGACTGTGCCCCGACTACGCACCGGCCTGGGCCGGGCCGCTCTGCGAGCAGCTCCCACCGAGCTCCAGCTAGCGGGCGTAGGCCGATTTGGCCGCGGCGTGCTCTGGGTGGGCGTGGCCGGTGATGTGGCGCCTCTGACCGAGCTGGCCGGCCGCGCCGCAGCAGCCGCGCGACACACCGGCATCGAGGTTGAAGATCGCCGCTTTCACCCCCATCTCACCATCGCGCGTGGCCGCGCTGGAGCTGATTTGCGGCCGTGGGTGAAGGCGCTCGCGTCATACGCCGGACCGCCGTGGCCCATGGATCGGCTGAGCCTGGTCCGGAGCAAGGTCGGCCCACGGCCGACCTACACCGAGCTCGAATCCTGGCCGATCACCCGTCACTAGGGCAACATGGCGGCCGTGACATCCGCAGATCTGTCCACTCGGCTTACGGCCATGCGCGTGTCAACGTCCGCGATGGTCGCCGACTTCGACGGGCAGCGCTGGGCCGATGCCGACATGACCGCGCCAATCGCGTTGCCGAACTGGACACGCGGGCACGTTTTGACGCACATCGCCCGCAACGCAGACAGCATCGCGCGGGCACTGTCCGGTGCGTTACGCGGAGAAATCGTGAAACGGTATCCGAACGGCCCGGACGGTCGGGCGGCCGACATCGAAGCCGGTGCCGGGCGCCCGGTGCTCGAACAGCTAGCCGACGTGCGTGAGTCGGCCGGCCGACTCGACCGGCTGTTCGGCGCGGTGGCCGATGCCGATGCCTGGGATGCGACGGCGGACAGCCGACCGTGCCGCAGATGGATCAGGGCGCGGTGGCAGGAGGTCGAGGTGCACCGGGTCGACGCCGATTCGGGTTACACCGTGAACCAGTGGCCGGCCGATTTCGTCGCGCTGCTATTGCCCCGGCTCGCTGATCGGTTGCCGGATCGCGCCCGACGACCCCTTCGGCTGGAGGTGACGGCTGACGGGTCGCTCAATTCGGAGCTCGTCGGCCGCAAATGGGCCGTGCCGGGCGAGGGTCCCGTCGACGTGCGCGGTCCGGACTGGGCCGTACTTGCGTGGCTCACCGGTCGAAAGTCAACCGCCGGAGAGGCGCTGACTGCGGCGCCGGAACTCGATCCCTGGATGTGATCGATCGGCTGGCCGGCGACTTAGCTAGTGCGGGCAACCACCACGTCGGTCAACGCCTCCAGAGCATCCCGGGCCGGCCGGGCTGGCAACTCAGCCAACATGGCCCGGCTGGCGTCGGCGTAACTCTGCAGGGTGCGTCGCGCCTCGGCCACCGCGGCCGAAACGCGCAGCAGCTCCAACGCCTCAGCATGAAGAGAATCGTCAGCCAGCGGGCCGGAAACCAGCTCGCGAAGCCGCGCGTCGTCGGGATCCGCGGACCGCAACGCATACAGCACCGGCAGGGTTCGGATGCCCTCGCGCAGATCGGTGCCCGGCATCTTGCCCGATACCGTCGACTCGGAGGCGATGTCGAGGATGTCGTCGGAGAGTTGGAAAGCCACCCCGATCTGCTCTCCGAAGCGCCGCAATACGTCGACGATCGATCGGTCAACGCCGGCGAACTCGGCGCCGAACTGGGCAGAGGTGGCGATCAACGATCCGGTCTTGTCGGAGAGCACCTGCAGGTAGTGCGCGATCGGGTTCGTGTCCCCCGGGCCCACAGTTTCGCGAATCTGGCCGGCGACCAGCCGTTCGAACGTTCGGGCCTGCAGCCGGACCGCCGCTGGACCGAGATCGGCGAGCAGGTCGGACGCCCGCGCGAACAGGAAGTCGCCGGTCAAGATCGCGACGGTGTTTCCCCACCGAGCGTTGGCCGACGCCGCACCGCGTCGAACGAGCGCCTCATCCATGACGTCGTCGTGGTACAGCGTCGCGAGATGGGTCAGCTCCACCACCACTCCGGCCGTGATGATCTCCGGAGCGCCCGGGTCGCCGAAGTGGCTCGACAGTAGCGTCAGGAGCGGACGGAACCGTTTCCCGCCGGCGTCGACCAGGTGGCGCGCGGAAATGTCAAGGATCTCGTTATCGGATCGAACGGCGGCCCGCAGAGCGGTCTCGACCTCGTCCAGTCCTGACCGAACCGAACGCTCCAGCTCGGCGTCCTCGAACACGACGCCGATGGGGGCAGGACTCACCCCGGTAACACCGTCTGCAGATGCGCTGCGTTGTTGGCCAGGTCGAGGATCGGCTGGGGGAAGATGCCGAGCCAGATGGTGACAGCTGCCGCGAGGGTGAGCGCGATCGTGGTCAGCGGCGACGGAATCGTGATCGTTGGGCCGTTCTCCGGCGGTTCCGCGAAGAACATCAGCACGATGATACGCAGATAGAAGAACGCTGCCACGGCCGAGGCGAGAAGGGCGATGACAACTAGCGGCGCGGCTTCGTCGTAAGCCGCTCGGAACACGTAGAACTTGCCGATGAAACCCGCAGTCAGCGGAATGCCCGCCATCGACAACAGCAGAATCGTCATCAGAGGTGCCACGAGAGGACCCTTGCGCGCCAACCCGGCCCACTGCGACAGCTGCACCGCCTCGCCGTTGGCATCACGAACCAGGGTGACGAGACCGAACGCGGCGATTGTGGCGAACCCATACGTCACGAGGTAGAAGAGCGTGCTTGCTATGGCATCTCGGGTCACGGCCACGATGCCGACCAGGATGAACCCAGCGTGGGCAATCGAGGAGTAGGCGAGGATCCGCTTCACATTCGTCTGGGTCAGAGCGAATACGGCGCCCACGACCATCGACGTTATTGCAACAGCCCAGATGATGGGCCGCCAGTCCCACTTGGTCGATGCGAAACCCACGTAGAGAACTCGGATGATCGCGCCGAACGCCGCGACCTTCGTGCATGCCGCCATAAACGCCGTGACGGAGGTGGGAGATCCTTCGTAAACGTCCGGCGTCCAACTGTGGAACGGCGCGACGCTGGCCTTGAAAAACAACCCCACGAGGAGCAGGGCGAGGCCGAGGTAGAGCAAGGCATCCGGCTTGTTCGACGTCGAGGCGGACGCCAGGATCGCGGAGAGGTCGACGGAGTTCGCATACCCGTACAGCAACGCGATTCCATACAGGAAGAACGCCGAAGCGAACGCACCGAGCAGGAAGTACTTCATGGCGGCTTCCTGCGACAGCAGCCTGCGGTGGCGGGCCATCCCAGCCATCAGGTAGAGAGGCAGGGACAACACCTCGAGGGCGACGAACATCAGTAGCAGGTTGTTCGAGACCGGGAAGATCAGCATGCCGCCGACGGCGAACATCGCGAGCGGAAAGACCTCGGTCTGGATCCGGCCGGTGCGAGCCAGTTCGCGGTCACGCGGCGATCCCACGACGACGGCAGCCTGCGCCACGATCGGACTGCGCTCGAGTGACCGCTCGGCGATGAGGAGCACGGCCAACAAGGCCAGCACGAGGATGGAGCCTTGGAGAAATAGTCCGGTGCCGTCGATGGCCAGCGCACCGGCCACCGTCGTCAACGACGTGCCTCGCACCAGAATCACGGCGATAAACGCGGCAACCAGGCCGGCGACAGAAAGGCCAAGTTGCGTGGCGTATCGCTCGGTGCGCGGGACGAACGCCTCGATCAGCACTCCGACGCACGCGACGCCGAGCACGATGAAAATCGGCCACAACGCGTGGTAGGCGATCGAAGGCGCATTCAGCTGCGCCGGAGCGGCGGCGAGAGTCACTTCTGTCCTCCCACTGCGGTGCTGGATGCGGGCGCCGGATCGACTTGACCGACGTTCGCGAGCGTGTCCCTGATCGCCGGATTGATCACGTCGATGACGGGCTTCGGGTAGATCCCCAGGAACAGGATCAAAACCATAAGGGGGGCAACCGCGAAGGCTTCGCGCACGTTGATGTCCTTAAATTTCCGGACCTTCTCGCTCACGACGCCTTGCATCGTGCGTTGGTAGAGGATCAACACGTACAACGCAGCCAGAATGATTCCGGTGGTGGCGAGTATCGCCAACCCCTTGTGCCGCGTGAAGGTGCCCACCAGGACAAGGAACTCGCTGACGAACGTGCTCATGCCGGGCAGCGAGAGTGCGGACAGGCCAGCGAACAGGAATAGCCCGCCAAGAATCGGTGTGACCTTCGCCGCGCCGCCGTAATCGGCCACCAGGCGGGACTTCCCGCGAGTGATCAAGATGCCGACGACTAGGAACAACGCACCGGTCGAAAAGGCATGGTTCACCATGTAGAGGACGGCTCCGGTGCCACCCTGGGTGGTGAAGGCGAAAATGCCGATGCCGATGAATCCGAAGTGCGCCACCGAAATATAGGCGACCAGGCGTTTCATGTCTCGCTGACCGATCGCGAGGAACCCCGCGTAAAGAATTCCGATGACCGACAGAATCAGCACCATAGGCGCGAAGTACCGCGACGCCTCCGGGAACAACGGCAGGCAGTACCGCAGGAAGCCGAACGTACCTACCTTGTCGAGCACGCCGACAAGCAGCACCGCACCGCCGATCGGTGCCTCGGCGCCCGCGTCCGGCAGCCAAGTGTGGAACGGCACCAGCGGTGCCTTGATCGCGAACGCGATGAAGAAACCGAGGAACAGCCATTTTTGAGTGGCGCCGCTCGGCACATGGCCGATCAGCGCGGAGAACGAGAACGTCCCGGTGCCGGAGGTCACGTACACCCCGATCACCGCGGCCAACATCAGGAGGCCACCGACCAGCGAGTACAGGAAGAACTTCATCGCGGCGTACTGGCGGCGCGGGCCACCGAAGCTACCGATGATGAAGTACATCGGCACGAGCATCGCCTCGAAGAACACGTAGAACAGGAAGACGTCGGTGCTGATGAATACGCCGATCATGAAGAACTCGAGCAGCAGCACCAAGCCGAAGTACGTTCGAACGCTACGCGGCTTTTCGTTGAGCTCCTCGGCGTCGGACTGCGTGTCGAACGAGTTCCACGATGCCAGCACAACGGCTGGGACAAGGACTACCGCCATCGCGACAAGGACCATGGCAATACCGTCGACGCCGAAGGAAATATCGACGCCGAATGCCTCGATCCAGGTCCAGCTCCCGACGAACTGGAACCGCGCGGCGCCAGCACCGGTGTCGAACGTTGCGCCGAGCACGATGACGTAGACGACGTCGATCAGAGTCACGGCCAAGGTGAACCACTTGATCAACGTGGTATCGCGCTTCGGCAGACCGAACACGATCAGCGATCCGACGAGCGGCACGAGCAGCAGGCCGACGAGAGCGAAGCTGTGCATCACGCCACCGCCTGTCCAGCACCACGGCGCGGGAATCCGGTGGTGTCATGAATCGCCCAGGCGCTCATACGAATCTCACCGCCAGCAGCACCGCCACGACGGCGATCGAGCCGCCGAGCATCGACAGCGCATAGCTACGCACGAATCCGGTTTGCCATCGTCTTACTCGGGAGGATGTACCGCCGAGTCCAGCCGCTACGCCGTTCACGACGCCATCGACTCCCCGGTTGTCGAGGAAAACAAGCGCCCGAGTCGTCCATTGGCCGGGGCGCATCAAGACCGACTCGTTGAAGGCATCGGCATAGATGTTGTGGCGTACCGCAACCGTCACCGGAGACCCCGCCGGCTGCACGACCGGAACCGGGTGCCGCGCGAAGATCTCCCACGCCGCGGCGACGCCGAGCGCGACGATGATCAACGTGACCGTGATGAGTAGCGCCTGATTGACCGGGTGCGCGCCGGCCTCGATCGTCGGGCCGAGCGAGGACTCCAGCCAGTTCTGCACACCGTCGTTGACGGTGAGCAGGAATCCGCCCACCAGCGACAAAATCCCCAGGATGACCATCGGCACCGTCATGACCGGTTTGGCCTCGTGCGGGTGCACGTCGTCCTCCCAGCGACGCTCGCCGAAGAATGTCATCACGAGGGCGCGCGTCATGTAGAACGCCGTCAGGCCGGCTCCAAGGAGCCCGACGCAGCCGAGCAGCACGCCCGATGTGCCACCCTTGTCGAACGTCGCCTCGATGATCTTGTCCTTGGTGTAGTAACCCGTGGCGAATGGGAACCCGATGATGGCGAGATATCCGCACAGGAAGGTAAAGAAGGTGATTGGCATGACCCTGGACAGGCCACCGAATCTTCGCATGTTGATGCGGTCGTTCATGGCGTGCATGATCGCGCCGGCCGAGAGGAACAGGGCGGCCTTGAAGAAGCCATGGCCGAGCAGGTGGATGATGCCGTAGGTATACCCACCCTGGCCCAGACCAACGGCGAGGAACATGTAGCCGATTTGGCTGACCGTCGAATACGCGAGCACCCGTTTCAGGTCGTCCTGGCCGAAGGCGCAGATACACCCGTAAAGCAAGGTGATCCCGCCGACGACCATCACCGCAGTGCGAGCGGACTGCGAGGCGTTGAAGATCGGATTGGACCGCGCGATGAGGTAGACGCCGGCGGTGACCATGGTCGCGGCATGGATCAGGGCCGACACCGGCGTCGGACCCTCCATGGCGTCCGGCAACCAGGTCTGCAGCGGGAACTGGCCTGACTTGCCGCACGCACCCAGCAGGAGCATGAACCCGAGGGCAGTCGCGACGCCGGTGCTGGCCCCGGTCATGCTCGCGAACACGCCGGCGAATGACGTGGTGCCGAAGTAGGCGAACATGATCATAATGCCGATTGACAGACCGACGTCGCCGACCCGGTTCGCGATGAACGCCTTCTTGGCCGCCGTCGCCGCTGTTGGGCGGTTGTAGTAGAAGCCGATCAACAGATACGACGCGAGGCCGACGCCTTCCCAGCCGACATAAAGCACGAGGTAGTTGTCCGCCAGAACCAACAACAGCATGGCGGCGATGAACAAGTTGAACTGCCCGAAGAACCGGCGCCGGCCCTCGTCATGCTCCATGTAGCCGAGGGAGTAGATGTGGATCAGACCGCCGACGCCCGTGATGAGCAAGACGAAGACCAGTGAGAGCGGATCAATGAGGAAGCCGACGTTGATCTGGAAGCTTCCCACCGGAATCCACTTGTACAGCTGCAGGCTAACCTCGCGATTGCTCTCGGCCTTTACCGAGAAGAACAGAGCCACGGCGTAGACGAACAGCGCCGGCGGGACGAGGGCGCCAAGCCACTGACCCCATCGGTCCACGTACTTTCCGCCCAACAGCAGGATCGCGGCGGAAGCGGCGGGGACGACGACGAGCAACCAGGCGATCGACTGCAAACCATGCGCGGTCGTCATGAAAGGACGCTCCTAGGAGGGGACGGAACGATGCAGCTCGTCGCGAGCGGCGGCCAGGTGGGAGAGCTGCAAGGCGGAGGGGTGCCGATGCGCAGCAGGGCGACGCATTGTTCGGTGCCCTCCTAGTACTTCAGCAAGTTGGCGTCATCGACCGAGGCCGATCGCCGGGTCCGGAAGATGGACATGATGATCGCGAGACCGATCACGACCTCGGCGGCGGCGACCACCATCACGAAGAACGCGATCACCTGGCCGTCGAGCGTTCCGTTGATGCGGGAGAACGTGATCAGCGTGAGGTTTACGGCGTTGAGCATCAGTTCGATGCACATGAAGACGACGATGGCATTGCGCCGGACCAGCACGCCGATCATGCCGATCGTGAAGAGCGCCGCAGACAGGACGAGGTAGTACGTCGGATTCATCGCGTGCCCTCCGAGGACGGGAGCGACCTTTGATCCGGGAGCTCGCGCCCACCCCCGGGGGTGGAGGACATGACCGATTCCGCCGACGCGGAACCATCAGGCAGCAGCGCCGGAGTGCCGATGGCGTTGCCCGAGGAGAGCACCCCTGGGCCTGGCAACGGCTGGGGCCGACCCGAGCGGATCCGCTCGCGCGCGGTGGCTTTCTGGGTGGGCTTGGGGCCGTCGCGCTCGATGTGGGCGAGAATCATCGCGCCGACAGCCGCGACGATGAGCAGGGCGGAGGTGAGCTCGAAAGCGAACAGATACTTCGTGAAGATCAACGCAGCGAGCGAGTTGACGTTGCTACCGCCGCTGTTGGCGGTCTGCAGGTTCACCGGCGTGGTGTCGGTGAAGGCCCGGCCGAGGGTGAGCGCCACCAGCAAAGCGAATGCGATGCCGCCTAGCAAGGCCGCCCAGCGCTGGCCGCGCAGCACCTCGACAAGCGAGTCGGAGGAGTCTCGTCCGACGAGCATCAGCACGAACAGGAACAAGATCATGATGGCGCCGGTGTAGACGATGATCTGCACCAGCCCGATAAAGGGGCCCTGCTCGACGATGTACATCGCGCCGAGGCACATCATGGTGCCCGCGAGAGACAGCGCTGAATGCACCGCATTGCGGAACAGCACCATGCCGATGCCACCGGCCAACGAGAGCGGGCCGAGAATCCAGAAGGCGATCGCCTCGCCGAGCGGAACGTCGCCGGTCATGAGCGGTCCCGACGCAACCGCGACCGATGCACTCATCATCGCTCTCCCCACATCTGGGGTATCGGGCAAAGGCCTGCCGTAGCGAGAGCTCGCAGCCGATTGGCAGGCGGAGCCAAGCCGTCGGTGGGCTGGTTCATCCGTGGTGCCCTCCGACCTCGATGGCGCGTCCAGTGATGGGCCGGCCCGCGACGTTGGCGGCGCTCTGCGGAGCCCCTTGCTGCAACGGAGCCTGGGACTCGGCCAGGTAATAGTCCTTCTCGTTGTCACCGAGGCGCATTGGATGCGGCGGCGCCTCCATGCCGGGAAGCAGCGGCGCCATCAGCTGCTCCTTCGTATAGATCAACTGCTCGCGGTCGTCGAGGGCCAGCTCGTACTCGTTGCTCATCGTGAGCGACCTGGTAGGACAGGCCTCGACGCACAAACCGCAGAAGATACAGCGCAGGTAGTTGATCTGATAATCCTTGCCGTATCGCTCACCCGGCGAGTACCGCTCGGTGTCGGTGTTGTCGCCGCCCTCAACATAGATCGCGTCAGCTGGGCATGCCCACGCGCACAATTCGCAGCCGACGCACTTCTCTAGTCCATCGGGATGCCGATTGAGCACGTGGCGGCCGTGATAACGAGGAGCCGTCGGATAGATGTCGAAGGGATACTGCTGGGTATAGACGTGCTTGAACATCGTCGAGAAGGTCAGCCCGAAGCCCTTGGCGAACCCGGTAATGGTGCCGTTCGGCTCGCTGGTGCCTGGACCGCTCCGCGCGTCAGCCATCGCGATTCTCTCCCTCGGGTAACTCTCCCCGCCCGGCGGTCACGCCAGCGGGAACCCGGTCACGCCGACGGGGCGACTCAGGAATCCGCAGATCCAGTGGCGGGATCGGGAACGCCGGTGCGAGCTTGGCCTCAACTTCGTCGGCGGCCTCCTGCTCGGCCTGCCGCCGATTGTTGGATATGTCGATGATCGTGAACACGGCCAGGATGATGAGCAGCGCGGGCACGACCACGACGAAGGTCGACTTCCATGCTGGCCAGCTCCGGTCGTTGAGCACTCGGATCGCGGCGACGGCGAGGATCCAGGCCAGGTTGATCGGCAGCAACGCCTTCCAGCCGAACTGCATGAACTGGTCGTAACGCAGGCGCGGCAGCGTGCCCCGCAGCCACACGAAGACGAAGATGCACAGCACGACCTTGGCCGTGAACCACAGAATCGGCCACCATCCGGAGTTCGCGCCGTCCCACAACGACAGCGGCCACGGAGCCCGCCACCCGCCGAGGAACAACGTCGTCGCGAGCGCCGACACCGTCACCATGTTGATGTACTCGGCCAGGTAAAACATCGCGAACTTGAATGACGAGTACTCGGTGTGGAATCCGCCGACCAACTCGGACTCGGCTTCCGCCAGATCAAATGGCGCGCGGTTGGTCTCACCGACGACGGCGACCGCGTACACGAGGAAGGACACGACAAGCGGAATGACGTTCCACAGATGCCGCTGTTCGAAGACGATTCGTGACGTCGACATCGTGCCTGCGAACAGGAACACCGCAACGAACGAGAGGCCCATCGCCACTTCGTAGGAGATCATCTGCGCCGCGCTGCGAAGCGAACCGAGCAGCGGGTAGGTCGATCCGGATGCCCAGCCGGACAGTACGATGCCGTAGATACCGAGCGAGGAGCAGGCAAACACGACCAGCACGCCGACTGGCAGATCGGTCAGCTGCAATGGGGTCTCGTAGCCGAACATCGAGACCACCGGGCCGAACGGGATGACCGAGAACGCCAGGAATGCCGGCACGACGGACAGGATCGGCGCCAAGAAGTAGACCGGTTTGTCAGCGAGAACCGGAATGATCTCCTCTTTGAAGGCCAGCTTGATGCCGTCCGCGAGGGACTGCAGCGTGCCCCATGGGCCGGTCCGGTTCGGGCCGATCCGGTTCTGCATGCGGCCGACGACCTTGCGTTCGAACACGATCGCGAACAGCGTCATCACCACGAGGAACACGAAGACGCCAACGACCTTGATCAGGACGATCCAGAACGGGGTACCGCCGAAACCCGGTACGTCAGGTGTCACTGTGCACCTCCTTGGGACATCGCGACGACGCCAGCCGGGCCAATGGTCACCGCGTCTCCGGCGCCGGCCCCGAGGCTGGACCGTACCGCGCAGCCGCGCGCATTGGTCGGCAACCACACGACATCGTCGGGCAGGTCGGCGATCTCGGCCGGGACCGTGACGGCACCACGCTCGGTCGAGACCGTCAGCAGTTGTCCGTCGGCGACTCCTGCGCGGGTGGCCGTGGTCGCGGAGATCAGCGCCCGCGCCGGCTTCGCCGTACCAGCCAGGTTCTCGTCGCCGTCTGACATCCGCCCGGCGTCGAGCAGCTCGTGCCAGGTGGCGAGGACGGTGCCGTTCTGCGCTGCCGATCCTCGCCGGATCGACGCTGGCGGCATGGACGGCCGCGCCTTGGTAACGCCAATCCGGTCGATCTCGGCGCGAGCAGCTTGGGTCGTAGGAATTCGCAGGTCGACGTCCAGCTCGTCGGCCAGAGCATGGAGCACCCGGCCGTCCGCCAACGCCCCGGTGCCGGTCAGCGTCGACTCGAACGGACGCCGCCGCCCCTCCCAGGTGACGTAGCGGCCAGACTTCTCGGCCGGCGGCGCGACTGGGAGGACGACGTCGGCGCGCTCGGTGATCGCACTTGCCCGAACCTCGAGGCTCACCAGGAAACCGACCCGTTCCCACGCCTCGGCGGCGAGTGCAGGATCAGGGAGGTCGTCGGGATCGAGCCCGCCGACGACCAAGGCAGCCAGCTCGCCGTCTCGGGCGGCAGCCAGGATCTGGGAAAGATCACGTCCCGGCGCGGTAGGCACGCTCGCTGCCCAGGCCCGCTCGATCTCGATCCGTGACTTGTCATCACTGACCAGCCGGCCACCTGGTAGCAGTGTCGGCACCGCCCCGGAATCGACGGCGCCACGCTCGCCGGCGCGCCGCGGCACCCAGGCCAGGCGGGCACCAGTGCGCTCGGCCAGCGCGGCCGCCGCGGACAGCGCTCCGGGCGCCGTCGCCAGCCGCTCACCAACCAGGATCACCGCGCCGCCGCGGCTCAGCTCATCCCGCAACGGGCTGTCCGGAGCCAGTAACGCTTCCGCCTCGTCACCTGGCCGAACCTGAATGAGCGTGCCGTCGAGCTTCATGAGCCCGCGCGAGGCGAACGGCGCGATGGAGTGGACTCGAGTGCGTCCCAGCCGAGTCGACTTGCGCAGTCGCAAGAAGACGATCGGGCTCTCTTCCTCCGGTTCGAGCCCGGCCAGCAAGACGGTCGGCGCCGCCTCCAGCGTCGCGTACGAAACGTGGTCGGGCGTAGTCCCGGCCACCTGCGCGCCGAGGAAGGCCAATTCTTCGGTGCTCCCCGGCCGAGCGCGGAAATCGATGTCGTTCGTGCCGAGCGCGACCCGGGCGAACTTGGCGTACGCATACGCGTCTTCCTCGGTCAGCCGTCCGCCGGGAAGCACTCCGACGCCCCCGTTGTCGAGAGCCTCGGCCAGGCCGGTGGCGGCCCGCTCCAGAGCCTCGGGCCAGCTCGCCGGCACGAGGCCGCCGGATTCGTCACGCACCAACGGGGTCGTCAGTCGATCAGGTTGCGTCGCATTGTGGAACGCCCATCGGCCCTTGTCGCAGTTCCATTCCTCGTTGACGTCCGGATCGTCGCTGGCCAAGCGCCGGGTGATCGTGCTGCGTCGCCAGTCGTTGCGGAGCGCGCAGCCGGACGAGCAGTGTTCGCAGACGGTGTCGGTGCTCATGAGGTCGAACGGGCGGGCCCGGAAGCGGTAGGACGCTCCGGTCAGGGCGCCCACCGGACAGATCTGCACGGTGTTGCCGGAGAAATACGACTGGAAGGGCACCTCGTCGGATGTGCCGACCTGCTGCTGGGCGCCGCGCTCGAGCAGGTCGATGAACGGGTCGCCGGCGATTTGGGAGGAGAAGCGGGTGCAGCGCTGACAGAGCACGCATCGCTCTCGGTCGAGGAGCACGTTGGTCGAGATCGCGATCGGCTTCGGGAACGTCCGCTTGACGTCGTGAAACCGGGTATCGGCCCGACCGTTGCTCATCGCCTGGTTCTGTAGCGGGCACTCCCCACCCTTGTCGCAGATCGGACAGTCCAGCGGGTGATTGATCAGGAGCATTTCCATGACGCCCTGCTGGGCCTTGTCGGCAACCGGCGAGGTGAGCTGGGTCTTGACGACCATGCCGGGCATGACGGTCGTGGTGCAGGCCGCGGCGGGTTTGGGCATGCCCCGGCCGTTGCCCATGTCGGTGACCTCGATAAGGCACTGGCGGCAGGCCCCGGCCGGATCGAGCAGCGGGTGATCACAGAAGCGCGGGATCTGGATGCCTATCTCTTCGGCGGCGCGGATGACCAATGTGCCCTTGGGCACGGAGATTTCAACGTCATCGATCGTGACCGTGATCAAATCCTCGGCGCGGGCCGGCCGCTGTGGCGCAAGGGTCATGTCAGTTGGCTCCTGCGAGGACGGGGGACTGCTCGGCGGGAGCGGGAGGGGTAGTGCCGGCAATGAGGCCCAGGTACTCGTCGCGGAAGTACTGAATCGATGACGCGATCGGGCTCGTCGCACCATCGCCGAGTGCACAGAACGACCGACCGAGGATGTTGTCGCAGAGATCGAGCAGGGTGTCCAGGTCCTCTTCCCTGCCATCGCCGTGCAGAATCCGTTCGAGGATCTGAGCCGTCCAGTAGTTGCCCTCACGGCACGGCGTGCACTTGCCGCAGGACTCGTGCTCGTAGAACTGCGTCCACTTCAGGACGGCTCGCACAACGCTGTCGCCCTCGTCGAAGATCATCATCGCCGACGTGCCGAGCATCGACCCAGCCGTGACAGTCGAATCGAAGTCGAGTGGCACATCAAGGTGTTCGGCGGTGAACAGTGGTGTGGACGAGCCGCCGGGCGTCCAGAACTTGAGTGGCTTGCCACGGCTCATTCCGCCGGCCATGTCGATCAGCTCGCGCAGGGTAGTTCCCATCGGAGCCTCGTACTGACCCGGCCGGGCGATGCGTCCGGACAACGAGTAGATGCACGGACCGGGTGAGCCATCAGGACCCATCAGCTTGAACCAGTCCGCACCGCCCAAGATGATGTACGGAACGCTGGCCAGGCTGCCGACGTTGTTAACGACGGTTGGCGCGTCGTAGAGCCCGTTGGTGGCTGGGAACGGCGGCTTGAGGCGAGGCTGGCCCCGTTTGCCCTCTAGCGAGTCGAGCAACGCCGTCTCCTCGCCACAGATGTACGCTCCGGCGCCGCAGTGCACGGTGATTTCGCAGTCGAAGCCGGAGCCGAGGATGTTCCGGCCCACATACCCGCGTTCGTACGCTTCGCCTAGTGCGGCGAGCACCCGCCGGATCGCGTGCACGGCCTCACCGCGGATGTAGATAAACGCGTGTCCCGCGCGTACCGCGTAGCAGGCAATGATGGTGCCCTCGATCATCGCGTGCGGGTCGTTCATCATCAGGGGCAGGTCACGGCACGTTCCCGGCTCGCCCTCGTCGGCGTTGACTACGACGTAATGGGGCTTGGCCGGCTCACCGGGCTTGGGCTGGGGGATGAAGGCCCACTTCATGCCGGCAGGGAAGCCAGCGCCGCCGCGCCCGCGCAGGTTGGAGTTGCGCACGGATTCGATCAGCGAATCGGGGTCTTGCGTGAGGGCAACCCGCAGCGCTGTATAGCCGTCCAGCGCCTCGTAGTTGGCGACCTTCCACGGCTGGTTGGTTCCGAACCGCTTAGTGAGCACCGGAGTGAGCGGCACGTCAGCCCTCCTTCTGCCCAGCGGGCGGTGCGGGGTTCTCTGAGTCCGACGGAGCGGTGGTCAACGGCGCATCGTGGGCGCTTGTCGGCTGACCGAGCGCGACGGTACCGGGCACTGTCAGCGTCGTGTCCTCGTCGCGATTTGCATAGGACGGCGCAGTCTCTCCTCTTTCCAAGGCGAGCCGCACGCCCGCCTCGGTGGGTGCTCCGGTGGCCTCCCACTCCAGGGCCTCCGCCCTCGGGTCGGGGAATCCGGCGATGAGTCGCTCGATTTCGCGGAACGTACACAACGGTGCGCCGCGCGTCGGCGTCGGGCGCTCACCCGCCCGGAGGCGTCGCACCAGCGCCAACGCTCCGCCGACCGTCTGATTGTCGAAGAACTCGTAGTTGACCGTGACGACGGGGGCGTAGTCGCAGGCGGCGAGGCATTCCGCGTGTTCCAAGGTGATGGTGCCGTCCGCGGTGGTCTCGTTCATGTCGATGCCGAGTGCCTCGGACAGCGCAGCGTAGATGTCGTCTCCACCAAGCAGCCCGCACAACGGGTTTCGGCACACGCTGACGAGGAATTCGCCCGTTGGGGCGCGCTTGAACATCGTGTAGAACGTGACGACCGCGGCCACCTGCGCCTTGGTGAGGTCGAGCATCTCGGCGCAGAACGCGATGCCATCAGGTGTGATATAGCCCTGCTCGGACTGCATGAGATGCAGCATCGGCAGTAACGCCGAGCGGGCCTGCCCGGCCGGGTACCGAGCGATGATCTCGGCTGCGGCCGCGCGAACGTCGTCGCTGAAGACACTCGGATCCCCGGGGCGGCCGATGTTCAGCACCGACGTCCGGAAGTTCGCCGGCCTGGTCTCCGTCATCGGTCGCATCCGCCCATGACGGGATCGATCGAAGCGACCGAGGCGATCACATCTGCGATCAAGCCACCTACCGCCAGGGCCGCGGTGGCCTGAAGGTTAATGAAGGACGGCTCGCGCAGGTGGATGCGGAACGGGCGGGTGCCGCCGTCGCTCACGATGTGACAGCCGAGTTCCCCTCGGGGGGCTTCGACGGCCTGGTGGACTTGACCCGGCGGTACTCGGAAGCCCTCGGTAACCAGCTTGAAGTGGTGGATCAGGGCCTCCATCGAACCAGCCATGATCTTTTGCACGTGCTCCAGCGAGTTACCCAGGCCGTCTGGGCCGAGCGAGAGCTTTGCCGGCCAGGCGATCTTGGGGTCGTCGATCACGGTTGGTCCAGGTGCCAATCGATCGAGCACCTGCTCGATGATCTTCAGTGACTCGTGCATCTCGGCAACGCGCACGACGAACCGCGCCCAGCAATCGCCGCGATCGTCCGTCGGCACCTCGAAGTCGAACGTCTCGTACCCGAGGTAGGGAATCGTCTTGCGCAGATCCCAGGGCAGGCCGGCAGCGCGCAACAGCGGGCCGGTCACGCCCAGGGCGAGGCAGCCCTCGACGCCAATCCAGCCGACGTCCTTGAGCCGGTTGACCCAGATCGGCTGTCCCCGCAGCAGTTTTTCGACGCCGACCAGCTCCTTGCGGGTCTCGACCAGCAAGTCCCGGACCTTCGCCTCGGTGCCATCGGGCAGGTCCTGAGCCACACCCCCGGGACGGATGAACGCGTGATTCATCCGCAGTCCGGTAATGAGCTCGAGCACGTCGAGGCACCGCTCCCGGGCGCGGAATCCATTGGTCATCGCGGTCAGCGCACCGATCTCCAGGCCGCCGGTTGCCAGCCAGATCCAGTGCGAGGCGACCCGGTTGATCTCCAGGAGCATCACCCGAATCAGCTGCGCCCGCTCGGGAACTTCCACGCCGAGCAGCCGTTCGACCCCCAGGCAGTACGCCGCTTCGTTGAACAGCGGCGCCACGTAGTCGGCGCGGGTCAGGAAGGTCACGGCCTGCGTCCAGGTGCGGAACTCGGTGTTCTTCTCGATCCCGGTGTGCAAGTAGCCGATGACCGGGCGGCAGTCGGTGACAGTCTCGCCCTCGAGTTCGAGGACTAGCCGCAGCACGCCGTGCGTGGAGGGATGCTGCGGGCCCATGTTGAGAACGATGCGTTCCTCGTCGATGGGGTCGCCGCCGCCGAACGTCGTGTCCCAGTCGCCACCGGTGACGGTGTAGACGCGGCCTTCGGTCGTCTCGCGCGATGGGGAATAGATGTCGTTCATTCCTGCCTCACTTCTCCACCACCGGGGTCCCCGCCAAAATCGAGAGCGGAGCGAGCGATTGGGCAGGGTGTCCCGGCGCAGGAAAGTCGTGGGCGGCTCATCGGTAGGCCCGCCGTTCGTCCGGGGGTGGGATTGTGGCGCCCTTGTACTGCACGGGGATCCCGCCCAGTGGATAGTCCTTGCGCTGGGGATAGCCGTCCCAGTCGTCCGGCATCAGGATGCGGGTAAGCGCTGGATGCCCGTCGAAGATGACCCCGAACATGTCGTAGGTTTCACGTTCCTGCCAGTCCGCCCCGGGATACACGCCGGTCACGGACGGCACGTGCGGGTCGTCGAGGCTGGCCGAGGTCTCCAGCCGAACCTGACGTCGATATGTCATGGACGTCAGGTTGTAGACGACGTGGAAGCGGTTCACGCTGCCGATGTAGTCGACGCCGGAAAGGTTGGCCAGCAACTCGAAGCGCAAGGCGGGGTCGTCGCGCATCGTTCGGGCCACAGACCGGATGTGCTCCTTGGTTACATACAGCGTCAGTTCGTCCCGATCGACGACGATCTTGGTGACCGCTGCGTCGAATTCCGGGTACGCAGCTGCCAATGCATCCACGATCTGGTCGAAATAGCCGCCGAACGGGCGAGTGGCGGCTGGTGCGCTCCACGGCTCCCGGATCAGGCCGCCGAACCCACTCGTGTCTCCGGAGTCGGAGACTCCGAACATGCCGCGACCCTCGACACCAAACGGCGAGTCGACCGTCGACCCGGCGACCGGGGTAACTCGCTCGACGTCGGCCGCCGGCTGCTCCGTCGCGGCCGGAGTTTCGCCGGCTGGTCCAGTCATCGGGCGAACCTCTGGCTTGACGGGACGAGCTCCACCTTCTGATCGGCGAACCGCTTCGCCCGCTTGGGTCCGAGCGGCTCGTTCATGATCTTGTGATGCAGCTTGAGGACGGCATCGATCAGCATCTCGGGCCGCGGTGGACAGCCAGGGAGGTACATGTCGACCGGGACGACGTGATCGACGCCTTGCACGATCGCGTAGTTGTTGAACATCCCGCCGGAGCTGGCGCACACGCCCATCGCCAGCACCCACTTCGGCTCGGCCATCTGGTCGTAGATCTGCCGCAATACCGGAGCCATCTTCTGACTGACCCGGCCAGCGACGATCATCAGGTCGGCTTGGCGCGGTGACGGCCGGAAGACCTCCATGCCGAACCGGGCCGAGTCGAACCGCGGGGCCCCGAACGTCATCATCTCGATGGCACAGCACGCCAGACCGAACGTGGCCGGCCACAGCGAAGACTTGCGGGTCCAGTTGACGAGCTTCTCGACGCTGGCAAGCAGGACTCCGTCAGGCAGCTTTTCTTCTAGGCCCATGTCAACCTCCGCTTCGCTCGGCGCTGGTATTCCGCCCGAGCGACGCGATAGCCATCGTGTCGCTCACTGGTTACGCTCGTCATCGCTTAGTTCCAATCCAGGCCGCCCCGCCGCCACACATACGTGTATGCGATGAACACGGTGACAATGAACAAGATCATCTCTACCAATCCGAACAGGCCCAACTGCTTGTTCGCCACGGCATACGGATACAAGAAGATGATCTCGATGTCGAAAATGATGAACAGCATCGCGGTCAAGAAGTACTTGATAGGAAAGCGATTCGGCCCCTCGGGCGACGGCGTCGGCTCGATGCCGCACTCATAGAAGTCGAGCTTCGCGCGGTTGTAACGCTTGGGCCCGGTGAACGGGGCAATCGACACCGAGAAGATGGCGAAGAGGGACGCGAGCGCGAACAGCAACACGATCGGTAGGTAGGGCGCTAGCACGGTAACTGCCTCCCTCTCTCGTCGTATTTGATTGGAGATGACCGGCGAGGTTTAGCGTCGCCAGGCTAGTGCTTAGCGGACAGTCAGGCAGAGGTGAGGCATGCCTAACGCACCGCTGGGATCAGTCGGGTCAGGACGGAGATGGTCCGGTCGGATATATCGCCGTCGCGGGGGTCGTAGAGATTGGCGAGCAGCTTGAGAAGAAAGCGCATGAGAGCCGGATGCGGCAGACCGTGGCGGGTGCACGCACGCATGACCGCTGGCTGGCCGATGAGCTTCACAAAAACGCCACCCAGGCGGTAATAAGCGCCCCACTCGGCCGCCATCGCCGCTGGATAAGAAGCGAGAGCGCGCTCTCGTTGTGGACCCGACGGGCGGCCAAGCGCCTGTACCGCAGCCTGGGCCGCGAGCTTCCCCGACTCCATCGCATAGGGGATGCCCTCGCCGTTGAACGGGTTGACCGAACCGCCGGTGTCCCCGACCAAGAGCAGACCGCGGGTGTAATGCGGCGTCCGGTTGAACCCCATGGGCAGACCGGCACCCCGAATCGGGCCGGTCGCGTTGGCCTCGCGCAGCCCCCAGGCCTCCGGCGTCGCGTCGAGCCAGCGGGTAAGCATCGCTCGATAGTCGGTCCGCTGGAAGCTGGCGGAGGAGTTCAACACGCCGAGGCCGACATTCACCGTCCCATCGCCCATGCCGAAGATCCACCCATAGCCGGGCATCAGCTTGGCGTCATCGGCGCCCATCGGCCCGTCCCACAGCTCCAGCCACGACTCGAGGTAGTCGTCATGGGTACGGGGGCTGGCGTAGTAACGCCGGACCGCCACGCCCATGGGTCGCCGGTCGTTGCGGTGCAGGCCTAACTGCTGGGCCAACTTGCCGGACACGCCGTCGCAGGACAGCACGATCGGCGCGCGGTAGGTCATGGGCTCCTTGTCCGGCCCGGCCTTGGCCAGCACGCCGGCCACCCGGCCAGCGCGGTCGAGGACGGGCTCGGTGACCGCGGTCTGCTCGTGCAGGACGGCGCCTGCCGCTACCGCCCGATTCGCGAGCAGCGCGTCCAGATCGGACCGCGGCCGGACCAGGCCGTACGAGGGGAAGCTCGTGAGCTCGGGCCAGTCGAGGTGGAGTCGCAGGCCGCCCGCGATGACGCGCAGGCCGCGATTGTGGACCCACCCGGCGCCCTGGCTGACATCGATTCCCATGTCGATGAGAGCGCGCGTTCCGCGTGGCGTGAGGCCGTCGCCGCACACCTTCTCGCGCGGGAATGTGGTCTTTTCCAGCAGCGCGACCTCGAGCCCGGCGCTCGCGAGCCAATACGCGGCGGCGCTGCCTGCCGGGCCGGCACCGACGACGACGGCGTCCGCGTCGTAGCGGCGCTCCTCGACCAGCGCCGACTGGGCGGCAACGGCCGCGGTTGGCGCCTGCGTGACGGTCACGAGCTTGCTCCCAGGTCCTCGTCCAGCCGTTTGTGAACGCATTCACGAGCGTTTGGCACCGAGTGTAGGCGCTACCCTCCCGCGCGTGGACCGACGGGGCGGGCGGTTACCGTCTCCCCCGTGACTGTGCCCTCCGAAGCCCTAGTCGCCGACCCTCACTCGCTGGGAATGCAGCGCCACCCGGAGGGTGGGTGGTACCGCGAGAGCTTCCGGCATCCCGAGCTGGTGACGACCGGCCGAGGTCAACGAGCGCTCGCGACCTGCGTGTCGTTTCTCCTGCTGCCTGGTGAACGGTCGTCCTGGCACCGGGTGGTCTCGGACGAGCTGTGGCTCTGGCAGGGCGGCGGGCCGGTTCGCCTGACCGTCGGCGGACGGGCTGACACGCCGGTGCCGGATTTCATGTGCGAGCTCGGCGCCGGTGGCCAGTATCTGGTCCACGGCGGCGAATGGCAGACAGCCGAGCCTGCCACCGACCGTGCGACCCTGGTCGCGTGCGTTGTCTCTCCCGGCTTCGACTTCGCCGACTTCGAGCAGACACCCCATCCGTGACCGTCACCGCGCTGCTAATCGGGCTGACGGCGCGATCTGATGCCGTAGGCACGTGACCGAACTCGAGGTTCACGTCGCTCGCGCGTCCGAAGTCAGCCCGGCAACGCTGTACCGCATCCTGCAGTTGCGGGTCGACGTCTTCGTCGTCGAGCAGCGCTGTGCATACCGCGAGCTCGACGGGCGAGATCTTGAGTCGGATGCCTGGCTGCTGTGGGTGGCCGAACCCTCCGGTACCGTCCTCGCCACGCTACGCATCGTGCGCGACGCGGCGGCGGTCCGGATCGGCCGAGTTGCGACGGCCCGGTCCGCGCGGTCGCGCGGACTCGCCGCCCGACTGATGTGGCGCGCGCTCGAGCTGAGTGACAGCGCGGGAGACGACGTGGTCCTCGATGCGCAATCGCCGTTACGTGCGTGGTACGAGCGGTTCGGATTCGCAGTATTCGGCGAACCCTTCGACGAGGACGGCATCCCGCATGTCCCCATGACCCGGCGCCGTCGCCCGGCGTGAGAATTTAAGAGCTGCCGCCGCCACAGCAACGCGGCCAACGAGCCGACGAACGTGAGATTGGGCCCGACGTTGACGCCGATGAGCACGGCCAGCACGGACAGCGGAGAAGCCGCGACAAGGGGTAAGAGCGCCAGCGATGCCGGGATGTTGTTCACGATGTTGGCGAGCAGGCCGCCGAGGAGCGCGAGTCCGATCAGGTCGAGCAAGCCGGTGCCGTCCGGCAGGAGATGCCAGCGCGTCGTGTATTCCGCCGGTATTGACTCCTTGGAGAATCACGCCTAACGGCATGACGAACAGCACGAACCCGGGGCTGCTCGGCGCACTGAGCACCCTCCGACACTGCTGGCTGCGACCGTGGCCCTGTGGGCGTCGGCGGCGATGATCGGCGGATGATGATCGGCAGATGATCATCAGGGTGAACCGTCGCCGAGCCGTTCCACGAGTTGGATCGCGTCATATGGCGCGCGCACCTTGACGTCGTTGTCGAAGTAGGCGAAGACATCATGGCCGGCGGCGGTCCAACCGCGGATCCGCTCCGCCCACATCGTCAACGCCTCGCCGGAGTAGCCGCTGACGTAGAGCTCCTGGTCCCCGTGCAGGCGCACGTACATGATGTCCGACGTCACGTCATGGAACAGCGGCCATCGCCCCGCCGTGTCGGCGACCACCACGGCCACGTCGTGGTCGCGCATAAGCTCGACAAACTCAGCCTTCTGGTAGCTCGCGTGCCTGACCTCTAGGGCGTACCGCAGCGGCCGGTCGGCGTCCGCGCGGGTCAGCGCGCGATCCGCCAGCCGCTCCTCGTGACGCTTCGCAAGGCGGGCTGCCGCGAACGTCGTGCGCGGCAGCATCGCGAAGAATTGTGCGAGCCGTGACTGGTCGAATCCGAGATTAGGTGGCAGCTGCCAGAGGATTGGTCCGAGCTTCTCTCGCAGCGCGAGCACCCCGGATGCGTAGAAATTCGCGAGGGGTATCTCGACGTCGTGAAGCTTCTTCATGTGGCTGATAAACCGCGGCCCCTTGACGGAGAAAACGAACTGCGCTGGTGTCTCGGCGTACCAAGCCGCATAGTTCCGTGGCCGCTGAAGGGCGTAGAACGAACCATTGATCTCCACCGTGGTCAGCCGGTCGGCGACATACCTCAATTCGTCCCGCTGCCGCAGATCCTTCGGATAGAACACGCCGCGCCACGGCGGGTAACGCCAGCCGGAGATACCCACTCGGGCGACGGCTTGTCGTCCGCTTCGGTCGTTACGCCCCATGCGCCCATCCTCAGCCATTGCACAGCCAGACTGCCATTCTCAAATATCCCGTTTATAGTCCGGCCATGACGGGCACTGGGGGGAAATCCGAATCGGCAGGCAACGAGCCTCCGACGACGGGTGACGCGGTTCCACGTCGTCGCGGCGCCTTCTTTCGAACCCGGACGTTCGGACGATGGACCGCGCGGCTGTTGTCGTTGCTCGGCATCGCGCTCATCATCCTCGGCCTCACCGGTTGGTGGCTGACGACCCGAGTCCTCGACGACGACGGCTTCGGCGACGTGGTCGCGAAAACCGTCCAGCAGCAGGCCGTGCGGGACTACATCGGCGACCAAGCCACGTTGCAGTTCGCGAGGTCCAACAAGTTGATCACCGCTGCGCGACCGGTGGCCGCCAAGGCGATCGCCGAGGCACTGAATTCGCCAGCAGTTATTGCGGCCGTCCACTCCTTCGCCGCCGGCGCGCATCACCAGATCTTCCAGATCAGCAACACGTCCCGGTCCGGTGCCGCCGCGAGCAACGCAGCGGCGAGCATCAAGGGTGCCTTGCAGGCCGTCGACCCGAAGCTGGCCGACAAACTCCCGGACAACGTGCTCAATGCGACGACGAACATTTCGCAGAACCGAGCGGTGGATGCCGCCGCCCGAGTCAGCACATGGGTTCCGTGGCTCTATATTCCGGTCGGCATTCTGGGCGTCGCGATCCTCCTGCTCGTGCTCGCGAAGGCCAAGGAACCGGTGCGGGCGACCCGGTTCATCGGGTTCACCATGGCCCTTGCAGGCGCGCTTCCGATCGGCCTGGGTATCGCCACCCCAGTGTTCGGATATCTCGGGGAAAGCGCCGACCCTGGCCGAGGGCCAGCCGTTGCCGCATTCATCAAGGTGCTGCTCGGCCGCCTGGTCGGAGCCGGTTGGGCCATGTCGATAATCGGCCTGCTCCTGGCCTATGCGCCGGGGCGCGACGGCGCCGCCATCGGGACCCGGGCGACCCGCGTGCGCTCCTGGTTCCGCTGGGCACGCACCCGGCCGTCGTGGCAGCTCTCCGGTGCCCTGCTCGCCGTCGCGGTCGCTGCGCTATTGATCACTCGACCGAGGGACCTCGCGTACTGGGTCGGACTGATCCTCGCGGCGATCGCCTGCTACGTGGCATTCGTCGTGATCTTGGGGATGCTCGGGGCGATAGTTCCCGGCCAGCGGATTCGCCCGATCCGCAAACGCCAGATCGGTGCAGTCGCAGTGGGCATGGTCGGATGTATCCTGCTCACAACCGCGGCGACGGCGTCCGCCGTGGTGATTACCAACCAGCCCGGGAGGGCGAACCCCAGGGCGGACGGCTGCAACGGATCGATCGAGGTGTGCCTCGAGCCGTTGAACCAGGTGATGTTTGCCGGCAGCCATAATTCGATGTCCTCCAGCGCCTACAACTTCTTCGGCGCCGAGCACACCGTGAGCATTCCTGAGCAGCTCAACCTGGGCGCACGGGCCCTGCTCATCGACGCCTACTACGGATATCAGGAGAACGGCATCGTCCGCACGAATCTCGCTGGCGGAGCCAATCGAGCCGACATAAAGGCTCAATTCGGTAACGATGCCGTAAAGGAGCTCGACCGACTCGGAGCACTCACCGGGACCGCGGACACGTCGGGCAAGAAGAGGGATGTCTACCTGTGTCACGACCTTTGCGAGCTGGGGGCGATCAAGGCGTCGACCGTCTTCTCGCAGATCGACGACTTTCTGAAGCGCAATGTGACCGACGTGATCATTCTGGATGTCGAGGACTACGTGCAACCTGCTGATCTGGAGAAGGCGCTCAAGGCCGGCAACCTCTGGAATCGCGTCTACACGCCGGACCTCACCAAGCCGTTACCGACAATGCTTGATCTCGTCAATCCGATTGGTGGCAAGATCGAACGTCAACAGCGGGTAATCGTCACATCAGAGAATTACGCTCATCGGGCACCATGGCTGCTCGGTAGCTATGACCTCATGCAAGAAACGCCTTACACGTTCACGGCGATCAACCAGTTCAACTGCAAGCCCTACCGAGGTGCCAGCACAAATCCCATGCTGCTAGTCAACCACTGGCTGCGACCGAACGGCCCACCCGATCCGGACGAGGCATCCAGGGTCAATTCCTTGGCGACGTTGACCGGGCGACTCAAGCAATGCGAAGAGGTTCGCCGGATACTGCCTAACATTCTCGCGGTCGACTTTTTCGCTATCGGCGATGCCGTCAAGGTGGTTGACAACTACAACGCCGCGGTCGCAAGCGTCACCGGAACCGCCGGACTGGTCGATCAGGTGATCGAGGCGCAACGCAGTGATCCCAACCTGTCGGACGAGGATCGAGCCGATCTGGATCAGTGGAAACGGCTTCCGTTCATCTCGGCGGCGGACGCGCACGCCCTGCTCGGCCCAGTCGCAAAAAAGCTTAACGTGCCGCAGCGGGTCAAGGATTTGGAGAAGGCCCTCGCCACGATCGGTCCGTCCGCCGTATGGTCCGCGCCGTCGCCGTCGCCGTCATCTAGTACACCGACCACGCCGTCCAGCGGACACAGCTGAGTATCGCCGACGGGTGCGGCCTGAAGGAGCGTGGCGCGCTGGCGCATGGTAGCGATTCGGCGAGAGCGCGAGGTGTTCCGCGTTGAGCGCTTCTGTCCTTCGGCGGGCGACAACCTCAACGGGCAGAAAAGGTGTTAATCCGCCGCGGTATTACCCGCACGATCAGGCGGATCACTACGTCGGGCTCGGCCGGTGCCTCCTCGCCGAGGTACTTGTGGGACAGCCGCGTCGGTAGTGATTTGTGCGGGTCCTGGGACAGTTCGGCAGTGCCGCGGATCTCCACGGAGTGGTATGGATTTTCGACATCGAAGACGGTGAGGCTGAGGCGCGGATCGCGGGTGAGATTGAGTGCCTTCCGCTTGCCCGCCGTCGTGGAAAAGACCACTGTGTCCCCTTCGCGCAGGATCCAAACGACTGAGGTCTGCGGCCCGCCATCGGGGTTCAGCGTGGCGACGGTCGCAAAGTTCTTGCCGTCCAACAGCGCTCGTGTCGCCTCGTCGATTGCAACAGCCATGGGCCCAACGCCCTCTCTTCTCGTGCTCGGGACTAATTCCGATGTTGTCGTCCGCAAGCGGGCCCCGCTGGGAGGCGTAGCGGTTCCGCACCGCGGCTGTGCCTGGATTGAGAGACGTTGCCCCAGCCAACCGGGGGAACACCGCCGGTGATCCCGCGCACCGCGATTCCACTGCGGGCGTCCAGGTCCGGCTACGTGCAGACCGTGCATCCCGAGCCGCTGATTGCCGTTGGCGGCGCACTGCAGGTGAACGCGGCGATCGTGCCGAAGGTCGGCGATCATGTGGTGTCCGGGACACCCATCGCGTGGGTTTGGCGCGATGACGGCGATCAACGAGACCCAGAACCTCTCGTCATTGCGGTCCGTCACTCCGTCTGGCTCGGATTCGAACGGACGCTCGAGCAGGACGCTGCATTTGGCATCCGGCAACTCGTTGACATCGCCTCTAAAGCCCTCTCGCCCGCCGTTAACGACCCGTACACAGCTGTACAGGCGATCGATCACCTGGCTTCGGTGATGGCCTCGATCGCGCGCCGCGACCAGGGGCCAGCTGTCTATGCGACAGACGCAGCCACCACAGTCGCGGTACCGGCATACGATTTCGCGGAGTATCTCGAGCTGGCCTGCGCCCAGATTCGACGCTACGGCGCGAGCGAACCGACCGTCGGGCGCAGCCTGATCCGGCTCCTCGCTAGCATTAGTCACGCAACCGCGACACCAGACCGGCACGCGGCAATCAGTCACCAACTTCGGCTGATCGTCGACGACGCCGAACGACAGGTCACGCAGCCCCAGGACCTTCTTCCGCTTCGTGCCGAGGCAACCGCCCTGCACGACCAGCTCGCCGCCGACACGCTCTAGCGCACGAGCGGCTCTGACCGATGATCTTGGACTTATCGTCGCCCTACGGATACAAGTCCAAGATCACGGCGGGCTAGACGGGGCAACGGTCCACAGCGCCGGCTTACTGCCGCTGGAACGGCTCGACCTTCGCGGGCGAGATCGAATTTGATCTTGGACTCACGAGCGCTGCGGCGCGGCCTCAGGCGTCCTCGATCGACCGGTTGCCTTTCCGACGCGCGGCGACGGTTCTCACCACGGCGATTACGACGACCACCGCGACAATCGCCCCGACCCACGCACGACCGCCTCTTGGCATGGTGACCTCCCCGAAAGAATTAGCTGAATAGGAAGAAACTCGAGCCTGTCGCGCCTAACGTATCGCCGACGGAGGCGACCTCCAAGGACCGAAGCCATTGCGACTCTGCTGTCGGCACGACGCCAACGGTCAGAGCAACGCGGCCCAGGCCACAGCGACGTGGGAGAAGACAACTCGACGCTGGATAGCCCAGCCCAGTAGCCCAGGCGGTAACGGCGTTCAGCCGGTCGCGGTCTCGGCCCGATGCCACTCACGACGGGCGAGGACTGACGAAAGGACGGCGATGACGAAATGTCCGCCAACGTAAAGGCAAATCCGGCCGCGCGGCCGCCGCGTGAGATTGGTGCGGCACGCTACCGGGACGGGCGCGCAAAACGCCGCGCGCGGGTACTGCAAATGGCGACACACACGGATCGGGACACCGTTCGTCGACGCATGACGGATGATGATGCAAGTGACCGAGCCGAACAGCCCACTGTTCGTGTTGATCGGCGGCTTACCGGGATCCGGCAAGTCCACGCTCGCTATTGCATTGGCAGCCGAACTGGAGCTACCTCTGCTGGCCAAGGACGAGATCAAGGAAGCACTCATGGATGCGGTTGGCGAGCCGTCAACCGTCGCCGAGTCCCAACGGCTAGGCCGGGCAGCCGTGCTCGCCATGCTCCGCGTCGCCCGGCGCTGTCCCGGCGCAGTGTTAGACAGCACCTGGTTCGGCTATACCGAGCCGCTAGTCCGGCAACTCCCCGGGCCCGTCGTCGAGGTTCGCTGTCACGTTCCGGTCGCCCTGGCCCGAGAGAGGTACCGGGCCCGCATGGCCAACCGGCACATTGGACATCTCGACCGGCAACGGAGCGAGCATGAGCTCTGGGGAGTACCGTCCGAGCCGCTCGGGGTAGGCCCGCTGGTCGTGGTCGACACGTCCGGCGTCGTGGACGTATCCGCGCTCGCGACCGCTATCGCAGCGGCAGGGGGCGGGGCATGATCAGAAGGATGGCCGGTGAGGAGTACCTGCTGGACACCGCTGACGCCGAGGCCGGTGAAGGGTTCGATGCGCGAGTGTCGCGTGATCAGGACGGGTGTACCACGCGGTACTCGATATGGGTGACACCTGGCGAGGGAACCACCTTCACCGGCAGCAACGTGGGATCGCCGACGTTCTGAAGCAACCGCTCTCCAGCTGCGAGGATGATCGGCACGATGTGCAGGGCTCGCGGGGATGGTGCGTGAGCACGAAGACCGGCACGTGGTATGGCGGATCTTCGCCCCACCAGCCCCGCCACGTCTCGTCCCACGTCCCGAAGCCGCCACCGAACATATTGCGACCCATGAGGTAAGCGCCGACGTCCTGCACCACTTCATCAACGACCTCGGCATCGGCCGTGTGCTCACCGCCAGATAACCCGTGTTGAGCCCGCCAGCTGTCGGTTGCAGATACCCACTCATGCAGCCGCAACCCGCCCTCACCGATCGGATTGTCGAGACTCTGATTGGGTCCGGCGACGAACCCGTCGAGCGATATCGACATGTGGCAGGTGACGGCTCCCATGACGCAAGCTCAACCCAGCCGTCAATGGCTGAGGCGGCGTCCGCTCAGCCCGGGCTGCCCGGCGGCGCATAACGACGCAGGCGTGGTCCACGCGCCACGATGTCCATCGAGTCGTCATCGA
Organism: uncultured Actinomycetota bacterium; assembly: GCA_963748415.1. Taxonomy (GTDB): domain Bacteria; phylum Actinomycetota; class Actinomycetes; order Mycobacteriales; family Jatrophihabitantaceae; genus CAVVJA01. The sequence goes on along the minus strand of CAVVJA010000022.1, from coordinate 142,150 downwards.
CCGGATGCGCACCGCTGTCCGGCGCGGCGACGAGACCAGTCTGATCCGCGTCCACTCCGGTATGCGGCCCGGTTGTGTCGTCAGTGCCGTACCCGACGTTGTAATGGTCGTAGAGCAACTGCTCGTCCTCGATTGTCAGCGGGACGTTCGGATCGTGCGGAGGCGCTGCGGCGAGGTCGTCCTTGCTGTATGGCACCCACAGGACCTCGCCGTCGAGTCGACTCTCGGCGAGCGGCAGCAGATAGTGATGAGCACCGAATAGCCCGCTCGTCACCGAGACCCACGTTGGCACGCCCGAGGTGTCGTCGACGAACAAGCCAGCCACCTTTCCGAGCTTCTCCTCGTCCTGATTCGTGACCAATGCCCCGTCCAGACGTTTGAAATCCATGGTTGTCACGCGCGATGTTGTACCCAGTCGACCGCTGACCCAATCGCGATTCGTACGGTGGGCACATGCCCCAGCGCTACGACATCGTGGTCGTCGGCGCCGGGCCCGCCGGATGCGCGGCCGCGGCCGCGGCGCTACGAGCACGGCCGGACGCCAGGGTCGCCATTCTCGATCGCGCGAGGTTCCCGCGGGACAAGCCGTGTGGTGACGGCGTGGCCGGCGAAGTGGTGGATCTGCTAGACCACCTCGGGCTTGACGGGCCGGCCATCGCCGCCGGCTACCGACCCATCTCCCGATTGCGAGTGCGGTCGCCTCAGGGATTCGTCGTGGATCGGCCACTACGCCGACCGGCGTTGGTCATCCCCCGCCTGGTTCTAGACGCCCGGCTGCTCGACCAGGTCCGCGGTCGTGGGGCCGACGTCATCCAGCAGCGGGTCCGAACAGTGGATGTGCGAGCTGACGGGGTTGTCATCGACGATCGACTCGCCGCCAGTGTGCTCATCGGCGCCGACGGAGCCGAATCAACCGTCCGTCGCGCGATCGGCGCCCGCCCGAACCCGAGCCGAACCGTCGCGGTGGCCATTCGAGGCTACGCACCGGAGCCGCCCGGACAATGCGGGACGCAGCTACTCGCGATGGGCGCCGGCCGTTGGCCGGCCTACGCGTGGAGCTTCCCGATCGGCGACGGCACAGCAAATGTCGGCTACGGCGAGGCGCTGTACCGCGGGCCGGTGCGACGCGCCGATCTGGTCGCCGGGTTGCGCGAGCTGGTGCCCGGCGCTGAGCCGGACCCAACCTCATTGCAAGCACATCGACTGCCGCTGTCGTCCGGTCGACCGCCGATCGCGGCTGGTCGCGTGCTGCTGGCCGGGGACGCCCAGGCCCTTGTCAACCCGTTGACCGGCGAGGGCATCTACTACGCGGTGCTGTCCGGAGCGCTCGCCGGCGCGTCGGCGCAGTACGAGGCCGGTGCGGGTGCCGTGTACCGCCGGATCTTGCGCCGACGGCTCGGGCGGTATCTGCGGCATACCACGGCATTGGCTCGGGCAAGTAGCTGGCCGGTCGTCCTGGATTCCGCCGTCGCCGCGGCGGGGCGTGATGCGCGAGTGTTCGATGACGTGGTCGACCTCGGCTTGATCGACGGTCAGCTGACCGGCCGCATGGCCGTCCGGACCGCGATCGAAATGGGCCGATTCATCAGGCGGCACTAAACGGTTTTCTGAGAGAGATCACAGCTGGCCCCGGTACCGTCCTGGCCTTCCCGGTCCACAGAATCAGGAGGCCTCCGTGACCAGCAGCTTGGATGAACGCCTCGCGGAGGCCACCGTCGGCGCCCTCGAACTATTCGGCGTTTACCTCGGCACCCGTCTCGACCTCTATCGCACCCTCCACGACCGCGGACCACAACGCGTTGACGAGTTCGCCAAGGCCGCGCAGGTCGATCCGCGTTACGCGCGCGAGTGGCTGGAGCAGCAGGCCGTGGCCGGCCTGATCGAGGTCGACGATCCGGCCCGGTCAGCCGGCGAGCGGCGCTACCTGCTACCCGCGGAGCACGTCGGCGCGTTGCTTGACGAACAGCACGCCGCTCATGTGGCGCCGTTCGCCGAGATGGTCGTCGGCGTCGCGCAGTCCCTCGACGACGTGGCGGCCGCCTACCGCGACGGCTCCGGCGTGCCCTTCGAGCACTACGGCGCACGCATGCGCCAAGGGCAGGGTGCCATCAACCGGCCGGCGTTCAGCTCCGACCTCACCGGGATGTGGCTGCCGGCGATTCCGGACGTGCATGCTGCCTTGTGTGCGCCAGAAGCCACGATCGCCGACCTCGGGTGCGGGGTGGGCTGGTCGACGATCGCGCTCGCCCGGGCCTATCCGCAAGCAAATGTCATCGGCGTCGACAGCGATGCCGCCTCGATCACCGAGGCGATCGAGCATGCCAAACAAGCAGGCGTGAACGTCCGGTTCGTCGAGTCTGATGCCGCCCACCTTCCTCGCCTCGGTCGCTTCGATGCGATCTTGCTGCTCGAGTGCCTGCACGACATGGCGCGCCCCGGCGAGACACTTGCGGCCTGCCGGGCCGCGCTGAAGGACGGCGGATCGGTCATCGTGGTGGACGAGAAGGTCGCTTCGGAGTTCACGGCACCCGGCGATCTCATCGAGCGAATGATGTACGGCTGGAGTATTGGCCATTGCCTGCCGGCCTCGATGGCGGATCGGCCGTCCGCCGCGCTCGGCACGGCCTTGCGTCCCGCCGTCGTCGACGAGCTTGCCGCGAGCGCAAGCTTCGCCGGCAGCGAGATCGTCGATGTCGACGCCGGATTCTTCCGCGTCTATCGGCTCCGCTGAGGGCGGCCGGTGCGGCCACGTACCACGCTCACCGCGCGAGCTGATCGACAGCCGCGGCGAACAGCCTCGGCATCCGTCCAGCCAGCGGAGTGATCGTCCGCGGGACAAGGGGCAGCCGCCGGGCCTGCAGCAGCGTGTAAGTGAGTAGCCGATATCGCCGCGACGCTCGCCGCCACGCCGCGTCATAGTCGACAGGCCGGTCCGCGACCAGGCAGTTGGCCAGCTCATCGGCAGCAGCTAGCGATATGGCGATGCCCTCCCCGGTGAGCGCGTCGACGTATCCGGCCGCGTCGCCGACGAGCAGCACTCGGCCGACTACCACACGCCGACACCGTTGGCGAAGCGGCCCAGCGCCGCGTACCGGCGTCAGCGGGCGGCCGACCCGCAGTCGCTCGGCCAGCGCCGGGTGCGTCGCGAGCTGGTCGTCGTAGCTGGCCCGCCGCGTGGACAGGAACGCCACGCCGAGAGTTTCGCGGTCGACGGGTGTCAGGTAGGCCTCGCTTGACGGCCCCCACCACACCTCGACGTGATCGGTCCATGGCGTGATCGCGAAATGGCGGCGCAGCCCATAGCGCGCGGCCTGGCGCGGCGCAGGTGAACCGAGGCCGGCGAGCCGGCGCACGGTGGAGTGCAACCCGTCGGCACCGACCAGATACCGGGCCCGGATGCCGCCGGCCGCCACGCCGTTCTCGTCCTGGTGGACGTCGCTTACGGTGTGCTGCCACACCGGAATGCCGGCCGAATCGACCGCGGCCCGAAGCTGATCATGCAGGATGGTTCGGCGCACTCCCCGGCCCGGGCCGCGGCGGAATTCCGTGCTGACCGCGTGCCGTTCGTCGCGGTAGGTGATCCCCATGATCGGCGCACCCGGCGGGTCGACGCCCAGCCGATGCAGCGCCGCCAGCGCCCCAGGCATCAGTCCTTCCCCGCACGCCTTGTCGAGCGTGCCGGCGCGGCGCTCACACACAACGACGTCCAGCCCGGCCTGGGTGAGACGCAGCGCGGTGGCCAGGCCGGCGGGGCCGCCGCCGACGATCAGCACGTCAAGCATCGGCCGGCGCGAGCCCGTGCAGCGCGGCGTCCTCGACTCGGATCCGCACCGTGAGCAGCGCAGCGTTGAGCACCGTGAATGTCACCGCGGTGATCCACGCGGTGTGCACGAGGGGAAGCGCAACACCTTCTGCGACGACCGCGACGTAGTTGGGATGAGTCAGCCACCGATAGGGCCCGCTGGTGATACGCGGCGCACCCGGCACAACAACGATGCGGGTGTTCCATTGCGGACCGAGCGTGCGGATGCACCACCACCGCAAGCCCTGCGCCGCAACGACGACGGCCAGCATCGGCCAGCCGAGCGCAGGGAAGGAACGGTCGGTCGCCGTACCACACCTCGGCCACCGCACCGACGAGCAGGCCGGTGTGCAGCGCAACCATGAAGGGGTACTGGCGCAAAGCCCACCTCCGTGACCACCGTGGGCCAGGCTCCAGGCCGTATTGCGTTTCGCCACGAACAGTTCGACGAGCCGTTCGGCGCCGACGGCCAGGATCGAACAGCAGATACCAGAACACTGTCGACCGACCTCGTCACCAGCGCAGTAGGACAAGCTCGGAGCAGAACCCCGGCCCCATCGCCATCAACATCCCCCACGAGCCTGGAGCGGGGTCCCGCGCGTCGAGCGTGTCGCGCAGGACGTGCAGCACCGATGCGGACGATAGGTTGCCGACTCGCTCCAGGGACCGCCAGGTCAGGTCGAGCTGACCGTCGAGCAGACCAAGTTCAGACTGGATCGCCTCAATGACCTTCGGACCACCAGGATGGCTCACCCAGACATCGACATCCTCGATCGTCAAATCGTGCGTCGCGAGCAGGCCTCGGACGTCATCGCCGAGATGCTTCTCGACCAATTCGGGCACCTCGACGCCGAGCACCACCTTCAGCCCGGTGGACCCGACATCCCAGCCCATGGCCCGTTCGGTACCCGGATAGAGGTGCGAGCGCGTGTCGAGGACCCGTGGCCCGTGCATGCCCGCCGCTCGCTCGCTGCCGACCGAGTACCACGGCGGCGCCGCCATCGCCGAACAAGCCGGTAGCCACCATGTTCGCCGCCGACGCGTCGCCCCGTTGGATGGTGAGCGAACACAGCTCGACCGACACCAGGACTCCGACCTGATCCGGCCAGCCACGCAGGTGATCGTGAAGGCGAGCCACCCCGGCCGCGCCGGCAACGCAGCCCAGCCCCATGAGCGGAATCCGCTTCACATCCGGGCGGAGGCCCAGACGGGCGGCGATGCGGGCATCGAGCGACGGGACAGCGATGCCGGTCACTGTCGTCGACATGATCACGTCCACATCGCCGACATCGAGCCCGGCGTCGCGAAGGGCGCCGGCAACCGCGTCGGTCCCGAGCTCGACGGCCACGTTGATGAACGCGTTGTTCGCAGCGGTGAAATCCGTGAGCCCGAGGTAATCCTCGAGGGGCAACGCGAGATGCCGGGTCGCGACCTTCGCGCTGTCGTGCAACCGGCTGAGAAGCGAGTGGTACTGCTCGGGCAGGCACACCTTGGCGAACAGGTCGGTCAGTTGCTCCTGGGGGTATTGGTGCGGCGGCAGGACGCCATGGACCGCTGCCACTGTCGTCACCGGACCAACATTACGTGTCGCAACTACGATCGGCGCGTGGTCGATCGGGTATCGCCCGCCCGCCGGCCGGCCGGAGCGTCCGTAGCGCGAGGGCTGCTGCTTGCATGTCATCCGGCACCGACGGCCGCGGTCACCCTCATCGGGGTCCTGATCGCCGTAGGCGTCGGGCTCACGGCAGGACGCGTCGTGCTGCTCGGGTTGGCCGTGCTGACCGGCCAGTTGTCGATCGGATGGTCCAACGACCGGATCGACGCGCAGCGTGATGCGGCCACCGGCCGCAGCGACAAACCGGCCGCAGTCGGCGCGGTATCGCTTCGAGTGCTCGACGTCGCCTGCCTGGTCGCGATAGTCGCGACGGTCGTCTTCTCCTTCTCGCTGGGGTGGCGCGCGGCGATACCCGCGCTGCTCGGCACTGGCGCCGGCTGGGCCTACAACCTCGGGTTGAAGGCCACGGTCTGGTCCGGGTTGATGTACGTGATCTGCTTCGGCGGATTACCCGCGATCGCTTATCTGGCCTTGCCCGGCCATCCACTGCCGCCCTGGTGGGCCGTGACAGCCGGGGCACTGCTGGGCCTCGGCGCGCACTTTGCCAACGTGCTGCCCGACCTGCTGCAGGACGAGGCGACGGGTGTGCGCGGCTTGCCCCATAGGCTCGGTTCGCGAGCGTGCGTCCTGCTGATGCCGGTGCTGTTCGCAGCCGCTGCCGTCGTTCTGGTGCTCGGCCCGCACGGCTCGCCGTCGACCGCCGCGTGGGTGGCGCTCGCCGTATCCGTCGGGTTGGCGGGGGCCGCGGCCTGGATCGGGTTGCGGCGTCCGGCTAGCTCGTTGCTGTTCTACGCCGCGATCGTGATCGCATTGCTCGATGTGGTGCTCTTCGTCTTCGTCGCATGACTGGTCGCCGCCGGCTGGCTAACCGGATGCTCGTATTCTCAGGCGGCCCGCTCGACTTGGACGGTGATTGTGGAGTACGGCGTTCATCTACCGCTCGTCGATCTTGGTGACGGTTGGTCCCTGGCCGGGCTGTCGGACCTTCGCCCGCGTCGCAGCCGGGCTGGGCTACGCGCATTTGTGCGCGAACGATCATCTCACGCTGGCGACGAGCATCGCATTGCCGGTGCTCCGCGGTCCGGTCAATTTGGCGAAGTCGCTGAGCGCGATCGATCTGCTGTCCGGAGGTCGCCTCGTGGCCAGGGTTGGCCCGGGATCGTCAGCGGCAGATTACGCACTGGCCGGGGTGCCGCTCGAGGATTGCTGGCAGCGGTTCGATGAGGCCGTGGCCGTCCTCCGCTAACTCTTTCGCGGCCGGGGGGCGTGAAGCGGCACCTTCTACCGTTCGCCCGACTGGCCTCTCCAGCCCCTTTCCTCGCATCCGGACCGTCCCCCGATCTGGATCGCCAGCTGGGGCAGCCCGGCTGGGCTACGCCGTGTCGCCCGCGCCGCTGACGGTTGGATCGCATCGGCGTACAACACTTCGCCGGATCGCTTCGCCCAAAGCCGCACGCAGCTGCGTGAGCTGAACCCGGGCCGGTCAGATCCGCTACCGAATGCCCTGGCGACCGCGTGGTTCTACGCCACCGAGGACACGGGCGAGGCCGACCGCATGCTGTCCGAGGTGCTGGCGCCCATGGTCAACCGACCGATCGAGTCGCTGCGTCACCTTCCCATTGGGTCGGTAGAAGCCTGTGCGCACCGCCTTCGGCCACGCGGGCGTCGAGCGGATCTTCCTATGGCCGCTCCGAGATCACCTACGCCAGCTCGAACAGTTCCGCCAGCGAATAGCGCCGCTGATCGCCGCGTAACGTTCGTGCGCCGCCGTCGTGTGCGGCCAGTGCATAGCCGAAGTCATCAGCACCGGAGTCAGGCATCGCGCCGGTCGACGAGCAGGAGACCAATTGCGATCGCCGCCGCAGCGTATAGGCAGAGCACGCCGAGCCCGGCCCATGGCGGAAGGGCGTCGTGGCTTTGTTCGATTGTGAATGCCTGGCTGCCGGCATTGGCCGGTAAGTACGGCATGATGTCGTTGCGCCAGCTCGTCGGCAGCAAGTCAACGATCGCGCTGAGGCCGAACAGCACACCGAAGTAGGCAGGCAGCGCTCCGGCGGTGTGGCGTATCGCCGCGCCGAGACCGAACCCGAGCAAGCCGACCACTGTCAGGTACAACCCTGCGCCACATACCGCTCGCAGCACGTCCGGCTGCGAGAGCGACGCGCTGACCTGAATACCGGACACCTGCGGGTGCGCAGTGGAGAGGATGGCTTGCCCGATACCGAAGGCGGCAAAGCTCATTACCTCCCCGAGCACAAGCGTGCACGCGCCGAAGACGATTGCCTTCGCGGCCAGCACGGCTCGCCGTTGGGGAACGGCGGCGAATGTGGCTCGGATCATGCCGCTGCCGTACTCGGAGCTGATCACGAGAACGCCCAGCGTGCCTATCGCGATCTGGGCCAGGTAAACGCCGCTGAGGCTGGTCAGAGTGGGGTCGAAATCGCCGAGCTTTCCCGGGCCGTCATCGGTGATGAGCTGCGCCCAGCGGGTGCAAACAACTGCCCCGAGCCCCACCGTGAGGAACGCGGCCACGATCGTCGTCCAGTACGTCGATCGCACCGATCGCAGCTTGGTCCATTCGGAGAGCAGTAGGTTGCTGAAGCCGATTGTCGTGGCCGGCGATTGCCTGGCCGGGGGGGAGATGACGGCGCTGGTCATGACGCACCTACCTCGACACGGAAGTCAACGCTGTCACCGGTGAGCTCCAGGAACGCGGCCTCCAAGGAGGCTTCCCGCGGAGACAACTCGTGCAGGGGGATGCCGTGTTCGGCTGCCAGGTCGCCAATCTTCGGACCGGCGAGGCCGCTCACCTCCAACGATCCGTCCGGTGCGCGCACGGACGTCCCACCCGATCCGCGCACCAACGCCTCCAATCGGGCCACATGCGGGGTTCGCACAAGCACGTATCCGGGTGCGGACTGGGCCACGATCTCCGCCACGCTGGCGTCGGCGATGAGCCGGCCACGTCCGACGACAATGAGGTGATCCGCGGTCAGGGCCATCTCGCTCATCAGGTGACTGGAGACGAACACCGTGCGCCCCTGCGCGGCCAGGTCGCGGAGTAGGTGACGGATCCAGTGGATGCCCTCCGGGTCGAGTCCGTTGACCGGCTCGTCGCAGAGCAGCACGCGCGGATTGCCGAGCAGCGCGGCAGCCAGGGCGAGGCGCTGACCCATGCCGAGGGACAATCCGCGGGCTCGTCGACGTCCCACATCGTGCAGGCCGACGAGGGCGAGCACCTCGTCGACTCGGGCTCGCCCGATGCCGTTGCTCTGCGCGAGGCAGAGCAGATGGTTGAAGGAGCTGCGCCCCCCGTGAACAGCCCGGGATTCGAGGACCGCGCCGACCTCGAACAGCGGTCGCCGGTGATGGGCATACGGCTGTCCAAGCACCCGAACGGTGCCACTGCTCGGATGATCCAGCCCGAGGATCATGCGCATCGTCGTGGACTTACCCGCTCCATTCGGGCCGAGGAATCCAGTCACGCGTCCGGGCAGCACGTCGAAGGAAAGATCATCGACGGCCAGTGTCGAACCGTATCGCTTGCAGAGGCCGCGTACCTCGATCATGACTGGAGCCATTCCGTATACATATCCGCATCGTCGTTGTCCGAACGGACGCAGGACATCAGTGCCGACCCTGAGCCGACCCCGAAACTTCCTGGACCGCGGAGTACGGAGGACCGGTCCACTAGGGCGTGGCGGGACAACTAGATTCACCGTCATGCGGAGTTTCCTGGTCACTGACGAAGTCCGGCGCTACGCAGTCGAGCACGGCACCTGGCGCCCGGGCGACGTCGCGCGAAAATTGCACGACGACACCGTGGCGCTCGGTGATCCCGCTGGCATGCAGATCGGCGACGATCAGGGCCAGTTGCTGACCATGCTGGCGAGGCTCATCGGAGCTCGGCGCGCCATCGAGGTAGGTACGTTCACCGGCTATTCGAGCATGTGCATCGCCCGCGGCCTACCCGACGACGGATGGCTGCTGTGCTGCGACGTCAGCGTCGAATGGACCTCGATTGCCCAGGACGGGTGGAACCGGGCAGGTCTGGCCGACCGGATCGAGCTACGCATTGCACCCGCGCTCGACACCTTGCGCGCACTGCCGACGGCCGCCGACATCGACCTCGCCTTCATCGATGCCGACAAACCTGGATACCTGGCCTACTGGAGCGAGCTCGTGCCACGGATTCGCTCCGGCGGCTTGCTCCTTGCTGACAATGTGCTCTGGAGTGGGCGGATCGTTGATGCTGATCCGACCGATACGAACCTCGCCGCGCTTCGGAACTTCAACGACTTCGTGGCCGCCGACGACCGGGTCGAGGTCCTGGTCTTGACCGCGTACGACGGCCTTACCATCGCCCGCAAGCGCTAACCAAACGATCACGCGGGCGGTCACCTGGCGAGTGACTCGACTGGCTGCACGGGTTGAAATGCCCGCTGCGCGGGTCGCCAGCGAGGTGGAACAATTGGTTTCGAGTTCGAGGCGGCCGACATCAGGTTGCCGACCACTCGGCTTCGGAGAACCGCCGTGGGGACTGATCGACCATCGCTGGAGCATGGCAATCGCACATCCGGCACGGTCCAGCCGCCGGCGGCGGTCCTCGGGACAAGAACACCAACCTATCGACGTTGCGTACCTCGCCGAAGGCCGACATGAGCACGGTCTGGCGGTGGTCCGGCGACGGAGTCGTCGCCGTGCATCTCGGCTATCTGGCCTATCTGCTCGTCGGCGGATTCGTCGCCTGGCGTTGGCCGAGGACCATCCTCCTGCACGCCATCGCGGCACTCTGGGCCGCGCTGATGGTGGCCACGCCGGTTGATTGCCCACTCACCGCTGCGCAGGAGGAGTTCCGACGGCGCGCCGGCCAGGCCCCCCTGCGCGCAGGATTCGTCGACGTCTATATCAAGGGCAGGCTCTATCCGGCCGATCGCACTGGCGTTGCTCAGATCGTTGTGGGGATAGTCGTCGCTGGCTCGTGGACCGGCTTGGCGGCCCGGCAATATCGACAAGCTCGGCGGCGCGCCAACGGCCGTCAGTGGTATTCAACGGCAGGCCACACGGCCGCTCGGGATCCCTAACCGTCGGCGAACCGACCGCGGGCCTCGACTGGAATCAGCGGCTGCTCGGCGCGCACCTTCAACTGCTGAACTGCCCAGCTGTTGCCGTCAGGATCGTCGAATCCGAAGAACGTGCCGCCATCGCGCTCGTCAAATACGGTGATTTCGTTAGCTTCGACGCCTCGAGCCAACAACTCCTCGCGCGCTACGACGGCATCCGCGACGACAAGCTGCAATCCCTTCATCGACCCCGGAGCCATTGCCCGCTGCGCCGGCAGGTCGCCGAAGACGATCGAGCATCCCGACCCCGGTGGGGTCAGCTGCACAACATGCATGAACTCGTTGCGAGTGTCGTGATCGAGATGGAAGCCGACCTGATCTCGGTAGAAGGAGATCGATCGGTCGATGTCGCTGACCGGCAGGACGACGACCTCGAGTGTCCAATCCATGGGCGGACACTACCTTCCAGGGCGCGATGGCGGCTGGGTGCCGATCAGTTCGTCCGGCGGCCACCGCGACGGCCGGCGCCGAGTACGACGCCCGAGACGGCCAGGATGAAACCGACAACGACGCCCACCAGGACAACCGAGTCGTCGATGGCGGCTGGCGAATGGGCCGTGACCTGAACGTCCGTGGTCGGCGCGCCGGCCGGTGCAGGAGCGGGCAGCGCTGACGTAGCCGCCGGCGGGCTGGGCTGCTCACCCCTCCCCGTCAGGGCGGTTCGCGCGAGCGGGACCGGTATCAAAGTAGGCCCGGCTGCTGCCTCGGCCTCGTCCGACAATGACGCCACGCTATTTCCGTTACCCGAGACCGAGACCTCGGCCGGTGGGGCCGCCGAGCGAGTCGGCGCGCACGCACGCTGTCTCGTGGTCGGGTGTTTCGGGCCATGACCGCGCTGCCAACCGACCTTCTGCCCATTCGTCGGCTTGTCGCATGGCTTCGCATCTGCCTGCGCCCCAGGCATGATGACAACCAACGTGAGGCCGGCGACGCATATCCCAACGATGACGCACGCGAAAGGGCGGGCGGCGAAGCTTCTCATTTGTGGGTCGATTCCCCCGTCACGCGCTGGCCCACTGAATTTTGCATTTGCCGACGCCCGTCGTCGGCCCTGGCTCGTTGTTGAGCCGACTCCGGAGCATATCCCAGCGTGTGGGGATCGCGTAATGGACCAAGTGCAGCCCGTGGTCTGTTCGGCGCGCCAGTCTGACCGGATGTGGGCGGCGCCCGACGCAGGTGCTTCATGCGGGGCCCAGCTGGATTCAGCGTCGAGCGTGCACGTTACCGCGCTGTAAATGCCGCGCGGAACCGTTCCAGCGCGACATTGCTGTCATCAGCTGGCCAGGCTTCGAGGGCGACGACGCCCGCATAACCGCTCGCGTGCAGCGCGGCCGCAACTGCTGGGTAGTTAATCTCGCCGGTCCCTGGCTCGCCGCGTCCGGGCACATCGGCGACTTGTACTTCGCCGACATGGTCGATGCTCCGGCGCAGCAGATCTATGAGATTGCCCTCGCCGACCTGGGCGTGGTAGAGATCCAAGTTCATTCGCAGGTGCGGACTGTCAACTGCCGTGACCAGGGCACGAGTGTCTGCCGCCCGAGCGAATGGGGTTCCGGGGTGATCCACCTGGGTGTTGAGATTCTCGATGGTAAACACGACGCCCTCCCGCTGACCAAGGGCGGCTATCCGCCGGAGCGTACGTTCGGCCGCGAGCCACATTGGCCCGGTGACCACCTCCACCGGACGGACCGGCAGACCACGATCGTCCAGCCCGGTGCCGTGCAGGTTCAGATTCGGAGTCCCCAACCGCCGCGCCACTGGAATCGAGCGTTCGGCCGAGCGAAGTAACGCCTCCGCGCCGGCGGGATCAACAAGCTCACCCTCGACGTAGCCGGTCATCGACGTGAATCGGGCACCGGTGGCCGCGAGCGCAGCTATGTCCTTCGTAGTCCAATTCCAGATTTCTACGGCGAAACCGAGGTCATGAATGATGTGCACGCGCCGCTCGAATGGCTCGTCGCGAAACACCATTTCCGCACACACTGCTAGCACGAATCCGTAACTATCGCTCATGACGGGTCGATCGTTCCGACAGAGACGGGTAGGCCGGTTCTGACGGACTCGATGCTGGCTAAGGCCAGCACCAGGGCTCGGCGCGCGTCTCTCCCGGTCACAGCTGGCTCGCGGCGGCCACGGACGGCGTCAGTGAACTCTGCGAACTCGGCGGTGTAGGCATCGCGGAACAATTCGACATCGCCGCGCACGGTGTCGGCATGGCGGCCGTCACCGCTGTGATATCGCAACGAGTTGCGAGCCACATCGCCAATGGTCGCCATGCCGGCCGAGCCGAACACCTCGCCGCGCACGTCGTAGCCATACACCGCGCAGAAGCTGGCCTCGGCAGTCGCGATCGCTCCGTTGTCGAACTTGATCACGACGATGGCGGTGTCAAGTAGGCCGGCGTCTTTGAACTCGGGTGCGATCAGTGCGTCGGCCGAGGCGTAGACGGTCGTAGCGTTCGCACCCGGATTAAGCCAAAGCAGCGTATCGAAATCATGGATCAGCGTTTGCAGAAAGATGGTCCAGAGCGGCACTCCACCTGGGTTGGCCAGGCCCGGGTCGCGCGTGACCGATCGGATCAGCTGAGGCCGGCCGATCCTGTCATCGACGACAAGCTGACGCGCCGACGCGAAGTCTGCGGAGAACCGCCGGTTGAAGCCGACCTGAAGCGCAACGCCAGCGGCCCGAGCCGCTTCGATCGCCTGGTCGATGTCGGCGAGGGTGAGACCCATCGGTTTCTCGCAGAAGACAGCCTTCCCGGTAGCAGTCGCGGCCAGGATCAGCTCGGTGTGTGCCTCTGAAGATGCGGCGATCACGACCGCCTCGATGTCGGAGTCGTCGAATAGCTGCGCGGGGCTCGCCACGGCACGGCAACCTAGCCTCGACGCAACCGCATCGGCCGCGCCCGGACGTGGATCCGCGACCGCAAGCAGGCGCGCACCCGGTACCCGCCGGGCAAGCAGTTCGGCGTGGGAGGTCCCGATGCGCCCGACGCCTACCACACCGACCCGTACCGGTTCCGCGATTGCGGCACTGTCAGCCATCTGTTAATCGTCCCCCAGCGGCCTGCGCCGGAAATTCAGACGATAATTTTGGCGCCCCGCCGCACGGCTCGCGGCGTTCTCGGCGTTGCGAACGCCAACCGCAGACACGTTCTGGCCGCGGCCGAGGACCTCTCCTGCCGGCCGGACCAGCGCGGCCGTTCCCACCCGAGGAGAGCGCCGGGCGGTCCAGTCGCTGATCGATCAACGTTGGGAGGTCCTGATCCTCATCGGACCGTTCTTGCTCCGTCAGTCGATCGAGGAGTTGGCCCGGGAGTTACCCGTGATGTGATGCACGGGCCCTACGGTCCCGGGCCGTGGACGTGGTCAAGAACCGACGACGTCAACGGGGCCCGGCTCGCCGTCGAGCACGTGCCACCCAGCCTTGTCGTTCGGCACACAACCGCCCCGCCCGAACTTGCTCCGGTCGAGCGCAGGCAACATGCCAATCTGCTTGCTTTGCGGAGCGATTCACACTCCTACCCGCCGGCCGCAGGAGTCGCGTACCCGCCAGGGGTGCGTTTGGCTGGGCCCGGATCAGTCGCCTATCGCTCGGCAGCGATTTCCCGGCCGTGCGCCGCCAGCGCCCATATGACGACCACGTTCACCGCGATGAGGACGATGGCCCACACCGGGTAGTAGGGCAGCCACAAGAAGTTCGCAAGCGCTATCAGGGCCGCCAGGACGATACCGACGATCCGAGCCCACAACGAGCCGCCCAGCAGCGCGATGCCCGCCAGCAAGACAATCACCCCGAGGATTAGATGAATCCATCCCCAGCCGGTGACATTGATCTTGTAAATGTAGTCCGAGTTGACCACGTAGAAGTGCTTCTTGATGATGGCGGACAGTCCTTGAAGGATCTCGAACCCTCCGCTGAGCATCATCATGATGGCCGCGAAGTACGTGAACCCGACCGCGGTCGCGCTTCTGCCCCGTGCCACGATTCCTCCTTTACGCGCTCTATGCGCAAATACCGACGACGTCGCACCCTACAACATCACGCTAACGGACGTGATCTTGGACTTAATGCCCTATCTGGCGCCGTTATGTCCAAGATCGTCATTGACTACGGCCCGCGCCCCCTCGGTCGGTGCAAGCGGATTCGGAACGTCGGATGCCCGTTGCGGCAGACGGACGGTCACGTCCAGCCCACCCGTCGGAACCGCGGCGGCGGACACCGTTCCGCCGTGCGCAGCCGTGATAGAGGAAACCAGGGCGAGACCAAGGCCAAATCCGTCGTGACGGGTGCGATCGTCCAGCCGCGTGAACGGCTGAAACAGTCGGTCCAGCTGGTCCGGTGGGACGACGGGGCCCGTGTTGCCGACCCGTAACACTGCAGCGTCATCGATAGCGGCAGTGCTGATCGCGATGCTGCCACCAGGAACGTTGTACTGCTCGGCGTTGTCGAGCAGGTTGCCGACGAGCCGTTCGAGCAGCACGCCGTCTCCACCAACCGGCCCCGGTTCCAGCACTCGGCGTATAACCAAGCCGTTCGCCGTTCGGCTCTCGAGGGCATCCTCGGCGATTGTGGCCAGGTCGAGCGGATCGGAGACCGAGCGGCCGCGCTCGACGCGGGCCAGCGTCAGCAGCGCGTCGATGAGAAGCTCGGCGCGGTCGACCGCCATTCTGACCTCGATGGCCATTCCGGTGAGCTCGGCTGGCGTCGGGGCCGGCTTGGCGAGCACGACGTCGACGGACGTTCGCATGACGGTGAGCGGTGTGCGCAGCTCGTGGCTGGCGTTGGCGATGAATTGGCGCTGGCTGGCGAATGCGCGGTCGAGACGGTCCAGCATGTCGTCGAACGTGTCGGCGAGTTCCCGCAACTCGTCGTGCCGGCCTTGCAACGCGAGCCGATGCGTCAGGTCCTGTTCGCTGGCCGCGCGCGCGGCCGCCGTGAGCTGATGCACGGGCCGCAGGATTCGTCCAGCGACCAGCCAGCCGGCGACGGCCGCCAGCACCGTCACAGCCGCAAACGTGATCAGGGAGTACAGGAGCAGATTGCGCAGCGCGGTCTGCCCTTGTGCATGGGCGCCGGCCTTGACCGCGTTGGCGTAGAGGGCCGCGCACTTCGCCTTGAGGTTCGCCGCTTCGCTGGCGCTCGGGAGCGAAGACCCATTGCATTCGGCGATGAGTCTGGGGTCCGGAGAGGGTGTCGGAGCCGGCGTTGTCGTACGCAGATTGTTGGCCAACAACAGGTACGTCACCGTGACGAGAACGATGCCGCCCGCCGCGAATAACGACGTGTAGAGAAGCGTCAGTCGCGAGCGCGCACTCAGGTGTCGGGTCACAGCCGATAACCGACCCCGATAACGGTTTCGATGAGCGGCGGATCACCGAGCTTGCGGCGCAGACGACCGATGGTGACGGCGACAATGTTGCTGAACGGATCGGCGTTCGCGTCCCACACGTGCTCGAGAAGCTCCTCGGCGCTTACCGTGGCGCCATCCGTAATGAGAAGACGCTCCAGCACTCCGAATTCCTTGCGCGTCAAGGCGACCGGCAGGCCGCCTCGAGTCACTCGGTGCCGGGCGCAGTCCATGGCCAGATCCCCGCGGTGCACAACCGGTGGCACGCCCGGCCCGCGCCGGCACAGCGCCCGGATCCGGGCCACCAGCTCTCCGAAGGCGAACGGCTTGCCGAGATAGTCGTCGGCACCGAGTTCGAGCCCGTCGATGCGGTCGTCCACGTCCCCTGCTGCAGTAAGCATGAGGATGCGGCTGCGAGTTCCTTCGCGGACCAGCGCCCGACACACGCGGTCACCATGGACTCGAGGGAGATCCCGGTCGAGGACGACGACGTCGTAGTCGACCGTGGCTGTGCTCTCGAGGGCGGCCGCCCCGTCGTAAACGACATCGACGGCCATGCCCGCGTCGCGCAGGCCCTCGCCGATGCGTTCCGCCAACGCAGCGTGGTCCTCCACGACGAGCACTCGCACACCGCAATCGTGCACCCGATCGCATGACATCCGGCTAACACTCGGTGTTCCGCTCGCGTCACGTCCCGGCGCGTAGACCTAAACGCGCCGCGGCGCCGCGGACCAGGCAGACCGTTGCGATGGAGTCGTCATGAAACGAGCGTTGATTCTCGCTGCTGCCGCCTAGGTATATCTGCGTGCTCGTCGACGCATCCGAGCGCGAGAATCCCGAGCCTGTCCGGCGCTAGTACCACTGACATCCACGGCGAATACAGCACCACCCGGGTGTCGCAGCTACATGCTGCGGCCCAGTGCATCCGCAGCCATGGCGTCCCGACCTATCAGGATCCGGTCCTGACGGCGATTGGCCAGGTGTACACAGATGCCCATCACCGGCACCATTCGAATAGGAGGCACCGATACGTCAAGGATCCCCGACCGGCAGCTGTCCGGATTGCGGGCGTGGCGGATCGGGTTCGTGTTCCAGGAGTTCCACCTGCTCGAGCACCTCACCGTCCTCGACAACGTCGCCACCGGCCTGATCTATCGCGGACTGTCTGTGCGATCTCGACGCGACGCGGCCGCATCGGCGCTGCGACGGGTGGGGCTCGGATCGCGCATGATGCACCGTCCTACTCGGTTGTCTGGTGGCGAGCGGCAGCGGGCGGCGATCGCGCGGGCGATCGCGGGTGATCCCGAGATCATCTTGGCCGACGAGCCCACGGGAAATCTCGACTCGGCGACCGGCGCAGACATCATTCGCCTCATCGCCGGGCTCGCTGGTCCACGCACGACCGTCATCGTCATCACTCATGACAGTGCGGTTGCCGCCGCGATGCGCCGCGACGTGCGGTTGCGTGACGGGCGAATCGTTCGCGACATCAGGACAAGTTGATGCGCTCCCGCCTGCGCCTCCGCGATGCTTTCGGACTCGGTGTCCTGGGTCTGCCAGCGCGGCGAGTGCGTTCCGCCCTGTCCGCTCTGGGAATCGCGGTCGCCATCGCCGCGCTCGTCGCTGTCCTCGGCATTGCGGCATCGGCGAAGGCAGATCTGCTCGCCCAACTCGGCGCTGAAGGAAACCTGCTGACGCTGGCGGCCGGTCAGACGTTCACCGGGAATTCGTCCCCGCTACCAGCCACTGCCGAGCAGATGATCAAGGCCCTGCCGCCAGTGCGAGAGGTGACCGCCGTATCGGTTGTTCAGCAAGCGACTGTGCGCCGCAGCGCCGTCATTCCGGCGATCCAAACCGGTGGCATTTCGGTGCTCGCGGCGGAGCCATCGCTCCTCGAGACGCTGTCCGCAAGGATGCTGCGCGGACATTTCCTCGATTTGATGGCGCAGCGATATCCGGAGGTCGTCCTGGGTTACAGCGCTTCGCAGAATCTCGGCATAGGCGCGCTCAGCGCGGCGACCCAGGTCTACCTCGGTGGGAACTACTTCGTCGTCATCGGGATTCTCACGCCGGTGACCGTCGCGCCCGAGATCGAGGACGCGGTTCTCGTCAGTTTCCCGGTTGCCGTATCGCGGCTGAAGCTCGACGACCGTCCGACCCGGATCTATCTGCGAGCCGACCCGGACCAGGTCGCCGCCGTTGCCGCTGTGCTGCCATTCACGGCCTCGCCCGCCCAGCCCGAGGCCGTCGAGGTACGCCGGCCATCTGACATTCTCATCGCCCGGATCGCAGCCAGGACGGCATTTGTCAGTCTGTTCCTCGGACTGGGCGCGGTGACACTCTTGGTCAGCGGGGTTGGCATCGCCAACATAATGCTGATCTCGGTGCTCGAACGTCGGAGCGAGATCGGACTGCGCCGGGCGCTCGGCGCGCGAGGCCGTCACGTCGCGACCCAGTTCGTGCTCGAGGCCGCCGCACTTGCCGTCATCGGAGGGACCCTTGGCGTGGCGCTTGGCTGCCTCGTACCCGCCGTCGTCGCGCACGTCGGCGGCAACCCGGTCACGATCCCACTGGCCGCACCGTTGGCCGGACTCGGTGCGGCCATCGCTGTGGGTGTCTTGGCCGGCGCCTACCCAGCGGCGCGCGCCGCTCGACTCTCACCGGCTGACGCGCTCCGCGCGCCGTAGTGTCCGGGACACGCCCTAGTCAGGCTGGCGGAGCGAAGAACTCCAGCGCGATCCCGTCGGGGTCTCGGAACGAAACGCCCGATCCGTAGCTGGCATCCTTGATGCGCTGGTGGGCAATGCCCAGTTCGGCGAGCCGCGACGCCCACGCCGCGAGTTCATTACGGTCGCGGCACGCGAACGAGACGTGATCGAGCCCGGGTCGGCGCTCGTCGAATTTCTCGTCGTTCGGTTCCCGGTGGGTGTGCAGGCCGAATAGCTGTCCCCCGTCGAGCGCGAAGACCGTGTGGTGGAAATCACCGTTCTGCTCGTCCTCGTCGAGGACCGGAGCCGATCCGAACAGCGCTGAATACCACGCGGTGCTCTGCTCCAGATCGCTGACGGTGACCGCGACATGCGCAATTCCTGGAAAAGCGGGCACAATTTGCCCCTTTCTACGTAAGGAGGCACGAGCGAAGCTCGGGCCAGATTTCCTCTACCACGGGGAAGCCACTGAGTCGGTTCACTAGGCACATCTCGCGGCGGCCGGTACAAGAGGCGCCGGGGAAGATCCGCCCCAGACTTCTCCCCAGGAACAACCACGCCGCTCTCCCGATTGGCGAAAATGCTCATGCTCGGTCAGGCACCCATCTCGCTCATTCCCGTCATCCGGGTTGCCGCGGCGCGATCAAATGTGCTGCCTTCTAGCTAATTGCTAGTGATCGTTTCGTCACCTTTCGAACTCAGGCCCAGTCTCCCGGCGAATTTCATTCGCAGACCCTTACGCATGTTCGCTAGGCTCGGTAATACAGGCGCACTTGACGAATCTCACCTAACCGGATGCCGATCGAGCTGATGTCACCAGCGTGATGAAGGGTCCCCTGTTCAACGCAATGCTGAGCGTGCGCCTTACTCCTCGGCCCATGCGACGACTTCCGGCGCGATCGCTGGGCGTCCCACTGCTTGTCACCGCCGTGTTGTGCATCGGCTACCTGATCTGGGCTCCCACGGCGCCTGACCTCCTGGCGCAAGTCGCCCGAGCGGGGGTCGCGGCCCGGGCCGGAAGTGTCGGGTGGTGGACGGGATGGTTCGGCGGTCTGTCACTGCCGAGCTACAGCGTGCTGGTGCCGTCCTGGATGGCCACCCTGGGCGTCCAGGTCACCGGCGTGGCCGCGGTGGTGGCCGGTGCGGCGGGCGGAGCGATGCTCATGCGGGATGCTCCGCGCCCGCGAGCCGGAGCAGTCGCATTTGCGATCGCGTCGATTGCCGACCTCGTGGCCGGACGGGTTACGTTCGCGGTTGGACTCGCCATCGGGACCTGGGCACTTGTGGCCGTGAGAAGTCGACGGCAGTTGCTCAGTGTCGGGTTGGGTGCCGCTGCGTACCTGGCCAGCCCGCTTGCCGGCCTCTTCCTCGGCCTGATCCTCCTTGCGGTGATCTCGTCGGATTCCGCACGTCGCCGGGTGGCCGTGACCGGCGCAGGCGTCCTCGTCGTGCTCGGCGGAATGATGGCGATCCTGTTCCCAGGCACCGGCGTCATGCCGATCTCGGCGCTGGACCTTATCCCACCGGCGGTCACCTGCGCGGTCGTCGCAGTCGTCTGCCCGACGCGCGTCGTTCGGCGTTCAGCGGTGTTTGCCCTGCTGGCCATGCCGATCGTCCTAGTGTTCCCGGGCGCGGTTGGCACGAACATCACTCGGCTAGCTTGGGTGTGCGCCGTACCGGTGATCGTGGGATATGCGACGTTGTCCCGACGATGGCTGGCTGCAGTCGGCGCGGCAATCGCCATCTGGCCGATGGCGGATCTGGTGGAACAGCTACAAACATCCGTCGACCCGTCGACGCGTGCCGCTTTCTACCAGCCGCTCGCCGACGCGATCCGCCGCTCTCAAGCCGCAGCCGGCCCGGAAGCGATCGGGGAGCGGGTCGAGGCTATCGACACGGCAAGCCACGGCGCGTCGGCGTATCTCGCTCCGTCGTTCGCGCTCGCACGCGGTTGGGATCGGCAGGCAGACCGGGCGTACAACCCGTTGTTCTACTCCACGAAATCGTTGGCCGCCGACAGCTACCACGCCTGGCTGCACGAGCTCGCCGTCGGGTGGGTGGCCCTCCCGAGGGCACCCCTGGATTACTCGGCCGTTGCTGAAGGTGGCCTGGTCCGCGCTGGCCTCCCCTACCTACGGGCGGTGTGGGGCAGCACGGATTGGACGCTCTATGAGGTCACCGATGCGGCACCGCTCGCTACCGGGGCGCAGGTGCTGTCCGTCGCGGACAGCAGCGTCACGCTTGCCACCAGCAATGCGGCCATGGCGGCCGTCCAGATCCGGTGGTCGCCATACCTGACCGTTATCGATCCGGGCACCGAACGACCTGATCCCACAGCTTGCGTGGTCAACGATGATGGCTGGATTCGCGTCTACCTGCCTCGTGAAGGAGCCTTCCAGCTGGTGAGCCGCTTCGGCATCGACGCCCGGTGGCGGACCGACGTGGGTGGCTGCCCGGCAACCTAGCTGAGGCATGTCGCTACGCGACACGCCGCATAGTGGCTGAACCGATCCGCCGAGCTGTGCGTGTCGTCTGTGGACGGGTGGCTGCGCCAGGCGGGCTGGCGTCACGCGCCCGGGACCGGAGGAAATCCGATGACTCAACCACGCAGCGCGGCGCGGACGCGATCGGCGAAGGGACGCAGGGCGTGGCAGGCCGCCGCAATCCTGACGGCTGGGGCGCTGACCGCCCTGGGCCTGGCGGCGGCGTCGGCCGGCGCCTCGCCGCCCGGTGGAAGTTACCAGCAGATCAATATGGTGTCCGACCAGCAGGGTGTTGCTCCGTTGACCGACCCGGACCTGGTCAACGCCTGGGGCCTGTCGGCCTCGCCTGGAACCGATGCGGTGCCGGGTTCACCGCTATGGGTGTCCGACAATGGTACGGACAAGACAACCCTGTACGCCGGGGCCAGCGCGACGACGGTGACGAAGGTCCCCACGTTCCCCAACGGCATCGATGTCACGTCCGGAGCCCCGACCGGTCAGGTGTTCAACTCTGACACCGACCCGAATGGATTTGTCGTGCACGATGCGGCTGGCCACTCGGCTCGGGCGGTCTTCATCTTCGCCTCGGAGAATGGTGGGATCGACGGCTGGAATCCCGGCGTTGGAGCCACCGGCCCGGGGCCGTCCACGGTGACCGAGGTCGCGGTGAAGAATGGTGCCAACGCGGTGTACAAGGGCCTCGCCATGGGGGTGGCCTCGGACGGCCACACCTACCTGTACGCGGCCAACTTCCGGTCGGGCCGGGTCGAGGCCTACGACGACACGTTCACCCCGGTCGAGCTGCCCGGCGGGTTGTTCGTGGATACCCGGATTCCGGCAGGCTACGCGCCGTTCAACGTGCAAGAACTGGCCGGACAGCTCTATGTCAGCTACGCCAAACAGGACAGCGGTCTGAAGGACGACGTGGCTGGTCAGGGTAACGGTTTCGTGGACGTGTTCACCAACGACGGGGCACTCGTGACGCGGCTGGTCACGCGCGGCCAGCTGAACTCGCCATGGGGGCTCGCGCTCGCACCGGCCAGCTTCGGGCGATTCGGCGGCGCGCTGCTCGTCGGCAACTTTGGCGACGGCCGCATCAACGCGTACAACCCGGAGACTGGGACCCACCTGGGCCAGCTCCGGGGCACCGATGGCAAGCCGATCGACATTGACGGACTGTGGGCTCTGATGTTTGGCAACGGGAACGCCGCTAAGAACGGCGAACTCGTGTTCAGCGCCGGACCCGACGAGGAATCTCACGGCCTGCTCGGCAAGATCGTCGCGGTCAGCTAATCGATGTTGGCCTAACTGCTAGCCGGGTCACAGACGGGTCGGTGGGTGACTGAGTCCGCCTCAGTCGCCCGCCGGCCCCGATGTACGAAGCACCGTGGTTGGCGCGATCGCACGCCCTAACGGCCGACGGACGCAGAATGAGGAGTGGCCGCATTTCGCCGGATAGCGCTGCTCACTGCGGCTCTGCTGCTGCTCGCCGCGGCGTGCAGCGGGGAGAGTCGGCTACCACGTTCCGCAGCGCCGGCCGCGTCAACGTCGGCCCCTCGCGCGGCGCCCGCTGGTACGGGCGTGGTTGGCGAGGCACCGACCTCCCCACGCAGCCCGGGTGGCGTGCCCCGATTTGCACACATCACCGTTGTCATCCTGGAGAACCACGCGTATAGCGAGATCGTCGAGGCGGGTGACGCACCGTTTCTACACGCGTTGGCGGCGTCCGGCGCAGTCATGTCTCAGTCGTATGCGATCACCCATCCGAGCCAGCCCAACTATCTAGCGCTGTTCTCGGGCTCGACGCAACAACTGACGGACGACTCCTGCCCGCACAATTACACCGGGCCGAATCTTGCCGGCGCCTTGCTGGCGGCCGGCCGGACCTTCGTTGGCTACTCGGACAGCCTGCCATCGGTCGGGTTTACCGGCTGCAGCAGCGGACCGTACGCTCGCAAACATAATCCGTGGGTCGACTTCCCCGCGCTGCCCGCCTCTGTCAACCAGCCGATGTCAGCTTTTCCATCAAACTTCGGTCATCTGCCCGACGTGAGCTTCGTCGTGCCGAACCTCGATCACGACATGCACGACGGGTCGATCAGCCAGGGCGATCAATGGTTGCAAACGCACCTGGGCGACTATGCCCGCTGGGCGGCCGGGCACGACAGTTTGTTGATCGTGACCGCGGACGAAGACGACGAGGGGCACGGCAACCGGATTCCTACTATCTTCGCTGGCGCCCACGTTCGGCCGGGCTCGTCAGCCGTTCGGACCGATCACTACGGGATGCTGCGGAGCTTGCTTGCCAGCTTCGGCCTCCCTGCCTTCGGGCAGGCGATCGAGGCCCGTCCTATTACGGCCATCTGGGCGCCCTGATCTTGTGCCGCGTGGCTAAGGCCGGTCTTCAGCGCAGGCCGCTCGATTCCCGGATCGCCAGCAAGCTGAACTGCCACACGCCCAAGTCGACGAACAGCCCGGCGCTGGCCTGCGTGCCGTCCCGATCGATGGAAACGTCCTGCACCAGGTCCACCAAATGCCAACTTCGGCCGTCCAGTCTCGGCCAGTCCAACCGGACGCGCCCTTGTGCCGGCTGCCCGGACAGGTTGATCACCACCAGATGTCCGTCGCCGCCGTCCGCGCCGCTCCACAACCAGGAGAGAAGGTTGCGGCAGGACTGGTTGTCCGGCCAGCCTTCGGTCTCGAGCAGCCGCCATTCGCCGGAACGCACGCGGTCTTGATCAACTGCAGCCAGTAGGCGTCCGTACCACTCGGCCAGCTCGACGTTGGCCATCTCGTCCGGGCGACGGGAAAGGAAGACCGGTGGCCGAACGCGCCGACCCTCGAATTGCCCTTCGTGCCACAGTGTCGCACCGGGCAACGTGGCGATCGCGACCGCCGCTGCAGGCTGGGCTACGGGTGGCATTCGGCTGGCAATGCGGGGCTCGTCGTGGTTCTCCAGGAACCGCACCAGCCGACGCTGGTAACTCAAGTCGGCGCGCAAGTGGTCGCGGACCGCGCTAGCGTCTCCACTCACGATTCGGTCGTAGAGCCGTTTGTCATAACAGAAGTCGAACCCGTCTTGTTGCAGGTCCCACTCCATGTCCCAATAGGCTTCGGCGATCAGCACCGTGTCCGGGTGGCGAGCGCGCATAGTTGCGAATACTTCGGGCCAGAATTCGTGCTCCGGCTCCGCGCCTGCTCGACCCGCCCACGTCTTGCCAAAGACCTTGTTGGTCAACAGCATCGCCATGTCGCAGCGGATACCGTCACATTGGGCAGCTATCTCGGCCAATATCTCAGCCGTGGTAGCCCGCAGCGCCGGCGAGAACGCGTTGAGCTGCACGACGTCCGGCCATGGCGGGAAGTAAGGATCGCGACCGCGAGCCAGTATGTGGCTCCCCGCACGAATCCAGCCGGCGGGATCCGATCGGATGTCGTCGTCGTCGCCCTGCACGAACAACTCGGCATTGTCGCTCACCCACGGGTGGTCCGGGGCGACATGGTTGGGCACGTAGTCAAGGAGCAGCCGCACCCCTCGGTCGCGGAGCGCGGTGCGAGCTGCGGCTAAGGCGTCGGGGCCACCGAAGGCGGCGTCGACGACGTAGTTGCGCACGCAATACGGTGACCCGATGACATCCGAGCCGG
Source organism: uncultured Actinomycetota bacterium (assembly GCA_963748415.1). GTDB lineage: Bacteria > Actinomycetota > Actinomycetes > Mycobacteriales > Jatrophihabitantaceae > CAVVJA01. The sequence continues at coordinate 117,424 of CAVVJA010000022.1, read as the reverse complement.
TCAAGTCGGGCAGCGCCCCCCGGAACGACGCTGGCAGTTCCGGGTTCGCCATCGCCAGCGCGAGGCCAGCCGGGCTTCGTTCCCATACCCCATCAACCAAACCGCATCGACACCGGCCGGCGTCACATCGTCCCAGGCAGCCGCCGAGACGTCGGCCAAGGTCAGTCGCCGCCCAGCGGCCTCGGACAGCTCGGTTAACCACACTGCCGTGTTGATCTCATAGATCACCGGTTGCCCGGGCCAGTCGCTCATCTCATAACCTTCTCGCGCAAGCGCTCGGCACGATGCTCACTCGCTCACCAACCGGTTCGTCGCTACCAAGTCGGTGTAGAGAAATTCGGCCTGCGGGTACTTGTAGAGCATCTTCAGATAGGAGGAGCTCGGCGTTGCGTCGAGGTAGAAGAAGTACTCCTTGACATCCCCGCCGTGGTTGCCCTCAGCATTGGTTAGGCCGAACAAGCGCTCTTTCAGTATCGGATTGCGACCATTCCACAGGGCGAGGCTGAGGCACAGCAATTTCCGGTCATCGCTAATACCGGCCAGGCCGTCCTCGCCCCACCGATAGCTGCGGAAGCGTGCTTGATCATGCGAAAAGTACGTCCAGGCATCACCGCCCTGGCTGTGGTCCTCGCGTACCGGTCCCCCATTGCCGTTCACTCAGGTACGGTCCCCACCGCCGCCACGGAATCCCCGCCCGTTGATCAGAATGACAACATCAGCCAAGCGATGCATCGTCCGTTTCGGATGAACGCCGGCCTGGCGAAGCTCGGCCCTATCCCCCATCGCGGTGGATACGCCGAATGTTCGCTAAAAATTCATCCGCCAGTAATGTACCGTGCGCTTGCTCGATGATCTCGCACTGCGGTCACTAGCACGAAGGCGGAACTGGTGATGATCTCGGAGTTAACCTCACTTATTTGGCATCAACTCAAAGATCAACTCCCGGGCGGCGACAGACGCCATGCCAAATCACGCCGCCCGACTACCGCCCATCACAGGGGCTCGCGTCGAATGACTGCCACGTCTGGCTTGGTCACCCCCGCCAGCAATACCGACACAAGAATCCCGAGCGGCAGCGTGCCCCAGTAGGACTGGTGGAGCCCGACGTTGCCGGCAAAGAGCATCAGCAACCACGTCGCCGGAAATGTGGCGACCAGAAAGAAGATGACACCGAACACCAGGCTCTTGAACACGGCGCCTCCACTCGACGTTCTGACACGGGTCCTGTGTCAGGCACATCATGCGCCGATTCACCGCCAACAGTGCGCGACACGCGATCAAGGCGCAGCGACGAATCTCGCGCCTCTTTTCGACCGGCGCGCTACGGCTGGCCGACCAACACGGATGTGCCGTGCACTGCAACGCACCACTCGCGCAGAGGCGATCACCTAGCGTGATGCCTCACCGCACTCCGTCCGACCACCGGATCCGGCCATCGGATGCAGATCCCTGTTGCGGCCGTGACTCACTCCGGCTGGTCGGCGCTCATCGGCGGCGTATAGCTTGCGGCACCTCACCGGCGTACGGCGGCCGTCCGTCACTAACTCAACGGTACGGTTGTAGACCACGTGATCGCTGAGAGGCGCGGTGATGATCAGCAAGACGCTAACGATGGCTGGATTGCGCGACTCCGTCGACGCTGGAGACATTGACACCGTCGTACTCGCAATGGTCGACATGCAGGGGCGATTGCAGGGCAAGCGCTACGACGCGGAGTTCTTCCTCTCTGAGGTACTGCCCAACGGTGCCGAGAGCTGCACCTACCTGCTGGCCGTAGATATCGAAATGAACCCCGTTGACGGCTACGCCATCTCCTCCTGGGACCGCGGCTACGGCGACTTTGCTCTGACACCGGACCTGAGCACGCTGCGGCGTATTCCGTGGCTTCCGGGTACCGCGTTAGTGCTGGCCGACGTCCGCTGGCCGACCGGAGAACCGGTAGTCGAATCGCCAAGACGAATTCTGCAGGACCAGACCGCTCGACTGGCAGAACGCGGTTGGCAGGCCATGCTTGGCAACGAGCTGGAATTTCTCTTGTTCGTGGACAGCTACGAGTCAGCCGGTCGCAAGGACTACCGCCGACTGCAGCCCGCCAATCAGTACAACGTCGACTACTCGATCCTGGGCAGCTCCCGCGTCGAGCCCCTGATTCGCGCGATCCGGCTGGGCATGCGCGACGCCGGCATCCGCGTGGAATCGTCGAAGGGTGAGTGCAATCCGGGGCAGTACGAGATCGCTTTGAAGTATGACGAGGCGATGCGCACCTGCGACAATCATGTGATCTACAAGAACGGCGCTAAGGAGATCGCGGCTCAGTACGGATCTGCGGTGACGTTCATGGCCAAGTTCGACCAGCGGGAGGGCAGCTCCTGCCACGTTCACATGTCCCTGCGTACGCCGGATAGCCAGCCCGTCTTCGCCGGCGAGCGGCCCTACGGATTCTCGCCCGTATTCGAACATTTCTTGGCTGGCCAGCTCGCGGCGCTCCCTGAACTCACGCTATTCCTTGCGCCGAGCATCAACTCGTACAAGCGCTACCAATCCGGATCCTTCGCACCGACCACGCTGAAGTGGGGGATCGACAACCGCACCTGCGCCTTCCGCGTGGTCGGGCACGGTCCAAGCCTTCGCGTGGAGTGCCGGATTCCTGGCGCGGACGTCAATCCATACCTTGCCGCCGCAGCGATGATCGCCGCCGGCCTACACGGCGTGGACAACCAGCTACCTCTTGAGCCGGCATTCGACGGAAACGCATACACCGCGGCCGCGGACCGTCTTCCGACGACGCTTCGCGATGCGGCCGACCTGTGGCGTAATAGCGCGCTCGCCCGAAAGGCGTTCGGGGACGAGGTCGTGGCGCATTACGCGAATGCCGCCCGCGTGGAAATCGCCGCCTTCGATTCCGCGGTCACTGACTGGGAGAAGGCCCGCAACTTCGAGCGTATCTAGGGTCCCGCGAGGAACAGGCCTAAGCCAGGTCGATGCCATCCAGACCCTGCGGCCCCGGCCGGCTGGCCGGACAGAGGGGGAGGGCGGTCAGCTCACGGTTCGACCGAGTCGAGCCGGCTCAATGGCGGTCCGCTGGCCCCGGTTGCGCATTGCCTTCTGGAGTGCGACGGAATGATTCCGCTGCTCGATGGCATCGTCGAGCGGGTCGAGATTGACCGGAGTTCCGACGGCACGCTCGAGGGCGAGTGCAAGCAGTAGGTCGGCCAACCACGGATTCTTCGGCAGCACTGGCCCGTGCAAGTACGTGGCGAAAACGCGATTTCGAATGGCGCCCTCGGACTGATCGCGCCCGTTGTTCCCGGCGCCCGCGAGTACCCGGCCGAACGGTCGTGCTCCCGGGCCCAGATCCGTGACGCCAGAGTGATTCTCGAAGCCGACCACGGTCTGCGTGTCCTCGCCAAACGTGACGTCGCACGCGGCATGTTGCATGAATCGCTGCGGGCCACCTCGCGTCTCGAGGTCTAGGACGGCCGCGCCGTCGAGAGCGGGTCCGGAGGATGGAATGTACCGGTGGCCTAGTAGCTGGAGGCCGGCACATACGGCGAGCATCGTTATCCCGGCATCGGCCGCCTCGCGAAAGGAGGACGCCTTGTGACGCAAATCGCTCGCTACGATGCCCATTTCGACGTCCTGACCGCCGTGGAAGAGGACGATGTCGAATTGGGTGAAGTCCGGATGCTGGCCAATTCCGACATCGATGGTCTCCGTCGGGATGCCTCGCCATGCGGCGCGGCGCCGTAGCGCCATGAGATTGCCGCCATCGCCAGCTACATTCAACAGCGCCGGGTACAGGTGGGCGAATCGCAAAGTAGGAAAGTCAGTCATGTGCGCCAGTACCTTTGCACCCAACCCCGCCGGAACATCTCCTGCCGAAACTCAATCGTCGGCGTATAGCCGCTGACGATACTCAGCCGTTCACCGGCTGGAAGTCTCGCGAGCGCATGGTCGAGGGCAGCCGGCCGATCCGGTACCACGGTCATCCGTTCCGCGGGCACGCCGGCGTATTTCAACCGGGTCGCAAGCTCATCGCATCGCAAGCCAGAGACCGTAACGTGCTGCAACCGCTCCGCGATACTTTCGAGGTCGACATCCCATAGCCAGCCGAAGTCTTCGCCGTCGACGAGAGTGTTACTGAACGCGGTCAGCAGATGTCGCGGTTCACCGGCCCGGTCGAGTGTGCGCAACGTGGTGTTGAACGACGTCGGGTTCTTCGCGAACACGACCACCATGTCGCAACCGGCTGCATGGATGAGTTCCATTCGGCCGAATGCGGGTTGCACCGACGCCAAGGATGCCGAGGCGTGGGGCACGGGGATGTTGAGTGCGTAGCAGATCGCCAGCGCCGCAGCCGCGTTGTAGGCGACGTGGACACCGGCTTGCGGTATCGACAACTGATACTCGCCCGCTGGGGTGCGAACGGTGCAGTCGGTCGCCTGTAGCCCTTGTACGCGTATTTCCGTGACCGCGACGTCGAGGGAGGGCCGACCATACCCGCATTGGTCGCACCGGTAGGAACCGAGGTGGCTCAGATACACCTGGTCGTAGCGGAGATCACCTCGACATCGCGGACATCGAATGCTGTCGGCTGCACCGCTGATTCGGTCGAACGACTCGGGTACCTCCAGGCCGAAGGTCAGCCGTCGCCCGATCCGGTCATGGGCCATATCGGCGACCATCGGGTCGTCGCCGTTCACGACGACTGTGGCCTCCGGATCGAGAGTCGCTGCGACCGACTCAATGGCGCCAGCCAGAGCGTAGATCTCGCCGAAACGGTCGAGCTGGTCGCGGAACAGCGACGTAACGACGAGCACTTCCAGGGACATCTCCGGAGCCACCTGGAGGAGCGCGCCCTCGTCCACTTCGGCCAGGAAGATATCGATCGGCAGCGTTCCCGAGACAGTCGCCGCGTTCACCGCGAGGGATGTGACCCCCTGAATGAGGTTTGCCCCAGCGGAGTTGTGGGCTACGGCGTGCCCTTCTCCTCGCAGCAGGGCAGCGGCCAAGCGCGAGGTCGTCGTCTTGCCGTTGCTCCCAGTCACGCCCACGGCGCGGACCGACTGCGCCGCGACGAGGCGGGCAAGTACTTGGGGGTCGATTCGCCGCGCGACCATGCCCGGAAGCGACGCGCCACCGCCTCGCCCGAGCAACCGGGAAGTCCTCGCGACGCCTTTGCCCGCGGCGATAGCGGCGATGAGGCGCGGCAGATGGTGACGCGCCGTCCGGGTCAGTGGCGCATCGCTACTCTGCGGACGCGACTGCCTGGCACCCGGCTGCGTCATCCGCTCAATGCCGCGGCCAGCTGGTGGAACTCGTCGTCCCTCGGCGCGGTAATCCGGAGGCCAGTGACTCGTCCTCGCTGCTTCTTGGAGAAAACCCGCACGGCGATCCCGGCATCGGCCAGCCCGGCATGCACGTCGATCGCGTCATCAGTAGCCACGAAGCGGTAGTGCACGGGCACGTCCGTTACCACCCCAGCGAATCTCTTCTGCAGCAGAACCTCCATCTCGGTGGCCGTCGTAAGCAGGCGGTTCCTCGTCATGGCGACCCATTCCGGCGACCGCAACGCCGAGCTGGACACCAAGGCGTCCAGATACGATATTGGCCAGTTCAGCCGCTCCGCCGAGATGCGCTCGCGCAGAGCCGAACTTCCGCTCCACAGCGCACCGGTCCTGGTCCCCGCGATGCCGAACAGCTTGTTCGGTGACTGCAGCACAACGACATTGGGCACGCCAGCGAAGATCATCGATTGCCGCACACCGTCAGTCGTGAAGTCGATGTACGCCTCATCGACGATGAGCGTCGAGCGAGCATGTGCGCGGCACACGGCGGTCAGGTCGTCAGCCTGGATATAGATTCCCAGCGGATTATTCGGATTGGAAATCACTACGTAGTCGTAGTTCGCCATGCCCTCGGCGATTCGCGCCAACCGGGTGGCCGGTGTGTCGCTCGCACCGGTCGCAGCGGCCAGGTGGTTACCGAACGACCGAATGCTATCGGTGTAGTCCGGAACGACGACGGCGACGCGGTCAGCCGGCAGCAACCGCCCGAGGAGGCGAATGAACTCGGTAATCCCGCGACCAGCAACCAGCTCCTCGGGCCGCACGCCAAGATATTCCGCGTAAGCGGAGGCGAACATCTGTTCGGCGTCGTACGGGTGAGGGCGCAGGCGAGTGATGTCAAGTTCCCGCAATGCGGCCGCAACGCTGGGCGGTGGGCCGTACCGGTTGACGCAGGTACCTGAATCCAAATAGGCGCGATCGGCAGAGAGACCGCGCAGGTCCCCACCTTGCCGCAAGGTCGCGTCCGGCGACAACTTTGTCACGCCTCCTCCGATGGCTTCCGATCTGTCGCAACGCGACGTCTAGTCGCCGTGGAACCACGTAGGCGAGTCCATATGCTAGTCGACGGCCTCCAGACGCCGTCTGAATGCGAGACGGCGAGCCGTATCGTCGGCAAAGCGCCTCCAGTCACCGAATCGTGGTGCGAGCCGTCGCGTGACGATACCTGGATCAGTGAGCACTGACGACGTAGGGAGTGCCGCGATCGTCGACCACGACGCGGCCGCCGAGCGGGTCCGCCAGCGTAATAGTGCGGGTGCCAGGTGCACCCGGGATTGGCGGTGCCGGCACGACGGCTGACGCGCCCGACGCGGGACACGCTACGTTCGGGGCCGGTGTCTGCGCCTCGAACGCAATGATTACGGCCAGCACGATCGCCGTCGGCGTCTGGGCCACTCGCAGGCTGCTGCTGTATCCGGGATCGCAAGGACCGGTGGAGTCGTGATGCGCGATGAAGTTGATCGTCAATCGGCGTCCGTCCGCGCTCGGCACAGCACGTCCGGCGTCGTACATTCCCGCTTCACTCGGGAGCTCATACCGCGCACTGGGTGACACCGCGAGGACATAGATGTCGCCAGTCACGTCGCGCAGGTGCATCCGCCAGGCCGGCAACGAGTGGGTTCCACGGTCAGTGGGGAAGTTGTAGTCGGTGAGCGCGATAGCAGTAACGAACACCGTCGCGCTCGTCGGCGAGCCCTTGGCCATCCCCTTGTTGGCTGACCTGAGTTGCTCGAACGCCTGCCTGGCGGTCAGCAACGGATAGCCATCGCGGACGCTCGGACCGGGCGGCAGCGAGGTCGCCAGTTGGACTCGGCCCTCGGCAAAGGCCACCTTCCTGTCGCCGTCGGGAAAGGCTTGCGGTCCCAGGGCTTCTGGGCTGAGCAGGATGATCGGCCGAGGACTGGTGGCGGCTGAGAACGATGCCCACATCCTCGCGGCGGCCAGAACGGCCGACCTGCTGTCGCTCGACGGGGTTGCGCTCGATGGTGCTCCACTCGCGGAGCTTGATGCCTCGTGCCCAGGACCAGTGACCTCGGCGCAGCCGGCGACGACCGCTGCTAGGAGCGAGAGGACGGCTGCCAAACGACCACGCACACCTATCTGACGGGTTGACCCATCGCCACCGTTCCACGCTTGGCGCATGTCGGCTGCGCCAACCTACGGCGCCGGGTGGCTACGCAGCCACCTGGTCGAGCTGTGCCGCCTGCACGGCCGGCTCGTGGCGTGGCAGAGCGGGGAAGCCGTGGCGTTTGCGGAGCAGCATCCACAACGGTCCGGCGAGAACCGCCACGGCGAGGAGCAGCGCTGCCGTGAGGGCCGTGCCGACGCCCAGCAGCTTCAGGGCAGAGGCGAGCAGCACGAAGGCGAGTGCCCGCCGGATCAGGGCACCACTTAGCCGGGTCGACAGCTTGGCGCCGATGTACGCCCCCGGAATCGAGCCGACCAGGAGCGCCGAGGTGATGCTGAGCTGGAAGTCGCCGAAGATCAGATGGCCGATCGCCGCCGAGGCCACGAGCGGCACCGCCTGGACGAGGTCCGTGCCTACGAGCTCGCTCGCGCGAAGAGTTGGGTACAGCAGCATGAGCGCGATGATGATCAGCGAACCCGAACCCACGGACGTGATGCCGACGACGAGTCCGCCGATCGCACCGATCGCGATGGTCGGTAGCGGGCGGACGTCGATCACCGGAGGACCGATCGGATCGGCCTGTCGCCGACCGTCGCGATGCCGGGCCCGTTCGGCGAGGCGCAGATAGGCGCGCACGAACAGCCCAGTCGCCGCGACGATCAAGGCAACGCCGAGTGCTCTCTGGAGGAACACCTCGATCCCGGCACTCCGGCCTAGGGCCTTCGCGACGAGAACGCCCGCGAAAGCGGCCGGAACCGACCCGACGCAGAGCCATCGCACGAGGTCCATGCGCACAGTGCGGTTGCGGAGATGAACGGCCGACCCGACCGGCTTCATCACGGCGCTGGCAACGAGGTCGCTGGATACCGCAGCCAGCGGGGATACCCCGAAGAACAGCACCAGCATCGGCGTCATCAACGCACCGCCGCCCATGCCGGTCAGACCCACGACGATGCCAACACACAGCGCCCCGATCGCCAGCGTCCAGTCCACCGGTATCCCTCCGGGAGTGTCTTCGGCTAAGTCTACCGGAACAACAGAGATGATCGGATTAGCGGGGTATTTGATCAGCGCACTCGCCGGCTCGACGCATGGTCCTTCTCGTGATCTTGGAGTCATCGCTCTGGAGCGACGACAAGTCCAAGATCATCAACATTTCTACCAGTGGTCGTCGTTTCGCTTGCGGGTTACCCATCGGAACAGCAAGTAGATGGTGAGCGCGAAGGCGAGCGAAGGAATGATGCTCAACGCGCCGTAGCGCGGAAACTCGCTGGTCGGATGCGACGACGGACCTGAGTAGTACGCACCCGCCTTATCCACCGCTTCTTGCTTGTGCAGCAGGAGGGTGACCGCTATGGGACACGCGACCAGGATGCCGACCAACGTGGAAATGACCAAGACGTTCCCGATTGCGGCCAACCAGCGGTCGATCGAATTGTCGGCCCCGTAGGGGATCGCGTCGCTCGACCGACGCGAGTCCACCATCATCGGACGCGCGTCGGCGTGACGCTTTCTCGCATTGCGGAACGGATCGGTCAGGCTGGTTTCACACCAAGCGCACATTGTGGCGTTGCGCGCGTTCTCCGTACCGCACAGCCTGCATAGAGTGGTCTCGGGCACAGCCTGCCTGTGATCGCTCTCCGGCGGCCGACTCCTGCGCTACCCCGGCTGTCACCGACCGCCACTTCGTGACGCCACGCGCTCCGGCTTGTCCCGCACGTGACATTCTCGCACACCGGAGACTCGCGGCTAGGTGACGGAGGTCGAGGCGAAGGCGGCCAGATCGTCGAGTGACGGTACGAAGTAGTAGGCGCCGGTGACCGGCCGACTGTATCGAGTGAGTTCATCTCGGACACCGTTGGTCAAGCCGGCCATGCTCTCGAGCATCACGGCGAGGTACCGCTGCTCGGCGCTGAAGCCGACGAACATGGTGCCATGTTCCCGTACCGAGCCGAACGCCGTATTGCGGCGAAATATCTGGCCAAAGTCATCCTGGTCAGTTCGGGCGACATGTGATGTCTCGGGACGATCGACCAGTTCCACGCTATCGATCTTCGTCCGTCCGATGACCTGTTCCTGCCTCTTGACGTCCAGCGAGGTCCACGCGGCCCCGTCATGGACCCATTTCTGCAGCAGCAACACCGAGCCACCAGCTCCCGGAGCCCCTGCCGGGACGAGGACCGTCTTCGGGGCGACCGACAGTGGCTGGTTCTTCGTACCGTCGATGAAGCCGGTGAGGTCCAGATCCCGGTGATAGGACCAACCCACGGTCTCATCGACCAGCGCGACGGTCTGGCTCAGCGCGGCGATCATGCCGATGGCGGCGTCGAATACCACGTCGTACGCGCCGCCCGCGATCCAGAGGGCCAGGTCGTGCTGGGTAGCGGGCATGGCGTAGCCGTCGGCTGCGACCACCGGCGAGGCAAAGCCGGTGACTTCTGTCGGCGCCGACGAGGGAGCGACCGCGGACCACAGTTCGGGTCGGAAGGCCGTGACGAGGTTGACTCCACCCATCGTCGTCCGCGGCTCGGTCAGGCTGGCAACCGCGGTGACCAGAGCCGCTGGTTCGACGCCGGCGAGAAGATCGAATTCGAGGTAGCTGTGCGACAGGTTGCCCAGCGCGAAAATGCCGGATTGCGGGAGGGCCACACCGATCTCCTCACTCATGGCGCTTTTCGGCAAACCGTAGCCGAGGCTGATCAGGCCGGGCCGCTGGCGGCCGCTGTCGCCTGCGCTCAGGCCAGCGCGACGGCTCTCGCCGATGTGGCTCCGGGCACGATCGTGCGGAGCTGGCGGAGCCCGTAGTGCACGCGGGTGCGAAGTGTCCGGATGTTGACGTCCAATTGGGCGGCTACCTCGGCGTAGGGACGGTCTTTGACGATCACCTCAAGAATGGCAATCCGAGGCCCGGCACCATGGCGCACCGGTATTCGCGCTGGACACCGCGAGCTTCATGACGACGGCGGTGGCACTCTTCGACCGGTTGGGCTACCGCAGAGCACCCGAATTCGATCGTGACCTTGGAGCCTTCCTCGGCCTGGAAGGCCAGCCAACGTTCCGCTCGATCGCTTACGTCCGCGACATCCTGGCGGACCGGCCGTCAGGAACGAGCCCGGAGGACACGACTCGCCTGGCGACCATAGCCCAGGCCTGAGACCCGGCCAACCGTACGATCCAGACCGAACGATCCACCCAGAGAGCGGGTGGTCCGCCGCTCTCTGGCTGAAGATCGTGATCGGCGTCAGGCGTTGGCCGACTCCAACTGCGGTAGCTGCGGTAGCTCGCTGACGGTCGCGGCGCGCCGGGCGCGACCGGGCAGGGCGAGCGCGCCCGTCGCGCCGACGAGGCAGATGGCAGCGGCGACCAGGCAAGCCACATGGAACCCGGACATGAACGACGAATGCAGTGCGCTGAGCAGTTCCTCACGAGTTGAGCCGCTGGTCTGGCCGATCGTGCCGATGGCGGCTGCGACCGACTCCTGCGAGGCCCTGCCGAGCGAAGTCGGCAGCGTGGCGAACGAGCTAGCCGCGATGTGGCTGGCGTACATGGAGGTGAAGATGCTGCCGAGCACGGCGACGCCGAGCGTGCCGCCGGCTTCGCGGGTGGCGTCGTTGACGGCCGACCCGACGCCGGCCTTCGCCGGCGGCAGCACGCTGAGGATCGATTCGGTCGCCGGCGCCGTGGTCAGGCCGAGGCCGAGGCCCATGAGCACCATCTGCCCGACGATCTCGCCGTACGGCATGAACGTCGGGCGACAGCGCGATCCAGCGCGAACGCGCTGCCGAGCAGCAGCAGGCCGGTGACAACGACCGCGCGGGTGCCGAGCCGGCCGGCGAGCGCGACGCCGACCACCGACCCGAGCGCGATCGTGATCGCGACCGGCAGGATCCGCACGCCGGTAGACGAGCGTCCCGTAGCCGCGGATGAACTGGAAGTACTGCGTGACCAGGAAGATGAAGCCGAACAGCGCGAAGAACGCGACGGTCACCGAGCCGCTGGCGGCCGAGAAGGCCGGCGTGCGGAACAGCGAGACGTCGATCATCGGGTGCGCGTCGGCGGCGCTCGATCGCGACGAACGCGACCGCGAGGACGGCGGTGGCGGCGAAGCCGGCCAGCGTGACGCGGATCCTCCAGCCGCGCTCGGGGCGCCTCGATGATCGTGTAGACGAGCAGGCCGACGGCGGCCGACGAGACGACGAGGCCCGGGCAGGTCGAGCCGGGCCTGGCCGGGATCGCGGGATTCCGGCACCAGAACAAACGCGGCGACCAGCGCGACGACGGCGACCGGTACGAGGGCGAGGAAGACGACGGCCAGCAGTAGTGGGCGAGCAGCAGGCCGCCGGTTACCGGGCCGACCGCGACACCGAAGCCGGTGACGGCCCCCCAGATGCCGATCGCCTTGGCCCGCTCCCGGCGCTCGGGGAAGGCGTTGGTGATGATCGACAGCGTCGTCGGGAAGATCAGGGCGGCGAACGCACCCATCGTGAAGCGAACCGCGATCAGCGCGTCCGCCGACCCGACGAGGCGCTCCGATGGCGCTGGCGGCAGCGAACCCGCCCAGCCCGACCAGCAGCGCGGGCCGACGGCCGAACCGGTCGCCGAGCGAGCCGGCGGTCAGCACCAACGCGGCGAACGCGAGGTTATAGCCGTCAACGATCCACTGGAGGTCCCGGGTGGTCGCGCCGCAGCTCCCGGCCCAGGTCCGGCAGGGCGACGTTGACGATCGTGGTGTCGAGGTTGATCGCGAATGCTGCGAGGCAGACCGTGGCGAGGACCGCGATACCTACGTCGACCGCTTAGCTGAGTCATGGTGTCTCCCTGCCAGCTTCCAGCGTATGTTGACGACGTCAACATTGACGAGCATGCCATCGATTGTGGACACTGTCAACATGGAAATCGAGGAGAGCTCGGGGCGAGTCGCCCGTACCACCACGGCAACCTGCGAGAAACCCTGATCGACGCCGGCACTGAGCTCGCTCGCACCGGCGGCCCGGCCGCGGTGGTCTTACGTGCTGTATCTCGCGAGGCAAACGTGTCGCACAACGCTGCTTATCGCCACTTCGCCGATCACGAGGATCTGCTGGCCGCCGTCAGCGCGCGATGTATGCGGCAGCTGGGACTACTCATGACCGAGCGCATCTCCGGCGTGACGACGGGCAGCAAGGTCAGGCGCGCCTGGGCCAAGCTCGGGGCGATCGGGCGGGCGTACATCGAGTTCGCCATCAGTCAGCCCGGCTGGTTCCGCACCGCGTTCGTCGGCGCGGTTCCCCATGACCAATCATCAGTGACTGCCCGCCGTGACGATCCGGACCCACTGAACCCCTATAACGTGCTTGTCGCGCGCCTCGACGAGCTGGTCGTCGTAGGAGCACTGCCACCCGAGCGTCGCCCGGGCGCCGAATACGCCGCCTGGTCGGCAGTCCACGGACTGTCGACATTGCTCGTCGACGGGCCCTTACGCGACATTCCGGACGATGAGATCGAACGCGCCGTCACCACCGTAATCAGCGTGGTCCAACGGGGCCTTTGAGGCGATTAGCACCCCGGCACCGCTCATACCCGCCGCTGCCGGCAATCAGCGAGCTACTGTCGAGCGGACCGCGACTACAGGAGAGGTGCATGCAAGGCTGGGGACTGTTCATCGCCGTGTTTCTGGCGTGCGCGGTCGAAGCGGTCGAGGCCGTAACGATCGTGTTAGCGGCCGGTACGGGTCGCAAGGACTGGCGCTCGGCAGGGCAAGGAGTCTTCGCGGCGCTCGCGGTGCTCGCAGTCACGGTCACCGTGCTCGGACCGGCGCTGACCGCGATCCCGCTGCAGGCGCTTCGGCTGTTCGTCGGCGGTTTGCTGCTCGTGTTCGGACTGCAGTGGCTTCGCAAGGCGATCCTGCGCGCTAGCGGCTACAAGTCGCTCCACGACGAAGTCGCGATCTTCCGCACCCAACGGGATGCCGCGCTGGCCGCACCAGCGCGTCACCGTGGTCGCGTCAACGACTGGTACGCGTTCACGCTGTCCTTCAAAGGGGTCCTCTTGGAAGGGCTCGAGGTCGTGTTCATCGCATTGACCTTCGGGAGCAACCAACACAACCTGCCGCTCGCCGTCCTCGCCGCAGCATCCGCCGTCGTCATCGTCGCCGGAGCCGGCCTGGCAGTGCGCGCACCGTTGGCTCGGGTGCCAGAGAACGGGATGAAGTTCACCGTTGGCGTCCTCCTGACCGGCTTTGGGACGTTCTGGGGCGCAGAGGGTGCCGGCGCCGAGTGGCCCCACGGCGACACGTCGCTTCCAGTGGTCGTCGCCGGTGTCGCTGTCCTCGCCATCGGGCTGGTCGTCCTGCTCCGTCGGACCAGCCCGCCCAAGCGCACCGTGGCACCGCAGGCCTCGGTAGCGGGGGCCGGATCGTGATCGCGTGGCTACGCCAGTTCGGCGCGTTCTGGTACGACTTCGTCGTTGGTGATGATTGGCGAGTCGCAGTCGGCGTTGTCGTAGCGCTCGCGCTCACCTACGCGCTCTCGACAGCGACATCCATCCCCGGCTGGTGGGTGCTGCCCGTCGCCGTCGTGATCCTGCTGACGCTGAGCCTGCGACGAGCGATACAGCCTAAACGGCCTGGGCCGCAGGGACTCTCGGCTTAAAGGATCCGCCTCGCTGAGATCGTCTGCGGATGATATTGAGCCTTATCGTCGCCCCAGGGCTACAAGTCCAAGATCACGAAGTCGTTACGCTTCAATGTTTGTCAAGCGAGGCCAAAGCGGCATAGCCGTGCATCCGAAGGGCAGGCTGGGCGACCACATGACCGACTACATCACGGCAACGTTGGCCAAGGCGGAGGCTGGCGGCGCCCGTCCGGCCGAACTGGCCGCCTTAGCTCGGCGCCTCGAGCAGCTTGCACACCCTCAGGCAGGCAGGCTGCCGGGAGATTCGCTCGAGCCGCTCGACAACCTCGATTCTCTCGACGACCTTTCGGAACCCACCGCCGCCCAAGCACGATTCGTGCTCGATCGTCTCGTCGTCGTGAAGCTCAATGGCGGGCTCGGCACGAGTATGGGCCTGTCCGGGCCGAAGTCGTTGTTGCCGGTCAAGAATGGCCGTAGCTTCCTGGACATTCTGGCTACTCAGGTCTTGGCTCTGCGAGAGCATCACCAAGCGCGTCTCCCGTTGCTGCTCATGAATTCGGCAATTACCCGCTCCCCCACACTCGATCTGCTAGGTCGTTACCCGACCCTCAAGGACCCGGCCGTTTCATTGGACTTCCTGCAGGGCCGCGAGCCGAAGCTTCGGGCCGACGACTACCAGCCGGTATCGTGGCCTGCCGACCCCGGTCTGGAATGGTGTCCCGCGGGGCACGGCGACCTCTACACGGCGCTTTCCGCAACCGGAATGCTGCAGGCGCTTCTAGACGCCGGTCTACGGTGGTGCTTCGTTTCCAACGTCGACAACCTGGGGGCGCTGGTAGACCCTCGAATCGCAGCCTGGATTGCCTCCGAGCACGTTCCGTTCGCAATGGAGGCTGTCCTCGGCACGCCGGCCGATCGCAAGGGCGGTCACCTCGCCCGACATGATGCGCGAATCGTGTTGCGGGAGACGGCACAAGTGCCCGAGGGCGACTCATCGTTCGGAGACATCGAACGTTGGCGGTTCTATAACACCAACAATCTGTGGATCGACCTGCAAGCGTTGAGCAGATTGCAGGAATCAGATCCGGCTGCGCCGACACTTCCCTTGATCGTGAACCGCAAGACTGTGGATCCGACCGACGCATCGAGTACTCCGGTCATTCAGTTGGAGACGGCGATGGGCGCAGCGATCGGCGCAATCGACGGTGCGAAGGCGATCTTGGTGCCGCGTATCCGATTTGCGCCCGTAAAGACGACGGACGATCTCTTGGTCGTTCGTTCCGACGCGTATGAGCTTCGTCCGGACGGAGCGGTGACTCCCACCTTCGACGGTGCAGCGCCGATAGTCACCCTCGATCCCAAGCACTTCAAGCTTCTCCCAGATTTCGAGCCGCGATTTCCGGGTGGAGCTCCGTCCCTGCGGCATTGCTCGAAACTCGACGTCGACGGCGACGTCACGTTCGGTACCGACGTCACGATCGAGGGCGCGGTTCGGATCGAGGGTCCTTGGCGCGTGCCCGACGGGGAAGTGCTACCCGGATGACGCGGATTGATCGGCGGGACCGTCCGGCCTGCACTTGGGCACCGCCATGAAGCTCCTCATTACTGGAGGTGCCGGCTACATCGGCTCGATTGTGACCGCACAGCTGATCACCGCCGGCCATGACGCCGTCGTGCTCGACAACCTGTCGACCGGACATCGCGACGCAGTGGTCGACGGCGCGCAATTCATACACGAGGAGCTGAGTCACGTCGCCCAGATTCTCGACGGGTCCTTTGACGGCGTGCTGCACTTCGCCGCGAAGTCGCTGGTCGCCGAATCGGTGGAGCACCCCGAGATCTACTGGGACAACAATGTCGTCGGGACGCTCGCGTTGCTCGCGGCAATGCGAGTTGCCGGCGTTGAGCGCCTTATCTTCAGCTCGACCGCCGCAACGTACGGCGTTCCGCACACGGTACCGATACGGGAAGAAGATCCCGCGGCGCCGATAAACCCATACGGTCAGAGCAAGCTGGCTGTCGACATGGCAATTACTGGTGCCGCCGGCGCGCATGGACTGGCTGCAGCCAGCCTTCGCTACTTCAACGTAGGTGGCGCTCAGGGCGGCCTAGGTGAGCGGCACAGTCCGGAGACTCACCTCATTCCCAACATTCTCCAGGTTCCTCTCGGCATCCGAGAATCGGTGCCAATCTTCGGAAGTGATTACCAGACCCGCGACGGGACCTGCATCCGCGACTATCTGCACGTCGTCGACCTCGGCCGAGCGCACTTGTTGGCATTGGACGCCGTACGGCCAGGTACACACAACATATACAACCTGGGCTCCGGCACCGGATACACCGTCCGTGAGGTGGTCGAAAGTTGCCGTCGGGTCACCGGCCATCCCGTGCCGTCAGTCGACCGCGGCCGGCGCAGCGGCGATCCGCCGGCCCTGGTCGCGTCGTCGGAGCTCATACACGCCGAGCTCGGATGGCAGGCCGAACTTGACCTCGACCGCATGGTGTCTGACAGCTGGCGCTTCGCCAAGGAACACGCATGAACAGCAGGCCCACTGACCAGTTCAGCGCAGCGCCCCTGTCGAATGACGGTGTTTCTCAGCTCTTCGACGAGACGTTTGGTGCCAAGCCCGATGGCTACTGGTGGGCGCCTGGGCGAGTGAACCTCATTGGTGAGCACACGGATTACAACGACGGCCGCGTTCTCCCGCTCGCGTTGCCGCAAGGCATCATCGCCGCAGCGCGGTTATCCCTTGCTCCCAGGCTTCGAGTCCGGTCGCGTCTGCAGAGCGGTCTGGCCGAGATTCGGCTGGCAGCCATTACGCCACAATCGGTCGACGGCTGGTTCGCCTATGTTGCCGGCGTCGCCTGGGCGTTCCGGCAGCGCGGTCACGACCTCCCCGGCCTCGACATCGTCATCGACAGCAACCTGCCGACCGGCGCCGGGCTGTCATCTTCGGCGGCCGTCGAGTGCGCCGTGGCAACGGCCTGGAACGATCTCGCCCAGCTCGCCTTGTCCCGGCACGAGTTGGCGGCTATTGCGCGAAGCTCCGAAAACGAGGTCGTCGGTGCCCCCACCGGCGTCATGGACCAGATCGCATCGCTCTATGGGAAGACCAACAGGCTGGTGTACTTGGACACCAGGTCCATGGCAGTCAGCCATGTGCCGTTCGATCTGTCTACCACGGGCCTCGCGTTGCTTGTCATTGACAGCCGAACGCCGCACGCGCTTGTCGACAGCGAGTATGCGGAGCGGCGGAGAACCTGCGCGCTGGCAGCGAAACAGCTCGGCGTGCCGGCACTGCGAGACATTCCCTTCGAGAGTCTGGACAACGCGTTAGCTGGACTGCGCGACGATCTGATGCGCAGGCGGGTGCGTCATGTGGTGTCCGAAGACCAACGCGTGCTGGACACCGTTGCCACGCTTGAAACCACGAATGACCAGCGGCAGATCGGACCAATGCTCACCGCCTCGCACATCTCGATGCGCGACGACTTCAACATCACAGTGCCACAGGTCGACCTCGCGGTTGCCGCGTCGCTCGACGCCGGAGCGTTTGGAGCCCGCATGACCGGAGGCGGCTTCGGCGGCAGTGTCCTCGCAATAGTCGACGCAGATCAGACCACCAGCGTGTTCGATGCAATCCAGGCCGCCTACGCAGCGGCCGGATACTTGGCCCCTATTGCGTTCACCGCAACGGCTAGTACGGGCGCACACCGCCTGTAGCCTAGGCGCACGAAATCGGACCAATACGGTCTCGCACGAACAGCTGACACTACGGCGTGTCCCGCAATCCCTGTTCGTCGCGACGGAACCAGGGAATGCTCTCTAGATCCACCGGCAGCTCCACCTGGTTTGGTCCGGTCAGTGAGTGACCGTCCACGTCGATCCACTTTCCGGGAGGGAGTTCGACAGACCTGGTCGATGCAGCCTGACTCAGAACCGGAGCGACGAGAATCCTTTCCCCGAGCAGGAACTGGTCGTGGATGTGTTCGTAACCGGAGAAGTGATAGGCGAGCGGCCGTAGGATCGGTTCACCACTCGCCGCGGCTTCGTGAACGAGATCGAGAATCTCGGTGGCCAGATGCTGGCGTAGCCGCACAGCGGCCTGGACGGCGTGCAGGTGCTTGGCGTCGAGCACCCGCGCCGGCGCCATGGAGAACTGCATCATTGGAAACAGCGCTGCGCATTGCGCGTAACGCACGAACAATTCTTGATCTACAGGTCGATCATCTGCGCTGTAGTTGACGTCGCCGCCCCCCACCATGTCGGGACAGACGAAGGGATGACCGATCAACCCCTGCGCGATGGATTCAGGAATCAGAGATGCCAGACCAATCGCACCCCAGAGTGGCGGCTTGTCATGCAGCCTTTGCGCCAAGGGCTGACCGCCCATTTTCCAGCAGGCACGAAGTTCGTTGAACCGGTACCGCGCCGCAATCCGCGCCCACGCCTCGCACTGCTCGGTCGGTTCGGCCATCGCAGCGTTCCGGTCTCCGGAGCGAAAGTCCCGCAGGTCCCCGGCGTCGAACTTGAATCCGTCGACCCCGTGTTCGCTGACCAGACGGTCGAGATCCTCGCACAACAGCGCACCTGCGACCGGATTGCTGATGTCCAGCACGGCGCTGTAGCCGTTCCACCAGTGCCGAATCGCCGTGCTGCCGTCCGCGTCCCGAACCAGCAGATCACGCTTGTCCAGAATGCGAAATCGATGCGTGTCGGGACTGACGAACGGAACGATCCACAGCATCACGTGGCACCCCCACGAATGCAGCGTTTGGATCATGGACGTCGGATCGGGAAAACGGCTCAGGTCAAACCGCCACGTCCCGTACGCCGGGGACCAGTTGTCATCGATGATGACAACTCCGGGCGGAAACCCAGAATCGAGCAAGCCGCGGACATAGCCGAGTACGCCTTGTTGGGTCGGCACATACGGCATGTCGATCCAGGTGTTGTACTGGGGCGACGCGAACATCGCCGCAGCCGGTGTTCCGCCACTGGGTGGAAAGTGGGTGCGAGACGCCATGCGGAATGCGCCCGCCAGCGTTGGCGGCCGTCCGGTGCCGACCACCGGGTTGCCGCCAGTAACCCGTAGTGTGCGGTCGACGAATTCGAAGGCGAACGCGTCCTCTGACCAGATGTATCGCCCGCGGTTCGACACCAGCAGCGGGGCCGATTGATTCGCGCCGTCCTGATCGTTCGTCAAAAACCCGGCTGCTGTGGCCAGGTTGCGCCGATGCACCGCAGGGCCGAATGGCATGCGCTGACCGTCGGCTACAGCGCCGCCCCACCAGCACTCGTCTTCAGCAAGATCAAGAACGACCTCGTCGACGGCCGGCATTGCCATAGCTATATGCCTAATTTCTGGTGATTCACCGAAAAGCTCCTGGTTGAACGTTCCAGCTACGAACGGCTAAGGTCGCATCTCGAACGCCGCACTGTCAAGGCGGCAGCGCCGCATCGTCCAGGCAGCGCCGCACTGTCAACGCAGCAATGACCACGACGGAGGAGGCGTGAGGACCTCAAGCGCGTCGCACCGAGGCTCTGGCGAGGCAGGTGATCAGCGCCGCGCGACGATCCACGACGTTGCGCGCATGGCTGGGGTCTCCCGGCAGACGGTGTCGAACGTGATGCGCGGCCAGGGCCGGGTTGGCGAGACCACGATCGCTCGGGTGCGACAAGTGATCGAAACTCTCGACTACGCACCGCACTCCGGGGCGATGAGCCTGCGCTTGCAGCGAACTCAGCAAGTCGCACACCCCATGCCGGCGGTCGAACTTGCTCTAGGGAACGCGATTGCTGCCGAGTTCATGCAGGCGCTGGCCGTTGCGACCGGCGCGCGTCATTATCACCTGCTGCTTACCGCGTCGGGCAACCCCCTCGCGGAGATCGAGGAGCTTATCCGCTCCAAACGGGTCGACGGCTTCGTCTTTTCCACCCTCGGCCCACATGATCAGCGGATCGAGCTGGTTGCCGACCTGGGGGTGCCCTTTGTCTGCTTCGGACGCACCGAGCCGCATCTGCCGCAGACTTGGATAGATATTGACAATGCCCTTGGTGTGGCCGCCATTACCCGACTGCTCATTGCCAAGGGCCACAAGAACATCGTCTACCTCGGCTTCGAAGGACCCTATTACTGGGACAGAGACCGGGAGAGCGGGTATCTGACCGTCATGCGGGAAAGCGCGTTGTCGCCGCGCGTCGTTCGATCCGGCCCGTCGCGAGCGGATCAGGCTATAACTGCAACCGCTCTGGTCGAGGCAGCCCATGCTCCCTCGGCCGTCGTGACCGGAAGCGATGCCCTTGCCGCCGCGCTGTACCCGGCCGCGGCACACCGAGGCATGGTCATTGGCGCCGATCTGGACGTCACCGGACTCGACGGCAGCATGATCGGTCGCAGCCTCACTCCCACACTCACGACGCTGGCCATACCGGTAGCCCCGATCGCAGCTCGCATCGTCGACCGACTTCTTCGCGAAATCGACGGAGGTCCTACCGGCGATTCCGGTGAGATCGTCCATCTCGAATTAGATAGGGGAGACAGTGCCTAGCCATCACTCCAGCGAGGCGTCCCACTCGTGGACGTCACCGGCGTCGGCGGCCTGCTGCAGGACATCCATCGTCCCGGCCTTCTTACCCCCGCCGAACAGGGGGCTGTGCCAACCGCAGCTGCACACGGCTCGGGCGGCGCCCTCGCCGATCTGGACGATTGTCACTTCATGCTTCATGGTGATCAGTCCGTAGCCAGAGGCGTCCATCCGCTGCCTCTAGCCTGACCGCTTGCCCTCCATCGGTCAACGTGGGCGTCGCCCTCCTGCGGTGGATCGGAGCTACCGGAGACCGGGATCGCAAGATGTCGCCAACAACATCAACGTTCTGCGAAGCGGAATCCTCGTCACGGCTTCTTGGCTCGGCTCGGTTGGACTCGAGGCGGTTCGTCGGGTTGCTTGGGGTAAACCGGTGGCCACGGGGCATCCATGAGTCCATTGGCCCGGTCACGGGCATCCATCTGCAGGAACGGCTCGAGCGACTGCGGGGCGTCGTTGATCTGCAGCCAGGGATCGGCGCTGGTCGCAAGTCGTTCGGGCAGCGACGCGATGGTGAGCTCATCGGGGTGGATGTGGTCAAGCTCATCCCAGTAGATCGGCGTCGAGACCTGCGCTCCGGCGCGAGCGCGGACTGACCAGGCCCCGAACACGGTCTTGTGTGGCGCGTTCTGGTTGAAGTCGATGAATACCCGCCGGCCGCGTTCCTCTTTCCACCACGCAGCCGTGATGAGATCCGGTCGGCGGCGCTCGAGCTCGCGGGCTATAGCCACGGCAGCGCTGCGGACCTGATAGGAATCCCAACGAAGGTCGAGCCGAACGTAGACATGTAGGCCGCGGTTACCTGTGGTCTTCGGGTAGCCCACCACGCCGCACTCATCGAGCAATGCCTTCAGCTCGTGCGCGGCCTCGCGAATCTGGCCGAAGTCGATTCCGGGCGTCGGATCCAGGTCCAGGCGCAGTTCGTCCGTGTGATCGGGGTCGTCAGCGCGATACGGCCAAACATGGAAACCTAGACAACCCAGGTTCAGTGCCCACAGCACGTGATCGATGTCCGCGATCACGAGGGCTTGCGAGGTCGTGCCGTTCGGTGTCGAGACGACCGTCGTCTGCAACCACGGCGGGACGGATTTGGGCACTCGCTTTTGGAAGAAGGACGGCCCTCCAGCGCCCTCCGGGAATCGTTGCAACAGCACCGGCCGTCCGCCCATCGTACGCATCAGCGGCGGCTCGACCCGCAAGTAGTGGGCGGCCAGATCCCCCTTCGTGTCGCCGCGTTCCGAGAAGTACACCCGCTCGGGATGAGTGATTACTACCCTCGGCTCAGCCCGTTCCTCCACAAGATCAACGTACCCGCCGGCACGGACAGAGATCTAGTGTTGCGCGAGCCTTCCGTCAGCACCCCTGATCCGAGAATGCCTTGTCGCCTGGGATTTAGTTCGCCTCGAGGACGCGACGCATGAGTTTGATGAATTGACGGCGCTCGATCGGTGACAGGGGCGCGAGGAGCCGTTCCTGAATGTCGGCGATTACCCGGTCGAGGACGCCGAGCTGCCTCGTGCCCGACCGGGTGATCGACACGATGTTGCGGCGCCGGTCGTCTGGGTCGACGGCACGTTCGATCAGCGCGCGATCTGCTAGCTCGTTGAGCGCGACGGCCACGTCACTGCGGTCAATGCCAGTGCTGCGCCCTAGGTCCGCTTGGCTAGCCGGGCCCCATTCGTCCAAGGCCGCGAGCAGCCGATAGTGGTAGCTGCGGAGTCCCGCGCCGTGCGATTCGAACCCGTCGTTCAGTAGTCCGGTCGATCGCGCGTAGGCCCGGCTGATCAGCCAGGTCGGCCGGTCCCGGATTCGCGCGGGGGCGAAGTTGGTTCGATGCGGTTGCTCGGGCACGGCGCGATCGTAACAGTTGTGGGTCGTACCAACGTTTATTATGTTGGTATGGCCAATGTTGGCATGACCAACGATAGAGCAATGCCCCACGTACCTTGAGCTCCTTCTCGTAGTACTGGAAGAGGTGGGATCGATGCGCACATCTCAGCCCAAGCCGCTTCGCGGTGACACAAACAATGCCGCTGCTCAGCGTCGCGTACTCCTCGTCGGCAAGAGCCGGGCTGTACTTGCTAGTACGGTTTCTCACCTGCATGACCGCGGATACGCGGCGGATGCCACCAACCGGTTTGACGACATCATCGCCGAGTTCGACCTGCGCGGGGTGGACCTGGTTGTGTTCGGCGGGCAGGTTCCGGACGAGAGACGAGCCGCGCTGCAACGCGATATCGTTCGCCTCAATGAAGGGGTTATCTTCGTCCAGGGACTAGCCGGCATCCCCGGGCTAATCGTGCGACAGGTCGAAGGTGCGTTCGCAGCCCGAGACCAGCACCGCGACAGTCCCCCGAGTTACCACGCTGACGTACGGACAATCACCTTGTCGCTGCGCCAATCCCGTGAGGTCACGGTGATCGGGTGGTGGCAGACGTCCTTTGTCCCGCCGGATCCGCTCAGCGACTCGTTGATCCTCATCGACGAGCGCCTCCCTGAAGGCGAACACTCGATCCCGCTGCCTGATGTCGTGCCGCAGACGGCCTCCTTCGTCACTGTGCGGGTTGACGACGCCATCTGGGCATTCAGCGTTGCCACGCGCTCGCGCCCCGCGTGACGCCACCCATCCTGGCTCAACTACGGCCGATCCCCGGCGTTTTCATTGAGTGAGCCAGCGCCGACAGCAGGGCAGCGGTGGCCGGCGGGTCCGGTGGTTGACCGTAAGTGGCGGCGTAGACATGACGGTCCGCGCCGGGGAGCTTCGTCGCGGTAATGCCTTTGATCCGGTGGGCGCGAAGGGCCAGGCCGGGGATAGTGGTTACTCCCATGCCGGCGGCGACCAGCGACTGCAGCGCAACCATGTCGTCGGTGGTGTAGGAGATCCTCGGCGTAAACCCCTCCTTCGCGCACAGCCAGAGCAGGTGACTGCGGCAGCGCTCACACCCAGCGATCCACACCGAGTCGCGCAAGTCGACGAGATTCTTGCTTCGGTGGGACGACAGCAAGTAGATCGGGTCGTCGACCAGGTGATGGAGCCGGACGCCCTCCGATTCCGGCTCGGTCTCGTCGTACCGAAATATCAGCGCGACATCGATCCGGCCGGCGCGCAGTAAGTCGAGCGCTTCGGGCGGATGTGAATCAATAAGGTTGATCTCCAGGCCCGGGTAATCGCGCGAGAGCGCCGCGATAGCTGCTGGGACGAGCGATCCGAGCGCCGAAGAAAAGCTGGCAAGGCGCACTCGGCCGGCCGTCAGCCCCACGTGGGCGGAGAGCTCGGCCTCGGCAGCGTCGACTCGTCCGATGATCTCGGCCGCCCGGTCAGCGAGCAGCTGTCCAGCGTGGGTGAGACGGACACCTCGGCCGACCCGTTGCAGCAGCCGCGCGCCGGTCTCAGCCTCGAGCCGGGCAAGGTGATGGCTCACCGAAGGCTGCGTGTAATGCAGCGCCTTCGCTGCCTCGGTGACCGATCCGTATCGGGAGACAGCGTCGATGACTCGAAGTCGGACCAGGTCAAGCATGTATTAATTCTATCTATGGGTAACCAACCGTTTTGGCATTAGACGTAATGAATTCGCGGATGCAGGCTAGCTGTATGACCACTACACACGCCCCCTCGGAAACCCGAACTCGCGCCGAACTCGCCGAGCTGGTTGCCGCCGTGCGCACAGCCGTCGGCGCGCACGTCGACTGGTCGGGCACCGCACAACTGGTCGCAGAGCAGTTGCGGCGGCACTTGCCCAGCCCGGATGTGCTCACCGCCGAAGAACGCCTTGGGGGCGCCGACAGCTATCGGAGTCATACGTTGCACGTGGAGTCGGACGGCTCGTTTTCGATCATTGCCGTAGTGTGGCGGCCGGGACAGCTCACCCGCATCCACGACCACGTCACGTGGTGTGTCGTCGGCGTCATCCAGGGCGTCGAGCATGAGGAACTGTTCGACGCGAATCTCACCCCGATCGGCACCAGCAACAATCGAGTCGGCGAAGTCAGCGGCTTCGCTCCGCCTGGAGACATTCACCGCGTTCACAACACAGCCAGTACCACCGCCATCTCCGTTCACATCTACGGAACTGACGTCAAACGCATCGGAACGAGCGTCCGGCGTTTCTACAACTAGTGTCCGTCGCATCCTCAGCCGTTACGGTCACCCGATGGCCCAGTCGTCGGCTTCGCGCCTGATCCGCATGCCGTGACCGGGCTCGTCGGTGTCCAGCCGCAGCGCACCATCGCAGACGGTGGGAATCCCTTCGACGAGCAGCGGCTCGAGGCGGGCATGATCGGCGAACCACTCGACGTGTCGCAGATTCGGTATCGCCGCAGCGACCGGAGCATGCAGCGAGGGCGCACAGTGCGCCGAGACCGCTAGATTCCACGACTGCGCGAGGGCCGCGCCCCGAAGCCAACCGGTGTAGCCGCCGCAGCGGGTAACGTCCAGCTGCAGACAATCGACGGCGGGCAGCAACGCTCGCACGTCGTACAAGTCAGCGGCATACTCCCCGGCCGCGATATCGAGTCGGAGGAATCCCCGCAGCCGAGCGAGCCCGCTTGTGTCGTCGCTGCTTACTGGTTCCTCGAACCACGTCACGCCCAGGTCATCAAGTGCGGCGCCGACGCGGCGCGCCTGACCTACGGTGTAGCCGCCATTGGCGTCGACCATCAGCTCGACGTCATCGCCCGCGAACTCGGCGAGCTGTCGTACTCGTTCGAGGTCACGGTGCGTATTGCCGCCGCACGCCTTGCCAATCTTGATCTTCATTGCCGTGCAGCCCACGGAGCGCCACCAATCGACCTGCTTGGCCAGTTCGGACCCGGTCAGCGTGGTGAATCCGCCTGAGCCATAGACGGGGATCTCCTCGCGACACCGTCCGAACAAATCGGCGAGCGAGACGTCGAGCAGGCGAGCCTTCAGGTCCCACCAGGCGATGTCCACGGCGCTCAGCGCTTGCATCACGAGACCCTTGGTCCCCAGGTTGCGGCCGGCGCGATGCATGGCCGCCCAGCCGGCCGGGATGTCGAACGCACTTCGGCCCTCCACGGCCGTCGCCAACACGTCATGAATGACGTCGGCGGCAGCGCCGGCCGAGTACGTCCAGCCGAGACCAACCTTGCCTCCAGCTTGCAGCGTCACGGTGACCGCCGTCGTGGCGTTCCACTGCAGGGTGCCGTCGGCCTCGGGCTCGGGAGTAGGGAAGCGGTAGACCGCAGTAGTGATGCGAGTGATCGGCACCCCAGCGCTCCTCACGACGCAACTGCCTTCATCGCACTGTTCTTCTTCATTGCCGATACTCCTCGAGCAGATCTACGGTTCGACGGCGCGGTTGAGTCACACCCACAGCACGACCACCGCGGTGAGCAGGCCGGCGACGAGGAACGCAGCGTAGTCGTTGATTGATCCGGTGTGCACGGCACGAAGGAGCCGAATGGCTGCCGGCTCAGCGCGGCGAACGTATCGGACGGCCAGTGCGATGCCGAGTACGACCGTGACAACCGCGACGACAACGTGAGACAGCCCGACATAGGAGAATCTGACGGTCACCCGTGCTACAGCAGCAGTAGGGCCATCGAGAAGGCCGGCCGTGTACGCGGCGGGATGCAGGAGTACCGCCGCAGCTGGGACAGCTACGTGGTCGATGACGAGTCCCGGCAGCGCACCGAACGCGACGCAGCTCGCACCGAGCACGATCAGGACGATCCGCATGCCCCACCGCAACGGCTCCAGGTGCTCGTAGGCCGCCTCCCGTCGACGGTAGAAGCCGAGATAGGCGGCTCTCCCTAACGCGGCGACGGTGACGACTTGTGCGAACAGAGCTGCCGCTTCCAGGCCGAGGCCGCCGCTTTCGTGGACGCCCTCGTGCAGGAGGCCAAGGGAGGCATAGCCGTTCATCGGCGGAACGCCCGCGATGGCGAGCACCCCAATGGTGAATGCCGCGGTCAGCAGCGGCCGTCGCCGAGCCAGGCCGCCCATTCGAGTCAGTGAGGTCTCCCCGGTCGCGTGCACGATCGCGCCGGCGCAGAGGAACAACAGTGCCTTGAACAGTGCGTGGTTGATGAGGTGGTAAGTCGCCCCGGCGATTCCTGCGGCGGTCGCGGTAGCGAAGCCGACGATGAGGATTCCGACCTGTGACACGGTGTCCCAGGCTAGTAGTCGTTTGAGATCGTCCTGCGCCAGCGCCAGCACAGCGCCGAGCAGCGCGGATGCAATTCCCAGACCGCTGAGTAATCCGAGGACTGGACGCCCAGTGCCGTTCCCATATACCTGAAAGACGATGCGGGCGATCGCAATGACACCGAGGTCGACCATCAACGCCGAAAACAGTGCTGAAACCGCGCCAGGCGCTGGCGTATGCGCATCGGGCAGCCAGGTGTGAAACGGCACGATTCCTGCTTTCGTGCCGAATCCGGTAATGAGCAGGGCGAGGGCCAGGAGGTCGGGCGTGCCGATGTGGTCGCTGAGTGCATTATGGAGCTGGCCGAAGTTGAGCGCGCCGTGATTGGCATAAAGCACTGATGAACCGATGAAGATGACGAATCCAGCAATGCTGGTAAGTACGAGCACCTTGAAGCTCGCCTCTAGCGCGATCGGACGCTCGAGGAAGAATCCGACGAGGCCATAGCTGGCGAGCGCCGCCACCTCGAACCACACAAACAGGTTGATCATGTCTGCGGTGAGCGCTGATCCGATCAGCGCGGCGATCAGCAGCTGCACCAGGCAGGCGAAGCTACCGAGTTCGCGTGGACCGAGCTCGCCCAGCTCAGAAAGGGCGCTCACCACCAGCAGCGTGCCTAGTCCGGCACTGACGAGCGCGAAGGCGAGGCCGAACGGATCCGCGGCGAAAGCGATCCCGAGCGCCCGGCCGTTAACCGGGCCCAAATGCCCGAAGAAGTGCGACAGGACGAGACCGTCGCCCTGGTACACCCGTGCGGCGATGACCGCCAGCACCGCCGTCGCACTCAGCAATGCGATCGTGGAAACGACCAGAGGAAGTCGACGATGGATGCGAGCCACCAGCGGTGCCGCCACCGCGCCGCCAATTGGAATGACCACCGGTAGCGGCAGTAGCGACGCGACGCCAGCCGTCGTCATCGAGGATCTCCGTGCGTGCCCGATACATCCGCGCGACGGCTAGGTCGACTCGTCATCCCCGTAAGGCTCGAACGTCATCGGCGTCGAGGCTGCGATAGTGCTGAGCGACGCGGACCGCCACGGTGAGGAACACGGCGGTCACCGCAACCCCAATGACGATCGCGGTAAGGCAGAAGTTCTGCAATACGGGGTCGGCGACGTTCCCATGTGCTAGTCCGGACTGAGTCTGACCCGCCGGCGGGTTGAGCAGCACCGGCGCCGTGGCCCCTCGCCGGTAGGCAAGGGAGACGAGCAGCAAGTAGGTCGAGGACTCCATCAGCGACAGCCCTAATACGATCTTGATGAGGTTACGGCGACTGAGCACTGCGTAGAGCCCGACGCAGAAAAGCGCAGCTGCGGCTAGATAGTTTCCGAGAATCATGCGCGGTCCTTCTCCGCCCGGCTCTCATCAGACGTCCATTCATGGCGCATGCCCAGCAGCGTGAAGATGGCGATGATCGTGCCGGTACTGACCTCTATCAGCTCACTCACGGAGAAAAGCTGGAGCACACCGCCACTACGAATCGTCTCCGGTTCGGCCAGCGGAACCCAGTTTGCGGTCAACGATCCCTTCAACAACAGTCCCAGCAATACGATCAAGATGATTGCCGCCGCGCCACCGAGCTCAACCGGTTCCAGCACCCCCGGCCGGACTGCTCCGCGCACCGCCCTATATCCGAGTGCGGCGTACAACAGAACGACGACCCCGGCTAGCGCGGCGCCGCCCGGGAATCCGCCGCCGGGGGAATACCCCCATGCGACAAGATAAACAGCTGCCACAGCCAGCACCGGCGCGGCGGAGCGCGCTGCGATCCGTACCACCACGGTCATCTCCGGCGACCGCTCCGGGCCCGGCTCGCCGAGCCGGCTTCGATCGGCCGGGATGAACTCGCCGGTTTCCGACTCCTCGGCTCGCTCGGCGCGCCGGGCCGCGGCCTCGGCCGGCGATAAGCGATCATCGTGGGGATCAATGCGTGCTTGCTCCGAGGCGCCCGCCGTTGCCTCCCCGACGTACTCCCGCCGTGGCTCCCGCGGACGGGCGAGGGTCATGACCGATACGACGGCCGCCAGCAACAAGAACGTCTCGCCGAAGGTGTCGAAGCCGCGTGTGCCGTACACAATCTCGTTGACCGGCTCGGTCGTCTTCCACTGCGGCAAGGCGATCTCGAGCGCATACCGGGCAATGTCCGGCAGCGACACGTTCTCGCGCGGCAGCCGGATCAGACCTACAGTCAACGCTGCAAGTGTGGCGATCGCCAATGCTGCAGCGAGCCTCGGCCGGTGATGCGGTTCGGTGGCATGCGCATCACGCCTCGCCGTCTCGATTGCGCGAACCTCAGTCACCGTCGGAGTCCTGTTCACCCAGCTGACCACGGTCGGGCACATCGGCGCGGGTTTTGCCGATCGCGATCAGGTACAGCACGGGCAACGCGATCGCTCCGACCACAACCTCGGACAGCGCGACGTCGGGTGCCCCGAGCACGACGAAGAGCAACGTCATGATCGTGCCGAGCGCGGAAAGCGCCATGACCGCGCCGTTCAGGTTGCGTAACGCGACCACCAGGATTGCGGCGGCCAAAATCCCGGCGAGGCAAAGGTAATCGAGGAGCCAGAAGCCGGTCATCGTTGTCTCGGCTCGTCCCGAACCGCGCCATGCCACATTGGCACACCCGACTTGTAAGCCGCCCGCGCGATGGCGTGCGATGCGGCCGGATTGACGATCAGGAGCAGCACACCGACGAGCAACGCCCGGCTGCCGTACGAGCTGATCGGCCCTTCAGCGACAACGAGCGCTATCAGTGCTGGCAGTGCGCCCATCGTGATCGTCTTGGACGAGCATTGAATACGCGAGTAGACGTCCGGCATGCGGATGATGCCGACCGCGCCGCTCACGCTGAAGAACAGCCCGACGCAGCACAGCGCGATGACGATGAACTCTCTCATAGCAGCCCACGCTCCAGGTAGCGCGCCCACACGATCGCGCCGAGATAGCTAAACGACGCGAGCCACAGAGCGACGTCGAGGTAGCTGCTGCGGTCGGCAAAAGCGGCGACGAACAGCACGGCCAGGGCGCATTGAGTGGAGATCGTATTGAGCGCGACGATTCGATCTGACACAGATGGGCCGCGCGCCAGGCGAACCATCGGAGCGGGATGACTGCGATCTCCGCGATCGCGACAACGATGAAGACGTCCTCCATCACGCCTGCCCCACAATTGGCGCGAGCAGCCGCTCGACCGGTGCGTTGATCTCGTCTTCGGGATGCTTTCCGCTGCCCGGGGGGACCGCCACCGCGTGGTATTGCAGTTCGTTGCGCTCACGGTCGATATCGACAAGCTGATTGTCGACGATCAACGAGGTGATGAGTCCGATAACAGCGAGTCCACCGTCGGTACGCTCCCGCGTCGGAACGATGACCATCCCACTCGACAGTGGGCGGCTCGGCGCCCATATGCGACGGGCGAGCTGAATGTTGGCCCGGACGATTCGGCCCAGGGCCGCGGCAATGAGCCGCAACCCGCCGACGAACCGGCGCGCATCCAGGAGTCGCCAGGGCGCCGCTACATTTCCTAACGGGGACATGCTGACACCGACCGCGATGGCCACGAGTACGCCGGCCAGTTGCTGCTCGACGGTGACCGTCCACGTCAGCAGCAGCCACACCAGGTACGCCCAAATGCCCAGCGCGGCCACGCGCCTCACCGCAGTCACCACCTACCGACGTGTTCGGCTCAATCGTCCTTGCGGCCGGGGAGATACTGCTGCGCCTTCTGCTTGATGCCTTGACGGACGACGCCGGCCCGATCCTCGTCCCCGTGGATGAGCGCCGCCGCCAATGCTTTTGCTTCCTCGAACGTCGTGTGCGGTGGGATCGGCGGCACGTTCGGGTCGCAGCGCACGTCCAGCACCGTCGGCCGGTCGGCCGCGAGCGCGCTCTGCCACGCGTCCGCGACCTGCGACGCCATTTCGACATTGATACCGCCGAGGCCAAGGCTGCGCGCGAAAGCGGCGTAGTCCACATCAGGCAGCGTCTGGGATTCGGCGAACTTGGGTGAGCCTTCCATGGCGCGCATTTCCCAGGTGACCTGGTTGAGGTCGTTGTTGTGCAGGACGGCGACTACGAGCCGGCCATCCCGCCATTGCGTGCCAGTCCTCGTTGATGGTGATCAACTCGGCGAGGCCGTTCATTTGCATTGCCCCGTCACCGACGAGCGCGATCGCCGGGCGATCGGGAGTGCGCCCATTTGGCCCCGATCACGTACGGGACGCCCGGTCCCATTGTTGCGAGGTTGCCCGACAGCGAGCCCCGCACGTCACCATGGGGAACCGCAGGTGACGCGCATACCAGTTCGCCGCGCTGCCCGAATCTGCCGGCGACAATCGCAGTTGTCCGGCAACTGCAGCGACCAGCTCGTGGAAGATACGCATCGGATTGATGGGGTCAGCGTCGGTCAGCGCTCGCACGATCAGCGACCCGCCACCATTCCCGCGACACTCTCCTCCACCGTCTCGCGCCAGCTGCGATCTTCCTTACGTTGCAGCAGCGGAATCAGCGCCTGCCGCGTCGCTTTGAGCTCGCCGACGAGATTTACCTCGTACGGGTAACGCATGCCGATCCACTTGGCGCTGGCGGGGTCGATCTGAACGGCGCGCGCCTGTCCGAACTCCGGGCAAGAACTGGGTGTACGGAAAGTTCGAGCCGACAGTCAGCAACGTGTCGCAATCCTGCATAAGGTCGATAGCTTGGCGGTCGTGCCGAGCAGGCCGATCGAGCCGGTTACCCAAGGCAATGCATCCGGCAGCACGTCCTTGCCGAGCAATGCCTTGGCGGCTCCGGCCCCGAGCAGGTCGGCCACTTCCCTCCAGCTCGTCCTTCGCGTCACGAAAGCGCCCTGGCCAACCAGCAGCGCGACCTTCTCCCCGACATTGAGGATCTCCGCCGCCCTGCCGCACCCGCTTGGTCGGATGGTCGGACGGTCGCAGCCGCCGCTCTCCGATACTCGAGGGCACCTGCTTGAACGCATGCTGCGGAGCCTCGTACGACAGGTCGAATACGTCCGAAGGGAAGATCAAGCACGTGGGAGCACTTTCCGCCCGCGCGATGCGAATTGCGCGATCGATCAGGTTCGGTAGCTGCTGCGGGACCACGCACATTTGCACGTAGTCGCTGCACACATCCTTGTACAGTGATAGAAGATCGACTTCCTGCTGGTATGACCCACCCATAGCGGTGCGCTCGGTCTGCCCGACGATCGCGACGATCGGAACGTGATCCAGCTTGGCGTCGTATAGGCCGTGAGCAGATGGATGGCGCCTGGCCCGCTCGTTGCGGTACAGACCCCGACCGCTCCACTGAACTTCGCGTACCCGACCGCCTCGAAGGCCGCCATCTCCTCGTGCCGAGCCTGAACAAACTCCGGATCGTTGTCGGCGCGCCCCCACGCGGCGAGCAGTCCGTTGATGCCGTCGCCCGGATAACCGAAAACCTGCGTCACCCCCCACTCACGCAGTCGGTTCAGGAGCACGTCCGCAACGGTCTTGTTCATTGGACTCCTCGATGCGACGGGACAGCCAAAGCGCAAACCCCTCCGTGCAGCTTTCCCATTGCGATCGGTGTCCAAACAGATGCATATCTGTGGCACAACGCGGGAAGTGTGTGCATAGCGGGTGCCTCATGATTGCCGCTGGACTCGTTGCGTCGGTGTTGGGTGTTAAGGCGGAGCAGAAGAGCGTGGAGGACATCGCGACACCGCTGACCGCCGAGGAAGCCGATGAGGAGCCCGGTGCCGAGACGGAGGCAGCTGGCCACGATCCCGGTCGGAGCGGGCCAGCACCCACCCCGGCTGGGTCGGACAGGCGTGGCTGACGAAGTCCCGTCATGCCACCACCGCGACGTATTTGGCTGCATGGTTCGAGGCTGATCCGGGAAGGTCTATTGGTGTGAAGCTGGCAGAACGATCAGAACCTCTGACCGTCGTCATTACCGGCGCGAGCGGCGGGGTCGGCCGAGCGGTGGCCCGCGGCTACGGTGCCCGCGGAGCGTCGGTGGCCCTCCTCGCCCGGGGAGAGGACGGACTGGAGGCAGCCGCAGCGGACGTCCGCAACGCCGGTGGAAGAGCGCTGGCGATTCCGACGGACATGGCGGACTTCGACCAAGTGAGCACGGCGGCCGACGCTGCGCAGTACGCGTTCGGCCCGATCGACATTTGGGTCAACGACGCCTTGAGTTCCGTGTTTGCGCCGTTCGACGAGATCACGCCCGAGGAGTACCGGCGCACCACGGAGGTCAGCTACCTGGGCTTCGTCTACGGCACGCGGGCCGCGTTGGACCGGATGAAGCCCCGTAACCATGGCACGATCGTGCAAGTCGGTTCCGCACTGGCGTACCGCGGCATCCCGTTGCAGTCGGCTTACTGCGGGGCCAAGCACGCCATCCAAGGATTCACCGAATCGCTGCGCTGTGACTCCTCCATGACCACAGCCGAGTACGCATCACGATGGTGCAGCTCCCGGCGGTGAACACCCCTCAATTCAACTGGGTGCTCTCGCGACTCACCGCGACACCCGCAGCCGGTGCCGCCTATCTATCAGCCCGAGCTGGCCGCACGCGCAATTATCCGGGCGGGGGATCGCCCGCAACGGCGCGAGTATTGGGTCGGCGCGAGCACCGCGGCAACGCTGATTTCGAACGCGATCGCGCCGGGGATCCTCGATCGCTACCTCGCCCGAACCGGCTATCGCTCGCAACAGACGGAGCAGCGAGCCAACCCCGATCAGCCCACCAACCTGTGGCTACCGGCCGACGAGGACGTCGACTACGGCGCGCACGGCCGATTCTCCGATGAGGCCCACGACGCCGACCCGCAAGTGTGGGCATCGCAGCATCACGGCTTGCTTGTTACCGCCGCCACCCTCACTGGGGTGCTGGCCGCGCGGGCCGCTGGCGGCACCATCGCCGATGAGTCCGGTAGGCGACTTCCCGCCGGCGACTATGCGGGAAGTCGCGCTGCTCGCTGACGGTGAGCGCGACGCTCTGCGGGCCACACGGGGACCTGGTGTGGATGCGCGGACCGCGTTGGCATGACGACGCAGTCTTCGCCAAACTGATCGGCGGGGAGGGCGAATACGGTGTCTCCGCGCGATCGATACGTCTGGGGTGGCCAACGCGAACTTGGGTTGATCTGGCGCAACCGCTGGGTAACCGACACCGGAGCGTCATCGACGTGCCGTGCGAGCAGCTGCGGTCCGACTCGCTGGCTGACGGCAGGCCTGTCCCGACACATCTCCTCGGCAAGTTCAGTCAGCAGCAGTCAGGCAGCGGCGCGCACAGCCGCGGACGCTTGGCGAGCGGCGACGAGGATCGGGTCCCATACCGGGGAAAACGGTGGGGCGTAGGCGAGGTCCAAAGCCGTCATCTCCTCAACGGTCATGTGGTTCCAGAGCGCGGTCGCGGCGGTGTCGATCCGCTTGGCCGAGCTCTCGCTACCGACGATCTGGGTCCCCAACAGCCGTCCGGTGTGGCGTTCCGGATCATCTTGACCGTCAGGCGCTGTGCTCCCGGGAAGTAGGCCGCCCAGGTGCCGGACTCTACCCTCACCGTCACATAGCCGAACCCGGCCTGGGCGGCCTCGCGTTCGCTAAGCCCGGTCCGGGCGATCTCCAGGTTGCACAACTTGCTCATCGCCGTGCCGACCACGCCGGGGAATGTCGCGTAGGAGCCGCCGATGTTCTGGCCAATCACTCGGCCGTGCTTGTTGGCGTGGGTGCCCAATGGAATGTGCTGGTACTGGCTGGAGACCAGGTTGAGGACCTCGACACAGTCGCCGCCGGCCCACACTCGGTCGTGGCCGAGGACTCGCATCTGCGGGTCGGTGCGGAGGCCGCCGTGATCGCCGAGTGGCAATCCAGCCTGGTTGGCGAGCGTGGTGTTCGGCCGGACTCCGAGACCGAGGACGACCAGGTCGGAGGGTACGGCCCCGTCGCTGGTCACGACCGACCGAACCTGGCCCTCGCCATCGATGTCGATGCCGGTGACGGTGGCGCCGGTGCGGACGTCGATGCCGACCTCCTCCATCGCGTGGTGCACCAACTCGCCCATGTCGGGATCCAGCGTGCTCATCGGCTGAGCGGCTCGGTCGACGACGGTCACCGCGATGCGTCGGCGGGTCAACGCCTCCGCCATCTCCACGCCGATGTAGCCGCCGCCGATCACCACGGCATGCCGCGGCCGAAGCCGTTCCAGGCCGACGAGAAGCGCGGCCCCATCGTCGAGAGTCTGCACGCCGAAAACGCCCCCCGCGTCGCCGCCGGGCACGGACGGGCGGACCGGGACGGCCCCGGTCGCCAAGACCAGATGGTCGAACCCCTCCTGGTAGCGCCGCCCGGAGTCCAGGTCACGAAGCGTCACGTTCCCCGCCTGAACATCGATCGCCTCGACGTTGGTGAGCATGCGCAAGTCGATGCCCGTAGCCCGGTGGTCGTCGGGCGATCGCGCCACCAGACGATCCCCGTCCGCGACGTCCCCGGCTACCCAGTACGGGATGCCACAGGCCGAATAGGAGCTATGGGATCCGCGCTCGAACGCGACAACTTCGAGTTTGTCGCCCCGCAACCGCTTGGCCTGGGAAGCCGCGCTCATCCCGGCAGCATCAGCGCCGACGACAACCATCCGTTCCGCCACACCGATCACCGCCCTCGAAACGCGACTGCACCTCAATCCCATCCGCGCTTAATCCCTACTAGCAACCCTCGTTCCGCCAGACGGCGCACCCCGCGGATCCGAACTGGGTGGCAGCGGCGACGGCGATCGACCTGCTCCGCCATGAAGGTCTTCCCGTCGCCACCCAGCAGTCAAACATCTGGGCGCGACAGCGCCTACCGAGGAGCTGTGCATGGGGGAGCCCCGGCGATCCGACCCGTTGACTGGGGCGCGTTACGCCACTTCGCCCGGTGGGTATATCGCAGGCACGACGCGGACAATTCGCTGCACCGACGGGAGTCCTCGGTTAGGTCCGCGCCCAGCAACCACCATCCCCGCGATCGACGGTGCGCCGTGACTCGAAACGCGGCCAAAAGGAGAGGTTCATGATTATCCTCGGTGTCGTCCTGCTGATCGTCGGTTTCTTGACCGGGATCCCGATCATTTGGACTCTGGGCATCATCGCGCTCGTCATTGGCGTGATATTGGCCATTGTCGGCGCTAGCGGCCGGGCCGTCGGGGGTCGGGCACACTACTGGTAAAACGTTCGAGCGGTGCGCGATTCAACTTCCAGCGCGAGGTTTGATGCCCTCGCGCTGGAGCGAGAACTCCAGGCCCGGGTTGACGGTGAAGTGCGATTCGACGCGGGATCACGGGCCACGTACTCCACCGACGCATCCAACTTCCGCCTGGTCCCCATCGGCGTCGTCGTGCCGCGCACAGTCGACGCGGCCGTCGAGGCGATCGGCGTCTGTCGGGAACGTGACGCACCGGTACTCTCCCGAGGCGGCGGCACGAGCCTAGCCGGGCAATGTACGAATGCCGCAGTGGTCCTCGACTGGTCCAAGTACTGCCATCGTGTCGTCTCCGTCGATCCCCACGCCCGCACCTGCATCGTCGAGCCCGGGATCGTGTTGGATGCGCTCAATCAGCAGCTAGCAGTGCATGGGCTGCGCTACGGACCAGAGCCTGCGACGCATCCCAACTGCACGCTCGGTGGATTGATCGGCAACAACTCCTGCGGTGCGACAGCGCAACGCACGGGCAAAGTGGTCGATAACATCGCCCGTCTCGAGGTTCTGCTCTACGACGGCACGCGATTCTGGTGTGGCGAGACGACCGACGACGAGTACACAGCGATAGAACGCCACGGCAACCGGCAAGCGAGCGTCTACCGACAACTGCGGCGCCTGCGCGATCGATATGCGGACGAGATTCGCCACCGCTATCCAGACATCCCACGCCGCGTATCCGGTTACAACCTCGACTCGCTCCTGCCGGAGAAACACTTCGATGTCGCGGGAACCCTGGTCGGAAGTGAGTCAACGCTAGTCACGGTGCTTCATGCGGAGCTGGAGCTGGTTCCCGTGCTACCGGAGCGCGCGCTTGTCGTGCTTGGCTTTCCGGACATCGTGGCCGCAGCAGACGCTGTGCCCGCAGTGCTGCCCCACCAGCCAATCGCACTGGAGGGAGTCGACCACCGGCTCATTCACGACGAACAGATCAAGCGTCTCAACCCGAAGGCTCTACGGGAACTGCCTGCGGGCAAAGGCTTTCTCATGGTCCAGTTCGGCGGCGAGACTCGTGAGGACGTTGACGCGGCCGCACGTCGCATGCTCGATGCGTTGCGAGAATCTGAGCACGACCCCAACGTAGCGATGCTCGACGATCCCACTGTCGAGGACGAACTGTGGCAGGTCCGTGAGGCCGGTCTCGGGGCCACCGCCCATGTTCCCGGCCATCGCGACACATTCGAGGGCTGGGAAGATTCCGCGGTTGCTCCCGAACGCCTCGGCGCCTACCTGCGAGATCTGGAGAAGCTGTACGAAGAGTTCGGGTACGCCGACGAGACTGCACCCAGCCTTTACGGCCACTTCGGTCAAGGCTGCGTGCACACCCGCATCCCGTTCGATCTGTATTCAGCCGACGGCGTCGCCACGTACCGGCGGTTCATGGAACGCGCGGCCGATCTCGTAGCCACTCATGGCGGATCCTTCTCCGGAGAGCATGGCGACGGGCAGTCCCGAGGCGAGCTCCTACCGCGCATGTTCGGCGCCGAGATCGTGCAGGCTTTCGGCGAACTCAAGGCGATCTTCGATCCGCTCAACCGGATGAATCCCGGCAAGATCGTCGACCCTTACCGCCTCGACGAGAACCTGCGTCTCGGGGGATCGTGGTCACCGCGTGAGCTGGGCCCGCTCCACTTCGCCTTTCCGGACGACGGTGGCTCGTTCGCCGATGCGGCCAACCGATGCGTCGGCGTAGGGAAGTGCCGTCAGCACGAGCACCCCAAGGGCGCCGTGATGTGCCCCAGCTACCAGGTGACCAGGGAGGAAGAGCACTCCACGCGAGGGCGGGCCCGGTTGCTGTTCGAGATGCTGAACGGTCACCGTGACGGTCCGGTGGAAGAAGGCTGGCGGTCAACGGCGGTCCGCGACGCGCTGGATCTCTGCCTGGCCTGCAAGGGCTGTAAGACGGACTGCCCGGCCAACGTCGACATGGCAACCTACAAAGCAGAATTCCTCGCCCATCACTACGCCGGACGGTTGCGCCCGCGAAGCCACTACGCGCTCGGCTGGCTACCGCTGATGGCGACCACCGTTGGTCGCAGCCGGACTGCAGGCGTCGTCAACGCGATCACTCACGCGCCGCTGCTGCCGCATGTACTGACGCGAATGGCCGGGCTCGAGCAACGAGAGATCCCGCTTTTTGCAAGGGAATCCCTTCAGCAGTGGGCGGCCGATCGCGGATCGTCTCCACCCGGCCCGCACGGGCGGGTGCTGCTCTGGCCGGACACCTTCACCAACTATTTCCATCCGCATGTCGGATTGTCGGCGGTGCGGGTCCTCGAAGAAGCTGGCTGGGACGTCGATGTCCCGGCCGAACCGCTGTGCTGCGGGCTGACCTGGATTTCGACCGGACAGCTCGCGACGGCGAAGCGGGTGCTTCGGCGCACCAGCGCGCGCCTGGCTGAGCACGTGCGCGCGGGCGGACTCGTCGTAGGGCTGGAACCAAGCTGCACAGCCGTTTTCCGCTCCGATGCGCCCGAGCTATTGCCCGACAACCGGGATATCGCGCGGCTGCGCGACCAGACCGTCACGTTGTCCGAGTTGCTGCTCGACCACACGCCCGGTTGGCTGCCTACGACAGTTCCAGGCGACCTGCATGCCCTCGCGCAGGTGCACTGTCACCAGCACGCGATCACCGGCTGGGACAAGGACCAGGAACTGCTGGCCGGCACCGGCGTGTCGGTCGAGCGGTTGCAGTCCGGATGCTGTGGGTTGGCCGGCAACTTCGGATTCGAACGCGGCCACCTGGACGTCAGCAGGGCCTGCGCGGAACAGGTATTGCTTCCGGCACTACGCGCGGCCGACCCCAATACGGCAATGCTCGCCGATGGATTCAGCTGCCGAACCCAGATTCACGAGCTGTCCGACCGCGACGGCATCCACCTGGCCGAGTTGCTCGCGGCCGTTCTTGACTCGGACACCTCGCCTGATTGGACGACCGCGCAGCGACCGACAGAGCCGCCGCCGTGGGCGCGCATCACCGCAACGGCCGCACCCGCTGTCGTCGGTCTGTCGGTCGGTAGCTGGTTAGCACGCGCGCTCATGCGGATGGCGAGACGCACCTAGCCATCGTCGAGAGCCGATGCGGCCGCCGCGGTAGTGGCAGCGCACTGATGCAGACCATCGGGTGGACCCGGCCCGGCCTTGTTGCACCCTCGAGTTCGCCGTCCGAACCTGTTGCGCTATCCGACCGGCCGACAGGGGTGGTTCTGGCGTTTCGTGGGTACACCTACTACGAGTCGCATGCATCCCGTAGCGACCCATGGAAAGGATGACGGCCGTGGTTTTCGCGCTCGGCGTCACCGCCGCGTTGCTCCTCGGCCTCGGGTGGGTGTTGCAGCAGAAGGTCGCCGCAGCATTCACGAGCTCTGATCTGACGGCCGGGCGCCTGCTACTGGCACTCATCCGAAAGCCATGGTGGTGGATAGGTATCGGGTCGATGACGGTCGGGCAAACCTTGAGCGCCTGGGCCCTCCAGCTCGCCCCGGTGACATTGGTCGAACCGCTGCTGCTGAGCTGCCTGTTGTTCGCGTTCTTCTTCGCCGCCGTTATCGCGCGGCGTGCGCCGCGGTGGCAGGAGGTTGTGGGTGCGGTGATGCTGGCGGGGGCGCTCGCGGCGTTTCTAGCGGTGGGCGATCCACGGGCTGATGCGCAGTCGGATCCTGGCCTGACCGCGATCCTCGTCGCGGCCGGGCTCAGCGTCGCTGTGGCGTTCGGTATCGTCGCGCCGGCTAAGACCTTGGGCAGACACAACCGGCTCATTTCCGAAGCCATCCTGTTCGCCACGGCCGCAGGCATCATGTATGGCTTGCAAGACGCCACCACCCGCGGTGCCATCGTGCAGGCTCAGCGGAGCAACCTGATCGCGTTGATGTCCACCGCGTGGCCCTATCTGGTCGTCGGCGCGGCAACCACCGGAGTACTCCTGTCGCAAACCGCATTCCGGGCCGTCCGCCTTAACCACTCCCTACCACCGACCGCGGCCGCCCAACCGATCGCCGGCATCGTCCTCGGTCTCGCACTGCTCGGCGACCACCTGACCGTCCACGGCGGCGCCCTCGCCGTCGAAGTGGTGAGCCTCGTGGCGATGCTCACCGCAGTCTTTGTCATCGGCCGATCGCCCCAACTGGCAATGCGGAGTCGCGACGAGTGTTCGCCCAGCACGCACGACGAGACGCAAATCGCGCTGGCGACCAACCGCTGAGGAGCCCACCGGATCGGGTAGCGCGGTCGCCATCCCGCCGAGCATCGCCGACACGGCAGGCCCAGCCCAGTCACCGCGCCGGAAGCGAAGCGGGCCTACTCGGGGTTTGCCGGGTCGAGCTCTGGGTCTTGCGGGACCGACAGGCGATTGAGGTCGCGACGCCAGGCGGAGAACGCGGTCGTCATGGCGAGCAGCCATGCCGTGCCGATGACGAGGCCGCCAACGACGTCTGACAGGTAATGCACGCCGAGAGCGACGCGCGAGAACGCAACGAGCGCGACGGCTAGACCAGCCGCGGCGATGACCCACGCGCGGGCCGGCCGGGAAATGACGGGAAGGAAGATCAGGACAAGGATGCCGAATCCGACCGTGGCGGCTTGGGTATGGCCGCTCGGGAACGATCTGCCGGCGGCGACGGCGACCGGGTCCGCCAAGTGCGGCCGCGCGCGATCCACGGCCCACTTGATCAGAGTGTTGAGCAGGGAACTTCCGAGCGCCGTGATCGCGAGGAAGGCTGCGAGCCGGGGACGGCGACTCAACAGCAACCAGATGAAGACGGGAGTGAGGACGATCCACCAGCCCAGGGGGGAAACGATCGCGCTGATGGTTCGCATACTCGCGGTGAACGCCGGATGCCCGACTGCATAGCTGTGCAGCGAGTCGGCAGTGTCGTGGTCCACGAGGGTGAGTGGCGCCGACTTGGAGACGATCAGGAATACCAGGCCGGCGAACGGCAACGCAACGAGCAGCACGGCAATAAATGCGAGCACGGTGTGCACGCCGAAGCGCCGGGCCGCTCGTTCTCGTCGCTCGGTGACGGTGTTCTCAGACATGACGAATCCGTGAAGCGCGTCGTGGTAGACGCAGGCGCTCGTCCTCGACAGACTGACGCTCGTGACGCGTGCCACCGGGGCGGTAATCGAGGATTGGTTCCTCGTCGATGCGGAGCGGCGCAACCGTGCGTCCGACATTCGGGACTGGACGACGGGCAATGCGGTCGAACCGCTCGTCGACGGCGCCAGCTACTTCCCGGCGCTGTATGACGCCCTCTGTGAGACGAGGGCCGGAGACCAGATCTATTTTGCCGATTTTCGCGCTGACACCGAAGAACTGCTCAGCGGCCCCGGCACCTCCGTCGGACACATCCTCGCGGAGCTTGCCGAACGCGGAGTCTTGATCTTCGGATTGATCTGGCGATCTCAGCCGAGCTGGTTGGACCAAAGTGAAGGTAAGAATGCCGAGCTGGTCAGAAAGGTGTCTGATGCCGGCGGCGAGGTCTTGCTGGATGCGCGTACCCGCCGCGGCGGATCTCACCATCAGAAGTTCGTCGTCATCCGACACCCGGGACATCCGGAGCGTGATGTGGCGTTCGTCGGGGGCATCGATCTGGACTGAGCCGGCACGATGGCGGCCAGCACGCAGGAGATCCGCAGGCGATGGACTTTCCTTCCGGGTATGGCGAACGCCCGCCTTGGCACGACGTGCAGGCCGCGATCCGTGGCCCTGGTATCACTGATATCGAGCACACGTTCCGGGAGCGATGGGCTGGGAGCAGCGTGCTCGATCTGCCGAGTCCGGTGCGGATGGCGATTGACCGCGCTTACCACGCCGGCAAGCTGGTTGGTCGTGAGCTGCCTGCGCCGCTCCCAGAGCCACCCGCCGTCGGTACGCACGCCGTTCAGGTACTTCGCACTTACCCGGCGCGACTGCGCCGCTACCCATTCGCGCCGCTCGGTGAGCGAAGCATCGGGTTTGCCTACCGGAAGGTGCTCGGCCGCGCGCGCCGTCTGATCTACATCGAGGACCAGTACCTGTGGGCACCGTTCGTCGCTGATCTCATTGCTGATGCCTTGCGCGCCCAGCCCGATCTGCACGTGATAGCCGTGGTCCCTCGATTCCCGGACAAAGACGGGCCAGCGCGGTGGCCGAGCTTGGTCGGACGAGAGCAAGCGATAAAGGTATGCCGGGCCGCCGCCCGGGACCGCTTCGCTATCTACGACATCGAAAACCATGCCGGCACACCGGTATATGTGCACGCCAAGGTGGTGGTCGTAGACGACGTATGGGCGATGATCGGTTCGGACAACCTCAACCGGCGCTCGTGGACACATGACAGCGAAATGTCCTGTGCCGTGCTTGATCAGAACATGGACGAGCGCGAGCCGTGGGATCCCGCGGGGATGGGCGATCAGGCACGAGTCTTCGCCCGCGAGCTTC
This sequence comes from uncultured Actinomycetota bacterium, assembly GCA_963748415.1. Classification (GTDB taxonomy): domain Bacteria; phylum Actinomycetota; class Actinomycetes; order Mycobacteriales; family Jatrophihabitantaceae; genus CAVVJA01. The sequence goes on along the minus strand of CAVVJA010000022.1, from coordinate 74,937 downwards.
GCTTGCGATTGTGGCGCGAGCATCTCGACCTCGACGAGAGCGCCGGCCAGGAGATGATCGATCCGCTCAAAGCGTTCGACCTGATGCGCCGAAGCGCCGAGACGTTGCAAGCGTGGTATGACGGCGGTTGTGCGGGGGATCGACCTCCGGGCCGGCTTCGACCGCACGTACCGGAGCGTCTCCCGCGGCGGCATCGTCCATGGGCCGTGCCGCTGTACCGGCTGGTCTACGACCCCGACGGCCGTTCGCTGCGCGATCGCGTTCGCCAGCGCCCCTAGCGGGTGCACAGCCGGAGCGCCTTTGGTAACACCGTCACCGCGAGCTCACTGATTTCGCCGGCGTAGTCGCCGTCGAATTCCGCAGCTACGGGCTCGTCCACGCTTACCGTCGCCGTGCGGCCTTGGAGCATCGTCGTTCGAGGACTGGTTCGCAGGTGCCCGCGAGCTATCCGCGCGACGAGCCCGAGAGTGTCTCGCCAGGTACGCGGTGCGAGCACGATGACGTCCAGGCGGCCGTCTCGCGGGTCGGCGTCAGGGAGCACGTCCATGCCGCCCTGCAACTGGCCCACATTCCCGATCATGACGGCCAACGCTGTGATTCTCACGTGAGGACGACCATCCACGCTGATGGCATAGCGCCGCCGTGGCGTTCGTCGTAGTGCCCTGAAGCCACCGCCGAGGTACGCCAGCCAGCCGAAGCGAGTCTTGCCGGCGTCGTCGGTCTCGCGCATCATCGTCGCGTCGAAGCCTAGTCCGGCCATCACCGTGAAGCACCGGCCGTCAGCCTGCAGCACGTCGATGTCGTCGCGGCCTGATCCGGCGGCCTGGTCAAGGGCCTCGCCGAGATCAAGCGGCAAGCCAAGGTTGCGGGCCAGGAGGTTACCGGTGCCGACCGGGAGCAGTGCCAGCGCGACCTGCGTCTCGGCCAGCACCCCGACCGCTTGGGCGACCGTACCGTCGCCACCGGCGACAAGAACCACGTCCACGCCCTCGTCGAGCGCTCGCCGGGTCTGGCCGGCGCCTGGATCCGCGGGCACGGTCTCGAACCAGAGCACGTCGTCATGCGGCCACCGACGCTTGACCGCGATCTGTAGCTCCTCCAGGTCGTCGACCGTGGTGGGGTTGCAGATCACCGCGAGTCTCATTGTCGCGGCCGACGCAGGACGACAATTGCGTTGATCGTCAACCAGAGCATTCCCAGTAACGCACCGGCGAGGACATCCGTGGGATAGTGCATTCCCCGGTACAGGCGGGCAAGCCCCACGCAGATCGGAGCGGCAATCGCGACCGTCACGGCCAAGCCTCTCAGCCATGGCCGTCGGCTAGCCGACAGTGCGATCAGTGCCAGTGCCCCGTAGAGCGTGACGGCGGCGGCCGTATGGCCTGAGGGAAAGCTCGAGGTCGGCGGGGCATCGTCCAGATGCGGCACCGGCGGACGCGACCGGTCGATGACCATCGTTGAGCATACGAAGATCGTGACTTCCCCCACCACCGCCGCCAGGAGGAACACTGATTCCCGCCAGCGGTGTAGCCGCAGCCGCATCCCGACAAAAAAAACCAACCCGATGGCGATCACGGTGTAGGTCTCGGCCGCGTAGGTCATCCAATGCGTGACGGTATTCCATGGAGCCGCGCGATGGTCGGCGAAGAACCGAACAACTGATTCGTCCCACCGTTCGAATGCCGTCCCACGCAACGGCCTGGTCAGCAGATAGCCGATCCCACAAAGGAGAGCCCAGACCACGACAGCAGAGGGAACCAACCGGACGAGCGCGTATCGGAATCCACTAATGCCTCGGGTTGAAAGTCGCGCGGGGTCCTCGCGGACGGTAACCGTGGGCATGTCAGGTCCGGTGCCATTTGGCCTCGGCAAACCCGTAGGCCGCAAAGACGATCAGGCCGAGCCCAGCGAGGAACACCAGGACCGGACCACCGGACATGGTCAACAACTCCCGGAACGCCTGGTCCAACCCGCCTGCCTTGCTCGGGTTGGCGGTGACCGCTGCCACGATCACGAACACTCCAGCCAGAGCGAATACCACGCCGCGAGCGGCCGTCCCGGCGACCCCGAGGGACTCCACAACTCGACGCTGAGTCGGACTCATCCGGCTTAGCTGCAAGTACTTCTCGAACTTCCGAGTGAGGCCCTCCATCACCAACACGACGCCACAGACCACGATCACCACACCGACCAGGCCGACGATCCATCGTCCGCCCGCGTGCTGCATGGCCTTCGCCGTCCACAACTCCTGGCGCTGAGACTGGCTGCCGGCGTTCGCGCCGATGGCAACCCGAACTGCCGTGATCGCGAAGAACAGATAGATCAGTCCGCGCGCGAACGACTTCAACCGCGGCCCAAGCTTGCGACCCTCACCTACCACCCCGAACGCGGCCTCACTGAACCGCCACAACGCATAACCGAACAGTCCAATGGCGATCAGCCACACCAGTACCACGCCTCCGGTGTGTTTCGTCAGAACCTGCAACGCCCCCTGCTGGTCGGGCTCATTTGCGTAGTTACCGAATGCCAGCGCGATCGCAAGCGCGCCGATGAGCAAGTAAACAGATGCGCGGGCCGTCAATCCTGCCCTGGCCAGCCGCGCCATAGGTTGACTTCGTGCGGCTGATCGCACTGACGTCGACATTGACGCGGTCATTTCGCGACCCCTCTTCGCTTCCGGAAACCCCTACTGGTCACCGGATGACTTACCCGATCTGGACGAGTGTCAAACCGGCTCGATCGGGTGCCCAAAACTACGGTCAGGACCGCCCCCGCGATTGGTCCGATGAGTCAGCCTCCGCCAATAGGAACTCGGCGCCTGCGCACTGAACAGGCCAACACCTATTGGCGGAGGCTCAGCGGAGACTCCGACGTTTTGCCTATTGATGAGATCGCTCGTCCGCCTCAGCGGCAGCTGCCTTTGCGCGGGCGTTCTCGGCCTCGGCCTCCTTAGCCGCGACCTCGCGCTCTGCGGCCGCCTTGCCCTGCTGGGCAAGCCCTTCGGATTTGAGTGATTCGTTCCCAGCCACGGCGCCAACGGCTTCCTTGGCCTTGCCCTTGACGTCCTCCGCCACACCCTTGACTGCGGCCTCAGGGCCAGTTTCGTCCGTCACGGCTGCCCTCCAATCGTGATCCGGCATAGGTCAGGGACAGCTTGCCCGGTATTTGCCGCCGATAAACCAGGCCGGGCGTATGACGAGTGGGTCGCCCCTAGCGATGCCCTCGATGCCGCTGGACCGTCGGTCCGGGCACCGGGCGACATCGAACAGGGATTCCGACGCGTCGAGGCAGCGCCAGTTGGCCATTGTCGGCGCTAGCAGCCGGCCTGTGGGGGGGTCGGACACGCTTCTGGTGAGCCGTCGAGCGGTGCGCCATCCAGCGTCCTCCCATTGCCTGGGAAAATTACCCGCTGAATCCGATACAGGATTCCACGTGAATGATCATCCCTGGGCCTGGTCCGTAATCGCTGCTAGTGCGAACGATTCCGACTGCCTGAACACCACCTGGCAAGGTCGCCCGGCTCGCTGTTACAGCCTCGAAGAACACGGGTATCACGCTTGTATCAAGACGTGTTGTTCGGAGAAGTGGCGATTTCATGACGACTGCGGCTGACCACCGTGTTGCCCGATCGGGTATACGCCAACAGAGCGTGTCCGTCAAACGTTGGCCCCATGTCCTCCGGCGTTCTGGAAAGCAATTCAAACGGCATGATCTTGGTGATCGCGCAGCGGCACTGACGTACTTTGGCGTGCTAGCAATTTTCCCCGGCATGCTCGTGCTGGTCTCGATCTTCGGACTTTTGGGACATTCGACGACGCAGGGTTTCCTCGATAATCTCCAGGAAATCGCTCCTAGCGGTGTGAACAGCTTCCTGAGATCGGTCGTTTCGCAGGTCCAAGGCCGCGCTACCACGGCGAGTGTCGCAGCAATTGTAGGTATCGTCATTGCGCTCTGGTCCGCATCCGGCTATGTGGCCGCCTTCATGCGGGCTTCGAACGCGATCTACAACGTCACCGAGGGACGACCGATTACCCGGACTGCCCCAGTTCGCGTCGGCGTGACTGTCGCAACGACGGTCATGCTCGTGATCAGTGTTCTGATCATCGTGGTTACCGGACCGGTCGCCCGCCAGGTCGGCGACGCGCTCGGGATCGGCGATGCTGCCGTGCTTGCTTGGGGCATCGCTAAGTGGCCAGTGCTGCTCGTCGTCGTCTGGCTCATGTTCTCCTTGCTGTACTGGGCGTGTCCGAATGTCAAGCAGACCGGCCGACGGTGGATAACCCCTGGTGCTGCCATCGCGATCGGACTGTGGCTTGTCTGCTCGGGCCTATTCGCGCTGTACGTTTCCTTCTCCGGCTCGTACAACAAGACCTACGGATCGCTAGCCACCGTGATCATTTTCCTAGTGTGGCTATGGATTTCAAATATTGCGCTTTTGATGGGGCTAGAGTTCGACGCCGAGCGCAAGCGGGAACAGCTGATGCAAGCGGGACTGCCGCCTGATCTCGAGCCGTTCGTCGAGGTGCGTGACACCCGCAAGATGGATGAGCCTGAGCGGCGACAGATTGGCGCGGCTGCCGCGCACGTCGAGCAGGGGCGAACCGGACCAGACTAACAAGCCACTCGAATCCCGATTGCCCACGAGCAGCCCCGCGGCCGGGCGAGCACGTGTTCGATCGCGATATCTGGCCAGACCTAGGATCTCACCTCGATCTGGCTACTCCTCGGTTGGCCGGGCGTAGACGACGACGTTGTCGACGTAGCTTCTGCCGTCTGAGTCGAAGGCGCCGCCACAGGTGATAAGCACCAGCCGCGGCTCGCGGCTCGCGGCGAATATCTCGGCCGGAAGGCCAGCCGCTTTAACGTAAACGGATTGCGCGTAGATCCGGTAGCTGACCTTACGGCCCAGCATGGTGGTCACGACCACGCGGTCTCCGAGATGCATCTTGCCGATGCCCATCCGGTAAAGAGCACCAGGCCCACCGCTGGCGGTGTCGACGTGTCCGTCCATGATCACCGAGCCGGTGTCAGACCCGGCCTCGGCCGAGGAGATCCACCAGCCAACCTGAGCGGGGTCGTCCGGAACCTGAAGATTGCCCTGGGACACGCCAACCGCCACCACCGGCGCCGTCACGTCGACGGATGGGAGCGCCAGCGTGACTGGCCGGTCTGCTGTTCCTCTGGGGGCTGATGCTTGCCGATTCGCATCACCCTGCGCCGGGCTCTCGGTCGGATCGCCGAAGGCGTGGGGCGCTTGGCGGGCACCGGTCTGGTTGATCAGGCAGCAGGCCGCGGCGACACTGGCCAAGGCCATTCCCGCGACGGAGCTCGCCGCCGCCAGCGGTACTGGCACTCGGCGGCGCAACCCGACCTCATTGTCGCGACCGCGCAGCGCCATGAGTGCACCGGCCGCCGCCGCTGCGACACCGACGACGAGCGCGATCTCCCATCCTGCTGTACTGCCTTCGTGGCGGGCCGCCAGGCCACCGGTACCGGCGGGCACGGCAGACGGGCTGCCGCCCGGTACCGCCGTCGGAGTGCCGCCCCCGCCAGTCTCGCCACCGGTACCGTTCAGTGCGTTCAGATTTGCCTGTGCCTCCTGCAGATGCGATTGCTCAAGAGACAGGTACGTCCTCGCGTAGGACACGACGTCCGGATTAGTGCCGTGGCTGATCTCCTGCTGCGTATTGGTAATGGACTGCTGGTGTCCCGTGACTTGATTTTGTGCGTATGCCAGGTCGAACGACGAACTTGCGACCGACCTCAGCTGATCAGCCTGCGCCTCTTGCTCGGAACTTGGTGACGTAGGCAGCGTGACGCCGAGCTGGTTTGCCAACGACGTGAACTTCGCCTCCGCCGCGTTGTGGTCGCTGTTCGTCGTCGTGGCGAGTTCGGTCGTCGCGGCACTCTGTCCCCGGTCCTGCGCGATCTGGCCAAAGGACTGCTCAGCGAGGTTGTATCGCTGCCCGCTCTCCAAGAACGACGTGTCTTGCGCCGAGGTAGTGGACTGAGATGGCGTGCTCGTGTTTGGACTCTGGCCCGCGCCATGCAAGGCGGCAATCGCAAGGGCGCCCGCCAGAATCACGAAGGCGAGTGCTGCTATCACCCTCATGACTCACCTCACCGACCATGCGCATCCAGCGTACGGCTGCAAGCTCTAGTCGAGACATATTCAGCCATACCCAGGTTCACTCGCGATCGAACCAGGGACGCCGAATCTGCCGACCGAGCTGCTGCACAACATCTTGCTGGTCGATGACGATCAAGCACAATGGCCGCGGCATTCAATCAAGCGGATTCGTGTACACAGTGATCCGAAACGTCTTGCTCGTCGTGGTGCCTGCTGGCCATGCGTCGCCTATCGCTGACTCGCACAGAGGGGCCAGGTTGTCGGCAGTCCGACGTCAGGCTGGCCACCTCCCAGTCGCCTTCTCGAATCCGGTTGCCGCACCGCGGTCCACCAACGCCTTGACTCCGCCAAACACCGCGCCTTCGAGAGCAGCGGCGAACGCGGTTTCGGTCCAGCTGCGTGTCGGATCGATCAGCTCGGGGGCCTCGTCCTCACCTCGGACCAAACGCCAGACTCGCTTGAACACCGTGCCGGCAATCATGCCGGCCGCGACGCCCGCAATCACACCCAAGGGCTTATACAGGATCCGGACCGGAGCTGATGCACGGTCATTTTCTGTCATGGGACCTCCTTCGCCGAGCGATGACCCGAGCTAGGACGGCTATGCTGACCAGCGCTCCAGCGATCGCGAGTTGCCCACGGTGAGTTCGCACCGGCCTCGCTGCCTGCTCCGGCGGCCGACTTAGCTTGCTCTCGAGGGTCGACGCGGTGGCTGAGTTCGTCGACGGTCGCAGCCAAGTCACTTCTGGTCTGGGCAATCTCTGCTTTCAATTGTTCAGGATCGGTCATGGTGGAGGCCTTCCTGCACGGCTTCACCATCACGGCGGACGCTTTGCATCGACTGGCATCACCCGATATAAAGCGTCTTACCCTCTCCATGGCATGAAATAACGGGCGTAGCGGCTGTCCTCCCGCGGCTGCTTCTGCACAGCGCTCCGCGTCGCGGCATCCGGCTCCGCGGTTCGCGCTTCGTCGCGACGACCTCCCAGGAGTGGCTGGTCGTTACCCGGTCGTCAGCGTTATCGCGTCGAGCACGACATCGCGCATATGTCCCCATCGGGCATAGGAGCTTCGTTGTTCGTCCGCACCGGTACCTCGGTCCTGGATGTCTCGTAACGCGGTATCGACGACGCCGGCGTCACCGCTCATCCGCAGAGCTACCGCAACGTGATCAACGAGCTTGTCGACCTGATTCCAGGCGCCGGCAAGTTGAGCCTCGACCGGATCGAACAGGTCGCCGGACATGCCTGACCGCGCTGCCCGCCACATCGCGGCTCGCAGCAGGTCGATTCGCACAGCAGTCGCTCTGCGGCCGTCGTGGGCATCTTGGACCGCCGTCTCCACGAGCGCCCGGCACAACGCGGCGATCATCACTGCGCTGCTCAGCCGAGGGGTGACATCAGCCGCTCTGATCTCCACGGTTGGATAACGTGCGGAGAGCCGCGCGTCGAAGTAGATCATCCCCTCATCGAGTGCCGCGCCGGAATTGATGAGATGAGCGACCGCGGCGTCGTAGCCGGCCTCGTCACCGAATTCCTCGGTTGGCCCCGCGCTTGGCCACAGTCCCAACGCCACGTGCCGGTAGCTGGCGTAGCTCGTGTCTTCGTCTTGCCAGTATGGCGAGTTCGCCGATAAGGCGAGCAGGGTCGGCAACCACGGTCGAATGCGATCCAGCACGGTCACCCCCTCGGCGCGGGTGGCGATGGACACGTGCACATGCATGCCGCAGGTCAGGTGGTTGCGACCGATGATGCCGAAGGCGTCGGTCATCTGCTGATAGCGCTCATCCGGTGACGTCGTCGACGCCACTCGCAGCGGACACGTTCCCATCGCCGCAAGCTCACGGCCCAGCGTCCGCGCTGACGCGGACAGCGCCGTACGCAAGCCCTCGAGGTCCGCATGCAACTCAGCCAGATCCGTTCGCGGCGCGGACCCGGTCTCGACCTGCTCGCGCTTGTACTCTTGCGCGACGCCGTGGCCATCACCGCTGAACTCGGGCAGCCGCCGAGACGCTTCGGCGACGACGGCTTCACCGTCGGGCATGGCCCGAAGGCGCGTCGAATCGATGAGGAGAAACTCCTCCTCCACGCCGACTTGGCGTCGAGTATCGAGGGTCACGATCACAGTGTGCCCGGCCAGCACCTGGGCCGTCCGGGCTGACCGCCTCGCGAAACTATGGCCCAATCGCGCGGACGTCGCCTCGGAGGTCCTGCCGGCTGAACCCAACCGGTCCCGCCGCGTAGGCATTCCACTTATCCACCGGCAACGCGTCCCGTGGGCTTGAACGACTCGTCGACGGCCGCGAGCCCCGTCGTCTGTCGAGGTTGGGCGTGCGTCTTGGCGCGGCGTTCGGTAATTACCGACCGAGCTGTGGGTGGTGGGGCGGTGCTGTCTCGAACGATCAGTTCGGTGGGAAGCAGGACGTGCCGACCACGGCGCGCCGGTCGAGCGCCGGCTTGCGCAATCGCACTGATCAGCGCGGCGGCTGCGGCTCGACCTTTGCCTTGAGCGTCTTGCCGCACCGTGGTGAGCGCGGGTTGCATGCGGCGGGCGACAGGGTTGTCGTCGAATCCGATCACCGAAACGTCCTCGGGAACGCGTAGGCCCGCGTCGCGAAGAGCGCAGATGACTCCGCCCGCGATGGCGTCGGAGAAGCATAGGATCCCCGTGGGCCGGCCGCCGGAGTCGAAGATTGCCTGCATAGCGTCGTAGCCGTTGTCTTGGGGATCAGCGTGTGGCTGCCGCACGACGATCGGCTCGATGTCCGCCTCGCCGAGTGCCTCGAGCCAGCCCAGCATTCGTTGCCGCTCCGCGTGCGCGACGATGGTATCGAGCGGGTTGATGACGATCCCGAACTCGCCACCGTAACCAGCCGTCACGATTGCCACCAGTCGGTGCCCCAGGTCGACCAGATACTGCGCCGCGGCGTGGGCGCCCGGTCGATCGTCGACGTTGATACTGGGAATTCCTGGTGCCGGCGCCTGATCGACGAATACCAGCGGGAGCCGGCGCCGCATCAACCAACCGACGGCCGAGGAGTCCGGATCGCAGGAGTAGACCAGCGCACCGTCGATTGCGACATCCCGCGCCTGCACTACGCCGTCGCGCGGTGCAGCGGACAGCAGTGTGAGAGCTAGACCGCTGGACCCAAGCTCGTCGGCGATGCCTGCCATGAACTGCATGGCGACTTCGTCTGTCAACGCGTACGGGAGAGTGTCGGACAGCAGAAGTCCGACCGCGCCCGCCGTTCCGCTAGCGAGCGCACGCGCAGTCGGGTCCGGCCCGACATAGCCCAGGTCGTCGGCCACCGCGAGGATTTGATCACGAAGCCGAGCCGACAGCTGGTCGGGACGGGAAAACGCGTTGGATACGGTCATGCGGCTCACGCCGACCCGGTCGGCGATCGTCTGCAGCGTGACTCGGCCCATTACGCACTCCGCTTCCCGTCCCTGGACACAGCGTACGAGCCCGGTGACTCCCTCGCCGCCCCTGGAGCCTGTTTTCAGGGCGCTACGGCGTTAGCCAGATTGTGCAGTGCAACAGCGACCGCGCTCCGAGCATGCTTGGTCGCCGGGGCCTGCTCCGGCCGCGTCGCCTCGGCCACGACCGGGGCGTTGGGCAACGCACTCTTCGCGAGGTCTGCCGGCTGCTGAGACATGATCAGAGCTAGTGATTGGGTGTCCATGACGACTCCTTCTCCAGTTGTTTCCTTTGTTACCTTTACCGATACAGTAGGTCGGTCTTCTGTATCGGTCAAGTAACGTGAGCGGAGTCACGTCCGTGGGGGCGGACGTACCCAACCGGAGACGGCGGTTAGGGAGTCTGTCTGATCGGCCATGACCAACGCGAGAAGACTGTCGTAATCATCGCGGCAGGCCGAACACCCCCGCAGGTGCGCGTGCATCTTCGGCACCCTGGCGTCGGCAGCCGCTGCGGTACCGGCGAGGTGCAGCTCCACGTAGGCGTCGAGAAAGTCGAAACACTCCTCGCAGCTGAGTTCCTGATCAGTTGGGCCGACAAGGCGCTCGATAAGGCGGCCCGGCTCGCCCGACGTGTCCTGGATCATGCTCTCTCACCTTCGATGCCCAGCCCTCGCGCGGTGAGCGCCACCCGCAGCTTGCGCCGCGCATCGTGCAACGTCTTGTAGACGGCGCCGCGGGTGGTGTTCAGCCGCTCGGCGACCACGTCGATCGGCACATTGTTGAGCGCGACCGCCACGAAAACCTCACGCTGCCGAGCGGTCAACCGCTGCTTGACCTCTTCGCGCAGCGCGATCAGCAGCAGCTGCGCTTCCGCATATGCATCCGGAAGAGGCGCATCATCGGCGTCAGCCGATAGCAGCGCCGCAGTCAACGGGATCTCTCGTCCGCGCCACGCATGCCGGCGGACTTTCACGCCAGCCTCGACCAACGCGAACTTGCACGCCCAGGTAGTAAAGCGACTTTCCCCACGGAAGTCGGCAAGCCTCCGCAGGATTGACATCATCGCGTCGTCCGCACTCTGACACGCGAGATCGTCCAAGTCCGCACCATGAAGGTTCCGAAGCGCAGCACCGCGGCGATTGACCTCGAACCGCGCGGCACGAAGGTAACAAGGCGTGCAGCGCAGCAATCGCGGCGTCGCGGTCCGAGCCCGGACGACTCAGCCGATATACCCAGTCGTCGGACGGCGCCCCTGGATCGCCTGTAACAGCATCCCCGGCAGCGCCGCGGGAGGACCTTCTTGTCACCCGCCAAGCCAAGCCGCCCGCGGCCGTGAGAGCAAGCAGCTCTGTCGAGGCAGCCGCGCCAGTCGGTGCCTCGCGCCAAACGTCAGCGTCTCTCGAAAGCGTCATGACACTGATTAGTGCCACGGAGTGCTACCGGGCATACCACCGAGCGACCTTCGTCATCCCCGTCCGTTTCAGTCCATTTTTTGCAGCGGTGCTTGGCCTGCGCGGTTGGCACGTGTATTTCCGTGGCACATGCATCCCTCCCTGAGGGGCGAGAGGGGTCTAGGCGAGGTGCACGATGACTGGAGTTAGGTCAGCGTCATGACGACGGTCGGCCCGGCCGGTCCTCCTGTTTACTCGAGCTCAGCGCCGGACGGGCCGTCCGAGGAGCTCACCTCGGAAGCACTGCCTGATGGGCCAAACCCGCCGCACACGCGGCGTGTGCGGCGGCTGCTGCTTCCCGGGCTGGTGCTGCTCGGGCTTGCGCTCGTCCTGGCCGTAGCGCCCGTCGCTCACCTCGCCGCCCGCCGTCTGCCGCTTCCGCCCAACGATCCGACGTTGATCGTTGCCGGCGCGACCCGACCGGATACGACGGCGATGCGCAACTTGCCGGTCGGGCTACCGGCCGGCGTCACGATAACGACTGCGCAAGACGTCTATCCCTATGCGGTCGCTGCGTTTGGTGCGGCCGGCGCCCGGGAGCTGATGGCCGTACTGTCATCTTCGGACTACATTTCGCCGGACGGCGGTTTTCCGCGGCCGTATCCATACCGCTTTGCACCGCTCGAGCCGATTCTCGATTCGGCGCCGCCAGCGGATTTGAGGAACGGTGCGACCCAACTCGCCGCCGCGCTGATCACGCTGGCCGGGCAGCCCGGATCCGGCAACGAACCCGCGGCATGGAAGGCAGCGCAGCTGGCCTACGCCGTCCTGGATCGAACTCGCAAGTCCAGCGGCTGCGACGGTCAGCTCGACCTGCTGCTGCTCGTGGCGGGAGACCCGATGACTACGACCGAGATACTCGCCGACGAGCAGGGGCGCACCGTTGCCGCGTGTTCCGACGAGCCGACGCCGGGCTGGATCGTCGGGCAGGCGCAGCTGCGTAACCTGGGAATCCCGGTGACGCCGAGGCCGACGTACTCCGACGATGAGTCGGGCGCCATACTCACTGCGATCATCAGCACGTTCCGGGATCTGACCCAACGGTTTCCCCGCGACGCGGCCGCGGTCACCGGGCTTGGTGACGCGTACCTGCGGGTGGGCCTGCGGCTCCTCTACAGCCAGCCGTTCACCGCGCGCCACGATCTGCGCCTGGCGGTGGCTCAGTACAACCGGGCGGCCGAACTGGGCGCCGTCCACGACGCCGATCTCGGCCGGGCCCGGGCTTTGGTCAGCCTCGGCGAGTCGCAACGGGCCGTGCCGATCGCGACAGAAATCGTCTCGGATTCACCGCGTCCCGGCGGGGCCCTGGAGGTCTTGCTGGCCGCCGAGGAGGGCGCCCATGACTTCGCCAGCGCGGAGACCGTGGCCCGCCACCTCGACCAGGCCGGACCGGACGCCTACCCGGCGCCCACGGCGTTCTACCCCGCCCCGAGCCACTCCGACGCCGTCGGCTCGTTGGCTGACGCGTCGCGGCCGCTGTCGATGGGTGCGGAGACCTTGGCGCCGTTACATGACGTCCTGGTGCCTCCGGGCGGTGCCGGCGGGACCGTCGCGGATCTGTCCTTCATTCCGCTGTACCGCGACGACGCAGCTGTGACCGGAGCCATGACTGACTGCCCGTCGCTGGCGACGCGACGCGACGCGATCCTCGCCGGGCATGCTGCGCAGACTCTCGACGGCTGGCCGGAGGAGTTCACTGGCGCCCGCCCCGGCACCCAAACGAATTCGTGCCAGGTCTTCGACAACAATCTGCAGGCGATCGCCCAGCTGGTCGCGCAGCGGCCGATCACCAGCACCAAGGCAACCAGGGACGATCTCACCGACGAATGGCAGAACCTGCTGCGCTGGGCCGGTGACCTGCCCGCTGCTCGGAAGGTGATCTCGACCTGGGAGACCCAGGTTGGCGATCGCAGCGCGCTGCCCGCGCTGCGACTCGGAGAGGTGGACTTCCTCCGGCATGACTACAACGGGGCGTCCGCCCACTTCGGGGTTGCGGCCCAACGGGCACGACTGCTGCGCTACGACGACGAGTTAGCAGTGGATCAGTCCCAACTGAACCGCGGGGCCGCACTGTTCGCGACCGGGCGCAACTCCGAGGCAGTCGCACTGCTGCGCCCGCTCCTCGACCGGGGCACATTGGAGTACACGTATCTGACCGCGCAAGACGACACCGAGACCGCGGCCCGTTTCGCGGCCGTCTCCTACTATGCCGCCGAACAACTCGCCGACTACGAGATCGCGAGCAACGACCTGCACGCCGCCGTCGAGGACTACAACACCGCCCTTAGTTGGAGTGGGCGACTGAACGGTTACGGCGTGCGCCCCGAGGTGTTGTACAACAACCTCGCTCTGGCCGAACTCGGTCTCGGAGCGACGGCCACCGCCGCATCGCTAGAGGCCAAGGCACTCCACTCGGACCCGATGGATCCCGCGTTCCTGATGACGGCCGGGTTCATCGCCGACCGAGCCGGCAGAATCGCCGAGGCAGCGAGACTACGACCGGCGCGCGTTACAGAGCGACCCGGGCGCCTTCCCCGCAGCCAATGATCTTGGCGTGGAGCTGGCCCGCCAACATCACGACGCCGCCGCCGTGACCGCGCTACGCCAAGCGATCGGAGCCGACCCAACCTACGCGCTGGGGTGGTTCAATCTCGGCGTACTCGAAGGCCGCCTAGGCCCACTCCATCTGCCGGCCTCCCAAGGGGCATTCGCCAAGGCGTTCGCCCTTGATCCGACGCTGAAGGATCGGCGCCACGATCTGACCATCGACGCCTCGGTGTACCGAACGGCGCTCGACCTGTCCAAACCATTGCCACCTCACTGGAGCCTGGCCGATACCCAGAAGGCGCTACCCGTCGCAACGGCCGGGCTGCTCGCCGCGCTGCTACTAGCGGTCGGCTTGGCCAGATCGTCCAGCCCCGGCGGCACCGACCTCGCCAAGCAATGGTTGGAACCCCTGGGGCACACGGCTCGACGGAATGCGGGGCCTGACCCGGCTACGGCATCCGCTCTGGGCAGTTGTCGCGACCGTGGTCACATTCCTGCTTGCGTATCTGCGCCATGCCGGCAGCCCGAGCGAGATCGCCGCCTACGCCCTCGGCATCCTCGTCCTGACCGGCACAGCAATGTACGCACGTGTCGCCATCACTGTCCGCGCGAACGTCGCGATCACCCAGACGTCATGGTGGCCGGGCTTGGCATTCGGCTTGGGCACAGGCGCCATCGGGCTGCCGTTGGCGCCGTTGCCCGTCGTAAGGACCAGCACCGAGTCCACCAGGGTGCACCTCGCCGCTCCGCTCACTTTGGCTGCGCTGTCCGGCGTGCTCTTTGTGGAATCGGCCTGGCTGGGTGTCCCGCTCACCCAGTCACTCGCCGTCGTGGCCCTCGTCATGGCCGGTTCCACGCTGCTACCGATTAAGCCACTCGACGGAGCGAACGTCGGTAAAACAGGCATCGCCGCCGCAGCCGGAGTCGTCGGAGGGGCCATCCTGATCGCGCTCGGCATCATCTGATCCAGCAAGGCGGGATCTTCGTGCTGCTTCGGTTCAGAGTTCCTACTGGACCGGGGATTCCGGCGGGGGCAGCTGGACCGTGGCTGTGTCTTCGATGGACTGGACTCCGGTCACGGTTTTTAATAGTTGTCGGCGATCGTCCGGGACGGATCCGGAGATGACCACCGAGCTCGTTGAGAACCTGATCGACCTGCATACCGCTGCTGCGAAGATGTGCGGCGACCTCCTCGATCCTGTCGAGGTGGGTATCGTCCACGGTGACCGTGACACCGGCCATGTCTGTGATTTTACGCCGACGCGTCGCCGCTACTGGGGCGCTTGGACAAGTCCGGAGCCGACGTCAATTGAAGCCAGCTGAAGCCGTTGCGCCCGCTGGGTGAGCGTCGCCCACAGGTCGCGGGCCTTCCGGGCGCGAGCCTGGCACCACAGCGCGGCGATGCCTGACACGTGCGGTGTGGCCATGCTGGTGCCGGAAATACTGCGGTACATCTGGTTGCTCTGCTCCGGCCTGGGTTGATTCCAGGAGGAGAACACGCCCACTCCGGGGCCTGCGATGTCCACACTCCCACCGCGGACACCGGTCAGGCTGCGCGCCGAAAAGAACGCGATACTCAGCTGGTTGTCCAAGGCGGCAACAGCGATGATCGAGGGACTGTTCGCCGGGATGCCGACGAACCCGAAACGCTGCTGCGGCGGTAGGGAAGGCTGGTCGCGGTGCGCGTTGTTACCGGCTGCCGCCACGATCAGGCACCCCCGGTTCAGCGCCCGGCGCCCGACCTGCTGATAGGCCTGGGACACCTGCGGGACGTCTGCACCGAGCGACATCGAGATTACCTCGGTGCGATGGGCCACCGCCCAGTTGATGCCCGCCAGAATGCCGGTGTCCGCGCCCGACCCCTGGTCGCTGAGGACTTTCCCGACGAAGATGTCGGCCTCGTAGGCGCAGCCGTAGCGGCGCACACCGGAGGCCGGCGCCTTGGGGCCACACGCCGTCCCGATGCAGTGGGTGCCGTGCCCGTGGCCGTCATCCGCTGTAGCCACGCCGGGCACGAAGGATTCGGCCGTGATCTTGCGACCCGCGAAGTCCGGATGGTTAAAGGTGAAGCCGGTGTCCAGTACGGCCACCTTCACGCCCTTACCGGTGAACGGTGATGATGAAACACCGCTCGCCTGCAAGCCCCAAGTGAACTGCGGGGTGTCTTGAAACACTTGGGCGACCTCTGCTCGCGCCACATCAGCGCGCATGCTTGCCAACAGTCGACCGCTCAGGTCGGTGACGCCGTCCTGATACCCCCTTACGTACTCGCTGCCCGGCAGTTGCAGGACGTGATGCACGTACTCTGGCTCGACCGACACGATGGCCCCCGGCGCGGCCGCCCGAATCGCGGTCATCCGGGATGGTTCCGCCGAGACAACCGCCACACCGAGCTCCGCCAAGACAACAGCGTCACCGGCCTGGGCTTGTCCAACATCCAACGCCTGCTCGGCGAAGTCCCGGGAGCTGGCCACATGAGATATGCCAACATTGCGCAATGCGGCCTCTGGGTCGGCTGCGTCCTCGTCAGTAAACGTGACCACCCACCGACCCGTCGTCTGCGCAATTCCGTCCGGCGACGTGACGGCGGTCGCGGGCTCTTGATCGTCCGGCAACATCACAACCCCTTAGTCCGGTTACAGCACACCGTGAGACCGCACGATAGCTATCTTCAATTCGATTGCCCGCTCCGAGCGGGGGGATCACGAGACCACATCGTCGCCGGAACGAGAAGGCGATCGAGTGATCCCGCAGCAAATCCATATCTTCGACTCCAGCCGCAAGGCGCGCCTCGAAATTCGACTTGTCCGTATCAGCCTCGCCCAACGGCGCTCCTGATTGGAAACGCGCGGCTGCCGTTTCTAGAAGTCCGTGAGACGTCACCGCACCCAACCCGTGACGACCTCACCGTCGCCGCCCTGATCGAGGGGATAGTCATGTTCGATGCCTGCACGACGAGCCGGAACTTCAACCGGCTTCCGATCGCGGCTCAGCGCTCGGCCGATGCGGCTCTGGAGGAACGCGAGCAACGTCTTCGCGCCACAACCGAGGATCGCAGCCGAAAAGCCGCGGATATTGCGGCCAGCGCCAGCGACCGGCTGCGTCGTCTGCTAGGACCGGACAACTATGCGGACCTCAGGGAGCTGATGGATCGCGAGCGGCTGGCAGTTCGCGACCTGCTTCAGCCGCCTCAAGGTCTGGCCTCGTCATTCGACGACGTGAATGAAGCCAGGCGGCAACAGGCTGACGCCTTCCTACGGAGCCGAAAAGTCAACCGCGAGCAACTGGCAGAGATCAGAACGGACTATCACGTAGCGATAGCGGACGTTCTCGCGGCCAGCGATAAGAACGTCACCACCGGCTTTCATCTAGCGAGCAACTTGGACATGTGGCTTAGCCTGTCTCCATTGCACGATCGCGCCTTGCCGTGGGGAGTGGTTGGACCGGACGGCGGGAACGACCCGCACGCGTTTGAGGTCTTTCGGCCGCCCTTTTTCGGGTTCAACTTCGGGTTTGACCCGGTGCACAATGACAACTTCATTGTCGACCGAATTCACACACTGAACCCGTCGCTGGGAGACGTCGGAATCGCCGTCACGATGGATGATGGCGACGCCGGTGACTTCGACTATGCCTCGGGTGACGGCTTCAGTGAGATCGCGTTCGGGTTCGTGCCACCGGTGTCCGGGCTGGTCGAGGTGCTTATCGACGCCCAGTGCGTCGAGGGCACTCACCGCCTAACCACGACCGATGAGTGGGGATGGTCGGATTCCGGCACGGGCCAGCGAAACTCACTGGTGCTCGACGTCCTCCATCCGAACGTATCCGAACCGTCCTACGCCGAGATGTCGGTATTCGAGCTGCAAACCGACGACGACACCAGCACCGTTCGGGAGAACCTGACCCGCGGCGCGCACTACTTCGCGCAACTGTTCAGTGCCGGACCAGTTCCCGCTGGCGAGTCCGTCGTCGTATGCGCCGGGACACGATCATTCGATCTGAGCGGCACAAACGACGTGTCCATCCACAGCGCGTCCGACTTCCGGTGGTTCATCAGCTCCGTGGAGATCCGGATCGCGCCCTAGCCGACATCTCGACGAAACGGCATCACTTACCCGGTGCGGATGTCAGGCCGGCCGCCAGGCTGGCGTCTCAGGGCCAGACTGCACCTGTCACCGTTCGCTCGATTCGGGAATGTCCTTCTCGCGACTGGCCACCCGGGATTCGGGCTCGAGCCGGCTTTCGGTGGCAACCCGGCCGGGCGCAAACTCCGGCCCCGCCGGCTCGGCCACCCGGCCGCGCTCGTAGGCACCGGCATCGGCCACGCGTTCGCGCTCGTAGGTCACCGGCTCGACGGGTTCCGCCGGCGGCACGGTGTCGCGAGCGGTGATCGGCGCGGGTTCGACGCGCTCCTTACTCGCGGCAAACCCAGCCGCGCGACGCTCGGCGGCTCGAACGTCGCGAACGCTATGCGTCGACATCCGGCCCAGCGCGAACGAGGCGACGAACAGAATCGCCGCGCCGATCGCGTAGAAGAAGAACAGCGATTCCAGTGTGCGGACACGGAGGTCAGAAGCAGGATCGGGCTGTCCGAGGTCAACGCTCAGGTAACCCGCGAGCGGCGGGCCCAGGATCAACCACGCTCCACTCGCTATGCCCAACCATGCACCGAAGATGGCCATCACGCGACTAGTGCTGAACAGCAGTATGAGGCCACCGACGACGGCTGCGACTCCAGGAGCTACCTCCATGTAGCCTCGCTCGGCCGTCCACATCCACGCCAGGTTCGGTGCCGGCGTGTAGGCGAAGTCGAAGTACGGTCCAATGAATGGCACCAGTGCCGCCCACGCGCCCAGCACGACGAGCAGTAGGCCACTAAGCGCCCCCGTGTTCGCGCAACGCGGAACCGGCTGCCTGCGGCCATTGTCGATTGCGTCGTCATTCCTTGCCTCCATACTCGTTCGTCGGCCATCCGTCTGCGATGCGCAACATCAGCGCCGCCGCCCATGCTGTGGATGATCGCCGTCCAACATCCAGCCATGTGGTCCCCGCACATGGCACAAGGTGACAAAGACCCGGGTAGGACACAGCTCCTCCGGTGACAGAACTTGTCTGGGCTTGGATGCCAGGACGCTGAGAATCCGCGGCAACGCGGCCCTAACGACGGTGTACCCAGCCTGGCCGCCTCTCTATCGCCGGATTGCTCTTGTCCCCAGGGTGTTGCACCAGGTCGGCCGGGGGTTCTACGCGCGCGATGGGTGGCCGGTGCTCGCAGGATGGTGTCGGTCAGCAGTTACTCCCGAGCCAAGGAGCAGGAGATGTCCGCTCTTCACCTTCACCAGACGACCACCGCGACGCCGGAGCAGTTCGTGGCCGGGCTGACCGATTTCGGCCCGGACCGGTCGACGATCTTCCCCAACAGCCAAGACCAGAACCTGACCGTGCACGCCAGGCCGCGACCGAGGCCGATGTCACCGAGGGCACCGGCGCAGTGTGGGAGCGGCTGCACTACGACTGGTCCGACCCGAACCGGGTCGTGGTGACCGACACCGACTCCAACACGTGGGGCGGTCAGTCCGGTTACCTCTACACCCTCACCCGGCGACCCGACGGGCTCACCGACGTGGACGAGGTCGTGGTCCGCGACGACAAGACCGTCAAGGGCCGGCTGATCGGGTTCGCGATCGGCACCGTCGGCAAGCGCACCTTCGCCAACGGACTGGCCAGCACCGTCAAGGCCATCGAAGACCGCACCTACGCCCCACCCGCCGCCTAACCCCAACATCGTGACCTTGGACCTGCCGCTCTCCAACGACCACAAGTCCAAGACCACGACGTTTGTGCCGGACGAGTCGAGCTCACGACGCAGCCGGGGTGAGGGTCGCCAGCAGCGGGGAAAGCGTGGAAGAGCGCGTCGGCGATCTGCCTGGCTCGTTGCGCGTACCCGTACGAGGTGTAGTGGATGCCGTCGGAGATGAACCAGCTGTCCCGGACGGCGGAGGCCCAGTCGTAGATTCGCATGGTTGGGTAGCGGGCGCAGGCCTGCAGCACGGCCGCGTTCCATGCCTGCATGTTGGCCTCGGAGTACGGGCCGGCGCCGACCCGAGTCTTCACGTTGACCCACAGCACCGGCTGACCGGCGAGAAGGGTCATCATCTTGTCGATCCGGCCGACGCGGTCCAGCGCGGAGCCGACGAAGACATCGGCAGTGTCGTTGGTCCCCAGGGCGAGCACCCAGCAGCCGCGTACCCCGCGGCTAAGTAGCCCGATGCCACCTGGTAGGTGTTTACTTCCCCAGGCTCGGCTGTTTCCAGGATCGAGGTGCCACCGGTGATCTCGATGTGCTCGGTAGTAGCGCCGACCCGCCGGTATTGAGCATCGATGCGGTCGGCGGGGTTGGGCAGGTAGTTGGGGTCGACTAGCCCGTCGGATGTGGAGTCACCCACGTGGGTAACCGTGGCGCACGACGTTGTGACGGGCACCGCGCTCGGCCGCCGGGCGTTGGCGGTGGGACGACGCGAGGGCACGTTGGTGGCCGGCGGTGTCTTCGGCGCGGTGACCGTGATGCCGGTCGAGGTGCTGGCTGACTCGGCGCCCGAGGTCGGGCTGGGGGCGTCAGCCAGGCCGACGCAGGCAGTAGATACCACAGCGACCGCCGCGGTCGGGACGGTCCAGGCCCAGCCGCGGATGATCACAAGCCTCCGGCGCTGGCGCCAGAGCCGGCCCAGGACGCCGTGTCGAATCGGCTGCTCGACGTACCGCCAAGACAGCGCGGCCAGCCCGATGCTGGCCCCAATCTGCAGCCCGGCCCGGGGTAGATCCACCCGGCTGGTGTCGATGGCCGCCCCGGTCAGCACGATCACCGGAAGGTGCCACAAGTAGATGCCATAGGAGCGGACGCCGAGCCAGCGCAGCGGTCCCGAGCCCAGTGCTCGCCCCAGCCAACTGGCCGGATGCGCGGCTACGGCGACTACGACTGCGGTGGCCAGACTCAGCGCCACGAGGGCGCCCCGGTATAGCACCGGCGAGTACTCGTCGGTGCCGACGATCAGTGCCACAATCACGGCCAGCGCGGTCGCACCGGCCGCGTCGAGCGCCCACCGCTTCCCGGCCGCCACCGGTCCGTTCAGCCGCTGGCTGGGCCAGACCATCGCCAGCGCGGCGCCGACCAGAAACCCGAACGCCCGAGTGTCCGTGCCGTCGTACGCGCGGGTGTTATCGAAGCCTGGCTGGTAAAGCAGTGCCATCCAGACGGCAGAGGCCGCGGTCAGCCCGATTGCCGCCACGGCAAGCCCGGGGTAGACCTGCCCACGCCGATGCCGCCGCCGGGCCAGCCACAGCGCGCCCAGCAGCACCCACGGCCAGACCAGGTAGAACTGCTCCTCCACCGCGAGTGACCACAGATGCCCCAGCGGAGTCGGCGGCGCGAACCGGTCGAAGTAGGAGACGTTCTGGACGATCAGCCACCAGTTGCCGACGAACCCAACCGCCGAGAGCACCGCGCCGCGCAGTCCGGGCAGCGCCGCGCGGTGGGCGACCGTGATCCATGCGCTGACGACCGCCAGCATCACGAGCAGCGCGGGCAACAGCCGCCGCGCCCGCCGGGCCCAGAAGTCGCGCAACGGCAACCGGCCGGTACGCGCATAACTGGACAGCAGCAGGTCGGTGATGAGGTATCCGGACAAGGTGAAGAACATTCCCACCCCGAGCAGCCCACCCTGCGCCCAAGGAGCGTTCAGGTGGAAGGCGATCACTGCGAGCACGGCGATCGCGCGCAGCCCGTCCAGCCCAGGCATGTACCGCTGCCCGTCGCCCCCTACCGGCCTAGGCACGGGTTCCCCGCCTGTCGTGCCGGTGGTTCACACACACGCGGCGACGGTCGGTGAGGCGGACCCCGCCATCGGCAGCCGGGGTCTGACGATGCGCCACCGTTGCCACCTCCAGCGCAGCATCTGCACCCGTCCGACAGACAGACGCTACGCCGGCATGCGCTCGACCCCGCCGGTGCGACACGGCTTTCGCGTTATCACTATTGACCAGCGGAACACCGACCAGCCCAGCCGTCCGCTAACTCGAGCATCCCCTGTGGGTCGCGACGAAAAACCCCGCTGGCGCTGCCCACAGCCAAGCTGCGAGATCAGACGCCGACCGGATTGGTTCGCAGCGAACGCGGTTCCTGGCTGCGCCGCACTTCGACGCGGCCTGCTGTGACGCGCGTCTCGAAGGCCGAGGCAGGGCGCGTTGCCGGGCCCTCGACGACCGTCCCGTCGTCCACGCAGAACCGACTGCCGTGCCATGGGCAGGTGATCGTGGCGTCCTCGAGAGTGCCTTCGTGCAGCGGGCCGCCGCGGTGAGTACACCGATCGGCCAGCGCGATCACCTGCTGGCCGCGCCGAACGAGCACGACCGGAACGCCGCCGGCGTCGGCCTGGACCAACTTGTCAGCCGCGACGTCGGCCTCGGCCGCCACGTCCGTCCAATCCTGGGGCGCATGCTGGAACGCGGTCGTATCGACGCCCACGCCGAGCCCGTAGGCCAGGTGACCGCCCAACCAAGCCGCGGCGGACATCACCCCGCTTCCGGCCAATGACAAGGCGATGCCCTTGACCGGATGCCCCCGGCGGCGGGTCCACCAGCTGCTGATGAACAGGGTCAGCGCAACGTCGTTCAGCAACGCGTGCACGAAACCGACCCGACGCTCAGCGCCCTGGGTGAAGGCCCAGTCGTTCGCGCCGGTAATCGCGGTCGGTACCGCAGCGAGATTGCCCATCCCGACCAGCCGGCGAGCCGCCTCCCGGTGCCGGTTGCCACCGAGCAGGTCCAGATAGGTCGCAGCCGACCATGATCCAACCGGAATGGCCACCAACGCCGGGTGCAGCGGATGAGCGAACGGCGTGCCACTCGCGGTGTCACGCACCAGACCACGCGGCAGCACCCGCCGAGCCAATCCGGCGCCAGCGTGCGCGGCCGGGTCCAGCCACGTCGCCTGCTCGATCGTCGCGGCGATCGTGTCGAGGGCTCGAGCCAAACGAATCGCCATACCGGTCGTCTACCCACAGGCCGAGACAAGTAAACCCCGACCACGACCCAGGACCGGGTCGACGACCACCAGTCGGTTACGCCAGGCAGGCGATGAGCACTGGCCGTCCGACCGACAATCACGCCTGCTGATGATGACCCGGCGGTGAGCGACGAGTTTGGGTGCCGGTGCGGTCTGGGTAGTGACCTGGGCAAGGAGGGCGAGCATGTTTCGCGCACTGCTCAACGAAGCGCTCGGCGGCCCGGCCGGTCCGACAGCGCCGAATCCCGTGGCGTACCTGAACATGGCGATGCGGGCTCGGCCGGCGAGCGAGACCCGCAGCAGGCGGCAGAGGTCAGCGATCCGGCCACGTGGTCGGCCCCGGACTGGGCCAGCGACGCCGTTCCGCAGCTGGGCCACGGCGCGGTCACCTTCCCGGACCGGCGGCTGATGACACCGGGCCGCCCTATGCGCACAACGCTGGACGTAATCCGCGAGACCTACCAAGATCCCGCGCGCTGTGCCGAGGTCGCCGGCCTGCACTACGTCGAGGCCGGGCAGGGCGGTATACACCGGCGGCGGCACGGCCGCGGCTTCGCCTACCGTGATTGCCGCGGCCGACCGGTTCCGGCCAATGTCGTCGCGCGCATCCAGACCCTGGCCATCCCGCCGGCCTGGAGCGACGTGTGGATCTGCGCCGACGACACCGGGCACCTGCTGGCGACCGGCGAGGACGACCGCGGCCGCACGCAGTACCTCTACCACCCGCACTGGCGCGAGACCCGCGACGTACTCAACTTCTATCGGTCGTTGGTGCTGGGCGAGCAGCTGCCAGCAATCCGCGAGCATGTCGCCGCCCAGCTTCGCCGGCGCACCCTTGATCGTGAGCGGGTGATCGCGGCCATGCTGCGAATCGTCGACTCGACGGCCGTACGTATCGGTACGGAGGAGTACGCCGAGGACAACGACAGCTTCGGACTGAGCACGCTCGCCAAGCGGCATGCGCGCCTCGTTCGCGGTGGCGTCGAGCTGGCCTTCCCGGCCAAGTCAAAACGCCGGATTTGCACCGTCATCACGGACCGGCCGGTGGTGCGGGTGATGCGCGAGCTGGTCCATCGTCGGGGCCGGCACCTGTTCGCGGTGAACGGCGAGCCGGTCACTGCCGCGGACGTCAACACCCGGCTGGCCGAGCTCACGGGCGAGCACATCACTGCCAAGGACTTCCGAACCTGGCGCGGCACGCTGGTGGCGTTCCGGCACCTGCGCGGCGAGCCCGACAGTGAACGCCCGCCGGAGCGGGTCGCCGTCGATGCTCTGGACCAGGCGGCCAGGGTGCTCGGCAACACCCGGGCGGTGGCGCGGGCGCACTACGTCCACCCGCACATGGTCTCGGCGTTCACGGGTGATCGGTTCGCCGACTATCTCGACGCGTGCAGGATTTCGCGAGACGACTATCTGGACGACGACGAGTGTGCGTTGCTTGGGTTCTTGCGGGTGATGCTGGAGCGTGAGTTCGACCTCGACGTCAGCGGGCGCCGATGAGGTGTTCGATCGCGAGCTGGTTGAGATGGACGAAGCCATAGCCGCGCTGGCCGGCGGCATCTGGGTCGAGGCCGGTCACTGACGAGTCCTTGCGCAGGACGGCGAGGGTTTCGCCCGACGACAGCGTTGGCTCGCTGAGGGTGTCGACGCCGGCTGTCTGCATGGCCGCGCGCACCTCAGGGTCGGCGCGGTAGGTCGCCGCTCGCTCCCGCAGCAATAGGTAGGTAGACATGTTCGCACGTGCCGATGCCCACACGCCGTCCATGTTCTCGGTGCGCGATGGCTTGTAGTCGAAGTGGCGCGGACCGGTGTAGGCCGGCCCGCCGCCAGGCGCGCCGTTCTCGAGCAGGTCGACGGTGAAGAAGGCGCTGAGCAGGTCGCCGTGGCCGAATACGAGGTCCTGGTCGTACTTGATGCTCCGCTGGCCATTGAGGTCGAGGTGGAACAGCTTGCCGGCCCACAGCGCCTGAGCGATGCCGGTGGTGTAGTTCAGCCCGGCCATCTGTTCATGCCCGACCTCTGGGTTCACGCCGACCATGTCGCCGTGCTCGAGCTCGGCGATGAACGCCAGCGCGTGGCCGACGGTCGGCAGCAGGATGTCCCCACGCGGCTCGTTCGGCTTGGGCTCGATGGCGAACCGGATGCCGTAGCCCTGCTCGAGCACGTAGCCGGCCAGCGTGTCGATCGCCTCGCGGTATCGATCCAACGCGGCGCCGATGTCCTTCGCCCCGTCGTACTCAGCCCCCTCCCGGCCGCCCCAGAACACATAGGTTTCGGCCCCTAGTTCGGCCGCGAGGTCGAGATTGCGGGCCACCTTGGCGAGCGCGTAGCGGCGCACCGCCCGGTCGTTGCTGGTGAAGCCGCCGTCCTTGAACACCGGATGGGTGAACAGGTTCGTCGTCATCATCGGCACCACCAACCCGGTCTCGGCGAGCGCGTCCTTGAACCGGGCGATGTGTTTGTCACGCTCGCTGTCCGACGAGCCGAACGGCACGAGATCGTCATCATGGAAGGTCACACCCCACGCTCCGAGCGCCGCCAGCTGGTGCACCGACTCCACCGGATCAACCGGCGTTCGGGTGGCATCACCGAACGGGTCGCGGCCCATCCATCCCACGGTCCACAATCCGAAACTGAACTTGTCGTCTTTCGTCGGTTGTACCTGCATCGCAAGAACCTCCAGTACGAGAAGAAGTTCGAGGGATCATCGGGGGTCGGGCGGCGGTGCGGTCGACTCCCGCACCACGAGTTCGGTGGCAAGTTCGACGTGGTGGGAATCGACGCGCTCGCCAGCGGCCAGCCGCAACGCCGTGCGCAGCGCGACCGCGCCCATCTTGCGGAGGGGTTGGGCGACTGCCGTCAGCGGGGGCGAGGCCAGGCGGGCGACTTCGGTGTCGTCGAAACCGACCACGCTCAGGTCATCGGGTATGCGCAACCCGCGTGTGCGCGCGGCCTCGAGCACGCCGAGGGCGGTTTCGTCGTTCGCGGCGAAGATCGCCGTGGGCGGCTGGCCGAGCGCAAGCAGTGCGGCACCTTCCGTCAAGCCGTCGGCATAGCTAAACCTTCCGTTGCGCACATGGCCTTTCGTGATCGGCGCCCCGGCGGCTTCCATGGCACCGCGGTAGCCGTGCATGCGCGCTTGGTTGCACGCGGCGGTCGCCGGCCCTCCGATATAAGCGATGCGCCGGTGACCGAGATCCAGCAGATGCTGGGTCGCGGTGAACCCGCCGGTGAAATTGGTCGATCCGACGCTGATCACCCGTGAGCGCGGCATGTTGATGGGATCGATGACGACGATCGGCAAGTGCACCCGGGCGAGCGCGGAAATGTCGGCGGCCGACAGCTCACTGACCACGGCGATCACCGCCTGCCGACCGGCGGCGGCGAGCTGACGCACCCACTGCGACGAATTCGCTGTGGGACCGCGCAAGCCGCGCGACCGCAACGTGACCACAATATCGACGGAGCGGTCCGCACCTTCCATCACAACGCCGTGCAGGATCTCGAGCGAGTAAGCCGTCAAAGGGAGGTGGAACACCAGCTCAACGGATGGGAAGCGGACGGTGTCGGGGCGGCGGGCGACATACTCGTGTTCGTGGAGCAGGCTTTCGATGAGCGCGCGGGTGGTCGGTGAGACGTGCGGGCGCCCGTTGACCACCTTGGACACGGTGGCCACGGACACGCCCGCCACAGACGCGATCGTGGCGAGAGTGGTCCGCTCGTCGTTGGTGGTCACCCGGCCCTCCAGCCTCAGCCAGTTGTTGCGGGTCGCGGGGTTCGCGTAGCTCGGGTCAGGTCGACAGGAGTCGTCAGCCGGCGGTCGTGGCCGACGACCCGCGTCTCGCCGGTGAGCCGGACCTTGCCGCGACAGGGCAGGTTTACCGACGAGTTGCCGACAAGTATTTGTACGTCTCCCGGCTCCACGATCCTTTTGAGGTCGCGGTCAGTGTAGGCCGTGCGGTCGGCATGCACGCGGAAACGGACATCGATGGCATCGCCCGGCTCGAGGGTGACCCGCGCGAATCCGGCGAGCTGCTTGGCTGGCCGGGCGACCTGCGCGATGACGTCGTGCAGGTACAGTTGCACCACCTCATCGCCCGCGCGGGCGCCGATGTTGCGTACGCGGACCGACACCTCGAACTCGCCGTCGGTTGCCACCTCGGTGGAACTCAAGCGCAGGTCGTCGATCTCGAATGTGGCGTAGGACGCGCCGTAGCCGAAAGGGAACAGCGGCGTGGGGTCCACGCTGCTGATGCCGGCGCTCTCGGCGCCGCCGAGCGGTGGCTGCAGGTAGGTACGCGGCTGACCGCCGGGGCGCCGCGGGATCTGCACCGGAAGTTTGCCGCCGGGCGAGATCCGTCCGGACAGCACGCCCGCGATTGCCGGGCCGCCTTCCTCACCCGGCATGAACGCCTGGACCATTCCGGCGGCGCGGCCCGCGACGTCGCCGAGCGCATAGGGACGGCCGGAGACGACCACGACGACGACCGGCGTACCGGCATCGAGCAGCGCGTCAAGGAGGTCGGCCTGCACGCCCGGCAGCCGGAGATCCTCCACATCGCAACCCTCGCCGGAGGTTCCGCGCCCGAACAGTCCGGCCCGGTCGCCGACGACTGCGATGCACAGGTCCGCGTCGCGGGCCGCCTCGACCGCGGGCGCGAACCCGGAACGGTCCGTGCCGGTGACCGAGCAGCCCGGCTGGTGCACGATATAGATGTCGGGCAGTTCCGCTCGCAACGCGTCGACCGTGCTGGGGATTTCGATGCCGAGATCAGTCTCCACGAAGGCTGGCAGGACGTGGTTCGGGAAGGAATAGCACCCCAGGAACGTCTGTGGATCGGCGGCGCACGGTCCTACGACGGCCACCCGCGCGAGCTGCGGGCGGTCGGCGCCGAGCAGCGGCAGCACGACCCCGGCGTCGAGCAGAACAATCGATCGTTCGGCGAGTTGCCGCGCAATGGCCCGGTTCTCCGGCGAGTCGAGGTCGATGCCGGCGGCGTCGCGCACGGACGCCTCGGGCGTCCAATCAGCGTCAAGTAGGCCCAGCTCGGCCTTCTGGGTGAGTAGCCGCCGCGCGGCGCGGTCGACGAGCGCTTCCGGGATGTCGCCGCGAGTGACAGCATCCACCAGTCCTTCGCCGTATCCGATCCGGTCGGGCAATTCGACGTCGATGCCGGCCGCCAGCGCATGCAGTCCAGCCTCGGCCGGGTCGGCCGCGATGCCATGCATCGTCGCGAGGAACGGCACGGCCCAGTAGTCGGACACCACCGTTCCGGTGAAGCCCCATTGATCGCGCAGCACCTCAGTAAGCAGCCAGGGATCGGCACCAGCCGGGACGCCGTCGACGTCGGCATACGAGTTCATCACCGACCCGACGCCGGCCGCGACGACGGCCGACTCGAACGGCGGGAGAACGACATCGAGCAGTTCGCGCCGCCCCATCGACACCGGCCCGTGATTGCGCGCCGCCCGCGATGCCGAATAGCCGGCGAAGTGCTTCACCGTGGCGAGCACACCGGCACTCTGCAGGCCGCGCACGTAGGCCGCGCCAAGCATCGTTACGAGATAGGGATCCTCACCCATCGTCTCCTCGACTCGGCCCCACCGGTAGTCGCGTACGACGTCAACGACGGGGACAAACCCTGGTGCACTCCGAGCGCGGCCATGTCTCGACCGATCGCCGCCGCCATCTGCTCCACCAGCGCGGGGTCGAACGTCGCGGCCCAGGCGATGGCAGCCGGATACACGGTTGCTCCGTAGGTGGTGAATCCGGTCAGGCATTCCTCGTGCACGAGCGCGGGTATGCCCAGCCGTGAAGCATTGAGCACCACACGCTGCTGGCGCACCAACTCCGCCGCGCCCTGCACGGGGGTCACCGGTGCGCTCCCGTAGACCCGAGTCAGATGTCCGAGGCCGTCTCGGCTCGCCTCCTCCAGTGATGCCTTCCCGCCGAGGGCGAACACGTCTCGCATCGGTGCAACATTCAGGATCGGATCCGGCGACTCCGCCGCGTCCGAACCCTCGTGGGCGCCAAGCTCCAGAGGCCCGACGCCGACCCAGCGGCTGCCGAGCTGGGCGACCTTCTCCGCCAGCGTCATGCGCCGCATGAGCTCCTCAACCCGATCGGCGACGGTCAGTGTGGTGTCCTCCCAGCTGCGGTCGACCGACACGGCAACCCGAGCTTGATTCGACCTGATCATATGCCGTCCCTACGCCGTGCCCGGTTCAGAAAGTTTTCGTAACGATTAAAGAACGTTTCGGCCTCATTCACATCCACTATCGGCCAACAACACAGAGAGAATCTAGCGGATTCCTGATTTTGAAAGGAAGAAGTAGTTCGCCTAGGTGCAACATCTTGACATCGATATTCAGAAAACTTACAGTTTCGAGCCACCAGCAACGGTTCAGTCCCGAGCGCCGCCGTGTTCCGTGCGGAGACGTTTAGCCTCGCGCGACCCACGGCGCGTTCGTCTGCGCCACATAACCCAACAACCGCGGCAAGCCCGCGACGCGCGAGGACGGAGATCAGGGTGGAATCGAATGGTCTGTCCCGCCGCGACTTCCTCGGTCTGGCCGCCCTCAGCGTGCCGGTCCTGGCCGGTGTCGCGGCATGCAGCAGTTCCTCGCCGAGCCAGACGGGCGCCGCCGGCGGCAGCGGAAACGCCACCGGCGGGGGCGGCGCTACGGGCACCGCGACCTACTGGTTCCTAACCGCACAGCCGCAACAGGGCATCCGTGAGCGCTCGGTCAAGGCGTTCAACGCGTCGAGCAGCAAGGGCAAGATCTCCTACACGGAGTTCGCGAACGACGCCTACAAGACGAAAATCAAGACCGCGATCGGCGCCGGGCAGGCCCCGACGATCATCTGGGGTTGGGGCGGCGGTGGACTGAAGAGCTACGTGCAGGCCAACCAGGTCGACGACCTCACCAGCTGGTTCGACCAGAACCCCGACGTGAAGAACCGGCTGTTCCCCTCGTCGTTCGGCGCCGCCACCATCGACGGCAAGATCTACGCGATGCCCGCCGAGGCGGTGCAGCCGATCATCCTCTACTACAACAAGAAGGTGCTCGACAAGGTTGGTGTCCAACCGCCGCAGTCCTGGGGCGACATCCTGGACATGGTGCCGAAGATCAATGCCAAGGGCATCGCCCCGTTCTCGCTGGGCGGCCAGTCGCGCTGGACCAACATGATGTGGCTGGAGTTTCTCTTCGACCGCATCGGTGGCTCCGAGGTATTCCAGGCCGTGTTCGACGGCCAGCAGAACGCCTGGTCGAACCCGGCAGCCATTCAAGGGCTGACCGAGTGCCAGAAGCTAATCAAGGCCAATGGGTTCATCAAGGGCTTTGCATCGATCACCGCGGACTCCAACGCCGACCAGGCGCTGCTGTACACCGGCAAGGCCGCGATGATGCTCCATGGGTCCTGGACCTACGGGAACATGAAGAGCTCCGGCGGGGACTTCGTCACTGGCGGACACCTCGGCTGGATGAACTTCCCGCCGGTCGACGGTGGCAAGGGTGATCCGAGTGATACGGTCGGCAACCCGGGCCAGTACCTGTCGATCTCGTCCAAGGCGTCGGCTGCGCAGAAGCAGATCGCGCAGGACTACTTCAAGACCGGTGTGCTCGCCGATGCTGAAGTCAAGGAGTGGATCAAGACCGGCAGCGTGCCGATCGTGAAGAGCGCCTCCAGCCAGCTCAGCTCGGCCGGGGATGACACGCCTTTCCTCCAGTTCATCTACGACACCTCGAGCAAGGCGAAGGTGTTCGCGCAGTCTTGGGACCAGGCGCTTAGCCCGACCGCAGCCGAGGTGCTGCTGGACAACATCTCGAAGCTGTTCGCCCTGTCGATCTCGCCCCAGCAGTTCGCGAACAACATGAACGCGGTGATCGGTAAGTGACTTCGGCTGCGCCGCCGATTCCGCGATCCGCGCCGCCAACCACGGCCCGGCGTAGGCGGAGGCAGCGGTCGCTGAGTTGGCTCGCGCTGCCGGCGCTCGCGTTCTTCGTCGTCTTCGGGTTGGTCCCGCTGGTCGGGGTACTGCTGCTCAGCTTCACCACCTGGGACGGCATCGGCACCATCCAGCCGTCCGGTCTTACCAGCTGGCGGGCAGTGCTTTCCGATCCCGGGCTGCCCCACGCGCTCCGGGTGACGTTCCTGATCATGGCTCTGTCCTGGCTGTTTCAGACGCCGATCAGCATCCTGTTGGGGGTGTTCCTGGCCGGCCAGCAGCGCTACCGCGGCTTCATGTCAGTTTTCTTGTTCATCCCGTTACTGCTCAGCTCCGCCGCGATCGCGATCACCTACAAGGCGCTGCTCGACCCCAACTTCGGGCTCGGTGCCGGCCTGCACATGGACTTCCTGTCTCAGGATTGGCTCGGTCAGCCGAATCTCGCGATCGCCACCGTCGTGTTCGTCGTGTCCTGGCAGTTCATCCCGTTCCACTCGCTGATCTACCAAGGAGCGGTGCGACAGATCCCAGAGTCGATGTACGAGGCGGCCGCAGATAGACGGAGCCGGACGGGTGCGGCAGTTCTTCAGCATCACCTTGCCGCAGCTGAAGTACACGATCATCACCTCGTCGACGCTGATGGTCGTCGGCTCGGTCACCTTCTTCGACATCATCTTCGTGCTGACCGAGGGCGGGCCGGCCGGCGCCACCACCAACCTGGCTATGGCGATGTACAAGCGGGGCTTCCAGGCGAACCTGATGGGCGAGGCGAGCGCCATCGCCGTGATCATCGTCCTGCTGGGATTGGCTCTCGCGCTCCTGCTGCGCCGGCTGGGCGGCCGGGACACTACAGCCAGCCAACTCGAAGGCGCTTGACGTGGCCACCGCGACGGTGGAAACCCGCGACCGCGGAGCGAGTCAGGCCGGATCGGGCATCTCGACCGCCCGCCGCCTCATCCGCTTCAACTGGCTCGGCGGCACCGCGGCGTGGATCTGGTTCGTCATCGTGATGCTGCCGATCTACTGGATCGTGATCACCAGCCTCAAGACCCAGGAGAACTACTTCGCAACCAACCCGTTGGTTCCGCCCAGCAGCCCCACGCTGGAGAACTACCGGCTGGTCCTCCGGTCCGACTTCGTGCAGTACTTCGTCAACAGCGCGATCGTCACGATCGGCGCCGTTGTGCCGGCGGTGGTGGTCTCCTTCATGGCCGCCTACGCGATCATCCGCGACCACCGTCGCTGGTTCCTGCGCGGCACCAACTCAATGTTCCTCATGGGACTGGCGATCCCGCTGCAGGCCACGATCATCCCGCTATACCTGATGATCATCAAACTGAAGCTCTACGACACGCTGCTGGCGCTCATCCTGCCGTCGATAGCTTTCGCGATCCCGCTGTCGGTGCTGGTGCTGGCGAACTTCATCCGCGACGTGCCCGCGGAGTTGTTCGACTCGATGCGCGTCGACGGCGCAACCGAGTGGGCGATGCTGTGGCGGCTCGCATTCCCCTTGACCAGGCCGGCGCTCCTCACCGTCACGATCTACAACGCACTGACCATCTGGAACGGATTTCTCCTTCCCCTCATTCTCACCCAGACCCCGAACAAGCGCACCTTGCCATTGGCCCTGTGGACCTTCCAGGGCCAGTACAGCGTCAACGTCCCAGCGGTTCTCGCGTCGGTGCTCCTAACCCTGCTGCCCATTCTGCTGCTATACGTCATCGGTCGCCGACAGATGATCAGCGGGTTAAGCGCCGGCTTCAGCAAATAACAGGCGTGCCGGCGACCGCGTGATGTGGCGGCCAGCTACAGCCTTGGGAGCGCGTCTCGGGGAAGACCGGCGTTGGTAGGTCGCCGATTGCTTACCTGGACTCCAGCCCAGGCTCGGTCGCGAGCGTTCGCAGCCGCGCGAACGACGGTCGACGCTCGGGGGTGCCAAGTACCGAAGATCGACCACATATCCAAAGGGATCGCCGCGTACCAGGACCGATGCCACACCGGACGGTCCGGTAACCGGCGGGGGCGGACCCTGACTAGGCTCAAGTAAGTGTCGCATCGCTGATTGGGTGATGACCGCAGGGCGTCGCGTGGGTCGGTCGTGGCTGGGTCTCGGCGGTTTGGCCGTTGCGTGCGTGTTGGGACACCAGAGGCCGTCAGTTGACATCGAACTCGTTGCCCTCGGGATCGGTCATCGCTACCCCGTAATGGTCGAGGCCGTCCGCCTGCAGCACGCGCACGGCGGTGGCTCCGAGTTCGGTCAGCCGGCGGACCTCGGCGTCGACAAGCTCCCGCCGGTTGCTCAGTGGAACGCCGCGGCCGCCGCTGGCGTGGATGTCAAGATGGATCCGGTTCTTGATCGTCTTGGGTTCCGGGACGATCTGGAACCAGATGCTCGGGCCGCCACCGCCGGGGTCGGCGATGCGGTCCTCGCCGATCCCGAGGTCCTCGTCGGGCAGCCCCATGTCGCGCCAGTAGTCGTCCCATGACGCGAAACCGTCCGGCGGCGGTTCCAGCTCGTAGCCCAGCGCGGCGGCCCAGAAGCGGGCGAGCAGGTCGGGATTCGCGCAGTCGACGACGAGCTGGAACCTGACAGCCACGGTGCCTCCTCCAGTCATTGCCTGCTCGCCAGCTTGCCCGAACCCTCCGACAGTCCTCACATGATCAGCGCGAGTTCGACGAACCGACAGGCTACGGCTGCTGATTTAATGCGCAAATCCAGGCCGCCAGACAGCTACAACCCCAGAACGCCGGACCTGCCTCAGCGAAACGATGGTCGTGAGCCAAGCCAGGTTATATGGCCTCCAGCCCAGGCTCGGTCGCGAGCGCTCGCAGCCGCGCGAACGACGGCACGACGCTCGGGGGTGCCAAGTACTGAAGATCGACCACATATCCAAAGGGATCGCCGCGTACCAGGACCGATGCCACACCGGACGGTCCGGTGACGGGTGGGGGCGGCCCGAGGTCGGCTTGGACGTCGCGGTGCACGAGGATCGCCACGGCCGCTGGACCCACCGCCGCGTCGATGCGACGCGCCACCAGATAGGTCGCGCCGTCGAAGAGGCTCTTGGTGAGGTAGGAGTGCACGGTGATCCGTACCGGGCCGGGCAAATACCGGTTGATCACCTTACGTAGCACGAGCGGGACCACCGTCGTGCGCTTACAGTTCGGTTCTTCCCGGCAGAGTTGTTCCTCGGGCGCTGTGGGCGAGGAGGTGGCCAGCGGGACATGGGTGGGCACGGCCTCGGGCATCGATCGCGCATACTCGACCGGACGGGTGAGCGCCCAGACGATTACCAGGGCCAGCACGAGGCCACCGAGCAACCACCAGCGCCGTTGTCGCGGCGGCGTCCGATCAGGGGGTCGGTCGGCGACCTCGTCCAGGAATTCGATCCCGCTCATGGACTTGCCTCACCACACCGTGGTCGCTTACCGACACTTGGCCAGCGGGGTCGGAAGATCGGCCGCGATCTGGTAGTCCCACGCGGTCCTACCAGACGTACTCCCGAGACGAGCGTGCCCACGCACGACCCAAGCGTAGCCGGACCTGCGGCATACCACATGGCACTCACGTTGCACGGCGCGACGGATCGTCGTTCCTAATGCCGGAGCTGCTGAACGAGACCATCAAGATCGGTGACGGTGACGGTGAGCGCCGGATGCCCCTTTCGCCGGAGTGGCGAAGGAACGGGCTCACGAAAATGGATGCAGACTCCCGCGGACCGATTGGTCCCAAACGTTAGGCCGTTATCGACAAGTGACTTTCTAGCGCCCGCAGCCGTCCACCATCGGTAATTGCGAGTGACATGGGCCTCATCGATGTTGGCGAGCGGTGTCTCCAATTTCAGAAAACCGAAGGTGGCCAGGAATGTCCCGGCGTCGGTGATGGTGACACCGTCCCTGCCCGGACGAAGACCGAATGGAAGCCAAAATGGTGCGAGCCGCTTGTCCACGGCGTAGGTGAAGAACTCGGCCATGACATCTCCTCGTCGAGTTGGAGCCCGCGACACGCTCGGGCAGCTTCACGGTGACTTTGCCCAATTGCATGGACTAGCTCCCGCAACCCTCGCGTATTACGTCAAGAGGTAATTGATCATAAACAGCGGCACCGTGTTCGATATCAGCTTCGACTCCCGACACGCGACAAACCTCGCGCAGTTCGGCGCCACCGCGCTCGGACCCGAATCGCCGCCGGCATGCTCGCTACTGGGCGATGCCTAGCTGCTGCGCTTGGAGCGCGGCGTCCCAGAAGGCGGAAATGACGATGAGCTCGTCGCCGTCCCACTTGCTGGTCTGGGCGAACTCCACATCGAACGCCTTTCCCGTCGGGGCGATCACCGTGCCGTCGGGCAGGGTCATCTACCCAGTGAACGTGCCTGTCACGTTGGTGACAACGGTGATCCAGTCGCCGCCTCCAAACTGGATCGGGTAGGGGGTGTGCACGCGGATGTCGGGAAACATCCGGACCAGCTGCTGCATCGCCGCGGCATGGGCCTCCCGCCCGTAGATCGGCTCCGCGCTCCCGGTGGCGTGAGCGATCATGTCCGCGTGGTGGACGACGTCCAACGCCTGCCAGTCGCGCGCGTTGAACAAGTCGTCGCCTACTTCCGCGGCGCGTCAATCGCCGAGGCCGCGGATCACCTCGGCCTGCCACCCGGCACCGTCAAGTCCCGCACCCACTACGCGCTCCACGCGCTACGACAGGCAATCGACGGGATGGGAGGCATCGCGTGACGACGCCCAACCCCGCCCGAGCAACACGCTATGAAAGATGACAGGAGACGACCCGATGCCACGCATCGCCTTTCGGCTGGACGCGGTGAAGAACTTCGACGGGAACCCGCCGGACGACAATGTCCCACTCACCGGCCTGTCCGACGACCCGGCCCAGAGGCAGCCCACGACGATCGGGCACTTCGACTACCTCAACCGGTTCGCCGCGTTCGAGGCGGCACTCCGCGCCAACGGGCAGTGGTTCTTCCCGCACCCGTGGCTGATGACATTCACCGGTGACTTCCAGGTCGAGTTCGTCGTCAATGCCGAACTGGATGCGCTCCGCCCGGCGGCGGACCTGGGCCAGTTCGGCCAGGTCGCGCTCTCTCCCATCCGCAGGTCGGCCATCTCCAGCCCGTTGCTGCGGATGCCGTCGGACGACCTGTGCTACACGTTCAACCTCGTCCGCATGCCGGCGACCAGCGCCGCCAACGAAGCGAACCGGCTCGTGGATGCCAACAAGGCCACCTACGTACGGGTCAAGGCTGCGGGCGGGACTCTGTACCCGGTCAGCGCGTTGCCGCTGTCCAAAGGCGAGTGGCGCGACCACTTCGGCTCGGCCTTCGGTCAGCTGGACGCCGCGAAGCAGCAGTACGACCCGGGCCAGATCCTGGCGCCCGGCTACGAGATCTTCTAGCCAAGGAAGTCGGCCGCCCGGTTTCGAGGAGTTCCTGCGCGTGAAGAGTGTCGCCATCGCCATCCGCTAGTGCTGGGGACGGCCCGGGCGAGTGTGGCTAGCCCGGATGAGTGCTGCTGCGCGTGCAGCTATGGCGTAGACAGTCGCGTTGGTGTTCGCCGAGATGGGCAACGGCATGACGGTGGCGTCGGACACCCGGAGTCCGCTGATGCCGTGCACGCGTAGGTCGGTGTCGACGACGCCGTCAGCGGCGAGACCGATCCGACACGTACCCGCGTGGTGGGAGTAGCTGCGAAGATTCGTTCGCGGGTAGGCGCGCAGGCTCTGCTCGTTTTGCCCCTCGCGGCCGGGAAGCACCTCCTCGCCACGCCACCGGCCCAGCGAATCCGAGCATGCAGGTAAGTACCAGTTAGCTTGTTGGCGAAAAGCAGGTATCAGACGCCTTACCGAGGCCTCCTAGTGCCAGACCAGGCAGTTACGAGTCCACGGGAGAAGCGATCATGAGCACTGTCACCGTCACCCGCCCCACGACTACGACCGCCGTCGGAGCGGGTGCGGAGATGGCAACCATCCACTCTGCTTTCCGCCGCGAACTGCGACTCGCGCCGGCCCTGCTCCGCTCCGTCGAGCATGGCGACCGTCTGCGCGCTGGCATCGTCGGCACCCATCTCGATCTGCTCGACCGCTTCCTGCACCACCACCACACGATCGAGGACGCCATGGTCTGGCCGAAGTTGCTTGACCGCGTGCCGGCGGAGATCATGCCGATCGTCGAGCTGATGGAGACCCAGCATGAGATGGTCGCCGACCTGCTCAAGCGCACCGCCGCGCTGCGGACAGAGTGGCGCACGGACGCTGACTGGTCCCGCGCCGACCAACTCGCGACGCTCTACGCCCACCTTTACGACGCGCTCATCGAACACCTCGACGCCGAGGAGCAACACGTCATGCCGCTGGTCGAGGCCTGCATCACGCACAAGGAGTGGGCCAAGATAGGCAAAGCCGCACAGCGGGGAACGCCACTCAAAGACGGGCCGCGCATGCTCGGGATGCTCGCCTACGACGGCGACCCGGACGTGATCCAGCAGATGCTGGGCGCGGTTCCGGCGTCCGTGCGCGGCATCGTCGTCAAGATCGGACGGCGGGCGTACGCCAAGCACGCCAGCCGGGTGTACGGCACACCCACTCCCTGAGTGCTGGTGTCTTGCTGGACGATCGCGCATCTGGATGCGGCTGTACGGGTCTTTAGTTGTGTCCCGTCGCGAGATCAGCGGCGCGGCGCTTACCCGGTGATCGCGCGGTCGCGCTGTTGGACGAAGGCCCACTCCTCGTAGCGTCCGGCGGGCTGGAAGCCGAGCGACTCGTAGAGCGGCTGGCCCATTCGGGTTGATTGCAGGGTTGCGGTGCGTGCTCCGAGCAGCTGGGCCTCGGCGAGCACGTGCTCGACGAGTGCGCTCGCGACGCCTCGGCGCCGCCACCGCGGCACTGTTCCGACCGCGTAGATTCCGCAATCGTTGTCATGGAGGAAGCTCCAAGCGCCGGCCACGGCCACCTGGTCATGGATGAGGACCCATCCGGCGAGGTTCGGAGGTCCCTCCGGCTCCTCGATGTCAGACATGGGAACTGGCTCGTCAGAGGCGCGCGTAGCCGTCGCAATCGATGTGCGGACAACCGAATCGTGTTGACAGAGCCCTCGCGGCAGGGTTGCCTGCATGACCAGGGTCGTCGTGTCGCGGGTCAGTCCGCTGACGTCGCGCACGCTGTCGGGCGCATCGAGATCGGTGGCACGGCTAGGTATCCACAACGCCCACGCCCCGACGCCGGCCTCGGCGTACCCGGGGACGAGTTGAGAAGCGGCCGAGGCTGTCGTGGTGCTATCGGCCGTCGTCAGCATGATCGCGTTGTTCAATGCCTCCCAGCAGGGGAACACGGCTGCCACAACGGTCGACGAGCGGATCAGCTTCGCCTCCGGTGATAGCTGGGCTAACGCCGTCCAGGAGCCGAGGAGTGTGTCCTGGCCCGGCAGGACATCCACGGTGGTACACACGTTGCCCGCCATCCTGTCGAGTCGGCTACTTCGGTGCAGGAGTCGGGTCCGCGCCGGCGGGGCGCACACCGAACAGGTCCAGCAGCGCCGGCAGTTCGCCGACGTACGGCATGGGCAGGTAAGGAAAGTTCGGTAATGCTCTGAACGGGGCACTCGAGCGGGCTAAGGGATGGCCGACAAGGAGCGAGACGGCGGTGCCGAACGCGTCATCATCGAGAGCCCGGCCATTGCCCGAGCCAGGAACGAACCGCGCCGGATGCCCAGGCGTGTAGGTCAAGACGTCGGGAAGGAATGCTTCGGCGATATCCACGCCGTGCTGGTGCGGATCGGCGACGCCGGCCAACTTGCCAACCGTCTCGGAGACCTGCCGGACCCTGGAGCGATACTGTTCCTCATCGGATGCCGGGTTTCCGCGGTTGAGTTCCTCGGTTTCCTCACCCGGCACGTTGAAGAACAGTGGCCTGAGCATCGCCTGCCCCATCCTGCTCACTTGCCGCTGCCGGGCATGTCCCTGCAGCGTTATCCGAGTCCAGATGGACAGCGCTCCGGACCCGGCCACGTCGTCTGGGATCTCGAGCACGACGGCGCTGACGTTTCGGCCATCGAAGATATTGGCGTGTCCATCGAAGATTTCCGGTTCGTAGCGCCCCTCAGCGATCGCGCCGAGGAATGCGGCCAAGGCGACGCCGTCCGCCCAGAACGGATCTGCTGCCACACCGGCCCACACCGATCCGCTCGCCCCGCCGACATCGAATCGGCCCACCTCGTCAGTTCTCCCGCGTCCGATCTCGGTCCCACGACCGACGGCGTCATCGCCGGTCGATCTCAGCACCCGTAGCGCTTGACTCCCGTCAGCTGCCGGCTCGGCGAACAGCACACGCAGGCACAAGCTTTCCCGAGCGCTACCGTTCGCGCCGAGGACAAACTCGTACACCGCCTCGGGCCGAAAGGTCGTCGGTGACGAGCGCCCCGCGTCAGGGTTCACGGTCAAGATCAGTACTGAGCTCCCGGTCTGCCCCGGAAAGGCATATACGTCACAGAGGTTGAGTCGTCCGTCTTGAATCGCGGTCGGGCTATCGAAGTGATGCGACATGAGGAGTCCTTTATCGTCGGCACGGATGGCTTAGGTGTGCGGGCCGATGCAGCTGACGGCATCGACCCCAATCGTTAGTCAGTTGGCTAGAGCGGGTGTTACGAGTCTCGTCTCGCCGGTACCGACCAGGTCCGTCATGCAGTGCCCTCGGCCCGCCAGCGGCGGTAGAGATCCATCAGATCCGTGCGGACTTGACGATCGAGGTCGTTGATGCCGAGCCGAGCCGTAGCCTGAATTGTTGCTCGTACGTGCACGAGGTGCTCGACACAATTTGGGCAATACGCCAGGTGCGTCTCGAACCGCATCTGGTCATCGTGGGACAACGCGCCATCGAGGTATGCGGTAACCAATTCGACCGCGCGGCGGCAGGTGATAGTTGCATCGCGGGCGCCAAGCCACGGAAGCCTCATGCCGGCACCTCCTGCTCCAGCAGCGATCGGACGCGCGCGCGAGCCCGATGCAGGAGCACACGCTGGTTGCCCTCAGTGATGCGGAGGATTCCGCATACTTCGTTGCTGGAGAGTCCCTCTACATCGCGCAGCGTTACGACTTGACGTTGCGCGAGCGGTAATTGGTCGATCAGTTGACGGATGCGTGCGGCAACCTCCGGGGCTGTGATCCGTTCGAGAACCTCGTCCGTCCAGTGGACAGGGGGAGTGCCCCAGTGCCCATCCTGAGCGAAGCGGCCATTGTTGGCCTCGAACTCGCTGACCTCGACCGGTACATGCATACGCTCATGCAGGCCGGTGCTGATGGCCCGGTTGACCACGATGCGGTACAGCCAGGTTCGCAATGACGACCGACCTTCGAACCTGTCCAGTCCGCGCAGCACTCCCAACCAGGCGTCCTGGGCGACCTCCTCAGCGACGGCCCGGTTGCGTACGTGGGTCATAGCCAACCGCACCATCGCGGCGTGATGCCGTTCGACCAGCACAGCGAAGGAATCCTCCTCGCCTGCACGGAGGCGAGCGAGCAATTCCGTCTCATCCGGCGGCGAGATCGCCTCCCGATCGAGATAACCACGACGGGCTCGAGCGGCGAGTGACTGCTTGCTAAACGTTGCGCTCACCCACTCCGCTCGGTACGCAGCTGGGAGCAATGCCCAGCCATTGATCGGGTCGGACGGCTCGCCCGCCACCGAGTTATGTCTGGGTGGGACCAAAATCGTTACGCGGGAACGGCGCACCAGGTTTGTCCGCATCGCGCTCGTAACGCGACCGGCTGGCTGCGGACCCTCTTGGTGCCATCCGGCGAGCGCGTGGGTCAGTCAGACGAGTCGCTAGCTCCTGACAAGTGTGCTGTTGGGCACTTGTCCGAACGTCCCTGCGCGAACCCGCGTACCTAGAACAGGTATCTTCGAAAGGACCCCACGATGAGCACCGTGACGCCTCGGCTGGCGACATCGGCAACCCTGCGGCACGCCGCCCGGCCTGCCCCCGCCGTTCCCGCGGACAGCCGGCATGAGTTGCCCGACAGCCTCCCGATCACCGCGGCAGACCTACGCGCCTTTCGTCAGCATGGCTGGACGATTGTCGAGCAGCGGTCAGCCGGCTGGCACTACCTCATTCTGCGGGGGCTTGAGCAATCGGCCGTATACAAGCTGGTTGGGCCACTGTTCGACAAAACCGGCAGTTACTACCAGGGTTACCGGATCGCCTGACCAACTCGACATCCGCAACGAGGAAGGGAACGGCCATGACCATCGCCGACGGCCGACCCGCTGCCGCACCGGGCAGTGCCGAGGCCCGCGGCGCGGATCCGCCGGTGCTGCATCCGCTGCTAGCCGAGCGCTGGAGCCCGACGACATTCGACTCGTCCTATGACGTCACAGCGTCCGACGTTGATGCCATTCTCGAAGCCGCGCGATGGGCCCCGTCCGCTGGTAACTCACAGCCGTGGGCATTCATCACTGGTCGACGGTCGGATCCGATCCACGCTCGGCTTGCCCGCCATCTGACCGGAAGCTCAGCAGGGTGGGCGCCCGGCGCGAGCCTGCTCGTAGCCAATCTCTGCCATCGCTATGTCGAGGACACCGACTGGGAATACTCCGAATTCGCCCACTACGACCTCGGTCAAGCGGTCGCTCACATGACCTTCCAAGCCCAGGCGATGGGTCTGTACGCACGGCAGTTCCGAGCGT
The DNA here is from genome assembly GCA_963748415.1 of uncultured Actinomycetota bacterium. Classification (GTDB taxonomy): domain Bacteria; phylum Actinomycetota; class Actinomycetes; order Mycobacteriales; family Jatrophihabitantaceae; genus CAVVJA01. The sequence goes on along the minus strand of CAVVJA010000022.1, from coordinate 33,687 downwards.
TCAATCGCACCGCTCTGGCGGCAGAGTTCGCAGTGCCGAATCACTGGGAAGTCACCACGATGACCGCGTTCGGTCGACGACCGCGCGGGCTTCAAGATATTCCCGTACCGACGCGCGGCGAAGAACGGGCGCAACGTCACCGTCGATCAGGCCGCGAGATCCAATGGATGTCCTTTGACGGCACTAGCCGCGACTGACCATCTTTTACGAGAAGGTCGGCGCACGGCGCTCGATCAGGGCAGCTAGCGAATCTGCGTCAGGAATTGGGCGCGCGCACTAGCGATCCGTCGCGTGGAAGTCGCGGAAGGCGGCGACAAGTCCGGCCTTCGTTTGCTCACTCAGTGTCTCGACGGGTACGTGGCCCACGGCGGAGATCGTCTCGCGCATCTGCTCGACGTACCGCTCGCAGTGCGGGCACAGCGCGAGGTGGCGGTCGACGGCGGCCGTCGTCGCCGGGTCGAGAGCACCCTCGAGGTAGTCCGTGACGATCTCAACCAGCTCACGGCAGGCGATGTCGATCTCGTCGCTGTGCGTGTCGCTCACGCCATCACCTCTGCTCCGGCATCCCGGTAGTAATCCTCTAGCGAGGCTCGAAGCCCTGCTCGTCCTCTGTGGAGAAGAACGCGCTGGTTCGCAGCGGTGATTCCCAGTGCGTCACAAACCTCGTCTGAGCTGAGCCCGTGCACGTCACGGAGGCTGACCACGATCCGTTGCCGCTCGGGAAGCACCGCCAACGCGGCCGTAAGGCGCCCGCGGATCTCGCCTGCGATGGCCGCGCTCTCTGGCGAGGGCTCCCACGCGGTCGGTCTTCCCTCGACAGTCCATCCTCCGGGCCACTGGTCGTCCAGGCCACGGAAGCGGTTAGGGTCCACCGTCGGCCCCTGCCCCCCCGGCACCACGGACGACCACGGCACGGTCCGGGCCTCGCGGATACCTCGCGTCTTCGCCTGATTCGTCAAAATCCGGAACACCCAAGTACGCAGCGACGAACGTCCTTCGAACCTGTCCAACCCGCGGATAACGGCAAGCCAGCTCTCTTGGACTATTTCCTCCGCGGACGCCTGGGTCGAAACGTACGCACGGGCCAGCCGCAGCATCAACGGCGACCAATTCTCGACGAGCTGGGTGAACGCGGCGGCGTCTCCAGCCCGCAGCAGATCAACCAGCCCCGGGTCAGCTTCGCTGCCCATGCGGCTAGCATGGGACCGCTCGGCGGCCAGCCGGCCCGGCTCCTCGGTCACGCTCACGTACTCCCCGGATGGCGATCTCTGCACTGTAGCCGTCCGTGTGCAACACCTTCTGGCTGCAGCGAGCCGGCCGGCGTGCGTCCACGGTGGAGCGGGCGGCTCTATGGGCCGCGCTCGCCCACGGATGAGGTCCGTGTGAGCATGAGGTGCGTTGCCGCACACTGGTTAGTCGATATCGCGACCTGTGAAACGTCTGGCGGCCCCGAGCAAGACAGAACTTCTACGATCCCGCCGTGTAGTGCGGCATCGAAAGTGAGGGGCACGGGATGAACGGGCTGCAGGGCAAGGTTGCGGTCGTGACCGGAGGAAGCTCCGGCATCGGACAAGCGATTGCGATCCGTCTCGGGCAAGAGGGCGTCGACGTCGCAATCAACTATGTCGGGCGCCCTGAGGGCGCAGAGGCCACCAAAGAAACGATCGAGCACGGTGTTGATGTCGGCATGAAGCAGATGGCCGAGGCCGGGACGAGCCCGATTCTGGTCGCGGCCGACGGTTCGAACGAAGACGAGGTCGCCGCCATGTTCGGGCAGGTCATCGATCGGTACGGGCGCCTCGACTATCTGATCAACAACGCCGGTATCCAGGTCGCCGAGGACACCGAGAAGCTCTCGGTCCGAGACTTTGACACCGTGCTGGCAGTCAACCTACGGGGCGCGTTCCTCTGCGCGCAGCAGGCGATCCGGCGCTTTCTCGACTCCGGTCGCGGCGGTGCGATCGTCAATGTGTCCAGCGTGCACCAAGTGATTCCGAAACCACGCTTTGTCGGGTACCCGGTCTCGAAGGGCGGCATGCAGAACCTGACCCAGACCCTCGCTCTCGAATACGCAGCACGGGGCATCCGGGTCAACGGCATCGGGCCGGGTGCGACCGTCACCCCGATCAACCGGTCATGGATCGACGACCCAGACGAACGAAAGGCCGTCGAAAGCCACATCCCGATGCGGCGGGCCGGTAAGGCCGAAAGAGATGGCCGCCGTCACCGCGTTTCTCTGCTCCGACGAGGCCTCATACATCACCGGCCAGACGATCTTCGTCGACGGCGGCCTCACCCTCTACCCGTCCTTCGAAACCACCTGGTCCTCGGAATGACCAGCTCAATCATCGGGGTTTCCGCACGGCCTTACGGCATAGCGAACACACTGGGCGGTCTGCCTGGCCAGCTCGGCTGCCCGGTACTTCACTAGCCGTCGTGTCGCGCGCGTCCGTGGTGCGGGGGTCGCCTCGTGGAAACCTCAACGGTCACGTCAGTCACATGAGCGCGCGGGAGGCGACGGGATTTGCCGCCGTCCGGCGCGAGGCCAGGCAGTGACCCAACGGGTCTTGGTCACCGGTGGAGCCGGATTCATCGGCTCATACGTGGCGCTAGCGCTCGCGCGGCGCGGGCACGACGTGCGCGTGCTTGACCGACGGCGGCCCGATGCCGCACCGGGCGATCTTGCTGTCGGCGACATCCGGAACGCCACCGTGGTCGACGCCGCGCTTGCCGGCGTGGATGTTGTCTGCCATCTGGCCGCCAAGGTCGGGTTGGGCGTCAGTGTCCAGGACATCCCGGACTACGCCTCAGTCAACGACTACGGCACCGGGCAGCTTCTCGCCAGGATGGCCCGGGCAGGGGTGGCTCGGCTCGTCCTTGCCAGCTCCATGGTGGTCTACGGCGAAGGACGGGCACGGTGCGCGGTGCATGGGGAGGTCAGGCCCGGTGCGCGGTCGCCTGCGGCGCTGGACCGTGGCGAGTTCGAGCCGCCGTGCCCACGATGCGGGCGGCCGCTGGCTCCGGCCCTGGTGACCGAGGACGTGCCGCTGGATCCGCGTAACGCCTATGCCGTGAGCAAGGTCGCCCAGGAGCACTACGCGGCGAGCTGGGCCCGGGCCGTTGGCGGCCAGGTCATTGCTCTGCGGTTCCACAACGTGTACGGCCCGCGGATGCCGCGGGATACGCCCTATGCCGGCGTGGCCGCGATATTCACGTCCGCTCTCCTGCGCGGCGAGCCGCCAAGGGTGTTCGAAGACGGCGGGCAGCGACGAGACTTCGTCCACGTCCACGACGTCGCCGAGGCGGTCACCGAGGTGGCTGCGGTGTCGTCACCGGCCTGGGGGGCGACCGAGCCGGTGCGGGCCTACAACGTTGGCTCCGGTGTTCCGCATACCGTGGCCGATCTGGCCGCAGCGCTGAGTGGTGCTATCGGTGGCCCGGCTCCGGTTATCACCGGCGAGTACCGGCTAGGCGACGTCCGGCACATAACCGCGGACTCGACGCGCCTTAGAGCCGAACTGCCGTGGGCGCCGACCGTCGCGTTCGAATCCGGGGTCGCCGACCTCGCTACCTACCTCGCCGGCAGGACCGCTCGGCGCTCGGCAGGAGGCACCGGCTAGGCGGCAACCGGGAGACGCACCGTGAACTCGCATCCTCCGTGGACGTTCTGCACGTCCACGCCGTACGGCAGCGACTTGAGATAGAGGCCGCAGCCGCGCTGGACCGGTGGCTGGACATCACTCCGGAAGCGTCCACCAGCGCCCGGACAGATCTTCCTCGCAGCAGCGGTGCGCGAATCGTGGACCTCTCACGATGCCCGAGCGCCCTTATACGAGGACGTCACGCAATGGGTCGGACATCACTTCGCACCCATATACATCCGTCGCATCCAAGGCGGAACGCGATGGTGCGCCCGATGGTGGCGACACCCAGAAGCCGTGATCCGCTTCGCCGCACTGTGGCGCACATGGGAGACCGCGGCTAGCTCTCTCGCCCTGCGCAATGGCGGACTGGCACCTGAACCACCTAGACAGGATGCTGCCAGTACTATTCGGCGATCAAGGTCCGTTTTACAGCTGCAAGCCAGTCGCACACAACGACCCTCCGCCACTCCCGACGGTCGAGCCTCCGACGAGCACTACGCGTAGCGCACCGCCCAGCCGCCACGCACCGCCGCGATACTTATCGCCGAATACAGCGCGGATCCCGATGTGGTCGATCGGGCGCCGTCCGCGTCGTTATGGCGCACCGTTGTCCAGCCGGACGGCTGCCAGATCGGGCCGTGCGGCTTCAGTCCCTAGTTCTCAGCAGTAGATTGTGATCTTTGGGCGTAGGGCTAGTGGCTAGGCGCCAGCCTTGGTGCGCGTGCTGAGGTGCTGAGCGAGCGGTGGCGTAGTCCATCGCGTACCCCCGTCTGAGCTGCCCCGGTTTTCCGATAAGGATGTCGATGGTGGTGATGCCGCGGGGGCCTTTTCCCGGACGTCGTGTCTGCCAGTGCTGTGCCTAGTGGTTCCCGCGGTAGAACCGGCAGATCGCGCGCTCTGTCCAGGCGGGTTCAGTTCGGCCCTGCTTCTGTACCGGGGAGCAACGATGCCGTGCTGCCCCGGATCCAGGCCGAATTCTGATATCGCATCAGCCCGGTCAGTGCCGCAGCGGCGATGACCACGCCGGCGACGAGCGCCGCTACCAGCGAGTGGCCAGAAGCTACGGCCGCGAGCAGCCCGCCGGCCGAGCCGGCCAGTACCGCGGTGATCACGGCGACCATCCCGGCGACGGTCAGGAATTGCTGCCACAGACCGATCCCCAGTCCCGGGGTGGGCAGCCCTTCCGCGGGGTTGAGCAGGTAGCCGGCTAGCTCGGGAGCGTGATCGAAGTAATAGTCGCGGAGCTGCGCGATACGGCGCGCGTATGCAAGGTCCTCGATCCCTTACTGCAGCACCCGATGGAACGTCGCCAGCCCCACGAAGGCCAGCGTGGGCAGGAGAATGAGCCCGAAGGTGTAGAACGCCACGCCGGTCTTGGCGGCGGTGGCGACGAGCCCGAGGGCAATCAGGCCGCCGGAGACCGCGCCAAGGAAAACGCTCGCCCGGCCGGTCGACTCCGAGATCGTCGACGAGCGAGCACCCTGCAGCGTGAAGTGCTCCGTGGTCACAAACGTGACCGCCGCCGGGCGCGGGTCGCCATCGCCATGGTCAGGCTTGTTGCCTCGGTCAGTGTTGTCCACGTACTTCCGCCTCCGATCCCGCACGCAGGCCGAGTCCCCCAAAGGCCTAGGCAGAGTTCAGCCGTTCGCTGGTTGCCAGCAGCCGCCGCGGGCCGGCGAGCAGATCATCGATGCTTGCCTCGCCGAACTCGTCCGCGACCTCCTGCTGCACCTGCTCCCACGCGTGCTGGGCCCGCGAGCGCTTCCGCTCGCCGCGGCTGTCAGCCGCGTCAGCCGACGACGCCGGTCAGATCCGGCCGTGATCTCGATGAGCCCCTCGCTGACCAGCGGGGCCAGCTCGCGCGTGCGCTTCGTCCGGTCTATGGCCAGGCGCCCGGCGAGCTCGCCGACCGGAAGCGGTCCCTCTGTGGCCAGCACCGACAGGATGGCGAAGCCGGTGGCCCGCAGCCCCGCCCGCGATAACGCGCGGTCATACAGCCGGGTGACCGACCGCGTCGCCATCCGTAGCGTGGTGCACATGCAGCTAGTCTCCCCTGCGGCATGAGGATGAGTGAGCACGATGACATGTGACGGCCCTCGATCCAAGATCCTTGATACAGCCGAGGATCAGCGACGGCTATCAGATGTTGTGGAAGTCGTGAAAACATGACGCGCGTGAGTCAGAGCACTGGGACAGCGATTCGATTCGCGGCCAGGCTGTCCACTATCGATTCATCGACCATTGTGCGGTTGCCGAAGGAGGCGAGCGGGCGCCTGCCATCGCGCGGGCAGGTGGCCGTCCGGGGATCCGTCAATGGCCATGCGTTCCAGACGGTGCTCGAGCCGGACGGCTTGAAGGGCCACTGGATGAAGGTTGATCAAGAACTGCTACACGCCGCTGATATTGGCGCCGGCGACATCGTCAGCTTCGCCGTCGAGGCAAGACCAGACTGGCCGGAGCCGGACGTGCCATCTGACCTGGCAAAAGCTTTGGCGGCTGCGCCTCAGAAGATGCGAGACATGTGGAACGACATCACACCGATGGCGCGCTGGGAATGGGTGCGCTGGGTCAACGCGACCGCAAACCCGGCTACACGCCAGCGGCGCGTCGAGGAGTGTCTCTCCAAGATGAACAGCGGCAAGCGGCGGCCGTGCTGCTTTGACCTTTCCGCATGCACTGACCCAGCACTGTCCAAGAACGGCAAGCTTCGCGGCGCACCGTAATCCGCGTTTCCTGACGGATCGCTCACCGGCGCGGTCATCACACGCGATTGGTGAACCTTCCGCCCGCGAGTCACGATTCTCGCTGGGTCCAAGTCAGGATGCGCTGTGCACCTGACAGATGCATATGACCGGTCCCATGTGTTGGCGGCGGCGCGGAGATCGACGGTTCAGGCGCGGCGCGCACCTGTTAGCGCTGCCGGGACTGCTTAGGGGACATGCCGTTCACCGCACCTGGGAACGAATATGGTCGGGCCATTGCAGCGGGATTCCCCGCTGGGTAAGGAGGTTCTGGTAGTCGGCCCGGTGTTGGGGTTTGGCGCGGACAGCGCGCGGCGGGAGCCGATGGGTGTGTGCGTATGCGGCGAGGATGCCGGCGGCCTCGCCTACGTTCCATTCGACGGGGTGCAAGCGGTAGCAGCCGCCGGTGACATGTGTCGCGCCGAGGTTCTTTGCTGCGGGTAGGAGGTTGTCCAGGCGGACGGGGAGGAGCGCGCCAAGGGGGATTTGAAATGGGTAGCTGGGGATGTCGATGTAGCCGCGTCCGGCGGTGCTGGGGTGAAGGTCAATGCGGTAGCTGCCGATACCGACGGTGTCGGGGAAGGGTTCTGCGTGCGTGGCGCCGGGTCGAGCGTGCACGCCAACGTGCTGTTCGAGGATGGTGAATTCGGCTTTGATGCGGCGGGATTCGCGAACGTAGGGCTGGGCGGCCAGCCCGTCGGTGGTGCCGAGGGGTGTTCCGGAAGGGGCGAGTTCGGGGTAGCCGAAGCCGCCGTCGTGGCGGGGGGCTTCGGTTTGCATCCAGTGAATGAAGCTGAGGGTGAGTTCGCGGGCGGCGGTGAGGTGCTGGTCACGGGTGCTGGCGGGCACGCCGGTTACGGGGCCGAGCCAATAGTCGACCTGCGGCCAGTTGATCAGTGTGATGTCCGGAAGAGGCGGCTGGTACAGGTCACCGTTACGGATCCGGCGAAAGTGCCATAGGTCCCGGCTCTCGGTACTGAACAGCGGGCGTTGCCGGGGTTTGCCGGTCTCGGGATCCTGAGTGGTCCAGCCCAGCTGTGGACCGGGCCAGAAGGGGGCGCGATAGCTCCGCCAGAACTGGTAGCTGGCCGGTGGGTCAGTGATGTGCTGCCGCCCGGGGCGCCATTCCAGTGCCGCGCACCAGGTGATGGCTTGCTGGTCGAATGGATCGGCTGCTCCGGGCAGGGCGTGGGGTTCGCCTGTGTCCGTGGCGCTTTCTGCCCCGAGCACGGTTTCGCAGTCGGTGAGCGGGAGCAGGTCGCCTTCCTCGGTCGCGTCCAGTACGTAGGCTGCGTGGACGAGCAGAGCAGGTTCGCCAGCACTGGAGTCAAAGGCAACCGCCGTCACTCGATCACCAGCGACGTCGGCGGTGACGGGATGGTAGTGCTGGCGAACATCGAGGCGTCCGGCCTGCTGGTGCGGCGTGCTCACATCGTCGAGAACGCGATGGATGATGCTGGGTTCCGCGCACAGCTGGCTGACCCAACCCCCGCCAGGGTTGAGCGCAGGGTCGTGCCGGGCGGCGTCGCATAGCCGCGGGTCGGCCCGGTAGCGGTCACGTACCGCCTCGCGTAGCCGGCGGTAGCTGGCGGTGCAGCCGGTGGTCTCGATCCAGGGGTGTTCGTCGGGCGGGACGGCCTGGGCAGTCAGTTGTCCGCCGAGCCAGTCTGAAGGCTCGGTGAGCACGACGTGTTCGCCCAGGTCGGCTGCGGCCATCGCGGCGGCGATGCCGCCGCATCCGGCGCCTACCACTAGAACGTCGCACACGAGTTCCATAACGCTCCATCCGTGCGCCACCCGCGTCGACAATACGGCGCACCTCTCGACCGTGCGGTGCGCCGTTGGAGGCGGTTTGGTATGGACCAACCGTGGAGCGCGTGCCGGCTAGCGCTGGCTGGATTACGGGCGTGCGGTGTGTGGTCGGTGACCTGAGAGCGTCTCGACGACCTCATCGATGCCGATCAAGTCACGCTCGACATCCTCGAGGTAGAGGCGGCCGGCCACGATGACGTCGTCGGCGATTTCGAACAGGGTGACGCCTCGCATCTCGAACGCCTGCCCGTCGGTGCGGGTACCCGACCAGTGCCACTCGCTCCAGGTGATCTGCCCATCGTCGACCGAGCGCAGCACCTCGGCGCGAAAATCGGGTATCCCGGCGAACATGGCCGCCCAGTTAGCGCGCATCTGCTCGCGCCCGGTGAAGCGTTCGGCCGGGGTGGGCCGGTTGCGAGCTGCGGTAGTCCGCGTCGAACAGCGCTGCGGACGCGTCGAGATCATGGGCGTTCACGGCGCTGACGAGCCGATTCATCACCTCAGCCATGCACACCCCCACTGATTCGGCGAGACTGCACAGGCTCGCTGATCCATGGTCGCGCGGAGCAAGCCGCGCGGTCTAGCACCGGCGATCCGCTGCCCGTCGCGGCCGAAGAGCCGCGCGCTCTGGCCGGGCTGCCGTCAGGCCCCCCACACACACCCTCACTCGAGACCGGGCTGCCGACTGCGGCCACCTGACGAACCGATCTGCGCATTCCCCCGCCCGCGAGCGGCCACTCGATATCGACGGCTCGGGGCGCGGGTGGCGCGTTGTTTGGGCCAAGCCGCAGGCGGCTTGTCGGCACGGTGGTCGCGTCGCACTACAAGGTTTTGCCGGCCGGTGAACGACACCAAGTCTGACGTCACAGGCTTGGTCGGCCGGAATCAGCTCCGCGTGGATTGCCAGCAAGCGTTCGCAGGCAGTTGGGTCGGTCCGCATCGAGTTGGTTACGCGTCGGAGGATCCGACGTTGCGTCTTCGAGGGTCTGGGGTGCCGTTCGTCAGCGCGTGGTGGTGTCGGTGATCAGGACGTGGCGGATGCATCGGCGGATGTGTGGACGGCCGGTGTGGATGACGCTGTGTTGGACCGGGCGCACCGTGAACAGGGAGTTGGTCTGGGCCGCGGCGTCGAGCGTGTCGAAGGGTGCGTGCTGGAGGTCGTAGACGTAGACAGCACCGCCTGGTCGTAGCACTCGGGCCAGCTCGGGGACGGCGGCAGGCACGTCGGCCCAGTGGTGCATGCTGAAGGTGGTGACGATCAGGTCGAACGACGCGTCTGGGAAGTCGAGGTTGGTGACGTCGCCGACTCGGGCGGTGACGCGCTCACCGTGCTTGCTGATGGTGCGGTTGGCTGCGGTGACCATGTCCGTGGAGGGGTCGATGCCGGTCACCTGCAGGTCTGGGCGTTGGGCTGCGATTTCGGCGAGCAGCACACCCGGGCCGGTTCCGACGTCCAGCACGGCGCCCGATGGTGGCGCGGTGAGCGCGATGTCCTCGCCGATGCGCCGGTATGCCCCGCGCAGCAACGTGCGGGCCAGGAAGGCGTAGCGGCGGCTGGCGCGTCCGTCGAAGGACGGGTGCCCGGTGATCGGGTGAGCGAGACGAGGATGCGGGCGAGTGCCCACGGTCGACCTCCTGAGTTGTAGGATGCAACTGTCAGCGTAGAACTGGTAGTTGTAATGCACAACTCTTCACGGTGGAGGACACTGGTGCGTGGACCGGGTGCAGACGCCGATCCGCTGCACGAGCTGTTGGTCGAGCTGTTGCGACATGCCAGCATGCTCCACCCCGACCAACCGGCCCGTGGGCATCCGGTGCCGATGACCCAGGTGTTCGCCCTGCACGAACTCGACACCGGCGCGGGCCTGTCCCAGCGCGATCTGGCCGACCGGCTCGGTTTGGAGAAGAGCACCGTGAGCAGGCTGGTCGCCGAGATGGAAACCGCGGGGCTGCTCAAGCGTGAGCGTGATCCGGACAATCGCCGCTACTACCGGCTACGGCTCACCGCACGCGGACGCGCGGCGCACGCCCGCATGGGCAACGCCTTCCACCATCGATACCACCGGCTCGTGCCGATGATGACAACCAGCGAGCAGGACGCGCTGCGCACCGGGCTAGCGGCCCTCATCCGCGTGCTCCGCCAAGCCAGCCAGCAATGAACCGCACCCGGCGCCCGGTCTGCGCCTGCCGACGCGGGAGTATCCCGCAACCAGACAACGCCCGCCGGCGCAGACAGCACGCGCCCCGCCAGCATCGCGCAGCTCCCCGCCGACGGCTCGGCCAACCTTCCTCACCGGCTACATCCCGTCAACGTCGACCTTGCCCACCTCACGCTGCTTGATCGAAACGATCGCCGACTACGGGCGCGATCGCTTTCGGGTGCCCTGCCGACTTCGATGGCGCGGGATGGACCGTTATGGCACGGCTTCGGCCTACGGCTGGGTCGGCCAGCCCGCGTTGGAGGATCGCGCACCGTGGCGTGGGCACGTGCCGCTCGCATGCTGTTTCGTTCCCACGATGCACCGCGCCACGCCCGGAACCCGGACCTTGCCGTCCTTCTCGAACGCGCTCACCTCCGCAATGGCGCGTGCCCGAATCCGCTCCCGCGCCGGTTCGTCGACCTGCTGCAGCGCCGCAACTGCGAGCGAGACGTGCTCGCTGATCATCTCCCAATACTGCTCGGGCGATCGCGTCACGAGTTCGACGTCGACGTCCCACTCGGCAATGTCGCGCAGCCCCGCGCCTTCGTACAGAGCGCTCACATATCCCGGGGCAGCGCACCGAAACATAATCGGTCCGTCCCGATCGGGTGGCGCCACCACCGCCTCGGTCGCGATTGCCTGCATGGCGATCGTCGTCCACGGGTTTTCCTCGGGCTTGCCCCATACCGACGAGCAGAGACGTCCGCCCGGCTTGAGCACGCGCGCGAACTCGGCCGTCGCCTTGGCCACGTCAGGGAAGAACATGTACCCAAAACGCACGGAGACGCTATCGAATGTGGCGTCGTTGAACGGCAAATCATCGGCGCTGCACACCTTCGTCTCGATATTGGCAACCCCTTGCGCCCTGGCTCGTCGCGCGGCTATGTCCAGCATCTCCGCTACGAGGTCGGTCAGCACGACGCGTCCCTTCGGCGATAGTCTCGCGATGCTCAAACCCGGCTCACCCGTGCCCGAGGCAATGTCGAGATGCTGATGATCTTCAGCGATGTCGAGACGCTCGATAATCGCTGCGCCGACCGGGAGCAGCTGATCCATGATGACCGAGTCCCACTTCTCCCAGCCTGCAGAGAGCCCGGCCCATGTCGCTCGCTGAACGTCTCGAATCTCATCGGCGCTCGGCATCGGCCCTCCCCCTATCGATGCATCCACCGAATGCGAAGGTACTCGTGGCGGGAGTGACAGTCTCCTGTCATCCGGCCCCACAGTCCGGCCGGCGGTGTGTGGCCAAAGCCTGGGAACTTGTCGGGGCCATGCGAGCGCGGGCGTTCTGGGAACCTCGGCAGATTTTGGTCACCGGTGCCGGCCCGATCGGCATGCTCGCCGCCCTCATCGGCGTCCAGCACGGGTTCGACGTCCATGTGCTGGACCAGGTCACGGAGGGCGCCAAGCCTCAGCTCGTTGCGACCTCGGGGCCACCTACCACTCCGGGCCATCCCCGAGTTGGGCTTCGAGCCCGATGTCGTCATCGAGTGCACCGGAGTGGGCTCGGTGGTCGTCGACTCGATTCGCATGCTGTCCTTCGCCGGCCTGTATGAATTGTGGCGCGGACCCTAGCAAAGACAAATCCGATCCGGCGCGGTGGCTATGGACCGCGGTGATCATCACCACCGACGCCACCGGCCCGGCCGGCGACGTCCACGACCGGACCCCGCTCATCCTGCCGCGCGACCGGGTCGACGCCTGGCTCGACCCCACCCGCACCAAGCCGGACCAGATCTATCAGGTCCTCGACGGAATCGTCCTGTAGCCCCTCGCGGTCCGCCCGGTTTCCAGCCGGGTCAACCGCGTGGGCACCGACGGCCCGACCTCATCGAGCCGCTCATCGAGCACCTCGACGAACCCGTGCAACTGACCTTGACGGCGGGCGGCCTGACTGGCGAAGGGGCCGTCTATGGCCTTCTCTTCTTGCTCTGGCGCCGGCCGTCTGACCCCCCTCGCGGCGGAAGGCCCCAGGTCGCGACCTGCCGCGCCGGTCGCAACGCGCCACGTTCGGCAGACCGGTCGACAGCCCGGCGTCCCTCGCCGCGCCGCCCGTGCCATCATCGCCGCCCTCGACCGACACCACCCAGCGGCTGGTGCTCGGCCCATGGCCTACGACATGGCCATAGACCAGCTCGAGTCGATGCTCGCAAATCAGGGAAAACGAGATCCTCACGAAATCAGCGGACTACGTCGCAGACCACCGCTAGACGACGCGGGTGGTGCGATGCGCGAACAGCAGAAGGCGATGAACCTCGGTATCAGGAAGTCCTACTTCCGCATCCGCTGACCGGCGTCTGACCAGACGCGGCCGGATTCCGCTGTAGGGTCGGGAGGAACCGCAGCGGGACGATCCTTCCTGTATAGATGGAAATCAGCGCCGCGTACGGCCCTCGTGCAGCATCTGCAGCGCCTGCTCGACCCGTGACCGGGTCGTCGCCTCGCGCTTTGCCTCCTCGATCCACCGGGCGAACTCCTTGCGGTGCGACGGTGCCAGGGCCTCGAATGCCGCCTTGGCAGCCGGGTCAGCCACGAACGCTGCGGCGAGCGCGGGTGGCAGGTCGACCTCACGCGGCGCGGTGTCGACGGCGATGACCACATCGACAACGTCGCCGATCTCCAGGCCGAGGTCGGCGCGCAGCTTCTTGCTGAATCCGACAGGTTCTCCCCGCCCATGCGCCCGATTCGTGCCGCTACGGTCCTGCCCTTAGCCGTGACTCGCACCGGCGGGTGTCCTACCTGCCCCGAGCGCCGCGACCTGCGCGTCGGTCAGGACGATCGCGGCTGCCGGGCCACGCGGTTCAACCCTCGCGTGCAGCCGCAGGGTGCCGTCGGGCGTCGCCACACACCGACCTTAGGACACCGTGATCCGCTGCTTAGCGCCAGAGTGAGCGGGATCCTCCAGCGCGGCCGCCGGGCGCCAGGCTCGATTAGGGCTTGCCGGCGCCGGGGGAGGGGGCCGGGAACACGACGACCTGCCCCGTTGGTTCCGTTGCCTCCGGGCCGCCGAACTGCTGGCCGACGACGTACAGCTGTGGCTTGTCATCGCGGCTGAGCGTGCAGGCGAAAGCACCTCGGTCCAGGTCGACAGTCGCGAGAATCTCGCCACCCTCGCGCACCCGCACGCAGTGGCGGTTGCCAACGTCGGCGTACCAGACGGCGCCCTCGGCGTCGATGCAGATCCCGTCCGGATGGTCGTCCCCGGCAATCGCCCACATTCGTCGGTTGACGAGGTCGCCCTGCTGGCCGATGTCGTAGGCCGTGAGCCGGCTGCCATGGGACTCGGCCACGATCAGCGTGGCACCGTCCTCGGTGATGGCCATGCCGTTGGGGAATGCGAGGTCGTCGGCGACCAGGCGCGCGGCGCCTCCTCCAGAGTGACGAGGACCACGAAGCCTGGTGCCGGCTCCTCGTCGGGGAAGTCGAAGCCGATGTTGTTGACGTAGGCGTTGCCGCGCGCGTCAACCACGATGTCATTCCATGGCTTCTCCGAGACGGGCCCGAGGTCGGCATGGGTGACCATCGACCCGTCAGGCTCGCGGCGGAGCAACCGCCGCTGCGCCCATCCACCACCAGCAACCGCCCGTCCGGCAGGAAGTCGATGCACATCGGAAACGACGCGACGTGGGCCACGACCTCGTGGCCACCGTGGGGATCGAGCGCAATCACCAGATGGGCGCCCCAGTCGGAAAACCAGACTCGCCCGTCGTGCCAGCGCGGTGACTCGCCGAACACGACTCCCTCCATCAACACACTCATGCAAGAAAGACTCCCCGCCCGGTCAAGACTCATCGGTCGCGGTGACGGGTCGACCACAGGCCGCTCCGCTAACCGCTTGCGGACTCGGTTGAGATCTCGTTGAAAGAGCATGCTCGCCACCAGCACTAGTAGGACAACAGCGAACGCAGCCCGTGCCGGGCGAGGTCTAGGTGGTGTTCGCGGGACGGAACGCGACGAACGGGTGCGTCGCGATGAAGTCGCGCACCGTGGCGTCGCTGCGGAAATCTCCCCAGTTCATGATGGTGGTGGCCAGGCGTACCCGACGCGGGTGCTCGCGGCGGAACTGGACGACGACGTCGAAGGCCTCGTCTTCAGAGAGGAACCGGTGCGCGGGGGTGAACGTTTCGCGTCCGAGGCGCACCCGGACCGCCGGTCCGGCGTGCAGGTTGCGCACCCAGTCGGTGTCCGGGCCCCACGCGGCGAAGATGACGGCCTCGTGCGCCGCGGCGTCGTACCGCAACACCATCGCGACCACCTCGTACTGGTGGCCCGTCCTGCGGCCGGTATGGACGAACTCGAGGAAGGTCTGGCCGAGTAGCCATCCCTTGTCGTGACGGTAGGCGCGCAGCGGCATCCGGAACACGGCCAGGGCCAGCCGGCCGGGCTTGCGGCGCAGGCCGAGAAGTGGCTTTCTCTTATCGCCGACGGGCGGTGGGTTAACAGGAGCGCTCACGACGATCACCTCCACGACCGGTGCGGTGCGCGATCGGCCGTTACTACCACCGAACCGTTGTGCGTGGGCGCGCCGCTAGAGGCAATGGTCACCGCCCCGGTGGGGCGGAGGGCAGGTGCCTCAGGTGCCCGGGAATCTCTCGAGCAGGTCAGTGGGGTTCGACCCGCAGCTGGCGAAAATGTTCGAGCGCTTCAACGCACGTCCCGCCGTGCTCCCCCGAGCTGATGACCTTGCACCTGGCTGGTCGAGACCGGGTGGCAGCCCTAAACCCGGCACAAGCAGACTGACCCGCGGGACGCGGAATGGGCATCGGCTCCACCCGCAGGCCGCGCCACTGCAAGACAACCAGAAAGGATCACCCGTGACTGAACCGGTCGTGTTAATCAATGTCTTCGAAGTGCCCGCTGCCGACGCCGAACAATTCATCGCCGCCTGGGAAAAGACCCGCGACTACCTGCTGCGTCATCCCGCCCACCTCGATACCGCCCTGCACCAGGCACTCGGCCCGGACGCAGACTTCCAATTCATCAACATCGCCCACTGGCGAAGCGCCGAAGAATTTACCGACGCGGTCAGCAGCCCCGGCTTCCGGGAAGCAAGCGCCGACCTCCACTGGCGCTTCCACCCCGCCCTCTATCGCGTCGCCCGCACCAAGACCGGCTCGCCCTGACATCGCCTGACGCGACCAAACCCCTACCGCATAGGAACGGCGCCGTAAGGCAGCCGTCTCCGCGCTGATCAACGACGCGCTCGCGAGGAGGTGAGGCCATCGTCTCATCACCCGATCTGCCCCGAAGCACGGCACCCCGTGCCCACTCGGCGGAATGGCCTCTCCCGGCGCGATTTCCTCGCCAGGAGCGAGATCGGATTCGTCGGGTGCGGACGGCGCTGGCAGCAGAACCGGCTCGTCCTTCCCGTCTCGCAAATCGAGCACAAGGGCGGGATGCGAAGCCTGATGCATGTTCACCCGTGCGGGCGCGTCCGCGGCGTTGGCGACAACGACGTCGAGCAGAAATTTGCCGGGGATGACGTCCTGGGTTTTCTCCGCGCGAACGCGTGCCTGCAGCCGTGGCATTCGGCCGACATTGTCCCAGACGTGTTACTCGCCGGTTATCCCGAACGTTGTGCCGCACGGTGGTGCTGGTGGATCGTCGCGCCGACGTTGTTCGCCTCGATCTGGCCGGAAACAGGTCCTGGTCCGGGTGGCCTTCTGCGGAGCAGCCCGGAAGATGAGGGCGAGCACGTCATGGCAGAACGGTTGTCTCGGATCGGGTCGAATCCTGATCCGGTTGGCCATCTCACGGCGCCGTTGCGCCGGTTCGGACGTGAGGTTGGTGTCCCCCGCGCGTCGAACCTAGACCGTGCGCATCGTGCCGTGGCGCTGGTAGGCGATGTGCCAGGACAGCGCCTGGTCGAGCAGGTGCGGCGTGTGCTGCCCGGCCGCGCCGGCCCGGGCCCGGTCGACGTAGTCCTGGAGTGCGGGCCGGTAGTCGGGATGGACGCAGTTGTCGATGATCCGGCTGGCACGCCGTCGCGGCGCCAGCCCGCGCAGGTCGGCCACGCCTTGTTCGGTCACGATCACGTCCACGTCGTGCTCGGTGTGGTCGACGTGGCTGACCATCGGGACGATGCACGAGATCGCGCCGCCCTTGGCGACCGACGGCGTGACGAACATCGAGATGTAGGCGTTGCGGGCGAAGTCGCCCGAGCCGCCGATGCCGTTCAGCATGCTCGATCCGAGGATGTGGGTGGAGTTGACGTTGCCGTAGATGTCGGCCTCGACCATGCCGTTCATCGCCAGGCAGCCGAGCCGCCGCACGATCTCGGGATGGTTGGTGATGTCCTGCGGCCGCAGCACGATCCGGTCGTGGTAGTCGCGCAAGTTGCCGCGCAGTTCGGCCAGCGCGGCGGGGCTGAGCGTCAGCGCGGTGGCTGATGCGCTGTTCAGCGTGCCCGACCGCAGCATGTGCAGCATCCCGTCCTGCAGCACCTCGGTGTACGCGGTCAGCGGCCGGAACGGCCCGCCGTCCAGACCCGCGAGCACGGCGTTGGCCACGTTGCCGACCCCCGACTGCAACGGCAGCAGCGTCGCCGGCAGTCGGCCGCGCCGCACCTCGCCGGCGAGGAATTCGAGCAGGTGGCCCGCGATCCGCGCGGACGCCTCGTCCGGTGCCGAAAAGACCGCGCTGGTATCTGGCGCATCGGTCTCAACGATCGCGATGATCTTGTCCGGCGCGCACCGGAAGTACGGCTCGCCGATTCGGTCGGACGGACGGACGAGCGGCAGCGGGCGGCAGTCCGGCGGCAGAGCCATGCCGTAGTAGATGTCGTGCATCCCGGCCAAGTCCATCGGCTGCCACGAGTTGACCTCGAGGATCACGCCGTTCGCCCGGTCGATCCACGTCTTGTTGTTGCCGACCGACGACGACGGGACCAGTGCGCCGTCCTCGGTGACGCCGGTCACCTCGATCAGTGCGATGTCGAGCTTGCCGAAGAAGCCCTCCGAGACCCGCTGCGCGACGTGCGACAGGTGTAGGTCGAGGTAATCCATCTGGCCGGCGTTGATCTTCGCGCGGCTGACCGGGTCGGACTGGTAGGGCAGCAGCAGGTCGATGCCGTCGACGGCCGCGAGCGCGCCGTCGAGTTCCGGCGCGGTCGCCGCACCGGTCCAGACTCCAACGGCGAACCGGTCACCGCGGGCCCGTGCCTCTGCGATGCGTTTGACCAGCGCGCCGGGAACGGCCTTCGGGTGGCCCGATCCGGTGAACCCGCTCATCCCAACGTTCGCGCCGGGCGGTATCAACGCGGCCGCCTCCTCGGCGGACATGATCTTGCGTGCCAACTGCCTCGATGCGATTCGTGTACCGGCCATCCACCCAGCCTCGCAGGACCCGGACCCGTCACGGTACGGCCGTTTGTCCCGCGATCGGCATGCGCGAGCGGAAGCAGGCGTCGCCCGGCTCGGATTCGACTGATAGGTCGCCGTGGTGCCCGGGTTCCGAAACTGGGAGAACGACGCGCACATCGCGTTGCCTGCTCAGATCTAATGGTCCGGCTGGCCGCTCTGTTTCAAACAGTGCCCGCGTTCAAGCACAGCTTTGTGCGCACCGCATGGTTCGGTAATGAGGTGCTCTGGCTCGCTCCCCAGGTGGCAGAGTGTTCAAGTCCCTGACGGCCCCGGTGGCCCAACGTTGAGCGCACTGTCGCCCAGGTTGCCACCTGGGCGGGGACGCAGGCTCAAGCTCCGTTACCGCGGGGAACCATGCCTGGCTCAAGTGCCGCACCGCCGCTCTGAACCTGCGCAACCTGATCGGCCAGGGCCTGACCCGGCACGATGCCGCCTGGGTGCTGGCCACCTGACCAAGCAGCCGAACCAGCCCAGGCCCCGAACCACAGCTCCTATTTATTTGGCTTGAGTCCACCCATGCGTGCCTCACGGCGCTGGTACTCGGCGTGGGTCACGCCTCCGACTCCGTGGAAGATGGCGCGCGCCGAGAAGAGCATGATCGCGATCAACGGGCTGGCCATGACCAAGACCATGAAGACAACCGGCCCACCGCCGATTGCCAACATGCCGAGCAGGGCAATGATCACGAAGACCAGGATCGGCGGGTGTTCATGCTTCATGACCGCCCCCTCCTCCACAGGAATCGAACACCTTGACTGTGCGGCGGTCGTGGACGACTCGGCTAGAGGCGAACGACTTCTCGGTGAGGGTCGAAGGTCCGCACATCTTGCGACTGTCTCGCTCCGCATCCAAACGCCGAGGTCCGCCCTGGTTGTCGCTGCACTCCTGCGCACCTGGGTTAACCCGAATACACGAATCGACCTGACCGGCCGGGCACTGGCAGCCTGCCCCGGTAGCGCCAGGCGCCCGGACCGAGGAAGGGCTGGTGGTCTACCGGTTCGGCACCAGCCTCTAGTACGCCAACGCGTCCAGACTCCTCGACGACGTCACGGCCCTGGTCGGCCACGGCGCCCGCTGCGAGATCGCCTATGGGCGGTTGACGAAGTGATCACCGGACGACTGTTCGAGGCCCGGCGCGCCCGACGAGTCAGCCCACCCATGGCGCTAGGTGCCGCGTCAGGGCCGGCGGCCATCAACCTGATGATCACCGCCGGCCATCGGTTAGACCTGGCTTGCGACGAGCGTCCCGCTCCGCGTGCGTGCGGGCCGGTACGGATCGACGCTTGCCCGGTCGGCGAACACGTTGACGGTTGCGAGGATGCCCGCCTGCACCTGCGCCATGCCGTCGACCTGCGCGAACTTGATCACGCTCGCTTGTGTGCTCCCACCGGGGCCGGCGCCGCCGATCGCGATCACGAGCGCAGCGTCGTAGCCGGGGCGTTGCCGGATCCGGCCGGGCGCTGGACAAACACGAGCTGCCCCACGGTTACGGGCATCTAACGGCCCACCCTCCGCGCCGCGGTCAGCACCGCGGTCCTTATTACCGAGACGCGGCCGGTCCAGCATTTGCTGGCCGCTCGCGAAATGCGTGGCCCTGACGGCTGTCACTGTCTGGATCTCGTCGGCGACGTGATCCGGCAGCGAGGCGAGCAGGCCGCCGAACTTGCCGTCGACGGTTTGCTGGAGCCGAGCGACTTCTGAATCGAGTCGCGGGCGTGGTCGCGCGGTAGGCGGCGCAGCATCTTCTCGACTTCTCGGGTTATTTCGCTGGCGGTCTGCGCGCCCATGCCTTCTCGCGGCTCACTGTTCAGGAGCTACGACGTCAGAGGCGCCCGGGGGCATCGACCGGGATAGCCAGCGATCGCCTCAAGGGTGTCGACGGGCTGCGGCCGGCCCGCTTCGAACGATCGATATCTTCTCCCCGTCAGACCTGCGAGCCGCCGCCCGACGCTGACGCCGTCGTCTGTGACGATCGTGACCGAGCACTGCGAGGCGCGTCACTTATTGCCAGGTGGTTAACCCGCATCGAACCTGACGCCACAGGCTCTGCCGAGGCGAATAGTCGACCCGCCTGGCCGTAGCTGGGGTCGCACGATTTGAACTATTAAATCGCATCAGCGTGGTCAGAGAATGACGGGGCGCAGACAAGTCGGGGTGACAATCCCCGCGAGGGGGGATCTCAAATTGACCGAGAACATCTGGAATTGCATGCCCAGGGGGTCTCAATTTCTCGGCCGCAGTGGTCGCAGGTGCGTCGCGCGCCGAACTTTTCATTCGAGCTACGCAGTTACTGGAAGAGTTTCAAGGCATTTCGCCTCTGAAGAGACACTGATGCGATTTAATAGTTTTCCGGGGCTGCAAACGCATATCGCAGATCATCGAAAATTGAGTGAACAAATGAGCGGCCTTCGGGACGACATCGGCTCGGGCGTCGTTAGCCGGTGCGACGCGCTCGCCGTTTTCGTGCGGCTTTGGGCCGACCAGCATATGGCGGGCCCGGATGCGCATTTCGCGGGCTTCCTCGAAGAGCAGAATGCCCGGCGGGTCGCAAGCATGGCGTCCGTGGTGCATCGACGGCCGCGCCGCGCGGGGTGAATTCCGAGGCGAGGCGGACCAACTCAAAGAAGAACTCGTGGGAGGGCGCATGAAAAACAACAGGATTGCGCCTGCCCAATCACCGACATCATCGTCCAGACGCCGTGGATGCGCGCCATCTTATTCCAACGCCCGAAGCCCTTCGTGCCCACGAGCGAAAGTCTCGATTACTTTTTTTGTCGCGTCAGCAGAGACCGCTTTCGTCTGGCCTTCCAGCCGCGGCGAAACCGGACGCGACATCGTGAAGGATTTGTGTGCAGAGCACGATCTGTTCATTGCGTTTATCGATTCGAAACGGCATCCGTTCATGGCGATATAAGGTATGGGTTTTGCCGGACCCGTCCGATGGAATGCCTGCGGAGGTGGCGGCCTCCTCACAGAGCCAGACTGCCGCTTATCTCAAACGCCGTCTGGGACTCGGCGATCATCCGGAACGCGGCGTGTCGGGGACATCCTGCGGCAGAGCGGCCGGCGGGCCAGCCCGGTATAAGATTAGGACGTGAACCTTCCTGTGAACCCGCCGGTATTACCGATGCTGGCCAAGCGACTGGATGAGCTCCCGGCCGAGGGCAAGTGGATCTTTGAACCGAAAAGGGACGGCTTTCGTGCACTGGCTTTCCGGGACGGCGACCAACTTGAAATCCAAAGCGGTATCAGAACCTCTCAACCGCTATTTTCCCGAGATTGTGGAGGCGCTGGAGTTCGATTGCCATCTCGCGCTGCGCTGGATGGGGAAATCGTGATCGCCCGCGGGAACGAGCCGGCTTTCGAGGCGCTTCAACTGCGGTTGCATCCGGCGGCATCGTGGGTCAAACGCTGGCTAAGCAAACGCCAGCTCCGATTGTGTTCTTCGACTCGCTTCCGGACGGCGAACGGGATCGGCGGTATGAGCCCTTCGAAACACGACGCAGGATGCTTGAGAACATGTTTCGGAACGCTGCGCCTTCGGTTCACCTTACGCTGGCGACACAGGGCGGGCCACCGCTTTGGACTGGTTCTGGCGATTCGAGGAGCGGACTGGATGGCGTGATGGGAAAGCCGCTTCCGGGAAAATACGAACCGGACAAGCGTGTGACGCTCAAAGTGAAGCATGAGCGGGATTGCGATTGTGTAGTAGGGGGATTCGCTGGTACAAGGACGTGGAGAACGAAGCCGTTGGGTCGATGCTGCTTGGGCTTTATGACAAAGCGGGTGGGCTGGAGCACGTGGGCGTGTGCGCGATTCACTGTGGAGAAAGAAGGGACCTGCCGCATTTTCTGGCGCCATATCGGCACGACGCATTGGACGATTCACCCGTGGAAGGAGTGGATAAGCCATCTGACGGCAGACGGAGCAATGGGAGGCTGTGTACCGGGAGCAGAGAGCCCCTGGAGCTGAGGCAAGGATCTTCCCGGGGAAACGTTGAAAGCGGAGTTGGTGGTGGAAGTGGCATATCGAGCACATGCAGGGCTTCGTGTTCCGCCACATGGCCTATTTCCGCAGGCGGCGAACGATAAGAGCCTCAATACTGCACGTATGAACAGCTGGAAGTAAATGACTCATCACGAACTGGACTACGATTTTCGGAGCCGGCGGCAAGCATTCAGAAAGACTAGATCAGGTGGTTTTCTTCGAGTCATGGCCGGTGCGTAATTCGTGCCACTGGCGGGGGGGATTGTTATCGGGATCGGGCGTTTCCTGGGAGGCCGGACGCTTCGGGGACGTGGCGCAGGTTAACGCGAATACGGGTCCAGGTGGAGAAGCGTCCGCGCATCGAGTCGACCAGGACGTCGTCCACGGCGAGATGCGCGGCGGAAGTAAGAGTATCTGGCTTTCCAGCGTTCGAGGCCGGCCAAGGCAGCGTCGCGATCAGGCCAATCAGCGACGGCGAGAGAGGCATTTGGCGCGCGGCTGGGGGTGGAGCGAGCGCGTGACGTGCGCTCCGCCGCCTCTCCCTCCGCGCGGCGAAAGTGAGGCGGCGAAGGGCATCGGCGAGGCCCTCGGCTCCGCCGCTGGCGGCAAGTCCAGGAATTTTTCAAGCGAACCAGGGTGGGGTCCATGGCGGCATGCGGGTGGCCAATAGTCGGTAAGCGCTTGGGCACGGTGAAGATGGTGAAGCGGCAGGGTCGCAGTCCGGGACCTCACGCCAGTCGAGGGGTGTGGACGCTAGCGTCGGGGAGTGGGCGGACGGAGTAGGCAGAGCAGGTGGGCGATCCTTGGCGTTCTGGTTGTAGTCGAGGAAGACGCGTGTCGTTCCTCTTTCCACCATTCGAACTGGCGATGTCAGGTCGGCGCCGTTCGACGGCGCGCGAGAGTGCAACGGCGGCACGACGCACTTCGGCGAAGGTCCACTTGGGCTGGATGCGAACGTTAACGTGGATACCGTGGGAACCATGTCCTGGGCCAGCCATGGAGGCCCATCTGGAAAGGAGGCCGTTGACTTCTAGCGAAACCGTGCGGACGTGTTCCGAGGGAACGCCGGCCCGGACCGAGGTCGACGCGGAGTTCGTCAGGATGGTCAAGATCGCGTGAGCGGGACTGGGCGTGGATGGAGTTCGATGCAGCCGAGGTTCACGATCCAGGCCAGGCCGGCAGCATCATCGACAGCCACCTCTTCGGCGGTGCGACCTGAGGGGAACGATAAAACCATGGCGCGGATCCAGGAGGGGCGACTCTTCGGCGCACGCTTTCGATAAAACGGTTCGCCTTCAGCGCCGTCTTCGAAGCGCTTAAGGACGACCTGACGATCAAAAATACCAGCCAGAGCGCTGGGGGATACCGAGAGGTAGCAACGGACGAGTCCGAGCTTGGAAACCTTCACCTGCCTTGAGAAATAAAGCTTATCCGGCTGGGCGATGCGGATTTCTCGGCCATCTACCAACAGGACTTCGGGGGCGTCGGTGCGTCCGAAAACAGGCCACCTCGATCGGGGAAATTGGCCCGGGCGTCTCGGTGAAGCACTGATGCCCTCGGATGCCGGCCTTCGCGCTGAACACGTGAAGGCCGGTGACAAGCACGGTTATCTCCGCGCCCACCTAGAGGCCTAGACCTCGATCCAGATCAACTCGCTCCAGACCGTGTATGCGGATTCGTCCGACGCCAGAAATATTATCCGCGCCTGCGATCTCGCTAGGCTTGCTGAACCGCCGGGAGGGCACCTGGCTCTTCCAGCGACTCCGACACCGCTTCAAATCCGTGGCTCGACACCGAAGTTGCCGGAAAGCGGGGTAAGGATCGGTCCGGGGCTCGACGGGGTTCACGCGAATGCCTGCGCGGAACGAGTCTCGCCCGAGCGCGCGCGCGCCAGCCATAGTAAGGCGGCTCGCTGGCGCCATAGACATGGTGTTCGGGATCCCGATATGGGCATCGACGGAGGGTTCAGAATGATCGACGCCGGATTCGCCGAAGACCGGCAGGCAAGGCCTGGACCAGAAGAACGGGCTCGCGCACATCTCGGGATGGAAGGTGGGTCGTAGGGAGCTCGATCCCATGACGTCTATGGGCTCGAGTCGGCTCATGCCCGCATTCACTAAGAGAATATCCAGAGTTCCCAACGGCCCCTTCACTGTCGCAGCCAAAACCCGTTGGCGTGGCGGGATCGGCGGGAATCGGGACGCGATGTAACAACAGCGGATCCCTGAATTCCACGGGCCGCTTGAAATGCTTCAGCGCCCGCGGGCGGCGATTACCACCTTCGCGCCCTCGGCAGCAAAAACCGCCTGGCCGTTTCCAAAGGGCCGATCCCGCTCGATCCCTCCAGCAATGAGTGCCTCTTCTCCTTTGACTCTATCCATGTTCTCCCTCCCTCGGTTTAATGATGTGATTCGACGGCTCCCCGACCTTACTTCCTGCCCATGTCAGGCAACGAACGCGAGCACTTCTCTTGGCCCGACGTGGCGATCTTCCGCGGATTCCGCGGATCAGGGTCATTTACGCGAGCTCTTACTGCCTCTTCGTTGGTATTCGCTTTGGCGCTTGGCGTCAACATCTATAGGTAAACTCTGATCCTGAAGCCAAACATACGGACCTGGCTTCGGGCGCTTGAATGCCTGATGCCGGACGCAAGTCGCGGCAGCGAAGGAGGCTAGAAGCGTACACGGAAAGCCCAGGGCTGCGAGAGCGGGCCAGGAGGCCGGCCCCTCCGAGCACTGGGTCCGAAACCGAAGCGTTCGAGCAGGACGCCACCGGCAAAGGCTGCGACAGCTTGCGCCCCGAACGCCACGAGATAGGTGAGCGCCGAGGCCCCGCCGCGTTCGCGCTCGTCCACGTGGTTCATGAGCAACGTATTCAGCCCGGGTTCACTCATCCACTGAAACGCCATGTAGGCCGCGTAACCCACCACAGCGGACTCGGCGGAGAACTGCGCAGAAAGACCGCCGAGGCAGAGCGCGGTGGCAGTCATCATCCAGGCAATCCCGCTGACCAATCCGCAGCGGCGGATCACCATGGGCGCGTAGAGCACGGCAATGACCTGCACCAGCTGGCCGCCGGAGAAGATGACGCCGATCTCCTCCACGCGAAACTTCAGCTGCGAGAAGTAGACGTTCCCGAACGCATTGAAGGCGCCGGTGGCGAGATGCCAGAGCCCGAACGGAGCCAGGAAACGCAGCAGGAAACGGCTACGCGGGTAAATTCGGGCGCCGTATTCGGGTTTCGCAGACTTGAGGCGCAGAGCAGGCCAGAGCGCGCAGCGCTGCCAACCCCGCGGAAAGAGGAGCGCGGGTTGAGTGCCACCGAGGAGCGCGGGCAGTTGTCCTGCGATCCAGTTGCCCCCGATGCCGGTGGCGAACATGAGGGCGAAGAAGAAACTGAACGCCTGGGCGCGGCGCTGCTCGCCGACTGCCGCTGCGATTACCGGCGCCATGGCGACGGCCCAGACGGTAGGATATCACCACGAGCCCGATCCAGGCGGCGATGGCCAGGGGAACCCACGCCTTCATGCTGTTCCAGACCCAGTACTCCCATGCCGAAGCCCGATGACGAAATGTCCTTCCAGCAGGCCCTCGGGAAAGTCGGTGCGGAAGAACGCGAGCCGATAGGCTCCGGGGCGAAGCGTCACCGAGCCCCCCATGTGCGGGTGCTTTCGCAGGAAACCATCGTCCTCGCGGAAGGCATATTCCGACCCGGTGAAATAGAGCCGGCCGGAGGGAATGCGAATCTCGATGTCCTCGAGGCGATCGGCATGGGCCAGAAGCTCCGGGGGAATGGGCTCGTCCATGTAGGCGTGAAGCAAGTAGTTGCCATCGCCGTCCGTGTTGATCCAGCAGGCCGAACCGTCGCCGGCGAAGCCGTTCCAGGGTCTCGACAGCGTCGTGCTGGAATCGTCGCTCGAAGTCCGCCGGCAGCGCGGCCGGATCGAAGAGGAGCAACGACGCCGCATCGGTTCCCGCCTCGATCACGTATCGCATCGACCCACCGCCCTCGAGAGACTCAACCCCATAGGCTACTCCCCCGGTTTCCGCCCGGTCAACCACGCACGCGTATAATGAGAATGCGTTCGACCTGTATCGCGACGAGATCGGGAGACACCTTCATGGCGACCGCGACCGAGCTCCTGCAAGTTCCCATCGCCGGCATGACCTGTGAGCATTGCGTCCGGACAGTGAGCCAGGCTCTCACGCCCTGCCGGGAGTGGAACCACCAGGGTTGACCTGGCGACGGCCCGTCGCCGAGGTGGAGGCGGACCCTCGCGTACCGACCGGGGGCGCTCCGCAAGGCGATCGAATCGGCAGGGTACAGGGTTCCGGAGGTGGCCTGTGCGGCAATTGCACCCGCCCCGGCACCTAGTCAGCTCGTGACGATCGGCCTGCCAGCCCGCCCAGGCTCAGCCCAGCCGCCGCCCGGTCGTGAAGAGCCTCCTCCTCGGCGCTCGACGGAGGAGTGGAACCTGGCCATCGGCGGCATGCAGGTCAGTTGCGTGGCCCGGGTCGAGAGTGTGCTGGCCCGCCGTTCCCGGGGTCCGCGATGCCCGGGTGAACCTGACACGGAACGAGCGACCGTCGTGGTCGATCCCGAAGAGTCGATGCCGGCCAACTCGCGTCGTCGGTCGCGAAGGCGGGTTACACGGCCCGACGGGACACGCTGTCGTTCGGGGCGACGGCGGTCGAGCAGATCCGGAGCGAGCGGAACGACAAATCGCCTCCTGGAGGAGACGACTGATCGTCGGCCTGTTCGTCACGGTCCCCCTGGTCCTGCTCGGGCTGGGCTCGATGTTCATTCCGGCTCTCGAGCATGCGGCCTGGGCGGGCTGGTGCATGTTCGCCCTGGCGTCCATCCTCCAGGTTTACCTGGGCGGCCCGCACATCCGCGGGGCCTGGCAGTGGCTGCTCCAGGGGTCGTCCGAGCATGGACACCTTGATTGCGCTCGGAACCTCGACGGCGTTTCTGTACAGCACGGTTCATCTCCTTCTGGGCGATCTCCACCAGGCCCATTTCTTCATGGACGCAGGGATCATCCTGACCCTGATCACCCTGGGGAAGTTCCTCGAAGTGCGCACGCGGGAACCGCCGGCGAGGCCATTGAGCGTTTGCTCGACCTGGCTCCTGCGACGGCTCGGCTGATTCGCGACGGCAAAAGAGGTCGAGGTTCCCCAGTCCGAGGTCCGGCATGGCGACCGGGTCCGTATCCGGCCGGGCGACACGATTCCCGTCGATGGCGACGTGGTCGAGGGAGCGTCGAGTGTTGATGAATCCATGTTGACCGGCGAATCGATGCCGGTCGAGAAGGGTCTGGGCGACCGCGTCATCGGGGGGGACCCGCAACGTCGATGGCAGCCCTGGTCGTCGCGGCCGCCCGGCTAGGCCGCGACATGCGCCTGCAGCAGATGATGCGACTGGTCCTGGACTGTGCAGGCCTCGAAGGCCGGCGTCCCAGCGGCTGGCGGATCGGATCTCCTCCTTCTTCGTCCCGGTCGTCCTGGTGATCGCGCTTGCAACCTTGCTGGGCTGGGGCGTGGTCAACGGCGACTGGCAGCCTCGTGGTCCCGAACGCGGCGGCCGTGCTCATCATCGCCTGCCCGGTGCGCTCGGCCTGGCCACACCGATGGCGGTGGCTGCCGCCACCGGCCGAGTCGCCCGCGCCGGGCTGTTCGTCCGCGACGCATCGGCGTTCGAGCGGATGGACCGGCTGGCGACCATCGTCTTCGACAAGACGGGGACCCTCACCGAAGGCAGACCGAGCGTGGTGGACGTGGCCGACCGTCTCCGGCTGGGATCGTGATCGACTTCTCGAGCATCGCTTCGGCAGCCGAGTCCGGGAGCGAGCACCCGTTGGCGCGGGCCCTGGCTCCCTTCGCCAATCCCGCCACGCAGACCGACTCATTTCCAGGCCGTGCGCGGCCAGCGGAGTCAGGGCCAAGGTGGACGGCCAGATGGTCCTAATCGGCTCGGAGTCGTTCCTCCAGGCCCGCCGGCGTCGATCCCAGTCGCCAATCCCAGCGCCCCGCCGAGGCATGGGAGCGACAGGCCCGCACAGTGCTGCGGGTGGCCGTTGATGGGCGTGCCGTAGGAGCCATCGCCCTGGCCGACACGCTCAAACCGCACGCTGCCGAGGTCATTGACGCGCGTCGCCGGCAAGGGGCCGACGTCGTCCTGCTGACAGGCGACAACCCGGGGACGGCCCGGGCCATCGGCGCCGAGCTTGGCTGGCCCCCGAGCGGATCCTCGCCGGGGTACCGCCCGATGCCAAGGTGGGCGCCCTCGAGATCGATGAAGCTTCAGCACCCGGGTCACGGGTGGCCATGGTGGGGGACGGCCTGGACGATGCCCCCGCCTGGCCGCCGCCGATGTCGGCATCGTCCTCGGTCCGGGACCGACCTGGCCAAGGCGGTCGCCGACATCGTGATTGCCACCGGCGACCTCCTGCGCCGTGCCCCGGGCGCGGCTGGGCCGGGCCACTCTCACGGCGATCCGCCAGAACCTGTTCTGGGCCTTCGCCTACAACGCTCCGGGGAATTCTCCTGGCGGCGCGCGGGCTCTTTGGCAGGTTCGGGCCGATGATCGCGGCCCTGGCCATGTCGCTCAGCTCGGTGACCGTCGTCGCGCGCTCGAGCCTGCTGGCCAAGCTCGACCTGGACCGGTAAGATCTTTATCTTCCGTTGAAGATCGACCGGAGCAGGGCCACGATGATCGCCGAGCACCCGCCCGTTTCAGCCGTATCGCCTCCCTCGACCAGTTTCGCGGCTACCCGGTTACCGGCATGCTGCTGGGGAACTTCATCTGCGACCAGGTTGGCCTGAAGGTCGGCCTGTTCCGTACCTTCGGGCAGAATGCCCTGGCCGCCTACATCGTGCATCCCATGGTGGCCAGCTCGGTCAAGCCCTACCTTCCCGAGGATTCTCCCTCTGGTTCGTGGCCGCCGGTTTCTTCCTCTACTTCGGAAATCTGCTACCTGCTGATCCACTACCTGGAGAAACACGAGTTCTTCCTCCGGCTTTGAAAGCGGCTGGAGCGATCAGGCCATCGGCAGGAATGACCTTTCCCGCGACGTCCCGCCGCCGGTTCGGCTTCGGTCACCCGAAGTCACGTCCTCAGTAAGGTCATATGATCTAAATAGCTCCCCGTAACACTGAAAGCACTACACTCCTATACCTTGCGGAAAATGCCGAGATTTCGGCGCCCACCTGCTTTCCCTGTTGCGAGGAGCTATTTAGTCCCGGTCGACATTGGCGAGGAGTCTCGAGACTCTCTTCCCGATTCCTGTAAGCATTGCCTCGTTATGCTCCGACTCGGCCCTCAGGATCCTCATCTCCCGTCTTCAGACCTCCTGCACCTCCTGTCCTCTTTGTGGAATCGTATTCCTTCCTTTTCATTCGTTTCCTCCTGTTTCTCCTCTCCTCGACGTGAGTGGGGGGTTACAGGGCTCGTACTGGCCCGGCAAGAATTGCCTGTCCGTCGCGGCCGGCTCATCGGCCGCGGAAAGAAGGCTCAGCTCCAGAACCGCCACCAGGGTCGGCGCCTCTCATGACCCGATGGAAACTCTCGCCTCCTGGCGGCAAGCATGTCCAGAACTTCGGTGAAATCACGAGCCGCCGGAGCGCCCTGCAAGTAGTCCATGTCGATTGCAAGAACGCCGTCGTTCGTTAATGGCCGCCAACCGCCGGTGCCCCAGTTCCCTTCACCGTCGCCCCAGACCATCGCCCCGAGATCCTGATCCCGAAACTCGATCATCAGGAACGCCGCAGACCCCTGGCCCGGGATCTCGAGCTGGCAGGGCGTGATCTGGTGGAACCATCGCCTGACGACGTCGTGATCCTGGTGCGACTCGATGGCCCGCTTGTAGGTTGACAACTCGCCCCAGGCCGGATCGTCCTGGGCTTCGCCTGCGACGGTCATGGGGGATCTCCGTGACGGCCCAGCGCCAGGCTGAGGGGCATCTCGAGCCCGTGGGCCTCGATCAGGCTGGCATTCGCCAGGATCTGCCGGCTCGGGCCGTCGGCGATCACCTCGCCCTGGTCCAGCAGGATCGTGCGCAGGCAGATCTCGAGGACCAGCTCGAGGTCGTGCGTGGCGATGAGCTTCGTGGCGGATAGGTCGCGGATCTGCTGGATGAACCGCCTCCGGCCGCGGGGATCCAGGTTCGCCGTGGGCTCGTCGAGCACCACCACCGAGGGCCGGCACGCCAGCACGCCCGCCAGGCAGACGCGCTTTCGCTCGCCGAAGCTCAGATGATGCGGCGGTCGATCCGCCGCGTCCTCGAGCTCCACCAGGGAGAGACACTCCAGGGCCAGGCGGCGGGCGTCGCCTCCGGCAATCCCCTGATTGAGCGGCCCGAAGGCCACATCCTCGAGGACCGTGGAGCAGAAGAGCTGATCGTCGGGATCCTGAAAGAGCAGCCCCACCTTGCGGCGGACCAGGTCGCCGTGCGGGCGTTGACCTCGATTCCGTCGATCCAGACGCTGCCGGGGCCGCGCCCATCCGGGACGATCGAACCGAGGTCGTGCGCATGACCCAGGCTCCCCTTGCGCTTCCCGGGCAGCAGGCCGTTGAGGTGGAGCAGGAGCGTACTCTTTCCGGCGCCGTTGGGGCCCACCAGCGCGACGCACTCGCCCTCCCGGATCTCCAGCGTCACTCCCCGGAGCGCCTGCTTGCCGTCGGGATAGCGATACTCCAGGCCGCACACCCTGACCGCCGGCACCGCATCGGGCTCCTCGGGCCCGGTCATGCGTCGGCCGAGCGGCAAGGGCGGAGGATCCAGGAAGGCAGGGGTATCCATCGCGAGACTACCATGATTCCACCAGGGCATCGGCGTTTCAGTCGTCCAGCGTCCGCAGCGTCCCATCCCATCCCCGGGCGATCATGGCGTCGTGGACTCGATCCGCACGCTCGAAAGAGCGCAGGAAGAGCATCCCGATCAGGCTCGTGAGCAGTCGACCACGAGAGGATGTTGCCCCGGCGGAACGTGCGGGCGCGGCGAGCGATCGACATGCGGCCGAGCTCGTCGGCGAGCACGTGAACGTAACGCTCCATGAACAGGAGCGTGGCCACCAGCACGCGAGGCAGGCCGAGCTTGTGCATCGCCCGTACCAGGAGGTGCCATGGGGTCACCGCCGCCAGCACGAGCATCGCCAGGAACGCCAGGCTGTTCTTCGCCAGGATCGTCACGATCACGGCAGCCACCCCGTGCCCGGAGCGGTCGGGCAGCCCGGGCGCAATCATGACCGCAAGGAAACCCACCAGCACGAGGAACCCGGCCCATCGCAGGAGCAGTGATCGAAGCGAGCATCCCGAAAGCCCGATCAGGAACGCCAGCACCAGGCCGAGCCCGCCGAGTACCTGCCACTGGCCGACCGGAGTCGCCACCGCCGCCACCACGAAGCCCAGGACGAATAGCAGCTTGACGCGGGCATCGACCCGGCGGAGGAAGCGATCCGCTGCCGCCCGGCAGGTCGGGGGTGTCAAGCCGCATCCGCCGTCACCCTTTCCGGTCCGGCTCGCCCACCCGTGCCGGCGAACACCCGCGCCAGGCTCCAGCTCAAGGCGAAGACCACGAGCGTGCCGACCAGGCCGGCGACGGCCGTCGCGGCTTTCACGTGCTCCAGGCTGGGAAGCGGAAGCTGGTAATCGGGCATGGGGACGGGGACTGGCAAGGACGACGGCGCTTCCGTCAGGAACCCGAGCTTCTGGCCGACGAACTCCAGGCCGTCGGGGAATTCGGAGGCGAACGGCGAGAGAAAGACCGCCACGGCCAGCGCCACGCCCAGCCCGGCGAGCACGGTCGGCAGCCAGGGCGCCCCCGCTCTCCTCGGCCGTGGCCGCTTCGGGTCCCTGAGACTGGCCGGGACCCAGCTCGATCAGGTCGGGCCGGGTGATCAGGACAAAGCGGATGACCAGGCCGGTGATGATGGCTTCGCCGATTCCGATCACTGCATGGACCAGCGCCAGCCAGCTCAGGACGCGGAAGAAGTCCGCCCGACGCCCCGAGGCCGAGAGCTCGATCGCGCAGGCGCCGGCCGCCAGCAGGACGGTGAACCAGGCCGCGACCATGGCGCCGATGAGGACGCCGCGCCGGCCCCCGATCAGGCGGCGAACCGGCGCGTAGATCGCATAGCCGCCGACCGAGCCGATCAGGCCCATGTTCACGAAGTTGGCCCCCAGCGCCGTGAAGCCGCCGTCGCCGAACAGGAAGCACTGGACGATCAGCACCGCCGCGATGACCACCGCCCCCGCCCAGGGCCCGAGCATCACCGCCGCCAGCACGCCGCCCAGCAAGTGCCCGGAGACCCCGGCCCCACCGGGAAGTTCACCATCTGCGCGGCGAAGACGAACGCGGCCATCATCCCCATGAGCGGCGTGGTCCGCTCCCGGAGCCGCCGCTCCACGGCCCTCAGGCTGTATCCCAGCCCACCGGCGCCCACGACCCCCGTGACCATCGCCACACCGGGAACGAGAAGGCCATCCGGAATGTGCATCGGAATTGCCCCGAGACGCAATGGGCCGTCAGCCAGCCGAGCTTTCCTCACGTCCCCTCCATGATAATGGGCGTAAGACGATTGGTCAAAAAGTTCATACCGGAGTTCGAGATGTTGGGCGGGGGGTCCGGTGGACCAGCAGGTAGGATACGTCGAGTCCGCGATGACGCACCGTCTGGTTGGGCACCGCGGTCCGTCAGAGCGGTTCATTCGTAACTTCTCAATAAGTCCGGGCGGAGGGCCCAGCAGGCTGGCCGTTCCAGGCCAACTTTCTCGGGAATTCCAGGGATGAGGGCTCGTCCCTCTATAGAGAATGCCCGGACTTATTGAGAAGTTACGGCTCGTGGCGTGCTCACCGCGAGGCCGGCCCGCACCTCGGGCATGTTCCTCAGGGAGAAGGCGAGCTTCTCGTCGATCAGCCCGTGCGGCATTGTCGATAGAGCATGGGCCGAATTCCTCGATGCGGGCCGGGCTGATGGCCACGCGTGCCGAGAGATATGCCGGCAGGTTCGGCAAGGGAACCACGGTCCGTGCCGTCGGAGTCGTCTGCCAGATCTCCTTGCCCCGGAGAAACAGGGTCAGATGCGTGTCGATCCGGGTGAGCCGGTTCTCCGAGGGCATGTAATATTACTCCGGTATGTCTCACAAGTTATTTTGCGGCAATGCGTTATGGCTCTAAACAGGTGATCGCATCTTGGCGATTGCATGCATTTGATTTGACGCAAAGCTTGGACTCGCTGGGGGTTGCCACTCTCAATAGCATGCATGTATATCAGGTTCTTGCTGAGACATAACGGAGTAGTAGTAATTGCCCTCCTGCTTCTCGTTGACCTCGACGGAATACAAGAGCGCGTTGGACCATCTCGGGCTGCCAGAAAGACGAGTCTTCTCGTGGCAGGTAGCACTTGGCTTTCAGGCCGCGGAGCAACTCCGGGACCATGGTTTCGTTATTCTGGCGAGGGACCCGGCCAGGAGATGGCCCCGGATCGTGTCCACCACGATACCCCGCTGGACGATGATCTGGCTGACGAGTGCAGCGGCCTGGTCGCGAAGTTCCTGCTGGCCCCCGGCAGGAAGCTGGGTCAGCAGCAGGACCGCGGCCTCGCATCGCTCGAAGGCCTTCGCCGGCTGGCCCAATTCGATCGCGATCCGGGCCGCTGCCAGATCGGCATCGAGCCGCCCGGCTTGAGGTCTCCCTGGAATTTGTTGGCGGTCAGCTTGCCGCATTGGTGCCAGATCGGCATCGCGCCGATCCGTGCCTGGAGATTGAGCCAGTCGCCCAGAGGAAAGGGCTGACGTCGTCTGGCACAGCCGGTCGAGGACCGTCTCCGCACCCGCCGCGCCAGAAGCTGCCGCCTCGCCTTCAGCGGTGCAAGGTCCCCGAGGGCACCTGCCGAGGACTTGGAGCAGAACGTGATGGCGGCATCGAGGTCGAGAAGGGCCTG
>CAVVJA010000021.1:0-358524 GCA_963748415.1 uncultured Actinomycetota bacterium | reverse complement strand
TCCGGCGCGATCGTTGCCCCCGCCGCCTCTTAGACCGCTCTCAAAATCCTACTTGCGGCCAGGCGAGAGTCTCGATGAGTTTAAAGTGGATGGGTAGGAGGCCTCATCTTTAAATCACTCTGCTCCTTGGGAATCGCGCGGGGAACAAGTCTCGCCAAGGACTCGGAGAATTTTGTCAATGCTCGCTATGCTCCTCGGTGTGGAGTTCGGGCGCTGGCTCGAAGCGGAATTCTTTGTGCCGGATGTGTCCACCCGCGTAGGCAATGTAGCCGCCGATGCCAAGCGTGCTCGTGGCCAGCACCAATGTCGTACTTGCCAGCGGCAGCGCGCTTTCGACCGCTTCCATTCCACGGCGATTGATACGAGCGCGAGCCGCGCCCAAAGCGTAGAAGACATAAATGAGCTGCTCCGCCGCGGTGCTTGTGTTCGTCGAGCCATTTTTCCTGTCCCTCACTGTCGGCCATGCCTTTCACGCGGTCATAAACCCTGCTGACCGTAGTGAAGCGTTGGCCATGCGGACGCAGCGGCGATGAGGATGAGGGCGAAGGCGCCGATGCGCGCTTCGCGGCTCCGAAGCACCAAGCCGATTATCAAGCCGATCAGGCCCATTGCCAGCCCATAGACTGGTAAGGGATTAATGAGCACATGGATGTATTCCGGCTGGTCCAGCCCTTTGAGAAAGCCTTCAAGCATGGCCTTGGCAGATTCGCGGGAGATTCGAGCTATTTCTTCACAATCTCGGCGTTTTCGATCATGTTGAAGCCATCACGAGAGACGAGCTTGCCTTTGACGGTGATTGTCTTGGCCGCCAGCGCAACCAGCTCAGAGTTGATCGGCTTGTGCTCGCCGATGAGTAGATAAGTCTTGCCGTCATCGGCTTTGATTCCGACTGGCAGGCCCATCTTGATGCAAGTCTTCGCGCAGTCGAGGTGCTCCGGGCCGGTAGCGTTGTGGTCGATGTAGCAAGACCATATCGACGACTTCGCCGCGGACCGGAGACCTCTTCGCCAGCTTGGCCTTCGTGTCCCTCATGGGCGAACGCCGGAAACGCCGCAAAGGCGGTCGCGGCGGCGAGTGAAATAAGGATGTTCAGGTTTTTCATGGTATCAATTGCGGGTTTGAGTTTTTGCGTTCACACAGTATCAACGGAGCGCCGCCGGAAATCCCTCAGGGAAAATTCAACATAAAACAGACGATCGGTATTCTTTTTTTTCGCGACTACGTCTCTTTCACTCCTTGCTGCAGAAGGACGCTCTATCTCCCCCCGAGTCGCGCGCAGAGTGTTCTCCAACCGCTTGCGCGCTCGATAGACGCGGGCCTCCACCCCCCGCCTTCGCGCTGACGCCGAGAAGCTCCGCGCACTCCTGCTGCGAATAGCCTTCGACGGCAAATAGCAGCAGCGCCGTGCGCAAATCGTGCGGAAGTTCCTTGATGGCCTTTTCTAAAGCCGCCACGCGCATCGTGCGATTCCACATCGGCCGCGGCGCCGCGATCTGCCGCTGGCAGCTCGCGATGCACATCACCGACGTCTAGCGATTCGGTGGCATAAGACTGTCGGCGGTGTTTGCTTCGGGCGTAATCGCGACAAAGATTCATCGCGATCGAGTAAAGCCAGGTCGCGAATTTCGCGTGCGGCTTAAACCGCTCGAATACTGAAGTAAAGCCGCACGCAAAGTCTCTTGGAGGAGGTCTCGCGCGGTCTCCTCGTCACCGGTATAGCGGCAGATGAACCGGAAAAGCGGCTCCTGATATTTGCGAATCAGCTCATTAAGCGCGCCCTCATCGCCGGCCTGCAATGCTCGCACCCGAGGCAAATCGAGGTCTGTCTGTGAGGTGCCCATGCGCCGCTTGGCTTCCGGCTAGTCACCTCGGTCCGGGGCGTCGCGAAGGGCATGAGCGGTGAGCTGGATTAACTGGTCGTATTGCTCCGGCGTAAGCACGGATCGCATGTCGAATACGTGCTCCAGCACGGCTTGTTGCAGTTCGCCCTGCGCACGATGGATTTTCTTGGACCAGGTTTTTTACGCGTTCGGAATCGCCTTTATCCGCCAACAGCGCTTCAGCCAGCTCCCGATTTGCTTCACGAATCGACGCGAACAGTTCATCCCGGCGCCGAGCGAATTTGGACTCAATCGGTTCCAGATCGCTTTCTTGCTTGGCGTTAAGACCCAACTCGCGGTGAATCCAGTAATGATAATTAACCGGCCCTGCAACGGACTGGCGCAAGAAGTGATCGCAGATATAAAAAGTCACCGCGGCGACTGCGCCGAGTAGCAGCACAAAAAGCAGGAGACGAACCCAGACCTTCACGGCTGCACGTAAGGATTGGTCAAGCGCAACGTCGGCGGAAAAGACCTGCAAGTTCAGCACGGGAAATGGGCAGCGCCATGCTTGCATCCTGAGCGAACCAAGCGCAGCCAGCGCCGAATACCACGGCGGCGGCCACCGGGTGCTTGGGCGAGCACGACGAACAGGTCGCACATCGGCGCTGAGCAGAACCATTTGTGCCCGGTAAGGAGGTAGTGCCCATCGGCCGGCACGGCTCGGGTGGTATTCGACCGGACGTCGGAGCCGCCTTGTTTCTCGGTCATCGCCATGCCGGCGAGCAGCCCGGATTTGGTGAGTGGCGCGCGCAACCCAGGGTCGTAGGTCGTCGAAGTGAGCCCGGCCTCGAATTCGGCGGCCAGGTCAGGCGCATGCCGGAGGGCGGGCAGCACCGAGTAGGTCATGGAGATCGGGCAACCGTGACCGGCCTCGACTTGAGACCACAGGTAGAACCCAGTAGCGCGCACAACGTGCCGGCCGCGGGTCCAGGGCGTGGCGTGCAGCCCGTGCCCCACCGCTACCCGCAGCAGTTCGTGCCACGCGGGATGGAACTCGACCTCGTCGATGCGGTGGCCGAACCGGTCATGCGTGCGCAGCTCGGGTGGGTAGCTGTTCGCGAGCCGTCCCCACTCTGCGGCCTGCGCCGTCCCCGCCTGGGCGCCAAGTTGATCCAATTGCTGGGCCTCGCCCGGCTCGAAGCCCGCTGTCATCAGGAGCGCGTCCGTCGTGAACCGGTTCACGTCCGGCAACGGCGGTGGCACGTTCTCGACTTCGTGCGTCGACATGGGCCTCAGTGTGCACAGGCTGCAAAAGACACACCGCGTGGCGGACAGATCTCAGCGCCACGCGGTGTGGGTCAAAGACCCTCCAAGCCAGTTTGGGGAGGAGTCGAGCGTCAGTTGGTGGAGGAGCCGAGGGTCACCTCGACCGTGTTGGTCTTGCCGTCTCGGGTGTAGGTGAGCGTCACCTTGTCGTTGGGAGCGTGTGACCGAACGGCGGCGATCAGCCCGTCGGCATCTTCGATGCGCTGCTGACCGACCTTGGTGATCACGTCACCGGCTCGTAAGCCGGCTTTGGCCGCCGGGGTGCCGCTCTGCACGCTGCTGAGCGTCGCGCCCAGCGTGCCGTTCGTCGACTGACCGTTGCTCGAGGCGTTGACCTGGACGCCGATCACGGCGTGGGTGGCCTTGCCGGTGCTGATCAGCTCGTTCGCGATGCGGCTGGCCTCGTCGGACGGGATTGCGAATCCGATACCGATGCTGCCGGACTGCTGGCTCTGACCCGGAATTTGCAGGCCACCCGAGTTGGCCGTGGCGATCGCAGCGTTGATGCCGACGACGTTGCCATTGAGGTCGACGAGGGGTCCGCCGGAGTTGCCGGGGTTGATCGCTGCGTCGGTCTGCACGGCGTTGAACACCGACTGGTCGTTGTCCCCGGCACGCACCGGCCGCGCGGTATTGCTCACGATGCCCGAGGTGACGGTGTTCGACAGGCCGAGCGGTGCGCCGACCGCAACGACGGCCTGGCCCACGACCAAGTTGCTGGACTTGGCGAAGGTAGCCGCGGTCAGGTTGGGCAGTCCGTCCACCTTGATGACCGCGAGGTCGTCCTGCTCGTCGGTGCCGATGATCTTGGCGGTTGCCTGCCGGCCGTCGTCGGTGAGCACTTGGATGCGGCCACCATTACCGGCGACGGACACTACGTGGTTGTTGGTCAGGATGTAGCCGTCGCTGCGGATGACGACGCCGGTTCCGGTACCGGATTCCTGCGACCCCGATACCGAAATGGTGACGACGCTGGGCTGGATCTTCGCGGCGGCCCCGGCGACCGTTCCGTCCGTCTTGGCGTTGACCGGCGCGCTCGCGGTCGTGGTGCTCAGGCTCGATACCACGGTGCCATTGCTGTTGTTGTCGTCAACGAGAGCGACGGTGCCCGCGCCCACACCGGCCCCGACGAGGGCGGCTGTGACGGCGGCCACGAATATCGTGCGCATCTGGCGGTGTTTCGGCGGTTTCGTCGCCGGCGGCGCGTATGGACCGAATGCCGGCGCGGACGGAGGGAGCGGCTCGGTGTGGAAGCTGGGCTGCTGGTAGCCGGCGTAGGGGCCACCCGCCTCGGACGCCGAGTAGTCCGGAGCCGATGAGTAGTCCGGAGCCGATGAGTAGCCCGACGCCGGGGGGTAGGACGACTGCTCGGCGGACGGAGGCTGGTCGGGCGAAGAGAAGGTGGGTTCGGATGGGACGTCGGTCCGGGGCGTCAGCCCGGTAGGTTGGTCAGACTGCAGCGGAAACTCGGCCGGCCGCTCCGGCTGCGGGACGTCGCCGTGGTTGCTCTCGGTCATGACTATCAGCATGCCGGGAATGGCTGTGAAGATTCTGGGTGAATTCTGTGTGCCAGCTACGACTCGCCAATGGGGTGGTGCAGGTGGCAGCTGACCTTTACCTCCGTGTCGGCGACAGGTAGCAACTGCGGGACGACGCGGGGGACAAAGGTGATGGCCACCGCGCCGCCGTTCGCGCGCATCTCCCGCACGCTGTGCCAGAACGGTTCATCCGGATTGGCCGCGCGCGCTACCTCCAGGAGCTCGAGCAGCTCTTTTGCGGACCCGGAGCCCGGGCGAACTTCTGCGGCTCGGTCCGAGCGCTCGACGGCAGAGAGCTGATCGACATTGCCGAGCAGGCGTGACTCCCGAGCGAACTCCTCCGGGGTGACCGAAGTCCAGCGCTGCTCGAAAACCATGCCCAGGTCACGAGCCTCCCAGCCGCAGTACGGGAGCACGGACGGGCACCGAGGGTGGAACGGGCAGCCGGCCGGCGGGCGTACCGCATCCGGAACCTCGCCCCGAGGAAGGTCGCGCGCGACTCCACGTGATGGGTCCGGATCAGGAATCGCGCGCAGCAAGGCCTGCGTGTAGGGGTGCCGTGGGTGATCGAAGATCTCTGCGGTAGGCCCAGTCTCGACGATCTTGCCCAAGTACATGATCGCGATGCGGTTGGCGAAGAACCGTGCGCTGGCCAGATCGTGGGTGATGTAAACGAAAGTAAGGCCGAGGTGCCGGCGTAGCTCGTCGAGCAGGCCCAGGATCTTCGCCCGGACGCTCATGTCGAGCATTGAGATCGGTTCGTCGGCCACCAGCAATTCCGGTCCCAATACGATCGCCCGGGCGATGACGGCTCGCTGTTTCTGGCCGCCGGACAGCTCGGACGGATACTTCGGGGTGAACCGGGCAGCCGGGGCGAGCCCGACCCGCTCGAGAGCCGCGTCCACCGCTTCGGGGCGATCGTTCTTGTGCATTCCGTGAATGCGCAGGACATCGCTGATAGCCCGACCGATTGTCATTGATGGGTTCAGCGAGGCGTGCGGGTCTTGGAAGACCATCTGGAGCTTGCGGCGGAGCGGGCGCAGCCGCGACTCCGACAGGCTTGTCAGTTCCTGGCCGCGGTAGCGGATGCTTCCGGAGCTCGGCCGGACAAGTCCCAACAACGCACGGCCAAGGGTCGACTTGCCGGAACCGGACTCGCCGACAACGCCGAGCACCTCGCCCGGTGCGAGATCGAAGTCGACTCCGTCAATGGCGTGCACCATGCCGGACGAGCCGCCGAGAAGGCGAGCCGCAGCGTTGGTCCGCAGCGCGTACGCAACCCGCAGGTCGCGAACGCTGATCAGCGGCTCGCCAGGGGCGAGTTCGTCCACGGTCGTCGGCTCAGGCTTCGTCGGCAACGGCCACCTCCGCTCGGCGCAACGGTTGCCGGTCAGCGACGGTGAGGTGATCGCTGAGCAGCCAACAGTCGGCGACGTGACCCGACTCGCCGAACTGCGGGGGCTGGCGGGTCGCGCAAACGTGCATGGCGTGCGGGCAACGCGGGTGGAACCGGCACGCGGGAGGCGGATCGACCAGGTCGGGCGGCGCGCCCGGGATGGAGTGCAAGGCCTGGGTGGTGAGCGAGATCGTCGAGCGCAGCAGCTCCTGCGTGTACGGATGGCGTGGTAAGGCGAATATCTCGCGCACCGGGCCCTGTTCGACGATCTTCCCGGCATACATCACCGCGACCCGGTCGCAGGCCTCCGCGACGACCCCCAGGTTGTGCGTGATGAGCAGGATGGCGGCGGAGTAGCGCACGCGGATGTCGGCGAGGATGCGCAGGATCTGCGCCTCGACCAGCACGTCCAGCGCGGTTGTCGGCTCGTCCGCCACGATGAACTTGGGCCGGAGCGCGAGCGCCAGCGCGATCATGATCCGTTGCCGCATGCCACCGGAGAACTCATGCGGGTAGTTCCGATAGCGGGTCGGTGGGATGCCCAGGGCGCGCAGCGCCTCGAGCGCGCGCTCGCGGATCTGGCGGCGGGACAGATTCGGTTCGTGGACCTTCAATTCCTCCGCAAAGTGGTCGCTCACCCGCATGAGCGGATCCAGTCGGGTCATCGGCTCCTGGAAGATCAAGCCCATTCCGGCGCCACGTAACTTTTCCCGCTGTTTGGGAGGCAGCCGCAGTAGATCGGTGCCAGCGAACACCAGCTCACCGTCGATCGCCGCGCCACGCGGGAGCAGGCCCATCAGACCGCGGCCCAGGGTCGACTTGCCGCAGCCCGACTCACCGACGAGACCCAGCACGTCGCCCGGGCGCAGCGCGAAGCTCACTCCATCGACCGCCTGGACCGGCCCCTTCGTGCCGGCGTACCAAATTCGCAGGTCGCCCACCCGCAGAATGTCCCCGCTGTCTCGCGGACCCGTCTGCACCGCCTCTATCTCGATCGCGCTGACGGGTGCTTCGTGGTCGTCACGCGAGCGTTTGCGACGCAGCTCGCTCACGACGACACGGCCGCATCAGTTCGGCGCCTCGGCAGCACCACGCGGCGCAGCCGGGTCGTCCGCAGTACCGGGTTCAGGACGTCATTGAGGCTCTCGCCGACGAGCGTTACCCCCAGCACCATCAGCACGATGGCCAGCCCAGGGAACAGGCCCGTCCACCAGATGCCCGCCGCAGTATCCGACAGCGACTTGTTCACGTCATAGCCCCACTCGGCCGCGGAGGATGGCTCGATGCCGAAACCGAGGAAACCCAGACCGGCCAAGGTGAGGATCGCGTCGCCGGCATTCAGCGTGGCGATGATCGGCACGGTTTGCACGACATTGGCAAAGACATAGCGCACCATGACGACCCGCGGCGGGGCGCCGAGCGCCCGCGCCGCTTCGACGTACGGCTCCTCGCGGGCAGCCACCGTCGCGTTGCGAACGACCCGGAAGTACTGCGGCACGTACACCACCGTGATGGCGACGGCGGTCGAGACGATTCCACCCGTCTTGCTGCTCTGCCCGCTGGCGATGGCAATGGAAATCACGATCGCGAGAAGCAGCGTCGGAAACGCGAACAAGGCGTCGGTGATGAGCACCAGCGCCCGGTCGAGCCAGCCTCCGCGGTAGCCGGATATCAGCCCGAGCGGCACCCCCACGACGATCGACAGGGCGACGGCCAGCACGATGACCTCGAGCGCCGTCCGGGCGCCGTAGACGACCCGGGAGAAGACGTCGGTGCCGCTGACGGTCGTGCCGAACCAATGTTGCGCCGAAGGAGGCGCCAGGGTCGGAAAGTCGACGCCATTGGCGGACGCCTGGTTGAATCCGTACGGGGCAATCCACGGGGCAAAGACCGCCACGACCACGAAGAACAACACCAGCAGCGCCCCGGCCAGGAGCATGCCGCGCTGGAAGCCGGCCGTGGCCCGCAGCGCCGCAAGCCCAGGGATGCGAGTTAGCCGCCGCTCAATGATGGCTTCGGTCTGCCCGCTCTCGGGAAGCGCGGTAGTCATCAGTACCTCACTCGCGGGTCGATGATCGCCGCGATGACGTCGATCAGGAAGCTGATGATGGCAACGATGATCGCGACGGCCGTGACGATCCCCTGCACGGCGAGGTAGTCGCGCCGCACGATGTAGTCGGCGACCGCGTAGCCGAGGCCTTGCCACTCGAAGGTTTTCTCAGTGAGTACGGCGCCGCCGAGGAGCACCGCAATTTGCAGTCCCATGACGGTAACAACCGGAATCATCGCGTTCCGGAAGGCATGTTTGCGCATCACCCGCCGCTCCGGAACGCCCCGAGCCCGGGCCGCTTCGACGTAGTCCGATCGCATCGTCTGTAACAGGTTCACCCGGACCAGCCGGAGGAAGACGCCAGCGGTTAGCAGGCCAAGCGTTATCGCGGGCAGCACGGCGTGCTTGAGCACGTCGATGAGGTAGCTGGAGTCGCCGTACAGAATGGCGTCGATGAGGAAGATGTTCGTCTTTGGCGACACATTCTGGATGGCAAGTTCGACATTTGTGCTGGCCCGTCCGGACGCCGGCAGCCAGCCGAGCTTGATCGAGAACAGCAATTTGAGCAACAACCCGAGGAAGAACACCGGCGTCGCGTACGTGAGTATTGCGAAGAGTCGCAGTCCAACGTCCGGCGGCTGATCCCGATAGCGGGCCGCTACTCGCCCGAGCGGGAGGCCGACGGCAAGCGCGACGATCAGCGCCCAGAAGGTCAGCTCGAGGGTCGCGGCGCCTTTGGTGATGATCACTGTGGTAACCGGTTGGTTGTCAGTCAGCGTGCGACCGAGGTCGCCGTGCAGCACGCCGACGAGGTAATCCCAATACTGGCTCAGGATGGGGCGATCAAGGCCCGCGTTGTGCCGGCGGATCGCGATCTCTTGGGGGGAAAGCCGCCCACCGAACGCGGACTCGATCGGATCGCCGATGACCCGCATGACGAAAAACACCAGCGTGACCAGTATCCACACCATGGGGATGACGAGGAGCAGCCGGGTAATCAGATAGGTCCGCAGGGACCCGGCCGAGCTCTTCGTGGTGGTGGCCATGATCGAGCGGCTCCCGTCAGCTGGGCGATGTTGCGGACGACGGAGCAGGCGAGTGGTGGTTACCGCCCGCCTGCTCCGTGACCGTACCCGTCGATCAGCCCTTGCTGAACAGCCACATCCGGAAGAGGAACGCCGGGTCCAGCGTGTCTTGCACGCCGTTGACGTTCGACCGCACCGCGGCGACCTGCTGGCCCTCGAGCAACGGCAGGTAGGGCAGTTCGCCGGTGGCCAACTTGTTCTGGATGTTGGTCAGCGCGGTCATGCGGGCGCTCCCAGCCGTAGTGGCCTCGGTGGACAGGTCCTTGGCGAGGGCGTCGGTGTCGCACGGCCGGTTGGTGGCCTTCGGATCGCAGTAGTGCGAATGCACGAAGTTGTCCTCGACCAGGAACGGGGTCAGGTAGTTGTCGGCGTCCGGGAAGTCCGGGAACCAGCCGAGCTGGTAGATCGGATAGGTGTCCTTGACCCGCTCCTTGTTGTAGGTCACCCACTCGGTGGCCTGCAGGTTTACCTTGAACAGCCCGGTCGCTTCCAGCTGCCGCTTGACCTCGCCGTACTCCTCGTCCGAGGACGGGCCGTAGTGGTCGGTCGTGTACTCCAGGTTCAGCGCGACGGGCGTCGACACTCCGGCGTTCTTCAGCTCGTCGGCCGCCTTCGCCTTGTCCGGAGCCGACCCGAACTCGTCCTTGAACGAGTCGACGTGGTATTGCACACCGTCGGGCACCCGTGAGTATGCCGGCTTGAACGTGCCCTTGTACACCTTGTCGGACAACGCCTGCCGATCGACGGAGTACGCGGTGGCCCGCCGGATCGCCCGCTTCTGCGCGTCATTCGAGCCGGGCATCGTCTTGAAGTTGAAGACGATGTACCGCAGCTCGCCACCAGGACCGGTTTGCACCTTCACGCCGCTGGCG
This sequence comes from uncultured Actinomycetota bacterium, assembly GCA_963748415.1. Lineage (GTDB taxonomy): Bacteria > Actinomycetota > Actinomycetes > Mycobacteriales > Jatrophihabitantaceae > CAVVJA01. The sequence goes on along the minus strand of CAVVJA010000021.1, from coordinate 348,434 downwards.
CTGCGCAGGCTGTCGATGTCCGTCGGGGTCATGCTGCGCCATGCGATATCGATGGCGCCGCTCTGGACGTCGAGCTTCAAGTTGGACGCCGTGGTGTAGTACTTCAGTGCGATCTTGGACGTCTGCGGCTTGTACGCGCCGCCGTAGTTCGGGTTGGTCTCGAACTGCACGAGCTGGTTCTTGCTGTAACTCGAGATCTTGTACGGACCCGAACCGATGGCCTGCTCGTCTGATAGCAGCTTGTCGGCGGGGAACACCTTGCTATCGACGATCGGACCCGCCGAGGTGCCGAGGATGTATGGCCAGGTCTGGTCGTTTCCGGCCTTCAAGGTGAACACGACCGTGCTGTCGTCCGGCGCGGCCACCGAGGCCATGTTGCCGAGCAGCGACGCGGGCCCATTCGGATCGTTGATCTTGACGACACGCTGGTAGCTGAATGCGACGTCCTTGGCGGTGAGCGGGTCGCCGTTGCTGAACTTCAAGCCGGACTTCATCTTGCAGGTGTACTCGGTCGGCTTGGTGAACGAGCAGCTCTCCGCCGCGTCCGGCTGCGGCGTCTGGGCCTTGGCCGGGATGCTCATCAGGTACTGGTAGACCTGCGTCTCCACCAGCAGCGAGCCGTTGTCGTAGGAGCCCGCGGGGTCGAGCGCGACCACCTTGTCGGTGGTCCCGACCGTGATCGGGCCGCCGCCCGCGCCACTCGCGCTACTGCCCCCACCACCGCCGCTACTCTTCTTGCCGGCGCCACACGCGCTCACCGTCAGCGCGAGGGCGGTCAGTCCGATGAGCACGCCGTACGTGCGCCGAAACCGCATACCTCGTCTCCGTCCTGACTCTGCGCAGGCCGCGCTGCCTGCGTTTGTCGATACCCCGCGGCGAATGCCGCTCATGAGCCCGGGACTCTACAGACCCCGGGCCTCGGCTGGACCGCTTCGGAGGTTACGAATGTGCGGCATTCCTCAGATCAGAATTTGCTGCCCGCCCGGTTGCCCCGACCTGGCACGCTGGGCCCATGACGCAAACCGCCGAACTCGCCGCAGCGGTGTCGCGCTATGCCGAGCGATTCCACGCCGTCGCGGGCAGCGCTCATCACGTAGCGTCACCGCTCGGTGGCTGGCTGGTGCTAGCTCTGGCCGCGCCGGCCGCGGCGGGCGAGAATCGGGCACTCCTCGAGGAAGTCCTGGGGGTTCCGGTCGATCTGGCCGCGGAAGCGGCAGATCGGTTGCTCGACGAGCCGCACCCGGTCGTGGCGAGCGCCGTCGCGGCGTGGCATCAGCGCGCCGCTGAGACGAATGCGTTACGGGGCTGGCTTGCCGGTCTCCCCGACGCGGTCGAGCGCGGCGACGTTCCGACCCAGGCCATGGCCGATGCCTGGGCTCGCGACCGGACAAAAGGCATGATCGAGGCGTTCCCGATCAGGATCACGCCGCTCGTCGTCCTTGTCCTGGCGTCGGCCCTCGCGACGAAGGTGTCCTGGCAACGCCCGTTCGAGGTCGTGCCGGCCGTGGCCCTGGGGGACAGCCCGTGGGCGACTGCGGTGCAGCGCGTGCTGCGCAGCCCGGAGTCCGGCCACGATTGCTACATCGCGCAGACCGATCGCGCCGGGCGAGTCGCTGTCCACACGGCACGTGACGAGCTCGGCCTGGCCGTGACGTCCGTCATCGCCGCCACCGAAGTGGCGACTGCGGACGTACTCGCTGCCGCGCACGAGGCAGCGGCCGGAACGACCGCCCGCACGTCGCTCTTCGACCTGCCGCTCGGTGATGTGCCGCTGTGGACCATTGCCGAAGCGCCATCCCACCGGGGCGGTCGGCAGGAGGACTGCATGGCCGTGTTGCCGGCGTGGTCAGCTCGGTCCGACCACGAGCTGGCTGGGGTGGCTGGTCTCGGGTTCGACGAGGCGGCTGGAGCGCTGATCGCGCTCTTGCCGAAAGGGGACTGGGATTACGACGCGCGGCAGTCCGCGTATGCCCGCTACTCCCGCGAGGGATTCGAGGCCGCGGCGGTCACCACCCTCGGCGTTCGGCTGGCTGCGGCATTCGGTGGCGACGGCGTCAAGCGAACCGCGACATTGCGATTCGGCCATCCCTACGCCGTCGTCGCCACCGTTGAGTCGGACGAGAGTCCGTGGGACGGCCTGCCGGTGTTCTCCGCGTGGGTGGCCGAGCCCGAGGACGCCGAGGCCGACTGACCTTCGTCGACGGGTCAGCCGACGAGCAGGACGTCGAGCGTTCGGGGGCCGTGTACGCCCTCGACCCGGCGCAGCTCGATGTCGCTCGTCGCGCTCGGGCCACTGATCCAGGTCTGCGGTCGGGCCGGATCGAGGGCGACGATGCCGTCCGGTACCAGGGCCACCACCTGCTGGGCTCGGACGATGACGAGGTGATAGTCCGGAACCAGCGTGAGAGCGCGTCGGCCCTGGCCCGCGCCGTGATCCAGCACAACCGTGCCGGTCTCGGCGATTGCGACGGAGCAGCTGGTGATCACTCCGTCGACAGTGTCGAGCTCGTGCGTGGTCAACGGCGGATCGTCGCGCAGCAGCTCGGCCTCCGGCTCCCAGTCGACCGGGAAGCCAGCCGGCACCACGACCCGACGCGCCCGGCGGTGGCGCACGGCGGCTGTCACCTGCGCCACGATGTCCGCTGGACCGGTCCGGATGACGGTCGCGCCGTACCCGCGGACGCGGGCCGCGAACAGGTCCAGATCGACCTCGGCGGTGCCCCCGGTCCGGTAATCACGGGCTGGCGGTGGCGGTTCTGGCCGGTCGGCGAGGGCCTGCCGCACCCGAGCGAGTATCTCGTCCCGAGCGCCGGTCATCGCTGACCCTCGCGCGTCCACCAATCGCGGAAAGTCTCTCGCGGTGGCTCGGGCAGGTCGCGCGCGGCGACCCACGCTGACAGCGGCGGCGGTAGAACCCGGCGCCGAGCCGCCAAGCGGCCCAACCGGCCCGCGCGCAGCGCTCGGGTCCAGCGTTGCGAGTCCGCCATCGTCCACGCGGCCGCGGCCATGAGAGACCGCTCCGGAGACGGCAGCCGACGCCGCGCGCTCTCGACCGCCTCGGCCCGCAGGTGGACGAGCATCGTCGGGATGTCGATGGCCACCGGGCACACGTCATAGCAGGCGCCGCACAGGGACGACGCGAAGGGCAGGCTCGAGTTGGCCGCCACGCCGGTGAGCTGCGGTGACAGGACGGCACCGATCGGACCTGGGTACACCGAGCCGTATGCGTGCCCGCCGGTCCGCGCATAGACCGGGCAGACGTTCAGGCAGGCCGAGCAGCGGATGCATCGCAAGGCCGCCCGGCCCTGCTGGTCCGCGAGAGTGGCCGTTCGGCCATTGTCCAGCAATATCAGGTGAAACTCTTGCCCCTCGATCGACCCGGACCACATCGACGTATAGGGGTTCATCCGCTCACCGGTCGACGATCGCGGTAACAGCTGCAGGAACACCTCGAGATCGCGCCAGCGTGGTACCAGCTTCTCCAGCCCCATGACCGTGATCAGCATCCGGGGCAGCGTGAGCGCACATCCGCCCGTTGCCCTCGGACTCGACCACAACCAGCGTTCCGGTTTCGGCGACTGCGAAGTTGGCGCCGCTGATCGCGACCTCAGCGGTCAGGAACTTTTGCCGCAGGTATTTTCGGGCGGCTTCGGCCAATGCGGCCGGGCTGTCGGTCAGATCGGCGTCGACGCCGGGCATCTCGCGACGGAAGATGTCACGGATCTCGGCCCGGTTGCGATGGATCGCCGGCACCAGGATGTGGCTCGGCGTGTCGTGCCCGAGCTGGACGATGAGCTCGGCCAGGTCGGTTTCCCAAGGGGTGATTCCGGCGCCGGAGAGGGCGTCGTTGAGACCGATCTCCTGGGTCGCCATCGACTTCACTTTGACGACCTCGGACGCGCCGGCTCGGCGCACCAGGTCGATGGCAATCCGGTTCGCCTCGACGGCGTCCCGCGCCCAGTGCACCGTGCCGCCGCGGGCGGTGACCTCCGTCTCGAGCCGGACGAGGTACTGGTCGAGATGAGCGAGCACGTCGTCCTTGATCGCCGCGCCAGCTGCTCGCAGCTCGGGCCAGTCGGGCAGCTCGTCGACGACCTCCGCCCGCTTGGCCTGAATGGTGGCCGTCGCAGCACCGACGTTGCGGCGCAGTTGAGCATTGTTGACCGCTTCCCGGGCAGCGACTGGGAACGATCTTGTACCGCGCAGCTGGCCAACCCCGGCCGGCGCCCTTGGCAGGTCAGCGTCCATCACGGCGCCTCGTCCGTTGTCGCCAGGATCTCGGCCAAATGCATGGTGCGCACTCCGGTGTTCAGCCGCGACAGGCCGCCGCCGATATGCATCAGGCACGAGGCGTCGTTCGCCGTGCAGATCTCCGCTCCGGTGTCGAGCACCGCGCTCATCTTGTCCGCCAGCATCGCCGTCGACACGTCGGGGTTCTTCAGCGCGAAGGTTCCGCCGAAACCGCAACAGGATTGCGCGTCCGGCAGCGGCACCAGATCGATCCCGCGAACGGCCCGAAGCAGTTGCAGCGGACGTTCCCCGACCCTGAGCGCGCGCAGCGAATGGCAGGCCGGATGATATGTGACCCGGTGCGGAAAGTAAGCGCCGACGTCGGTGATCTCGAGCACGTCAACGAGAAACTCCGACAGCTCGAAGGTATGGCGGCCCACAACCTTGGCGGCCTCCGCCAGCTGCGAATCACCGACATCCTGTGCCGTCGTTTCGTGCTGATGGCGGATCGATGCAGTGCACGAGCCGCTCGGAACCACGATGGCGTCGTAATCGAGAAAGGTCTGGACATGGTTGCGGATCACCGGGAGGGCTTCTCGGGGATAGCCGGTGTTGACGAGCAGCTGCCCGCAGCAGGTCTGGCTCATCGGGACCACGACCTCGTGCCCCAAGCGTCGCAACAGGCGAACCGTGGCTTTGCCCACGTCTGGGAAGAGGCCGTCCACGAGGCACGTGACGAACAGCGCGACCCGCATGCCGTCGACCCTACGGTGGCCCAGATGAACAAATAGCGTCGACACAGGGGTATCAGCGGGGGGAGTGTGATGTCCTAGTCGAGAGGAACCGACTGGGGGAGTCATATGACCACCAACGAGTACGGCGCGATCGCGGTGGCGAAAGACGCGGTAGTCGCGGCGCGCGATATCACCCGGGTATATGGCGAGGGTGACACGGCCGTGTCAGCCCTCCGCGGCATTACCGTAGACATACCGGTGGGGCAGCTCACCGCCGTCGTAGGTCCGTCCGGGTCCGGCAAGTCAACCCTCATGCATATCCTGGCTGGGCTGGATCGGCCGACGTCCGGTTCCGTGGAGATCGATCACACCGAGATCACTACTCTGGGTGACGCAGCGCTCACCAAGCTTCGCCGGCGCCACATCGGTTTCGTCTTCCAGTTCTTCAACTTGTTGCCGATGCTCACCGCGCGAGAAAACATCCTGCTCCCGCTCACCATCGCCGGGACCAAGCCGGAGAATGGCTGGTTCGATGAGCTCATCGATCGGGTCGGCCTGTCCGATCGGCTCTCGCATCGTCCGGCCGAGCTTTCCGGCGGGCAGCAACAGCGGGTTGCTATCGCGCGGGCCCTGGTCTCCCGACCGACCGTCGTCTTCGCCGACGAGCCAACCGGCAACCTCGACTCGCGGACGGGCGCCGACATCCTGGAGTTAATGCGTTCCTCGGTCGAGGAGTATGGCCAGACGACCGTGATGGTGACGCACGACGCCCAGGCCTCCGCGATGGCCGATCAGGTGCTCCTCCTGGCGGACGGCCGCATCGTCGAGGCACTTCCCCGGTCCACGGCGCACGAGATACGCGCCGCGGTCGAGCAGCTGGAGTACCGGTGATCAAGTTCGCGGTGCGCGGACTGTTCGCCCGCAAGTTCCGGACAATTCTTACCGCGCTCGGCGTCGTGCTCGGCGTTGCTCTGGTCAGCGGTACCTACGTGCTCACCGACTCGATCTCGACGGCATTCGACTCGATCTTCAAGCAGACCTACAAGAACACCGACGTTGCCGTCACGGGCAAGCCGGCATTCTCAGCGGGCGACCAAGGGAACGGCACGAACGGAGCACCCTCGTTCGACGAGTCCGTGCTCAACCGGATCACGGCCCTCCCCGACGTGCGCTCTGCCGTCGGCCAGGTCCAGGGTGACGCTCACCTGATCGGCCACGATGGCAAAGCGATCACCTTCGGCGGGGCGCCCAATCTCGGCTTCAGCGTCGACTCGACGAAGCCGGACTTCAATACGCTCACCTTGGTGTCCGGAGCCTGGCCGCAGCCCGGCGAGGTGGTTATCGATCGTGGCACTGCGGACAAGAAGCACTTCGCGGTCGGCCAGCGCATCGGAGTGCAATCCCGTGGGCCGGTGCGCGAGTTACGCATCTCCGGGCTGGTGAACTTCGGCGCTGTGTCTTCCATCGGCGGTGCCACGATCGCCGGATTCGACCTGAACACAGCTCAGACCCTGTTCGACAAGCGGGGCCAGCTCGACCAGATTCTGGTTGCGGCCAAGCCCGGCGTGTCCCCGAAACAGCTGGAGAGTCAGGTCGCGAAGGTCATCCCCCCGGGAACGCAGGTCCGCACTGGCAGCGAGCAGGCGGCCAAGAACGCCGAGGACACCACGGGCTTCATCTCGTTCCTGCAGACCTTCTTGCTGGCCTTCGGGGGCATCGCACTGTTCGTCGGCGCGTTCGTGATCGCGAATTCGCTGTCGATCACGATCGCGCAACGCACCCGCGAGTTCGCAACCCTCCGCACGCTCGGAGCATCCCGGCGTCAGGTGTTGCGAAGCGTCCTCCTCGAGTCCGTGATCATGGGCGTGCTCGCGTCGGTCAGCGGCCTGTTGTTGGGGCTGCTGCTGGCTATTGGACTGTTCAAGCTCTTCGATTCGTTCGGCGTGACGCTGCCGAACAACGGTCTGGTATTCCAAACCCGCACGATCATCGTCGCTCTCGCCGTTGGGATAGTGATCACCGTGCTCGCGAGCCTTCGCCCGGCTGTGCGGGCGACCCGGGTGCCGCCTATCGCCGCCGTTCGGGAAGGGGCCACGCTGCCCCCGGGACGCTTCCATCGCTACCGCTGGCTCGGCGCCACGTTGCTGATGGCCCTCGGTTTTGCCGGCATGATTGTCGGGCTGTTCGTGTCGGGCCTCAACACGGCGCAGGTCCTGATCTTCATGCTCGGCGGCGCGCTGCTGGTATTCATCGGCGTCGCGCTGTTTTCTTCGCGGTTGGTCCGCCCGCTGGCCGCCGCCGCGAACCCGGTTGCCCGCTGGTCCGTCGTCATTCTCTCCGCCCTGATTTGGCCGTTCTTCACATTGCCGTACTGGCTGCTTCGCTACGGGGCGTGGGGCCCGGGCTCGACCGGACGGCGGGTCGGTGCCTTCGTACTCGGTGCTGTGCTGAACCCGTTGATACTGGTGATCGTCGTGGTGATGGCCGCTCGACGGCGGTTCACCTCGTGGGAGCCGGACTGGCCGGTCGGATTCCCTGGAGTCGTGACGGAACGGGCAACCACCGACCTCGGCGCTCAGAACAGCCAGCGCGACCCGCAGCGAACGGCCGCGACGGCGGCCGCGTTGATGATTGGCTTGGCCTTGGTGACGCTCATGGCCACGTTTGCCGCCGGCATCATCAAGCCGTTCGAGAACGCCGTCGACCAGATCTTCATCGCGGACTACGCCATCACCGCTCAGAACAACTTCGACCCGCTGCCGCCGAGCGTCGCGGCTGCAGCAGCTACCGCACCAGGCGCCGAGGTCGTATCCGGTGTGCGGGGCGACGCGGGTCGGGTCTTCGGCTCGACGGTTCAGGTGACCGGGGTGGACGAGCAGGCCGGGCAGGTGCTGGCGGTTGACTGGTCGAAGGGTTCGCAAGCCGTGTTCGCCCAACTCGGTGCGACCGGAGCGTTCGTCGAGGAGAAATACGCGAAAAGCCATCACCTCGATATCGGATCACCCGTGTCCGTTCAGGTGCCGAGCGGCAAGACGGTAAACCTGAAGATCATGGGAATCTTCAAGAGTCCGCCGGGCGGCTCGCCCTTCGGTGCAGTGACAATGTCGACTCCGACGTTCGACCGGTACTATTCGCAGCCCCTGAATGTCTACACGTTCGCAAAGATGAACGGCGGGGTGACCAGCCAGAACACCCAGGCCCTCGACAACTCGTTGAAGGACTTCCCGAACGCCAAGGCGTCGACCCGGAGCCAGTTCAAGAAAGACCAGGTGAGCGGGCTGCAGAACATACTGAACATCCTCTACGTGTTGCTGGCGTTGTCGGTGGTGGTCAGCCTGTTCGGGATCGTCAACACGCTCGTCCTCACGGTATTCGAGCGGACCCGCGAGGTCGGCATGCTGCGGGCGATCGGACTGACCCGGCGCCAGACCCGCCAAATGATCAGGCAAGAAAGTGTCATCACCGCATTGATCGGAGCGGTGATCGGGATAGTTCTCGGATTGGTGCTGGCCGGTCTGCTGACCTCCCGGCTGGACTTCACCAGCTTCGTGGTGCCGGTACCACAGCTGATCATCTTCCTGGTGATCGCGATCGTTGTGGGTCTCTTTGCCGCGATCTTCCCCGCTCGGCGGGCGGCCCGACTCAATCCGCTCGACGCGTTGGCCTACGAGTAACCGCCACGGGCGAGGCTCTGCGGCTCGCCCGGCCGGCTATTCCAACAGACCCTGTCGCATGGCTTCCGCAACGGCGGCGGCCCGGTCGGATACGCCGAGCTTCTCGTACAGCCGCTGAGTGTGCGTCTTGACCGTGCTCGCGCCGATGAACAACTCCTGGGCGACTTGCGGGATAGACAGGCCGCGCGCGAAGCCGCGCAGGACCTGTTGTTCCCGCTCGCTCAGCACGGGCGCGTTCGAGGACGCCCGCAGCCGGATCTGACTGGCAAGCGCCCCGGCCAGCTCGGCCGGTACCACGGTGTGCCCGGCTGCGACCCGCATCACCGCATCGACGATCTCGGCGCGCCGGGCGTCTTTCGACAGGTAGCCGGCGGCGCCTTCTTCGAGGGCCCGGAACACTACGGCGCTCTCGGTGACTGCGGACAGCAGCAGTACCCGTGTTGGCAGCTGGTCACGCACCACCGCGTGCACCACGGCCACCCCGTCCATCTCAGGCATTTGGTAGTCGACGACGGCAACGGCCGGTTCCTCACGGCGAATGACGTCGAGTGCTTCCCGCCCGTTCTCCGCCTCGCCGACAACGTCCACCCGGCCGCTGTTGGTCAGCCCGCGGATCACGCCGTCGCGAAAGAACGGGTGGTCGTCGACGACGACGACCGTCACCCGCGGGTCAGACATCCGCACGCGCACATGGTAAGTGGTCCGTCTGCGAAATGACCCAGCGGCGCCTATGGCGCCCGGATGGCGCCTCGCTGCGTTGTCGTCGTCGTCCATAGGTGTGGCTGTGACCTCCTCCTCCGCCTTGCGATGCATCCATCCGGATCACCACATCCACCGCCGCATCTCGCAGACGGACCACTGCCTGTGTGCGACGCTGAAGGACCGGCCGCGCAGCGGGGAGGAGCCATGAGACCTTTTGCTTTGGGGTTCTTTCGGTCGTTGAGCCCTGAGGTGCGCCCGATAGTGGTAGAGCATGCCCTGCGGGGTATTTCGCTTCAGGTCTGGCTCCGCGGCGCCCTGGTCGTCTTCGTACTGTTCACGCTCGGGCTCGTCCCGCCGTCGACCGGTGGGGTCACCTGCTGGGTGATCGCCATCCTGTACGCGCTGGTCGCGGCCTGCGTCGCCGTATGGATTCGCCAAGGCGGCGACGGTCCCGTCCGCTACGCCTGGCTTGCGTTGTATATCGACGTCGCCGCGCTCAGCGCGCTGTCCATGTTTACCGGAGTGGTCGCGCCGGACGACTGGACGGCCGACACACTGCAGCGTGGCTTCTTCGTCATCCCGCTCTTGGCTGCCGTCCAGTTGCGGCCTTGGGTCTGCCTGAGCGTCGTCGCCCCGACGACGGTGTGCTATCTGGTCTTATGCATCGTGACGCAGGGCGCGAACGGCGAGCCTTCACAGGCGCTGATCATGCGGTCGTTCGTCATTGCCTGCCTATCGGCCGCTGCCGTGTGGCTCTCCGCGATCCAGCGCTCCCGCGTGCTGACGATAGGCCAGCTCGCGGCGGACCGATCGAGCCTGCTGGCTGAGCTGATGGGCATCGAGGAGCGTGAGCGGCGCAGCCTGGCCGAGCACCTGCACGACGGCGCGCTGCAGTACATCCTCGGGGCGCGGCTCGATCTCGAGGATCTGCGCGAGGGAGATTCCCGCGATGCGCTGGACCGTCTTGACCGGGCATTGGCCGAGTCGTCGAGATTGCTGCGCAGCACCGTTACCGAACTGCATCCCGCGGTGCTGGAGCAGTCGGGCTTGCCGCAAGCGTTAGAGAGCCTGCTCGCCGCGGCCGCGCCCCGGGCCGGCCTGGCGGTTTCTCTCGACGTCGACGATTGGCCGGCCGAGACTCGCACGCCGATCGACATGCTGCTGTTCACGTCCGCCCGAGAGCTCGTGACGAATGTGGTGAAGCATGCCAACGCCAGCCGGGTCGACCTGCGCCTCGCCTTGCGCGGCGAGCATGCCGAATTGGTGGTGGCTGACGACGGTGTGGGCCTGGCCGACGGTGTGTTGGCCGCCCGGCTCGCCGAAGGGCACATCGGACTGGAGTCCTATCGGGTGCGCCTCGAGGCGGCGGATGGGCACTTGCACCTGGCGCCGGGGCCGACTGGGGGCACGGTCGCGGCTGTCGACGTGCCCGTGCAAAGTCCGGTTGCGGCCGCCCTCGCCTGACGCCTTCAGATTCGGGACGCTTCGAGTCGTCCAGCCGACGATTCCGTCCCCGGGTCAGCGACGGTGAGCAGTGTGCGACCCTCGTCTGCCCGAACCAGGGCCACACCGACCACGATCGCCAGACCGCCCACCAGCTGCCCGCTGGTCGGCAGCTCACCCAGCAGGGCCCAGGCGACCAGCACCGCGAAGACCACCTCGGTCAGCCCCACGAAGGACGACAGCCGAGCACCCAGCCGGCGGGCTGCGCTGATGCCGGCGACGTAAGAGAATGCTGCGGCCACGAGCGACAAACCCAGCACCGGAACGAGCCAGCTAGTGCGCTGGCCGGCAAACTCGACGGTGCCGAACGTTGCGTGCATCGGCAACGCTCCGACGGCGCCGAGGGCCAGAAGTGCAGCGGCGCCGACCGCCATCCCGCCGCCTGCGACGGTTATCGGAGGCAGGTTGTTGACGTCGCGCGCGGACATCACGAAGAAGACGGCCAGTCCGATCGCGGCGCCGAGGCCCCACAACACGCCGACCGGATCGAGGTGGTTGTCGCCGAACACGTCCAGGATGAGCGCCAGCCCACCGAGAGCTATCGCCGAGCCGATGGCGGTGAGCCGGTGCGGGCGCTGGCCGTGTCGTAACCACATCCAGCCGACGACGAGCACGGTGCCCAGGTATTCGAGCAGCAGTGCCACGCCCACCGACAGGTGATCGACCGCATTGAAGAAGCACAGCTGGGCACCCGCGACGGCGACCAGGCCGTATCCAGCAAGGCCGACGGCATTGCGTCGCAGCGATGACCAACGGCCGCGCATCGCGACGAGGGCCGGGATGGCGATCACTACGGCAGCCACGCTGATTCGGGCGGCGACCGCAGCGCCAGGCGTCCAGCCAGCGTCTATGAGCGAATGCGCGAACGAACCCGACGTGCTGAACGTCGCCGCGGACGCAATGGCCAAGACGAGACCGGTGTGGTGCCTGCGCATCGAAGGCCCCTGTCATTAGTCAAGTGAATGTATGCTGATGACCAGCACGGACGTTAGTGGAGCGCATGACAGGAGTCAACTTGATTTTTGCTCATGACACCGAGGTCGCGCTGGCGGCCGCAACGGCGCTGGTCAACACCGACGACGGAGATGACGAGCACCTACCTGACATCGCAGCGCTGGACGAATTCGTTCGTACCTGGGGGTGGACCGGTGATCGCCAGCGGGACGAAGCGGAGCTGCGCGCCGTACGCGAGCTCCGACCGCGGCTGCGGCGGCTGTGGGAGGTCGACGAGCCGACCGTCGTCGAGATCATCAACGGCCTGCTGCGCGAGGCCAACGCGCTGCCCCAGCTCGTCCGGCACGACGAGTGGGACTACCACCTACACGCGACGCCGCCGGACGCCCCACTTGCCACTCGGATGGCAGTCGAGGCCGCCATGGCGTTCGTGGATATCGTGCGTGGCAAGGAGTTGACCCGGCTGCGGATATGCGCCTTTCCGACCTGCTCAAACGTGGTGATCGACCTGTCCAAGAACCGGTCGAAGCGCTTCTGCGAGGCCGGCTGTGGCAATCGGGCCGCCGTCGCCGCCTACCGCGCCCGCAAGTCGGCCGCCAGCGTGTGAGTGCCAGCCGTCAACGGATCACGAGTCGCGATCGGTATACGTTTTCCGCTGTCCTGGCAGCGGAGTATGCATGTCAACCAGATGGCGGCGGCGCGGCCTCGATGAACAGGGCACGCCGCGACCGCGGCCCGAGCGGCCCGATGATCGGCGCGGCCGGAGAGGTTCGGGGTCGTGATAGGGAATCCCCAACGATCAGCGCGGATTAGTGTCGGCGCGACGCGCAGGCAGATTCCCACCGCCTCGCACTGCACCGGGTCGATGCGCAGCCGGCCGGCGCGTTCGCCGCGACGTCGGTGCGCGCCCACCAGATCAGTCCTCGGCCGGAGGGGGGAAGAAATGGTCGTCGCCGGAATGCCGGCAGCCGCTACCGGCGACGTGCGAGTGCGCGTCCGCAGCAAAGGTGGCCATGACGCTGCGGATCATCCGGACCGCGCCGTCCGGGTGGTGGCAGGCGCCCCGTCCGATCACCTGGTCGAAAATGCCCGCAAGCCGCCGCACATCCGCCGGGCGGGCGCGGAGGTCGACCATTGACTCCAGAGCATCGGAAGCCCGTGATCCGTAGGCATGTTCCGCTGCCAGGACAGCGGAACATGCCTACGAACTGCTGTGGCGAGGAGGGATAATCGACTACCTGTTCCTGGGCGCGGTGCGTCCCTGACCCGGCCCTTGGCCGAGACTGGGCGTTGACCGAACCTCGACTACGACAAGAACACGGCGTGCCCGGTCACGGCAGTACGCCTGCCAATTCCTCGTCGGCACAGGCGCGGGTGCGAGCCGGTGCTCAGCGTCCCGCCGTGTCGGGCCTGCTAAACGCTGATGCCTGTTTCCGCTGGCGTCTCCTTGCCTGGCCAGCGCCCGGTCAGCCGCTCGAATTCCTTGGCGCCCGCGCGGTCGACCAACGCCTTGACCACGCCGAAGACGATGCCGTGCAGGGCCGCCGCAGGCAGGATGTCGGCCCAGCCCTTGGCCTTATCGGTCACCTCCGGGACATCGCCTTTCCCAGTTAAGGTCCGCCAGATTCGTCCAAAGAGCATGCTGGCCAGCAGTCCGCCGGCCACGCCGGCGATTATCCCGACCGGCTTGTACATCAGCTTGATAATTGTCCGATCGAAAAATCCGGCCATCTGGTCTTGTTCCGGAGCGACGTCAGTCATGACAGCGATTATTTGGCCCGCACGGTCGGCCCGTCCAGCCCGTCGGCCGCACCAAGCTGCACATCGGCGGGTGCCCGCGACGCCACCGGACGCTGGTGATCTCCAAAGTACGAACTCGTAGGCGGCGGCGGAGCCTGGGTCGGCTTCGGTCTCCACGATCACTGGACATCGTCCTATCGGGGGACGTGCGCTCACCCGTTGCGTCGGCCGGGCGGGCGGCTGCGAATCGTGGCTGCAGCCGGCAACCTGTCAGTCAGCCGGCGAGACCACCGGCTATCCACGGACCTGGGTTAGCAGAATCGCGATCTTGGATGTTGCAGGCCAGTGATTGCGGGGCCTCTATGGTGGGCAAGGGGGGAGTTGAACCCCCACGTCCTTACGGACACACGGACCTGAACCGTGCGCGTCTGCCATTCCGCCACTTGCCCGCGGCTACCCGCGATCTGGCCGCGGCAGTCCGCAAGATTAGCATGCCGAGCCTGACAGGCTAGGTCTCGCTGACCGGCTAGGTCTCGCTCACAGGCGGGGGCAAGTACCATCGGGCGAACGCGCCGCATCGATGCGGCGGCGCGAGCATGCCACGAGAACTGTGCCGGACGGCCACGAGAGAGCAGGACGGAGGCCGCGATGAGCCTTGCGCAGCGCTTCGAGCGACGCCTCGAAAGCGTCGTCGGCTCGGCGTTCGCACGGGTGTTCAAGGGCCAGGTGGAGCCGGTCGAGATTGCGACCGCGCTCCAGCGGGAGGCCGACGGACAAGCGCAATGTCATGGGCACGGGCGAGGTGCTGGCACCCAACCGGTATCGGGTGACGTTGTCGCCGTCCGACCACGAGCGACTCGTGCCGTGGGAGTTGCAGCTCACCAACTCGCTGGCCGAATTGGTGCAGGAGCACCTGGATCAGAACGGTTGGCGCACGATCGGCGACGTCGAGGTCTACCTCGCCCGGGACGATGCACTTCACACGGGCGTTTTTGGCGTGGCGTCACGTATGGAGTCCGAACGCACCGCCACGCCGCCGGCCGTACGAGTCGCTGTCGTTGCCGGCCGTTCCCGGCGTGCCCCCCAGTGCGTACGCGCCCCCGGCCGGTATGCCGCCGATGGGTGTTCCGGTGCCCAGTCGGGGGCCCGGACCGGGCATGCCGCCGCCTGGCATGCCGCCGCCCGGAGCGCGGCCTGGCATGCCACCCGGACAGCAGGTCGGCGCGCCCAGCGTTCCGCCGCAGCCCGCGGCGTATCGTCCGCCGCCCGGCGCTGCACCCCGCCGCGCGTCAGCGGCCGTCGTCGTCGACGGCACCAACCGTCGCTTCGATCTGCAGCTTGGGCGCAACCTCATCGGGCGCGGCACCGACGCTGATCTCCAGCTACTCGACCAAGGCGTTTCCCGACGCCATGCCGAAGTCCAGTGGGACGGCAGCTTCGCGACCGTATACGACCTCGGCTCCACCAACGGAACCAGTGTCAACGGCCACGACGTGGCAGCCATGTCCTCCGGCACGGCGACGTCATCCGACTAGGGCATACAAAGCTGGTCTTCCAGCAGGAGCAGCGTGTGAACTCTCCGCTGGCCCTCCAGCTCATGCGGTTCGGCTTCCTCGTCGCTGCTGTGGCTGTTCGTGCTCGCCGCGATCCGCGTTGTGCGGAGCGATCTACGTTCCGCTGGGCAGCCGCGGGTCGGGCTGCCACCTCCGGCGCGCCGCCGCGGCCACGCGACGTCGCCTGCCCCTGCTCCGGACGCCCCGCCGCGCGACCATCGCAGCTCATCGTCACGGCAGGCGGCCTCGCCGGTACGCGCATCGGGCTCACCGGGGCGCCAGCTACTGCTCGGCCGCGCTAACGACTCCACCCTCGTCCTCACCGACGACTACGCCAGCACCAGGCACGCCCGGATCAGCCTGCAGGATGGCGTGTGGTTCGTCGAGGATCTGGGCTCGACGAACGGCACCTATCTGGGCCAACGCAAAGTCGATAGCCCGATGCCCCTGGAGATCGGCGTTCCGGTACGTATTGGGAAGACGGTGCTGGAACTGCGATGACGCTGACCCTGCGTTACGCAGTGCGCTCGGACCTGGCCTGGTTCGCGGCAACAACGAGGACGCGGTTTATGCCGGCCCCCGGTTGCTCGCGATCGCCGACGGGATGGGCGGGCATGCGGCTGGAGAGGTCGCGAGCAAGCTGGTCATCGGCTCGTTGGAGCGACTCGACGAGGATCGACCCCTCGGCGACCTGCTCTACGCGCTGCGCAATGCCGTCGAGGAGGCCAATCACGATCTGGCCGGGGCCATCGCGGGCGACAAGGAACTCGAAGGAATGGGTACCACTCTTACCGCGCTACGTTTCACCGGGCGCCAGGTGGGTCTGGTGCACGTCGGGGATTCGCGGGCGTACCTGCTCCGCAACGGCCACCTGTCCCAGATCACGCATGACGACACCTACGTACAGTCGCTCGTCGACTCGGGCAGGCTGACGGCAGAAGAGGCAACGCATCACCCCCGCAAGTCAGTGATCCTGCGCGCGCTCATGGGTTCCGACGTGGAGCCCGACGTCTCGATCCGCGAAGCGCGAGTCCGCGACCGATACCTGCTTTGCACCGACGGGCTGTCCGACGTCGTCACCGCCGGCCACCATTGAGGACGCGCGCTCTCCGAGGGCGAGCCGCAAGAGGCTGCGGACCGGCTCGTCGACCTGGCCCTTCGAGGCGGCGGCCCGGACAACGTGACGTGCATCGTCGCCGACGTGGTCAACACCGAGTACGGCGACGACCTGCCCGTCATCGGTGGCGCGTTCGTAGATCCGGCGTCCGCGTCCGACGGCGACGGCGGCAGCCCCGCTGAGCGCGCCGCCCGGATGACCCGGCGGGCCACCGAACGACTCCGCCTTCCGATCCACCCACGGCGTCGTCGATGGAAGCCGCTCATCGTGACCGTTGTGGTGCTCGCCCTCCTCATCGGTGGTGCGGCCGCCTTCTACTCCTGGACCCAGACGCAGTACTTCGTGGGCAAGGATGGCAACGAGGTGGCCATTTTCCGAGGAGTCAACGCCCAGTTCGGGCCGATCAAGTTCTTCAAGTGTACAAGAACACCGACCTGAAGCTGGCAGACCTAACCGCGGTCAGCACGCAGTCAGGTGCATGTCCGGCATCACGGCGAGCGACGCGACCGAAGGCCGAGCGGATCAGTTGTCCAACCTGCGCGACCAGCTCCTGCCACCCTGTCGCTCGGATGCCACCCGACGCCGCCCCGACCGCAGCTGCGTCGCCGTCGCACGCCCAGCGCCCGGACGCGTCCGCAGCGCCCCGTGCCGACGCCCATCGCCCATCCCAACACCGCGACTCCGTCCGTCACGCCCGTACCGGCCGCGTGGACTCCCGCAAGGTGCCGACGCCCATGACCGCGGCCCGGGCGGCTCCAACGGCACCGCCGCCCCCCGACGCGACGCCGCGCAGAACTCGGGCTGCTGCTGCTTGCCGTGCTGATAGTCGTCGCTGCGCCGAGGCGGCGGTCGAAGCGGCCCGCAACGGACAGGTCTGCCTGCACCTGATCACCTTCGCCGGGGTGACGCTCCTGGCCGGACTCGCAGCCCACCTCGTCATCCGGAGGGTCGCCCCCTACGCGGATCCAGTACTGCTGCCCTCGCGATCCTGCTCAACGGCCTCGGCCTCGTCATGATCCATCGACTCGACCATGGACTGGCCAAACAGGCGCAAGACAACGGCGGCCGCGTGCCGGACGCCGCCGCGCCGACCCAGGTGTGTGTGGACCGGCCTCGGCATCCTGCTGTTCATCGCAATCCTGCTGATTGTGCGCGACCATCGTGTGCTCGCGCGTTATGCGTACACGCTCGCGCTGGTTGGGGTCTTTCTCCTGATCCTGCCTGCTGTACTGCCGGCCCGCTTCTGGAGGTCAACGGGGCGCGTATCTGGATCTGGGTCGCCGGTTTCTCGATCCAACCGGCTGAGTTCGCCAAGATCCTGCTGACCATTTTCGCGGCGGCCTATCTCGTTACCAAGCGGGATGTGCTGTCTCTCGCCGGTCGCCGCGTCCTCGGCATCGACTTTCCGCGCGGACGAGATTTCGGTCCGTTGCTCCTCGCCTGGCTGATCTGCCTCGCGGTCCTCATCCGCGGTCATGATCTCGGGACGTCGTTGCTGTTCTTCGGAGCTGTTCGTGGTGCTGCTCTATGTGGCGACCGAGCGCATCAGTTGGGTCATCGTCGGGACGTGTGCTGTTCGCCGGTGGTGCATATCTGTCCTATCAGCTTTTTGCCAACGTCCGGACGCGGGTCTCGTGTGGCTCGACGTTTTTCATTACACGATGGCGTCGGCTATCAGGTCAGCCAGTCTCTGTTCGGACTGGGAACGGGCGGGATGTTCGGCACCGGGCTCGGTGTGGGCCATCCAGAGATCGTGCCGCTGCCCGCGACCGACTTCATCCTCACCTCGTTCGGGGAGGAGTTGGGACTGTTCGGGCTGGTCGCCTTGCTAGTCATATATGTGCTGTTCGTCTAACGCGGCTTTGCGGCCGGGCTGGCCGTCCGGGATACGTTCGGCAAGTTGCTCGCGACCGGACTCTCCTTCCTGATCGGGCTGCAGCTGTTCGTCGTCGCGGCCGGGGTTAGCCGGCTGCTCCCAGAGACCGGCTTGACTACACCCTTCCTGTCCTACGGCGGCTCGTCGTTGCTGGCCAACTACGCGCTGCTCGCGCTCTTGCTGCGTATCTCCGACGCTGCTCGCCGGCCGTCGCCGCAGCGGCCGGTCACGTCGACCCCGCCACCGCGCCCTGCAGAGGTGGTTCCGGCATGAACAAGCACATCCGTCGGGTAGCCATCGCGGTCGGCGTGCTCATGGTCGCGCTGTTCCTGAACCTCAACTTCGTCCAGGTGGTCAAGGGCGACGACTATCGGAACAATTCGGCCAATCGCCGGGTAATCCTCACCGAGTATGCGTCGCCGCGTGGCCAGATCGTCGTGGACGGCAAGGCCGTGGCCGAATCGGTCGCGACGACCGACGAGCTGAAGTACGTCCGCAAGTACCCGAACGGACCGGTGTACGCGCCGCTGACCGGCTACTACTCGCTCGTCTACGACAAGAGCGAGCTGGAGAACGCAGAGGACAAGGTGCTGTCCGGGAGCGATCCCCGCATGTTCGGGTCTCGCATCGCCGACATCCTCACCGGCCGGAGCCTCAAGGGCGGCAGCATCAACCTGACGTCAACAACGCTGCCCAGCAGGCGGCTTTTCAAGGTCTCGGCACCCGCCGCGGGGCGGTCGTGGCGCTGGATCCGACGACCGGCGCGATCCTGGCCGCCGCCAGCTCACCGTCGTACGACCCGAACACGCTCAGCTCGCACAACACCCAGGCTATCCAACAGTCATGGCAGGCCCTGCTCGGCGACAAGAATCAGCCGCTGCTGAACCGCGCGTTGAACCAGACTTACCCGCCCGGCTCGATCTTCAAGGTCGTCGTGTCGGCGGCCGCGCTCAAGGCAGGCAAGAAGCCGTCCGACCGTATCCCGGCCCCCGATGTGCTGAAGTTGCCCGGAACAGCAACCGCCACGATGCACAACTTCAACGACGAACGATGTGGCGACGGAAAGACCGACACTCTCGACCACGCGCTCACGATCTCGTGCAACACTGCCTTCGGTCAGCTCGGCATCGACCTCGGCCAGCAGCAGGTCGAGGCCGAGGCCGAGCTGTTCGGGATGAACAACGAGGCCCGCACGGTGCCGATCCCGGTCGCCCCCTCCACCATGGGTGCGGTCGACAACGACGCGAACCTCGCGCAGGCGTCAATTGGGCAGTTCAACGTTCAGATGACGCCGCTGCAGGCCGCAATGTTGTCGGCCGCCGTCGCGAATAACGGAACGCTCATGAAGCCCTACGTCGTGCAACAGGAACGCGCTCCGGATCTGTCCGTCCTGAAGACGGCGGTACCCGAGCAGCTCGACAGCGTCCTGGATTCGAATCAGACCGGCGAGCTGCAGTCGATGATGGAGAACGTCGTTACCAAGGGCACCGGAACGGCAGCGCAGATCCCGGGCGTGAAGGTCGGTGGCAAGACCGGGACCGCCGACAACGGACCGGTCGATGTCAACGGAAATTACGTCAATGCCCCCCACGCGTGGTTCACCGGGTTCGCGCTCGACGCCACGCATCCCATTGCAATCGGGGTAGTGCTGGAGAACGCAGGGGTTACCGGCAGCGAGAGCGCCGGCGGCACCGCAGCGGCCCGCTGGCGAAGATGGTCATGCAGGCCTACCTCGCCGACACGCGGGGCCGCTGAGCAGACGATGACAGACATGCACGCGACACTGGATGAGGTTCTTTCATGACAACGCCACGCCAGGTTGGGAGCCGGTACGAGCTCGGCGAGCTCATCGGCTACGGCGGTATGGCCGAGGTCCATCGCGGGCGGGACGCTCGTCTCAGCCGCGACGTGGCCATCAAGATGCTGCGCGCCGATCTTGCGCGCGATCCCTCGTTCCTGAACCGGTTCCGTCGTGAGGCGCAGTCAGCAGCCGGCCTGAACCACCCGGCGATCGTCGCCGTCTACGACACCGGCCAGGACCACACCGGCTTGGGTTCGGATGCATCGGACGTGCCGTACATCGTGATGGAGTTCGTCGAGGGCCAGACGTTGCGGGACGTGCTCAAGGTCGAGGGCCGGTTGCCCCCGCGGCGTGCCATGGAAATCGTCGCGGAGGTCTGCGGCGCCCTGGACTTCAGCCATCGCAACGGCATCGTGCATCGCGATATCAAGCCGGCGA
Organism: uncultured Actinomycetota bacterium; assembly: GCA_963748415.1. Classification (GTDB taxonomy): domain Bacteria; phylum Actinomycetota; class Actinomycetes; order Mycobacteriales; family Jatrophihabitantaceae; genus CAVVJA01. The sequence continues at coordinate 328,112 of CAVVJA010000021.1, read as the reverse complement.
ACGTCATGATCACCCGCGCCGGTGCGGTCAAAGTCATGGACTTCGGTATCGCCCGGGCCATAGCGGACAACTCGGCGACGGTTACCCAGACGGCGGCCGTGATCGGCACCGCGCAATATTTGTCGCCGGAGCAGGCGCGGGGCGAGACGGTGGACGCGCGATCGGATGTGTACTCGACGGGTTGTGTGCTCTACGAACTGGTCACCGGTCATCCACCGTTTACCGGCGACTCTCCGGTCGCGGTTGCTTACCAGCACGTTCGGGAGAACCCCGTCGTGCCGTCGTCGGAGAACCCGGCAATCCCGCGTTCGCTCGACTCCATCATTATGAAGGCACTCGCCAAGAACCCGATGAATCGCTACCAGTCAGCGGGGGAGATGCGCACCGACCTGCTGCGCGCGCTGGCCGACCGTCCGGTCGAGGCGGAGGCGGTGCTGACGGACGCCGAGCGGACCCAATACATCTCGAAGGTGCCCCCGGGGGCGGTGCCGCCGGGCGCAGTTGTGCCAATGTCCGCAGACGGCGACGACGAGGATGACGGTGAGGACAAGAGACGCGCGTGGTGTGGGCCGCCCTTGTCGCCGCGCTGCTACTTGTCATCGGCGGTGGCGCCTGGGCGATCTGGGCGCTCAGCGGCTCGGACTCGCCCAAGAAGGAGGCGGTGCCGAACGTGATCGGAATGAACCCGGCACAGGCGAACGCCGCGATCGCGTCACGAAAGTTCACGCCGCCCACCGGGGCGCCGCAGGTTGCGTCCAAGTGCGGCGTGAACCCTGATACGCAGCCCATCGCGAGTCCGACCGCGGGCACCGTATGCACCCAGTCGCCGCCGCCGAACTCCCAGCAGAACGAGGGCACCACGGTCACGTACACGGTCTACAAAGCGCCGACGGTGCAGGTACCCAACGTTCCGGGGAAGCAGTTCGCCGACGCGAGCAATGACCTGATCGGGCAGGGCCTCAAGGTGACCCGCAAGGACGTTCCTAGCGGGCAGGCCGCGGGCGTCGTCACCGATCAGAACCCGAAAGCATTCACCACCGTCGCACCGGGCGCGACCGTCACCCTCTCGGTATCGATCGGCAAGCTGCCCATCCCCGACGTCACCAACCAGAAGTTCGCCGACGCGGTCCGCAACCTCAACAATGCCAGTTGGAGCGTCAACCCGACCCCGATCATCGTGCCCACAACCGACCAAGCCAAGGACGGTCTGGTCGCCGGCGAGAGCCCAGCGCAGGGCACGCTGTTCCCCCAGAGCCAGCAGATCACCTTGTCGGTGTACGCGTTCCAGCCGCCGCCAAGCCCGACTCCGACGCCGACTCCATCCCCATCGCAGTCGTCGGCATCGTCAGCATCCTCCTCGGCGTCCACGCCGGCATCGTCGTCAAGTTCGCGGGGCGGTGGTAATGGCCCGGCCCCGTAACCGCCGGGAGCGCCGCTAGCCAAGTCGATCCTCGTCGCTACGCGCAACGGGAAGGATCACCGTTGCCCGCAGGCCCGGGTGGTTATCCGCGAGGCTTACCGTGCCGCCGTGCGCGCGAATTACATCGCGCACGATGGGCAGGCCGAGCCCGGTGCCTCCGGTGTCCCGCGATCGAGACTCGTGGGTCCGGTAGAAGCGATCGAAAACGCGTTCCCGCTCATCCTCGGGAATTCCCGGCCCGTCGTCTCGGATCACCAGCTCGGCCGTGCCGTTTCCGTTGACGGCGATGTCGACCGTCACCTCGGAGCGGGCGTATCGCACGGCGTTGTCGAGCAGGTTCACGACGACTCGGCGAAGCGCCTCCGGATCTCCGTCGACAGACACGGCATCGGTGGATGAGCGCACCGGAACGCGGGCATCCAGATAGTCCTCGGCGACCTCGGTGACCAGCTGGTCGAGTGCAACTGGCTCCCGCCGGCGCAGCACTCCGCCGGCCTCGTCGGATCGGGCCAACGCCAGCAGATCTTCCACGAGCTGGTCGAGCCGATCGACGTCGGAGAGCACTTCGTCGAGCATGCCGGGCCAGTCCCTCGCTGGGCCGACCCGCTGCGCGACCTCGAGCTGGAGGCGCAAAGAGGCGAGCGGCGATCGCAGCTCATGGGCCGCATCGCCGACGAACGTGCGCTGCCGCTTCGTCGCCGCGTCGATCCGGTCGAGCATCGCGTTGAGCGTGACGGCCAGGCGGTAGATCTCGTCGTGCGCATCAGGCACGGGGAGCCGTTGGTCGGCGAGGTCGGCCGCAGTGATCTCCTGGGCCCCTTTGCGCAGTGCGGCCACTGGACGTAAGGCACGACCGACGATGAAATACGTCGCCATGCCCATCGCGAGCACCACCACGGGACAGCCGATCAGGGCCGCGTCCCGCAAGATGCGAATGCTGTCCTCGACGCCGGTGAGACCGGACGCGACCAGGACGGTTTCCTCGCCCGCCGGTACGGCCAGGACACGCAGCTCTTGATTGGTATTTCCGCGTTCGGCCGGGATGTCGATCGCCTGCCCGCGCTTCGCCGCGGCCAGCTCGTCAGGGGTGAGCAGGGGCTTGACCCGATCGGCGGTTCCGGAGGCGGCGGCCACCGCACCGGTCTTGTCGAGCACCTGGATCTGCAGTCCGGCCGCGGCGACGATGTTGGTCGGCTTGATCCCGGTAACTCGGGTCGAGGCCACCGCCTGGCCGGTCTTGATCGCCTGGGAATCCAGCGATCGGATCAGGGAGGTACGTTGCAGCACGAGGAGCAAGACCGCGCCGGTGATCACGGCGAACGCGAATAGTGTGGTCGCGACAATGGTGATCCGCGCGCGAAGCGACTGCCCCCGCCACAGATGGGACAGCCAGCGCACTGCTACTCCCGGGAGTCAGCCGCCGTCCGCGGCGAGCCGGTAGCCGGCGCCCCGGACAGTCTGCACGCTGTGCCGGCCGAACGGGGTGTCGATCTTCCGGCGCAGATAACCGGCATAGACCTCGACGACGTTCGCGTCCCCGTCGTAGTGCGCGTCCCACACGTGATGCAGGATGTCGGCCTTGGAAACCGCCTCGCCCTTGCGCCGCAGGAGGAACTCGAGCAACGAGAATTCGCGGGGGGTGAGATCGATCGGCTGTCCGTCGCGGGTGACCGTGTGTGCTGATGGATCGAGTACGAGGTCCCCGGCCGAGAGCGACGCCGGGCGGGGGGTCACGCCCCGGCGGAGCAGGGCCCGCAGCCTGGCGAGCAAGACGACGAATGAGAACGGCTTAGTGAGGTAGTCGTCGGCGCCGAGGTCGAGGGCGTCTGCCTCGTCGTACTCACCATCCTTGGCGGTCAGCATGAGAATCGGCACCCAGTTCTCCGCCGCCCGCAGCTGCTCGATGATGCGGTAACCGGACAGCCCGGGCAGCATGATGTCGAGCAGCACGGCATCGTAGGACGTTTCGGATGCTGCGTGCAGGCCGTCGGGCCCGGTGTGCGCCACATCGACGGTGAACCCCTCCGCCGTCAGCCCGCGCTGCAGGGCAGAGGCCAGCCGAACCTCGTCCTCCACGATCAGCAGCCGCACGGTCCGCCTCCTCGATCACTCGCCGCGCATGTCGGCTACACCCTGCCACCTGGGGCAGATCCGCCGCTCAGCAAGGCTCAGCTAGGTCACAGTGGGCAACGGGCATTCTTCTCGTTGTGAGTGTTAGCACAATCTTCTCTCGCCACCGGCTGCTCCGGTGGGTCGTTCCGCTCGGTGTGGCCGGTGTGGTCGGCATCGTTGCTGGTGGCGCGTTTTCCGCTCAGGCCGCCGACAAGCTCGAGCCGCGGACGGCGGCCCAGCTGCTCGCGGATCTGCAGACTAGTCACGTTAACGGCTTCTATGGCACGGTGGTCCAGCGCTCCGACTTGGGTTTGCCGGAGCTGCCGAGTATCGGAGGGGCGTCAAGTACCGGATCGCTCGCCGATTTGCTCACTGGTTCGCACACCGCCCGCGTTTGGTACGCCGGCCCTACCAAGCAGCGCATCGCCGTGATGGACTCGGTGAACGAGACCGACGTCTTCCGGGATGGCGACCAGGTGTGGCAGTGGTCTAGTGCGACCAAGACCGCGACCCACACCCAGCTCCCGGCAGGTTCGGCGAGACATGACCCGGCGGGGCCGACACTGACGCCGGATCAGGTCGCGCAGCGGGCCCTCGCTGCGCTGGATCCGACGACAATCGTCCAGACGGACAACAACAAGACGGTTGCCGGCCGGGCCGCATACGAGCTGGTGCTCGTGCCCCGTGCTACGGGGTCGCGGATCGGCGCGGTGCACATCGCCATCGACGGCCAGTACAAGGTGCCGCTCGGCGTCCAGGTGTACCCGCGCGGCGCCGACCCGTCGAAGGCGATCGACGTGTCGTTCACCGACATCAATTTCGCGGTGCCGGGCGACGACAATTTCCGATTCACCCCACCCAAGGGTGCGACGGTAAGGGAGCAGCCCCTAGCTATGGGCGGCGCGAAGCTCGGTGAGCACGCGGCCGCAGCAGCGCTGAATCCGCAGATCATCGGAACCGGCTGGACCTCGATCCTGGCCGTGCATGCGGCGGGCCTGGTACCAGGCTTCGGGTCGAGGCCGGCATCCGGGCCGTCGATGCAGCAGTTCCTGAATGCGTTGACGCCGGTGAGCGGGGCGTGGGGCTCCGGTCGGCTCCTCGACTCCAAGCTGGTGAGCATCCTGATCACTAACGACGGGCGGGTGTTCGCTGGCGCGGTGGATCCATCAGCGCTCTACGCCGCGGCCGCAACGCACAAGTAGGCCGCCCGATGGCGCTCACGGAGCTGACGGCCAGCGCGGATCTGACCTCCCCCGATCAGGGCGTGTTGGCAGTCTCGTCGGCGGGGTTGACGAAACGGTTCCGCGGCGGCCAAGTCGCCGTCGACCGCCTTGATCTTGCCGTGCCAACGGGCGCGGTCTACGGATTCCTGGGCCCGAACGGGTCCGGGAAGACCACCACGATCCGCATGCTGCTCGGGTTGATTTATCCCACGGCCGGCACGCACGCGCTGCTCGGTCAGGCAATGCCCGCGCACGCGGCGGCCGTGCTACCGCGGGTGGGCGCGCTCGTAGAAGGCCCAGCGTTCCACCCCTACATGTCGGGTCAGGCCAACCTGCGTCGGCTCGACGCCGCCGACCGCACCGCCGACGCGCGAACTGCGCGGCGGCGAATCGGCGACGCGCTGGAGCGCGTCGGGCTAACCGCCGCGGCGGGCAAGCGATACCGCAACTACTCGCTCGGTATGCGGCAGCGGCTGGGCATCGCGGCGGCGCTGCTGAAGCCGCGCGACCTGCTCGTGCTGGACGAGCCGACGAACGGCCTTGATCCGCAGGGCACCCGCGAGGTGCGGCACCTGATCAGCCAACTCGGGACCGACGGGGTCACCGTCCTGGTGTCCTCCCACCTGCTCAGCGAGGTCGAACAGGTCTGCACCCATGTCGGCGTGATGACCGTCGGGCGGATGGTGTGGCAAGGGTCGCTGCACGACCTGGCCGCTCAGCAACGAGTGCGAGTGCGCGTCGAAACCGCCGAGCCGGTAGCAGCCGCGGACGTGCTCCGTAGGCTGGGGTTGGACGAGGCCACGGTCACGGACGGCGAGGCGTTCGCCGTGCTGGGCGACGCGAAGCCGGAGCGAGTGGCCGCCGCCCTGGTGACAGCCGGCGTCGGGTTGCGCGGCTTCGTCGTCGAGCGCCCGGGGCTGGAAGATGTGTTCGTCGGCCTGACCGGGGAGGGCTTCGATGTCTCGGGCTGATGTCGTCGATGTCTCTCCGCGCGTTGGAGTGCCGACCGCAGCCCGGCAGCGACCCCGCCGGTGGAGTGGCCGGTTTCTCCGCTCTGAGATCGGCATGGTGTTCCGGCGTCGGCGCAACCAGGCAATTCTCGTCGTCCTGGGCCTTATCCCCATCGTCATTGCGATCGCCGTCAAGATCACCTCCCGCACCGGACGTGGGGAAGGCGACGGTGGGGCTTTCTTCAGCAGCATCACCGACAACGGGATCTTCGTTGGATTATCTGCGCTCCTCGTGGTGCTGCCACTCTTCCTGCCGATGGCGCTATCGGTGGTATCTGGCGATGCCGTGTCCGGCGAAGCGAACCTCGGGACTCTGCGTTACCTGCTCGCGCTACCCGTGGGGCGTACCCGGCTCCTCGCCGTTAAGTATGTTGCGATCGTCATTTGGGCGTTCTCCTGCGCGCTCGTGGTCGCGGTGGCCGGCCTGTTCATCGGGTTAGTGCTGTTTCCCCGGGGCGACGTCACTCTGCTCTCCGGCATCGCCGTGTCCTATCCAGCGGCGGTGTGGCGCTTGGTGCTCGTCGTTTGCTACCTGACCGTCATGATGGCCGTGATCGGCGCGATTGGGCTGTTCGTGTCGACCCTTACCGAGGTCCCGGTCGCGGCGATGGCGACGACGCTGGCACTTACTATCACCAGCCAGGTCCTTGATGCGATCCCGCAGCTGTCCACCATTCACGCCTGGCTGCCCAGCCACTATTGGCTGCGCTTCGCTGACTTCATGCGGGATCCGCTCGCGTTCGATCAGATCCGCACCGGCCTACTTGCCGCCGCGGTGTACATCGTGATCTTTGGTGCCCTGGCCTGGGCGCGGTTCAGCAATAAGGACGTATCGAGTTAGTGTCCTGCGCCGGAAACCGGTCGCAGCTACTGCAAGTAGCCCTCGACTTCGTCCGGCGGACGCTCACGCGCGACATCCGGATCCTCGCCTGCGTCCTCACGGGCCCGGCGCTGCCGTAGCAGGTCCCACGCCTGATCAAGCTGGCGCTCCAGGGTGTCGAGCCGGGTTCGGTCGGCGCCCGTCAGCCCGCCGGCCTGGTGGCGCAGACGCTTTTCCTCTGCGACGAGCTCATGGATCTGGTCGAGTATTGCGTTGTCGTCCATGGCGTCATTGTTCCCGGTCTCTGCGTCGACGCCGAGTCGGGCTTGGTGGCAACCGTCGGCTCGGGCTACCCGGTCGGTGTGAGCTTTGTGGTAGAACTGCCGTACTTCTGCGTCCACGCCTCGAAGTCCCACGTGCCGAGGAAGTCCTGGGCTGCTGCGATGCCCTTGTTGTAAAGGTTGGCCTTTTCCTGCTCGCTCAACCGGAAGTCGGTGGAGTTCACTCCGGATGTGTCGACGAACACCGTCCTCGAGGTCACGGAGTCCAAGTCGACATAGAGCTGGTCGTGCGCAGACACCATCGTCGAGATGAGGGCCTTGCCCAGCGTCAACACGCCGTTTGTGGCGTTCCAGCCTTGTTGTTGGATGGACAATCGCGCGGAAAGCTTGATTCCGAACGTGGGGTGCTCGTCGTCATCGAACAACGACACCGGGAAGTTGGAGAGCATCCCGCCGTCGGTGAGGACGAGTTCCTTGTGCCCGTCGGCGAGGGCGGGGTCGACCGGGATATGCCACGGCTGGAAGAAGAACGGAATGGACGCCGAAGCCCGAACCGCGTCCGCGACGGGTTGTGTGTCGGGATCTTCTCCGTTGAGCGTCTGGTAGTCCCAGGGCAGCCGCAGCATCCGGCCGCGCGAGATGTCTGAGATGACGACGACCAGCTTGTAGCGCTGTTCGATCGGAGTGCTGGCGTCGATGCCCGGCATATGAAGGTCGCCCCAAGTCCGTACCGGGTGCGGCGCATTTGCCAACGTGTCCGCGATCCAGTCGTGCAGCTTGCGACCACGATAGATGCCTTGGCGTCGCAGGACGTCGATCCCTTGACCGAGCTTGCCCAAGTGGCCAAGGATGCCTTCATCTAGGAAGTCGGCGAAGTTCGTCGATGTCATGAGCTTCTGGAGATCGTCGGTGATCCCGGCGGCCACGAACGACGCGACGATGGCGCCGGCGGAGGTCCCCGCCACACGACTGAATTCGTACTGTTTGGCGAGCGCCTCGATCGCCCCGGCGAGTCCGGCGCCCTTGACGCCGCCACCCTCCAACACCAGATCAGCCGTGTTCACGCCAACCCCCGATGCTCGTATTCGTCCGGTGGATGGGAAGAGCTGTGATCACCACGTTTGATACGTGTCCTTTGGTGCAGAGTCTGCCGGACACGAGCGAGTCACTCAGACCGGGTACGTCTCGTAGGCGTACGCCGTCTCGCCCGGCACGATGATTTTGCCCAGAGGTACCAGGGATACCGGAATCAGCTTGAAGCACGCGAGACCGAGCGGGATCCCGATGATCGTGATGCAGAGAGCAACGCCGGCGATCACGTTCCCGATGGCCAGCCAGATCCCTGCGACGATCAGCCAGATGATGTTGCCGATCACCGAGGGTGCCCCCGCCCGTGGATTGTGGATGATCGTTCGGCCGAACGGCCACAGCGCGTAGTTGGCGATTCGAAATGATGCGATGCCAAACGGGATCGTGATGATCAGGATGAAGCAGATGATGCCGGCAACGGCGTAGCCGATTGCCAGCCACAGGCCGGCGAGCACCAACCAGATCACGTTGAGCACGACCTTCACGTTGCCCAGTATGGGGGACGTCGCTAATGACCTCCGGCCCGCGTGGGCGGGGCGGATCGACGCCTCGGTGGCCGGTCAGGGGTGGGCGCCACGCTCATGGGCGGCGTGGCTCGCAGGCTCGAACTGGAAGGTGGAGTGTTCGACATCGAAGTGCCCGGTCAGGCACTCCTGCAAGGTGTCGAGCAGTTGGGGTGCGTGGTTGTCGGTGAAGCACGAGTTGTCGATGACGACGTGCGCGGACAGGGTCGGCAGGTCCGAGGTGAGGGTCCACACGTGCAGGTCGTGCACGTCATGGACATGCTCGTCCTCCAGCAGATGGGCGCGGATGTCATCGAGGTCGACGCCTTCGGGGGCGGCTTCCAACAGCACTCGGCCGGAGTCGCGCAGCAACCCCCACGCTGCCCGGAGCATCAATCCGACCACCACTAGTGAGGCGATCGAGTCGGCCCGGACAAATCCGGTCGTGAGGATGACTATGCCGGCGATCACGGTGCCGAGGAACCCGTAGAGGTCGGTCAGGATGTGCTTGAACGCGCCTTCGATATTGAGGCTGGACCGATTCGCCTTCGTGAGCCACCAGGCAGCGAGGACGTTGACGCCCACCCCGATGATCGCAACGACGAGGACCGGGCCGCCGTCGACATGCGGCGGATGGATCAGCCGTCGGATCGCCTCGAACGCGATGATCCCGGAGACGACGAGCAGCGTGATGCCGTTAGCGGCGGCGGACAGGATCTCGGCTCGCTTCCAGCCGAACGTCCAAGCGCCGGTTGCTGGGCGAGCCGCCAGGCTGATCGCCCACAGGGATACTGCGATGGCGCCGACGTCGGAGAGCATGTGTCCCGAGTCCGATAGCAACGCCAGTGACCCGGCCATGACGGCGACGACGACCTCGAAAAGCATGAAGGCCGCTAGCAATATCAGCGCGATGATCAAGTAACGGCGGTCGGCGTTGGTGCCGACACCATGTTGGTGTGACCGTTTGCCGTGCGCGGCCAGACCGTGGTCGCTGTCGTGCTCGTCGCCGTGCCCGAGGTCGTGGTTGTGTCTGGTGGTGGCCGTCATGCTCGGTGCCCTCGACCACGGTTCGAGGTTCGATGAGTAGGGGTAGCCGGAGATACCAGATCGCGGACTGTTCCGGTGTGTTGCGTGTGCGTGAGGCCGAGGGCCAGCAACGTCTGCACGTGAGCGTCGTCCAATCGGTAGTACGCCATTCGGCCGCGACGGCTGACGGCTACGACCCGATAGGCGCGCAGCAGTCGTAACGCATGACTGACCGCGGACTCCGTCATACCCGTCGTCGCAGCGAGATCGCCGACGCAGAGTTCACCGGCGTTGAGCAGGCTGGCCAGCAGCCGAAGCCGGCCCGGCTCGCCGAGCAGGGCGAATACCTGAGCGCACTCGTTGATGGTTGTTTCGGAAGACATTCCGCTACGCGCTGCCGCGACCTTGCTTTGGTCCACCAGCCGGACGCTGGGGTCGTTGGCCATCGACTTGCTCACGCGCCACCTCACCGACATCTGCATGACTGTTCAGATATGAAGGTACTGGCTTCGATTCGCCGACGTCAGTGGTATTCGCGGCGCAGGACACTAGCGTCGGTGCCGTGCACATCGTCCTGATTCCCGGATTCTGGCTCGATGGCTCGTCGTGGGATGAGATCCTTCCTGCTCTCCAACAGGTCGGACATCACGCGCAACCCCTCACGCTGCCCGGCATGGAGTCGAGAGACGCCGACCGCTCTGGGATCTCGCTGCGTGATCATGTCGACGCAGTTGTCGCGGTCATCGATTCCGTTGACCCGGCCGCCGGCGAGGTCGTGCTTGTCGGGCATTCCGGCGGCGGCGCCGTCGCCCACGCCGCGGTCGACGCCCGGCCCGACCGGGTCGTCCGCGTCGTCTATGTCGACAGTTGGCCCACTGGTGACGGCGGCGTGATCAACGATGAGTTGCCAGTCGAGGACGGCGAGATTCCGCTGCCGGATTGGTCGCACTTCGAGAAGGAAGACCTCGTCGACCTGACGGACGAGCTACGGGCGGCGTTTCGCGCGCGGGCCATACCGACGCCCAAGAGGGTCGCACGAGACCAGCAGCATCTGTTCGACGAACGTCGTTACGCAGTACCCGTCACCGTTATCGCGTGCGCATTTCCGAGTGCGCAGCTGCGGGACTGGATGTCCCAGGGCGAGGACGCACTGCAAGAGCTCGCGAAGATCCGCACCGTCGACTACATCGACCTGCCCACGGGCCACTGGCCGCAATTCACCAGGGGTGAGGAGCTTGGACGGGCCATCCTCGCGGCTGTTAACGGGCCATCCGAATACTGATCACGTCGACGTCCTTGTCGACCAATAGTCCGTGCAGCTCGCTCAGGTCGCAATCACTGACCAGGTGGAACCGAAAGACCGTCCCGCGTCCGACGGTAGAACATTCGCCTCCTGGCGCGAGGCTCGCGCGGGCAGCCGGTCCCAAAACCGTCCGCACTCGGAGGTCGTAACGCACCCGAGCCTTCTCGGTAGCCAATGGTGAGGTGCTCATGTCATTTCACTCCGAGTTCGATGCGGCCTCGATGTCCGGTGCAGTGCGAATCTCCAGTAGCTCCAGACCAAGATTGCGTAGCCGCTGCAGTACTCCATGCAGCCCGGCCTGATCGAGTGGCTCGGTTCTCATGATGGTCTGCGCCGGTTCTTCGGTCAGGCCAGCGGCGCCGAGTTCCGCTAAGACGTCCGACGGGATTGGACCTCGCACGCGAACTTCCCAGGTTTGAGCGGCCATAGGTCCTCCCCCTCGATCTCGGTTAACCCTGGATCCACTTACTGTTCACCTAAGTGTTCGCCGGCAAGGCATCGATGTCTTCAGCCCCTATGGATGACTGCGGGTCTTTCGGGAAGCGCGCACGCACGGTGCGGGAGCACCCCCGTTGGGATGCTCTGTCGGTGTTTGTCGTCAGACGATCGCGAGCTCCCACGCTCGGCGTACTGCCTCGTTGCGTCGGCTGACCGCCAGCTTGCGCAGGATGCTCCGGACATGGGTTCGCACGGTGTTGACCGAGACGAACATGGCTGCCCCGATCTCCTCGGTCGACAGCAGTTCGGACATGAGGCGCAGCACTTCGATCTCTCGCTCACTGAGCTGCTCAGCAGCGACGAGGTTGGCGGACGGCGCCCGCGTCGATCCGTCCGCGCCGGCGGACGCGGGGTGTAGCTTGACCACCTTCGATGCGGCGGGGCGGAGCCAGCTGGCCGACGCGCTTAGCGTGGCATTCGCGCGCAGCAGCCGTCGAAGCTGTGCCGTCGAATCCATAAACGGCCGTCGCATTCGCTCTGGCTCGGCGAGCTGCAACGCTTGCTGTACGGTCGGCACGGCGAGCATCACCTCACCGCGCTCGAGGTGCCTGTACGCCCTATCGATCCAGGCTTCTACCACCGCGTCCAATGGTGCCTCTGGGTCCCCAATGACCTCACGTGGCCCGGACTGTGACGCGGCGCCGAGTATGGTGGCGCGACTCCGAGCGACTTCCGCTCGTGGAGAATGCGGATCCGGTAGCGAGTCAATGACCGCGATGGCCTGATCAGGTTGTGCTTTCGCGAGGTGAAGGGCCGCCACTTCTAACAACTCCCGCTCGCGGACCCAAGACGGCGAGTCGACCTTGGCGACGAGCTGTCCAATAGCGCTCTCCACCAACTCGAGCTCGCGACGTGATCGGTGTATCCGAGCCTGAAGCACCGCGAGTAACGGTTGCACGAATAGCGCTTCGTAATCGGCAACACTGGCGTGGGCCCGAGCCTCCCAACGCCGAGCCTCCGCATGGTGGAACTCCTCACAGCTCACCCAGGCCAGCGCGAGGGACGCGGCGGCCGGCCGTCGCTCACGGGACAACCCGCAGTCGTCGGCCAATCCTTCAGCGGTCTGGGCTAGCTCACTGGCCCGCCGCAGGCGCCCCCGGAACGCCTCGACGACGGCGAGGTCACCAAGGCACTGTCGCCTCAGGCGACCACAACCGGCAGCCTCAGCGGCTGCGACGGCTGCTTTTAGTGCCTCCGCTGCCTCATTACCACCCCGGTCCACCATCAATGCGGTTGCCCGGGCAGCCAGCACGATGGCTGACAGTGCTGCGCCGGTAGCTTGCTGCTGCCATGGTGATTGGCTTAGCAACTCGAGCGCATGGTCGGCAACCCGCATTGCCCTGGCATGGTCCGGTCCGACTGCGGCGACCGCGGTTAGCACAACCGCAGCCGACAGCCGCAGGGCGTCGGTGTCCGCAACCCCGTCCCGCTCCACGAGGCGCGTCACGTGTTCGATGTCCCCCGCAGGAACGGACTGTCCGCCGCGGAACATCCAGGCTGTCCGCAATACCGCCGCGTGCGGTCCGGGCAGATCAGCCGGCATCGAATCGAGGAACGAAGCATAAGGGCTGTTGTCGTGCGCGAGTAGCGAACCGACGGCCAGCCCGCCGATGAGGAGAGAGGTCGCGTAGGGCCAGTCACCGCTCGCCACAGCGTGTTCGACGGCCGGTACAAACTGGCCGGCGGTCGCAAACCATTGCGCACATCGACGATGCAACTCCGGGACGTCCTCTGGTGATTCGTAGGTCAGCTGGGCCTTCAGCAGCTCGCGAAACAGTGGATGCACGCGGTAGGCGCCACCGAAGTCTGGTGGGCGCTCCACGAAGGCATTGGAGCGGACAAGTGTCGCCAGTGTCCGTCGGCCGTCGGCCCGATCGGTCAGGCGGTCGACCAGATCGGGCAGGAGTTGCGGGGTGACACTGGTCCGTAGCAGAAAATCGCGCACGCGCGGAGGTTGTGCGTCAAGGACCTCGGCGAACAAGTACTCCGCAACACTTCCGTCGTCTCTCGCCAACGATTCGACGAGCGTCTTCGGATCCGCTCCCTGCTTGAGGGATGCTGCGGCCAGCCTCAGTCCAGCCGCCCAGCCTTCGGTCTGCGCGGTGATCGAAGCGACAACATCCCGGGACACCTTCGCCCCGAGACTTGACAAGAGTGAGTGGGCTTCCGCGACGGTGAAGGCCAGCACGTCCTGCCTGATCTCCGTCATCGAGTCGGTTACTCGATATTTATGAAGCGGAAGTTGCGGGTCCGCACGTCCGCACATGACCAACCGGAACTGCGGATGGGCATGACGGAGCAGGAAGTCCAATCCAGCCGTGACATCTCGACTCACCAATCGGTCCGCCCCGTCCAGGACGAGCACCACCGGGAGGGGATGGTCGAGGAGGTCGGCCGCTAGGCGTATGAAAAAGGAGTTCGGAACCACCTCGCCAAGCGGCGGTCGGTTCGCATGCCGAAGGTTGACTCCTGACCGAACGATCGTCTCCGCAACATAGGACCAGAACACCTCGGAGCGTTCGCAGGCGTCATGGACCGTAAGCCACGCGACCGGCCAAGAGATGTCATGAGCCTCGGCCCAGGACGCGGCCAGCACGGTCTTCCCGGCGCCGGCCGGGGCGCTCATGAGCACCAGCGACTTCGCCCGCACGCCGTAGGTCAGGCGATCCTGTAGCCGGGATCTGATGATTGGTTTGCTCAGGAGCTGTGGTGGCTCGAAGGTGGATGTGAGAACCGGGTCGCCGGACCCGGATTCGCCCTCTCGCACATTGTCGGCTACCGGCGACTCGGAACCGGAGATCGTGGGCATCTGGTTTGGCCCCCAATGTGTGACAGCCGCACCGCTGCGGTCCGGCTATGTCGAGCCCGCTGCCGGACCGATCCACGCTGCGGCTTGCTGCCCAGCGCAGTCCAAGGCATTCGCCGTGGCGTCGGGAAGCGAGGTCGCAATACTCGATGTGCGTAGCTAGGTCCTGGAGCCCGATACCGACCCTAGCTTGCGGCCGCTCGAAGATCTTCCCCTAAATGGACTGATCCGAATTGGCGCTTATTTGGCATACGCCAGGGTTTCTTACCGCCCGTTTATCCCGTCCGGAATGTGTGGTGCAGATTAACGGACAGCTTCAAGTCACCGATCCGAGCAGTACCGAACGTGGTACGTCGAGGTGCGATTTATCACCCGGTGCTTTGCGTCCAGCCAGGAGTCCATGCCGGAGCCGTCCGCGTCCGCATCCCCCCGAACAGCTGTGAAGATCCGGTGAGCTCGGGTACCGGACTGTGCGACCTGCTCGTGCCCCCCATCTACCATCCGTTGCGAGTGATCCTGGCGACCGATGCCGTGAGGCACCCTCGGCGGAAACTGCTGGAACTCGGCGCGCGTATGGCTCTGGGAGGAGCATCAGATGAGCCGGCTGGACATTCCTCATATCCAGTCTGGGATGACTTTGACAAATCGTCCCGAGTTCGTGCCTGTTTCGATCGATCTAGCAGCTAACACCACTAGCGACGTCTTCCCCTGCCGGCTGGCTTGGGACAAGTCTGCGGCGGCGGCAGGGGCCGATGCCGTCTCGACTGCACCGCGATGAAGGCCCTCGATCCGCGGTTGCTGCGCCATGCCGCGGCGAGCCGACGATATCTGGCTATCTCCTCATTGGTCGCGGTGACTTCGGGCTTGTTGGTCATCGTCGCTGCCTTCGCCATCAGCGAGTTAGTCGTACTCGCCTTCCAGGATCGAGCGGGGCTCGTTGAAATGCGGGGTCCGCTGATCGTCCTTGGTCTCGCCGTCCTTGGCCGCGCATTCCTGGCCTGGGCTGGGCAGGTCGCGGCCCACCGCGCGGCAGCCGACGTCAAGTCCCAGCTGCGACGGGAGTTGCTGAGGAACACGATCAGGCTCGGTCCCTCTTGGTTGGCTCGCCAGCAGGTGGGTGAGCTGGCCACGCTGGCGACCTCTGGCGCGGACGCGATCGACGACTACTTCGCGCAATACCTGCCGACGCTCATTACGGCTGTCTTCCTGCCGGCCGCCGTTGTCGTCGTTGTGCTGAGCCAGGACGTTCTGGCCGGCGTGATAATTCTCGGCACACTGTCGCTCATCCCATTGTTCGGCGTCTTGATCGGGCGCGGCACCGCACAGGCGACGCGACGTCAATGGCGAACATTGGCCGTCCTTGGCGGCCACTTCCTGGACGTCGTCCAGGGCCTGCCCACGCTGCTGCTGTTCGGTCGAGCAAAGGGTCAGGTCGAAGCGATTCGCCGGCGGGCCGATGAGCATCGGCGAGCGACCATGAGAACTCTACGACTCGCGTTCCTCTCGTCGGCCGCGCTCGAGTTCATCGCCACGATCTCGGTGGCCGTTGTCGCCGTGTCGATCGGCCTGCGGCTGCTGCACGGGGCGATCGATCTACGCACTGGCCTGGTCGTGTTGATTCTTGCGCCCGAGGCTTACGCGCCGCTGCGGCAGGTTGCCGCGCAGTTCCATGCCAGCGCGGCGGGCGTCACTGCGGCGGAGTCGATATTTGCCGTGATCGAGTCGCCTACTCCGATTGCCGCACCGCGCTCAGGGACTACGCGCGTGGTAGATGTGGCTCGCACGACGCTGCGCATCGAAGGATTGAGTGTGCAATACGACCGCGAGCGCCC
Organism: uncultured Actinomycetota bacterium; assembly: GCA_963748415.1. Taxonomy (GTDB): domain Bacteria; phylum Actinomycetota; class Actinomycetes; order Mycobacteriales; family Jatrophihabitantaceae; genus CAVVJA01. The sequence goes on along the minus strand of CAVVJA010000021.1, from coordinate 312,189 downwards.
GGCGCTCGAGTCGGCAGACCTCGTCGTGCATCCCGGCGAATACGTGGGCGTGGCCGGCCCGAGCGGCTACGGAAAGACCACGTTGCTGTGGGTGCTGCTCCGGTTTGTGTCGCCGACCACCGGGCGCGTCATCCTCGACGGGCCAGAGGGACAGATCGACCTCGACGATGTCGATCCGGATGCGTGGCGATCACAGCTGGCCTGGGTGCCGCAAGAACCCTGGCTCGCTCCGGCGAGCATCGCCGACAATGTCCTGCTGGCGCGGCCGGACGCGGAGCCGGAGGCCGTCGCCCGGGCGCTTCATCGAGCCAACGCCACCGAGTTCGTGAACGATCTCCCGGACGGACTGGCCACGATCGTCGGCGAGAACGGCTTTGGCTTGTCAGCTGGGCAACGGCAGCGGGTCGCGCTCGCCCGCGCGTTTCTGCGGGATGTGCCACTGGTACTGCTCGACGAGCCGACGGCGCATCTCGATGCGACTAACGAGGCCGCGGTGGCTGACGCCATACGACGACTCGCCCGCAGTCGCACGGTCATTGCGGTGGCTCACCGACCAGCCCTGCTGGCGGACTGCGATCGCATCGTCCGGCTGGGCGCACCGCTTGCGACGGCTTCGACATGATCACCGGGCCCGACCGTGTCGACCGGCCTATCACCAGGCTCATCGAAGCCAGTCGTCCCGTGTCCGGCCGGCTGAGCCTTGGCATCCTTGCTGGCGCTGCGGCACTCGGCGCTGGCGTTGGCCTGACCGCTACCGCTGCGTGGCTTATCGCTCGGGCCTCGCAGATGCCGCCGGTGATCACACTGTGGATCGCCATAGCCGGAGTGCGCTTCTTCGGCATCGCCCGTCCGGTCTTCCGATACGTCGGCCGGCTCATCTCGCACGACGCGGCGTTTCGCGTCGTGGCCGAATTCCGCACCAAAGTCTACGAACGGCTCATCCCGCTGACGCCGTCGCGTCTCGGCCGGCATCACCGAGGCCAGATCCTCGCCGGATTGGTGTCCGACGTCGATGCGGTTCAGGAGTTCGATCTGCGGGTGCTCGAACCCGGGGCTGTCGCCGCGCTGGTATCCGCCGGTTGCGTTGCCTTAACGGTCGCGATTCTTCCGTCCGCCGGAGCCGTGCTGGCCGCGGGATTTGTCGTCGCGGGGATCGTGGCCCCGCTGATGGCCGCGGCCGCGCTGCGCCGAGCCACGGTCAGCCTCGCACCGGTCCGGGCCGCGCTGTCGGCCGCGGTCGTCGATGTGCTACGCGGAGCGCCGGATCTGATTGCCGTGGGCGCGACCGAACAGAAGCTTGCGGAGATCGATCGGCTGGACGCGGAGCTGACGCGGATGGCCCGCCGGGCGGCCTGGGCCACCGGCGTAGGCACCGGCGTGGCGATGCTTGCCGCAGGCGCGTCGGTGTGGGGATCGGCGGTGGTCGCGCCGTCAGCCGTGCACGACGGCCGGTTGGCCGGCGTCATGGTGGCCGTCATCGTGCTCCTGCCGGTCGCCGCCTTCGAGGCGCTGGTGCCGTTGCCGCAGGCGGCTGTGCTTGTGACGAGGGTGCGGAGCGCTGCTCGCCGACTGTTCGGATTGCTCGACGAGACGCCCGCGGTGACCGAGCCGACCAGCCCGTTGCCCTTGCCCGCAGGACCGTACACGATCGAGCTGCGTCAGGCTTCGGCTCGGTGGACGGACTGCAGGGCTCGCGTTCTTGACGACCTCGATCTCACCCTGCGGCCCGGTGAACACGTCGCAATCACCGGCCTGTCGGGCGCCGGAAAGTCGACACTGGCCGCCCTGTTCCTCCGGTTCCTCGATCCCGAGGATCGGGGCACGGTGCTGCTCAACGGCATCGATGTGCTCGACCTTGCCGCCGACGATGTTCGGCGCGTCATCGGTTGCGTCGCTGGCGACGCGCACATCTTCGCGTCGGATCTGCGCGAGAATCTCCGGCTCGCGAAGCCCGAGGCACGCGAGGCGGAGCTGGTCCATGCGCTTTATCGCGTACGGCTCGGTGAGTGGTACGCGGCCCTTCCGGCCGGGCTCGCTACACCTTTGGGGGAGGGCGGGGCACTGATTTCCGGAGGCGAGCGCCGACGGATCGCGTTGGCTCGGGCATTGCTCGCCGATCAGCCGATACTCGTCCTCGACGAACCAACTGAGGGTCTGGACCGGCCGACCGCGATGGCGTTGGTGGCCGACCTGCTGGACACAGCCTCAGACCGCGCGGTCCTGATGCTGACCCACCGCGATGAAGGGCTTGACCTCGTCGATCGGCGCTACTGTCTCATCGACGGCCGTCTCGTCGCTTCCAGGGACGCCCCGCTCCCGGGCTATCTAGGTTTGGCCGCACCGCCGGGGCTGGCGGAGCTCATCCAACCGGGGTGATGCTCGCCTGCCCCGGTCCGGCACTGTTGACGATAGCCTTCGGCTTCGTCGGCCCGAATCGACCGGCGATACCTCACATCGCAAGGATGCGCACATGGACGATTATCCGCTCATTGCTGATCATGGTCTGATCGGCGACCTGCAGACCGCTGCGTTGGTGACGACGGACGGTTCGATCGACTGGTTCTGCGCTCCTCGTTTCGACTCGCCCAGCGTGTTCGGTGCGCTGCTCGATCACCGGCTGGGCGGCCGGTACCGGATACGGCCCAGCGTCGATGCCTTCAGCTCGCAGCAGATGTATCTGCCCGATACCGCCATTCTCATCACCCGGTTCCTCACGCCGGAGGGCATCGGCGAGATCGTCGACTTCATGCCCGTGAGCGGAGACGTCGTGACGGACCGGCACCGGCTGGTGCGACTGGTGCGATGCGTGCGGGGCCGGATGACGTTCGAGGTCGACATAGCACCGAGGTTCGACTATGGGCGAAAGCCGCATGAGCTGCAAGTCACCGACAGCGGCGGGATCTTCAAGTCTGACGACTTCTCGATGACCCTGCATGTCGTTCGCGAGCCTGACGATGCTCGACTTGCACACGTCAGGACCCAAGATGGCGACGTGCATGCGGAGCTGACCCTGGAGGCCGGTCAACTGCGCGGGCTGGTGCTGGATGCGGGCAGCGACGAGCCGCCGCGTGAGTTTCGGGTCGCGGAAGCGCAGAAGCTGCATGAGGACACGGAGCGGTTCTGGAAGTCGTGGCTGGCCCAGTCGACCTATACCGGCCGGTGGCGGGAGGCGTTGCAGCGGTCGGCGATCACGTTGAAGTTGATGACCTATGCGCCCACCGGTGCGCTGGTCGCGGCACCGACGGCGGGGCTGCCGGAGCAGGTTGGCGGTGAGCGCAACTGGGATTACCGGTTCACCTGGGTCCGGGATGCGTCGTTCTCGATCTACGCCCTGCTGGGCCTGGGGTTCACCGACGAGGCCCGGGCGTTTGCGCAGTGGATGCTGGCCCGGGTGCAGGAGCGCCGGGGTGCGAAAACGCCGCTGAACCTGATGTACCGCATCGACGGGTCCAGTGATCTGACCGAGGTGATCCTCGAGCACTGGGAGGGTTATCGCGGGTCGTACCCGGTGCGGATCGGCAATGGCGCCGCCGAGCAGTTGCAGCTGGACATCTTCGGTGAAGCGATGGACAGCGTCTACTTCGGCGATCGCCGCGGCATGCAGGCCGCCCACTCCGGCTGGACAGCGATCAGCGACCTGCTCGGCTGGCTGGCCGACAACTGGGATCAGCCGGAGGCTGGCATCTGGGAGACCCGCGGCGGCCCGAAAGACTTCACCTACGGCCGAGTGATGTCCTGGGTGGCGTTTGATCGCGGGATCCGGCTGGCCACCGAGCGCGGCCGACCGGCGCCGCTGGACCGCTGGATCGCCCAGCGCGACGCGCTGTACGACCAGGTCATGCAACGCGGCTGGAACGCCGACCGGGGTGCGTTCGTGCAGCACTACGACGACACGGTGCTGGACTCCTCGCTATTGCGCATGGCTCGCGTCGGCTTCATTGCGCCACAAGACCCGATGTGGCTGTCCACGCTTCGCGCCATGGACACCGAACTGGTATCCGATAGCCTCGTTTACCGCTATAACCCGAGTGCCTCACCGGACGGTCTGCGCGGCTCGGAGGGCACATTCTCGTTGTGCACTTTCATGTACGTCGATGCGTTGGCCGGCGCCGGACGCCTGGAGGACGCCCGACTGACCTTCGAGAAGATGCTGACGTACGCCAACCATCTCGGGCTGTTCTCCGAAGAGATCGGCGACACCGGTGAGCAACTAGGTAACTTCCCGCAAGCGTTCACGCATCTGGCGCTGATCGACTCAGCGCTGACCCTGAACGCGAAACTCGACAAAGCGGCGGGACGCTAGCGGCGGGTTCGCGCTGACCATGGGGCGGATCAGTGGTGGTATGAGACGTTCGTACGCCCTTCCCGTGGCATTGGGCTCGTGAGGCTCTCCAAGTAGTCGACCGCCGTGCGGATGTTGAGCAGGAGGTAGTCGGCGAGATCCATAGAGACGCCGTTACGCACCACGATGCGCTGAACGGTGAGGTCGCTGAGATTGTCGGGCATCGGGTAGGCCGGCACTTGCCAGCCTTTCTCGCGCAATTGGTTACTGAGATCGTGCAGGTCCCACATGCCGTTGCAGTTCGGGCCAAGTCGCCACGCGAAGACCGGCAGGTCCGAGCCATCGCTCAGCAGCTCAAACGGCCCCATGTCGGCGATCGCGCGGGACAGGTGGAGCGCCACGTCCTGGCTGGCCTGTTGCACTCGCCGGTAGCCCTCGAACCCTAACCGCAGGAAGTTGTAGTACTGCAGCAATACCTGGGCACCAGGACGAGAGAAGTTGAGCGCCAGCGTGGGCATTTCTCCGCCTAGGTACGACACTCGAAAGATCAGATCGTCGGGTAGCACGTCCGCCGTCCGCCAGACGACCCAACCGACGCCGGGGTAAACCAGACCGTACTTGTGGCCTGAGGTGCTGATCGAATGCACCCGCGGCAGCTGGAAATCCCAGAGGAGATCGGGCCTGAGGAATGGCGCGACAAAGGCTCCGGATGCCCCGTCGACATGGATCGGGATGTCCAGGCCGGTCCGAGCTTGCAAGGCGTCCAACGCGCCGGCTATGGCCTGCACCGGCTCGTATACACCGACATATGTCTGGCCGAGGATCGCGACGACTCCGATGGTGTTCTCGTCGACGTATTTGTCGATCTGGTGGCCATCAAGGGTCGGATGGTCGTCGGTGACCGGGATGTAGCGCGGCTCCACCTCCCAATAGTTGGCGAACTTCTCCCACACGACCTGGACGGCGCTGCTCATCACCAGGTTCGGTCGATCGGTTGGCTTTCCATCGCTTCGCCTAGCTTGTTGCCACCGGCGCTTCAGGGCGAGGCCGCCCAGCATGCAGGCTTCGGAAGATCCGATGGTCGACGTGCCGATGGTGTGCTCGGGATCAGGCGCATGCCACAGATCGGCGAGCATCCGCCAGCACCGCTCCTCGATGATCGCGGTCAGCGGGTACTCGTCCTTGTCGATCATGTTCTTGTCGAACGTGTCGCTGTACAGCTTGGACGCCGTCGGTTCCATCCACGTGGTGACGAACGTCGCGAGGTTCAAGCGGGCGTTGCCGTCCAGCATCGCCTCGTCGTGAACGATCTGGTATGCGGTCTCGGGCAGCATGCTGTCGGCGGGCAGGACGAAGCGCGGCACTGAGAGATCCTCCGAGCGCCGGGCGAAGAGCGGGTTGACAGAAAGCGAGTCCGGAAGAGACGAAGCCAGCTTTTGGGGCTGCATACGAACCACGATGTCTCCCTGCTCGATACCTGGGCTTACCAACGGGCGGGAGCGTCACGACGTGACTGCGGCTCCCGTCCGGAACCGTACAAACGATCTCATCGGACCGTATCGTCCCTGGCGGATGAGCTGGCTTGGGGGAGTGATAGTTGCCGGCACGACCTTTGAGTCCGTTACCTGTCGCTATCCCGCCTGGCTGACCTGGCATGCGTGCGATGAGCGCAGATCACCGATCAGAGTCGGTCGGCCAATTTCGTGAGCATCGTCATGTTGCGGGCAGTGGTGGGATTGTCGGGCAGCGCACCTTTCCATTGCTTCGGACCGAGCGTGGTCTCAGTCGACCGGGACCGGATGAGCCAATGCACGTCGCGACCGTGCACGACCACCTCGTCGTGATCGTTGGTCAGCCCTTCGACGGCCCGCTTCTCGGTCGCGGTCAGCCGGGTCAGCGGAAGGAGGCCGAAGTGGGTGTGCCCAGGCGTAATCGTTCCAAACGGTTTGAACGTGACCAACGCCCGGACCTGTTCAGCCGTGCGAACGAACGTCGTGAGCTCGAAGCCGAACACCTTCTCCAGCCGCGCCCGGATTGCCGCCTCATGATCGGACGCTGGTCCGGTCGCGCTGAAGAGCAGATTCCCACTGTTCACATAACTGCTGACGTTCGCGAAGCCGAGCTCTTCCAACGCCTGCCTCGCGGTGGCCATGGCCACCGTTCGCTTCCCGACGTTTACGGCGCGGAGAAACGCCACGAAGCGAGCCATACGGCTATGACAGCACACGGGCAGCACATCCGTCGGATCGACTGACGGTGGCCGCCGGAGATCTGCTCCAATGTTCCTTCGTTCGCACTTTCTCGCGGGCGGGACTTCGGATTGCGAGGAGTGTCGTCGCGCGGGTTCATCGGCGACAATCGATTCTCCATCGGTCGCGGTGGATCGCGGCGCAATGCCCGATTGGAGGCGTCTCATGGCCACCGACGAAGGACGACCCGAGGTGGGTCCCCAGTCGATACGGGAGATGCTGAAAAAGGGCAAGTCGTTGCGATCGTCGTTGCCGCGCAGCGGGCACGCCGAACTCTCGCTGCCGGATCGGGATCCGGTCCGGCTCATTGCCGCGCAGAACGACAGCCGGCTGGCCGATCTGGTCCCGGTACGCGTTGGTCGGATGCTGCAGTCGCCCTTCGCGTACTACCGCGGCACGGCCGCCGTAATGGCCCACGACCTAGCGGCAGCTGTGGTCACTGGGCAGCGAGTTGTGTGTTGCGGCGACGCGCACATCTCCAATTTCGGACTGTTTGCATCGCCGGAACGCCGCCTGCTGTTCGACCTGAATGATTTTGACGAGGCGTCGACCGCGCCGTGGGAATGGGACGTGAAGCGGTTGGCGGCAAGCGTTGTCATCGGCGGGCGGGACATCGGGTTGACCGAGACCGAGTGCTTCGAGTCGGCCGCGAGTGCGGCGTCGTCCTACCGGATGATGCTGCACGAGCTGTACTCCAGGACGGCGCTGGAACGGTACTTCTTCCAGGTTGAGACTGACATGCTCGAGAAATTGGCATCGCCGGAAAGACGCACGGTCCTCTCGCGAACGGCCAAGAAGGCGCGCCGCCGCACGTCCGACCAGGTGCTGGACAAACTCGTCATGGTCGATGACCACGGGCGGCAAGTGATCAAGGACGATCCACCGATCGCCCAGCACGTGGGTAGCGTCGAACTCGATGTTCTGCGCCATCTGTTCGAGCAGTACTACCGAACGATGCAGCCGGACACCGCGCTGCTGCTGTCACAGTTCCGGCTGGTCGATTTCATCCTGCGCGTCGTCGGAGTGGGATCAGTCGGTACCCGCTGCTTCGTCCTGCTGTTCGTTGGACCCGCGGACGAGCCGCTGTTCCTGCAAGCCAAGGAGGCTCGGCCCTCGGTGCTCGAATCTCACGGTCGCGAGCCGCCTCTGATCGGCGATCGCCAGTCACGGATGAGCCAGGGCGAACGGGTTGTGACCGGGCAGCGGGTCCTGCAGGCTCAGTCCGATCCGTTCTTGGGTTGGGTCGAATCATGGGATGAAGGCAGTGGCGAGCGTACGGACTACTACCTGCGCCAGTTCCGCGACATGAAGGGATCGGTCGACCTCACCACGTTGACGGGCCCGGAGTTCCGGGACTATGGGCGGCTGTGCGCCGCGGTGCTGGGCAGAGCACATTCTCAGAGCCCGGGCGCGGCAATCATCCGGGGATATCTGGGACGCTCTGACCAATTCGAGCTGGCTGTCGCCCGCTGGGCAGTGCAATACGCGGATCAGGCAGAGCGCGACTTCAACGACGTGCAATCAGCGGTGCGGCACGGCAGGCTATCGGCCGAATACGGCGTGTGACGAACACCCGCCGCGTTCTGATCGCCGGGCCGACCGTACGGCATGCCTCAAGCGGTCACCGGTGCAGACGGGCCGACGAGGTTCATCGCCTGGTGAGCCTGTGAGCGAACGGGCGGCGTAAAAGGCACGAGCGGAGCACAGCAAAGCGAAGTACCGTGAGCGCATGTTGGTAGTGCTGTTGGTGGTTATCGCCATCTTGCTGCTCGTGCCACTTGTTGGTGCGGCGCTCTGGGCCGTGATTACTGCTGCGATCCTCGGTCTGATCATCGGCGGGTTGGCTCGCCTCGTGCTTCCCGGTCGTCAAAACATCGGCCTCGGGATGACCGTGCTGCTCGGCTGGGTTGGCTCGCTGGTCGGTGGCTTGATCGGATATCGCGTCCTTCACACGGGGAGCCTGCTCACGGTTCTGCTTGAGATCGCAGCCGCAGCACTGATCATCGGGGCGTACGCCCGGATGTCCCCTCGCGCGCCGATTGGCAGCGGCCGGAGCGTGCGTTGGTAGTAGCGTGGCCGTGCTGCGCTACGGCGTAGCCAGGTCTAGCTCTGGGTCTAGCTCGCGCGCCGCCCGGGCGGCATCGCGGCGACTCGTTACCCCGAGCTTGCCGAGTACGCGCGAGACGTGATGCTCGACCGTCCGGTCCGAGACGAATAGTTGGGCGGCGATCTCGCCGTTCGTCAAGCCGTTGGCAACCAACCGCAGGACCTCGACCTCTCGCGACGTCAGACCAGCGGGGTTTGCTCGCGTCGACGCGCGCACACCGCGGGGGACTCGCTCACCCAATGACCGCAACCGTTCGGCGGCGAGTGTGGCCGCCGGACGCGCGCCAAGACCGTCGAGGATGTCGAACGCTTCCGACAGCGCCGTCGGCGAACCGACCTCGACCAACGCCAACGCTTGTTCGTACGGTCGTCCGGCGGTACGCCAGACATCAGCGGCCTCCTGCCAACGACCATGGATCTGTAGAGCCAGTTCCGGAGCGGCCCCGGCCGGCACGTTCGGACCGTCGCCCAGCCGCGCGGCCCACGACGCCAGTTGGCTGCGATCCTGTCGGGTGATGGGTGCTTCGATGCGGTCGAGGACCGCCTGGATCGATCTGCGGACGCCGTCACGATCTCCGTGCAGCCACGCTTGCTCGGCCAGCGCGAAGGCCACCGGAGCGATCCGCTGGACCTCCCCGGTGGCCTCCGCCAGCCGCAGCGCCTCTCGCAAGACGGCATTGGCATCAGCCTCGCCGCGCCGCATCTTGATCGTCCCGATCACGGTCAGTGCGGGGATGCGTCCTACGGTCATCGTCCCGGTTTGTTCCAGCACGCCCAGCGCGTCAGCCATTGCGTCGTCCCAGTGACCGCGCTTCATCTCTGACTCTGCCAGCACGCCGCTCAGGCACACAGACCGCAACAGGAGATCGTGATCGTCGCTGTACTGAAGTCCCTCCGCGATGACGGCGTCCGAGCGATCGAAGCGGTGGTTGTCGGCGAGAAACGTCGCGAGGTTCGCGTAGGCCCGCCCGGCGAGGTGTCCGAGGCCGTGCGCCAATGCGATGTCCAACGCTTGCTCGATGGACGCGAGACCGTCGTCGACCTGGCCCTCGGTGGCGAGCGAGCAGCCCAGTGTGTTGAGCGCGTCGGACTCGGCGTTGGCGTCATCCACTGCTTGGGCAATGTCAAGGGCTCGTCGAAGCATCGCGAGAGCCTGCTGCCGGTCCGCTAACTCCATCTCGGACGCGCCGGCGCTCGCGAGGGCTCGAGCTAACTCGATCGTCGGTCCGTGTCGTTCGAGAATCTCGACGGCTTGCAATGCGTGCTGGTAGGCCAAATTGCCCTGCCCGAGATTCCACGCAATGTGGTCGACCGTGATATGCGCTGCGCCAATTCGTATCTGGTCATCGACTTCGTTCCATAGTCGCAGTGACTCCTCGGCCGCTTCCAAGGCCTCGTCCATCTGGTCGATCACCATGCATTCCTCGGCGAGTGCCTCGAAAAGCGCTGCCCGCTCGTTGGCCGGACGAGCCGATGCAAACCGCAACGCGGTTCGGTAGTGGTGGGCCGATTCGCGATGCGATCCGAGCTCGCTCGCGCGTCGACCCGCCTCCAGGCTGTAGCGGAACGCCGACTCGCCCTCGTTGGCCGCGGCCGCGTGGCTCGCCAGGCGCGCGACATCGACATCTCGTCGGTGCTCAAGGGCCCGCAATATGGCTCGGTTCACGGCCGCCCGGCGGATAGGGGGGATCTCATAGGCGATCGTCGCGCGCGACAGCTCGTGCCGGAAGCCGAGTTCCTCGCCGAAGGTCATCAACGTGCCGCTGCCGATGCAGTCGTCGATGCCGTCGGCATCGGTGTCACTTGCTTCGACGAGAACGTCAGCGTCGAAACGGATGCCCAGCTGAGAGGCCAGGTCGAGAACCCGGCGTCCGCTCGAGGACAGCCGCGCGGCCCGCGCCAAAACCACATCACGAACGCTGGCTGGCCGGCTGGAGCCCGCCGCCAACACTTCGGTGACAAAGAACGCATTTCCAGATGTTTGGCGAAATACCTCCTCAGCGTCGAGGCCAGAACCCGCGACCATGGTCGCCACGCCGGACCGGGTCAGCGGGACCACCGGCACCCGCCGCGCTGCGCTCAGGCGACTGAGCTCGCCGATCAAGCGGGTCAGCGCTCCGTTCGAGCTGAGCTCATCGTCACGGTACGTGGCGACCACCATCGCCGGGATCCGATCCAGACGGCGGCCGGCGTAGAACAAAAAGTCGGCCGTGGCATCGTCAGCCCAATGCAGGTCCTCAACGAGCACCACGGTCGACTGTTGCTCCAACGCGACGAGAATCGCGGCGAAAAGCTCATCGCGTGGCAACGCGGAGTCGACCTCCAGCTGCGCCGCGATCTCGATCACCGGCCCGAGTGGTCGCGGCGTCGACAGTCCATCGCAGGATCCGGCGGCAATGCGAACGGCCACCTCATCCAGGAACGCTGAGACGAGCGCCGACTTGCCGGCACCCGCCTCACCGCCGACCAGCGCGAGCGTGCCTGACCCTGTTCTGATGTCCTCGAGGTACGTCGACAGCGTCGCGAGCTCCGACTCGCGCTCGATCAAGTGCATGACCGCGACGGTAGGAAGCGCGACGACTGCGGTCAATGGATCGCGCCCAATATGCGGGCTGCGGGCCCGCAATGTAGGGGAGCTCGCGGATGCCGATCCGCCGTCGCGCTTCATACCGTGTCAGAGGCGGCCTTGAGTGCTGCAACGATCAAAGCCAGCCGCGATGCGGAAGACAGCAATCGGCCGAGGTGCGCCACGAGAACCGCACGGTCCAAGCCGCCAGCGTCCAGCACGGCAGTCAGGTCAGCGCCGCCCGGCGAGGGATGGAGCGATCATCTTCCACGACCGCCCATGCGTAGTCGGTGACCCCGCCACGAGCAGCAGCGCGCGCGCCACCGTCGTAGACCTCGAACCCGACCTTGACTCCGTTCCGGTCGACGACGTCCTGCCGGTCAGGCTGCCGGGCTCTCATCGCTCGATCTGATCCACGAACTGCGTCGATGTCAAGCGCCGCAGGCCCGGCACAGGCCGTAGGTGCTTGGATAGCGAATGCAGTCGTACGAGGGAGAACCCGTGGAGATCCTGATCGTCGGCACTATCACGATTGATGCGGAACGCCGGGACGCTCTGCTCGCGGCAATTCGCCCGCTCGTGCAGAAGACGCGCCAGGAAGAGCCGGGTTGCCTGGACTATGCCTTCACCGCGGACACCGTCGATGACGACCGCGTTGTCGTCGTGGAGCGCTGGCGGGACGAGATCACACTTGCGGCGCACTTCATGCATCCCAACTTTCTTGCGACGAAGAACGCGCTGCATGATCTCGGGTCCGGGAAGTCGGTAATTCGCAAGTATCGGGTGGATGTCAGCGAACCGATCCGGGACAGCGAGAACCGATACCGGGCCGATTTCTTCACCATCGCTCAGTAGCGCTGCTGACACTGCTCGGGCTTGCTGATGATCTTGGGTGCGCCACGAGCGCGGAGGGGAGGATGCGTAGGTAGTCCTTCTTGATGCGGTGCTGTGCAGGTGATGAAGGTTTTGTGGCCCTTCGGCGTCGGCTTTCGGGGGAGGCGTCAAACCGCCGCATGCTGCGTTGGCTGAAGACCGTCGTGGTGAGCGATGCGGAAAAGGCACCGGTTGAGGTGTCAGGTGGGGATCGGGAAGGCGAGCGCGAGCGAACCGCTGTTGACGTGTCGAAACATCTGAGTTGGCGTCGAAACCGGAGAGGTCAAGAGTCTCCGGGATGAGCCTGGCGGGTGCCCGAGTATTGGCCAGGTGGTGCCCGGCATGTAGGCGGCGTGAGCCCGGTCTGCGGCTCCTGCACGGAACGTGGGGTGCGCCGGGATAAACGGGCAGGAGGAAAGGGATGAGAACGCCCGACATCGAAGGAGTAGCGATCCACGATGGCCCCGAGTCATGCGCCGTCGTCCGTGAGGGCGGCGGCGAAGCGTTGACAGGGGTACGTGCAGGCCAGCCATTGAGCCGCGAAATCACAGCTTCGGGGTGCCGACGTCGTCTCACGAGACGGAAGGCCACATCACCGGCGGCGTTAGCGCGAGCCGTTTGGTGGACCCCGCGCGGTCTGAGAACCTGTGCATGTACGGAGTCCTTCTGTGCGAGAACCGGGAGGTCCCACTGCTCGCCCGTCCAGATGATCACCGGGCGGGCCGCTCAGGGAACGCTGAGGCGGTAAGCCTGGGATGAACGAGCGTGGGAAGTCAGACGGTCCCGTAGTACCGGCGAAGCCGCCGAACAAGGCCGGGGAAGCGGCCGCGGAGGTGGTGGAGGGAAGGGGACCGGCCGAGGGGAACACGGCCGGCACAACGTATCCCGGACGCAGGGCCGGGCAAGGTGCGCCAAGCGGGCTGGACCGTGTGCGTGAAGTGGCACGAAGAGACAAGGATGCGCGGTTCACCGCGCTGCTGCACCATGTCGACGTCGACCGTCTGCGGGCGGCCTACCGGGCGATCCGTCCACAGGCCGCGCCGGGGGTGGACGGGATGACCTGGGCAGCCTACGGCCAGGACCTGGAGAACAACCTTCAGGACTTGCACCGGCGGCTGCACGCAGGCAGCTACCGGGCCAGGCCGTCGCGGCGTTCCTACATCCCGAAGGCGGATGGGCGGCTGCGGCCGCTCGGCATCGCCACGCTGGAGGACAAGGTCTTGCAGCGGGCCGTCGTCGAGGTGCTTAACGCCGTCTACGAGACGGACTTCCTCGGCTTCTCTTACGGGTTTCGGCCGGGACGCAACCCGCATCACGCGTTGGATGCGCTCACGGTGGGGATCTGGCGGAAGAAGGTGAACTGGGTGCTCGACGCGGACATCCGCGACTTCTTCACCAACATTGATCATGGCTGGTTGGAGACGTTCCTCGAGCACAGAATCGCGGACAAGCGGGTCCTGCGGCTGGTCCGCAAGTGGCTCAGCGCAGGTGTCATCGAGGATGGGAACTGGTCGCAGACCATGGAGGGAGCGCCACAGGGAGCATCGGTCACGCCCCCAACGCAATTGGCAACTTCTGTTTCGATGTCACGCTGAGTTATCGGAGGCTGGAACGACCGCGGCGTGTCACGGACGGATGCGTGACATGTCGAGTAGTACTCTTATGTCATGGTTGGGGCTCGTGGTCGTGCCGGCGTTGGGGAGTACGCGCGGCGGGTCAACGCGGCGGTCGAGTTGCTCGAGTCGCGGGGTGCCGGTGGCCGAGGCCGCGCGTGTTCTGGCGCATCGGTTCGGCTGCTCGGCGCGGCAGGCGCGCCGGTATGCCGAGCGCGCCGCTGAGGCTGGGCCGGCGGAGGTGCCGGAGGCAACGGGTGTTCACGGTCAAGCTGCCGGCCGCGCTGGTGGCTCGGGTGCGTGAGCGGGCCGAGGCAGTCGGGGAGCACGATCTCCGCCCTGGTGGCGCAGGCGTTGACCGAATTCCTGGCGCGGGGCCGCAGAAAGCGCCCCCGCCGGTGAACGACCGGGTGGTCGAGACGCGAGTTCGTCTTCGACCGCCACGCGGCCACGGATTTGTCGGTGGCCTACGCCATTCTGGTGCCCCAGCGGCGGGCCCGCATCGGGCGGGCCGGTCAGGAAGGACGACCGCAGCATGACCAGCGCGGCGATCTACGCCCGGGTCTCCTCGGCCCGGCAGAAGAAGGACGAGACGATCGGCGTCGCAGACCGCGGCGCTGCGCGAGCACGCCGAGCAGCGGGGCTTGAGGTTCCCGAGGAGTGGGTGTTCGACGACGAGGGCCACTCCGGCGCCACACTGGTCCGCCCGGCCCTGGAACGGCTGCGGGACCTGGTCGCCGGGGTCGGGGTCGACGTGGTGCTGTGCTACTCCCCGGACCGGCTGGCCCGCAAGTTCGCCTACCAGGCGCTGCTGATCGAGGAATTCACCCGGGCCGGCACGCGGGTTGAGTTCGTCAAGGGCCCGCGCGGAGACTCGCCCGAGGACCAGCTGTTGGTGCAGTTCCAGGGCATGTTCGCCGAGTACGAGAAGGCGCAGATCATGGAACGGTACCGGCGCGGCAAGGCCCACCGCGCCAAGACCGGGTCGATCAACGTGCTGTGCGGCGCCCCGTTCGGCTACCGGTACGTCCGCAAGAGCGAGCACGCCGGCGCGGCCTACCAGATCGTCGATCACGAAGCTGTGCTGGTCGCCGAGCTGTTCCGCCGCTACGCCGACGACGGCGCCTCCATCGCCGACCTGGCCCGCTGGCTCACCGAGCCAGGGCGTGCCCACCCGCACCGGCAAGCACCGCTGGGACCGCTCGGTGATCTGGGGGATGCTGCGCAACCCCGCCTACGCCGGCCGCGCGATGTTCGGCAAGACCATGGTCGTGCACGAATCCCCGGGCCTGAACCGGGTCGCCCGACTGCAAGGCCGCTCCACACCGCGCGCATCCAAGACCGTCGACCGGCCCCGCGAGGAGTGGACCGAGATCCCCGTGCCGGCCATCGTCAGCGACGACACCTTCGACCCGGGTCGCGCACCGCCTGGCCGACAACAAGCGATTCGCCTCCCGCAACAGCAAGGTTCCGTCGCTGCTGCAGGGCCTGGCCGCGTGCTCGGGCTGCGGATACGGCTACTACCGCACCTCGACCCGCACCACGAACAAGAAGATCTGCTACTACCGGTGCCTGGGCTCGCGACGATTACCGCTACCCAGGCGGCCGGGTCTGCGCCAACAAACCGGTCCGCGCCGACTACCTCGACACCGTCGTCTGGGGCCACATCACCGCACTGCTCGCCGACCCGCAGCTGATCCGCACCGAGATCGACAAGCGGCTGGACACCGCGCACACCGCCGATCCGGCCGCCCGGGAGCGGAAACGTCTGCAGACCGCGCTGGCCCACGCCAGCGCAAGCATCGCCCGGATGATCGACGCATTCAGCGAAGCAACTGATCAACATCGACGAACTGCGGACCCGCATGCCCGACCTGCGCGCCCGGGAAACCAACCTGCGCAACCAGATCCAGGCACTGGACAACCAACTCGCCGACCGCGAGGCCTACCTCAAGCTCGCCTCCGACCTCGAAGGCTTCCTCACCCAACTCCACACCAAGGCGGAGACCTCCACCGTCCAAGAACGCCAGCGCGTCCTGCGGCTGCTCGTCAAAGACATCCTCATCGGACCCGAGAAGATCACCATCCGGCACCGCATCCCCATCCGGGACCGCGCCAGCAACGACACCCAGCACACCGACACCGACACGGAGGGTGAACATTGCCAAGTGCGTTGGGGGCGTGATATCCCCGTTGCTGGCGAACGTCTACCTGCACTACGTCTTCGACCTGTGGGCCGAATGGTGGAGACACCGCCACGCGCGCGGCGATGTGATCATCGTGCGCTGGGCGGACGACTTCATCGTGGGCTTCGAGCAGCAAGACGATGCGCGGCGGTTCCTCACCGACCTTCGCGAGCGGTTGGTGAAGTTCGGGCTGGAGCTACACCCCGACAAGACGCGGCTGATCGAGTTCGGCGGTTCGCCGCCCAGAATCGGCAGGCGCGGGGCCTCGGGAAACCGGAGACGTTCGACTTCCTCGGGTTCACGCACATCTGCGCGACCATGCGGGACGGGCGGTTCTGGGTGCGGCGTATCACGATCTCGAAGCGGATGCGGGCCAAGCTGCGAGAGGTCAAGGACGAACTCAAGCTGCGCCGACATCAGCCCATCCCGGATCAGGGACAGTGGCTGGCGAGCGTGGTGCGGGGACACCGCGCCTACTACGCCGTGCCTGGCAACCGCGCAGCGGTTGCCACCTTCCGCACCCAGGTGACCAGGCTCTGGCACGAGGCGCTGGAGCGCCGTAGCCAGCGCACGCGGATCAACTGGGCACGGATGGACCGCCTCGCGACCCGATGGCTGGCGCCGCCCGTGTAATGCACCCTTTTCCCGAGGCGCGCTTTCGCGTTCGCACCCAAGGCAGGAGCCCAGTGCGTTAGTAGCGCACGCTGGGATCTGTGCGGGGGGCCGCCCGTAAGGACGGTCCCTACCGCGATAAGGCCGGTGCCGATACTGCCTGCCCGTCCCCGATCTGCCCGAGCCCGACCTGCGCGGCCAACTCGGCAAACCCCGACCGGCCAGTCGCCCCGAAATACAAGCGGCTGCGCAGCCACCTGCTGCGGGCAAAGAGATGGCTGCAAGACGTCACCAGACGCGAACCAGCCCTCTTCGCCCACTGGCGGCTGGTGCAGCCCTAGAGACTGGATGGCGGGAGCCGGATGAGCCGAGAGGCTCACGTCCCTGAGAGAGCCAGGGGTGCGATTCCCCCTGGCTACTCGCCCTTCTCCGTATCTCTAATGTCCGCGTTCAGCGAAGATCACCCATGTATCAAGCGTTATACGAGCTGCTTGCGGCGCGGTGATCTTCGATCACCCGTATAACGCCGGATACCGGGCGACTGCCCGGCTAGGTTCCGGGCGTGCACCCTGTGGCGTCGAGGACCGACACGTATCGCCAGCCACGAGGCGCGTCACTTAGTGCTGGGTGGTTAACCCGCACGGCATGACCGGTTCGGACTCGCGCCACCGTATGGTCCCCAAGATTGGTGGGGTCGCGAGCCGGCGGAACGGCAGTAACTGCCGCGCGGTGACTTGGCTTCGGTTCCCGCCACCCAAAGGGTTGATCAACAGCTCAGCGCACGCGGGCCCGGCAGGTGGAATCGCCGATACCGACCTGATGTGGGCTGGCGTATCACCCGGTGACTACGACGCCGAGCCGGTCATCCGCCATTCGGCAGGTTGGCAAAGAACATGGCGATGTCGCGGGCGAGGAGTTCGGGTTCTTCGGCGGCAGCGAAATGCCCGCCGCGGCGCATCGGGGTCCACTGCCGGACGTTGTACAGGCGCTCGAACCACTCCCGTGGCGGTTCGCCCTCGGCGACGAAATGATTCGCGAAATTCGCGATGGCGGTGGGCACCGTGACGAAGTCGTCCGCACCGATCGGCGCGCCGGACCAGCGGTTGTCGACATAGTCGCGCATGGATGACGTGATCGTCTGCGTCACCCAGTACAGCGTGATGACGGTGAGCAGGAAGTCGCGCGAGACGTGTGCGTCGACGTCGCCGCTGCTGTCGGACCAGGATCGCCACTTCTCGACGATCCAGGCGGCCAGGCCGGCGGGCGAGTCGTTGAGTCCGTAGCCGAGGGTCTGCGGCTTGGTCGACTGGATCGCGCTGTAGCCGCGCTCCACGTCAGACCACTGCTGATTCCGGTCGACGAACCGGCGCTCGTCCGCCGACAGCTGCCGTGATCCCGGACCGGTGTACGGCGGCACCTCCGGAGTGCTCAGATGAATGCCGAGCATCGGGTCGGGGTGATCCAGGGCCATATAGGTGGTGACGCCGGCGCCGAAGTCGGCGCCGTGGGCGCCATACCTCTGGTAGCCGAGCCCGCGCATCAGCGCATGCCATCGGCGGGCCGTCGACCGGGTCGTCACCCCGGTGCGGGCCGGTCGTTCGGAGAACCCGTAGCCGGGCAGTGACGGGATCACGACGTCGAACGCCGGCCCGTCGATGCCATGGCCCTGCGGGTCGGTTAGCAGCGGAACGAGCGGCAGGAACTCGGCGAATGAGCTCGGCCAGCCATGCGTCAGGATCAACGGGATACCGCCCGGGCGGCGGGCCCTTTCGTGCACGAAGTGGACGCGTGAGCCGTCGACGTCGGCACGGAAGTGGTGGAATTCGTTGAGCCGGCGCTCCTGCGCACGCCAGTCGAACTGGCCTGCCCAGTAGTCGAGCAGCCCTTTCAGATATTCCAGGTCAGTGCCCTGACGCCATGCCTCGCCCGGTGCGGTGTCCGGCCAGCGGGTGGCGCGGATCCGCGATCGCAGGTCCGACAGCAGGTCCTCATCGATACAGATCGACATCGGCTCGATGCGCATCGCGGTCCCAGAACTCACCAGCGAAAGCGTAAACCCCGCATGCCGCTGGATGCTTGGTCTAGTTGAGCGTGCGCGGCAGGCCGAAGTACCGGGCGATCGCCGTCTCGAAATGGGTGATCTCGCAGATCCGGTCGCCGGCGGTGCCGATCACGACGATGCCCACCAGATGCAGGCCACCGGCAATCGGGTCACGGACATACTCGCCCCACGCGGGCTGGCCGCCCGCCCGGACGGGCACCATCCGGGCGATTCCCCCCGCACCTGCTACCCGTGCGGCGGCCTCGCTGGCGGTCTTCTCGCGCTGTCCTGTAGCCATCGAGATTCCCCTTTCTTAACAAGAGATCCCTTGCCATTCGGGTTCAGTCATGCCGCGCTGCTGTGCCGCATGTGTTCCGGCACCGGCACGCCCGGCAGGGCCTCGGTATGCAGCGAGCTACGCAAGCTGCGACCACACACGCACTCCCGGCTCCCGATCCGACATCCCGCGCGTACACGTGAGGCAGCTCGTACTCCATGGGGGACGGACCGACCAAGGCAGCCCTGCGAGCCCGGCACGTTTGGGTGCGCCATTTCGACGGCCTCACCTTCCATGGCCGCGCGGGCGGCGCGAAAGTCGTCCAGGTCGGTCTCGGCCCACGCCGCGAGATCATCGTCGGTGAGGTAGTCGACCGGACGCCTGTGCGGGTTGGCGGCAAAATCGCGCGGAAAGTCCACGCCGAATCCGCCGTCATCGTTGCGGTTGCGGTTGAAGCCGAATCTGCCTGTGCTGTCGCGATGCCATTTGCGGTGCTGCTCGGGCGTCACCGGTCACGCATCCGTCCTCGAAACGATCGTGTCGCGGTCACGCGCCATGGCGGGCGTCCCAGAGCGCAAGCACCGCTTTGTCGGAGTCTCGGTATTCCTCGCTGATGCGGTCGCCAGTTCCACGTCGGACAGCCCGCTGTAGTCGCCCTGGTCGGCGAGATCGCGGCAGTAGCCGGCGAGCTCGTATTCGCTCAGTCGCGCGATCACGTCCGGATCGGCGTCGGAGTCGGTAGATCACCCGAAGATCGGCAGCCGCAGGCTGCAGGCCCAAGATTACGGGCATTCAGCGGAGGGCGTGGGATTCGAACCCACGAGGACGCTTCCGCGCCCTAGCGGTTTTCAAGACCGCCGCACTAGGCCACTATGCGAGCCCTCCAGACCGAAACACGGTACCCGAACTGGGGTTTATGGGAGTCGCATCCTCGCCTCGGGCCGTCGCTGGGCGCCCCGGAACGCCTTGGGTCGTGTCCGCTGCTAGCGTGTTGCTAGCGCAGTAAAGATCAAGTCTCGCTCCCGCGGAACACTCGCGCCCCTGGCCCTCCCCTTGTTGACGTCCACTCCCAACTCGGGCCGTCCTGGCCTGCCGCCCCGCCGCTGCGCGGAGGGGCGATAGCGCGTGGCGATACTGTCCGACAAGCCACACCGGATGGTCACGATAGGAGTACAGGGTGGGGTCGCCCCGGTTTCGTGCGTCGGTGATCCTCGAAGCGAGACAGCGCGCGAATCTCACTCAGCTCGAGTTGGCCACGCTTGCCGAGGAGGCATCGACGCAAGGGCGGAGACCGCGCTTGAAGCAAGAGTCGGCTGCCGAACGTTCACGGCGGATCAGCGCGTGGCAGGGCCGCATCGGCGCTTGGGAACGCGGAATCGACACTCCCTCGGCTACCTACATTCCCACTCTGGCCCGGGTGCTGTCCGTGGATCCGCTGACGCTGTTTGACGTCGACCCGGCCGCGCCGCCCTTCACAGGGTTACGGATGGCTGCAGGTCTGACGCTGCAGGCGCTGTCGGAGGCAACCAAGATCTCCTACACCTCCCTCCACCGCATGGCGCGGGGCGCGGCGAAGGTGCCTGACGATGCGGCGGAACGGCTGGCCGCGACCTTGGGCGTGACCCCGGCGGAGTTACGGGCCTCAATCGACCGCAACCGGTAGCGATCACACCACGGCGGCGAAGACGAACGCGGCCGCGATCGCCGGGCCGTACGGGAAGGTGGTGTGCCGGTTGCCGCCGCGGGCCAGCGTGACCGTGACCTGGGTGACGGTGATCAGGATGAACACGGCCACCGCGACGACCAGGCCGACGTGCGTCGGGTGGACTAGGCCGAGGCCGCCGAGTATGGCGAGCCGGACATCGCCGAAGCCCGCGCCGGCGAAGCGCCAGCAGACGGCGAGGATCACGCCGGCGGTGCCTGCGCACACGGCGGCAAGTGCTGCCCACCGCCACTGGCCCGCGGCGGCGGACGCAAGCACGACCGAGGATCGCGACGGCGGCCGCTCCTTGCCGGACGAGCGCTGTCGGGATGCGCTGGGTTGCGGCGTCGCAGGTCGCGGCCGCGGCGAGCACGTACACCCAGACGAGCAGGGCCGGGAGGAGCCACCAACTGCCGGCCTGCCATGCGGCGAGGCCCGCGGCGATTCCGCCGAGGGCACCCGTGACCCGACCGACGCATTTGATGGCCGTCGAGCCGGTGACCTCCAGCTGGGCCAAGCCGCGCTCGACGAGCTCGCCGCCGATGAGTGCACCAACCGCCGCTGCAGCGACCGATGCGGTCGAGAGTTCCCAGACGTGCGTCGTGGTAGCTGCGACGCTCACCGGTCAGGCCACCTTGGATTCGTGAGGGCGACGTGGTCGCCGCCGCGATGGAGCGTAGCCGCAGCAGATCCCGGCGAGGATGGGATAATATCCATTGCTTGGATATTATCCACTTCTGCACGTATGACGCATCGTGGCGGAGCGAGCGCACTTGACCTTGGCGACGGGATGACTGCGAGGGGAGGCCACGCACATGGGGGTGCGCACCTGCACAACCCTGGGGATGGTCGTCCGGTCTGATGGCTCGGTCGGCGTGCGGATGGGGGAGACGAGAACTCCTGGGCTGCTCGTCGTGGCCAACCGCTCAGCCTGCGCGTGCCCGGGAGGCACCGGCGCGCATCTGCATCGCCGGTGGCGACTTCAGACAGCGTTCGGCTACCTCGTCGGCGACCTCGGCTTGACGATCAGGCGAGACGCAATGGCCGTCGGCGCGGCGCTCGGGGCCGTCCGGGTGGACTGGACTGAGCGCGCGCCTCGCCCTCGATCATGACGCCGAGCCGCGGACGACGGTCGCGACACTCCGCTCGCTATGAGAGGCCGGGCCATGCCGCAACGTAACGCAGAGTGCGCGTGTTGTTACGAAATCCGGCCCTTGGTGGGGCAAGATGGGCGCGGCCTCGAGCGAGGTGGCGTGGGCGGTCGAGGCCTGGGTCGAGCGGGACGGCGAGACGGCGGACCGGCGCAGCGCTTGGTTCGCCACGCAGCGGGCCGGCCAGCCGGCCGGCGCGGCGCCGGACGGCCGGCACTATCTCGTTCAGACCACCGTCCCGGACTATTGGATCCCACTGGTACCCCGCCGGATCGCCGAGGCGCCGCCGGTCGGGAACCTCCGGCTCGTCCTGGGCCGGCTCGCCCAGCCTGGACCCGACGGCACGCCGGTGACCGCGAATCCAGAGAGCCGTCTCCTGCGCGACGCCGTCGCGGCTGGGCCGGCGTGGCTGTACGAAGAGGAAGTGCCGCGCGAGGGGGCGACCCTCACCCGGCGCGACCAACTGAGCCGCTGGCACGGCGGTGAGCGCCTGCAATGGACCGCGCGGCGCAAGACGACGGGCACCGGCGAGGGATCCAGCGGCCTACGACACGACGTGGTCGACCCGCCGCTCGACCATTCAACCCCGCTGGTGTGACGCGGGCTCGTGGGCGAGACGATGCGAGTGGTCGTAAGCCTATTCCCCGCCGACGGTGAGCCGGCAGGTTCGTCCTGATCTAGACCCAGACCGCTGGCAGGGGTGTCCCGGTGTGCCGCTGCCCGCCCCCCGTCGCGGAGCAATCGATCCGCACCAGCTCCGGTGCGCGGCGGCTGTCGTTTTGGGGCCGGGCCGTTCGTCGGGTCGTGCCATCCAAATCGTGGGGCGGACAACAGGCCCTCTGCAGCGACCCACCCAGCCCGGGTGCGAATGAGACTCCCATGGCTCATCCAGTCCTACATGCTGAGATCCCTTCCGAGGACCCCGATGTCACGCGTCGGTTCTTCGCCGACCTGTTCGGCTGGAAGATTGCTCCGAAGGCGCCTTCCCTCGCTACACGTTTTGATACAGGCGTCCAAGGCGGCACCTTCGTCGCCATCAGCCCGCGCCAGAGCGCGGAGGACGAAGTCCTGTTCTTCGTCGCTCCCGAGGATGTCGAGGCAACGCTGGCCCGAGCAGAACAAGTCGGTGGCAGCATCGTTCAACCAGCCCAGCACGTTCCGGGCACGAGTTTCGGGGTATTCGCGGACGCACAAGGCCACAGAGTAGGGATAGCTTCCAACGGATAGTTCTCCCGGAGCTCCCAGTTCCGGCTCAGCTGAGAACCGCTCATTCGCAACCCTGACCCAGGATCAAGTTGCTTCGGCGCGCTGACGCGGTCGCGGCCCACCGTCTACACCCGGGCGCCCAAGACCTCTCCGCCACACCTTTCGACCCAGGGCCTTCCGTACTCAATTCGGCATGCAGATCGCTCTGTTTGCCAAAATCACCTGGGGGGAAGCGACGCCTGCATACAGTCCGATCTGCGCGCGTGGACCGAACAACGCCCTTATCGTTTCGGCGACCAGAACGACGGTGTTGCGCGCATCGACCGGTAGTTCGCCGGCCACGTCGTTGAGGCTACCGGGATCGCCGATTCGGGGCGCAGCTGTTATGGAGCCGGCTGCCGGCAGTGGCGGGTTCTTATGTGCGGTGTGTGCGCGGCACGGGACTCGGTGCTGATTGACGTCCGCTGCCGCTCGTGGGGGTCTTGTGCCGGGGCCGAATCGCGTCCTATCTCTCGAGGCCGCGAAGTCCTCCAAAGGATCCGAGCCGCGTGCGAAAGGTTCATGCGTTCAGAGTGCGGTTGGCTTCGTCCCGGCTCGTCCCGCATCTGCCTTGTCGTAGAACGCCTCCAGCAGCGCCGCTGCCTCATCGCGATCAACGCAGGTATAGGAGTTCCAAGCCTCGATCCGCAGCTGATCGTCCAGGGGCTTGCCGATCACCTCGAGGATGGTTTCCTTTGCCGATCGGACAGCGCGCTGCGAGTTGCGCATGATCTGTCGCGCCAGCAGTTCCGCTTCTGCCAGCAGTTGATCGTGTGGCACCACCTTCGACAGGAGGTTGCACTGCAGAGCCCGCTGTGCGTCGATCGGCTCAGCGGTGAGGACGAGGTGCATCGCTACGCCAGCCCCGCAGGTATTGACCAATCTGACGATCCCGCCGTCGCCGTGGTGAAATCCACGGCGGGCCTCGAACGAGCCGAACACCGCACGGTCGGACGCGATGCGAAGGTCGCACGCCAACGCCAGCTCCAGCCCGGCGGCCAGGGCCCAGCCGTTGATCGCTGCAATCACCGGCTTGCGGATCTTGTGCAGCCCCCTCGTCAACCCGCCGATACCGAGATCGACGATCTCGCGAACCCTGCTGGGTGAGGCGTTGACGTAGTTCGCCGGCACGAAAGTGCGTAGGTCCGCACCGGCGCAGAACGCATCGCCCGCCCCTGTGAGGATGGCCACGTCGACCTCGTCGTTGTCGCGGAACTCGGTCCAAATGCCGCAAAGGGCCTCATGCATCTGCGGATCGATCGCGTTCTTTGCCTCGGGGCGGTTCAACGTCACGAATGCGATTCGATCGCGTTCCTCGTAGAGAACATTCTCCACCACATCACACCTCCGAGGACGCCGGTTGCCAGCTCGTTTTGGCGGGGCCCCGCACCGGAACATCCTCCATCACGGACGCGGCATGCACGGCATGAATGTCTGCTCGGGTCAGCGCGATGGATCACGTTTCGCAGATCGGCGTGTTCGGCCCGCCCGAGCACGCGATGCTGGAGGCGTACACCACGTTCGGCTATCTCGCGGCGTGCACGACGCGGGTCGAGTTGGTGTGGTGGGTGACCGCGGTGGTTTACCGCGAGCCGGGGCTGGTGGCCAACTGCGTCACCACCCTCGACGTGCTGTCCGAGGGCCGTGCCTGGCTGGGCATCGGGGTCGCGCGCAAGATTCGACGTGCTCCGCGAGCACTGCGCCTCGGTCGGCCGCGGCTACGAGGAGATCGATAAGACGATCCAGTTCCGCTTCGACCTAGGGCCGAACGGCGAACACGTCGACGGCATCCTCGGCGAGTTGAAGCGGTTCGCCGAGCTGGGCATCGTGCACGCGCAGGGCGTCGTCGCCGGCGCTGCATCGATTCGCCCGCTCGAGCTGATGGGCGAGGGAATCATCCCTGTGGCGGGGCTGGCTTCTGATCGCAAGCCCGCGAAAGCCGTAGAACCGGGGTGGGACGTCTCCCGCGAAGTCACCACGCACGATGACTGTCAAGATCGGCCTGATCACCGACAACCTGCCGCTCGCGATCACGACGACCGTGTGTCGCGACCGACGATCTGCGCGGCCGTCGTTCCCGCCTGACGTGGCTAAGCGACGGCAACACTGTCCTCACGGCTGTGGGCGCGACCAACGATGCGCTCGGGTCACCTTTGGGGTTGAGACCTTCGACCCGATCAGTTGTCAGAGGCGATGCGGGTATTCGGAGTTCTCTCGCCGCGTCTCGTCAGTCGAGGTTTAGGTCTTTGCCGCTATCACCCGAGCGCCCGAAGCCCTTGGGAGGTGATGGTGTCGGCGATTAGCTGCACGAAGTTGGATGGTGCATCGAAGGGGGCTGCGTGTCCGGCTCCGTCGATTTGATGCGTTGTTGCGGTGGGGATGGCGGTGGCGAGTGATCGGGTCAGGCGGATGATGTTGTGGGGGCTGCGTGCGCCGTAGGTGCATAGGACGGGGACCTTGATGGTCGCGAGGTCGGTCGGTGATGGATAGTTGCCGATCGAGTTTCGGAAGTCCCACAGGGCGGCCCGAGCGTTGTCCCTGCCGGCGCGCCGCCATTCCTCGGGGAAGGCGTCCCACGCGGTTCCGCCGTCACGGTAGGAGTAGGCGGCGCGCAAGAGGGTGTCGGCGGCGTCGCCGTATCGGCCGCGGAGGGCCAGCCATCCGATCTTGGCCACCGCTGCGGCCTGGGACGGGTTCGGTAGGTGACGACTGGCTCGCCAGGCCGCCTCGTGCGCGATGACGGCCTGCAGGAGGTCCGGGCGGCGCACCGCGAGGTCGACGGCGATCGTCGCGCCGGCGCTGGTACCGACGGCGACGGTGGGCGCGGCCCGCAGGTACTCCAGGATCGCGGCGGCGTCGGCCGTGTGCCTGGAGACCGAGCGGACCGGTTCGCCGCCGCTGCGGGCGTAAGCGCGACGGTCGTAGGTGATCACGCGTCCGATCCGGGCGAGCTCGTCGGTGACGGGACCCCAGGTTGAGGCGATCGTGCCGGCCGGGGGAATGAGAAGGATCGGTGCGCCGTCGCCCGCCTCCTCGTAGTAAAGGTCGCATCCGTCCGACCTGACGTAACCCATCATTGGCCTCCTACGACGGCTGCTTCGCCGACGGCCTGCGGTAACGACTCCGTGGCGTCAGCCCGACCGCCTGTCGCAAACCCACCGACCGATTGCTCGAGGTCGTACAGTGCGCTGCGCACCCCGTCGGCGAACACCTCTACGTCCGGGCAGCTGTCCTGGTCGGCGGCGGCGGTGATGTTGATCTGGCCGGCGTAGGACAGGGCGGCGACGACGAGTGTCAGGTTGCCCATCGGCGGCAGCAAGGGGAACACCTCCAGCAGCGCCGCGCCGGCGAGATACAGCCGCATCGGCGGACCCGGCATGTTGCTGATGACCAGGTTCACTGACCGCTGCCGCGGAAAGTGCCGGTACCAGACGCGCTGGCCGGCGACGAATCGGAAGATCCCGCTGCCCGCCTCGGGGCGAGCCTTGTCCTTGCGTGCACCTGTGTGTGCGGCGATCAACGTGAGCCGGCCCACCGGGTCCGGCTCACCGAGCGGCAGCGGCACCATCATCCACCCGGGCTTGTTGCCTCGCGCGTCCCCGGGCCGTTGTTCGTGGCGGGAGATTGTCACCATCGCGCGCTGGACGAGACCTTCGACGTCCTCGCCGCGGCCCGCGAGCAGCTGGCGCAGGCCGCCGGCGACTGCGGCCAGCACCACGTCGTTGACCTTAGCGTGATGCACATGGGCGATTCGTTTGGCGGGGTCGAGGCGGCCGCGGACGATGGCCAGTCGGCGCTCGGGGCCTACCGGGTGGTTGAGGCTGGTCCGTGGGGCAGGCTTCTCGGTGAGCACCTCCCGCCACGCCGGCAACGCGCGTCGCGCCAGGCGCAGCGTCCTGCTCGGGTCGACCAGGCCCGACCACCCGCGCCCTAGTTCCTGTCGGCGGCGTCGCAGGTTGTCGCGCAGCAGTTCACCGGGGGACGGGGACGGTGCCGGCGTCCACGGCGGTGCACCCTGGTCGGGCGGGTCGGCGGTCTGGTCGAGCAGCGCCCCGAAGGCGGCCATCGCGGCGGGGCCGTCGGCGAGAACGTGATGCAGCTTCAACAACGCGCCGACCCGTCGGTCGGGCAGACCGGGCAGCAGCCACAGCTCCCACAGCGGCCGGGCGGGATCGAACGGTCGCCGGGCCAGCTGCTGGCATGTCCGCAGCAGCTGGTCCTGGTCGCCCGGCGCGGCAAGCGGGTGAACGCGGACGTGGTCGGCGAGATTGAACGAGGGAGCGTCGACCCACAGCGGCCAGCCCAGCCCGAGGCGAGGCCGGCACAGCAGCTGCCGGAAGCGAGGCACCGAGTGCAGCCTCGGCTCGAGGTCTCGCCGGACCGCGTCGACCCGAACGTTCCCGTCCTCGTCGAGCAGGCTTGTGCCGTCGAGGATCGCGAGCCCACCGATGTCGGTGGACCAGCCGTAGTCCTCCCACAGCAGCAGGAACAGGTCCGACGCGGTCAGCCGTTCCAGCCCGCGGGTGCCGGCCATGCCGTCACGCCCTTTCCTCGACGCCTAGACAGCCGCCGCGGTTTCGAGGCCTTGGAGGAACGAGTACACGCCGATTCCTCCGGCGTGCTTGTTGGCGAGCTCCCTGAGCTCCTGGGAGACCTCGCCGAAGGCGGTCATCCGGTGGTCGTACGCGTACTTCTCGAACAGGATCGCCCGCGCCTCCATGACGTGTGTGTTGTGCTCGATCAGACCTTGTCCGCTCGGGTACCCCTCGTGGACCTCGCACTCGGTTCCGTCCTCGTTGATGAACCAGTCGTAACGGATGGTCTGCGTGTCTTTCTGCCGGGTCAGCCGCATGAGCTCGGCCACTTGGGCCTTGAACCTGTCCAGTTGACCTGGTCGGATCTTCAGCTGCGCGTGCACTTCCAGATGTCCCATGACACCTCCCCCCTCAATGTCTTCGGACCCGGTCGTCCTGGGCGCCGGTGGCTGGACTGTTGCCGCCCGTTCGAGTCCCTGCAGGAAGGAGAAGACGGCTGGCGCCGCGCCCATCCGCTGTTTGACGAGGTTGAGGAAGTCCTGCGAGACCTCGCCGTAGAGGGTCGACCGGTGGTCTGACGCGTAGTCGCGGAACAGGACCATCCGCGCCTGCATGATGTGCATCTGATGCTCGATCAGCCCCTGTTCGTCCGGGAACATCTCGTGGACCTCGCACTCGGTTCCGTCCTCGTTGATGAACCAGTCGCATCGCAGCGTGTGCGTGTCCTGCTCCCGGCTCACCCGGACGATCTCGGCCGCTTGGGCCTTGACCCCCTCAAGTTGACCCGGACGCACCTTGGCGCGAGCGATGACTTCCAAGTAGGCCATGATTTCCTCCTCTCCTCGGGTGACCTGACGTCCGCTCGACATGCGTCAGCGGTCAGACGGTCTTGGGAACGTGCCCCCGGTAGATCACCCGCATGACCTTGTGCCCGAAGTCTGCGGTCGGTTCGAACATGAGCGGGCACCCACCGTCGATCACGGTGATCCCCTGCTGCCTGCCGTAGCTCGTGGCGGCGTCCGAGACGCTGCCCGTGCCGGGACCCCGATGCATCCACACCTGCTTAATCCCGAGCTCGGCGCACTCGCGCATGGTGGCCTCGGCCCTTCGGGGCGCGGTGGCGATCACCACAGCGTCGACGCCTCCGGGGATGCTCTTCAGGTCGTGGTAGCAGTGGACACCTTCAACCTGGTCTGCGTTCGGGTTGACCGCGAACACCTCATACCCGCGGTCGCGCAGGCGCTTGAAGACGGTGTTCGCTCCGTGATCCTTGGGCTTCCGCGATACGCCTGTCACCGCGATCCGCTTGTTCGCCAGGAACGCGGAAGCCGCTTCCTTCATCGTCGGCATCGTCGGCTCACCTCAATCCGTTGTAGGAACGCTTTGCGGCAGAAGACCGAGCTGGGCCGCGACGGAAAGGGTGTCGTAGTACAGGTTGTCGACCACGATCTTGCCGTCCCGGACTCGCACCAACTCCATGCCCGGCACCTCCACGCGTTTGCCGGTCGCAGGCAGCTCGGTGCCGTCGGGCAACGCGAGCGGACCGGTATGTGTCCCCACGAACACCCACTCATCGGCGAACGCGTCGCCCTCCTCGACGTAGCTGACGTAGCGATGGGCGATATCCGAGAACGCGGCCAGTTCCGTGGCGAGACGGTCGCGGATGGCGCTGCGGCCCTCGAACGTGCCATCCGGCATCAACTGGGTGGAGTCCTCGGCGTACAGATCCATGACCCCGTCGAGATCACCCGCGTTGTACCGCTCGACATACCGTTCCAGGAGACTCCTGTAGCTCTCCATGGTTCTCTCCTCTCTTGCCGTCACACGACGGTCAAAACCGTGGCGCGTGGCACGCCCGCATTACCTACGCCGGCGGAGAGACGCCGGTGTCTGTCGAGTCGGGAGTCTCTCGTTCGACGTCGATCGAGTAGTCCGCGGCGAGCGCGGCGAGCGCGCCGATCGCGGCCATGGTGGGCGCGACGAACAAGCCGACCACGCCGACCGTCACCGGGACCTCAATCACGGTCTTTCCGGCGGAGTCCTTGATGATGATCCGACGAACGTTGCCTTCGTGGACCAGCTCCTTGACCTTCTCCACGAGGTGACCGCCCTTGACGTCGATCTTCTCTGTCGATGTCGTCGCTTGCTGACTCATTCCGTTCACCTCCTCCGCTGTGCTGTCGGGCAGACCGGGTCCTCGTCCGCTCGGGCCGCTCAGCCTCGAGCACCTACTGGGACACGTCCGCTGTCGACTTGTCCGGTTCGGACTGGGACGAGTGGTTGCGGCGGATGGCGCGCACGAGAACCCATGCGCCGATGGACCCTGCGGCTCCTCCGATGATCAAGAAGCCGCCGGCAAGCCACGGCAAGACCGGGAGCTTCGCGCTCGCGTCGCCCCGAACGTCGACGTTGGCACTGGCGTCCGCGTTCATGAACAGGATGCGCCAGTCACCCGCGCGCGGCGTCCACACCAGCGTCTGCCGGCCGGTGCCTTGCGTTGACGCCGCCCAAATCGGCTCGGGGGATGGTGGTCCGGACGGTGCCCCACCCGCGTGGGTCGTGTCGGCCCGGACCTCGAAGCTGTCGATCGTCGCGTACCCGGCTCCTCGCAGATAACCGAAGACGTCGTCCTTGCGCGCGATCCCGATGAACAGCGGCTGCTCGGTCTGCGACGTGGCGCGGACGCGGGCATCTCCTAGCACCGTCGACCCGTACAGCCAACTGGGACCGTCGCCCCGCAGGTCCCCGACGATCGCGTACTGCCCGGTCCTCAGCTCGGTGGTCCCTAAGGTCACGAAGCCCTTGCTGTCACGGTCTACGCGGTCCTTCCACAACGCCCACCCGCCACCGGCAACCAAGACCAGCGCGACTACGCAGAGGATGCTTGCCGAGACCAACGACACGACTCGAGGCCGTCGGGTTCGGCTAGGGTTGGAACCGATTGCTTGGCGTGGCTCGGACGCTCTGTCTTGAGGAACTGGCGCACCATCCCGGCGGCGCGCTCCATCGGCGCTCGTTGTCTGGCTCATGGCCAAACCCCCTCTCCACCGCAGTTACCTTCAATGCGCGCTAGGGGCACGGAGCGTCGGCCACCGCATGGACCTTTGCTCGGCGATGCGGATCGCCGCCGCGTGTACGACCTGCCAGACCAGCCCTGCGGTGAGGCAGTTGAGCAGCGCTTCCGCGACCCCGCGGGCTGGGGTTGTGCACTGCTGTTCATGGGATCTCGACCTCGCTTACGTGCGTGGCGGTCGTGCGCTGTGCAACGTAGAAGGGCAGCAGTTGGAGTGCGTCCGCCTCTGTTGCGGCGTCCACCGTCCACCAGATCTCGTGTCCGCCCGAGCGGCAGGAGACGAGCGTGTCCCGGTGGCGAAGCGGGCTCTGTTCACCTTTGAACGAGGCGAATACGATGCCGCACTCGTCCGGGTGGTGGCGGTGGTGAAGTAGGTAGCGGGACATGAACCGATGGTGCGGCCGCGGGCCCACGCTGACATCGGGCGCCAACCCTGATACCGCACCCTCAATTCTTGGCGGCTGACCCTGACTTCGCCTGCGGTGGAGGGACAATGCCGTGGTGGCCGAGCACCTGGTCGGCCGCGCCGATGAACTAGCTTCCATCGACGCGGCTCTCGCTGAACTCGATCTAGGCCGCCCTGGCGCGATCGCACTGGTGGGCGAGCCGGGCATCGGCAAGACGCGGCTGCTCAAGGAACTCGCCGGCCGCGCCGAAGCGGTCGGGCACCTGGTCCTGTCCGGCTCCGCCTCAGAACTCGAGCGGAACTTGCCGTTCTCCGTCTTCATAGACGCGCTGGATGAGTACATCGGGAGCTTCGAGCCGAAACGGCAGGCGTTACTCGGCGATGACGTGCAAGCAGAGCTCGCGCACGTCTTCCCGTCACTATCGGCGCTCGCGGTCGAACGCGAGGTGGCGCTGCAGCACGAGCGCTACCGCAGCCATCGCGCCGTCCGCGCACTTCTCGTGCAACTCGCCGCGACGAATCCGCTCGTACTCATCCTCGACGACTTCCACTGGGCCGACGCGGCGTCAGTGGAACTGCTCGGGGCGCTGCTGCGCCGGCCGCCGGCCGCCGCGGTGCTCACTGCGGCGGCCGTGCGTCCGTACCAATTGCCGGAGCGACTAATTGCCGCGTTCGAGCGAGCGCAGCGCGAAGATCGGCTGACCCGGATCGAGATCGGCGCATTCAGTCTCGGCGATGTCCGAGAGTTTCTCGGAGACGCCGTCGATAACACCGAGATCGCTGCTCTGCATGAGGAAAGCGGCGGCAACCCGTTCTACCTCCAGCAACTTGCACGCGCACCGGGCCGCCCGGCTAGGTCCGCTTCCGTTGCCGAGATGTCGCTGGCGATCGAAGTTCCAACTGCGGTCGCCGCTGCGCTGACCGAAGAGCTCGCATTGCTGCCCGAGTCGGCGCGGGTGGTACTCGAAGGTGCGGCGGTGGCCGGCGACCCGTTTGAACCGGAGCTGGCCGCGGCCGTCGCGGCGACCTCGGAGGACTCGGCGATAAGTGCAATCGATGATCTGCTGCGGTTCGATCTCATTCGCCCGACCGACGTACCGCGGCGCTTTCGCTTCCGGCATCCGCTCGTACGACGCGCGATCTACGAGGCCGCGCCGGGTGGCTGGCGGCTGGGTGCGCACGAGCGGTGCGCCGCGGCGCTCACGGCGCGTGGAGCAACTGCGGCAGCCCGCGCACACCACATCGAGCGCTCCGCGCGCGAAGGCGACCTCGCCGCGGTCTCTGTTCTCCGCGACGCTGGCGACGCGGCGACCCGGCTCGCCCCGGCAACCGCAGCACACTGGTTCGCGGCAGCCCTGCGGCTGCTCCCGCAGACCGCGCCACAGCAGCAGCGCGCCGAGCTCTTGCTCGCCCATGCCGATGCGTTGGCCGCGACCGGCCAGTTCGCAGACAGCCGCGACACGCTGCTCCAGGGCCTGGCGAACCTACCCGACGAGTCGATCGCGCAGCGCATCACACTCACGACCGCGTGCGCGAATATGGAGCACCGCCTCGGGCAGTACGAGCAGGCGCACGCGCATCTCATCAACGCGCTCGGTGGCTTGGCAGAGCCGGCCTCGGGCGAAGCCGTGAATCTGATGATTGAGCTGGCGGTAAACGAGTTCTACCGCTCCCACTACGAGTTGATGCACGACTGGGCGGAGCGTGCGGTGAGCGCCGCCCGAGTGCTCGGAGACCCAGCACTGACGGCGGCCG
This sequence comes from uncultured Actinomycetota bacterium, assembly GCA_963748415.1. GTDB lineage: Bacteria > Actinomycetota > Actinomycetes > Mycobacteriales > Jatrophihabitantaceae > CAVVJA01. Next base: position 279,517 of record CAVVJA010000021.1, on the reverse strand, counting down.
CCGTCGCGATGCCTGCGCTCGCCACGGCCATGACCGGAGCGGGCGAACAGGCGCGTTCCCACCACGCCGACGCCGCGGCGCTCGTTGATAGCCTCTCCGACGACGAACTCTCGCGCCGCCTCGACGCAGCGGCCTGGCTCGCCGCCGCAGAGCTCTACCTAGACCTCTACGCTGAGGCCGACGCTCACGCCAGCCGCGCGCTCACCCTCGCCCGCGCGAGCGGGCAAGGCGAGCTCTTCCGTGTCCTGTATCAGATTCTCGGCAGAGTCTGGTACGTGCGCGGCAAGCTGGCCGAGGCGACCGAGCTGCTCGACGGGGCAATCGAGGCGGCGCGACTGGCGGGCAATGCGCAGGCTCTCGCGGGAAGCCTCTTCAACCGCTCCGTCGTCGCGGTGGCCGTCGGCGATCTGGACGTCGCCGTGACCACCGCACAAGAAAGCGTCGACCTCACGCACGACCTCGACGAAGGCTTCGTCGCGGCCTGGGCGGCGGTACGGCTGGCCAGCGCCCTGCTCGCAACCGGGCAAACCGCCGAAGCGGTCCAGCTACTCCTCGGCTCGGCGGGTGGCGAGGAGCTGACCCTCATCCCCGGCGGCTGGAGGGCCTACTGCCTCGAATTGCTGACGCGCTGCTGGCTCGCGCTCGGACGGCGCGACGAGGCGGAGCGTGCGGCCGCAAGCGCCGAGGCCAGGGCTGCGACCATGCCGCTCCCACTCGCTGCCGCCTGGGCACAACGAGCCGCCGCGGCCGTTGCTCTGCATGACGGTGACCCGGCTCGCGGCGCCGCGCTCGCACTGGCATCCGCCACCGCCGCTGAGCAAGTTCAGGCTCCGATCGAGACAGCCCTGTCGCGCACAGTTGCGGGTCGCGCACTCGCCCAAGCCGGTGAACGCGACCGCGCCATCGCCGAGCTTCAGCGCGCGGCCACGGAACTCGACGCCTGCGGTGCGCTGCGCTACCGCAACGAGGCGGAGCGAGAGCTGGGAAAGCTCGGTCACCGCGCGCACCGGCGCACGCGGCCAGGTAAGACCGACGCAGCCGCCATCGAGTCCCTAACCGAACGCGAACTGCAGGTGGCACGGCTCGTCGTCGACCGCAAGACCAACGCGCAAATAGCCGCGCAGCTGTACCTCAGCCAGAAGACCGTTGAGACCCACCTTCGCAACATCTTCCACAAGATCGATGTCTCATCGCGCGTCGGGCTGGCGCGCGCCATCGAGCGCGCAGACCGAGCGGCGATCCCGCCTCCGACCTAGCCCCCGCGATCCATGACTTCTTACGGGCGTCCGGACGGTTTCAACCGGCTTGGCTGGCAAGGGTGATCAAGTCGTGCAGGGCACGGGCGTGTCGAGCCAATCGCGCGACACCCGCAATACAACGCGTCGATCTTGTCGCGCCGACGCGCTAGAACGTCTCATCTGCGCGTCTCGATCTCACGGATCGTCAACTCAACTGCCGCGCCGATCGAGACGGATCTCGCGCGGCGTCGCACCTCCGAGTCTCCACACTGCCAGTGCGGGTTGTGGTGGGAACGGGAGGAATCAGACGCAATTAAAGATCTTCGGTAATTTGGTGATTGATGGTCATAGCGAGAGGCCGGTGTGGGCGAGGAAGGCGAAGCACAGGTCGTAGCTGGAGCCGACGCGCTGCAGTCCGGACTCGGCCGCGGTGTGGGCTTGGTCGATGGTGTCCGGGCAGAGGTTGGCCAGCTCGACCTGTTTGACGTTGCCCCACACCTGCTCGATCGGGTTGATGTCGTGGGCGTAGCCGGGTAGCCGCTCGACGCGTAGCCAGCCGGACTGGGTGGCGATCCAGGCCTTCATCGCCTTGGACTTGTGCGAGGGCAGGTTGTCCCAGATCAAGGTGATCTTCTCGCCGCCGAAATGGTGGTGCAGGTCGGTGAGGAAGCAGATCAGCGACTCGGTGTTGTAGGAGCCTTCGGTGATCTGGAACACCAGCGCCGCCTGGCTCTTGTCGGGCTGGTAGGCCAGCGCGCCGGACATCGACAGCCGGGCCCAACTGAACCGGTGCCGCCGCACCGGTGTGCGGCCTTTCGGCGCCCAGGTCGCTCTCACCGGCGGGAGGAGGGAGAATCCGCTTTCGTCGTGGAAGACGATCCAGGCGCCGCGGCGCCGCGCGCCTTTTTTATGCGCGGCCAATCCTGCTTCACCCAGGTGGCGATCGCGGCATCGTCACGTTCGACCGCCCGCCGGGCCGGGCGTTGTTGGCTCCAGCCCAGCCGTTCCCGCAGGATCGTCCACGTCTGCGTCGGCGAGAAGCGCACCCCGCTGACCGTCTCGATCACCTCGCGCACCCGGGCCAGCGTCCACATCTCGGTCGAGAAGCCGTTCGCCCGCGGGCCCTTCTCCAACGCGGCCTGCACCACGGCCAACTGCTCCTCAGACAGCTTGCGCCTGCGCCCAGCCCGACCGGCGCCAGTCAGCGCGGCCCGACCACCCTCAGACCAGGCCCGGTACCACCGCGAGGCCGTCTGCGCCGACACACCCAACTCGACGACCACATCGACCTGCCGCTTGCCGCGGGCGAACATGTCCGCCGCAGCCATCCGCCGCTCCCTCAGTGCCTGCAAGTCGCGCCGCGGCCCTACCCGCCTGCCGGTCCCAGACCGTTGTGAGCCCGCCGACACTGCCACACAAGGATTGTCCTACCGGCAAGCCAAATTCCATGCCACGACTCACTGTATTAGCGAAACATCTTATGGGCATGGCTGGCGCTGAACTGGGCCGCTGTGGCAATAGTGGGCATTGGTTGGGGGCCCATTTTGGGGTCCGCCGCGATTCACCAGGTCGCCGCCGACTACGGCCTCGGCGCGCCGTCGTGTTGGCTACGTGACGTCGGCCGCATCGGCCAGCAGATCGATGTCGTCGTCGAGCCCGATGCCGCGGCGATGGTGTTGACCGCGTGCAGCACATTGCTGGCGGTTGCGGGTGAGCACGGTCGGGTCGGCCTTGGACCAACCGGCGATGCCTGTTCCTTGATTGAGGACAGGACAAGTCTGGACCTCCCGCCCGCCCATCGCGCCCGTGGAAGATCCTGGCCTTCGCCCCGGTCTCCCCCAACTCATCGGAGGAAGACTGGTTAGCGCGCCGGCTAAACCACGACTTCAACAGTTCGAATACCGGCGAAGTCGATCCAAACCCGCGAATCACTCTTGACGATCTTCGCGAGCGTGTTGTCGCAGTGTGGGCAGCGGAGCAGGATGCCGGCGCCTCGGTAGAGGTGCGCGGCGGCGACCGGTCTGGTTGCACCGCAGCCGCCACAGGTCCCGATCGCGGTTGTCATCTCGACGGCGAACACCTGCTGAAGCAACCCAGCAACGGCGTTGCCGTCCAGCATCAGCTCGTCCATGTCACCGTCCCGTGGGTCCGAAGCGTTCGGTCTTGATCGCTCTTTGATCGTGTCCGAGCTGCACGAGCGCCTCGGCCACAGCCTCGACGAACGGCGTCGGTCCGCATGCGTAGAAACGCGGCCGCTTGGCCGGCGCAGGCGTGACCTCGGCCAGCATCTCGGCGACGACACGCCGCGCGTAGCTCGTCCACCCGGGTGGTTGCGAATCGGTCAGCGCGTGCACGGTGAGGCCGTTGCCGCTTAGCCGCTCGAGTTCGTCGCGATAGATGACGTCGTCCTGGCTGCGTGAGGCACTGTCGCCTTCGAGGTCGACGGAGATTCTCGGCCGATGCCGCCGGCGTCAGAGCGCCGACGACAGCGAACTCAGCATCCCCGCAGGTCCGCGATCGGCATCGGTCAGATCCCCGTCGTCGTACGCGGGTAAGCGATCGCCGGGTCGGTAATCACGTTGACCAGGTAGGGGACACCCGAGGCGAACGCGCGGTCGAGCGCGGGACCGAGTTGATCTGGCCTGGTGACCGTCTCACCGGCTCCGCCGAGCGCCCAGACGACGTCGTCATAGCGGGTGGCCGGCTTCAGATCGGCGGCAACGTCGTAGCCGTACAGGAACTGCATGGGATGCTTCTCGAGCCCCCAGACGCCGTTGTTCCCCACGATCATCACGACCGGCAGCCGGTGCCGAACCAGCGTGTCGACGTCCATCAGCGAGAATCCGGCGGCGCCGTCACCCAGCAGCAGCACGACCTGAGCGGACGCCCTCGCCAGCCGGGCCGCCATGGCGTAACCCAGCCCGGTGCCCAGGCAGCCGAACGGCCCGGGGTCGAGCCAGCCGCCCGGCCGGGCGGGCTCGACGAACCGGCCGGCGAACGACACGAAGTCGCCGCCGTCGCCGATCACGACCGCGTCCTCAGCCAGCCGTGGCAGCAGCTCCCCGTAGACGCGGCCCGGGTGCAGCGGAACGGCGTCCGCGCCGAGCATCGCGGCGTCCGCGGCCACCGCCGCGACCGCCTCGGCCCGCAGGGCAGACGTCCAGTCGGCGTAGGACGGACGCCGTGCCAGTCGCGCCCACGCGTCGCGGATGCCGTCCAGCACCAGGCTGAGGTCGCCAGCGGCCGAGCCGGCCAGATCGACGTGTGACGCCAGCTGGTCGCGGGAGTCGGCGAGGTGGACGACACGGGCCGGCGCGGCGCCGCCCTTGCCGCCGAAGACGCCGTAGCCGAGCCGGAAGTCCAGTGGCGTGCCTGCGACGACGATCAGGTCGGCCTGGCCGAAGGCCCGCTTGCGCGCGCGGGTGACCAGCATCGGGTGCCCGGCCGCGACGATGCCGCGGCCCATCCCGTTGGCGATCAGCGGCAGCCCGGCGGTCTCCACGAGCCGCAGAGCGGCCTTCTCCGCACCGTCGGCCCACACGTCCGAGCCGATGAGCAGCACCGGCCGCTCGGCGGCGGCAAGCAGGTCCGCGATCGCGGCGAGGTCGTCGGAGTCCGGCTCGACGGGGGTGGTCGCCGGCCCGGCGATGCTCGACACGGAACATTCCGCGTGGGAGAAGAGCTGGTCCATCGGGACGTCGAGGAACACCGGGCCACGGTGCGGCAGCTGGGCCAGCCGGAGCGCTTCGTCGACGCTCGCCGCGAGCCGGCCGACGTCGTGCACCGTGCCGGCGTACTTCGTGACTGAGGCCAGCAGTGGCGGGTGATCCAGCTCCTGCAGCGCGCCGCTTCCCCAGCGCTGACTTGGCGCGCGGCCGCCGAGGACGAGTACCGGCGACCCGTTGAAGTGCGCGGTGGTCACCGCGGACACCCCGTTGGTCACACCGGGACCGGCGGTGAGCACCGCCAGCCCGGGGCGGCGGGTGAGCTTCGCCGTCGCCTCCGCGGCGAACACGGCGGTCTGCTCGTGCCGGACGTCGATGATCGGCATCGGCGGGTCCGCCTTCACCGCGCTGTCGTACATCGGGAAGACGTGCGCGCCGCTGAGGGTGAACATGCGCTCCACGCCGTGCGCCTGCGCGACTACCACCGCAAGGTCGCCGCCGTGTCCCTCGAGCCGGGCCTCGGTCTCGTCCGCAGCCTGCGTCACGGGGGCGAACCTACAGGCGCGAACGTCAGCTGTAGAGGGTGTCGACCGCATCGGCGTGCTGCTGGAGGACGACGTTGCGGCGGACCTTGAGGGTCGGCGTCAACTGGCCACCGGCCTCGGTGAAGTCGTCCGCGAGGATGTGGAACCTGCGGATCGACTCCGGCCGGGACACCGCCTTGTTGGCCTCGTCGACGGCTGCCTGGATCTCGCTGACCAGATCGGGGTCGTCGCGCAGACCGGTGACCGTGGCGTCCTTCGGCTTGCCGTGGTCGGACTTCCATTGCTCGAACGACTCCGGGTCGACGGTGACGAGCGCCGCGATGTAGGGCTGGTTGTCGCCGACGACCAGGCACTGGCTGATCAGCCAGTGCGCGCGCAGCCGATCCTCGAGCACGGACGGCGCGACGTTCTTGCCCGCGGACGTGATGATGAGGTCCCTTTTGCGCCCGGTGATCGTCAGGAATCCGTCGTCGTCAAGCTCGCCGAGGTCGCCGGTGTACAGCCAGCCGTCCTCGTCGACCATTTCCTTGGTCGCGGTCTCGTTGTTCCAGTAGCCCTGGAACACCATGTGTCCCTTGACGAGCACTTCGCCGTCAGCCGCGATCCGGATCGTGCATCCCGGGATGGGCAGGCCCACCGTGCCGACCTTCTGCGCGTCGGGCGTGTTGGAGTTGGTGGCCGGACTGGTCTCGGTGAGGCCGTAGCCCTCAAGGACGTTGATGCCCGCGCCGCGGAAGAAGTGTCCCAGCCGCGGCCCGAGCGGCGCGGCCGCACTCCACGCGTACTGCACGCGGCCGCCGAGCGCGGCACGCAGCTTGCGGTAGACGAGCCGATCGAATAAGGCGTGCTTGACGCGCAAGCCGATGCCCGCGCCGCCCGCGTCGAGCGCCTGACTGTAGGCGATCGCAGTCTCCTCAGCGAAGGCGAAGATCTTGGCGTGGCCCTCTGCGGCGGCCTTGTGCTTCGCGGCGTTGTAGGCCTTCTCCCACAGCCGCGGCACCGACAGCACGGCCGTCGGCTGGAATGCGGGCAACTCGACGACCGCGTCGGTCATGTCGACGAGCCCGAGCACCGTACGGGAGTGGAGCGCACCGTACTGGATGACCTGGGCATAGCTGTGCGCCAGCGGGAGGAAGAGCAGGGTCGAGTGGTTCTCGGTGAAGACCCGCTTGAAGCCGTCGTTCTGCATGCAGTTGTAGGCGTTGGCGACGATGTTGCCGTGGCTGAGCATGCAGCCCTTCGGTCGCCCGGTCGTGCCGGACGTGTAGACGATCTCGCCGAGGTCGTCGGCGCACCGCGTCGCGCGCCGCTCCTCGACCTGATCGGCGCTGACGTCCACACCGTGGCTCGTCACCTCGGTGAGCCCGTCGAACTTGCGGCCCGCGATCACCCACAGGTACTTGAGCGCGGGCAGTTTGGCACGCGCCTGCGTCACCATCTCGGCGTGCTCGTCGGTCTCTGCGACGATGGCGACCGCGCCGGAGTCGCCGAGGATCCACTCGACCTGTTCGAGTGACGACGTCGGATAGATCGGCACCGTGACGCCACCGGCGGTCAGGATGGCGAAGTCGACGAGCGTCCACTCGTAGCGGGTCCGCGACATGAGCGCCACCCGATCACCCGGCTCGATCCCGGCGCCGATGAAGCCGGCCGCCAGCGCGCGCACCTGGTCGGTGAACTCGCGCCAGGTGACCGGCGTCCACACGCCGTTGACCCGCCGCTTCAAGGCGACGCCGTCCGGCCAGGTCCGTGCGTGGCTGAAGACGTCCTGCGTGATGTTGTCGTCCGGCTTCACGGCATACGCGATCGGAACGGAGTATTCAAGCATCGAAACCACCCCCTACGGTCGACGCTAGGCCGGACGGCCGAGCGACCCAAGAGCCCTAGGTCCCGGCCGAAGCCGGCACCCGACGACGGGTCTTAAGGCCCGGTTGCCGCTCGGCAGATTCAGCGCGGCGCGAGCCAATGCCGCCGCGCCGATCCGGCGCGCGCCACGGGAGTTCCCCGGACCTGGTCGCTCGCACAGCGTCCTCGTCCGATCCACCGCCGATTACCCACCACCGCGCTCTCGGGTGAGCGATAGCCCCGACCAGACGTCCGGTTCCGCCCCGGCCGATCGCGGAAGCGCACCCGCGAGTGCACATAATGACGGCACTCATGCTGATCAACCTGCATCGTCGACACGCCCAGTATTAGGCGATCGCGAGTGGATCGGCGAGAGGCCATCACTACGCTGCGTGCCCGTTGAGGACCTCAGCGGCGACCTCAACCGGCATGAGAGTGAGCAATGGGTGCGTACTGCCGTATCTGGTGACCATCGGTATCGCTCGGTGCCGCGACTGTCCACACAGCGCGGGCGTTATCCGCAGGTCGGGCACGGTCCCGGAACGGTCACGCCGGCACGGGTCCGGGTCGGGATGCGACGGCAACCTTCGAGAGCTGCGTCGGGCGAAGCGGGTGACCCGTCGGCGTGCGCTACCGACCCATCAGACGTGCCATCGCAAACACCCGACGATCCGCTCGGATGCAGTCAGCGTCGCCGCTGCAGGTCCCGACGGTCACCCTCCGTAGTGATTGCCTCTCGCCGATCCGCGCGCGATCGGATATGTGCGGCCACCCGCAGGCCGGGCCTGGATCCGACGGCGACGCATATCCGCGGCAGTGCGCGCCTCACGGATGTTCTTGGGCCGATCACGCAGCGTGAGGCTGGTGCTCCGGCTGCGCAGATCCAGAGCGCCGGCCCGGTACTGGCGCCGATGCCGATGCGGCTGGCGTCGGTGTTCAGGCGGATGTTCAGCCGGCGCCGCCTGTGCTACCGGCAGGCGCTTCACCCTGCTCGGCTGTGCTGCCCGATATGGTGCGGCTGCCGCCGGGCGAACGGATGATCTCGATCCGGCGGGCCTCGGTCTTGGGCGAGACGGGGATGGTTACGTGCAGGACACCGTCGGTGTAACGAGCGGTGAGGTTGTCTGAGTCCACGCCTTCGCCGAGGGAGAGCTGGCGGGTGAACGACCCCTGGGGCCGCTCGGCGGCAATGACCTGTTCGCCCTCGCCGTAGTGCGGGGTGCGTTCGGCCCGGATCGTCAAGGTGCTGTGCTCGACGGTCACCTCGACGCTGTCGGGGTCCACGCCGGGCAGGTCGGCCTCGACGTGGTAGCTGCCATCCCCAGTGCGGTAGACGTCCATGGGCATCCCCAGCGGGGCACGCGTCCCGGTTGCGGCCATGGAGAAGAGCCGCTCAAAAGGATCCCTGAGGGGATCGAACCTGATCACTGCCATCACTGCCTCCTGCTCGTGCGAAGCCTGCAGAAACTGCCCTGGCGTGGCCCGTGGTATCACGCCGCCGGTTCCCGGGGCCTGCCACGCCCAGGGGTACCGCTTCCCGCCGGTCACCTTTGCTCCGCCGGGCAGCCAGTACGGCACCACCTCGCGGCAGCGCCGCCATTGCCCACCATCGCGCGGGCCGGTGGATGCGGGCCAGGGCACTACGCCCGGCACACCGGGGGACCTTGGGCCCGCGCACGGCCACCGGCCGTACCAGCCCTGAGCACCGTTTCCGCCAGATCCGGGGCCAGGCTCACCACCAGCGTTCGAGCAGGACGTCGCCGACGCCCGCGGTGCCGCAGCACCGGCCGTCGTTGTCCCAAAAGCCGGGCCGCAGCCGCTGCGGCACTCCTGCGTCGAGGATCGCGTCGAAGCAGCGCTGCCGCAGCCAGACCGTGGAGCGGCCAGCGACCTCGGCGACACCGGACCGAGAGAGGGCGGCGAACAGCTGCGAGGTCCCCGCTGGTCCGTGGCACCAGGTGTACGTCACGGGCTCGACCTCGCGGCTGGAGGGCGGGATGGTGTGCGGCACGACGAAGCCGTGCTCGTTAAGCCGCCCGACGGACAGGAGGTGCTCGGCACCGCGGGCGGCCGCCGCGACCAGGTCGGCTCGGTCGAGGGTCGTGCCCGCGACCGCGAGCGCGGACGCGATGCCGGCCGTCCCATGCGAGAAGTTCGGGCCGCGGGACGGCGCGTGCGGGACCATCCCCCAGTCCAGGCCCGCCTCCGTCTCGTCCGCGTCGGCCAGCAGCGCGTCGCATCCAGCGGAAACGACGTCCTCGGCATCCCCGGCCCACAGCGCCGTGAGCACGATCCCGGCGGTCCCGCCGATGATGTCGGTGAGCACGGTGCCGTGATACGGACCGGGCTCCTGCGACACCCATCCCGCCGGGGTGCGCAGCTCGCCGATCCTGCGCAGCGCGTCCCGTTCGGCACCAGGCGCAAGGTGCCGCAGCCCAGTCACGATGCCGGCGAGACCGCCGTAGAGCGATGCGTCGTCGCGGGTACGGGACTGGCGGCCGAGCCGCGGCCACCACGTCGTCAGCGAGACGCTGCTCCCGTTCCGTGAAACGCCGGTGCTGCGCCACCTCGGCGAGCGCGAGCGCGGTCCCCGCGATCCCGACGTACAGGCAGTCGCGGTCCCAGGTCGCCAGTGTCTGCGGCGTGCCTTCCTCGACCGATTCTGGCAGCCACGGCCCGTCGTCGTCGCGGACCTAGCCGAGGGTCCAGGACCACGCCGCCTCCGCGAGATCCCGGTAGGTCCCAGCGTCCGCCACGTCACTCCTCCAGATGCAGACGTCGATCGTGCCCTCGCCGGGCCCCGTTGGCGCCCCCAGCGATAAACCCGCCGAAATCCCAGCCTGCTCGGCAAGCAAGGCGACGGAATCCACGTCCGTGCAGCACCGCGCGCCCACGCCGGCACTGCCCGAACATAAACCGCGCAGTAAGCAAGCGCGCCATGGCGACAACTCGGGATCGACACCATCGACTGGTTCGTCCTAGACCAGGCACTGCCCAGCGAGTTCCCGCGAACCGTGAGCGCGTTCCGCGCCCTGGAGCGGCTGCTCGCCGACGGACAGGTCCGAGCGATCGCGTCAGCGATTTGGGGCACGCGCCACGTGTATCCGGTTCTGTGGTCGCTTCGCGTCGGCGGGACGGTCATGCTGCGTGGTGGTTTGTGAGGGCCTCGCGTTCCCGGTGATCGGCGATGGTTTGCATGGTCTTCTCGATGCCGGTGGCCCGGTTGATAACCGGCCCGAGGGCGGGGAAGCGGTCCAGGACTGCGCGCAGCGTGCGCCCAGGTCCGGGCAGCACGGCTAGTTCGGCCTTGTCTTTGCGGATTGCCCGGACGGTGGCTTTGCCGACCGCGGCCCCGGTGACGCCGATCGCCGGCGGCTTGATACCCACCTGTTCGGCGGTGCGCGGACCGACACCGGTGTCGCGGACCGGGCCGAGGATAAGGGTGGAGGCGGACACGCCGCGGCGACGGTAGTCGCCGCGCAGCACCCGGGTGAATCCGATCAGTCCGTCCTTGGCCGCGGCGTAGGCCTCGGTGAACGGGAAGGATACGCGCCCGGCCATCGAGGAGACGTTCACGATGTGCCCGTGGTTGCGGGTCAGCATGCCGGGGAGCACGAGCCGAGCCAAGATCACAGCGCTCGTCAGGTTGAGTTCCAGGACGGCGTGGATGTCTGGCTCGGTGAGGTTGTGGAATTCCCGCTGCGGGTCGCCGCCAGCGTTGTTGATCAGCAGCGCCGATTGGGCCGAGCACCCGTTCGGTGGTTTCGACGATGCGGTGCCGGTCCGGGGCCGATGTGACGTCCGCGGCGATGACCAGGACCTCGCCGCCGTCCTCGCGCAGAGTGCGGGCGACGGCGTCAAGCTCCGGCTGACTGCGCGCCACCAGGGCGATCCGGGCTCCGCGCTGGGCCAGCGCCGCGGCGATGTGCGGGCCGATGCCGCGTGAGCCGCCGGTGACGATCGCGACAGTCCCGTCGAACGCAAATCGGGTCATGACCGGATGCCCCTCTCGCTCTGTCAGTGACGCTACATAGTGTAGCGTGAAAATACGATATGTAGCGTGCTTTAAAGTGCAGTGTTAATGACGTCGTCACCACTGCCGAAGCGGCGGCCGGGCGGCCGGATGGATCCGGAAGCCGACCGGCTGATCCTCGATACCGCGAAGCGGCTGCTGCACGAGCTGGGCTACGACCGGCTCACCATCGACGCGGTCGCCAACCAGGCCGGCGTTGCCCGCACCACCCTGTACCGGCGCTACCGAGACAAGGCCGAACTGGTCAGCGCCGCCATCGACACCCTCCGCGACCCGACCAAACGCCCGAACAGCGGCGACACCCGCCGTGACCTCATCGCCCACCTGGACAACATGCGGCGCAACTTCGACATGTCGCTGGCCGGCACCTTGCTGATGGAAGAGCCACACAACCCTCGGCTGATCGCGCTGTTCCGACTAGCGCATGGTCCAGCCGCGCCGACAGATCATCCGCGACACCATCGAGGCCGGAATCGCCCGCGGCCAGATCCGGTCCGACGCCGACATCGAGCCGATCATCGACTACCTTCTCGGCGCGCTGTTTGCCGCGGTGCTCACTGCCGGGCGACCCGGCCCCAGCTGGCCAACCAGAACCATCAATGCGCTGTGGCCCGCATTATCACAGCAGCGGCAAACCGCGGACACTTCCACTACCACGCGTGCTACCTGAGCATGCACGACCACCTGGTTGGCCATCTCACGGCGCCGTTGCGCCGGTTCGGACGTGAGGTTGGTGTCCCCCCGCGCGTCGAACCTAGACCTTGCGCATCGTGCCGTGGCGCTGGTAGGCGATGTGCCAGGACAGCGCCTGGTCGAGCAGGTGCGGCGTGTGCTCGCCCGGCCGCGCCGGCCCGTCGGCCCGGTCGACGTAGTCCTGGAGTGCGGGCCGGTAGTCCGGATGGACGCAGTTGTCGATGATCCGGCTGAGCACGCCGTCGCGGCGCCAGCCCGCGCAGGTCGGCCACGCCTTGTTCGGTCACGATCACGTCCACGTCGTGCTCGGTGTGGTCGACGTGGCGTGACCATCGGGACGATGCACGAGATCGCGCCGCCCTTGGCGACCGACGGGCGTGACGAACATCGAGATGTAGGCGTTGCGGGCGAAGTCGCCCGGAGCCGCCGATGCCGTTCAGCATGCTCGATGCCGAGGATGTGGGTGGAGTTGACGTTGCCGTAGATGTCGGCCTCGACCATGCCGTTCATCGCCAGGCAGCCGAGCCGCCGCACGATCTCGGGATGGTTGGTGATGTCCTGCGGGCCGCAGCACGATCCGGTCGTGGTAGTCGCTCGCAAGTTGCTCGTCGCAGTTCGGCCATGCGCGGCGGGGCTGAGCGTCAGCGCGGTGGCTGATGCGCTGTTCAGCACTGCCCGACCTCGCAGCATGTCGCAGCATACCCGTCCTGCAGCACCTCGGTGTAGCGCGGTCAGCGCGCCGGAACGGCCCGCCGTCCAGACCCGCGAGCACGGCGTTGGCCACGTTGCCGACCCCCGACTGCAACGGCAGCAGCGTCGCCGGCAGTCGGCCGCGCCGCACCTCGCCGGCGAGGAATTCGAGCAGGTGGCCCGCGATCCGCGCGGACGCCTCGTCCGGTGCCGAAAAGACCGCGCTGGTATCTGGCGCATCGGTCTCGACGATCGCGATGATCTTGTCCGGCGTCGCACCGGAAGTACGGCTCGCCGATTCGGTCGGACGGACGGACGAGCGGCAGCGGGCGGCAGTCCGGCGGCAGAGCCATGCCGTAGTAAATGTCGTGCATCCCGGCCAAGTCCATCGGCTGCCACGAGTTGACCTCGAGGATCACCGGGTCCTGATCTGGCGTGCCGGCGGCTCATTGGTCGACAGTGGCGTCAGACGATGCGGGCGATTCCGGGTGTGTGTACGAGTAGCGCGCTGATGCCGAATGAGGCGGCGACGGCGAGCGTGGCGGCGGTGAGGTACTCGACTTCTGGCGGCCACGCGAGTTGTCGGGTGGCAAGTACGGCGCCGACCGCCACGACCTGGTGGATGATGTACGCGGCGAAGGCGGCCCGGCTCATTGTTCGTAGCAGACGTCCCTGGCTGTAGACGTGGCAGCGGAATGCGTCGAAGACCCACAGCGACATCGACACTACGAGCGCGCCCTCGAGGATGGCGAGGGCGAGGGACTGCCACGTGCCACGGCCGAAGAAGGAGTCGATGTCCGTGCCGAGGGCGCCGACATCAACCGCGACGAGAGCGATCACACCGGCGGTCGCTGTCCACGCGACGAGGAACAGCCGGTGCGACATCGTGCGGGACATGTGGTCGAACCATCCCCGCCTGGCCCCGACAACGCCGAGGGTGAATCCGGTGGCCCAGGCCGGCGCCTGCCCGACGAACAGGTCGTGCGCCAGGAACAGGTGCGGGATCTCCTCACCGAGCGGCACTGCGATCCGGATCGCGTAGGAGGTGACGGCGATGAATACGCCGGCCGCCACGAGATACCGGGCACGCAGCGGGGTCGGGGCAGCAGACCTGGGCACCAGCGCGCGGACCACGACGTAGCCGACGGAGAAGATGAGCAACACCTCGAGGAACCACGCGTGCCCCGGCGCCCACGTCCGCCAGGTGTGCACGGCGAAGGCCGGGAAGCCCTTGTCCCACCCGGCCGCGTCCGAGTCCGCGTATTCGACCAGCGGCGCCAGCACGAGCAGCACCACAATCAGCGGCACGCCCAAGCGCACTGTCCGGTCGATCAGGAACCGGCGCGCTCCTTTGCGGTCCAGCGAACGCGGGGTGAACGCGCCGGCCACCAGGAAGAACAGCGACATCGCGAACAGCACGCCGACCAGGGCAGCCAGGTTGAGCAGCGGTCTCGAGCGGCTCACGCACCGGCGGCTCGCGTCCAGCACCCAGGCGTCGTTCTCCGCGTAGGCCATCGTGACGTGCCCGACGATCACGCTCGCCACGAGCAGCACCTTGAGAGTGTCCGCGTAGACGTAGCGCGACGGCTTCGACGGAGCGGCATAAGGCCTGGCAGGCGCACGAACCGTCGACATCGGCCCCACCACCCTCTGCGGGACAACTTCAGCACACGCCACCCTTGGGCCTGGGGAAAGAGGAGAAGGTCCCGCGACACGTGTCCGGCACCCACTATGCGAGCCGCCGGCTCCCGCGAAGGACATTCGGCCGCGTGAGATGACGTTCGCCTCTGTCTGTTGGGGTGCTCAGCGGGTTACTGCTTGAGGTGTGGGAGTCCGTGTTCGGGAGGTGCGGACATGAAGGTGCTTACCGTGTACGCGCATCACGACCCGCAATCGTTCTGCAATTCGGTATTGGAGCGGTTTGTGGCGGGCCTCGGCGAGGCCGGTCACAGCAGCGAGGTTGTCGACCTGTACGCCATCGGGTTCGATCCGGTGCTGCGCGACCGCGACGGGCCCAGTTGGATCGACGCGGATATCCCGCCCGCGATCTTGGAGTTGATGGATCCGCGGCAGCGGGTGCTGGGTGGCTGCCGCTGGCCGTGGCAGCGGTGGCTGACGCGGCGGGCGATCGCCGGCAAGTCCGCGCAGGAGATCGCGGGGATGATCCGCGATCACATGCCCAAGGATGCCCGTGCACAGCAGGAGAAGGTCGCGTGGGCCGACGGGCTCGCGTTCGTCGCGCCCGGTCTACTTCCTCAACTTCCCCGCAATTCTGCGCGGATGGATCGAGCGCGTGTTCACCTATGGATTCGCCTACGGGCTGACCGAGGCGGGATGGCACGGCGATGTCGAACGGCCGGATTCCGCTGCTGCACCACAGGCGGGCGCTTGTCATGACATCGACCCTGTTCGACAAGGCGGCCTATGACGCCGGGATCCGGGACGCGATGGACAAGGTGATCGACGAGTGGACCTTCCGCTACCCCGGCATCGACGACGGTCGACCACGTCTTCTTCTACAACGCCACGACCGCGCCGCCGGCGACCATCAAGGGCATACCTGGACCAGGCCTACGAGCTCGGACGGACACTTTGCCGAGCCCGCGCGGTGCAGCACGGCGCTGCGCTGGATGTAGAGCGAAGCGGCTGGTCGATGCGCGACGTTCCTCGCATACGTCGAGCCCGTGCCTGGGCGGCTGTACCCGCTGGTCCCTACCTTGCTCGAGCTGTGCCGCCGCGGGCATCGGATCAGCGTGCGCACCGGAGCGGCACAGGTGAGTGCTGCGCTCGCTCGGCATCGAGGCCGCAACGCTCGGTCCCGAGCTGGCCAGTTTCGAACCGCGGACTGGCGCGCCCGCACCCGATTCGGTGGGCTGATGACCGCGCTCGGCCAGTTCGGCGAGCGGGCCCGCGCACAGGTGCCAGATCTACGAGACGCGATCGAGGCCGAGCAGCCCGATGTCGTCATCCTGGACGAGACGTCCTGGGGCGCCGCGGCCGCCGCCGAGAAATCCGGCCTGCCGTGGGCATTCTCCGTGCCCTCACCGGTGCCGATCCCGTCCCGCGACGCGCCGCCGTTCGGGTTCGGGCTCAAGCCCCGCCAAGGGCGCATATCGATCAGTAGGGCGCTGGTGAGAACCGCACTCTTATGCCGAATGTCGTGCGTATGCGCCGTACATGTTTCGGCTGGACGGCCGCCCGGAATGCCCAGTGGTGACGGATCGAGGCCGGACGCAGCGACGACCTCGGCACTGCGCCTGGTGAGGATCCGGAGCAACGCTGTCACCGAGCCCCCATGAGCGCAGCAACGGCATCGAAAAGGACTTCGAGCATGACGCCTCCTCGAGGTTCGGGGGCCCGAAGCTCGTGCAGACCAGCTCGTCGCGGACCGCTGGACAGCGCCGACGTGGATGCGTTGTCCCTGCAGTTCCACGACCGGCCGGTCGTCTTGCTCGGCAGCGACGAGAACGACCGCGCGCGATCGCGGTTCGACGCCGCTGTTGATGCGAGCACGGATGCTGGGCCGAATGAGTAAAGCCAGTACCTCACCGCGATGAAGTCGGCCCCGGCTCGCGGCTGGAGGAGAGTCGAACCGGTGCCGGTGGGCCGGCCGGAGCAGCGCGAAATGCTGAGCTGGCTGCTGCAGACTGAGGCGGGGCACGCGGCAACGTCGGCAATGCCGGCGGCGGTCGTGGACGCTCTGGCCGCGGCCACGGCCGCTTAGGTCGCCGGGCACGCCGGGACAGGCTCGGGGCCGCGCGGCGACTTCGAACTCGCCTGCGTCCGCGTGAAGTTAGCGCCGACGCTTCGTGACCCTGCTCCACGTGTTGCTCGCAGACTTGCCGATAACGGGCCGCGTCCGGTCCGCGCTCCGTGGTTGACGCAGCTCAGGTCGTGGAGCGGACGACCAGCTTGACACCGAGGGTGACGTGCCGGGCTGATCCGGTCCGGCCGTCGATGGCTTCGGGTAGGTGTCGATCCGAGCCGTCCGGTCTCTTCCAGCGGTTGGCGAATGGTGGTGATGTGCATTGCCCGGCGAGCTCACCATCGTCGAAGCCGACGACGCGAAGTCGTCAGGCACCGCTATGCCTCGGCGCTGGCATTCGCGTAGCACGCCGGCGGCGAGGACGTCCTTGTGAGCGAACACGGCGTTGGGGAGTTGCCGCTCGGCCAGCATCTTCTCTACTGCCGCCGCGCCACCGGCGAAATCGCTGCTCGCGCGGACGTGGCGCACCTAGTCCGGATCGATGCCGGCGTCGGTAACCGCGCGCCGTAGATCGTTGCGTCGCAGCTGACCCTGGGATAGCTATGCCTCCTAGCTGCGCCGACTGCGCCCTCGTCGAAGTCCGCCGCACTTCCCACGCAACCGCCAGGCCAGGTCACGGCCGTCGAGGGAGAACAGTTCGGCGAGATACGGCTGCGAGGGCATGCCCGCGCTGGTGTCACGGGCCGCGGCGCCACTGCGGCTTCCGCTTGTCGAGGAACGCGTGCATGCCCTCGGCGGCGTCGGGCAGCTGGCTGGCCGCGGCCATAACCTCGATCGCGTAGGCGTACGCCTTGGGCTGGTCGAGGTCGATTTGCGCGTAGAACGCGCGCTTGCCGAGGCCCTTGCTCTCGGCGCTGCCCCGCGTCACCCGCTCGAGCAGGTCCTGCACGGCCGAGTCGAGTTGCTCGTCGGGCACGACCCGGTTGATCAGGCCCCAGTCCGCCGCGGTGTGCGCGTCGACGACGTCACCGGACATGACCATCTCCATCGCCCGTTTGCGCCCGACGTTGCGGGCGACCGCGACCACCGGCGTGTGGCAGAACCAGCCGCCCTTGCCTCCCGGCAGGCAGAAGCCGGCCGACTCGGACGCGACCGCCAGGTCCGCGCTCGCGACGAGCTGGCAGCCGGCCGCCGTGGCCAGCGCGTGCACGCGCGCCACGACCGGCTGCGGGATCTCCTGCATCAGCTGCATCAGCCGGGTGCACGTCACCAGCAGCTCGCGCACATCGGCGTGCTCGTGGTCGACGACGTCGGCGAAGTCGTGCCCGGCCGAGAACACCGGGCCGTTGGCCGCGAGCACGACGCCCAGCGCGTCGCTGTCGCCGACCTCGGTAAACGCCGCGATCAGCTCGCGCATGTGCTCGCGGGACAGGGCGTTCCGCTTTGCCGGGTTGTTCATGGTGATGGTGGCGAAGTCGTCGCTGCGCTTGACGAGGACGTGGATGTACTCCATGCCCTAGTTTCACCCGGCCGGCGGCGCGGCGGAACCCGGCCGCCTAAAAGCCGAAACGACACGGCCGGCAGCACCGGCTCGGCCTTCGCTTCGCCCTGGCCAGCGGCATGGAGGTCGGAGTCCACGCGGGCTACGTGAAGCTCGACGCGATGGTGTCCGATGGCGCTGTCTGACCGGCCCGGCGAGCGTCATCGGCAGGTTGCGGGCACATTCACCGAGAAGGTGCGGCGAACCCGGGACTGGGAGGCACCGTCGCCAGTCGAGGGTTGGACCGCCGGCGACGTCGTTCGCCACCTGACCGGATGGCTGCCGGGCTTTCTCGCCGCCGGGGCGGGCGTCGAACTGGCGCACGCTTCCTCCGGCGGCCCGCTCGTCGAGTGGCAGGTCCACGCCGACGCCGTGCAGGCATTGCTCGACGACCCCGCCACGTCACAGCGGACGCTGGCCAATGCGCACATCGGCGAGCTACCCCTCGACGTCGCGATCGACCGCTTCTACACCACCGACGTGTTCATGCACACCTGGGACCTCGCCCGGGCGACCGGCCAGGACGACCACCTCGATGCACAGTCCTGCGCCGAACTACTCGCCGGCATGGAGCCGATGGAAGACGTGATCCGATCGTCCGGACAGTACGGCGCTCGCGTCCACGTCCCGGATGACGCCGATGCACAAACCAGGATGCTGGGATTCATCGGCCGCGACCCGACGTGAGCGCCGGCTAGGCGAAGCCAGGCGAGCCCGCGTCCCCACTACTACGACTTGAGCCGCTCGTTCACCGGGCCGCCGTGCTGTACGGCGAGCTTGGCCGGGTGAATACCAGAGTCGCGGGCGTGCCCGGAAACGTGGCAGCGCGTCGGCTTCGAACGCGGCATACGACAGTGGCCGGCCACGTCCGCGCCGCCGCCCATCTCGGAAGGCACCGCCGATCGGACCGGCCTACCCCCCCACCCTGAAACCCCGCAGAACTGACGTTGGCGGGTCCTTGTGCTTGTTGCATCGGGTGCATTCGAGGTAGTGCTCGCCTCGCTCGTTCCACTTGTTGCTGTCCGCCCCCTGCTTGACGCTGCGCCGTCACCGCGGCGTGACAGGAACCTGCCACACCCAGTCGCGCTCGAGGCAGCTGCTCGGTGTGGCACGCATCGAGATGGGTGATCTACCAGGAGCCCGTGCGGCGCTCGCGCGAGCCGTGCCCCTTGTCCTGGACATCGGCGATCGGTTCGCGATACCGGTCGCGCTCAGCGCGCTCGCGGGCCTCGCCGCGAAGGGCGGTCGCCCGCGGACGGCGCTGAAGCTGGCCGGTGCCGCTGCGGCGTACGAAGAGGTCAACCACACATATCGACCTCTGCAGATACGCATTTACCTCGACGGGTGGCTGGCCGGGGCGCACGAGCGTCGGCGGTGCCGCGACGAAGCTCGATGACGAGGGACGCCGATTGCCGCTCGACGAGGCGATCACACTCGGCTTCGACGACACGCCCGAGGTCGCCGAGCCGGCCGGGCTGACCCGCCGCGAGTCGGAGGTCACGGAACTCGTGGCGCGCGGCCTGACCAACCGCGAGATCGCCCGGCAGCTCTGACGACCCGATCGCCGCGGGCCGCAAGCGACACATCGTGGTCGACACCATGGGCCTGCTGCTCGCGGTGATCATTACCACCGCGGCGGTGCAAGACCGTCGCGGCGCGCGCCGGGTGCTGGACCGGCTGCGGTTCACCATGCCCTCGGTTGCGTTTGGTGTGGGCCGACGGCGGCTACGCCGGCCAACTGGTCATCTGGGCCCGTGATCGGCTGCGAGTGCTGGTCGAGATCGTGCGCAAACCGCTGGGAATCAAGACCTTCCACGTGCTGCCCCGCCGCTGGGTCGTCGAACGCACCTTCGCCTGGATGAGCCGATGCCGTCGCCTGGCCCACGACTACGAACGCCTTCCCGAACACTCCGAAGCAATGATCAAATGGGCGATGATCGGGCTGATGACCCGCCGTCTCGCCCCGGCACCAGGACGCCGACCACGGCAACCCTCAACTATTACTTGAGACTTTCCCAACACGTTCTTAGTCCGGCGGCGCTACGAACGGCACCGCTGATGTCGAAGGCCAGGCTGCTTCACGCAGTAGTGAAAGAGGTTCTCACGCGCGCTGATGCCACCGAACCCGCTGGCTGGAGACGACGCGGCAAGACCGGGCTTCGGCCAAACCAGGGCGGCGCTAGCTCAAGGGGTCGACCTGGTGATTGCCTACGGCGGTCAGCACTCCGCGCGTGTGTGCGACGGCGCTGGCCGGCAGCGGTGATCCGTTGGCGGTGTTGCCGGGGGGCACCGGCAACCTGCTCGTTCGTAACCTTGGGATCCCGGCCGATCTGCGGACGGCGGTCGGCGGATGAGTGCGGCCGATCGACGTCTGCCGGGCCGGTAGTGACTCCTTCGTGGTGATGGCGGGCATGGGCTTCGACGCCCGGATGATGGATGCCACCTCCCCGGAGCTGAAACGCGAGCTGGGTTGGCTGGGGTACGGATTGGCCGCTGGGCGGACGATCCTGGCCGTCGGCGTGCCGGCGGCCAACATCGGGACACTGACCGGGGCATCATCCTGCTGAAGCAGGCCGCCGCAGACGACTGGCAACTCGCCGTTGCCGTCCTGACTCCGAGGGCGGCTGCGGGACTGGGCCGGCCTGGGGGGACGGCGGCTCCGTTGCGTTGAGTGGCCGCTCTGGCCCGAGGACTCTGCATGGCGCACCTCGTCCGCGAACCACCGATCGCCCGTGGCATGGCGAGACGGTCGAGCGGCATCGATGAACTGCGGCGTGAACGACTGACGCCCCCACCGGTAGATCGTCGCGTGATCGACCTCGACGCCACGTGCGGCGAGTTGTTCCTCGACGTTGCGATAGGACAGTCCGTCGCGAGCTACCAGCGAACGGCAACCGCGATGACCTCAGGTGGAAAGCGGTAGCCAGCCGGAGCAGAGGACACGGACCTCGAGTTGATCACGCCTGCAGTCTCGCCGAAGCCAACCGCGCCACTGAACGCAAGAGAGCCCTGTGAGCGTAGAACGCGGTCGGAGATGCCGGACAAGATTTTGGGGGACTGCGAAGGATCGCCCGATAGGCCGACCAGCGATCGTTTGCCCGCGGGGTCTCCGAGCGGCAGAGGTTCGCCGTGCGGTCGCGGCGTCAGACACGGGAGGAGGCTCTGCGCCGCGAACTGGAAGGCTGCGAGCGGCTGGCCGGCGCGGTGACCGCGGGCTCGCTCCGAACCCGCATTCATCCCTTAAGTGGATTTGCCGGTGGGCAGGACGGGCAGGATGGAGGTATGTCGGTGATTCGTGCCCTCGCTCGTCCCATGCTTGCGTCGATGTTCGTGACAGGGGGCCTCGACACGCTCCGCCATCCTGCGCCCAAGGTCCCGGCGGCGGACCCCGTGGTCAGCGGGCTGGCCCAGTGGCTGCCCAGCGGTGTCAGTACCAAGCAGGTGGTGTTGGCCGACGGTGCGCTGAAGGTGGCGGCCGGCGGGCTGCTGGCGTTCGGCAGGTTCCCGCGCCTGTCAGCGTTGGCGCTCGCCGGCAGCCTGGTGCCGACGACGATCGCCGGACACGCGTTCTGGAAAGAGTCGGACCCGGCGAGGCGCAGGCAGCAGCGGGTGCACTTCACCAAGAACGTGAGCATGCTGGGCGGCCTGCTGATCGCCGCTGTCGACACGGAGGGCAAGCCGTCGCTGGCCTGGCGCGCTCGCCGTGCACCCGAAGCCGTCAAGCATGCGGCCGCCGACCTGCGCCGTGACGTGCTCGGCACCACAGCTAGCGCCGTGCGCGAGCGGCTGGCCGGCTGAGTCGTCCGCACTGGCGCACTCGTCCGCCGTGGGTTATGCGTGCTGCGCAACCCCCCGGCGCGTATGAGGATCGGCCGCACGTCGACGCGTGTGAATTCTCGATCCAGTCGTGCGGGGAGTTCAATAAGCCCCAGGTCGATGGGTGCCTGCGAAACAGGCCCGACCATCTGCCCGCTGCCCGTGCGCGCCCATCTGTGCGCTGCCGTTCAGGGTGCAGGGCCGGCGACGGGCTTCAGCTTCTCCTGGAAGAATGCCAGCACCCGGTCGACGCCCTCCTGCTGGCGGTGTTCGGTCAGCGTCGCGTGCTTGCGGCCGGGGAACTGCACGGCGATGAAGTTGTCGCCGAGTTCGCGGTGCAGCGTGTCGAAGCGGGTGCCGACCGCCGGGTCGCGTTCGTAGCGCAGGCCGAGTACTTGACACCCTTTGGCGACCTTGGTCTTGACCGACTCGAGATCGGCGCGGCTGATCCCCAGGTCGGCCCGGCGTGCTTTTCCCACCGGGGCGGGCGTCGCCGGCTGGGCGAGCACCGGGGCCGCGATCGGGGCGTCGGCGAGCATCGCGAGGGCGAAGCCGCCGGTGAGGCACATGCCGACGGCGCCGACGCCGGGTCCACCAAGCTGCGCGTGCAGCTCGCGAGCTAGCGAGCGCAGCCAGGTCGCCACCGGACTGGTCCGCCCGACAGCGAACATGCTGAACTCCCGGCTGACGCAGATGCGTGCGATGGACCGGACCGACTCCGCTACTGTCGCCTCGGCCTCAGGTCGGCCGAACAGCGACGGCATCACGACCGTGAACCCGCGCGCAATCACCTCCTCGGCGAAGGCGATCACCGTCGGTGTGATGCCGGGGACCTCGTGAATCACGATCACGCCCGGCCCGCTGCCCTTGCGGTAGGTCGGGTGGGTGACTCCGTTCGCGGTATGGCTGCCAGCCGTCCAGGACTCGAGCAGGCTCATGGCAACGAAACCCTATGTGTAGTGCAGAAAGTGCTGGACGGGTTCGCGATCGTCAACGATCGTTTCGGCTTGATGGGCGTGCCCCAGGTTGACTCTTTAGTATGCCTGTGTTCGTCGTCTTGGTGAACCTCATGCCACTGTTTGACGGTGTAGGTGGTGGCAGGTTTCTCCTTGGCGTAGCTGTGCTTCTTCTGCTGGGTCGAAGGCCTGCCCGCAGGTCAGGCAGATCGTCTCGGCGCTGAACCGGCCCCACCGGTTCTCGCGCGCACGGCGGGGATGGGGGCAGGTTCCGCCGGTGGTCGCGGCGCGGCGGGTGGGTGGTGTGGGGTGGTCACGGCGCCACCGGGGTGTGCCGTTCGGGCGGCGCGGGCGTCGGGTCGGCGGTGGCGATGCGTGCTGTTGTCCAGAGGATCCGGCCGAGACTGGCCGCGTGGTCGATCTGACCGGGAAGGTCGGATGCGTGCGGGTCCACGGTGGGTGCGAGGATGATCGCGCATTGCCGTCCCAGCTGGCGGACACGTTGCGACCATTCGCCGCGTGTCTGGGGCGGCCGGCCCAGACACGCCACGGTCGTGTCATCGGGTGGCGGGCAGGGTACGAGCAGTACGGGTCGGGTCGGCGCGCTGTGTGTGTCGGAGTCTGAGGTCGGCGCCGGGATCGGGGTGAGGTGCACGGGGGGCTCGGCGTAGGCCCAGCCGCGACTGAGCAGATGCTTCAGGTTTGTGCCGAGTTCGCCGGGTTCGCCGTCGCCGGTGAGCACAAGCGCGGGCAGGCAGCCGGGCGCCGTACCACCGTCGGGGAGGCGGACGGGAGTGACTAGGCAGGCCAGGACCGGCGCCACCGCGCTACAGGTCCGATCTGGAGGTGTTGGTGAGCTGGCGACGCTCATCGAGCCGGACGTCGATCCACGCCGCAAGCCGGGTGATCGTGCGGCTGTCGCCGACGGCTCGGGCTGCGTGAAGTCGGGACACGGCCTGCGCGAGCGCACCGTCGATCTCGGCCGTCGGCTCGGAGGTGACCAGCATGTCCAGCCCGTCGAATACGAGCAGACCCATGTCGGCTACTCTACCCTTGGCTTGAAGATTTTATCAATTGCTCAAATGATGATGTATGCGGGCGGAGGTGGCAGGTGTCGGTTCCGCTGTATCAGGCGAAGGCGGAGTTCTTCCGGATGCTGGGGCATCCGGTGCGGATCCGGGTATTGGAGCTGCTGACCGAACGACCTCGCCCGGTGCGCGACCTGCTGATCAGCATCGACGTCGAACCGTCGAGCCTGTCCCAGCAGTTGGGGGTGTTGCGCCGGTCAGGGATCGTCACCGCGACCCGGACCGGTAACACGGTCGTCTACGCGATCGCCGGCGGGGACGTGGCAGAGTTGATGCGCGCGGCCCGCAGGATCCTGACCGAGCTGCTCGCGGGCCAGAACGAGTTACTCACGGAGTTGCAGGAAGCCGAGCGGGCCGGGTAAGCGGCAACACGAACCGGGCGCCGTCGTGCTGAGTCCGTCGCGGAGATCCGCGCCCCGGGCCAAGCGGCTAAGCCAGATCCGCCGCCCGCGGCCATCGCACCCCGCCAGACTGAATCCGGCTATCCCGGCTCGCACCGGCTCATCCCGGGTAACAGCGAATCGCCTTATCTAACAGGGCATTCTTACTAGGGCGTTGCGTTGGTTGATCGAATCCGCCGTGGTAGGTCGGGCCCGCCCGGGTCGGCTCGGCTACACATAGGCGGCGAGTTGGTCGAACGCGATGCGGATCCGATTGTTCGCCCGATGATCGATGCCGAGTTCGTAGTGTCCGCCGCGCAGGTTGGGCACGAACGCGTGGACCGGCGCGACGACCTGCAGCCAACTGCGGCGCTTGAGTCCACGCATCGTCGGCAGCCGCGCCGTCACACGTCCATGGTCGGCCTCGACCATGGTGTTCGCCTACCGGTCCGTGACCTGCCGCGCTGCCGGGACGATCGCGTCGATCACCCGCAGGTTGACCGGCGCCGTGTCTGTGGAGACCTCGACCGGCAGCGCGCCACGGCGCGCAGCGCGCGGGAGAACAACGCCCGGGCCGCGTCGGCGTTACGCCTGGCCCAGACGAGCACGCAGATGACCCGCCCGCGCTGGTCGACCGCCCGATACCGGCCATCCGAGGACGGCGGCCTTCCGTCTGCCGCGAAGTCAAGCCCTGAAATGGCGCGCGGCGCATCCCGGTGATGCTGCACCTGTGTCGGGGGGACCCGGTAATTGGTTACCAGGTCAAGTGGACGCAACACTGAGGGCTTTCGCCTCTCGGGCGCGCGGCAGCCGCGGACGCATGCTGGAGGCGGATGCAGGCAACCTGCCGGGATCCAGGGGAGCGAGGGTCCGAAATGGACGAGTCCGAGGAGCGCACGTTCCAGCAGTGCGCGGTGCGCGTTGGCGAGGAGTGCCGGCTGTGCGTTCCCGGCGCGTCCGGGCCGCAGGACTGCGGGCTCGCGTACCTCGTGATGACGGATCCGGAACTGCGTGACGAACTGGTGCGGCTGCAGGCAGTACTGACCCGGAACGCCACGCGGTCTGGTCAGCGTAATGGAGATCATGATCGACCGGAAGAAGCCGGGACCTTTGACCTTGTGCCGCCTACTCTTCCGACCCTATAGAGCACGGACTAACACGGCGAAGCATTAGTCCTACGAGGTTTCCGATTTTGGAGGCGTGCGATGTCAGCATTGCCAACGCCCGATGCAGCGGGCACCGGGGCTGATCTGCTCCCTGGCGCCGATGAAGACGGCTTTTTCGGAATTCGTTTCGAATCGGTCGGGGGCCTCGGCGCCCACCTGGCCGGGCAGATCCTGGCTGAAGCAGGCGTACTACGGCAGGGCTTGAACGGTGCGCATTTCTCGTCCTACGGATCGGAGAAGAAGGGCACGCCGGTCAAGTCGTTCGTGCGCTTCTGCCGAGGCGACCGGGACGTCCGCACGAGCAGCCCGATCGAGAGCCCGCAGGTGATCGCGGTCTTCCACGAGGCCCTGGCCCGGTCCTTCGACGTCGCCGCCGGGTTGAGTGCGACCGGAACACTCATCGTGAATACGCACTCCAGTCCGGACGAGATGCGCGCCGCGCTCGGCCTCCGCTCCGGCACGGTCGCGGTCCTCGACGCGCTCGGCATCGCGCTGGAGGAGAAGACACGTGTCAACACGGCGATGCTCGGCGCCGTCGTTCGCATGTGCCCGTTCGTCGACTCGGATGCGGTGAAGGAGACGATCCGCGCGAAGCTTTCGGTCCGCAACGCGCCCGTCGTCGAGGCGAACCTGCGCACGTTCGACCGCGGCTACCGCGAACTGCGCAGCACCACCTGGCCCGCGGAGGAGGGTGCCGCGGGCCGCCCGATCCAGCGGGCGGCGCCCGCCTTCGGGTATCTCGACGCCCCGATCGGCGGCACGATCCTCGACTCGGGCAACAGCATCCTGAAGAACCTGAGCACGTCGCGGCAGGGCTTCCTGCCCGCCTACGACCCCGACACCTGCGTGCACTGCGGGATCTGCGACATCGTCTGCCCCGATCTGTGCTTCGTGTGGTCCGACGACGGGGAGGGCGAGCCCGCCGTGCGCCTGCTCGGCATCGATTACCACTACTGCAAGGGCTGCCTGAAGTGCATCGACGCGTGCCCGACCGGTTCGCTCACCGAACTCCGCGAGGAGGACGGCTGGGCCGAGGAGAATCGCGTCCCGCTCTTCCCGTGGCTCGAGCGTGACAGGAAGGCCGGCTCATGACCGCCGCACCGCCGAGGCCAGGAACGGACCCGCCGCGCCGCCCAGGTGGTCGGCTTCCGCACCGGCAACGAGATGGCCGCACTGTCAGCGAAGCAGATCCGCTTCCATCTGATGGGCTACTACCCGATCACGCCGTCGACGGAGATCGCCGAGTTCCTCGACGAGATGAAGGCGGCCGGCGAGCACGACATCGTGATGGTGCCGGCCGACGGCGAGCACAGTGCCGCCGGCATCTGCTACGGCGCCACGACCGGAGGCGGCCGGGTCTTCAACGCGACGAGCTCGCAGGGCCTGCTCTACGCACTCGAGGAATTGCCGGTGCAGTCCGGGACGCGCTACCCGATGCTGCTCGACCTCGCCACCCGCGCGGTGAGCGGGCCGCTCGACATCCGTGGCGACCATTCCGACGTCTATTACGCCCTGAACACGGGCTGGTTGATCTTCATGGCGCGCGACCCGCAGGCCGTGTACGACCTGAACATCATCGCGATGCGGATGGCAGAGCGAGCCGACGTGCGTCTGCCCGCGATCGTCGCGTTCGATGGATTCTTCACCAGCCACCAGAAGCGGCGTGTGTCGACGTTCGAGGACGACGCGACCGTCCGCGACTGGCTCGGCCCGGTGCCGGAGACGGTGACCGCACTGGACCCGCGGCACCCGGTGACGATCGGGCCGTACATGAACGACCCGGACCTGATCAACAACAAGTACCAGCTCAAGCTGGCGATGGATGCCGCCCTGGCCCAACTTCCGGACATCCTCGCCGAGTACGAAGAATTGAGCGGCCGGCGCTACGACCCGGTTGACCTATACCGCATGGACGACGCGGACGTTGCGGTCTTCCTGCTCAACTCGGCCGCGGAGACCGCGAAGGACATCGCCGACAAGCTGCGCGCGCAGGGGATCCGCGCGGGAGTCATCAGCCCCAACGTAATCCGCCCATTCCCCGCCGAGGCGATCCGCGACGCGCTGCGCGGCGTGCGGGCCGTCGTCCTCGGCGAGCGGTCCGGAGCATTCGGCGTGGACGGCTCCAACCTAACGCACGAGGTCAAGTCGGCCCTGAAGGACGAGGCGGAGAATCGCACGCTGTGCATCAGCCGCGTGTACGGCCTCGGCGGGCGTGACTTCTACGCCGAGGACGCCGAGGCGTTCTTCCGGCTCGCGATCGAGGCCGCGGAGCGCGGCGTGGTGGATGTGCCGTTCGACTACTACGGCGTCGAGCCGGGCGACCCGGCGAAGCTACGGCCGCGTCGCGGCGCGCCCCCGCTCACCCGCGAGGAGACGACGAGCGGGTTGCTCAAGGTGGAGCCCGGACCGGACGGCCGGCTGAAGGTCGACGCGCCGCCGTACTGGCAACTCGCGGTGAAGCCGAAGCGGGTCGTGCCCGGTCACGGCGCCTGCCCCGGGTGCGGCGTCTTCCCAGCCATCGACCAGTTTCTGCGCGGCATCGAGGGCGACGTCGTCGTGCTCTACCAGACGGGCTGCGCAATGGTGGTCACCACCGGGTATCCCTACACGTCGCACCGCATCACCTACGTGCACAACCTGTTCCAGAACGGTGCCGCCGCACTGAGCGGGCTGGTCGAAATGTTCCACGAGCGGGTGCGGCGCGGCGAGATACCCGCCGGAGAGGACATCACGTTCGTGATGATCACCGGCGACGGTGGCATGGACATCGGGATGGGCGCCGCGATCGGAGCGGCGCTGCGCAACCACGGGATGATCGTGGTGGAGTACGACAACCAGGGCTACATGAACACCGGTAGCCAGCTCAGCTACTCGACGCCGCTCGGCCACATGACATCGACGAGCCACGTCGGTCCCGCCGAGACTGGCAAGGCGTTCCACCACAAGGACACCCCGCAGATCATGGCGGCGACAAACATCCCGTACGTCTTCACCGGGGTGGAGGGCTATCCCGACGATCTGGTGGCGAAAGCCGCCAAGTCGCAGTGGTACGCGAAGCACGAAGGCACGGCCTACGGGAAGGTGCTGATCTCGTGTCCGCTGAACTGGAAGACCGAGGACCGGGTCGGCGTCGACATCGTCCAGGCCGCGGTCGACTCCTGCTTCTTCCCGCTGTACGAGATCGAGCGCGGCATCACCCGGATCACGTACGACCCGGAGCCGATCGGACGACGTATCCCGGTCGCCGACTGGCTGAAGCTGATGGGCAAGACCAAGCACCTCGGCAAGCCCAGCAACGAGGCGACGCTCGCCCTGATCGAGGCCGAGGTCGAGCGCCGGTGGCTGCGGCTCAAGGCGAAGGACCAGCATCCCCTTTTGTGAGACGACTATGGATACGACTGCACGGATCATCGAGAAGCGTGACCTGACGGACATCACGAAGCTGTTCGTCGTCCACGCACCGCTCGTTTCGCGGAACGCGGCGCCCGGCCAGTTCGTCATCGTGCGGGTCATCGAAACCGGTGAGCGGATCCCGATCAGCATCACCGACTTCGACCACGCCGCCGGCACGATCACGATCGTCGTCCAAGAGGTCGGACGCAGCAGTGCGCTGGTGTGCGCGCTGGACGTGGGCGACACGTTCCTCGATTTCGCCGGCCCGCTGGGCCAGGAGGTGTCGCTGCCGGATGAGGGACACGCGGTCCTGATCGGCGGCGGTTTCGGCACCGGCGCGGTATTCCCGCTCGCTCGGGAGTTGCGCTCGCGTGGTGTGCGCGTGTCGTCCATCGTCGGAGCCCGCACCCGCGACCTGGTGATCCTCGCCGACCTGCTCGCCACCGAGAGCGACGAACTGCACGTGTGCACGGACGACGGCTCGCTCGGCTTCCGCGGTTTCGTCACGGGCCGCCTGGAGGAGTTGCTGGACGCCGGCGCCGGATTCACGCACTGCTTCGCCGTAGGCCCGATGCCGATGATGCGCGCCGTCGCGAGGACGACGCAGCGGCGCGGCCTGCCCGCCATGGTCTCGCTCGACCCGTTGATGGTGGACGGGACGGGCATGTGCGGCGGCTGCCGGGTGAGCGTAGGCGGCCGATCGTTGTTCGCCTGCGTGGACGGGCCGTTCTTCAACGCGCACCTGGTCGACTTCGACGAGGCCGACGCGCGACTGACCACCTACAAGGAACAAGAGGACCTGGCCTGCGAGCTGGCGGGACTGGGGAGGTAAGAGCCATGCCAATCGTGTATCCGCACAAGACCGCGATGCCGTGCCGTGACCCGGCGGAGCGCCGCCGGAGCTGGGACGAGGTGGCCGAGGGCTACACCATGGAACGCGCCATCGCCGAAGCCCGCCGCTGCCTGAACTGCCAGGACCCGGTGTGCGAGCAGGGCTGCCCGGTGAACGTGCCAATCCGTGACTTCGTGCGCCATGTCGCGCTGGGCGACTTCGCCGGCGCCGCGCAGGCGATCCGCCGCCGCAACCTGCTGCCGGCGATCTGTGGGCGCGTCTGCCCGGTCGAGCACCAGTGCGAGGCACGCTGTGTGTTGTTCCCGCACCAGGAACCGGTCGGCATCGGCCGGCTCGAGCGATTCGTCGCCGACTGGGAGCGCAGGAACGGAAACGGCGGCGAGTCGGCCGCGCAGACGCTGTGGCGAGACGAGAAGATCGCCATCGTCGGGTCCGGCCCGGCCGGCCTCACCGTCGCCAGCGACCTCGCGCAGCTCGGCTACCCGGTAACGATCTTCGAGGCTTTGCACGCGTTCGGCGGCGTGCTGCGCTACGGCATCCCGCAGTACCGCCTGCCGAAGGAGATCGTCGACGAGGACATCGAGCACCTCAAGGCGCTCGGCGTGGAGTTCGTGCGCGACGTGATCATCGGCAAGACGTTGACCATCGAGCAGCTCATCGACGAGTTCGACTACTCGGCGGTCTTCGTCGGCACCGGCGCGGGCTCCCCGATCTTCATGAACATCCCGGGAGAGAACCTCAAGGGCATCTACTCGGCGAACGAGTTCCTCACCCGGGTGAACCTGATGCACGCGTACTCCTTCCCCGAGTACGACACGCCCGTCCGGCGACCACGGCGAGCGGCCGTGATCGGCGCCGGCGACACCGCGATGGACGCCGTGCGCTGCTCGATCCGCCTCGGCGCCGAAGAGGCGCACATCGTGTACCGCCGCTCCGAGCGGGAGAAGGGCGCGCGGGCAGAGGACTACGAGCGGGCCCGCGACGAGGGCGTGATCTTCGACTGGCTGACCCTGCCCAAGCGCTTCCTCGGTGACAAGGACGGATGGGTGCGCGGTATCGAATGCATCCGCACCGAGCTCGGCGAACCCGACGAGTCCGGCCGGCGCCGTCCGGTGCCGATCCCGGGCTCCGAGTTCACGATGGAGGCCGACCTGGTTGTCATCGCCCTCGGCACCAACCCGAATCCGCTCGTTCCGAAGACGACGTATGGTCTCGACGTCGACCGCCACGGCTGCATCGTCGCCGACCCGCAAACGGGCGCGACAAGCCGTGCGGGCGTGTACGCCGGCGGCGACATCGTGACCGGCGCAGCCACGGTGATCCTTGCCATGGGCGCCGGCCGCAAAGCGGCGACGGCAATCCACGATTACCTGCAGCATCGGCCGCAGAGAAGGGAGCGCCGCGATGAGCACGAAGCTCGATCCGAACTCGTCGGCGTCCACACGGAAGGTGGTCGCGGCCAACGTTGACGACCAGGCGTACCGCAGGGGGCGCGAGGACGGATTCGTCTGGGCGTGCGAGTTCGCCACGCCCGACGTACTGCGCAACCTAGTGGAGAACTCCTCCAGGCCCGGCCTAAGGGGGGACTCTAATCCGTACTGGTACGGATTCGCCGCGGGTGCCACGGAGGCGCTCGACGACGCCGGTCCAATCTGATCCGCCAGACCCGCGACCGGCACCAACTGCGTGGTGTTCTCCGGCCCCCGGGGGTGGATTGCGCGCCGAAACGGCGGGCCCGGCATGGCTCGCGACACTCGCGTTTTGTCCGATCGGACGACAGTCGAGAGATGACCGCGTATGCCAGTAAGCGGCTCACAGGTTGTACGGCCGCTGATTCAGGTGATCGCTAGACGGATCGGCTTGGGCGCCGTCGCCCGTCGGTCGACTCATTGCTTTCGCGACGCCCGTCAACGCCGCATTCAACCCGTGCCTGATCTTGTCCCGCCCGATCATCAGAACGGTTCGCGCTACCAGGGTACGGAAAAACGTGACGTGAGAGCAGTCCGGTCGGCGCTGAGGGACGCTTCGGTGGGCTGGTGTGTGCTGGGGTCGCTGTGCCGGGCTTAGGTCACGCGGCTTGGGCGTCCAGTACCGCGATGCGCAGCAGGTTGTAGACGGCTCCGGTCATCAGGAACCAGGCTCGGTTCTTCTTCTGGCCGATGTAGCGCAGCTTGTGTCCACCGGTGATGGTCTTGATCCAGCCGAACGGTTCCTCGATCCGTTTCCCTTTGCACTGGCTGACAGTGTGGCCAGAGTGCGGCGTGCGGGCGTGCGGGCGTCGACGGCACTGGCCCGGTGGGTCGTGCGCTTGCGCAGGGTGTCGATGGTGCTCTCGAGCGTCTGCGAGCCGAGCATGAGGCGAAGCGGGCGGGTTCGGTGTCGACACTGTCGATGCGAGCGGCCATGCGGGCCGGGTCGCCGGGAGTGAGCCCGCTGGCGGGGTCGAGCGTGCGCTGGAAGGCGTGTGCTCGGGTTGCCGTCGTATTCGGGCATGAGGCTCGCGACGCGGGCGCTGCCGTAGCGGAACTCGGTCCGCGCGCCGCCGGGTTCGGCGATGGTCACGCCGGCGCTGAACGGGGCGACCTCTGTGGTGATGACGACTCCGCCAAGACGCAGGTGCGCGAGGTTCTTCAGAGCTACGGATGGCCACCGAGCGCGATTATCGATCTCGGCGGCATCGCCTGCGCACGAGGCAGCGAAGGCCACGTCCTGCTGTGGCTGGGACTGTGGAGCGTTGTTGGAAGCGGCGATTTCAACATCATGGTCGTCCGATAGCCACGACGTCGGACCTGCACGGAGCACGCGTCACGCGAAGCCCGCTCGCACGCGGTCGTGGTGGTGTCGTTGCGACGAGGGGGTTGCGGTCCGGAGGCCAGACTCCCCGTCTTGTGACGTTGGGTCAATAGGCGGCAAGAGAACGCCGCGCTCTAGTTGGTCTGCCTCCGGATCGTGTCCCTCCGGGTCTTTCCCCGGTACAGCCGAGCGTTGTCGTTCGGTGTGTGGTGCGCCAGGGTCGAAGGTCCCGTTATCGGGTGGGGCTGCCGGGCGCGCCGAACGTTCACGTCATTGCCCGGCGTCTGGTGAGCTGTGCAGCGTTGGGCGGCTTCGGAGTCGCGGAGAGCGACACCACGAGCGTCGGCGCGCTCGCCGAGCGCCGGGTCATCGCAGGCCGCCCGGTTGTGACCTAAGTCAAGGGATTGCGGGTCGGTCCCGAACGGGCCAGCCCGCGCAGGAGCAGAGTGCAGACGGCCTCGAGTTCGCCGGCCGAGGGCGGCGGAGTCCCCCCATTCGGTGGCGCGCGCGGGGTAGTGGAAGCGGGCGGTCGCGTGCAGAACGGCACGCCCGACGCGAGCGGCGTCGCCCGGCGGCGAACTCTCCGGAGGCGATCCCGTCGGTCACGATCCGGGCCACCTGGTCGGCGAGGTGGTCGATGTGTGCGGCAACGACCTCGCGGGAGGCCAGGGTCAGCTCGTGGAAGCATGCGAACAGCTCGGGATCACCGGTGGCCATACCTGGCTTAGTGGTGGCCAGCAGCACCAGCCAATCGTGCAGGCGCCGTTGACGCGGGCCAACCGGGCTGGTGTCGGGCCATGGCGGCTGGGGCGTGACGGGGATAGCATCGACGCACTCCCAGGGCTAGCCGAGGTCGGTATCGCCCGCCCGTGTGGGCCGGAGCGCCGGAGTGGTGGGCGGCGATGGTGATGACGCAGCAGTACCTGGCCGGAGAGTTGTCGCTGTTGTTGTCCGAGGTTGAGGAGTTAGCCAGACATCACTCGTGTGCGGGTGCGGTGGCGCTGTTGCATCGGGAGGCGGAGACGACGACGCCGGCGGCGCTGGGTGGCGTGGCGGTGCGCGCCCTGCAGCTGGCTGACGCGCTGTGTTGGTGCTCGCTGGCAGATGGTGATGTCGCGGCCTTCGAGAAGCAGGCCGGAGTCGTCTCGCGGCTGTTCGAGTTCGGGGTCTGTGCTGGTCTGGTGGATGAGGTCTAGTCGAGTCGTATTGGGGCCGGGCAATGACAGCAGGGCAGGATCCGCAGGTGTCTGAGGCGCAGATCGCTGTGCATTGGCGTGAGGAGGAGTACTTACCAGCCTCCGGCAAGTTTCATAGCTCAGGCGAACGCGGCTGACCCGGCGATCTTCGAGCGGTTCAGCAAGGAGCACTTCCCCGACTGCTTCACTGAGTACGCCGACCTGCTCGCGTGGGATAAGCGATGGGACGCCATCCTCGACGCGAGCGACCCGCCGTTTTGGCGGTGGTGGGTGGGCGGGCGGCTCAACGCGTCCTACAACTGCATCGACCGGCACCTGGCAACCAGCCGCAACAAGGCGGCGTTGATCTGGGTTCCCGAACCGGAGTCCGAGACGACCCAGGCGATCACCTACCAGGAGTTGTACAAGCAGGTGAACGAGTTCGCCGCCCTGCTGCGCGGTTTCTGCGACATCCAGACCGGCGACCGGGCGACCTTCCACCTGCCGATGGTTCCCGAATTGCCGGTGAGCATGCTGGCCTGCGCCCGGCTCGGAGTGATCCATTCCGAGGTGTTCGGTGGGTTCAGCGGCGCGGCGTGCGGTGACCGGATCGCCGACTCGGGCAGCCGCATTCTGGTGACGATGGACGGCTACTACCGCAACGGCGAGCTGATCGACCACAAGGTGAAAGCCGACGAGGCGGTCGAGGCCGCACGCAAGCTAGGCCACGAGATCGACAAAGTGCTGGTCTGGCGGCGGCATCCGGGCCAGTACGCGTCGGCGAGCCCGATGGTCGCGGGCCGCGACTTCTTTGTCGACGAGTCGCTGGCCGACTACCGGGGCAGAGTCGTCGACCCCGTCTCGATGCCTGCCGAGGCGCCGCTGTTCCTGATGTACACCAGCGGCACCACCGGCCGGCCCAAGGGCTGCCAGCACAGCACCGGCGGCTACCTGGCCTACGTCGCGGGAACATCGAAGTACTACCAGGACATCCACCCCGAGGACACCTACTGGTGCTGGCCGACATCGGCTGGATCACCGGCCACTCCTACATCGTCTACGGCCCGCTGGCGCTGGGCACCACCAGTGTCATGTATGAGGGCGTCCCGGCCTACCCCGACGCCGGCCGGTCCTGGCGGATCGCCGAGCGGCTCGGGGTGAACATCTTCCACACCGCGCCCACCACGATCCGGATGCTGCGCAAGCTCGGCCCGGACGAGCCCGCGAAGTACGACTACCGCTTCAAGCACATGACCACGGTCGGCGAGCCGATCGAGCCGGAGGTATGGCGCTGGTACCACGAGGTGGTCGGCAAACGCGAGGCGGTCATCGTCGACACCTGGTGGCAGACCGAAAACGGCGGCTTCCTGGGCAGCACGCTGCCCGCTCTGCAGCCGATGAAACCGGGCAGCTGCGGCCCGGGTGTGCTCGGCATCTACCCGGTGATCTACGACGAGAACGGCGAACGTGGTTGAGGCGGGCAGCGGCAAGGCGGGCAACATCTGCATCCGCAACCCCTGGCCGGGAATCTTCCAGACCATCTGGGGTCAGCCCGACCGGTTCGTAGAGATCTACTACCAGAAATACTGCGCGGACGAGAAGAGCACCGACTGGCGCGACTGGCCGTACTTCGCCGGCGACGGCGCGGTGCAGGCCGCCGACGGATACTTCCGCATCCTTGGCCGTGTCGACGACGTGATCAACGTCGCCGGGCACCGCCTCGGCACCAAGGAGCTCGAGTCCGCGAGCCTCACCGTGGAGGAGATCGCCGAGGCCGCCGCGGTCCCGGTGATGGACGAGCTGCGCGGGCGGGCCGTCGAGATGTACGTCGCGCTCAAGCCCGGCGTCACGCCGAGCAAGGACATCGAAGACAAGGTCGTCGCCGCCATCGACCGCGAGATCGGCAAGATCGCCCGACCCAAAAACGTCTGGATCGTGCCGGACATGCCCAAGACCCGATCCGGAAAGATCATGCGCCGGGTCATCGCCGCGGTGTCGAACTTCACCGACGTTGGCGACGTCACGACGCTCGCCAACCCAGAGGTGGTCGACGAGATCCGCCACCACGTGCAAAGCGAGAAGGTCGCGCGCGGTGAGACACCGCGCGCATTGACCCCGCACGAGATCGCCGAGATCAAGGCGTTCGGCCAGGCCGAATAGACGCTGGCCGGCGAGCCTCGGTTAGCGCGCCAGGGCCGCGACACCCAGCTGCTCAGGCTGCAGCCACGGGTCCGCAGACCACCAACGATCACATACGTGGACGATGTCTTCGGCCTAGATCCGACCAGCGTGTTGGAGCACCGGACCGTCCCCGGCCTGCCACGCGGAAGCCCCAGGCCGAGCACGAGGGTCAAAGGTCCCGGGGCCGCTTCCGCGCCTCCGCCACGCCTCGTCGTCGGGGAGGAGAAAAGCCGATGTGTAAGAGCCAGGCGAACCGATCACTCGCCGCCGATCGCAACCCAGGTCGGCGGGAACGTCCCGCTTTGGCAATCGGGCCTTGAGCCGGTCGTGGTCTACCTCAACCGAGTTGTTCGCGTGCAACTCGACCGTGTCCAGGGCTGCCGGCAACAGCTCGTACAGGACCCGGCGGAGAGGTCGCGGCTCGATCGGTGGTGATCTCGACCGGCACCGTGCCAGCCCGCAGCGCCGTCACGAAGCAGGCCCGCGCCGCTGCCAGATCCCGCTTCAACGACAGCAGCCCATCCACGACTTGGCCATGCTCCCTGATGGTCAACACCGGGCTGCGGATTGAGCTCGAAACCGCGGTCGGATTCCTCGTCGGCCTCGGCCTGGGGTCCCTGCTCGGACAACGGACGGTCGCGGTCGTGCTGATGGTCGTGCTGGAGACCGTGCTGACACCGATCGTCATCCGGGTACGCATACGAACCTGGAAAACCTGCAACGCGTCGTCGGCGTCGCCACCGCCCACCTCGAACCCAGGCAACTCCCGCTTGCCTTCGGCGGCGGCGGGCGCGACTTCCGGCTCACCGAATCGACCACCACCGCTATCTGCGTCATCCTCGCCTGGATCACCGCCTGGAGCATCCTCGGCGCCTGGCGCACGATGACCCGAGACGCCTGAGCACGGGCGGCGGCAGCAAGCCGTCAGAGCAGTGCCGCAGCGATCGAGTTTCACAGCCGACCGTCATCTGGACATGCCACCAGGTCATCGGCCGCGTCGTTCGTTTCGTCGCCGTTGGCGGTCGAGACGTCGCCGGTCGAACCCGCACCGCCCCCGCCGCGCGATCGCAGCGATCCGCCGGTCGGTGGGTCGGCGGCGCCGGCGGGTCACACTGAGCCATGGCCGCTCCCATCCCACGCGAGATGCTGCAGTCGAGGTCGTTGGCACGGCCGACGGAGGTGCCAGGCAAGAGGAGGAGCCAGAGTGAACGACACGCGCTATTACGTCGACCGGATGGGCGAGCCGATGCTTGCTGCGCTCAGACGGCCATTACCACGAAAGGTTCCTCGACGGGGCGTGGCAGCCAACCAAGTTGATCATCGAATATATGCTCGGCCACAACGATTCCGTCGATGACGTCAGCGAGGCCGAAGCGCGCCAGATTGCCCCAGCGGATTTCGTGTCCTAAGTGGCGTCGGCCCCAGATCCCCTACTGCACACGAAAACGCATGTGGAACAGCGCTAAGCCCTGCCTGCCTTGAGTCCACCGCTCCGCTGCGCGTTACGAAGTTCGTGCTCGGCTCTGGGAGTGCCCGTCGGCGTGGAAGAAGGCATACACCAACAAGATCATGATCATGATCAACGGGCTGGCCATCAGCAACAGCAGAAAGACGATTGGTCCTCCCGCGATCGCCAACATGCCGAACAGGAACAACAGCCCGAGGGTCAGGATCGGCGGGTGGTCACGCTTCATGACGACCACCTCCTCCGCGGAAATCGGACGTCTTTGACTGTGCGGCGCGCCTACCCGGCCCCGCTAGTGACCTACGACTCCGCGTTGCTGGTCGAAGGTCACCACCTAACGTGCCAGCAGTCACCCGCTCGAGATCATCCGGCTGGGCCTGCACATCGTTCGGCGGCCGGGTGGTCAGTGCACGGTAGAGATCGCGGATAGCCGCCTCTGATGGCTTGATCAGGAAGCGCCGCAACGCCATCGATCAATCCTGTCTCAGGGATGGCCTCGCGCAGCGGTCGGGGCTCGGTTCTCGCGGGTTTTCGGACCGGCCTATGTCCGGATATGGGTCCGCCCGTTTCGACGCTCAGAAGGCTTCGGCAACAGCACCCGCCCGGCCGGTGAGCCGGCTACGGCAGAGGTACTGCCGCGGTGTAGATGTCTAGTTGGTGCAGCGCG
Organism: uncultured Actinomycetota bacterium; assembly: GCA_963748415.1. Classification (GTDB taxonomy): domain Bacteria; phylum Actinomycetota; class Actinomycetes; order Mycobacteriales; family Jatrophihabitantaceae; genus CAVVJA01. The sequence continues at coordinate 241,629 of CAVVJA010000021.1, read as the reverse complement.
CCGTCCGGGTTGGTGCCGGTGCTGTTGGAGTTGTCGGACCAGGCCGGGTGCGCCATTCCGGCGTGGAAGGAGAGTCCGGTGTAGTCGCCGTAGTCGATTCCGTTGCCGGAGTCGTGGCTGTTGGAGGTGCCGGCGCTGATCTGGATGTTGGGGCCGAAGCTCGCGCCGCTGTTCGTGCTGAACGCCCCCCAGAACTGGGCGTCGTCGTTGGCGATGCCGTCTGTGTCGCCGGTGCCGCCGGTGCCCAGGTCGTTGCGGCTGTCGTACCAGACCACGGCGAGGTCGCCGGTGGTGGGATCCAGCGAGATCTTCGGCAGGAACTGGCTGTTCGTGGTGGCGTCGTCGTTCACCCGTACCGCGGCGCTCCAGGTGGCCCCACCGTCGTCGGAATGCCGCAGGTAGACGTCGGTGTCATCGCTCTCGTTGGGCTGTTCGCGGGTGTAGACCAGCGACACCCGTCCGGAATGCGGGCCGCCGGTGCGGTCCCAGGCCAGGCCGACCTCCGCGTCGACCGAGCGGTCGGGCTGGGCGGGGATGAAGTCGAACCCGCCCACGTGGGTCTCGGTCACGAAGACGCGGTCGCCGAAACCGGCCGGGCCGAGTCCGTCCGGATCCACGTTGACGAAGATCTTGCCGCCACCCTGCCCGCTCTCGGTGAGGTTGCACGCCTGCATCACTTGCCCGGACGGCCCGATCGCGATGTCGCCGTAGGTGCAGTTGTTCGTCCCATGGATCACCTCGACCGGGCCGAACCCGCCGAGCCGGCCCAGCCCAGTGACCGGGGCGCCGGTCGCGACCAGCGGTCCTCCGGCGTTGAACACCACCCAGACCTCGTTCTGGGCCGCGGTGATGGTCGGCTGGTCGACGAAGCGGAACAGGCCGCGGCTGTCTCCGCTCGACTTCTTGGCCGGCAGGTCGGCCGCGGAGATGTTGGCCACCACGCTGAAGGTCAGCCCGCCATCCGTGCTGAGCGCGATGGGGACCTCGTCCTCTACCTGGTACAGGTAGGTCAGGAACAGATTCCCGTACCGGTCGAAGGACAGGCTCGGGTCGCAGCACGCATCGCCCAGCGGATCGTTGCCGCCGATACCGATCAGCTTCCTGGTCCAGGTCTTGCCTGCGTCGAAGCTCACGCCTTCGAACATCCCGGCCGACAGCCCGGCCTCCCCGTGACCCACGTTGGTGACGATCACGATGTTGTCCGGGTTCGTCGGGTTGACCGCGATCGCCTCCTCCGACTCGTTGAGATGCCGCTGGCTCACATCGACATTGGTCGGTGTCACCGGCACCGCCCCGGCGGCGGGCGCCCCACCGCACGCCAGAGCCGCAGCAGTCAGCGGGGCGAGGACGAATTGCAGAACTCGCAAGCGGCGCATGACAAAATCCTCCTTGACGGGCACGACCGGCACGAACGCTACGCCCGGCGGACGCCACCGGGAAGATCGCCGACGACCTACAGGGCCAGGTCAGCCGGACGGTCGCGACCTGTGTTCGTGTCCTGCGGCCGGCGACCTGGAGTGTGGCGTCCGTGCCCATCTGCCCGAGCTACAGCGAGGAGAACTCCTCCCATAGGTGCCGGTCGGGGCGCCCCTTAGTCGACCCACGGGCACTCCAGCCCTAGCCAAAGGCGCACACATAACGACAGCCGCATCTCCCGACTCACCCGAACGAGCCGGCTCTATATTCGGCGATCACGACGATCCTGCGCTGGGACGGCCGACAGCAGGTGCCAACGGAAAGTGAGCGGCGGCGGCCGCGACAGGACTCGGTGACCTTCGCCTCTTACCGGCGCCCTCGATCGCGCCGATGATGACCTGACGGCACGGAAGGGGCGGCAGATGCGATACGAGATCGCCGAGCACGGTCGTGACGTTGAGATCCACGTGCGCCGGACCGGCGAGCACGCGCCGCAGCTGCTGTCCTTACTGGAGGACTGCCAGCAAGGCCGCTGCGGCTGTCCCAGCGACCAATACGATCGGGTCGAGGACATGACGGTCCACGCCACCCCGGATGAGCTCACCATCCAGCTACACCCGCGCGCGGGCGAGCGGCTGGACACCGGCCAGTTGCAGACTTGCCTGGACCACACCCTCGCCTCGGCGAACCAAGATCCCGACTGAGCCACACTCCAAGCGCGATCCCGGCTCAGACAGCGTCGCCCGGCTGCGTGACGGCGCGGGCCGCGTCGGCCCGGCCGCAGCCTGGCCAAAACTGCACACCAGCAGCTCCCGCCGACCCGCCGCAATCGCGCCAGGCAGACAGGCGCGCAGATTGACGCCGACGTTGAGCTGATCGGGCGCGAGACCGGCGCACCCGACTCGCCGTTCCACGTTGCCGTCGTTGTGTGCAGGCGCCGGGCGCCGAACACGGAGCGTCATCCGCCAAGATCGCGCGCGGTCCCGTGCGCGATCTACAGTCCCGATGGGGGCTTCCGGGAGTTGTCGGCTCGCGGCTCGCCGATCCTCACACACCAACTCCGAACAGGGGAACGGCTATGGCCATTCGGCACGTTGTCACGATCCGGGTGAGGCCAGGCAAGGCAGCCGAGTTAGCAAGCGCCTTCAAGGTGCTGCAGGCGATCGCGCGCCAGGAGGATGGCTGCGAGCAATATGAACTGTTCCAGAGTCTGGACGACCCCGACAAGGTGCTGCTCCTCGAGCGCTGGACCAACCAGGAGGTACTCGACCGACACATCGAAGCGGAGCGCACACGCAATACCGCACCGATTGACGCCGTCATGGCGCTGTGGGCGCCGGGCACGACACCGACCATCGAACGTTTCGAGACTGTAGTTAGCCACTGTCGTCGCGTGCGAAGATCTCCGGCTACGGCAAGCAAACAACATGCGCGGCCACTCGACAGCCGCGCGTGCCCACGTCGCGCCGTGCCTCAAGCCCGCGGTCAGCAACACGCGGGATTGGCGATCGTGTTGATCACGCCGCGTGCCGGCGCGCTACGCACATAACGCCGAGAGCGCGGCACCGACCAGGCGCTACAAGGCTGCAACCGATTCGGCGATTCGGTGACGTTTGCTGTGAACCGTCGCTGTCAGTCGCAGACGGCGGGTAACCGGTGGACGGATCGCAGATCCGGCTCAGTCGCGGGCTGCGGCGGAGCTGATGGCAAGCGATGATGAGTCCCGTGCGCACGATGGTGGCGAAGGTGGCCCACCAGATCCCTGATCGGCCTCCGCTGCAACTGGCTGTCGGTGAACGCGTGGACGTTGGCGATCGGGACCGCGAGTGACCCGAGTTCGTGTTCGTGACCGCATTGCACGGCACGGGGTGGGTGCCGGCCCGACACCTGTCGGCCACATCAGGCACAGCGGTCGTGCAGACCGCCTACGACACCACCGAGCTGCCAGCGCACGCCGGTGACGTAGTCGAGGTCGTCGCCGAAGACCTGACGAGCGGCTGGCTTTGGTGCCCCGCGCGCGTGATGGTCGTGAGGGCTGGGTGCCCATAAAGACCCTCGAAGCAGCCGAGTCGTCTATCTCCGACCAGCGCCCATAACGACACAATGCCATGGCGCCAAGCCAGTCGAATTGCGCGCACTGATTCGGCGCTCGGGAAGTGGTACATGACGACGACGCAGCGCACGCATCTCCGTCGATCTGGTGCACCCGCTGGCCCGTCAGCGAGTGCGCGTTATCCGCACAGATGGATTGTTCGTGCGCGTCCGTTGACCTTGATCGATGGCGGTGCATAGCCGACGTCCGTACCCTCGTACTAACTCGTGTAGAGGAGCGCCTCGTTCGGCAGTTCGCGTGGCGGGTCGCTGCGGTCGAGACCCGGGGCTTCGACCTAGCCGACTGGGGTCGTCCACTGGTCGCCCAAACCCGAGAAGATTGTGAACAGCCGGCAGACACACCGATCAGGCTGCACGCCATGTTGACGATCCACGTTGCGCATGCATCAATGACTCCTCCGGCTCGCGCAACCGATTTCGAACAGGGGCACCTCCAGGCGGGCCCTGGTCATGCACCTTGAGGTAGTCGTCGGCGCTGTCGCCGAGAAGCTTCGAGCGTCCCGGCCCGAAGTCGGAGAGCCCGGCGACGAACTGCTCGGGTGTCGCGGTCGTCTGCTTGAGGCAGACTCACCGAAGCGGAGGTCTTGGTCGCATCGGACCAAGCTGCTGCAATCCGGCTTCTTCCTAGCACGAGTTCGTTGCTGGCGCGTCATCGGCCGGAGCTGGATTGTCCCGAGGCGGCCGCCTCAGAGGTGGAACGGTGGCCAATTCTCTGCACCGGTTGGGGTGAGAGTTTGTCGGGCTTCTACGCGCCTGTTTGCTCTGGAGTACTGATGGCGAGCGGTGTCGCCTTCTGTACGGTCGTTGCGCTATGTCGACCCGGCGAGTTACCGGCCGGGAGGACGGCGAGCGCGGCCAGCGCGGCGGCCACGGTCAGCGTCTGCGTGCGCGAGTGCAGCCAGGCGAACCGGGTCACTGGCGCCACCGCCACCCCGGCGGTGCTCGCGGCGAGGACCGACTGGACCGCACCATGAATCGCGTAGTCCGATAGCAGCGCCAGACTGCCGCCACGCAACGCCCCTTGCACGCGGCAGGACCACCGGCTGGCCGGCATCGCGCCGGTGATCGCACCTTCCTCGACGTGCAGCAGCTCGGGCGCCGATCAGGTTGGACAGCGGCGACCCACCCAGAGCGCATCGCTTTGGGCGACCGCGCACCCCGGAAGTATGTGTGCCACCGGGTGTCGGATATCGACAGTCTTGGCTGCCGGATTGAGGCGCGCGAGGGCGTCCCGCGGCCCGGCGATTAGCCGGATGGGTTCTTGCCGCCGTCATCCACGCGCCGATGAAGCGAGCACGCCGAGGGTGAGTCCGGCGACACTGGGTTTCTGTGGTGGTGGCTGCTGCCGGCTTGATGGCCGGGGAAGAACGATCGGCAGCTTGGCCGGCGGCTTAGGTGACGTCGAGTTCTTGATGCATGCCGTCGGCGTAGTGGTTGGGCAGGTTGCACACCAGCTCGTAAATGCCCGGTGCCAGGTTGACGGTCACCCAGCCGACGCTGCCGGCGCTGATTCCGTCACCAGCTCCGGCGGCGCAGGACCTGGACGCCTCACCGAGGCTGCCGGATTCGCTCACTGTGCCGTCGGCGCCCGGAACGCGCTGGCCTGCGGCCGCACCCACGAGCGGGAGCACGACCAGCTCGTGGGTGCGCCACCCCATGCTGTACGCAACCAGGCTGACCGGCCCGGCGGCAACCCGGGCAGGCGCGGCGTGCAACATCATCCGCCCACCGAGCGGCGAGGTGCCGCCCATGATCCGCATCATGCCCATGTCGGCGAGCATCACCTGCACCCTGCTCCCCGGCAGCGAAGACGGGGCCGAGCAGGTCAGCCGGGAGTAGTGGTAACCGGGTGGTAGGCCCATCATCGCCGCGACCGAGTCACGCATCATCGCAGCACGCGTCGACTGGCTGTTTCCGCTGGAACATCCAGCGATGGCTGCCGCCAGAGACGCGACGGCAATCACGGCGAACAACGACCGGCGAGTCCCCTTCACCAGTCGACTAGAACGAACGAGATTCGCCGGCAAGCAGAGGCGTTAGTCCCGTCCCGTCGGGGGCCAGAGCGGCCCGTCCCGGTACGACGAGGCCGCCTGCCGCTGGAGGACCGATTCCTCGGCTCGGAACAGGGCGTCGGAGTGGCCACTGGGGCGGCGGCGATAGCGGGGTGGTCGCGCCACTGATTCCGGTGTTCTGGCCGCGGTCGCATGGTGGCGGGACGGCGGTGTCATCGCGCGGCTGTTCGCCGCCGGGCTGACCGTGCAAAGCACCGCCAGCGCGCTCAACGATGATCGCCACACTCAGCGGCTGGACCGGGTGGGACCGACCTCGAGGGAACCATCCAGCAGATCCGCACCAGCATCATCCAACTCCGCGGCCCGCTCGGACCACGCCTGAGCACGGTTCGCGACCGGCTACACCTGACACCGTCACCGAGGTCTCCGCCCTGCTGCCGTTCGCACCCCACGGGCTTCGACGGGCCCATGTCCTCGGCGCGGTCGCTGGTGTATGACGCCAGCACCGCACCCAGTACGAAACCCACGGCGGTGAGGAGCCACCGACGGCGCTTCGGTCACCTCTTGTCCGGAGCCCGGTCTCCAGTGAGAGGTCGTCTGCCAGTGGCATCAGGGAAAGGGGCTTTTGTCACTGTTGCGGAGCTGGTCGCTCGTGGACCCTGGATGCATATCTGGTCGAGTGGGTGCTCGGCCGCCAGGTACGTGGAGCCCGATATGTCCGACGTTGCCGCTGCATCATCGACCACGAGGGCGCTGCCGGCGATCGCCGCGCACACTGTCGACGCAATGAAGGTTTACGGTCGGGGCCAGACCGAGGTACGCGCGCTTGACGGCATCACCGTCGAGTTCGAGGCGCACCGGTTTACCGCGATCATGGGCCCGTCGGGGTCGGGTAAGTCCACGTTGTTGCACTGCGTCGCCGGTCTGGTCGCCGTGACACGTTGACGTCGGGGCAGGCGTTCATCGGTGAGGACGATTTGAGCACGCTGGATGATCGGCACCTGACGGTGCTGCGGCGGGACGGGGTGGGCTTTGTTTTTCAGGCCTATAACCTGGTTCCGACGTTGACCGCGATCGAGAACATCACGTTGCCGCTGCGGCTGGCTGGCCGCAAGGGTGACAAGGGCTGGATCGAGCACGGTCGTCGAGACGATGGGCTTGACCGACCGGCTGGAACACCGTCCGTCGGAACTGTCGGGTGGGCAGCAGCAGCGGGTGGCGGTGGCGCGGGCGCTGGCGACCCGACCGCAGATCATCTTCGGTGACGAGCCGACCGGCAACCTCGACTCACGATCGAGCGCCGAGGTGATGACCTTCATGCGGCGTGCGGTCGACGAGATGAGCACAGACGATTGTGATCGTGACGCACGATCCACGGGCGGCTAGCTACGCCGACCGGATCCTGTTTCTGGCTGATGGGCGGGTGGTGGACGGAACGCACAGATGCTGGAACCGACGGCCGATCTCGTTCTGGAGCGGATGAAGCGTTTCGGGGAGTCAGGGCATGTTCCACACCGCGTTGCGGAACTTGTGGGCGCACAAGGTGCGGCTGGGGGCGACCGCGCTCTCGATCTTGTTGGCTGTCGCCTTCGTGGCCGGCACGCTGGTGCTGACCGCGACGATGCGTAAGACGTTCGACAATCTGTTCGCCGATGTCTATCGCGGCACCGATGCGGTGGTGCGGGCCAAGGCGGCGTTCGAGGGACCTCAGGGCAGTGGCGCGCAACGCGGGCGCGTCGACGCCGCGCTGGTGCCGACGTTGCAGTCGGTCGACGGTGTCCGGGCAGCTGAGGGCGCAGTTACCGGTTATGCCCGGCTGATCAGCAAGGACGGCAAGGCCCTCGGCAACCCTGGCTTGGGCTTTCCGACCATCGGCGGCGCCTGGTCGGAGAACAGCGCCCTGAACCAGTTCCATCTGGTGTCTGGATCAGCGCCGAGCGCCGACAACGAGGTCGTCATCGACCGCAAGAGCGCCCGCGACGGCAAGTTTGCGGTCGGCGACACCGCGACGGTCCTTACGCAGGGGGGGCCACAGCAGGTGCGCATCGCCGGCATCGCCCGGTACGGCACCGCCGACTCGCCCGGCGGGGCGACCATCGTGGCCTTCCGCACCCCGGTGGCGCAGCGACTGGTCGGCGAACCAGGAAAGTTCGACACGATCAACTTCGTCGCCAAGCCGGGCGTCTCGCAGGCCGAACTAGCGAAGAGACTTTCCGCGGTAATACCGCCGGGGACTGAGGCGGTCACCGGCAAAGCGATCACCGCCGAGACCCAAAGCGCTCTGCGCAAGGGGTTGTCGTTCTTCTACACCTTCCTGCTGATCTTCGCCGTGGTGGCGGTGCTGGTCGGCGGGTTCATGATGTTCAACACGTTCTCCATCACGGTCACGCAACGCACCAGGGAGAACGGGCTGCTGCGCGCGCTCGGGGCAAGCCGTCGCCAGATCTTGGCCTCGGTGCTCGTGGAGGCCCTCGCGGTCGGCATCATCGCATCAATTTTCGGCGTCTTCGCCGGTTTGGCGGTCGCGATCGGGCTGAAGAACCTGCTCGTCGCGGTCGGGGTCGACCTCCCCTCAGAAGGCCTGGTGCTCACGTCGAGCACGGTGGTCATCTGCCTTCTCGTCGGTATCGGCGTCACCGTCTTCTCGGCGCTGTCCCGGCCCGCAAGGCGGCCAAGGTTTCGCCCATAGCCGCGATGCAGCTCGGCGTCGTGGGCAGCACCGGATACGGCTCGAAACAGCGCGTCTTCGTCGGGCTGGGGGTGCTCGCGCTTGGCGTTGTGGCGCTGTTGGTCGGGTTGTTCGCCGGTGTCGACCAGCCGATTCTGTTCGTGGGCGCCGGGGCGCTGCTGGTCTTCTTCGGGGTGTCGATCCTCGGCCGCACCGTCTCCCTGCCGCTGAGCCGAGTGATCGGCGCGCCGCTGCCGCGGATGAAGGGCATCACCGGCGGGCTGGCGCGGGAGAACGCGATGCGAAACCCGAAGCGAACCGCGGCGAGCGCGTCCGCGCTGATGATCGGTGTGGGCCTGGTGGGCTTTATTACGATCTTCGTGGCCTCGACGACAGCGTCGATCAACGATGCCATCGACAAGGGTTTTACCGGCGACATCGTGCTCGATTCCGGTGGCGGACTGATTGGTGGCGTCGACCCGGGCCTGGCCCAGCGGGTCGCCGCCCTTCCCGAGGTGGCCGCGGCCAGCGGACTGCGGCAGGGCCTGGCCCAGGTCGACGGCACGGCGGTCATCGTGCAGGCCGGTGATCCGAACAGCATCTTCAAAATCATGAAGATCAACCCGCAGCAAGGCTCCACGGACAACCTCGGCGCGGACGGCATCGGCGTGTACAAGAACGTCGCCAACGACAAGCACTGGACGATCGGCAGTGCGGTGCCAGTCAACTTCGCCAAGACCGGCCCGCAAACCTTCCACGTGGCGGTCATCTACGGAGAGAACGCGCAGGCGGGCAACTACTTCATCGGCACAAAGGCTTACGACGCCAACTTCCCGAGCAACCTCGACAGCAAGGTGTTCGTCAAGGCGCGCGACGGCGTGTCGCAAGCAACGGCCCTCGCCGCCGTCAAGCAGGCCGCGCAGGCCTACCCGGGAGTCAAGGTGCTGGACCGCGCGCAGTACAAGGCCGACCAGACCAAGTTCTTCAACCAGCTGCTGACGCTTGTCTACGTGCTCCTCGGGTTGGCGATCATCATCGCGCTCATGGGCATCGCGAACACGTTGGCGCTGTCGATCGCCGAGCGCACCCGCGAAGTCGGCCTGCTCCGTGCGGTCGGCATGACCCGTCCGCAACTTCGTTCGGCAATTCGCTGGGAAGCGGTCATCATCGCGCTGCAAGGCACCCTGCTTGGCCTCGTCATCGGCGTGTTCTTCGGCTGGGCGCTGGTCAGCGCACTGCATGACCAGGGCGTCACCCTGTTCCGGGTACCCGTGCTCAGCATGGTCATCGTCGTGGCGCTCGCGCGCGCTAGCCGGTGCGCTGGCCGCGGTGCCCCCCAGCCGGCGAGCAGCAAGCTCGACGTCCTGCGCGCCGTCGTAACCGAGTAATTGGGAGTTGACCTCATCAGGCGGGCAGCGCCGGACGCAACAGGCCGCCGCTGGACGCACTGCTGAACCTTGCGCGCTACCACCGCGCGCACGAGAAGTACCTGCCGCCCTCGCGCCGCGTCGAGGTGTGGGGTGTGGGTTCCGGGAGCAACCCACACCCCACGCGCTGGGGCGCGCATCCGGCCGGCGGGAGACTCGGGTGACGCGCTTCCTCGGCCGAGCCCTCGACGTCCAGCAAGGTAATGTCTCGGTGCACGGCCTTTTCTCGAGCGGACGGCGCCTCAGAGCTTGTAGCCGATGTCGCGCAGCAGCGCACGCCGCGCCGTGACGTCGTCGGTGCCGGGTCAGGGCCGTGGCAGCCCGCGCACCCCGACGTCGAGGGCCACAACGTTCGGTGTTCCGTTGGAGAGGGCTCCGTTGGTGATGTAGAGCGTGGTGTGAGTGGCGTGCGTCCTGCCGAATGCTGGCATTGTCGGGTAGACGAGCCCGTTGTTCTTCGCGGCGAGCTGGGTGAGCGTGCCTGATGGTGCTGCGCGCCGTGCTGTCGATCCCCGGTGACCTGTCTCAGCTTGCGACTGGCACTGGTGCGTCCACCCGCACCGCCCTGTGGGATCTGGTCTTGTGGGCGCCGTTGTCCCTGATCTGGGGCCTGCTGTGGGCAGCAACCGCAGTGACCTATGCCCGCCGGGTCAAGACGCGCAGGGCAGAAGACGGTTAGCGGCTGGTGTTCGTGGTGCAGTAGGGGACATGGCTGGGACTCACCTCCCGGCCTGGTCCCGGTCGTTGCGGTCACGCGCACGGCCGGGCCGCCTAACGTTCCGGCAAGTCGTCAGACACAACCGGTCCACGCCCTTTGCTGACACCACCGGTTGACGCAACGAGACGATCGTTCCTGAAACGGCACTCGGACATGTCGACGAGCGTTCCCCAAAATGCGAGGTCGCCCGGTGGTGGGCCCCCTGATTGTCCTGGGCGAGCGCAGACCAAAGCCTCTAGACGGTCCGGCCGGCTGACATAGATGTTGAAATCATCACTCGGCTGTAGAGGGTCGGGCCACCACGGTTCGGAGGTGGTTCACATGCCAGCAACGATCTCCTGCGGCCCTGCCCGTGCGCTGGGTGATGTGCACCCGACCCAGCGGCTGTACCAGCGGCTGCGCCGCGCGACAGCGGACGCCGCGCTGCCACCCGGCCGTCCCGGCCCGTCGGTTACGGATGACGACGTCGAGACCCTGCCGCCGGTGGTGCAGCGGTACCTGCGGTTCATGGGGGTCGTCGGTCGGCCGCGGGACTGGTCGTTCCGGGTGCGCTTCCAGGCCCGGTTCCGTATCCGTCCAGGGGGGCGATGGCGGCCGGCGGATGCGTGGCAGTACAACTCGGCGGTCGACCCGGGGCGGGTGTTCGTAATGCGCCTGACCGTTGGTCACCTTGTCCCGTTCGACGGCCGGGACACCTACATCGGCGGCCGCGGCCACATGGTCGGGACGTTGCTCGGTTGGAAGGTCGTTGACGGCAGCGGGCAGGAGTTCGACCACAGCGAGCTGGTCATCTACCTCAACGACGCCATCCTGCTGGCACCGTCGATGCTGCTCGGGCAGGCGACGTCGTGGTCGGCGGTCGATGACTCGTCGTTCGACGTCGCGTTGACCGACCGCGGCCGGACCGTCTCGGCCCGGGTGTGGGTCAACGAGCGGGGAGCACCGGTCGACTTCGTCGCTGACCGCTACGCCACTTTGCCGCACGGCATTGTGCTGGCGCCGTGGCGCACGCGGACCCAGGATTGGACGATCGACGCCGAGCGGCCGATGCCGGGGCCCGCGTCGGTCAGTTACGAGCTGCCTACCGGCCCGTACTGCTACGCCGAGGGCCGATTCACTCCGGGCACGCTCGCCTTCAATCTTCAACCGGCGCAGCTGTAGCCGCCCGGAGGAGCAGGTGGTGCACGATGACCAGCCACCGCAAGCTGTACGCACTCGCCGGCGCGGCCGTCGCCGCGGTGGTCGCCGGCTACCTTGCCTGGCGCCCGTCGATGCTGCGCTGGGGCGCGACCGCGGAGGAGGCCAGCGAGCCGCTGCCCGGCGATGAACGCACACCGCACCCGCGGGTGCAGAGCACCCGGGCCGTCACGATCGACGCGCCTGCGGAGGCGGTGTGGCCGTGGCTGATGCAGATGGGCATCGGCCGCGCCGGCTTCTACTCCCACGACTGGGTGGAACGGGTTGTGTGCCGCGCCCGGTACGTCGAAGGCAAACATTCGGCGACACGTATCCACCCGGAGATCCCGCCGCTGAAGGTCGGCGACGCGGTGCCGATGGGCGCTGGCGCGTACGCCGCCGTCGACGCCCTCGAGCCCTACCGACATCTGGTCGCGCAGGAGGCGTATGTGCTTCGTCCGGTTTCGGGCAACAAGACCCGCCTCCTGGTGCGGTACCGCGGCTTGGGCTTCGTCGCGCCGGCCGCTCGCGCTATCCGCCCGGACGCCGGGCCGGTGCCGCGGCTGTTGCGGTTCGCCGTCCTGCATGTCCCGGGCGTCGACCTCGCCCTGCGGGCGTTCGACTTGTTCATCTGCGACCCGCTGCACCACTACATGGAGACCGGGATGCTCACCGGCATCAAGGCGCGCGCGGAAGGGAGATACGCCCCTGTCAACGGCCACACTAACGCGGCAGCCACCGGGCAGCCGTTGGTCGATCCGGGCCGGCGAGCCTGAGCGGATCCCTGGACCGCATTGGACGCCGCCTACGTCGGAGCATTCCGGGGAGGGGAGTGATATGGCCAGAGCATTCCGGATCGTCCTGGCGGCGGGGTTCCTGGCGCTGTCGGGCATCGCGATCGTCTACATGCTCGGAATCCGGTCCAAGAGCGCAACGGTGCGACATGCGGCCCGTCGCTTCCATCATGCGGTGGGCAATCCACTTCAGATGCGATCGGCGGGCACGCCGGGAACGTACGCATCGGTCATCAGGCATCAGGGTCGCACGACCGGCAGGACCTACGAAACCCCGGTCTGGGCGGTGCCCACCGAAGACGGGTTCGTGATCGCCATCGTGTACGGGTCACGCACCGATTGGCTCAAGAACGTGTCGGCGAGCGGGACGGCCACCATCGTGCATGACGGCGACACCTACGCCGTCGACCAGCCCGAGATCGTTCCCATGCAGAGCGTTAGGGCGTACTTCCCGCCAGGATTCGACGAACCCAACGTCTGGTTCGCGTCGACCGGTGTCTGCGGGTTCGGCGGGTTAAGGATCGCGCCGACGGGGATGGGCTCGACGGCCGTCGACTCCCGCGATCGGTGCTGCCGCCTCTGGAGTAGGGGTGGATGTATTGGAAGGGAGTAAGGAGACGATGAAGCAGCACAGTGACGACCAAGTGATCCCGTACCCGAAGGCCAGGCGCTTCATGGAGGAGGCGATCCGGTCCACCCACCACAAGCCGATGATGCACGGCTTGCTTGAAGTCGATGTCACGAAGGCTCGCTCGTACCTGCGGGAGGTGAAGGCAAGGACCGGGGAGTCCCCGTCGTTCACCGCGTTCATCATCGCCTGCCTGGGACGAGCGGTCGAGGAGCACAAATACGTGCATGCCCTTCGGAAGGGCCGGCAGCACCTCATCCTGTTCGGCGAGGTGGACGTGTTGACCTGGATCGAGCGGGAGATCGCGGGCCAGCCCCAGGTCCTTCCGAGCATCGTCCGAGCCGCCAATCACAAGACGTTCCGCGAGATCCACGACGAGATCCGGGCCGCCCAGGTCCAGGACGTGGCCAAGACCGAGGTGGGAGGCGCGAAGGCGTCCCAGCTCCTGCCGGCCTGGCTGTTCCGCCCGTACTTCACGCTCGCCATTCCGATCGGGAAGAGGTTCCCGCGGGCGTGGAAGAACAGCTACGGGACGGTGACCATCTCCGCGGTCGGCATGGTCGGCAAGGGCGCCGGGTGGGGCATCCCTCCCTCTTCCCCGTCCATCTGCTGGATCACCGTCGGCGGCATCGGCCACAAGCGGGAGGACGTCGACGGGCTAACCGCCACGCGGGACTACCTGAACCTGACGGTCAGCTTCGACCACAACATGGTCGACGCCGCCCCGGCGGCGCGGTTCACCGAACGGTTGAAAGAACTGATCGAGACCGGTTACGGCCTGCCCCTCGACGAGGAGACGATCGCTGAACCCATCGCACCGCAACGCGTACCAGAGGCGCCGCTCGACACTCGGATCGGCGCGGAGTAACGACGCCACATATGCACTTCGACCGCAGAGCCATTACTCCGAGGCGGCTGGCCGGATCACCACGCGAGCCGGTCATGAGGTCGTTGCGGTGCCGCTGACCTCCATCGGTCCAGTACCAGCGCACGTTTCTACGACACGGCGTCGACAACCGCCACTCCATGCGGGATCGACACTGCCGGGATGACCTCGTGGCTGTGTTGTCTCAGGCTCGCCATTCGGGCGACACCGTTAGCTCAGAGCCCGCATACAGACGAACGTCGTCGCCCGAGTCAGGATCGGCGAAGGTAACGAACGGCCACGCTTGCCGACGCCCGACCTCGACGACCCAGATCTGAGCCCGGTCGGCGACGGTGACCGCGCGTGGCTCGCGCGCTTTCCGGTCTGGTCGCGACGTTGGGCTGCGCTGCCCGCAGTTCAACTCCACCCAGGATGCCCGACCCGTGCCGAACGTGGGCCGAATGACCCCTACCAAGCCGGGTAGGCGTGGGAGCCGGTGGGACGAGCGAACCCCCCGCGGTTCTGGACCGAGCCGCGCGTATGCAGTTCGGAGGCGAGTCCGGTGTCAACGGTCGCCGGTACACCACAAATGCTGACAAATCGGCCATTGCTGGTCCAGCCTGTCCTGGGGGTTCTCACCACGAGCTGCGCGGATGGGCGTCTCCAGTCCAGCCCGGTGTGGTTCGTGCTCGACGGTACCGACGTGCTGTTCTCCACGATGCGCGAGTTCGCGAAGGCGCGACCGCTGCGAGCCAACCCCGCTGCCACGCTTCTGGTCATCGACCCCGGCGATACCAACAACTGGGTCGAGGTGCGTGGAAGCGCGTCTAACTCCCGGCTTCGAGCACACCGCCGGCAGCAAGATCCACTGGGAATGCTGCTGCCGGTGTGCGCTGATTGCGTGACCACCGTCGTCTGCGACGGCTGGTGCCAGCCACAAACCACACACGCTCACCGCCGCCGACATCGACGCCGCCACGTCCACGACCGCGCACTAACGACAACCGCATCCCAGCCGATCGTCGCTCACAGCCCGCCCAGCAATCGGCGATCGCGGGCGGCGCTCGGAAGGTACCACCAGCTGCACGGCACCGGCCCGCCGGGTGCACCGCCAGCTGGGTCGCTGATTCGGCCCGGCAAAGGCTGTGACGTCAGGACTTCGTATCGTTAACCACCCGGCAGTAAGTGACCGTGTTTGGCTGGGGCCCGTGTCGCTCAGGGACCACACCGCGGTGCGTATCTCGGGATGCGGCGGACGGCGTGCCACGCACCGGCCGCATTCGTTCCTGGGTGGTCTGTTGGCGAGGAGAGCGACGTGTGGCCCCGCCGGTGGTGACCAATGCCTCTACCCGTACGACCAATGTCGCCTCAACGATAGGAGGTGGATTCACTCGTCGCGGCAGGGCGAGCGAGGCTCCGCCGAGTAAAGGGGGCCGAGATGACAAGCCGACTCGCACATGAGAAATCCCCACCGGTCGCGAGCGTGGAACCCGGGCAGCCGCGGGGCGTCGCGGCGAGCCGCGCGTGGTTGGGGACGAAGACCTGGCCGGCGTACTGCGCGGCGGGGGTTACCGCTGCCTACGGGCTGCTCAAGGCCTACTGGGTCCTCGGCGGCACAGCCCTGTGGTCCATTGCTCCGCTTCCGCAAGACATGATCGATAAGGCACGGTCACACACCGCCCCTGGATGGTTCGTGATCGCCGATGCCGCCACCGTGGTGCTCGCGGCGGTGGGCGTCCTGTTCGCCCTGGCGACCGTGCGCCCCCGGCGGTGGCTGCCGGTGTGGCTGGTCCGTTGCTTGCTGTGGCCGCTGGCCGCGCTGATGGTGCTGCGCGCCGTGCTGTCGATCCCCGGTGACCTGTCTCAGCTTGCGACTGGCACTGGTGCGTCCACCCGCACCGCCCTGTGGGATCTGGTCTTGTGGTCGCCGTTGTTCCTGATCTGGGGTCTGCTGTGGGCGGCAACCGCACTGACGTATGCGCGCCGCGTCAAGGTCGCGTCCCAGCTGCGCCGCAGATGATTCGGAGAAGGTTGCTTCGGTGGTGGGCATGTAATGCGACGGCGCCGACAGGTTCGGGTTACCCAGCGGCGGGTCGGCCGGGGCCCTTGTCGCACGGACGGTGTGCGATCACGCCTTGGTGGACTGCCAAAGGTCGCGTAGCGGGATGCGGCGTCTGAACCGGAGCAGTGCCCCGCTGTAGCGGCGGCCGGCGATTCTGATGAGGGCCCATATCGCGATGGCCGTGAAAAGTGCCGAGGTGATGAGCTGCCAGGTGGGCAGCTTGGCGCCCCGCCGCCGACGTCGTGGTGCCAGGAGATGAAGCGTAATGAGGGTCTGGTGCACTGGTGCAACCATTATCCAGGCGAGTGATCTGGCATCCCGAGCTGCGTGCGAGGATCAGCCGCCGATCCGTGGTCGTCGAGAACGCCACCTGCACGAGGAGAACCGCCGACCGGGTCGAGTGTCAATTGTCGGCGGTGGAAGTCGAAATGCTGGGTCGCGGATAGTGATAGACGTCGGCCAGGGTCATGACGTCGGTGAAGAACGGGTCCCAGCGGGTTGGGAAGCGCATGCCGCGAGCTAGTGCGGTGTCGGTCTCGGCGTCGAGGTGCCGGTGTAGTGATGCGATCACTTGGTCGAACGTGCGACCCATCCGTTGGTGCCCGCACACCGTTGCACGGGCGCAGGATCCCCAGTAGTTCACGGCGTTGAATGGGGTGCTCGCGGAGTTCAGTAGCCGCGCGAAGCCGCGGCCGACAGGGTCGGTCAGCCGTGAGACGAGTTTCACGAGCACGCGCAGGGCGCGCACGATGAGGTAGCCGAGGAGCATGTGAAACAGCAGCTGTTCGTTGGTCCAGCGCGTACCTCGCGATACGCGGCGAAGATCAGCCGGCGACGCCTGCGTCAACAGTGCGTGGAAGGTCTCCTGGGCGCGCTGCATATCCGTGTAATCTCCTGCCTGGACAACGCTGACATGATCGACTACTTGTCCCGTCTGGTCTATACAACCCCGCCCCGTATGCCGCGGGCCGCGCGGTGCCCGGCAACACATCCGCCGGAGCAATGAGGCAAAGTCGGTGCTGCCTGATCTTGCGTGTCCAGGCACGTGCCGCGGCCCTGAGGCGTGCCTGCTGCTCAGGTGCTCAGCGCGGCGCTGAGAGCCAGGCATCGCCGTGAGCCCCGGGCGGCGAGGCATAGTCGGGTGAGGCTGGCCACGATGGCCGGCATGATCGGGATCAGCGTGATCGTCAACGCCGTGAGGGCGTAGAGGCTGAGCGCGGTGAGCAGGGCAGTGTCGGCTGCTGCGGCGGCCAGGCAGGCGATGCCGGCTGCTTTGGGTGGGGAGGAGGCGTCGACGCTGCGCCGCAGTCCCGGCCGTCCGGTGGCGGCGACGGTGAACAGCATGGCGGGGACGGCGACGAGCAGGGCGAGCCCGACGACGGGCAGTGCCCACCACGGTCCGGTGAGGTGACCGCGGGCGGGGGGCAGCGAGCCGAGCTCGGCGCCGATGATCCAGGTCAGGCCGATTAGCGGTCCGGTGAGCAGCAAGGTGAGCGTGGTGCGCCGTGCTTGCCGGGCGCCGAAGTCTGCGCGGAACGCGGCGGCAACGAGGCGCGGGGGACCGAATTCGGTGATCGCGGCCTGGGCGGCGTCGTAGCTGGTGAGGCCGTGCGCCTGACAGCGGTCGATGGCTTCGAGCAGTCCGTCGCCGACCTCGTCGATGACCGCCGCCGTGGCCCGGCGGGGTCCGCCGATGGCGTCGGCGAGCTCTCGCAGGTAGGCGTCGAGCACCGCGCCGGCCGGGTCGGCGGGTTCGGTCAGGTTGTGGGTTGGGGACATGGCTGCCCCTCCAGAAGGGCGGTGACCGCGGTCGCGAACTCGCGCCAGCTGCTGCGTTCGGCGCCGAGTGCGCGCCGCCCGGCGGCGGTGAGTTGGTAGCTGCGCCGGCGGCGACCGCTGACCTGCGACCAGGTGCCGCGGATCAGCCCGGCCCGTTCCAGCCGGTGCAACGCCGGATACACGGTGCCGGTGGGCAGATCGAACTGGCCGCCGCTGCCTGCGCGCAGCGCCTCCTTGATCGCGTACCCGTGGCGTGGGCCGTCGCGCATCGTGCTGAGCAGCAGCCCGTCCAGGTGTCCTTTGAGCGTCTCCGCCCGCATGAGTAGTGACCCTACCCGTCACGGCGGGAAACGGCTAGCCTCGCTATAGGTAGCGACGCTATCTATGACGGGTGGATCGGCACGGGTCGCGAAGGTGGGTCATGAGTCGGTGGTCGCAGTGGGTGCTGGCGCACAAGTGGCTGGTCGCGGTGGTGTGGCTGGTGGCGTTCGTGGCCGGCGCGGCCGCGTCGACGAAGGTGTCGGGGCGGCTCTCGCAGCAGTTCGCGTTGCCTGGCCAGCCCGGGCATGAGGCGAACGCGGCGATCCTGCGCGCCTACGGAAACGGCGGGCAGCAGCAGGCGCTGGTCGCCGTGATCCGACCCCTGCAGACCGCGGCGGTCGATGCGCCCGGGACCCGGCAGGCGCTGGCCCGCGGGTTCGCCGCGGCCGCGGTCGACCAGCCCGGAATGCGGGTCGTCTCGTATGCGAGCACCGGTGATCGCGGCTTCGTGTCCGGGGACGGGCGGGTCACGTTCGGTCTGCTGTTCCCGCCGCTGCGCCCGGTGCTGGGCGCCGCCGACCTCGGTCCGCCGATCACCGGGTCGATGGCCCGCGCGTTGCCGCCGGGTTGGGGGGTGCGGGTGACCGGGCTGGACGAGCTCGAACTGGGTAGCCACACCAGCGGGCCCGGTGTGCTCACCGAGACCCTGCTCGGCGGACTCGGCGCGCTGGCGGTGCTGGCGTTCGTGTTCGGCTCGCTGCTCGCCCTCGTGCCACTGCTGGTCGCCGCGGTCTCGATCCTGACCACTTTCCTGATCATCTACGGGCTCGCCGAGATCACCCAGGTCTCGGTGTTTGTGCAGTTCCTGGTCGCGCTGATCGGGCTCGGCGTCGCCATCGACTACTCCCTGCTGCTGGTGACCCGCTGGCGCGAGGAACTGACCCGCCACCGATCCAGCCACGAGGCCGTGCACGCCGCGATGGCCACCGCCGGCCGCTCCGTATTGATCAGCGGCGCCACCGTCGCGATCGGGTTGGTGGCAATGGTGGTGCTGCCGGTCCCCGCGCTGCGCAGCTTCGGCTACGCCGGCATGCTCATCCCCGCCGTCAGCGTCGCCGTCTCCCTGACCCTGCTGCCGGTCATCCTGGCCGTGGTCGGGCGCCGCCTGGACTGGCCCCACCTGCGCCGCGAAGCCCACGCCGGTCGGGCCTGGTCGGCCTGGGCCCGGCTGGTGATCCGGTGGCGGTGGGCCGCCGCGGCAGCAGCCCTGGCGATCCTGGTACCGCTCGGCGTCGCCGCGTTCGGGCTCGAGCTCGGCACGCCCAAAGCCGAGTCACTGGCCAAATCCGGCCCGGCCTATGACGGGCTGACCTGGCTCACCCACGCCGGCATCCCCACCGGTGTGCTCACCCCACTGGAAGTTCTCGTCCCCGCCGGCACCGACCCGGACACGCTCGCCACCCAGCTACGGCAGTTGCCCGGCATTCACACCGCCGTCGCACCGGCCGACACCGCCTGGCGCCGCGAGGGCACCGCGCTGATCGATGTCCAACCCGACGACGAAGCCGGCACCCCGGCCGGCAAACACACCATCGCCGAAATCCGCGCCGCGATACCAGCCGGCGCGCGAGTCGGCGGCGTCGGACCCGAGAACATCGACTTCACCCACGCCGTCTACGGACACTTCCCGCTCATGCTCACCCTCATCGCGGCCCTGACCTTCCTGCTCCTCGCCCGCGCCTTCCGATCCCTGCTGCTACCCGCCAAAGCCGTGCTGCTCAACCTCATCTCCGTCGGCGCCGTCTACGGCGCCACCGTCCTGGTCTGGCAAGACGGACACGGCTCCGGCCTGTTCGGTGTCCCCGCCACCGGCGCCGTCGAAGTCTTCGTCCCGCTGCTGATCTTCGCGTTCCTCTACGGCCTATCCATGGACTACGAGGTCTTCATCGTCGCCCGCATGCGCGAAGCCCACGACACCACCGACTCCACCGACACCGCCATCACCGAAGGCATCGGCCGCACCGGCCGGCTCGTCACCTGCGCCGCCCTCGTCCTGGTGCTCGCCTTCGCCTCCCTCGCCAGCGGACCCATCGTCACCCTCAAAGTCTTCGCCACCGCCCTCGCCGCCGGGATCCTGCTCGACGCCACCCTCATCCGCGCCTTGCTCCTCCCCGCCCTGGTCAGCCTGTTCGGACCCGCGAACTGGTGGCTACCCCACCCCGCCGCACGGCTCCTACACATCAACCCACCGCAGGCGAGTACGCCGGACAGCCAGTCATCCAAAGACTCAACGCTCCAACCCTCCTGAGATGGCCCAGGCTCAGCCAGCGGGCCGCCGCCCGAAACGGGAATCCACCAGGAACACGATCATCTGCTGAGCCACGCAGTCGGCGCCTCGGAGCCAAGCTGCTCCCCCTAGATTTGGCTGCGTCCTTCGGGGAGGTCGAGCGTCTGCATTCGTGTACTAACCTCCGAGAGAGGAACCACGAGATGAGCGAGACGCAAGCCCGGCAGGCCGGGACGCCGGTGGGGGTGCCGGCCGGGACGCAGCACGAGCCACATGGCGACGGTTGCTGCGACGCAGCCACGCTGGCGGTCTGCTGTGCGCCATCGGCCAAGGCCGCAGGCTGCTGTCCGCCAGCCGAGACCGTCTCGGCCCATGGATCGAGCGGTTGTGGCTGCCGGTAACGCGGTCGTCGCTGCCGACTGGGACTCGATGCGGCGCCGGTTGCTGGGATTTGTCGCGCGGCGGGTCGCCAACCCGGCTGATGTCGAAGATGTCGTCCAGGACGTTCTCCTGCGAATGGCGCGTGAGATCGACGGACTCCGCGACGGCGATCGATTGGACGCTTGGGCGTATCGGGTCGCTCGCAACGCGATCATTGACGAGTACCGACGCCGCGGCCGCACCGGCGCCGCGCTGACCCGGTTGCAGGCCGAGCACATGCAGGACGCGGGTGATCCGACGGCGGAGCCGATGCTGGAGTCCGATCTCGTCGAGCTCGGGGAATGCCTGCGACCACTGATTGACCGCCTCGACGAGCCGTACCGTTCGGCGTTGACGGCAACCGCGGTAGACGGACATACCCAGGCGGAAGCGGCGGCGGCCGCCGGGGTGTCGCTGTCGGGCATGAAGTCGCGCGTGCAACGCGGACGTGACCGGCTACGGGAGATCTTGCTCGCCTGCTGCGAGGTAGAGACGAGCGACCCGCGGTTGCGCGGCCGACGCATGGCCAAAGACCCGGCGGACCGGTGCGGCTGCTCATAGCAATCCGCCGCGCACCGGCTGTCACGACACCACCCGCTCGAAACCTAGCGCGACGCTGCGCGCGCCTCCGCGACCGCGATGGACCACGCGCTGCGTCAATCCGTGTGCGCGCTGCGCACTCGTCCTCTTCAAGGACGACGCCCGGCACGTCCACAGGGGACCTGCCTACCGATGATTGGAGTCACGTCATGACCAGCACGACCGCAACGACCGACAGCGCCCACCGCAACGGGGTGGACACAGCCGCGCTCTTTGCGACCCTCGACGCCGTCAAGGGCCAGCACGAGATCGCCAAGTTCCGGTTCCGGGCCAGCAACACCTGGCTGAACGGGACGCACAGCCGGTCGGAGATCGCCGGCTTCTACGGCGCGATGCAGGAGATGGAGCACACGCACATCACCGTCCTCAATGCCGACCATCCGACCGCGCTGGTCGGGCAGGACAGCGCGCCGACTCCCGTCGAGTTCCTGCTGCACGCCATCGCCGCGTGCCTGACGGCAGGCGTGGCCAACATCGCGGCCGTCCGCAAGGTCAACCTGACCAAGGTCACCTCGACGGTCGAGGGGGACATCGACCTGCTCGGCATCCTCGGGCTGTCCGACGGCTCGGTGCGCAACGGCTACGAGCAGATCAAGGTCATCTTCCACCTCGAGGGTGATGCCGACGACGCGACCCTGCGCGGGCTCGTCGAGCAGTCCCGCCAGCGCTCGGCCGTCTACGACGCGCTCACCAACCCGACGCCGGTCGTCATCGACGTGGTCACCGGCTGACCGGCGACCCGCGCGGTCGGCCCGGACCTGTTCGGAAAAAACCGAGACAGTCATGACCCGTATTGACACTGTTGTGGTCGGCGCCGGGCACGCCGGGCTGGCCGTCAGCAATCTGCTGTCCGCCGCTGGGCACGAGCACGTCGTCCTGGAGCGCGGCCGGGTGGGCGAGCGCTGGCGCAGCGAGCGCTGGGACTCGCTGCACCTGCTGACCCCGAACTGGATGACGCGGCTTCCCGGCTGGCCGGTACCGCCCGCTGTTTGCCGACCGGTACTTGAGCGCGGGTGAGTTCGTGGGACTCCTCGATCGCTACGCCGCCTCGTTCGACGCTCCGGTCGCCGAGGCGACCACGGTCGAGGAGGTGGCCCTGGTGGCACCGGCATCCGATCACCCGCACCTGGCCGTCACCGACCGCGGCACCTGGCGGGCACGTCATGTCGTAGTCGCGACCGGTCCGAACGGCGTTCCGCGCTGGCCGGCTGCCGTCGCCACCGAGGGCGCCGGAGGGGTCGAGGTGATCGCCGCCTCGCGCTACCGCAACCCGGCGCAGCTCGCATCCGGCGGCGTTCTCGTGGTGGGCGCTTCGGCGTCCGGCGTGCAGATCGCAGACGAACTCGCGCGTGCCGGCCGCGAAGTCGTCCTCGCGGTCGGCCGGCACACGAGGATGCCGCGCCGCTACCGCGGAATGGACATCTTCTGGTGGCTGCAGAGCACCGGCCGCCTAGCCCGCACCATCGACGACATGCCGGATGTCGCGGCCGCGCGTCGAGAGCCGTCGCTGCAGCTCGTCGGCCGCAACGCTCCCGAGTTGATCGAGCAGAACGTGGACCTGGCCGCGCTGCAGGCGATCGGGGTCCGGCTGGCCGGACGACTCGAGCGGCTCACCGGCGCCCGGGCCCGGTTTCGCGACGACCTCGCGGACACGGTCGCCGCGGCCGACCGGCGGATGCACCGCTTCCTCGATGTGGCCGACGCGCATGCCGAACGACCCAGGCTCGGCCGCGAGGGGGATCCGCCGGTGCGCCCGGCAGCCGTCGACGTGCCGGCCGGTCCGGCGCGGATGAACCTGCGCGCCGAGGGGATCAGCACCGTGCTGCTCGCCACCGGCTACCGCCCCCACCACCCGTGGCTTCGGGTACCGGTGACCGCGCCGGACGGCAGCATCGAGCAGTACCACGGCCGCACAGCCGCCCCCGGGTTGTACGTGGTGGGCCAGCGGTTCCAGCACCGCCGCGACTCCGGGTTCATCGACGGCGTGCGGCACGACGCCGCGGCGGTCGTGCGCCACCTTCTGCACAGGCACGTCGACACGACGCTGCCGCCCGTGTCATCCCCGGCCTCGCCGGACCACCTCGAAGACGCGGCATGAAAAGCGGCTACGACGTCGTCGTCGTGGGCGCGCGCGTTGCCGGCGCCTCCACCGCATTGCTGCTCGCCCGCGCCGGCCTGCGCGTCGCGCTCGTAGACCGGTCGCGATACGCCAGCGACACGCTCTCGACGCACGCGCTCATGCGTGCCGGGGTCCTGCAGCTGTCGCGATGGGGGCTGCTCGATCGGGTCATGGCGGCCCGGACCCCGGCCATCGGCGGCGCGGTGTTCCACTACGGCAACCGAAGCAGCGTGCGGGTACCGGTCCGGCCCGGTGCCGGCGTCGACGCCCTGTACGCCCCACGCCGGTACCTGCTCGATCGGCTGCTCGTCGACGCGGCCGAGGAAGCCGGGGCGCACGTCCTGCATGAGACCACCGTCACCGCGTTGCGGCGCGATGCGAACGGTCACGTGCGCGGGGTGTCCGCGGTGACCCGCAGCGGCGGTGCGATTCAGCTTGCGGCGGCGATGACCGTCGGCGCCGACGGCCTTCGCTCGACGGTCGCCGAGCTGATCGGCGCGCCCGTCCTCCGTCGGGGCCGACATGCATCCGCGGTCCTCTACCGCCACGTGACCGGCCTGGACGTCGAAGATTACGAATGGGCCTACGGGCCAGGCGCAGCGGCCGGGCTGATTCCGACCAACGAAGGTCAGACCTGCGTGTTCGTCGGCACCACCCCCGCCGCGATGAGGGCGCTGCGCCGCGACGGCGCCGACCACGCGTTCGGCACGCTGCTCGCCCGAGCAGCCCCTCATCTCGTCGACCGAATGGCTCGCCCAGCCTACGCAAGCCGCGTGCGCGGTTGGGCGGGAACGCCCGGCCACATCCGCCGGTCCTGGGGGCCAGGATGGTCCCTAGTCGGCGACGCCGGCTACTTCAAAGATCCGATCACGACCCACGGCATGACCGACGCCCTACGCGATGCCGAACTCCTTTCCACCCAGATACTCGAATCCACGGCCGGTGGGCCAACGGACGCCGCCGCGCTGCGGCACTACGAATCGACCCGTGCACGCCTCTCGCGCGAGCTGTTCGCCGCGACGGAGCATCTAGCGGCCTACGACTGGACCCTGGACGCGGCGCCGGCGATGCTCCGCCGGGTAAGCACGGCAATGAACCAGGAAGTCGCCTTCCTCCGGACACTGCCCGGACCCGTGACCCGCCGCTCCGACCTCACTGACGACGCGGCGCAACCACGCGCCGGATGACGAGCGGCGCACCGAAACGGCGCCGCAGCCCCCCTACGCGGTACGACCTCGGACTGGCCACGGCTCTCGGACAGGCCCGGACCTGGGTCGCTGTGAACGGCACCGTGGTTCCGAACAGCGGGCAGGAGACACCGAGCGGCGAACCGGTTTCGGCGTTTCCGACGTCTCCCAGCGCCGCGATCGGCCCGTCGACCTGTGGCGACATCAGGCAATGAGTGTGACCTGCCGTGGAGCGGCACTGGGAATAACGCCGGACTTCGTCCAGTGCCGTGGCGCATGGTCGGGCGGCCTGTGCCGCCGACGACGACGCACCCGGAGCTCAGGCGGGTCCAGCGACGGCCTCGCTCGACGATCGAGAGGCCGATCAGCGCGAGGGTTCCTGCCCGATGGCGCTCGATCCGCTCCTCAAGCCTTTCCGCCTTGCGCGACCCGTCGTCGTCCCGGTGCCACGCTGCCACGGCACGCTCGGCGAGATCCCGCGGGAGCGTCACATCGACGGTCGGCAGCGTTGCGAGCGCCAGCACCTGGCCGATCGCGGCGAGGGCGTGCGCTTCGGCTCGGTATTCGTGTCGCCTGGTCTCGCTCATCAGGTTGATTTGCCGAGGATTGGGGCGCGGCGGCTTACAGCCCGCGGCGCTACATCTCCTCACATGCCTCGCGCCGTCGGCATCGGTGATCTTCGTGTGACCACTCACCGAGGCGAGCGGCAGCACGTTTGGTGTGTCGCGGTTGCCGGCCCGCGGGGTGGTCGTTGGGCATCGTTCAGGGTGCCATTGGTCCTGTCCACGTGCGCTTCCCTTGACTCGGCCTGCCCTGGCGATGTCTCATCAGTATGTGCTGAGTTCAGTTGTAACTGATGAGTTGTTGAGGGCGCTTGCCGACCCGCTCCGCGCACGCATCGTGGAGATGCTCGCCGCCGAGCAGTTGTGCACCTGCCATCTCGCCGAGCTGACCGGGGCGAGGCAGACGAACGTATCGAACCATTTGCGGGTGCTGCGCGAGGCTGGGCTGGTCGAGGCCGAGCCGGCGGGCCGCTACACCTACTACCGGTTGCGGCCGGAGGCGCTGACCGCGGTCGCGGCGCACTACGCCGGGCTCGCCGAGCGGGCATCAGACGCCCGCCAGATCCGGCGGCCCTGCGGATGAGCACCAGGGTGGTCCGCTCTCGAGAGGTGGTCAGCCCATGAACTGCTTCGACTGCGCGGGGCTCGGTCACACGACGGCCGCCGCTGCAGTCTGTGTTGACTGCGGCGCCGGCGTGTGCCACGACCACGCACGCGTCGCCCCTCGATGGCTGACCCGCACCGCGGCCATCAACCGCACGGTCGCTGTCGAGCCGCCCGCGCGCACGATCCGTTGCAGCCTGTGCCAGCAGGCCCACGACGCCGCCATGGGACACCAGCCGCACGCGACTCCACACGAAACGAGGTGATGAGCAGGTGAGCACCGACCTCGGTACCCCGCGTCCAGGCCAGGCAGCCGACGACACCCACGTCGTCGCGCGGCTGTCCACGGTAGACCGGTTCCTGCCCCTGTGGATCGGAGCGGCGATGGTCGCCGGCCTGCTGCTCGGGCGGCTGGTCCCCGGGCTGAACGACGCCCTGAACACCGTGAAGATCGGGCAGACGTCGCTGCCCATAGCGCTTGGGCTGCTGCTGATGATGTACCCGGTGCTGGCGAAGGTCCGCTACCGCGAGATCGGGCTGATCACCGCCGACCGGCGGATGATGGCGGCGTCCCTGATCCTCAACTGGGTCGTCGGCCCGGCGGTGATGTTCGCGCTCGCTTGGCTGCTGCTGCCCGACCAGCCCGCCTACCGTACTGGCGTCATCCTTGTCGGGCTGGCTCGGTGCATCGCAATGGTGCTCATCTGGACCGACCTCGCTCACGGCGACCGGGAGATGGCCGCGGTCCTGGTCGCGCTCAACGCCGTGTTCCAGGTCCTCATGTACGCGGCCCTCGGCGTGTTCTACCTCAACGTGCTGCCGGGCTGGCTCGGGCTGCGCGCCGAGGGCCTGGCGGTGTCCATGGGGGAGATCGCCATGACCGTGTTCGTGTTCCTCGGGATTCCACTCGTCGCCGGATATCTGACCCGCACGCTGGGAGAACGAGCCCGCGGCCAGGAGTGGTACGAGACACGCTTCCTCCCGCGAATCGCTCCGATCACGCTGTACGGGCTGCTGTTAACCGTCACCATCCTCTTCGCCCTCCAAGGCAAGAAGATCACCTCCGAGCCCCTCGATGTCGCCCGGATCGCGCTCCCGCTGCTCGCCTATTTCGCGATCATGTGGTTCGGCGGATTCTGGGTCGCCCGGCGGCTCCATCTGACGTATGAACGCACCGCCTCGCTCGCGTTCTCCGCCGCCAGCAATGACTTCGAGCTCGCCATCGCCGTCGCCATCGGCGTGTTCGGGGTCACCAGCGGCGAGGCGCTCGCGGGCGTCGTCGGTCCGCTCATCGAGGTCCCGGTGCTCGTCGGCCTCGTCTACGTGGCGCTGTGGTTGCACCGGCGGCTGTCCTGGCCGCCCGCGGCAGCGGCCCGCCTCACAGCCGCTCCTGCCATCCAGCACTGCGGTGGATCACCGATGCTCCGCAAGCCGAGCATCCTCTTCGCGTGCCGCGCCAACGCCGGCCGAAGCGTGACGGCCAAGGTGCTCGCCGAGCACTACGCAGGCGGTGCCGTCGAGGTGTTCTCGGCCGGGTCCGAGCCCGGCGATACCGTCCACCCGGAGGTCGCGTCGGTGCTCGCCGACCTCGGGTTGTCGACCGCGCAGGAGGTCCCGACAGGGTTCGATCCGAACGGTCGCTACGACGTCGTCGTGACGATGGGCTGCGGCGAGACCTGCCCGGTCTACCTCGGCGCGCGATACGAGGACTGGCCGCTCGACGACCCGAAAGGCCAGGACGAGCCGACCGTGCGGCGCATCGTCGCCGATACCGACCACCGGGTGCGCCAACTTCTCGCCACCCTCGTCCCCGACCTTCCACCAGCAACCTCAGTACTCGACGACGCCAGCATGCAGTCGGCAAGCTGGCCTGAGGCCTCGCGCGCCTGAGCGCTCCGACCAGGCAGGACCCATGCAAGACACCGATGTACTCATCACGAGCGCCGTCCGGTGGCGCTGCGCGGCGCAGCCGGCGACTTGCAAGGCGCGGTTCCGAGGCGTGTTCGGCGAAGAGACCATCGAATCGCTCCTGCTCAGCGACTACGAGGAACTGGCCGCCACCGCGCTGCTGAGCCGAAGCCAACGCGCTGCGATCCCGAATATATTCCCGTCCCGGCCGCCCATGATCACTACCGTTGATAACAACCACTATCCAGGCCAAGGGCGGACCAGCAGCCAGTACGCCACCACCCGACGACCGCTGCGGCGTGAGTCCCGTTGCCCGGTGCGTTCGGACGGGCGCGCCTCAGGTCGACGCGGCCTCCTCAACGCGCGGGATCGGATCGCCTTCCATCGGGGCGATTCGCGGTGGCTGGAAGCGTCGCAGGCGGTTGGCGTTGCTGACGACGGAGAGGGATGAGAGTGCCATGGCCGCAGCTGCGATGATGGGGCTGAGGCGGATGCCGAGGAATGGGTACAGCACGCCGGCCGCAATCGGGATGCCGATCGCGTTGTAGCCGAAGGCGAGGAGTCAGGTTCTCACGGATGTTGCGCATGGTGGCGCGTGACAGCCGGATCGCGGTGACCAGTCCGGTGAGCGAGCCGGACACCAACGTGATGTCGCTGGCCTCGATGGCGACGTCGGTGCCGGTGCCGATTGCGAACCCGACATCGGCCTGCGCCAGCGCCGGGGCGTCGTTGATCCCGTCGCCCACCATCGCGACGCGGTGGCCCTCGTCCTGGAGCCGTCGGACCTCGAGCGCCTTGTGCTCGGGCAGGACCTCCGCGACCATGCGGTCGATGCCGACCTGGCGGGCTATCGCCTCGGCGGTCTGGCGGCTGTCGCCGGTGAGCATGACGACGTCGACGCCGAGACTGCGCAGCGCGCGGATCGCCGCGGCGGAATCCGGCTTGATCGTGTCGGCGACGCCGAGCACACCGGCCGCGCGGCCGTCGACCGCGACGAGCATCGCGGTCTTCCCGTCGCCGGCGAGCCGGGCGACATCAGTTCGCAGGCGCGTCGGTGTCGATCCCGGCATCCGCTCAGCAGCGGTTCGTTGCCGATGAGGACCTCCTGGCCGTCGACTACGGCCCGGATGCCCTTACCGGTGATGGAATCGAAGCCCCCGGCGTCCGTGAGGTGCACGCCGCGTTCCCCGGCGCCCGCGACGATGGCGGCGGCGAGCGGATGCTCGGAGGAGCGCTCCGCGGACGCGGCGAGCCGGAGCAAGTCCGGCGGCGTCGAAGCCGTTCGCCGGCGAGCACGTCGGTCAGCGGACGGGTGGCCCTGCGTGATCGTGCCGGTCTTGTCCAGCACGACGACGTCGAGCTTGCTGCGCCGTCTCCAGGGCCTCCGCGGAACGGATCAGCACGCCGTGCTACGCGCCCTTGCCGGTCGCCGACCATGATCGACAGCGGGGTCGCCAACCCGAGCGCGCACGGGCAGGCGATGATCAGCACGGCCACCGCGGACGACCAGCGCGAGCGTCAGCGCGGGCGGCGGTCCGGCCAGTCAACCAGATCACGAACGTCCACGACCGCGATGAGCACGACGCTGGGACGAAGTAGCCGGAGACTGACGTCGGCGAGGCGCTGGATGGGCGCGCTGGATGCCTGCGCCTGCTGGACCAGGCGGATGATCTGGGCGAGCATGGTGTCCGCGCCGACCTTCGCCGCCCGGAAGCGGAATGCGCCGGTCTGGTTGACGGTGGCGCCGATGACCGTGTCGCCGGCCTGCTTGGTCACCGGCATCGGCTCTCCGGTCACCATCGACTCGTCGACCGGCGAGCGGCCCGCGACGACCTCGCCGTCGACCGGGATCTTCTCGCCGGGGCGGACGATCACGATGTCGCCGGGCACCACCTCGTCGATGCCGACCTCGAGCTCGGCGTCGTCGCGGAGGACCCGGGCGGTGCGCGGCTGCAGGCCGATCGAGCTGGCGGATCGCCTCGCCGGTGCCCGCCTTGGCTTTCGCCTCGAACAGCCGGCCGAGCAGGATCAGCGTGAGGATGACGCCGACCGCCTCGAAGTACACCTCGCGGACGTCGGCGGGGAACAGCCCCGGCGCGAGGGTCACCAGCAGGCTGTACCCGAAGGCGGCCGTGGTGCCGATGGCGATCAGGGTGTTCATGTCGGCGCTGCGGTGGCGCAGGGTCAGCCAGCCGGTGCGGTGGATGGGCCAGCCGACGTAGAGCATGACCGGTGTGATCAGTGCGAGCTGCAACCAGCGGTTCATGAGCACGTCGGGCACCCACGTGGCGTGGAACACCTCGACCGCCATGACCGTGACGAGCACGGGAAGGGTGAGCACCGCGCCGGCTAGGACGCGGCGGGTGAGGTCGGCGATCTCGGCGCGCCGTGCCGCGGTGTCGTCATCGGGAAGTGCAGGCTGCGGCCCGTCGGCTGGCGGCAGCTCGTGTGTGCTGGCGTCTGCCGGTTCTGTGACCGGAGTGGAGTCGTCGGCGGGCTCGACGACGAGCGTGCCGTGCACCATGTTCATGCCACAGGCGAACCCGTACCGGCCCGGCCGCTCGGGCAGCACATCGACGGTGGTGCGCGCATACGCGGGGAGCGCCGCGGCGACGTGCAGCTCCGGGAAGAGGACCTGCGACGTGCAGTCACCGGACTCGCGGCGATCGAAGGTCAGTTGCAGCGGGATGCCCTGCCGGGCGTGGATGAGGTCCGGCGAGTACCCGCCCGCGACGACGACCGTCGCGCGCTGCACGCCCGTGTCGAGGGTGGCATCCTGCGCGGGCTTCGGCCCGAAGAAGAACCACAGGAGCAGCGCGGACACCGCCGCGGCGGTGAGGATGACGAGCACGGTCATGGCGTGATCACGGCCTTTCGGATGTACCGAGTGGGCTCCGCATCGAACCTGCGCAGGCAGATCTGCGAACAGACGCCTGCGACCGCGACGATGAGGCGGACCCGCTCCTTGCGGAGATTGCGCCGAGCCAGGATGAACATGGCATCCTCCTCACGTCCGGCCGGTGCTCCACGCCGTCCCGGCGATCTGACATGACGCCTGGAGGGTGGGAGTGCATGCAGACACGACTGGGCTCCCAGCTAGCGGCCGCGGACGTAGCGGCGGACCGCTGCCACGAGCTCGTCGACCTTCTCGTCCGCGTCGCCCGCCTCGATCGCCTCCCGCACGCACGCGCGGATGTGATCCTCGAGGACCAGCAGCGCGACGGCGTCGGTTGCGGCAGCCACCGCCGAGAGCTGGTCCAAGACGTCGATGCAGTAGCGCCCGTCCTCGTACATCCCCAGCACTCCGCTGAGCTGTCCGCCGGCCTTGCGCAGCCGGCTCGCGATCTCCCGCTCGTGCCGGGTTCCCTCGCGGACACGGTCCCGCGGCCGCCCGATGGGCGCGATGGCGGTCACCGCCCCGGTCCCGTCGTGTCGGCGCGCACGGGCGGTCCCGCCGACGCGCCACGCAGCACGCGCAGCCGGTCCTGGTACTCGGCCTCGTCGATCTCACCGCGCGCGAAACGCTCCGCGAGCACGTCCTCGGCCCGCCGCCGGGAGACCGCGGCATCCGGCGTCGACCGGCCGCGCACCGCCGCGACGATGAGCCCGATGACGACGCCCCAGAACACCAGCATCATGAGGCTCATGCCGAGCCAGTCACCCCAGCCCCATCCGTGATCCCACCACATCATGGCAATCCACCACCTTTCGTTCCTGCCGCCGTCGGCGGGGCGCCGTCGCGCGCCCGACCAGTGGCGGTCTCGTCATTTCTCTCCCGTGCCGTGACCCATTCCGGCCATCATCACGGCCATCATCGCGGTGCACGCGAGTGCGTAGACGATGGCGCTTGCGTTGGCGACACCGGTAACCACGAGTGCGCCGGCAATCAGCAGCATCGGAATACAGCAGGCGATCATCATCCAGCGATGACCGGCATGCGCGCCGTGCTGCGGGGCGCTGTTGCCCACAACTTGATGTCTCATCGCTGGCCTCCTTTCCGCCTCCCCACCACTCACCCTGAGTCTCCGATGCCGTACCCCCGGAGGGTAGGGAACAAAGTCACTCGCTCAGACGGCCGAACGGCCCAGCAACCCGCGACACCGGGTGTGCCGGTGGCGGCCCTGAGCTGGCTGGCCAATGCCGCGCGCTGGTCACCTGCCGTGACCGCGGACACCCACCCGCTCGCACGTCGGGTCGTCTCTGCGACACGACGCGCGCCGTGAGCGACCGCACGTAGGGCGGGCCGGTTCGGTCACCTCCTGGCTTCGTTGGCCACAGCGCTCAGCACTGTCGGTCGAGGTGTGGACCATCGACCCTGACGCCAGCGCGGCAGAGCTGGTTTCGTCAGTCGCATGGTGCGACTGACCGTGGAGGTGTGTTGATGATTCGGTATCCGCGACGACTCGAGGCCGGCCGGTCATGCCGCCCGTGACCGCACCCCCCGCGCCGCCCGACTCGACCGCGCCCCGTCGGCGGGCGTCGAAGCGCCTCGTGCTCGGCGGAGCCGCCGCGGCGGTCGTCCTGGCCGCCGCGTCGACCTTCGCGGTCGCCGCAGGCCGAGGAGCGTTCTCCGGATCGCCCACGTGCGCCGTGCCGTCCTTGTCGGGAACGGTGGTCGAGGTGACCGCGGTCGACATGGGGCACATGAACGGTGGCGGCATGATGATGAACGGCCGCCGATACGCGATGCCCACCATGCGGCTGTTCGCCACGCCGGCGACGGTGCCCGCCGGCGGGGTGTCATTGCTGGTCCGCAACGCGGGCAGCCGCATGCACGAGCTGGTGGTGCTGCCGCTCGCCGACGGCGCGTCGGCCGGCACGCGCACCGTCGGCGCGGACGGCCGCATCGACGAGGGAGGCAGTCTGGGCGAAGTGTCACGCACATGCGGTGCCGGAGCGGGCGACGGCATCCGCGCCGGGTCCGCCGGGTGGGTCACCCTGCAGCTCGCACCAGGGCGGTACGAGCTGGCGTGCAACGAGACCAACCACTACGCACAGGGCATGTGGACGGAACTCGTCGTCACCTAACCAGGTCGTCGCGACCTTATCCGCCGCGGACCCGGGCCCGGCCTCCGCAACGCGCAAGTCGGCGCGCCGCCTCGGCGTCGGGCACCGGCGGGCCGCACCCAGCCACCGCGCGTCGTGCACACGCTGGTCATGGGGCAGCGCGGACGGAACACCCGATCATCGTCGCATCGGATCCCGGCGGGGTCGGTGTCATCAAGGTCACGAGCAGGACGTGCCGGAGAAGGCCTTTCTGCGGCCCTACAATCCCCGCTGTTCGAGGGCGTCGGCAGCCTCTTCGTGCCGCCGCCGACTCACTTCCGTGTAGCCGGCGACCGACCCCAACCCGTGGTGACCGAGGAACTCCGCCGTGAGGCGCGGGTCGCCCAGCTCTTCCTGCACGATCGTTCCCGCGGTGTGCCGGAACCGGTGGGGATGCAGCTTGGTCACTCGGTGCGCGACACCGAGCCGCGCGCAGACATCCTCGGCGCCACGCACCGTCAGGCGCTGCCCTCGTCGCGCGTGGCTGTAGCTGAGGAAGAGCGGAGGGGCGTCGTCGGCCCGTGCCGCCAGGTACTGCTCGACCTCCTCTTGAGCGTGCGCGGTGATCACCGCAGCGCGCTCGATGTCACCCTTTCCGCGGACGACTACCCGCTCTCGGTTCCAGTCAGCGCGATCCAGTTGCTGTGCCTCCGAAATGCGACAACCGGTCGAGACGAGGAACGCGACGAGGGCGCGGTCTCGCAGCTGCGCCTCGTCGCCGCCGGCGGAGCGTTTGTGCGGTGACACGCTCGAGCTCGTCGGCCTGCAGCGGCTTCGGAAGTCGTTTGGGGAGCTTCGGGAGGTCGATGGCGACCCCGAGGTCTCCTGGCGTCGACTCCTCACGGGCGCAGAAACGGAGGAACGACCTCAGCGCGACGAGGCGGCGGTGTCGGGTCTGTGCCGAGAGCGGCTTGCCGCCGCGGCCGCGGGCCATC
This sequence comes from uncultured Actinomycetota bacterium, assembly GCA_963748415.1. Lineage (GTDB taxonomy): Bacteria > Actinomycetota > Actinomycetes > Mycobacteriales > Jatrophihabitantaceae > CAVVJA01. The sequence continues at coordinate 208,043 of CAVVJA010000021.1, read as the reverse complement.
GCCACCTGAAACGCCCGCAGGAGATCGCGGTCGACATCGACGAGCTGCTCGACACCGGCGCCGCCGGCGAAGGCCCGGAACCCGGCCAGGTCGGAGCGGTGGGGGCGGGATCACCCATGCGCCGGTGATCTTACTGCGGATAATCACCATTTCACGCAGTAAGCGGAGGAGGTGAGACCAGCTCGACGTGTACCCGGGCTGGGTCATGTGGTTGTAGGTGTCCGCCATCAGCAAGACCCGCATCTAGGCCGGCGCGGATCGCGTAGCAGCCGGCCGGAGGCTGGCACTTCTTTGTCCGCCGTTTGGCTACATGGGCTTCATTCCGGGTGCCATCCCGCCGAGCAGGGACGCACCCAGCAGCGCTATGCCACCGGCGATCATCAGCACGCCCAGCGGGCGGGCGAGGCGGTGGCTGCCGGGAATGGTTTTCTCGGCAAATACCCCGACCGCGGCGGTGAGCGCCCAGGCCAGGTTCATCATCCCGAGCGCCACCAGACTGGCCATCAATCCCGCGCAGCAGCCCAGGCAGTCGAGCCCATGCACGACACCGAGCCGCAGCGCCCCGGCCGTGCCTTGCCGCCAGTTGTGCAGCAGGAAGAACAGCGGACTGCTGCAGCGGGCGTGACAGATCCGCTTCAGCGGCGTGAACTGATAGATGCCCCCGGCCACCATGAGGGAGGCGGGCAGCACGACCGCGAAGGAGCCTGCCGCCGCGGCGAGCAGGCTGTAGCCGTAGACCGGCATCCCGGCGGCCGCCCACACCGCGAGGTAGCCGGTGAGCACAACCATCATGGCGATCCGGGATTGGGCGGGACCACGCTGGTTGCGGGCTATGGTGCGGTAGAGCAGGAGCAGCGGCAGCGTTGCCGGCACCATCATGGCGGTCATCATCGCGGTCCAGGCCGACAGGAATACGGCGCCTCCTCCCGCGCCGCCCATCGCCATGCTGCCGGCGGAACTGGACTGGTAAGCGAAGTAGGTCCACCCCGCCGCGGCCAATGCCACCAGCGCGAGCCCCGGTAACAGGTTCTCGTGCTGGCCCCACCGGTGCAGGACCGCCGGCGTGAACGCGCTGCCACCCGGTTGCATGCTGTTTGCTACGCCGCCCAGGAAAACGGCGCGGACTGTGCGTACTTGCCCTCGTGGGAGAACTTCTGCCCGAAGGCGTTGAACCGCGAGGTGGTCGCCTGGGCGATGTTCTGCGTCGAGTTCACCGGGTGGAATATGTTCGCCAGCTGGTAAACCTCGCCCTCGGGGTTCTGCGGTGGCACGAAGTCCTCGATCTCTATTTCTGCCAGCTCCCCGATCTGGATCCGGTGATGGCGTCCATCGTCGGCGTACTGCATGGGGGCGACCTCTATGCCCAGGTTCTCCCCGGCCATCGCCGCGAACATCTGCGGGGCGCCTCCGAGCCGCCCGGAGAAGACTGCTCCCAGCTTGTCGGCTTGCTGCCGGGAGGCGGCGGCGTCCATGAATAGCCCGACCCGCCAGTTGCCCTCGGCCATGACCCGGGGCGAGTCAACGAACATGCCCACGGTCAGGCCGTTTACCTCGACTCCCTCCACCTCACCGGAGTCGATGTGAAAGGCCAGCACCGTCAGACAGCGCTCAACGTCGGCTGGCGCCGTGAACGCTGAGGTGATGCAGGGGCAGACCTGATCGCAGGGGCAATGCTCGAAGTAACTGCCTTCCAAATGCCATGCCATGACCTGTACTCCTTCCTTGGACGTTCTGGCGGTCAGCTTGCCCGGGTTGCTTCTGTCGGCTCCTGCTCATCGGCCGCTGCCTGCTCTGCGCCCGGCGTGGCCGCGCTCATGCAGCCCGTGCCCGCCGGAGCGCCGGCCTGCTGGGCGAACATTTGTTGGCATCTGGTCATCATTTGCTGGCACTTCTTCATGGCCCGCTCGTGTATCGCCGGCCCGAAGCGGCGAAGTGCAACCAGCGCCGCCGCGCCGACCGCGCCGCCAATGATCATCTTCTTCATCTCGATCCCTCCTTTCCTCTCCTTTCGCATTACCGGCTGACGGCCCCGCTCTCATGAGACAGCGGTGGTGGCGGGCTGATCTGGCACTGCCGCCCCGGTCAGCGCGTGCCTCTCCCGGCGGGTGGCCGGGCCTGCCCGTCGACAGCCGGTTCCTGGGTGTGCCCGGCGGACTGCAGTGTCGCCAGGCGCTGCAGGTACTCCTCTTCGTCTATGTCACCGCGGGCGAACCGCTCAGCGAGCAGCCTTTCGGGGGCAGCCGGCTCGGGGGATTCACCGCCTCGCTGCCCGCCCCAGCGCTGCCCGCCCCAGCCGGTGTTGCGGATCAGCGCCACGACGCCACAGATCACGGCTACCCAGAACAGCATCATCATGCCGCCGCCGAACCACATCATCGTGATCACCTTCGTCCTGCCTGTCTCCTTGCGAGGTGCCCGTCCGCGCCGGCCGGCGGGGACCAGGCCACCATCAACACTCCGCCGCCTGCCTGGAACCGTAAGAGGCCGAAAGACCCTTGCACTCACCGGCGAAGGCCTCTTACTGTCGGGTACAGATCAGGCATCATGATTCCAGCTCCCAACCGGTTTGCGATTTGGCGCGATTCGCGTCAGGTGCGCGCCATTGCGGTTTCGTCTTTCAGCATGCTGCGAAGCTTCTCCCGTAGCTCCGGCGTGTCCTGCTCGCCGTGCACCGAGGCGGCGTGCTCAGCGGCGACTGACGCCGGCTCGGACGGAACAGCCGCCGCCGAGAAGGTCGAGCTCAAGTACGCCCGCGGATCCGCAACCGAAGGCGAGACTGAAGGGCAGCCACACTCCCCGGCGCGGCCTTCGCCGACCTACGCGAGACCTGCGATCCCAACTCCTGAGCGCACAGAACAGCGGCGGCATCCAGCCGAACGCCGGCCCAACAGCTGTCCGGTAATCGGCAACTTGCGCGCCCCAAGGCTCTCTGAGGCGATCGGCCGGCTCGTTCGCCGCGTGCACCTGCATCGCCTCGGCCAAGGCCGCGACTGTGACCCCGATGGGGATGAGCGGCATCGGACTGGTCCCGGGCAGATCGACCAAGTCCCAGCCTGGCGGTTCATTGACGACCTCGACCAACATGCGCCGCGCGAGATCGCGCACAATTTCCTCGTCGAGATACCTCCGGGCGGTCGGTTCCGTGACACCCCGTGACCTGGGCTACGTCTCGCATCTGATCGTTGATCAGCTGGCCTGCTCGTTGCCGATCAAGGTGCCTGCCGGCCGCGGGCAGTCAGTAGCCTGCGTCAGTTCTGTCGTGTCTGGCGACTGTCTGTTGCTAGCGCACCTGCTAGCGCGGGCTGCCTACGGGGACACCGAGGCCGCTACAGGCCCGCGTTTACGGGGTCTCCGAGCGAACAGGCGGCTGATTTGGATCGCTTTTTCAAGACCGCCGCACTCGGCCACTATGCGAGCCCTCCAGATGCCCGAAGGTACCGAACCTGCTCGGCTGTGGCTCGGACCCCTCTGCCGCGCCAGAGGATGCCGCCAATAATTCGCCAGCACTCTCCTCATGGCGGCGGCTGGCCATGCTGTCCAGACTGACGAAGTGCGCACCTCCAGTGTCAATACCGCGACGTGGTCTTGACCGGGTGGGCTCACGACCAGGTGGGCTCAGCGAGCGGAAGCCTGCACACCCGGGAGCTGCGGCGCTCAGTACGGCCGGATTGACCGCCGACCCCAGAGGGAGTCGTCGTATGCCTGCCGACTCAAGATCTCGCGCAGCTCGTGCGTTACGCCGTCGGGATACCGGTCGAGCGTGGCAAAGAGATCGTCCCGCTCGGCGGTCGTTCGGTAACAGGCCAGCTCGCGTTCAAGCTGCTTGCGGCGTTCCCGCGCGGCCCGCCTCGTTGTGCGATTGGCGCGGAGAAGAATCAACCGCGCCGAAAGTCTCGTTGGGACGATCCGGCCCGAAGCTGCCTCAGTCACGGACGCCTACCTGCACGTGTTGCTCGCTCCTGGACTAGGACGCTACACCGGGCTGACCTGCGGAGCGAGCGCGGGATCAGGCGCGACGGCAGCGGCTCAGGTCCTCCAGAGCAAGTCGGTGCGCAGCGGGGATACCGACCATGCGCGGTCGACGGCGTCCCGCAGCGCCGTGTACGAGGCCACGAGCTCCCGTCGCTCCGTCGCAAGCACCGGATCGTCGAGTTGGCAACCACCCAACACCCAGGCATCCGAGAGCCGCATCGCCTCGACCCGGTGTTGTGCGGCTGGCACCATTGGCGTCCGATCGGTGCGGTACACGTACGAGTAGAGGGCGACGAGCGCTTCGACGATGTCCTCTTCAGTCGCGCCGGACTCACGCTGGTGCACGCGATGGACGCGCCACCACTCGACCTCGCGGTAGGCGGCTTCGTCCGGATCCAGCGGCAGGCCGGTGTCTTGGACGAGAGCGTAGAAGCGCCGCATGAAGTCGCGGGCCGCATCGGGATCGTTATCGGGGTAGGGGGACCACACCTGATTCGCGCGCAGCACCCACCACGCGCCGGCGAGGGTGTCGCGCCGAGACATGTGGAAGCCCGACGCGACCATCCCCACGGAGGCCTGCAGAAAGGTCAGCCACTCGTGCCGGTAGTAGGAGACCCACGCGTTGGTTTCATGCTGGCCGACGGCGACGGGGTCGAATCGGCGTAGGCCGCGTCGCCCGGATAGGTAGCGCATGACATCCTCCAGCAGGTCGAGCCTGCACTGTATTCGACGCCGGCACCGTGATTGGCTCCACCACCCGGGCTGGAAGCAGAAAGGGACACCATGGACGACCCGATCGCCGAGGTTGCCGCGCGACTTCAAGAGCGTACGCACGCGGTACCACCGCATTACTTGGCGTTTCTGCAGACTTATCGGCGGACGACGCTTGCTGTCGGGAATGCCGTCGACGATGCCATGTTCGAGGATCCGGCCTGGGTTCAGACCTGGGATGTCGCATTCGCGGAGCTCTACCTCGACGCATTGGACGCAGAACTCGAAGGCCGCACCCCTGACGTACCGCGGCCGTGGCGACTTGCCTTCGACGCGCCGGCTGACCTCCCGCCCTTGCGTCGGGTCTTGCTCGGTGTCAACGCCCACGTCAACTATGACTTGCCTCAGGCGTTACTCGCCGTCATCAGCATTGGCGACTTCGCCGATCCGGTACTGCTGGCCCGTCGGCAACGCGACCATGAGCGCATCGATCGGGTGCTTGCCGCGCGGGTGTCGGCCGAGGACGAGGTACTCGCGTCGAGCGGACGATCACTCGTCGACCGGGTGCTCGCCCCGTTGAATCGGCTGAGCTCGCAGCGATTTCTCCGAGAGGCACGCCAGAAGGTGTGGCGGAATACCTGGCAACTGCACGACGCTCGGTTGGACGGACGGGACACGTATGACCGGCGGTTGGCGGAGTTGGAGGTCCTCAGCGCGGCGCGCATCGCTGACCTGCTTGCTCCGGGTCAGGTCCTGCTCCGGCTCGCCGTAGCCGGTTTCGGCGTCACGCTGCCACCACCCTGAGCCTCGCAACATCGGCGTGCCCAGCACGGGACATGGGCATAGCCCGCTGCCAGTGACCCAGCTGGGGGCCGCCGGCCGTGACCCAGCTGAGGGTGATCTGGGCAAACTCGCCACGCCAGCTACATTGCGGACGTGCAAATTCTGATCACGGGAGGCGCGGGGTTTGTCGGGAGCACGATCGCATCGGCATGCGAGGACGCCGGCCATCACCCGGTGCTTATCGATGATCTGAGTCGGGGCGCCCGAGCGTTCACGATCGGGCGGACGTTCTATGAGGGCGACGTGTCCGACGGAGATCTGCTGCGCCGCGTGTTCGCCGACCACCCCGGCATTGCCGCAGTCGTCCATTGCGCGGGATCGATCGTGATCCCCGAGTCGGTCGAGCGGCCGTTGCACTACTACCGCAACAACGTGACCAAGACCATCGACCTGGTCGAGAATCTGCATGCCCTCGGCTGCACGCGCCTGCTCTTCAGTTCGTCGGCGTCGATCTACGCGCCGAGCCCAGACCTGGTGGTCCTAGAGAGTTCGCCGATCTTGCCGTCCAGTCCGTACGCCCGAACCAAGGCGATGGCCGAGGACGTGCTGCGCGATGCGGCTGTCACTGGCCTTGTCCGCGCTGTCGCCTTGCGGTACTTCAATCCGGTTGGAGCGGATCCCAAATTGCGCTCCGGACTGCAAGTGACACACCCGACGCACGCGTGGGGCCGGCTCATCGCGGCCAACGAGACCGGTGGGTCGTTCACGATCACCGGCGTTGACTGGCCGACGCGTGACGGCTCGGCAATACGGGACTTCGTGCATGTCTGGGATGTCGCCTGTGCCCACGTGGAGGTGCTGGAGCAGTTCGACCGGGTCGTCGGGAACGGATTCGAAGCGATCAACGTCGGCACCGGAACCGGCACCACGATCCGCGAACTCGTCGCGGCGTTCGAGGTCGCCGCCGGTGCTTCTCTCGACCTGAACGAAGGCCCGGCCCGGCCGGGCGACGCGGTGGGTAGCTACGCGTCCGTCGACAAGGCGGCGACCCTACTGGGCTGGCGAGCGAAACGGTCTGTCAGTCAAGCGTTCCGCGACGGTCTCGCCTGGGCCCGGATCCGCGCGGACCGGCTGGCCGAAACCGACGGGCGGGGCGCAGCGGATCAGCGGCTCGCGAGGTACCAGTCGATGTAGCGGCGCAGCCCCTCGTCGAAGGTCGTCGTGGCTCCCAGCCCAGTAGCTCGGCGGCCTTTGCTCGCCGAGACTTCTTGACCCCGGAAATCGCCCGGCCGAGCCTCCAGGAACTCGACGTCGATCGGACCCAGAATCTCGGCAATGGACTCGGTGACCCGGCGCACCGAGATCGGTTCGCTGCCTTCGAGGTTGAAGGTCGTTCCTTGCCCTGGTCAGCGAGCGCAGCGCACGTGGGCGTCGGCGAGATCCTCGACGTAGACGTAGTTCCGGAACTGCGAGCCGTCACCGTTGATCGTGATGGTCTCGCCCGCCAACGCCTTGCGGACGAACATGGGTATGACGAGTGCGTCGCGCATCCGCGGGCCGAACGGGATGCCGTATCGCAGGATCGTGAACGGCATGCCGTACAGCTCCGTTGTAGTTGTGGACGACGAGTTCGCTCGCGATCTTGCTGCGACGTGTACAAGTGGCCCGCTACGCGGCAGGTGGAACGGCGAGTCCTCGGTCAACGGCGCGTCGCCCGTGGCGCCGCGCGTAGACCCAGACCGTGCTGGCCAGAACCGTCCGGCCGATGTCGTTCCGGCGGTCGGCCTCCAACATGTGTGTCGTACCCAGCACGTTGCTCCGCACCGTATCGACCGGCGCGTCGTACACGTCGTTGACGTTCGACACCGCGGCCAGGTGGAACAACGCGTCGCATCCGGCGGTGGCCTCGACGGTCGATTCCAAGTCGGAGATGTCGATTTCGCGATGTGTGGCGTCCGGTCGATGCGGGGCGATCGTGTCGAGGACGAGTACCTCGTGCCCAGCGGCGATCAGCCGATCGACGACGTGACCACCGATGAATCCCGGCGCCGCCGGTGACCCCGACTTGCATCAGCTGGCAATTCTCGTTACGCGCGGCATCGCAAGGAGTACGTTGCGCAACGCTGTCGAGCACGTACTCCACCTCCGCGTCGGTCATGTCGGAGTGGATGGGCAGACAGACGTGCCGGCGGGCACAGACGTCCTCGGCGACCGGAAGCGACCCCGTACCTAGATGTGCGAATACCGGCTCGCGGTGCATTGGGGTCGCATAGACCTCGCCGCTCGGTGACACCCCCTAGCTCACGCAAGCCGCGCCTTGATCGCGGCCGGTCGACGTCTCGGTCGAGCAGGGCGACGTACTTGTAGTAGTTGGAAACGGCCTGATCCGGAACGAGCACCGGCGTGATCCGGTCCAGCCCAAGCCAGGGCCGCGTCGTACCGTTTGGCGACCGACGCGCGCGTCGCGATGAATTCCTCGAGCCTCGTAGGTGCACGGAGGCGACGGCCGCGTGCACCTCGCTCATTCGCCAGGCATAGCCCAGGCGGATGTGCTCACCGCCTAGGAAGCCGGCCTTGCCTTGGTCACGGTAAACGACCGCCTCCTCGCGGAGCGCTCATCGGCAGTGACGATCATGCCGCCCTTCGCCGGTGGTGATCACCTTCGTCGGGTAGAAGGAAAACGTACCGGCGACGCCGAAGGTGCCGGCCGATCGTCCGCCGAGCGAACAACCGTGGGCGTGGGCGGCGTCCTCGACGAGGAACAGACCGCGGCGATCGCATAGCTCGCGGATCGCAACAACATCGGGGGAGATGATGCCGCCGATATGCACGATGATCACGCCGGCCGTCTGAGGGGTGAGCGCCGCCTCGACGGTCTCGACGGTGAGGGCGAGGCTTGATTCGGCGCGACGTCCGCGAAGCGGGGTGTGGCCCCGGCGTGGAGCACCGCGGCCGCAGTCGCGAAGAACGTGTTGGCCGGGACGACGACCTCACGGCCCAGCGACGCCGAGCACCCGCAGGATGATCTCCAGGGCGCTGGTGCCACTGCTGACCGCGACAGCATGCGGAGACTGATGACGGGCGGCAAAGCTCGCCTCGAGCTCGCGGGTACGTGCGCCGAGCGTCAGTGAGCCCGTTTGGAGCGACTCGTCGATCAATCCCAGAATCTCGGCTCGGTCCTCGGGGGAGAACACCAAGCGGGCGGCGGGGATATTCAACGGGCTCCTCGGTCGGACTCGGCCGGGCGGGCCAGCGGACGGAATGCCTTAGCGACGCTACCGTGTCCAACTTCCGACTGACCGGCGGATACCCGATATGTCGCACCAGTCACCGTGATACGCGGGTTGCCGGCAAGATGCCAGAGACCGAGCACCGCGACGATGAGCGCGACGACGATCGCAATCGTCTCGTTGCCCTCGAACGAGATGTGCTCTCCAAACAGCCACACCCCAGCGACACACGCCGCCACCGGCTCGACCACAGCGACTATCGGAAGTGACATGTTCAGGTTGCCGGACTGATAGAGGCTTTGCACGAGTAGGACGGCTGGCACGCCCGCTGCCATCAACGCCCAGAACGACCAATGCCCGAACAGCGGGCCGCCGTGCCGCAGCGCCTGGGAGAACTGCTTGGTAAGTACCGCCACGAAGGCGTTCGAGAGTCCGGCGGCGAGTCCGAGCATCGCCGCCCGCCGACGGCCGAACCGGCGTCTGGCCGTCAAGGCCAATGCTCCCACGATGGTGACCGTGATGCTCCCGGTCAGCCACCACGCCAAGGTGTGCGGGGATTCGGAGCCCTGCCCGTCGGGCGTGGCAAAGATCAGGAACACTGCGAGACCAGCCACAACGGCGACGACAGCGGCCCACTCCGCAGGATGCAGCGCCTCACGGGTTCGAATCGCGACCAGCACCAACGCGAACACGAGCGTGGTCGCCATGAGCGGCTGCACCACGACCAGGGAGCCGTGACGAAGCGCCCAGATTTGCAGCACCAGACCCGCGACGCTGGCCACGACGCCGATCAGCCAGAGCGGTCGACGGGCCAGCCGGACAAGCAAGCCGACCTTCAGCGCATGGTCGTAGTGCACCTCGGCGGCGGCTCGCTCCTGCAAGGCGACCGACGCGCCGAAGGCCAAGGCGGCACCGAGCGCAAGGAGGAAGATCATCCAACCGCCCCGGAGTGTTCTCGGGCCGCGCTAGTTAAGAGGCAGCTGTGGTCGATCGCGTAATAGTCCCAGTGATCGTCGCTGTACACCAGTCGAATACCGGCTGTGTCCTTCGAACATCCCCGACCAGATGCAGCCATGCGGGCCAACAGCTGGGGCTCGTTGGTGTGCACGTGGCCCGGTAGCTGATGAAACACGAGCACTTCATCGACGCGTCGCTCTAGCAAAAAGTCCGAATAGTCACGTTCAGAGGTGAACATACCGCCCCAGATGCTCTCGGGGAAGAACTCTGAATCCAACCGGCCGCCGGCTCGGATCAACTGATACATGCCGACCTTGCCGTCCGAGGTCCGCAGCAGGCGGTAGGTGAGTCCGGGCCGGAACTGAGAACTTGCCGAGAAGCGGGCCATGGCCTGGTCCGGCTCGCGCCCGAGCGATGACCAAGAGTAACGGGCATCTAACGGCGCCAGCAATGCCACGTTGGCCACCAGAGCGATGCCGGTGAGCGTGATCGGCCACCAGCGAGCGCCCCGACGTCCGAGTGTCATGGCGAGAATCGGTGGTACGAACAGGAAGAGCCGGATGCAGACCGTCCCGGCGAACTGCCCGACCTTCGTCAGCCACGAGGTCTCGGTGAACACCGGCGAGTTGATCACCGGCCAGATCGCCGGCGCGGCGATCGCCACCGAGATGACATAGCAGCCGAGCAACGCCCGGCGATGCGGCTCCCACCGCAACCGGAGGAGCACGAGGATGGCGGCGATCGGCAACACCACCGCGACGTGGGTCAGTTGGGCTAGGCCGACGGCCAGCACGGCCCACAACCGCCGGTCACGGCGCCAGAAGCCGATGCCAAGCATCAACAGCGCGCTGCCCCACAGGAACGGTAGCTGCCCGGATAGGGGTGCGAGGACCAGAATCGGATTGATCAGAACCAGGACCGCCCACCACGGCCGGCGCGCCTCCGGGAATGCCCAGAAGGTGGCGGCGATCACCCCGAGCACGCCGAGGACCAATACGAAAGTGACGGCCCACTCACCAAGCAACGGCCAGAGCAGCGCGGCCACCAGCCACGGCAGCGCTCCGTATGGAAACGTCAGCGCGGCACCGTGCCCGATGATGGGCATGCGCCATGGAATGCCGTGGCCGTGCCACAGTTGGCTGTTGATCCACCACGCGTGGGCGTAGTTGATGAGGCTGTCATGGGTGACGACGATCCGGTGGCGCGCGAGGAGCGCCAGGATGACCACCCATGCCGCGGCGACGATCCACAGCACATATCGCCCCGCTCGCTCCAGAGCGCCGGGTGGAGCACTGGACTCGGAAGTAGGGTCGCCGTTCGTGCCGGTTAGCGCCGCCACAGCAACCTTCATCCGGGTCCTGATCGGGATCGGGTCAGCTGCCGTTGTCCTGCCTGCACTTGCCATTGCCGGTGGTGGTGCCGCGACACTGGGCACGGCCGTACCCGGCGTGGCCGTCGCGGTGCTGAGCGCGACGCTCGTGCTTCGCGTGCGTCGCCAGCCGCCCAGCCTGCTGGGCGGCGTGATCGTGGCCCTTGCCTCGTGGCTGCTGTCACAGACTGGCCAGGGTGCGATCGATTGGTTTCTTGCCGCCTTGCTGGGGCTTGGCGTGGCTCTCGCCTGGCCGGCCCCGGACCGACGTCCACGATTGGATGATCCATCGCTGCTGCTCGGATTCGCCGGTACCGGCGCGGTGCTGGTCGGCTTCGCGGCCCTGTCCGGCGCCGACGCGGCGTGGGCGTGGGGATCGCTGACGGGATTCGCCCTGGTGGTCGTGGCGGGCGTGCTGCGGCGGGATTGCGAGCCGGATACTGACCGGCGAGGGTGGCTCGTGCCCGTCGCTGGCCTTGCCGCCGCGCTGCTCCTGGGCGCCTGGATTGGCGCCAATTCGCCGTCGGACTCCTGGTTCGGGCCGATGATTTCGCACGGATCACGAGGTCGGCCCGAGGTGGCGATCACCTTCGACGACGGCCCCAATGCCGATGCCACGCTGGCCATCGCCCATATTCTCGATGCCTACGGCGCCAAGGGGACGTTCTTCAGCGTCGGTAAGGCAGTGGTGGCGCGCCCTGACATCAGTCGGGCGTTGCTCGCCGACGGGCAGCTGCTCGCCAACCACTCCTACTTGCACGATTCGGTTCGCTGGCTCGATCCGCGGTATCCGGAGCTGACCCGAGCGGAACATGCGATCCGTCGTGAAACGGGAGTATGCCCGACCTTCTACCGGCCCCCGCACGGTCAGCACACGCCGTTCGTGGCCTACGCCGTGCACGCGAATCACATGCGGATGGTCGGATGGGATGTGTCGGCAGGCGACTGGGCGACGTCGAATCCGCGAACCATCGCCGACCGGGTCCTCCGCAAGGTCCGCGCAGGTTCGATCATCGACGTGCATGACGGCTTGGACGGGCGGGTGAATGTCGATCGCCGCGTGTTGGTGCAGGCGATGCCGTTGATTCTCGACGGACTGCGGGCCCGCGGCCTTCGGGTGGTCCGGCTGGATCGGCTGCTCGGGATAAACGGGTACCGCGTGGGCTGCTGAGTCGAAGGCTGATGTCGGGTCGATCACGGTTCGGCGGCGTTCCCACGGTGTTCGGCTACCGACAACGGGGACACCGCCGCCGCCAGTGGACGGCCTACCCGGCGACCAAAACGAGCCCGCCCCCGAGCCGCCCGGCGGGCGGCCACCACGATCATCACCGCGTCGATCACTGCGTCGCTCATTCTTGTCCGTGACCGGAACACCGGCACCCGCAGCAGCACGTCGTTGCGAACCGTGTAGCCGAGGCGGCACAGCACAACGGCGACTTCGACCGTCTCGCTGTAGCGGTAACCGCGATAGAAGCGCAACGCATCGGTCAAGGCAGCAGCTCGGAACACCCGATAGCCGGACTCGACGTCAGGCAGCGGCGCCTTCGCCCACCACGATGCCCATCGGCTCAGTAGGGTGTTGCCAATCCGCTTGTACGGCGGGTAGGCAGACAGGTCGCGGCGAGCGAGCACGGCGTCGGCGTGCTCCTCGACGGCCACCCGGACGAGCCCGTCAAGCGAGTGCGGGTCGTGCTGGCCGTCAGCGTCGACGGTGCACACCAATGTGTCTGCGGGCAGGTCGCCGGATCGAACCCGCGCCGCTATCCGGGAAAATGCGAGGTAGTACGCCGCCGACATCCCGCGGTTGACATCGATCGTGAGCAGCTCAGCGTGCGGGTGGGCCGGCAGCCAGCGCTGCACGAATTGTCTCGTCCGGTCGGTCGAGCCGTCGTCGACGATGACCAGTTCGTGAACCAGACCGGAAAGCCGGTCGAGCACCTCGATCACCGTGGGCTCCTCGTTGTACGCGGGAACCACCGCGATGAGGCGCGGAGCCAAGGGTGCTTGGCCCTCCCGACTCGACTCGACTGGCACATCCACCATCGCACTCCCTACAACACTCGGCTGGCTTCACCCGTCGCCAGCAGCAGGCCTCGGGCCGGGCCTAGCGTAGCGAAATGGCGTGACGGCGATGTCCGGCGAATGCGCCACGCACACAGCCTCGTGTGCTTTCCTTACCGCCGTGACGGGCCTTCGGGGCGGCGCTGGGGCAACGCGAAGCCGGGCGCCACAGGCGGCGCCAGGTCATATCCCAGCCGGACCACAAGCCGGATAGCCGTCATGGACATCGACTCGATCTCGGTCATCGACGGCTGGTTTCCCACCGTCGTCGTCGTCCTGACCGTCGTCGGCCTGCTGGCGAGTCTGGGCTGGCGCTCGACCCGAACGCGAGGGCGCCGGGGCGGCGTCACGTCTTCCGACGAATGGTCAACGCCGGAGGTGCGCCGGCGACCGGCGTGGCGGTGGCAGTTACTACTAGGCATTCCGATCGCGATTGCGTTGGTCGCACTGGCGGCGCTCGTGGACGATGGGGTCTCGCTTATTCCGTACCAATTCCCGAACTCGTTCTACGCGTGGTTTGCCGTCATTCCGTTGGCGCTCGCCTTCTGCGCCATCGGGTGGCGTGGCGCACCGTGGTGGCGCCGGGTGACATCGGTCGTCGCCGTGGCCTTGGCCTGCGTATTCGCCTTCACCTTGGTGAATGAGCACTACCAGTACTACCCGAATATCGGCGCGCTCCTCGGTAAGGAGGCCCAGTACCAGGTCAGCGATGCGCAGCTCACCCAGGCGCAAGCCGACTACCGCGAAACGAAGAAGATTCCCAGCCACGGTTTCACGATCAGCGAACCGATACCCGGAACGGAGTCCGGGTTCCACGGCCGCGCCGCGTACATCTGGCTGCCACCCGCCTGGGTGGAATCACCCACGCCGAGGCTGCCCGTGGTTGAGCTGTTGCACGGATCTCCCGGCGCGCCCGAGGACTGGACTCGGGCCGGGTTTGCCGACCAGACGGCGCAGGCGTATGCGCTCGCGCATGATGGCAAGGCGCCGATCGTGGTGATGCCCGACGTGAACGGCAGCGAGCTGGGGGACACCGAATGCGTCGACAGCAGCCTGGGGCGGGTCGAAACGTATCTCACGGTTGATGTCCCGGCATACGTGCGCAAGACATTCCATGCCACGACTGCCGCGCGATCAATTGCCGTGGCCGGCAATTCCGCCGGCGGGATGTGTGCGTTGATGCTCACCTTGCGCCATCCCGACATATATGTCGCCTTCGGCGACTACGCCGGGCTGACCAGCCCGACGGTGAGCCTGGGCGTTGATCCCAACAAGACGACGGCGGCGCTCTTCTCCGGAAATCGCGATGAGTACAACGAGCACGATCCGTTGTGGCTGTTGAGAAACAAGAGGTTCTCCGATGTCGTCGGCTGGTTCGAAGTCGGGCTGAGCGACTCGGATCCGCTTGCGGCACAGCGCGCGCTGGTACCGCTAGCTCGCGCCGCCGGTGTGCTGACATGCGCGAAGGAGATACCGGGCCAGCACGACTACACCTTTGCCGCGCAGGCGTTCCGGGATTCCTACCCGTGGCTTTCGTATCGCTTGAAGAGCGGCCCCGAGCCGCCGATTGCGGTGTCCATCTGCAGTTCCTGAGCGGCTACGCTGCATCCGTGCGTCATCCGTCCTGCACACGGTGACCATGACAACCCGGCGGTGCCACCGTGAACGACCATGTGATCGTGTGCGGGCTGCGCCACGTCGGGCTGCGCTTGATCGAGCAGTTGCACGGCGCCGGTGAGCAGGTCGTCGTCATCGACGACCGCCACGATGTGCGGCTCATACGACTTGTGCGTGATTGGGGGGTCCGGCTGGTCGAGGGCAGCGCCCGCCGGCCCGACACGCTGCTCCGCGCCGGAGTGGAGACGGCAGCTGCCCTGGTATGCGCCGAGAACGAGGACCTCGACAACCTGGACGTCGCCTTGCTCGCGCGCCGGATCCGACCGGACCTGCGTGTCGTGCTACACCTCACCAACCCAGCCGTCGGTAGGGCGCTTACGCGGGTGACGGGTCCTGGCAGCGTGCTGGACGTGCCGAGCCTGGCCGCGCCAAGCTTCGTGGAGGCGTGTCTGGCCCGCCGTCGGCACCGGCTCACCATCGCCGGCGAGGACTTCACGGTCGTCGAGCTGCCCGCGACCGCCGAGGGCACGATCCGATCGATGGCACCGAGTCTGGTGCCGATCGCGCTCATCCCGTCGGACAGCGGAGAGATGCTGATCTGCCCGAGTCGTGACGTCTCCGTGCGCCCTGGAGACCTGGTCGCAGTGGTTGGACGGGAACTGGATCTTCGTACCTTGCGGCCCGAGATCGACGAGGAAGAGGTGACCGCGCATCCGCGAACGAATCGGCTTCGGGTTGTATGGCGATACGTGGCGAGCTTCGCCGAGGAGACCGGAAAGCCGCTCCGCCTGGTCGTGGGCGGGCTGATCGCCGTCGCTGCGGTCTCTGTCCTGCTGTTGATGGCGGGCTACGCCGGCGTGACCGGTCGTCGCATGGGGCTGATCGATTCGTTCTATTTCACAACGGAAACCTTGACGACGACGGGATTCGGCGATTTCTCGTTCGCCGCTCAATCGCCATGGCTGCGGGTCTGGTCCATTTTTCTGATGATCTTCGGAGCGACGCTGGTGACCATCACCTATGCGTTGCTCACCGACCTGCTGGTCAGCCGTCGCATTGCGCGTTCCTTCGGGAAGAAGCATCTCACCGACTTGCGTGACCACGTGATCGTGGTGGGCTTGGGTCTGGTGGGGCTCCGCGTGGTCGAGGCGCTCGTCGACCTCGGCCAATCGGTAATAGTCCTCGAGGCCGACGAGGACAACCGGCATCTCGGGCTGGCCGACTCGATGGGCGTTCCGGTTGTGATCGGTGACTCGACGGTAACGAGCAACTTGGAGGCGGTGAATCTGTCGGCCGCCCGCGGGGTGGCTGTTGCGACGAGCAACGACCTGGCCAACATCGAGACCGGTCTTGCCATCCACGATCTGCTTGGCGAGCGGCGGGACGAGATCCCCATCGTGCTGCGCATCTTCGATCGGCAGCTCGCCCACACCGTCGAGACAAGTCTGGGCTTCCGGTACGTTCGATCTCCATCGGAGCTGTCGTCGCCGTGGTTCGTCGGGGCCGCCCTGGGGCTAGACGTGCTCAACACGTTCTACGTGGAACACCAGCCCTTCCTGTTGGGCCGGCTGATCGTGAGCGAGACCGGCGGGCTGGTCGGGCGGACCGTGCGTGACCTGTCCGCGCGCATCCGTCTCGTCGCGATCAGCCGGATGGGATCATCGGTTGAGCTGGAATATCCCGCGCATGTCGACGATTCCTTCGGCGCCGGAGATCAGGCCTATCTCATCGGGCCCTATGAGGACCTGCTCATGGTCCTGCGGCGAAACCGGGCGCGCGACGCGAGTCGGGCCGCGACACAAGCCGTTGATCATGACGGTCACATCACGAGTGGGTGATCGGGGCGACCACGGCCGCCAGGTCAGCTACCCGGCGACTAGCCATGACGTCCTCGAGCAGCATCGGCGCACCGTCCGGACCGGTCAGTGGCACCCGCCAGTTCGGGTACTCGTCGATCGTCCCAGGTTGGTTCTGCCCGCGCCGATCGCCGACAGCATCAGTGAGTGCCACGCATAGCAATCTGGACGGGGTCCACGTCAAGTAGCGATGCAAGGCCAGCACGACGGCCTCGGCATCGTCGGCGTCTTCGGACCGGAGCGCCTGCCGGGATGTCAAGTTGGTCAGCCAGGCCTGTCGGTCCGCCTCGTCGGCCGCGAGCTCCGCGGCGAGCGACCGGGTCAGCAGCCCGAGCGAGTCTCGCAGCCGGACATGATCACCTGCTAGGTAGCCGGCGCTGGGTGGCAGATCATGCGTGGTCACCGATGCCAGGCAGTATTCGCGCCACCAGTCCGGCCGTAACGGTGCCCCGCCTGCGTGCCACTCGAATTCGAACCACAGGATCGAGGTGCCGAGGATGCCCCGCTCGCGCAGATAATCCCGCACCCATGGCTCGACCGTGCCAAGGTCCTCACCGACGACTATCGCCTGAGCACGGTGCGCCTCGAGGGCGAGAACGCCGATCATGGCCTCGTGGTCGTAGCGAACGTACGTCCCGGCTGCCGGTGACATCCCGGCCGGGATCCACCAAAGGCGGAACAACCCGATGATGTGATCGATCCGGATCCCGCCGGAATGACGCAGCACGGTCGACAGGACGTCACGCAACGGGCGATAGGCCAATTCGGCCAGGCGATCGGGCCGCCACGGTGGCTGAGTCCAATCTTGCCCAGCCTGGTTGAACGTATCCGGTGGAGCCCCGACCGTGATGTCCTGCGCGAAAACATCCTGAAGCAGCCAGCTGTCGGCGCCGTTCGGATGTACGCCGACCGCGAGATCGTGCATGATCCCGACCACCATCCCGGCTCGAACGGTGGACGCCTGGGCACCGGCCAGCTGCTCATCCAGCACCCACTGCAGCCAGCGGTGAAAGTCCACCCGGTCGGTATGGTTCGTACGGAATGCCTCGACCGCGGGGGAGCGCGGGTGCGCCAGGTCGACCGGCCAGGCTCGCCAGTCCGGCCCGTGCACCTCCGCGATCGCACACCAGGTAGCAAAGTCGGTCAGCCCGTCATCCTCGCGGCGCACGTATGCGCGATACGCCGCTCGCCGGCCGCCACTGCGGGGAACGTCGTGAACTAACTGCAGCGCTACGCGCTTCGCTGCCCACACGGCGTCGCGGTCGATGCGGTCGACGTCGCCAAGTGCGGCGTGCAGATCGGCTCGAAGCTGTGCTATGCGCTCGCGAGCCGTGGCGTCGAGATATGCGTACTCCGGCACGAGCTCGACTCGAAGGTATATCGGATTCGCGAACCGTCGGCTGGTGGGCAGGTACGGAGACGGTTGCATGGGCGCGACCGGCTCGGCGGCGTGCAGTGGGTTGACCAGCACGAATCCGGCATCGTGCTCGTCGGCCGACCAGGTCGCAAGATCCGCGAGGTCGGCCAGGTCACCGATGCACCAGGACCGGCGTGACCGCACGCTGTACAGCTGCGTCGCCAGGCCCCAGGTTCGCCGATCACCCACGTGCTCGGGGAAGCCCAGCCAGCCCGGGGTGACGATCAACGTTGCGGCCGCTTCCGCGCTGCCTGAGCGAGCCCGCACGGTATGGTATCCAAGCGGCAGGTCGCCCGGTATCTCGAAGGATGCTTCCCCGACGGGCCGCCCGTCGACATCCTGCGGCGGCGACCAATTCTCTAGCTGGCGCAGACCGTACCGAGACGGGCCGGTTTCCAGGTCGATCCAGATCTCGACCGGATCCCCGTGCGTGACGTGCACGTCGATGGTGGGTGTCCAACCGGCGCGGCAGGTGATGACGGGGGGCAGCATGCGCCGCCAAGCGGCAAGGTGCCGCTCGGCCAATGCCAGCCGAGCCGCTTCCGGTGTCGCTGCGTCCACGCCTAGCGCCGCCAGCACACTGCGGATCGTCACGGCCGATACGAGTATGTGGCGGCCCTGCCAATCCCAGAATTCGGTCGCGATGCCGTAGGCATCGGCTAGCTGGCGCAGCGTCGCGTCAAGGTGGTCCACCGGGCATGCCTCACCATGTCGAAGACAGACTCTCAATCCGCCGCAAAGTTTGACGTATCGCCGTCATCCCGGAAGCGGCGGTCGAGCCGATGCTGTCAGTTTCCGTGGCCGCGGGGGACCGCGGTGAGCAGAACCGTCGAGTCTTCTAGCGCAAGCAGCGAATGACGCGCGGGCGGGATCACAAGCAGGTCTCCGGTCCGGGCCTGCCAGACGTCGCTGTCGGCGGAAAGCTCAACCCGGCCGGACAGGACGAGCACGGTTGCCTCGCCCGGGTTCTCGTGGTCGTCGAGGCGGGCGTCCTGGAGCAGCGCGATGACGGTCTGGCGCATCGTGCGTTCGTGGCCACCGAACACGGTGGTGGCCGATCGGGAAGACGTCGAGCGTCCCGCCACGACGAGTTGCTCGCGGGCGAGCGCTGTGAGCGACAGCTTGTGCATCCCGTCTGCCTCCCAGTGAGCACCACCGTCACAGAGGATATGCCGCGGGGTCGTCCAGGTAGGCCGTCCGGCAGCCTGTGCCGCAGAAATAGATCGTGCCGTCCGGGCCGTCCACGTGCGGGGAGGTGTCGACGGCGGCCACCGTCATGCCGCACACCGGATCGCGGCTGGTCACTTCGTTCGCGGGTTCCCGGGCCACTGGGCCTTCGTCGTGGGGGGACTCATGCTGCGTCGAAACGATCTCCGCCAAGATCGACAGCGCTACCTCGGCCGGCGTATGCGCCCCGATGTCGAATCCGGCGGGCGTGTGAACCTGCTTGCGAAGGTCGTCATCGACGTCCAGGGCATCGAGGACGGCCGGGCCGCGAACCCGGCTGGCCACCAGCCCGACATAGCCGATGCCGGCTTGCAACGCCCGCGTGAGTACGGTCGGCTCGTCGTTGCCGTGCGACGCGACGACGACGCCGACCGTACCCACGGGAAATGGATCGTCCGGGCTGCCGAGTAACCGGATCTGCTGGCCGAACACCCGGTCGGCTCGGACCAGCGCTGCGGCTATCGGAGCTTGCCCGTACACGACGACGACCGGCAGCGGACGGGACGGTTCGAGAAAGATGTCGAGCGTCCCGCCGGAGAGACACGAATTGTGCACGACCACCACGCCCGGCTCCTGGGCCATGTCCAGCAGCGGCGTGATTCGTACCATCCGAGTGTCACCGGACGTCAGGGCCTCGAGGGCCTGGGCTCGAACCGTCGCTTCGGCGCATTCGCCTCCAACGAATCCGTCTAGCTCCCCGTCCGACAGCACCAGCGCCGAGTCTCCGGGCTTGGCACTGGTCGGTCGCTCCGCCCGCACCACTGTGGCCCACACGAAGGGCGTGCCGGCCGCGGCGAGCGCGGCCGCCCGCGTGGCGAGGTCGCTGCGGGTCGGCATGGAGTCAGTCCGTGATCGCCAGGTCGGTGCGGAACGGCCGGCCGTGCATGGCCCGCCAAACCTGGGCCGAGGTGAGCGGCATGTCCACATGCCTGACGTGGTATGGCTTGAGCGCGTCCATGACGGCATTGACGACGGCGGCCGGCGAACCCACGGTGGCCGACTCGCCTACCCCTTTCGCCCCGAGTGGGTGATGCGGCGATGGCGTCACTGTCTCCCCGAGCTCCCAGCTCGGGCACTCCATGGCCGTGGGCAGCTGGTAGTCCATGAACGAACCACCGAGGCAGTTGCCGTCCTCGTCGAAGGCGATGACCTCCATCAACGCCATGCCGATCCCGTCAGCCAGTCCGCCGTGGATCTGACCCTCGACGATCATCGGGTTGATGCGTGTGCCGCAGTCGTCCACCGCGATGAACCGCCGCACCTTGACCTCGCCGGTACCGGCATCCACGTCCACCACGGCGATGTACGCGCCGATAGGGGTAGGTCAGGTTCGGAGGGTCGTACACGCACTGGGCATCCAGCTGACCTTCCACGCCTTCGGGCAGCTCGAGCGAGCCGTGCGCGGCGAGCGCGACCTCCTGGATCGTCTTCGCCACCGAGGGCTCGCCCTTGATCGAGAACGTGCCGCGGTCCCACTCGAGGTCGTCGGGCGACGCCTCGAGCATCGCCGCCGGCGATGATGCTTGGCCTTGTCGACGACCCGCTTGGCGGCAACGGCTACCGCCGCGCCCGGATACCGGTGTCGACCGGCTGCCGTACGTGCCCAGCCCGAACGGGGTGTTGTCGGTGTCGCCGTGGACCACCTCGATGTCCTCGGACGGGATTCCAGTGACCTCCGAGACGATCTGGGCGAACGTCGTCTCGTGGCCCTGGCCCTGGCTCTGCACCGATAGCCGCACGACGGCCTTGCCGGTCGGGTGCACCCGCACCTCGGCGCCGTCCGCCATGCCCAGACCGAGGATGTCCATGTGCTTGCGGGGGCCGGCGCCCACGGTCTCGGTGAAGAAGCTGACGCCCGATGCCCATGAGCTCGCCCGCGAGCCCGCTTCTCGGCCTGCTCAGCGCGCAGCTGCGGGTAGCCGGCGATGTCCATCGCCGCGCGCAGCGCGCGCGGGTACTCGCCGGAGTCGTACTCCCATCCAGTCGGCGACGTGTAGGGGAACTGCTCGGGGCGGAGCAGGTTCTTCATCCGCAGCTCGGCGGGGTCCATGCCGAGCTCGTCGGCCAGGCAGTCCACGATTCGCTCGACGAGGTACACCGCCTCCGTCACCCGGAACGAGCAGGCGTAGGCCACGCCGCCGGGCGCCTTGTTGGTGTAGACGCCCTTGACCGCGCAGTGCGCAGCCGGATAGTCGTAGCTGCCGGTGAAGATGTGGAAGAAGCCGGCCGGGAACTTCGTGGGCTGCGCCGTGTTGTTGAACGCGCCGTGGTCGGCCAGCACGTCGACGCGCAGGCCGAGGATCTTGCCGTCCCGCGTCGCCGCGATCTCGCCGCGCATGTGGTAGTCGCGGGCGAACGAGGTCGACATCAGGTTCTCGGAGCGGTCCTCCACCCACTTGACCGGCTTGCCGGTGACGATCGAGCCGACGACGGCGAGCACGTAGCCGGGGTAGATGCCGACCTTGTTGCCGAACCCGCCGCCGATGTCGGGGCTGATCACCCGGATCTTGTGCTCGGGCAGGCCGGCGACCAGCGCGTAGAGCGTCCGGTGGGCGTGCGGGGCCTGGGTGGTGCACCAGATGGTGAGCTTGCCGGTGACCTTGTCCATGTCGGCCACAGCGCCGCACGTCTCCAGCGGCGCCGGATGGACGCGCGGGTAGAGCACGTCCTGGGTGACCACGACGTCGGCGGCCGCGAACGCCGCGTCGGTCGCGGCCTGCGTCGCCGGCCTCCCAGTCGAAGATGTGGTTGTCGGTCTTGCCCTCGATGTCGTCGCGGATGACCGGCGCGCCCGGGTCGAGCGCCTTCGTCGCGTCGACCACCGGCTGGCAGCACCTCGTAGTCGACGTCGATCAGCTCGAGCGCGTCCCGCGCGGCGTAGCGGTCCTCGGCGACGACGAACGCCACCTCCTGGCCCTGGAAGCGGACCTTGTCCGTGGCCAGGACGGCGACGACGTCATGGGAAAGCGACGGGATCCACGCCAGGCTTCAAACGTCTCGAGCAGCGCGCCGGTGATGACGGCCCTCACCTTGGGGTGGGCCTCGGCGGCGCGAGGTGTCGATCGACACGGATCCGCGCGTGCGCGTAGGGGCTTCGCAGCACGGCGCCGTGCAGCATGCCGGGCAGCTTCACGTCGTCGATGTACTGCCCGCGGCCCCGCAGGAATCGCGGCATCCTCCTTGCGCGAGCCTGCGGCCGAAGCCGACTGTGGCCTCGGCTCGCGGTCGCTCGTGGTCGTCATGACGGCTACCGCCTCCGTCGCGGCCTGCGGCGGCCGCGGATGGCTCGGCGGCCCACCGGATCGCCCGCACGATGTTCTCGTAGCCGGTGCAGCGGCACAGCTGGCCGGAGATGGCCTCGCGGATCTCGGCCTCGCGTCGGATCGGGGTTGTGGTCCAGCAGCGCCGCGCGCGGTCATCATCATGCCCGGGGTGCAGAAGCCGCACTGCAGCCCGTGCTCGTTCATGAAGCCTTGCTGCACCGGGTCGAGCTCCCCGTCCTGCTCCAGGTCCTCGACGGTGCGCACCTCGTGCCCGTCGGCCATCGCGGCGAGCACGGTGCAGCTCTTGACCGGCACGCCGTCCATGCCACACCACGCACACCCCGCAGTTGGATGTGTCGCAGCCCCAGTGGGTCCCGGTCAGCCCGAGCGTCGTCGCGGAGGAAGTGCACCAGTAGCAGCCGGGGCTCGATCTCGCGGCTGACTCGCTCGCCGTTGACAGTCATCGTCACCTGCATCATCCTCAGGCCTCCTGTCCGCGGCAGCGCGCAATGGCGCGTGCGCAGCGCCCGCTCGGGTCAGCTCGCCGGCCAGCGCCCGCTTGTAGTCGGCCGGACCGCGCTGGTCGGTCGCGCGGGTCGGCACTCCTCGGCGGCGACGCGCGCCGGCGCGGGCGATCGTCTCGTCGTCGGCCGGTGCGGCCGCGGATCGCGTCCTCGGCCGCGGCGGCAACGGAAGTGCGGCAGCGCCCGACGGCGGCGAGCCCGACGCCGACGTCGGCGATCGTGTCTCCGTCGAGCCATACGACGGCGCCCGGCCGACGGCGACCGCCCAGTCGCCCGCCCGGCGCTCGACCTTCTTGTACGCGCTGCCGGCGCCCGGCCGGATCGGAATGCCGGACCTCGGTGAGCATCTCGGCCGGCCCGACCACGGTCTCGTACGGGCCGGTGGCAAGCTCGCGCACCGGCACCGACCCGCTCGCCGGCTGCGGCCGCGCGATCGACCACCTCGGCGCGCAGCGGCGCCGAAGGCGGCCGAGAGGTCCTCGGACGGGATCGGCCTGGCACAGCGACCCGCCGACGGTGCCCACGGTTGCGCACCACGGGGTCGGCGATCACCCGCTCGGCGTCGTGCAGCATCCGGTAGTGCTCGCCCACGACTGCGGACGGCGAGCAGCTCGGCGTGGCGCACCATCGCGCCGATCCGCAGCATGTCGCCGTCGACCCTGATGCGCGTGAGGTCGGTCAGCTCGTTGATGTCGATGAGCACCTCGGGGGCGGCCAGGCGCAGCTTCATCATCGGGAGGAGGCTGTGGCCCCCGGCGACCAGCCGGGCCTCCTCGCCGTGCTGCTCGAGCAGGGCGATCGCATCGTCCACGCTGCGGGCTCGCGCGTACTCGAACGGCGCTGGTACTTGCATCCTGGCGTCCTATCTGGCCATCCCCCACCGCGTACGCGGCCGGCCTCACTGCTCGGTTCGGACCTGTTGCGGCCGCCCGGAGCGTCGTCGACGGGGGATTCGCGCGACGCTCTGGCTGACCGACCCGCTCTGGTGGGCGCAACAGCAGCCGCAGCTGGATGTCAGCGTGGTCATCGCACCGGACGTCGGTGCGAGCACGACCATCGCACCGAGGGCGGCTGCGGCCACGATGTTCCGGCGCTGTCCAAGCACGAAGCACCACCTCGAGGGGAATTTCATCATCATCCGATGTGGTTGTGTCTGCAAACGTGGATCTGAGCCGGCTACGGGCCGCCCAGAAATGGTGACGTAAGGTAGCCACTAGTAGCGGCGATGACGCCAGCCTGGAAACGGCTCGAGGCCCCTACCTTGGCCATGAAGTCCGCGATGTGTCGACGGCAGGTGCGGACGGATATGGACAGCCGCCGCGAGATGGCCTCGTCCTTCTCACCGTCGGCCAGCATGCGCAGGATGGCCGTCTGAGTCTGCGCGAGCTGGATGTCCTGCTGCATGGAGGTTGGCTCCGCAAGCGGCATCGAATCCGCCCACAACTGCTCGAAGCTCACGACCAACCAGGCCACCAGGCTGGGATCACGGACGACCGCCATCTGCTCGTCAGACCCGCGTGGCCCGGAACGGTCAGCAGGGCGGCCGTGCGGTCGACGATAACTGCCCGGGCGGGAATGCGTTCGGCCAGCCGGACCAGGGCGCCAAGCTCTATCAGCTGGTGGAGGTATCGCTGCGTGACCCGGTCGCGCACCGCTCGCTGGTGGTAGATGGTCCGCCGGCTGACAGCCCGTTCCCCCGTGGCCACAGCGGCGGCGAGCCGGGACCGGGCGTCGAGGCGGCTCGGAACGCGGCCGGGCGAAATCGACAGCAGTTCCTCGCTACGGATTCCACGTAGTGCGCGGTGACGCTGCCCATGGCACTGCCGGTGATGCGCTCAAAGGAGGACTGAGCACCGACATCACGCGCGCCTAGCGCAGCGTCGTCCATCGTCCCTCCCGGACGGTCCGCGGCCGCCTGGGGGCGTCCGAAGCGTGCGGCGGGCCGGTGCCCACGAGTATGGGGGTTCGAGGCCCGGTCGTCACGCGGATCGACGAAGCGGGCTACGGCTGCGCCGCGCCGCACGCAGGAGAACACTGGGACGGGTCGTGACCTGCGTTTCCGAACGTTGCCAGGACTCCGACGTCGCCTGGGTGCTGACGCCGGAGTACGACGCCGCGGCGGCGGCCGAGGAGGTGATCGGCGAAGCGTCGCCGACTCCGCCTGGGTGGTGGCGTCCGGGGCGGATCGTTTCGTGGGCGCTGGCCGGTGCGGCCGTCATCGCGACGGTGTTGGTCGCGGCAGTCCGAGATGTAGGTGGGCCCACGCCCAGCCCTGTCGCAGCAGGCCCGGTGGGCGCGCCTCCAGCGGTCGTCGAGGGTCATTACGCGGTGCCGGTCGGCGCGCACCACGTGGTCGCGATGGCGGCGACCGACGCGGCGATCTACACGCTGACCGCCGAGCCAGCGCAGCTCACTCGGCACGACGGAACTCGCGCGCCTGCTCGGGTGACCGCGCCACTCGGCGCAACAGGCCTGCTAGTCGATCGTTCGGCCGGGCGGCTGTGGATGTTTGCCGCTGCGGACCGCGACGGAGCGACCGCTTCGTCCTACGACCTGGTCACCCTGACGCAGTTGTCGGTCGTGCGACCGCCCGAGCCAGGTCAACTCGGCCGCTTTGCTGGGCGACGCGATCTGGCTCGGCACCGATGGCGGCGTGTACGTGCTACGACGCGGCGCCACTGCAGCGGCGCTCGTGTCCCGCGCCTGGCCGGACGTTGTGTCCATCGTCGCCGAACCCGCTCGCAACCGGCTCCTTGCTGTGACCATCGCGATGCCGGCCCAGCTGTTGCAGCATCACGCCATCCGGCACAATCCGGGGTATCGCCCAGCTCCCCACCGGCCGGTCATCGCTCGCGATCGTGGATGGTGCAGTGTGGGTCGCCGGATTCGGCCCGGCCCAGCGTGTGTTCCGCGTCGACCCGGACGCCTGGAGTGTGGGTCCGCCGCTCCAGGTCGACCGCGCCGTGGGTGCCGGCGCCACCATCTCACCAGGACAGCACGTCGTGTGGGTCAGTTATGCCGCCGGAGTGTCCTGCCTCGACGTTCGGACCGGGGTGACGCTCGCACGCTGGCCGGGCCTGAGTGGCCCGATCGCGGCTCGCCGAGGGATCCTGTACTCCATGGGCACGTCCGGCCTGGCGCAGCACGTCCATTCCCCGTGGCTGCCCGGGCTGAAGGGGCACATGTGAAGGGTGTGGTGGATAGCCGAACGGACCGCGGGCCGGACTCGGAGATCGTGTGGCTCGCGGCAGCGGACCCGATTGCGGGGGCCGTCGAGGGCTTCCCGGCCCGGTCGATCTGTCAGGTGTGGGCGAGCGGCGGCGTCGCGGCTCGGGTGGGCAGCGCTAGGGCTGGCGGTGGCGACGCTGACTGGCCGTGACGGTCATACGCGTCACAGCCGGGGGCCGATCCGACCGTCCGGTGACTGTCCGCACCGACGCCGGCCATGCTGCCAAGCCCGACCGTGTCCCAGCTTCCAGCTCCGCAGCTGCCCCAGAATCAACTGTTGGCCATGGTGGCGACCGGCACTGGGTTGTACGTGCTCTCGGGAACCGACCCCAGCCTGGCGTTGCGCGACCCCATGGGGCCCCTCGCGTGGTCCGGGCCCCGCGGAGTGGCTTCGCGCTGGTCGATGATCCGACTAAGCATCTGATCTGGGTTCTTGGGCGGCGAGAGGCTCTCGGCTCGGCAACGGCATACGACAGTCGCACCCTCGCGCGGCGAGGACGCGTCACCGTCCCGAGCTGGGTCAATGCGGCCGCCCCACTCGGCGGCCGGCTGTGGCTGGCCACAGACGCAGGCGTCTACGTCGTCTCGGGACCCCGGCCGCCCCGTGCTAGTCCCCGGCTCGGACCGCTACACCTACGACATCGCCGCCGATCCGTCGCGTGATCGGGTGCTCGCCGGTCACCACCGGATTGCCGGGCCAGACCTACGGGATCGATATCACCAACCTCTATGTCGGGCGCGACGATCTGGTGACAACGGGCCGATCGTCAGTCGCCATCGTCGACGGCATGGCCTGGGCCGGCGGCTTCGGTCCCGGGCGGCACATCTGGCTCATCAGTGGGCCGGACCGGCAATCGGCGCTGGCGGTGGAACGCAAGGTGGGGTCCGGTGTCGTCATGTGGCCGGGACGGCATGTCCTCTGGATCGCATACGGCTCCGGAGGCGTGTCGTGCCTCGATCCACGGACCGGAGCTGAGCTGGCGAGCTGGCCGGAACTCATAGGCCCGGTAACGTCGACGGACGGGGTCGTGTACGCCGCGGCGTCCACGGGCTTCCTCGCATCAACGAGGATTGTCGCGACGCGACTGCCGCCTCGCTGCCCCGGCTGACCCCGCTAGGCCCAACTCAGCCAAGCGCGTTCGCAACGATGGAGCGTGCTTCGTCCTGGATCTGGGCCGAGATGTTCCGGTCCGCGGAAGGACTCGGCGTAGAGCTTGTACACGTCCTCGGTGCCCGACGGACGCGCGGCGAACCAGCCTGACTCGCTGACCACCTTCAGGCCGCCGATGGGTGCGCCGTTGCCGGGTGCCGTCGTCAGCTTGGCAAGGATCTTCTCGCCCGCTAGCTCGTCGGCGGTGACCTGTTCGGGCGACAACCGGCCGAGTACCGCCTTCTGCTCGCGGGTGGCGGGTGAATCGATGCGTGCGTAGGCCGGTTCGCCGTAGCTAGTCGTCAGTGCGCGGTAATGGGCCGAGGGCGTCTGACCGGTTGCCGCGGTGATCTCCGACGCCAGCAGGCACATGATGATCCCGTCCTTATCGGTGGTCCACACCGATCCGTCCTGCTGGAGGAACGAGGCGCCCGCGCTCTCCTCGCCGCCGAACGCGACGGATCCATCGCGCAGCCC
Source organism: uncultured Actinomycetota bacterium (assembly GCA_963748415.1). Classification (GTDB taxonomy): domain Bacteria; phylum Actinomycetota; class Actinomycetes; order Mycobacteriales; family Jatrophihabitantaceae; genus CAVVJA01. The sequence goes on along the minus strand of CAVVJA010000021.1, from coordinate 180,201 downwards.
GGGTACGAACCATTTGAACCCGACGGGCACCTCCAAGAGCGGCCGCCGAGTCCAGCGGCACCCTGTCGATCATCGACGAGCTGACGAGCGTCTTGCCGACCGATGTGTCAGCCGGCCAGGCGTGGTCGTTGGTAGAGGTACTGGATGGCCACGGCGAGGTAGTGGTTCGGGTTCATCAGTCCGCCGTCGGGTGTGACGATGCCATGCCGGTCGGCGTCGGTGTCGTTGCCGGTCGCGATGTCGAAGTCGTGCTGCCGCGCAATGACTGAGGCCATTGCGTACCGGGACGAGCAGTCCATGCGGATCTTGCCGTCCCAGTCGAGGGTCATGAACCGGAACGTGGGGTCGACGTCAGGTTGACGACGGTCAGGTCGAGGCCGTAGCGCGACCCGATCTCGCCCCAGTAGGCGACGCTCGCCCCGCCGAGCGGATCGGCGCCGATGCGCAGCCCGGCGAGCGGATTGCGTCGAGGTCGAGCACGCTGGACAGCGTCACCGACGTACTCGTCCAGGTAGTCGTATCGCTGCGTCGTTTCAGCGCCCCGCGCCTGGGCCGGTGGGATCCGTCGCACCCCCGGCATCCGTCGGCGAGCAGCTCGTTGGCACGGTTCTGAATCGAGCCGGTGATATCGGTGCCGGCCGGTCCTCCGTCTGGAGGGTTGTACTTGAAGCCGCCATCGGACGGCGGGTTGTGCGATGGCGTCACGACGACACCGTCGGCAAGGCCCGCCGACCGATTGGCGTTGTGTGCGAGGATCGCGCGCGACAGGGCCGGGGTGGGTGTGTAGCCGTCTCGGGAGTCGATGAGAACGGTGACATTGTTCGCAGCGAACACCTCGAGGGCGGACGTCGTGGCCGGTTCGCTCAGTGCGTGGGTGTCGCCGCCAAGGAACAGCGGGCCATTGATGCCTTGTCCGGCGCGGTACTCGCATATCGCCTGACTCGTGGCGATGATGTGGTCCTCGTTGAACGTCGTGGTGAGCGACGACCCCCGGTGTCCTGACGTGCCGAAGCTGACCCGCTGTTCCGGTATCGCCGGATCGGGATGCAGATCGTAATAAGCGGCGATGAGCGCGCTGACGTCGATCAAATCCTCGGGGGCCGCCGGCTGTCCGGCGCGCGGGCTGGTCATAACGCGATCTTGGCACTCGCGAAGCTGGTCGGAACAGTGCGTCGTCGCGGTCTGGCCGATCGGAGCGGCCTGCGACTTGTGACGCCCGTAGGTCGGTCTTCCTGCTCGCTCTGCGATGATCTCGGAGTTGATGCCAAATGGAGTCGATAGGATCCAAGATCATCTCGGTGCAACCCGGCCGAGGTTCCAGTAACCCTTCAGGTACATGGCGGCGTCCTCGAGGCCATGCTCGCGGAGGCGCGGGCGGAGGGCGACCATGGCGCGGCTTTCACCGAACAGATACCCATGGCCGGTACCCGGTCTCGGCGGCAGGCCGGCCAATCCCGTCGACAGCAGGTCCGGCTGGCCCGGTTTGGCGCCCTCGCGGTGAATCCAGTGCGTCTCGAGCTCACCGCCATGCGGGCGGCACAAGGTCAGTTCGTCGGTGGCATCGCCGACTTCGAGCATGGCGATGCCCGCCTGCTCGCGCGGTAGCGCCTCGACCAGTTCGGCGATGGCGGGCAGCGCCGACTCGTCGCCGACGAACAGGTGCCAATCCGCGTCGGTCAGCTCCAGCCGGCCGCGGGGACCGACGAAGGCAACCGCGTCGCCCGGCTGGGTGTTGGCGGCCCAGCGGGCGCCCGGACTGTGCGCGGTGCCATGCAAGAGGGCGTCCAGGTTGAATTCACCGGCGCCTGGGCGGGCGTGGCGGATCGTGTATCGGCGCTTGACCCGCCGCCCGGTGTCGTCGGTCAGTAGCAGCTCGACGTCCTGGGCCGGTCTCGGGCACAAGCCACGCAGCGTTGGAGCGGATACGGTCGAGCCGACGCATCCGGGGCGTGAGGTCGCGCACCGCGACCACGGTCGCGCTGTGCTGCGGGGTGCGCCGGATCGTGCTCACCGGTTCACGGTATTCGTCGGCGATCCGTGGCCGGTACCACCCGTCAGCTGCTCGGTGAGCGCATGCTCAGGCCGATTTCGGGGGACGATGGTGATGTGACTATCAGCGTGTTCGATCTGTTCTCGGTAGGCATCGGCCCGTCCAGCTCGCACACTGTCGGGCCGATGCGGGCGGCACGCATCTTCGCCGACCGGATTCTAGACGACGGTGTACTCGATCAGGTGCACCGCGTGCGCGCCGAGCTCTTCGGCTCGCTGGGTGCCACTGGCCACGGCCACGGTAGCGATCGGGCCGTGCATCATGGGCCTGCTGGGCGAGGCGCCGGAGACGGTCGACACCGCTACGCTCCGGGCCGGGCCGCCGCGGTGCGCGAGCAGGGCCGGATCGCGCTGCTCGGCAAGCACGACGTCGCGTTCGAGCGGACGACGACCTGGTGCTGCATCGGCGGACTTCGCTGCCGTTCCACCCGAACGGGCATGCGCTTCGTCGCTTTCGACCGCGACGACGCCGGGCTGCGAGAGCGCGTCGTACTACTCGGTCGGCGGCGGATTCGTTGTCGACGAGTCGGCCGCCGGGGCCGACCGCATCAAGTCGGACAACACCCAGGTGCGCTATCCGTTCACCACCGGGGCGGAGTTGCTGGACCGATGCGCGCGAATCGGGGCTGCCGATCAGCGGCGTGATGTTGGCGAACGAGACCAGCCTGGCGAACCGGGCGCGATATTCGTTCGGGCTTGCTCAGCATCTGGGGCGTCATGCAGGAATGTGTGCATAACGGTTGGTCACATGACGGCACTCTGCCGGGCGGCCTGCAGGTGCGGCGGCGGGCGCCGGAGCTCGACCAACGGCTGTGCCAGGAGCCGTACTCGACAGACCCGTTGCGCGTCATGGACTGGGTCAACTCTGTTCGCGCTGGCGGTGAACGAGGAGAACGCCGCCGGCGGTCGCGTGGTGACCGCACCGACCAACGGCGCCGCCGGGATCATCCCCGCTGTGCTGCACTACTACGCGCGCTTCGTGCCGGGCGCATCCGATGACGGCGTGGTGCGAGTTCCTGCTCACCGCCGGCGCGATCGGCGTGCTCTACAAGGAGAACGCCTCGATCTCCGGAGCCGAGGTCGGCTGCCAGGGCGAGGTCGGCTCGGCCTGCTCGATGGCGGCCGGCGCGTTGCGGAGGTGCTGGGCGGAACTCCAGATCAGGTCGAGAACGCAGCTGAAATCGGCATGGAGCACAACCTCGGCCTGACCTGCGACCCGGTCGGCGGCCTGGTGCAGGTGCCGTGCATCGAGCGCAACGCGATGGCCGCGGTGAAGGCGATCAATGCCGCGCGGATCGCGCTGCGGGGCGACGGCACCCACATCGTCAGCCTGGACAAGGTGATCAAGACGATGCGCGAGACCGGCGCCGACATGAAGGTCAAGTACAAGGAGACCTCGCGCGGCGGCCTCGCGGTCAACGTCATCGAGTGCTGAGAAAGCTGGGCCCCGCCCGCATCCTCGAAGGAAGGGACGGGCGGGCCCGATCGCGCTTGATTAGGCGGGAGCCAGGGCCTCCGCGGGACTCGTCGCCACGTCCGTCTTCTTGACGTTGATCATCACCGCGGAGACGACAACTGCCACGAGGGCGAAGATCGCCGCTGTCAAGAAGCCTTGACCCGAAGCGTGCGCTTGCACAACGTTGTACGCGTGCGTGGCCGCGGGGTCAGTGAGTGCGGCTAGTGACGGTGGCCGGCCGGTCGTCGAGCTGGCCGCCAGCTCGGCGAAGTGCTGCCGCGAGCCCGGCGGGAGGTTGACCACCTCGTTCTTGAACGAGTTACGCGACGCCGTAGCCGCCACAGTCGCCAGCACCGACAGGCCGATCGATCCACCCACCTGCTGGCCGACATTCAGAAGCGCCGATGCGAGTCCGGCGTCGGTCGGCGCGACCTTCGACACGGCGGTGCTGGTTAGCGGCACGAAGACCAACGACAGTCCGGCGGCCATGATCATCATCGCGGGGAACAGACCGCCCCAGTACGTGGTGGTTGCGGTGACCCGCGAGAACAGGAACAGCGCGATCGTCGCCAATGCGACGCCACCGGTGATCAGGATCTTCGGACCGGATCTCGGCATGATCTGGCTCGCGAACCCGGATCCGATAACGATCACCGCGCAGAACGGCAGGAACGCGACACCGGCCTTCAGGGCGGAGTAGCCGAGGACACCCTGGACGAAGAAGGTCAGGAAGTAGAACATCCCGAACATCGCCGCGCCGATGATGAGCATCACCAGATACGAGCCGGACCGGCTCCGGTTAGCGAAGATGCGCAACGGCATCATCGCGTTTGGCGTGTATGCCTCCCAGGCGACGAAGGCGCCCAGGAGTATCACCGACAACGTCAGAGTCCCGACTGTGATCGAGTTGCTCCAGCCGTCGTGCGCCGCGTGGATGAAGCCGTACACCAGGCCAACCATGCCGGCCACCGACAGCAATGCACCCGGTATGTCGAATCGGCCGGAGAGCCGCTCGGACGAGTGGATGTAGAGATAGCCACCGATCATGAGTGCGACGCCGATCGGCACATTGACGAACAGCACCCACCGCCAATCGAGGTACTCGGTCAGTATCCCGCCTGCGAGCAGTCCCATGGCAGCACCAGCCGCTGACACTCCCGCATACACCGCGAAGGCACGATTACGCTCCCTGCCTTCAGCGAACGAGGTTGTTATGAGCGACAGCGCGGTCGGTGCCGCGATGGCGCCGCCGATGCCCTGAATGACCCGCCCAACCAGCAGCATCTGGAACGACGTCGACAGCCCGCCGAGCAGGCTGCCCAGCGAGAACAGCCCGAGACCGAAGATGAACATCTGCCTCCGGCCCAGGATGTCTCCCGCCCGACCACCGAGCAGCAGCAGGCCGCCGAACGCCAGGGTGTAGGCGTTGATGGCCCAGGTCATGTCGGTCTGACTGCGATCGAAGTACTTGGCCATCGATGGCAGCGCGATGTTCACGATGGTCGCGTCGAGCACCACCATGAGTTGTGCTCCTGCGATCAGCAGCAGCAGCAGGCCGGGATGCGTCTGCCGACGAGCTCCGTTTGCGGGGCGTTCGATCGTCGACGAAGCACGTGTTTGCTCAGTGCCTGTCACGGATTCTCCATCCATGTCGTTCGAGTACGGCGAGCCGGAGCGCGGTTATTCACAGCCACCATCGTGCCGGTAAGCTACGCCCACGTCTCTTACTGCCGTAACATAAACCTCCGATATTTAGATACGCAACCGTGTCTTATCTAATCCTCGGCGTGTCGCTTGAGGTTGACGTCAGGAGCAGCATGGAGGAAGGGTCTGACAACGATGCTCGCCGCGCCAACTGATTTCCGCACCGCCACAGGCGCCGCTGTGGACGGAGAGCCGTCACCAGCGCACCGGCGCCGTGGTGCCGTGCTCGAAGACGCGATCGTCGACGCGGTCTTTGCTGAGCTGAGCCAGGTCGGATACGCGGCGTTCACCATTGAGTCAGTGGCGGCCCGTGCGCAGACGGGCAAAGCGAGCATCTATCGGCGATGGCCCACCAAGCAAGATCTCGTCCTGACCGCCTTCTGCCACCGCTTCGGCTCACCGGAGACGTTCATCGACGACGCCATGGCCGATGCGACGACGCGGGACATCTTCGTCGCGATCGGTCGCCGCATCATCGACATATGTGAGTCGGCCGGAGAGGCGATCCGCGCCGTCGCCTGCGAGGTGACCCGCTCCCCGGACCTCGCGACCGCCATCGACTCGCAGGTGCACTGCGAAAAGCGGCTCGCCGCGGTTCGGGTCCTCGAGCGTGGCGTAGCGCGTGGCGAGGTTCGGCCTGACGCCGTTGATCCGATGTTCGCCGAAATCCTGCCGGCGATGCTCATGCAACAGATGATCTTGTTCAATCGGCAAGTTGACGACGAGATGTTGCTTGCGATCGTCGACCGTGTGTTGATGCCGCTGATTCGCACTGACTGAAGCATTTGCGAAGTATCTCGATTCGTCTTCGCTCTACGGCGCGCATCTGGCTCGACTGGGGCCGTCGTTACAGAACAGTCGGTTCCTGGACGATGTCCATGGTTGGCCGCCCCTCGCGACACCTTGTACGCTGACCGCTCGGTGGACATCGGCGCTCACACGGCCGCCGAAGGCCGCTTGGGAGGCTTCGCCTAGTCTGGTCTATGGCGCCGCACTGCTAATGCGGTTGGGGGCTCAACCCCCTCCCGGGTTCGAATCCCGGAGCCTCCGCCCGCTGGCTTCGGGCGCCGAACCAGGCGCACGGAAAAGGATTCACAGGAAGTTGTTTCCGCTACAACTTGACAGGCGGCGGTTTTCTCCGCAAGTGTGTTCTCCGTTAGAACTCGGACGTGGCGGCCGTTCGGGCTCGGGGGACTCGAACGGTCGCCACGGTTCCTATATGAGGTCCTCTGACGGTGTCGTCAGAGCGTAGGCGGGCTATACGGCGTCTGGGAGAGGCGGGTTGTCCTCGCCGCGGCGCCGGTCGGGAAGATCGGGTGAACGCTCCGTGCGCACGATCTCATCGCGGCCTTCAGTGACCGCCCGGGGATACGCGTTGGCGAGGGCCTGACCGACGACGTCCAGCTGCGAAAGCTCAGCCTCGGAGAGCGCTCCGAGAAGATGAATGCGCAACTGCTCCCGATACATTGCCTCACTGCGCTTCGCGAGTCGTAGCCCTTCCTCGGTCAGCTCGGCGTAGACCACCCGCCGATCACCCGCCGAATTCCGACGATCAATGAGGCCCTCGCGGGCCATCCGATCGGCGAGCTTTGTGAATCCCCCACCTGTCATCGACAGCTCCGCAGCCAGCCGGCCCATGGGCAGGCGATGCCCGTCAGCGGCCAACAGGACGTGCAACACGGTGAACCACTGCGCCGGAACTCCCGCCGCCTCCACCGACTGCAATATGCGGCTCTGCGTGCGAATCAAGCTGTCGACAATCAGACCCCAGGACGTAACCAGCTCGTCGTCGGTCAGGATCGTCGTTCCGTCATCTGCGTTACCGGACATCGAGTCCAGGCTAGCGGTGTTAGGTATGAGGGACTCGACGGGCAACGAAGGGCTGTAGAGTCTTGCCCCGCACCGGCGCCCGTAGCTCAACGGATAGAGCACTTGACTACGGATCACGGTCACGGTGTCCACCGCGTCCGCCTGGTGCGTCCGGGTCAGCATTTCCGGGGGAGAGCGGCCATCCCGTGGCGCTCAATCCATCCCCTGCGCCGGCGTGGGTGTGCAAGGGGTGTGCACGCGAAGATCAACACGCTTGGCTGGTCAGGTGTTCGGCAACTCGTCGATCAGCGCGTACCGGTCGATGACGAACATGCGGCCGTTCCTCCAATCGTCATTCCCGGGCGGCTCAAGCTGCACGTTGGCCCAGCGGCCGAAGAATCGAACGTGGCAGCCGGGGGCGAGCCCTTCGGCGATGGTGATCGCGAGCGACTCGTCGCCGGGTGGATCAGGCCCGTCATCGATGGCGACAGCGTGGGGTTTCGTCAGCAAGCGCTCCGCCGGCTCGCCGGGCGGCGTCGATGCCGGCAGCGGGCTGCGGAGGAATGCTTCGACGGCTTCCTGGAGTGACCCCTGCGGTGGGAGCTTGTCCCTCCGCGGTGACCAGTCGTCGGGCGGTTCGGCCATGCACTCAGGCTAGTGCCGGGACGGTAGCGTGGTGATCCGTGGCGGAGGTCGTGATCGCGGATCCCATGTGGTGGCTCGAACACCCGGAGGAGTTGGTCGATGCGCTGCAGATGGCAGCGTTTGTTCCCCGAGCGTGACGAGCCGACCGAGGCGCGCGACGACGAGATCGTGATCACCGACCCCGGGTGGTGGGCCGAGCACATGGACGAACTGGTCGATGGGCTTGCGCGGGCCGACGCCGAGCGGGAGCCCGAGCGGTCACCCGACCACGCGCGCGACGACGAGGAAGACCAGACACATCGATCGACCTCGACGCGCTCCGGCAGCAGCGCATGGAGGACCCGTCGCCGCAGTTCCCGCCGCCCGACCGTGATCGCGACCGCGGGCTCGAGCGGTGACCTCGCGGCACGCCGTCAGCGGGGACGACCCGTGCGCTGGGCGGCTGACGTTAACGGTCGAGGAGGCGGCAGCGCTGCTCGGCATCAGCCGGTCGTTCGCGTATGAGGCGGTCAACCGCGGCGACATTCCGCACCTGCGGATCGGCCGCCGAATCCTCATCCCGTGCTCCCGCCTCCATGGCCTCATCGACGGGGAGTGAGGCCGGACGTGAGCCAGGACGACGAGTACGAACCGCCGCGGCAGCCGCCAATGATGCCACTCGGCGAGCCGCCCCCGGCGTACCTCCCGCCGCCGCCCGGCCGCCCGGAGTACAACCCCGAACGTCACCGCGCGTGGCGCATGGGATGCCTCATGGCCGTCGTCGTGATCTTCGGCTTCCCTGCGCTGGTGACGGCCGTGGTGTATCGCAGCCCGATCGCGTTCGTCTGGGGATTCCTCTTCGTGGTCTTCCTCATCGCCACCCTCGCCATCTTCAGCGTGCGGCGGGGCTGAGCTACCGCCAGTCCCACCGCTGCTTCGCGGCGAGGTATCGCTCCGCCCAGGGATCGCGGCCGCGTGCCGGTTCGCCCACGAGGTCAGATCGGGGATGGGCAGATCGGTGAGGGGCGGCTCGTCCGGTGTGCCGCCCATCATCCGCACGTACTGGGCCCACATCGATTCCCCACCGCCGAGCGCGAGCTCCATGCAGTCGGTGATGACCTGCGGCCACGGCGAGGCACGCCAGTACGGCGTCGCGAAGAGCTGCCCCGTGCCCTGCGACGACAGGTGCAGCAGCACGTCCTGGTTGCCTGGGTCGGGTCCGGCGTACACCGCGTCCGGCGGCATCCGCCGTTGCCGCTGGATGTTCGTGGTCTCTGACCAGTTCGCACCCTGCGGGCCGCCGCCGGTCGTCGTCTGCGGCACCGGCCGGTCGTAGTCGCCGATGAGGGTCGACACGACGTCCAGCGTCTCCCCGTGGCGGATCCCCGGGAACACGAGGACGTCCTGGAACAGCGTCAGGAACGACTCGCCCGCTTGCCGCCAGCGGTCCTTGATGAGCGCGAGATCCTGCACCGCGCCCGCGACGATGACGCCCTGACTGCCGCCCTCGCTGAGCATGTTCGGCAGGTCGGGGATGGGGGCGATCCCATACATCTCGTCGAGCGCGAACACCGTCGTGCTCGTCGACTGGGTGCGATTCGCCATATCGGCCTTGAACTCGGCAAGCCAGTCCTGCTCGGGATTCGCCGCGTCGTGCCATCTGCTCGTGCGCGAACTGGCGCTGCTGGCGGTACTGCTCCTGCCGGATCTGATTCAGGAAGGCGACGACGAGCGGCGCGGTGAACTCCTGGTTCTCGTTCGACGACATGATGTACACCGTCGACCGGCCGTACTGTCCGGCGACGAACGCCGCCGGATCGAAGTTCGGGTCCTCGGTGCTCGCGATCGCGTGCGGGTTCTGGTACACCTGCAGGGCGCGGGACGCCGTCGAGAGGATGCTCGCCATCTCGCGATCGCTCGTTGACATCACGCTGCTGAGCACCGGGGCGGCCGTGCTGTCGGCATGCCGGTGCTTCTGCAAGTCGCGGATGATCAGCTCCCCAAGCTTGACCCTCCGCCCCGGGTGTACTGGATCCTCGTTCGTGCTCGCCAGCTCCAGGACCGCGTTCCGCGCGTCCCGCATCGGCTTCCGATAGAGCGCGGCCCAGTGGAACACCGGCGCCAACGTGTCCCGCGCGCGGTCGATCGAGGTGTGCTCCGCGCGCCCCTGCTCGAGCGGCGGGAACTGCGGCGACGGGTCCGCCAAGCGCTGCCGCCGCAGTGCGTCGAGGTCGATCGAGGTGTGCTCCGCGCGCCCCTGCTCGAGCGGCGGATCGGGCTCCGCGCCGGCGTACTCCCCCTGCCCTGCGCGCTCGCGTGCGCCCGCGATGCGGTCACGCCGGTGCTCCAGGATGGCGTCGAGGTCACCGAACCGGGGGGCCGGCTCGAGATCCTCGTCGCGGGTGAGCGATGCCGCCGCTTCGTGATCGTCGGCCTCGGCGGCACGCTCCGCCTCGATATCGCGCAGATCGCGCACCGCCTCGCGCACCTCATCGAGCTCATCGCGCCGGACGGCCTCTTCATCCGCAGCGTGTCGTGGTCGGTAGCCGACGGCGTCGCGATCGGCGGGCTGCTGCGGACGAGAGTCCGGCGCCGCTGGCACCGGCTCGGGTTGGCGCTCGGCACGACCCTCACTCAGGCGGCGCATCCGGTGGCGGCTCGGAGGGACGGTCCGCAGCGGCCGCGCCGCCGTCGCCGCCTGTCTTCCACATCGCCCATCGCTCCCGTCCCTCATCGCCGAGCTGCGACCACGCGGTCCGCTTGTCCGACACCCGTGACCAGTCACGGACCAGACCGTCGACCGGCTGGTCGCCGTACGTCTCCTTGTCGATGACGACGTGCAGGTCGTCGGTTGCCCGGGTGGCCGCCGTGTATGCGCTCTGCCGGGTCGCGTGATGGCTCGGCGAGTAGATCGGGACGGCGACCTCGCCGCCCTGGAACGCGCTGGTGTGGACCGCGTACGCCGGAACCAGCGGCTGGGTGTGGGCCTCTTCTTTGAGACCGACGACGACACTGCGGCCGTCCTCGAGCGCGACGGTCACCCACCGGTTGTCGATGATGCGGGTCACCTCGCCGTGCGTGCCGTTGCGGACCACCACCTCGTCGTTGGTCGTGGCCGTGCCCTGGCGGAAGACCACATGATCTCCGCGGTACAGCGACCAGCGGCGGTCGTCGTCGGTCGCGTGCACGCGCAGTGGCGCACCGCCGATCTCCTCCATGGTCAGCCGCTCGTGCTGGATGCGGCGGTTCAGGTCGTCGAGGACGTGGTTCGACCCGTCGACGATGGCGCGGACGTCGTGCGCGCTCCGTCCCCGCATCCGTTCCTGGAGGTACAGGTCGACGATGGCGTGGGCACGGTGCCCGTACTCCTCGACCACGTGGATGCGCTGCCGCTCGTGGAGCGACCGCACCGCCTGCTCGACCCTGCCCGCGCCGAGGTCAGTGAGGTCCCGGACGTCGTCGGGGTTGCGCTGCCGGTACACGTGCGTCAGCTCGGTCCCGGGGTGCTGCGCCAGCTGCTCCGCGTACCACCCGCCCGGCCCGATGGCGGGGAGCTGCCGGTCGTCGCCGATGGCGCGGATGACCGCGGGGCCGGCCGCCTCGAGCAGCATCTGCATGTGCGGCGTGTCCACCATCGCCGCCTCGTCGAGCAGAATCCAGGTCCGGTCGGTCACCGGCAGCCCGATCCTCACCGCGGCGGCGAGGCCGTCGATGCTGTACGCCCGGTCGGCGCCGATCGCGTCACCAGAACGCCGGGCCACCATCGCGCTCGTGCTGACCACGATGATGCGGTCGGCCGCCGGCCCGTCGCGCCCGCGCGGGTCGCGGAGCGCGTCGGCGACCGTGCGCAGGACGGTGGTCTTGCCCGTGCCGGCCCGGCCGACGAGGTTCGCCCAGCCGGTGTCGGCAGACATCGCGGCGATCGCCTCGCGCTGCTCGGTCGACAGCCGCACCCGGGCGTCCGACATCGCCCGCTGCAGCGCCCCGTACGTCGGGGCCGCGATGTGTGACGCCGCCCGCGTCTCGATGTCCATGCCGACCGAGATCTCGGTCTCGACGAGGTGGGGGAGGGCGAAGAGGTCGAACTCGCGATCCTTCGCGGTGCGGACCGGGATCAGCTCGTCGATGAAGCGCGCCTCGAAGGTGCGCAGCTCGTCGCGGGTCAACCCCAGGCCGATCGCGGCCTGGGCGATGCTCACGCGGACCGTCTCGCGGTCGACGACGGAGTCCTCACGATGCAGACCATTCGCGTCGAGAAGGCGGTCGCGCAGCTCCACCCAGCGCTCTGCCACCGACGGTCGCTCCGGGCGGCGGCGAACTCCGAGGCGCTCGCCGAGCTCGACCAACCGGTCGGGCACCCATGAGGGCGCACGATCCCGGGCGTGCGGCTCGCGCGCGGCGATCTCGATGCCGGTAGAACGGAGGTCGTCATGCCATGCCGCCCAGGCCCCGCGCTCGTCGACCTGCTTCGCGGCCGCGTCCTTCGGCAGACGGGTCTGCCGCAACAGCTCGGAGAGCTCACCGTCCGTCGGCGGCCGTCCGTGCTTGTCCTGGAACTCCGCGGCGATCCGCTCCCCACGCAGGTGGTTCGTCGAGAACCGCAACGCCGCCTCGCGCGGGATGCCGGCCACCTCCCAGGTGATCCTGGCCTTGCGGTCGGTGTGGAAGTCGAGCTCGATGCCGAGATCCTCGAGCCGGCGTGCGAACTCACCGAGCACGACCGCGTCCCGTTCCGCAGCCTGGCGCTTGATGCCCAGGTCGTCCGGTGTGTAGGTCCGGTACGACTTCGGGTTGTCAGGGTCCGGCACCGCACACACCGCGATCACCGGAACGTGCATATGCAGGTGTGGGTCGGCGACATACCCCCGGGCGAGGCTCTCCTCGGTCGGCCGGGCCGACAGCTGGAGGACCGGGAGGGCGATGAGCTCGGCGGGCACCCGCTTCGTCGCCGAGCCCTGCATCCGCGACTCCTCGCCGGCGCGCTCGCCGTGCTGGACGGTGCGGTGCCCGGCCTCGGTCGGCGTGCGGACGGGAACCCGCGCCACCCGCGCGTGCTCCTCCATGCCCTCGAACGCCTCGCGCACCGACTGACGCCAGGCGTCGATCACCGCTGCGGTCAGCGCCGGGTCGTCCTGGTGCACGAGGTACGTCATCACCGATTTCGGCGCGGCGTAGACGACGTCGATCATCGTGGTCCGCACGCCGGTCTCGGTGCGCACCTCGCCGGTCTCCCGGTCGACGACCTTGCGGTAGCCCGCGCCGACGAGCCGCTCCCTCTCCCACTCACCGTTGATGAGGTCGGTGAACTGCTCGCGGGTCATCTCCGACAGGCCGAGGCGCTCGGCGAACTTCCCCCACACCTCGGAGAACACGACGTCGTCCTGATCGCGCGATTGCTGCTCGCGGTCGCGGTCGCGCTCGCGATCCCGCTGGATGTAGTACTCCTCGAGCCCATTGAGCTCGCGCTCCCTGAAGTACTCGACGAGGGCACCAGCACTGCCAGTGAGCTTTCGCGACCGCGTCGCCATCACGTCACCGCCTCGACCTGCGACCGCGCGTGCACGCGATGTGGTATCGAATGCGTGGCAATAATGGCGCGCACCGCGCGGTAAGAAAGCAGCGCCAGCGGCGCTGCGTTTACTGGGCACCAATTCCTCCCCACAATTTCAGCGTCCCATTCATTCGCCCCAATTCCAAGCGCTCTACCCGGGCAATTTCAATCGCTATTCCACCCAGTCCATACCGTCCACCGCGTACATTTCCGCCCACCCAGTCCGCACGGGCAGACGTGACACACCGTCACCACATCGCGCATTCGGCTCGCCAGAATCACCAACCTCCGCAGGACTTTCCATCCACGGTGTCGTGCCTGATGACAATGTGTCCGCCGAAACTCCGTCCGTCCAGCGAGTACGTCCGCGTCCGTGCAATGCGTTGCCGTGCGCTGCATTGCGGCACCCAAGAATGCACGCCGAAAGGGGAACAGAAAGCGCGGGCCGAGTCGTTGGGAAATGTACGTCGTGGCCATTCGTGGGCCGGGCATCTGGGAGGCGAAATGAGCATCGGTCAATGGCTCGCCGACAACCTGATTCCTTGGGCGCTCGCAGGGGTGGCATTCGTCGGGTCGTACAGCCATCTCGTGGCGCTCGGGCAGACGCACGGCGTCCACGGCGCACTCGCGTACACGACCGCCGGATGCGTGGACGCCATCGTGGCGATGGCGTCACGTGAGCGCCAGCGCGACAAGCGCCTCGGTCGTTCGCGCTGGGGCGTCGTGTCGTGGCCGGTCATCGTCCTCTGCGGCGGTGTCAGCCTGACGCTGGCGGGCAACCTTGCGATGGCCGAGCGCTCGGCGTGGGGCTGGGTGATGGCGGGCACTCCGGCGACCGCACTCCTGCTCGCGATCTCGATGATCGAGCGGCGCGCGAGCTCCGCACATCCAGCCACCACAGCCAAGCGTGCGCATGTGGCGGAGCCACCGGGTGGCGCCGACGGTGGCGCCACCAACGGCCACCGGACGGATGCAGTGCCGGTGATGCCGCTCGTCAACACCGCAGAGAGCGAGCCATCGACAGTACGAGGCGCCACACGGGCGGTGATGCGCGCGCACTGGGACGCCGAGGTCGCGAAGGGCCGCATCCCGACCGGCGCGGCAGTCAATCGAGCGGCGGGCAAGGACCCGAACTACTCGCTCGGCAAGCGGTACGCGGCGAGCTGGCGGGCCGAGCTCAACGGGGCCGGTGGCACCGATGCGGGACGCCACCGGACCCGATGACCGAGCGCAGCCTCGACTGCTGTCGCGACGCTGGCGACGCGGTTGCCCAAGTGCCCACGGAGGGCGCGCCGGGCACGACGAGAACGTGCCCGCATCGCGCGCCTGAGACGCGCGGACTTGACGCAATACGTCACTTCGCGGTCTTGACAGACTGGCCGGCACTATTGCTAGCATCCCAGCGTCACTTCAAGCGTCAGTCAGAGTGTCGCTACGAGCGTCAGCTCAAGCGTCACGTGGGTGTAGGCGGGAGCGGTGATGGGCGACGACGATCGGGTCCGGGAGAATCGGTTGCGTCGGATGGCTGCCCGACAAGGGTTGCGTCTGCTGAAGTCAGCTCGGCGTGATCAGTATGCCGACGGCTATGGCACCTACCGGCTGGTGAGTGCACGGGACGGCGAACATCGTTATGGCGATGCCGTGACCGGCTACGGCATGGATCTGGACGCGGTCGAACAACAACTGAAATCCCGGCCCTCAACCACCTTCGCCCCGGCGACTGGCAACGGTCGCGCATCGGCGGGGGCAGCGACCGCGAGCGGTGCTGTCTCGGAGCTGACGGTCGCCGTCCAGTACCTCGACGGGCACGCGGAGGTAGTGCTGAGCGGAGAACTCGATTGCGCATCGGCTCCTCAGTTGCGCCGCGCGCTGGAGCAACTGATCATCGAGGGCCACCGCGACCTGCGGATCAATGTCTCAGCGCTTGCTTTCCTGGACGCCGCGGGCATCGGAGCGTTGACCGACATCCGGGTTCGACTCGCCGAGCTGCAGGGGCGTTTGAGCCTGCTCGGGGTACGGGGAATCCCGCACCGAGCGCTCATGGCGTGCGGAATGCTCGAGATCTTCGCTCCCGCCGCTGCCGCGACCATGCTGTTGCCGACGGCTGAGGACAGGACAACCAGTTGAGCGGTGCCTCTCCTGACACGCCCGGCAACACCGACCCGCGCACCGGTTCCGCGATCACGTTGCCCGATGCGGCGACACATCACATCGACATGGCGGTTCCTCCGGTGTGGGTCGTTGGTGATCGCGGTCATGTCAGCCACGCGCCCCCGCGCCATCGGACCAGCCGTCCTCCGACGCGAAGGAGTGGTGGGCGGACGGGGTGACGATGAGGTGGTCGGTGAGCCGCACGCCGACGAGGTCCGCCGCCTCGCGCAGCGGCCGGGTCACGGCCCGGTCCGCGAAGCTCGGCAGGCAGTCGCCGCTCGGGTGGTTGTGCGCCACGCACGATCGCGTGCGCGTTCGCGTACAGCGCGGGGATGAGGACGTCACGTGGCGACGAGCCGCGCGGCATTGCTCGTCCCGCGCGCGACCTCGCTATAGCCGGTCACCCGGTTGCGGGCGCCGAGGAAGATCACGACGACGCACTCGGTGATGTCGCTGCCGATAGCCGCGCGGGCGACCGCCGCCGCCCGGTTCGCGTTCACCATCGTCTCGCCGACGGGTTCGGCGGCAGTCGGCGAGGCCGAGCGATCAGCCGGACGCGGCGCGTCGTGACGTGGATCGGCGGCAGCACGCTGCGGAGCGGAGGAGTGGACGAGCGACGCGCACGGCGCGGATCGCTGCCGGTCGTCGCGAGCACCGTCACCATGACCGTTCCCACGGTGCGGTGTCGTAGCCGTCGAGGTCGTGGGTGAGGCGGCGACGGAGCGCGTGGCAGAACGACTGCGCCTCGGACGCCGGCCATCCCGGGTGCTCACACGCCTGGTACTCGTAGCAGTCGATGAGCTTCAGCCCTTCGACCGCGGTCGGAGCAGGTCGGACGCGCTGAACACGTAGTCGGTGTCCAAGTACGCGTCGATCGGACCAGGGACCGTGCCGCCGTCGAGCGTGTCGGGGTAGCGGTGGTGAATGCTCGCCAGGTTCTCGGCGATGAGCATCGAGCCCACCGCATCCGCGGTCTCGGGGCGAGCCTCCCGCCGCACACTGGTGCAGCGTCGTCGAGGGACAGCCGGCGGAGGGTGATCGCATCGACGGTCCACCACCGCAGTGCATTCCGCCCTCGAGCCAGGGTAGTGAGGGCCCGCGCCGAGCAGCTCGGACCCCAGACCGCGCACTCGACCAGGGCGTCGATGTGCGCGCGGTCGACCATGAACGCCGACATGGCTAGTAGTCCTCCGGGCGCAAGATCGTGGTCACGCTGCGATCCGCCTCGGTGATCACCCACAGGCGCGCGGTCCGCGAGTGCCGTACGCGGAGAAGAGCCGGCCGCCCTCGCGCAGCGCGCGTTCGTTCTCGGCGCGGTCGTCCTCGCAGAGGTCGCCCCAGTCGCCGGTGGCGTGGTGGTCGAGCAGATCGGCCGGGTCGATGGCGTGGCCCTCCATCAGCGCGATGCGCCAGGAGTGGCCACGATCTGGCCGAGCGGGAAGAGCGCGGGGCCGGAGGGGCCGCTCATGCGGCCTTCCTCCGGCTGGTCCGGGGCCACCGCGGGCTGCGCCGCGGTGGCGTCGGGGTCCTCCGCCGGCGGGGCCTCGGCCTCGGCCTCGTCGCGGCGGCCCGAGCCGAGCAGCTTCATCGTCTCGGCGATGACCTCGGTGCTGAACCGGCGCTTGCCGTCGCCGTCGACGAAGTCGCGGGTGCGCAGCCGCCCCTCGAGGTACACCGCGCGGCCCTTCACGCAGTACTGCAGCGCGACCTCGGCGAGCCGGCCGAACAGGACGACGGAGTGGAACTCCGCGGCCTCCTGGCATTCGCCGTTGGCGTCACGCCAGACCGAGTTAGTGGCGATGCGCATGCGTGCCATCGCCTTGCCCTGCGTGGCGATCTGAACGGTGTCTCGGGTGCAGTGCCCGACGAGGATGACGCGGTTGACCATGACGGTTCCCTCCGTGGGTCCGGTTACGACGGCACCCGAGCAGCCGGACGGGGCGTGCCACGGAGGCGAGGGCGGAACCCGAAGGGGCGGGTTGTGTGACGGAGCGCAGGACGCCGGAGGCGACCGAGCAGCCGTTACACGTTCCGCCGGACCGAAGGACAGCGCAGCTGGCCGAAGGGGCGTGGAGTCAGCGCCGCAGTGGCGCGGCACCGTCTGGCAGGGTGCGAGAGTCGTCACCGGACCTGCGGGGGAATCGGCAGACCGAGCCGCACCGTCCTGTCGGGATTCGGCCCGACCACGCTCGACGCGTCGCCGCGAGGGGCATGTCGCCGTGGCGGCTGCGTCGCCCGCGGAAGGTGCGGCGATCAGGAGGTCACGGCCGCTCGCCGCGGGCTGGTGCCGAGCCCGTGACGGCCCCGACGAGGTCCACGACGAACCATGCAGTGCGGTATGTTCGCGCTCCTCATGCAGCACGCCGATCGCAGCCACCCGCCGGGTACATGTTTCTCGTCGACGCAGCGGACGAGCTGGAGCGTGACGAGTCCCTGCTCCGCCGCCTGGTCAACGACGGCGAGATTCCTGCCTACCGGGTGGGCACGCGCTGGGTGATCGCCGAGCCCGTCGTCGAGCTCCTCGGGCAGCTGGAGCGACCCGCGGGCCGTCCGTCAAAGGACGGCGGGGCGCTCCGGAAGGAGTGGCGGCGCAAGCTCCTCCGCACCGCGGAGCAACTGGTCCCGCCGCCCCAGGCACACGTCGAGGTCCGGCGGACGCGCGGCCGCAGTGCAGCACCGCGGGGTGCCGCCGCCTCGTCACCGACGGGGGCGATCGGTGCGCACCCTGCGCGCGAGGGCAGCGACGGCCGGTGCTTCGAGCCCGGCTGCGACGAGCAGGCCTGGGTCAGGGGATTCTGCAAGCCGCACGACGGGCGGCACTACCAGCGTGGCGCGCGCGCTTACTGCCGCGGCGTCGCGGTCCAGATCCCGGGTCGCTGAAGTCCGGCGCCGCACGCGCCAGCCACGCGGGCGCGAGCACCTCGACGGCGAGGTGCCGTTGCACCTCGGGAGCGAGGTCGTGCCAGCCGTGGCGATGATCTGGCTGGCCGGGGTCTCGAGGTTCAGTCCGCACTGCCATCAGGAAGCACCCGCATCGCCTTCGGGTCACGCGCGATCGCGTGCATCGAGTACGTGTTGAACGCGCGACGTCGTGCCGAGTCCGGCTCGAACATCCGGGACGCCGCGGCGAAGTCCGGGGTGGCGCGCAGCACGTCGTCGGCAGCCTCCTCCGCGAGCGACGGCGCGACATGGCCCTGCGACACCGGCGGGTCAGGCGACCGGATCACCCCACGGCATGGACACGCCGACCAGTCTCACCGGTGCAGTGCGAGCAGGCCAGGTGGACACGCGCACTCCGCGCCGGCACCGCCGTCAGAACAGGCCGCGCTCTGCCACGTCCGGGAGCGCCTCAGTCCGAGTTGCGACCGCGGTCAGGTCCGGGCGCAGCGGAGCGGGCGACATCTCCCCACGGGATCACCGCCGGCTGGGCGAGGACACCGAGGCGTGGCGTGCCGGTGACGGCGATGCCCTCCCACTGCGCGGTGGCGATCCATCCATGATCGTCGACCCGGACGTCGCCGAGCTGATGACGCACGAACGGCCGACGATGCCGTGCGGCGCCGCGATGCCGGCGATCGGGCGGACCCACGGTCGCAGGGTGAGGAACTCGCTCGACCACCTCGGCGACCTCCGACGGAGCGAGCCGGGCCATGCCTCGAAGCGTGCACCAATCGCCATAGGCGTGGCGGGTCGTGCTGGTCCCGGCGGGAGCCGCGTGTGGAGCGGCGAAGCTGCGATGATGCGCGGCGATGCCAGGGCAGCTCATGGCCATCGTCTGGGGCGCCGCGATCGCGATGGTGGTGCTCGCCGCCGTGGTCGACGCCGTCATCCGCGCGCGCCGGCTGCGAAGGCAGCGCACTCTCGATGATCTCCGGGCGCTGAGCTGGCAGCAGTTCGAGGAGGTCATCGCCGACGCCTTCCGGCGCCACGGGTACCGCGTGCAAGAGACGGGCGGGCGAGGCACCGCAGACGGCGGGGTCGACCATGTGCTCACGCGCAACGGTGAGCGAACCGTGGTGCAGGCCAAGCACTGGCGATCGCAGCGGGTCGGCGTCACGCTCGTTCGCGAGCTCTACGGCGTCCAGCGTGCGATGACAGGCCGAGCACTCGATGTTCGTCGCCCTCGGCACGTACACGCCAGACGCCATCGCGTTCGCCGCGCAGGTGGGCATGACGCTCGTCGACGGTGACGAGCTGCTCCGCATCATCGCCGCCGGCCTCGACGGCGAGCCCCTCGCAGCTGCCGCGTCCGGACGCATCCGCGACGCCGGCATGTCCGGAGTGCGGCATGGCGATGGTGCGCCGCATGGCGCGGCGCGGGCCGAACGCCGGCGGGGAGTTCTGGGGCTGTTCGACCTTCCCGACGTGCCGCGGCACCGCGCCGATTCACGAGGACGCCGCGGCCACCGGGTGAGCCACCCGGGCGTCGGGTATCGCCCGACTCGGGTGCCGCTCGCCGAGGCACGGGCCGGCCGCGTGTAACAAGTCGCCGACGCCTCGGCTCGTACCACCAGCTTTCGAAGAAGCACCTTCCCGCCTACCTCCAAGAGTTCGAATGGCGGTTCAACGGTCGGGAGAACCCGTACTTGTTCCGCGACACGCTCGCGTGCCTCGTGCGCGGCGACGTGCTCACGTACAAGAAGCTCATCGCTTCGTAGTCCGCCGCACCCAAGGTGGCAGGGGCCGGTCCCATGGAATACGTGATCTTTGTAGAGCGCTCGCATTATCCGGAGGCGGGTTAGCAGTTCGGCGCGTTGCTTGCCGATCCGCAGCCTGCCGTCTCGTCTCGTCCCAGGAACATAGTTCCCGCCAGAAGTCGCTCCACGCCGTTGTCACCCGCGTCTTCGTCGTCCCGGCTCCGCAAGCCATGCAATGGGGTAGTGCTCAACGTAGGCCGTACCTGCTCCGCTGTGCCACCGCGAACGTCGGTTTGGCCGGCGGTTCGTCATCGGCTTCGTCCAACAGGGCCATCGGTCGGATGCAGGCGGCGAGCACGTCGTTTAGCAGTACGGGTGGCGTGGTGATCCCCCGCTGCCCAACGAATTCCTTTACACGATCACGAAGCGCTCTCATTCCGGCCTCCGAAAGGTCGAACGATTCGATGTATGCCAGTCGCATGGTGAGGATGTCCTGGCCGGGAAAGTGCTCGTCAACCGCCTGGAGCCGGAGCGTTTCCTCGATGCGGTCGACAGCAGGCGGATCGGCAAGCGTGCCGATCGCGCTTCGGAGGACCTCCTTGTGGTCGTCGTCGAGCCAACGATCAGACATCGCGCGCTCGTGCTCCTTTTCCGACACCTCATGCGCTGCACGCAGGTTGGAGAGATCGGCCTGCAACGATGCCGTTTTGCTCTGTGCGCCCCTCAGCGCCTTTGCCTTCGAGTCTCGATCGGCATCTGCACTCTCGCGTTCATCGCGCATCTCTTGAAACGCTCGATACTGCGCGATGCGGTACTCAGGAACGCAAGGACGAAGAACAGCCAAGGCGGCACGAACGGCTGCCCGCTCGGCGGCTGAATGGTCAGCGCGGCCACCCCGATTGCCGAGAATATTCCCGTCACCGCAATGGCCCACCCGTGACGGGCAACACGCGGCAGGTAGTCGCGGGCCACCTCCGACGATCGCCACCATCTCCAGCCGAACGCTGAGGCAAGGCTGAGGACGGCAACGCCCATGAGCAAGGTGTGCCAGTCCACGCTCCAGGACCCGGTATCGACCGATGGACTGGGCGCTGGCCGAATCGACGGGACTGCTGATGTGGGCAGAATGAAGTGCCAGTCGAAGGTGGGCGATGGCGACGGGACGGCGGTTGCTGGCATCCGGAGCGTGAGTCTCGGGCCGATAACTGCCCTGTGTCCAGTGCACAGTTACTCCCGCGAGTCACATCCCCACTGCAGGTGCCGTCCGCTGTCGAGATGGGCGGCCCCCTCCTTGGCGGCTGGACCAACGTGTCGCCACGGCCGGTCCCCGGACGCTCGCATGGCCGCGCTCCGCGTCAAGCCGTCTCCCCGGGTGATCGTTCGCCCCTCCGGGTCGCTGCGCTGCGAACCATCACCGCTCCGACGGCGTGGACGCCGAGCCTCCGCGGCCATGCCTGGCGCGCCCCTAGGCGGCAGGGCCGGTCCGGCCCGCCGCTCCTACCGGGGACCGAGGGGGATGGGCGCAATGGCAACCACCACGAAGCGCAGCCGTCGAGCGATGACCGACGACGAGATCAGGCAGCAGCAGGAGGAACGACAGGCGAAACTCGAGGCGCTCCACGCGCGGTTCACCGAGCAGATCGCCGAGCTCGTCGAGGGCGATCAATGGCGCGCGATGCTCCAGGTGGCCGCGCGATTCCACCGGTACAGCTTGGGAAATGTCCTCCTGATCATGGCGCAGCGGCCGGACGCGACGCAGGTCGCCGGCTACCGGACGTGGCAGAGATGAGTAGCGCCCGCAGGTATTCGACTGATAAGCGCTGACGCAGCGCGTCGAGCGCGGCATGGTTGAGCGGGATGCGCCCGCGGTGCAAGTCGGTGAGCAGGCCGTGGGCGGGGGTCAGCTAGCGGCGGGTGGTCAAGGGTTCGGCGTGCAGGATGGCCTCGCGCAGCGGATGCAACACGCCGGCGCTGTCGGCGGGCAGGACTTGGTCGACGTGGCGGCGTAGCGCGCACAACTCACAGACCCGCACGGCGTCCATGGTGATCAGCACCGGGGTGGGTTGGTGACCGCGTACCAACATGGCGCCGCACCATCACCGGGCCTGATCGCAGCGCTACGCACGAGCAGTGCAATGACCGCCTCGTTGACGTGCCCGAAGTGCGGCGGCCGCATGAAGACCTACGGCCGCACCGGCGTCACTATCGATCAGTGCACCGAATGCCGCGGCATCTACCTCGACCGCGGCGAACTACCCAGCTCATCGACGCCGAGGCCGGGTACTTCGGAGCCGCAGAAGCTGATCCGTATGTCGCTGCGGCGATCGCGCTGCCGGCCGGCGGACAGGTCAGCGCCCGATCTTACCCACCCGAGACAACCAGCGACGCCAGCAGACGACACCCCGATGCGCAGCATTTACCTGAAACTTCCGGTCAAGAACGTCGATGAGTCCCGGGAGTTCTTCACCAAGCTGGGCTTCGCCTATTACCCACGTTCTCCGACGAGCAATGCACCTGCATGATGATGGAGGACAACATCTACCTGATGCTGCTCGGCGCACAGCATTTCCGCAGCTTCATCAACGACGACATCTGCGACGCCACCAAGGCGACCGCCGCCGGCCCACGCATAGCCGAGCGGTGCCGCGACGAGTGTGGTCGCACGCCACGGCCGCTGAGTCAACGTCCTGCTGCTGGCCGAGACCTCCGGCGACGCGGCCGCCTTGGTAATGGGAATATCGCGTGCCATAGTCAATTGTGTTCGGACGGCACTTTGCCCGATGGGGTTCCCGCGCATGACCGAGCCCCAAGAGCCTCTAGTCGTCCTTAGGGGCGTCAACAAGCACTTCGGCGAGCTGCACGTGCTCAAAGACATCGACCTCACGATCGGCAAAGGTGAGGTCGTCGTGGTCATCGGTCCATCCGGGTCGGGCAAGTCGACGCTCTGCCGTACGATCAACCGGCTCGACACCTTCGAGTCGGGCACGATCACGATCGACGGCAAGCCCGCTGCCCGAGGAGGGCAAGGCTCTCGCCCAGCTGCGCGCCGACGTCGGCATGGTCTTCCAGTCGTTCAACCTGTTCGCCCACAAGACGATCCTCGAGAACGTCACGCTCGGGCCGAGCGAAGGTTCGCAAGGTCGGGCAAGGCAGACGCTGAGAAGCGCGCCATGGAGCTGCTCGAGCGAGTCGGGGTCGCCGAGCAGGCGCGAGAAGTACCCGGCCCAGCTCTCCGGCGGCCAGCAGCAGCGCGTGGCGATCGCCCGGTCGCTGGCGATGGATCCCAAGGTGATGCTCTTCGACGAGCCCACCTCGGCCCTCGACCCAGAGATGATCAACGAGGTCCTCGACGTCATGATCAGCCTTGCGCACTCCGGTATGACGATGGTCGTCGTCACCCACGAGATGGGCTTCGCCCGCCGGGCTGCTAACCGCGTGGTCTTCATGGCTGACGGCCAGATCGTCGAGCAGGCCGCGCCGGATGAGTTCTTCACTGCCCCGACAGTCCGACCGTGCCAAGGACTTTCTCGGCAAGATCCTCTCCCACTGACAGCGGACCGCGCGGCGGGCCCGTCAACCGCCGCACCAATAGGAGGAAGCACAATGAAGTCACTCCGCCATCAGCGTCGCGGCCGCGTCAGCGGTCATGGCGCTAGGTCTGACCGCGTGCGGCAGCAGCAGCTCGGGCGGCGGCACACAGGGCGGCACGCAGGGCGGCACGCAGGGCGGTGCGTTCAAGGTCGGGATCAAGTTCGACCAGCCGGGCCTCGGCCTGAAGAAGGGCTCGAGTACACCGGCCTCGACGTCGACGTCGCGAAGTACGTCGCCAAGGAGCTCGGGCATGCTGAGGCGCGACATCCGTGGGTCCAGGCCCCCAGCGCCCAGCGCGAGACCCTGATCTCAGACCGGCCAGGTCGACATGGTCGTGGCGACGTACTCCATCACCGACGCTCGCAAGGAGAAGGTCTCCTTCGCCGGCCCCTACTTCGTCGCCGGCCAGGACCTGCTCGTGCAGCGCGGACGACACGGCGATCACCGGCCCGGACGCGCTAACGGGTAAGCAGCTCTGCTCGGTCACCGGCTCCACGTCCGCACAGAAGGTCAAGGACAAGTACCCCGGCGTCCAGCTGCAGGAGTTCGGCACCTACTCCGAGTGCGTGGCCGCGCTTCGGCCGGCGGTGTCGACGCCGTGACGACCGACAACACGATCCTCGCCGGCTACGCCGCACAGCACCAGTACAAGGGCAAGCTCAAGGTGGTCGGCAAGACCGTTCTCCGAGGAGCGCTACGGCATCGGCCTCAAGAAGGCCGACACAGCGACCTGCGAGAAGGTCAACGCCGCGATCCAGAAGATGATCGACGACGGCTCGTGGCAGAAGGCCGTGGACGCCAACCTGGGCCCGGCCAACTTCAAGCCCGACATCGCGGTCAACCCGCCGAAGCCCGACCGCCTGTTCCTGAGTCACCATGAGGTATGCCGCCCAGCGCGTGGCGCGCGGGCGGCATACCCGTGCATCTGCCCACCGACCGGAAGGGCGACACATGGTGACATCCTCGAGCAAGTACGACGTCCTCGGGGCGTTCGGCATGACGATCTACCTCGCCTTCTTCGCCGCCGTCGGGTCGCTCATGCTCGGCACCGTCGTGGCAATCATGCGGCTCTCCCCCGTGAAGGTGCTGCAGACACTAGGTGCCTGGTATGTCAACATCATTCGCAATATTCCGCTGACGTTGATCATGGTCTTCAGCATCCTCGGCGCGCTGTACATCCTCGGTATCAGCCTCGCCGATCGGCAGTCCCCGACGTTCATCGTCGACAACGGCGTCCGCTGGGCGATCGTCTCGCTGTCGGTCTACCACGCGGCTTTCGTCTGCGAGGCACTGCGCAGCGGCGTGAACACTGTGCCGCTGGGACAGGCGGAGGCCGCGCGCTCCATCGGCCTCACCTTCGGACAGAGCGCTGCGCTACGTCATCCTCCCGCAGGCGTTTCGCGGGTCCATCGCTCCGCTCGGCTCCACGTTGATCGCCCTGATCAAGAACACCACGGTGGCCGCCGTCATCGGCGTCAGCGAAGCCGCCAGCCTGATGAGCAAGGTCGTCGAGAACGAGACGGGATCCATTCAGGTGTTCTTCGTCTTCGCGCTAGGTTTCGTCATCCTCACCCTGCCCATCGGCGTGCTCTTCACCGCCCTGTCACGTCGTCTGGCGGTGAATCGATGAGCGAACAGCGGATCCTTTTCGACGCACCCGGCCCGCGGGCTCGGCGCCGCCATGCGGTGTTCACCTGTCTGGGCGTGCTTCTCGTGGCGGGCTTGGTGTACGTCGCCCTGCGGAAGATGGCAGACAAGGGCCAGCTCGACGGTGCGCTCTGGAAGCCTTTCACCACTGCCGAGGTATGGCGTGAGTACCTCATCCCCGGTCTGATAAACACCTTCAAGGCGGCGGCGCTCTCGATCCTCCTCGCCGGCGCGTTCGGCCTGGTCTTCGGAATGGGCCGCCTCTCGCCGATAGCGCCGGTTCGATGGGTCTCCAGCGTGATCGTGGAATTCTTCCGGGCTGTGCCCGTGCTGATCATGATGATCTTCGCGTTCGGGTTCTACGCCCAGAACCAGGTCTTCAGCAGCGAGAACAACGCGCTCGCTGCCGTCGTCACGGGCCTGATGCTCTACAACGGCGCGGTGGTGGCCGAGCTGGTGCGGTCGGGCGTCCACTCACTGCCGAAGGGCCAGGCCGAGGCTGGCCTCTCGATCGGTCTGACGCCGGGCCAGACGCTGCGCAGCATCCAGCTGCCGCAGGCGCTCACCGCCATGCTCCCCGCGCTGATCGGCCAGCTTGTCGTCGTGGTGAAAGATTCCGCACTTGGCTACCAGATCACCTACCTGGAGCTGCTGCTCTGGTCGAAGACACTCGGTTCGGCCTACGCCAACACCGTTCCGGCCTACATCGTGGCCACGATGCTGTTCATCATTATCAACTACACGCTGACGGTCCTGGCCCGTTATGTGGAGCGGCGACTGAGTCGCCGAGGCAGGACCTCTCTGCCGGCCGTTCCCGTCGCCCCCACCGGAGGCGAGCTCAGCGCTGCGGCCGCATAACCGTCCCCCGGCACCGCTGGGCCGGGGCGGCGTCGCCGGCTCAGCTCTCGGCGACGATGGCGTCCGGAAGGAATGCCCTGACGACCCATTCCGTTCCCCGATCCGACCAGCTCGGTGCCAACGGGTCGAGTTCGGCACGTCGCCAACTAGGCAACGTGGGAGGGGACGCCTACTAGACACATCGTCGAGGCTCTGCAAGAGCCTCAGGCCGCGGCGGTGGCCCGATGAACGACACAGCGCGTCTCAGAGGTCGGCCGTGCGGTCGGCGCGTACCTCATGGCAGACCGCTTGACGGGATCACCCGCATATGAGCGAGGGATCCAGATCCTCGCCCCGGTCACTTACCGCGCGCGGCACGACGACGAGACGGACCAACGACGGGATGACGAACCCGACCGGCCGCGGCAGCTCCGGGGATTCAAGGTTGAGCACGTATGGGACCCGTTATCCGGAGTTTCCCACGCGAGCGATGCATCCGGTCGGCGCGGCGCTACCACGGGTCGCGGACTTGCCGCCCGTCCTTGATCGTCAGGACGATGATCGCATCGCCGTCGACGCCGTAGAAGACGACGTAGGGCGGCACCGACATGATGTGCTCGCCAGGCCTGCCCACGATCGGGCGGAAGAGGTGAGCGAACTGCTGACCCGCGAGCCAGCGCACCGAGTCATAGACGTGGTGGGCGGCACGCGGAGCGCGGTCGGCGATGACCTCCAGGTCGCGGAGCGCATCCTCGCTCCACAGCAGTCTCACGCGTCCGGGTCAGGCTCATCCGGCAGGGGCACACCCCGGGCGCGCAGCCGATCGCGGACCTCGGCGTCAGCGTGGGTCACCAGACTGCCGCGCTCGCGGCGCTCACGAAGGTCATCGAGGTGGGCGACGACGGCCGGGTCGCGGAGCAACGCAGAGACCTGCTCGTCGAAGGGGTCGGGTGCGGGGTGGGCGGTCGCCATGTGGTGATCATGGTACTGCACTCCGACCCGCCCAGCCGCGAAGTTTCGTCCCCGCAGCATGGCCCGGCGAGGCACGGCGGATCTCGATCGCGGCATCATTCCACCCCATGACGGCACCGACCGGCTGGCTCATCGTGCAGCGCGATCTCACCGGCAGCGTCCGGGTCCAGGATGCACCCGAGGTCTGGGTGACGACGGTGTTCAGCCTCCCCGTCGGCGAGATCATCGGCATGAAGATGGCGACTGCCAGCGGCGCGTCGCTGACGGACGCGGTGGCGATGGCCGCCATGCCCGAGGGTCCGGGGACGCGCGTCCCGCACCCGGGCGTGATCCAGACCGCCGCGGAGCTCGCTCCCGCCGTTCGACGCGCCGTCGATGACGCCGGCATTGCCACCGTCGTCGAGGAGGCGCCGGTCCCCGACTGGGCGGCCGACGCGCTGGTGGACCTGACCAGCCACCTGGCCGGGCGCCGCCACGCCACGGTCCCGCCCGATCCTGCGACATGGTCGCTCCTCCATCAGCAGACGCTCGCGTACACGCGAGTTGCTCCATGGGAGCGGCGGGCCGACGACGTCCACCTGCGGTTGGAGGTGAGGATCGGGTCGGAGCGGTCGACGTGGGTTGCCATCGTGGTCGGCAACGCCGGCATCAGCCGTGGCCTGGTGCTCTGCCCGGGACCTGTCGTGCCTCCTGCGTTGCTCGCCGAGGACGTCGTTCCTCCCGACGAGACGTGCCAGTTCTTCTTCCTGAGTCGCGACGTGGCACCAGGCGAGGTGCAGGAGCGTGCGCAGCGGTATGGATGGCAGGCCGAGCTTGACGTGCCGGTCTTCGTCGCCATCGACGCCGGCGAGCCACGGGAGATCGATCAGCGCCAGGCCCAGGCGGTGACCGTGGCACTGGCCGCCGCGATCGCCCATGACAGCGCGGGCGCCGGACTCGGGATGACGGTCATCGGTGAGTTGACCCTGGCCAATGGGCGCCGCGGACGCTACCGGGCGGTCCTCGCGCCGAACGAGCCCCTGCCCGTTCCCGATGACGTCCGGGTCCTCTCGGGCGAGGTCCGTGACGACCTCATCCCGGAGGGCGCGGTGCTGGGCGTGGGTGCGGTTCCCTGGGCGGACCTCGCCACCGTCCGAGACACTGCGGCGCTGCATCACCCGGCGCCCGTTGAGCGCGCGCCGGCCGGCGACGGACTTCCGGTGCTCATCGTCGGCCTCGACCCGGTGGCGGGCGGCCGTGTTGCGGAGGTGCTCGACGGCGCCAACCCGGACGGGGTTGCGTTGATCCAGCAGGGCGGCGACGAACTGCTGGTGATCATCTCCGACACCGGGTTCTACGGGGTGACCAGCGTGCCGTCCGACGATGTCGCGGTCGCCCTCTTCCGCAAACGCCTGCGCGCGACGCGGGGGTGGCACGGGATCATCGTGTCGGCATCCAGCGGACAGCGCGGCGGCCCCATCTATGGATTCTTCGAGTGCGTGCTGGACGCGCCGCGTCCCGTCAAGCCGGGTGCACGCCGATCAGCACGCCAGCGCCGGAACTCCCGACGACGCTGATGCCGCGGTGACGGCGATCAGGTCCCCTGGGCTCCCAGTCGCTCGCATGTGGGAATTGCCCCCCGATTGGCTGGGCGCTCCGTAGCGCCGGGCTGTGGAGTGGCGCTGCCGGCAATGACGGGAGTACACGAGGACATCCTCACGGCGCGGCTGCACGTACGGTCCCAGGACGCTGGCACGGCCCGGGCCGCGCCGGCGGCGACTCTCGGTGAGGCACGGCGCGCTGCAGCCGTGCTGTCCGACTGACCAACCGTTCCTCCTCCCGGGCGTCTGGCCGACGCTGCACCCTGGCAGGGGCTCTCGCTCTGGCTGTCAACCGTGAGCGCTGCGCGTCCATGGATGCTCGCGCCGCCTTCGGCGCCGGTTGACAGTCGCTCGAATCCCCGCCTCGCCGGGCGCATCGCAGCCGCCCTGGAGGAGGGGAATCGAGATGGCAGACACCACGCGCACGGCCGAAGCGCTGAGCGCACTCACCGAGGGAATCGCCGCACTGTCCAGCACTGCCGCATGGAAGCAATACCTCGACGCGGCCCGACTGTTCCATGACTACTCGTTCGCCAACACGCTGCTGATCCTTCGGCAGGCTCCCTCGGCGACGCAGGTCGCAGGGTTCCACACATGGCGCCGGCTGGGCAGGTTCGTCCGCAGGGGCGAGCACGGGATCTGGATCCTTGCCCCCGTCACCCGACGTCGCGGTGACAAGGACACCGCTGATGACGAGCAGGATGCGACCCGGCGTGCAGTGGTCGGGTTTCGAGCCGTGGCCGTCTTCGACCTCTCGCAGACCGATGGCGAGCCGTTGCCGGAGATCGCCACCCGGCTGGTGGGAGACGATCATGCCGACGCCTTTCAGCGGTTGGTGCAGGTCGCCACGGCCATCGGCTACGCGGTGTCCATCGAGGAGCTGCCCGGCGAGCGCAACGGCGACACGACGTTTGACGCTCGCAGGATTCGCGTCCGGAGCGACATAGCGCTCGCCCAGATGGTGAAGACGCTCTGCCATGAACTGGCGCACGCCCTGCTCCACGACGGCTTCGACGGTGCGCGTGAGCTTGCGGAGTGCGAAGCGGAGAGCGTCGCGTACGTCGTGTGCGCTGGGCTCGGCCTCGACAGCTCGGAGTACTCGTTCGGGTACGTGGCAGGCTGGGCGGCCGGTGCCGACGAGGCGATCAAGGCCATCACGGCCTCAGGGAACCGCATCCAGCAGGCCGCGAACACGATCATCGACGCGCTCGAGTGCCTGTGGCTGCCTGACCGGAGGGACGATATCGCAAAGCCCCGAAGCTAAGGGCGATACATGGCGGCGGCGTCACCCCGCGTCGACGCCGCCGCTGCCGTTGCTTCCTCCTGTATCCCTCTCGATGAGGGCCGCGACGTGCCGACTCGGTACGGAATCCCACACTCGAGGAATGGCCGGTGCCCTGACCCGTGACGCACGACGCTCGGTAGATCCCATGCAGCGTCTTGCGATACTCCTCGACAAGGGTGCTGGGGTAGAGCTTGGCGTAGATCATCACCGTATCGATCGTCGCGTGACCAAGGAGCGCCTGGATAACGTGCGGCGGCGTCGAGTTGTTGAGATGGTCTGACGCGAACATGCGCCGACAGTCATGCGGGCCCAGGACGAGCTGCCGTCCATCGGAGCGCGTGGCTTCAGCGGCCCGGCTCAGCCGAGCAAGCCGCGCCCGAATGGTCTGCTCATCGACGACGGACGGGTGACCGGCAGCGGTCTGGAGGAGATACGGGCCCGTGGGGCGCCACTGTCGTTCATGGGAGTCCCACGCGCGAACGGGCGGGATCGTCTCTGTGCGGTAGAACTCGCGAACGTGACGGACGACCTCAGCGATCACGCGGCCGAGCCCGTCACCGATTGGGATGACCCGCGCTCGGTCGTACTTCGATGGCTTGATGTGCAGGAGGTAGTAGCGGCGGCCGTCGGGGAGCTGCCGCCGGAGCACGTCAAGCGTCGTGAGCTCGCACGCCTCTTCGATACGCACGCCGGAGAGCACCAGAAGCTCCAGGAGGGCCCAGTCCCAGAACGCTGAGGTCTCCGCGCTCACGTTGGCGCGGCGATGTCGTTGCTGGTCGTCACCGCGCGCCGTCTTGCGCCAACGACGGAGCGCGTACGCCCGGATCTTGGGGAGCTCGCGCTCAAGCTCGAGCACGGTCGCTTCGATTCGTGCCTGCGTTTGGCGCTTGATCTTCCGCGGTTCGAGGGATGCGAGGTCACGGCGACCCAGCGGGTTCAGCGGCGGGGCTAGGCCCGCAAGCGGCGAGTCCTCATCCGAAGCCCAACTCGTCAGATCGGCGAAGAACACCTTTATTTCACCGGCCCAATGATGTGCGGTCATGCGTTCGTGCGTCCCGACGTCGTGCGCTGACCGCCGGCGCACCGCCTCGGCGTGTTCCTTCGCCCATGCGACGAACTCGCGGGCATGTCGAGCGCGGACGTCGCTGCAGGATCCGATGCCCGGATGCACGGCGTCCAGGTAGCGCCATACCCCAGCCTCGCGCCGACGTCAGGGGCCAGCTCCGGAAGCGCGATATCGCGAGCAGTGCGAATTTGCGCTGTCCGACCATTGCAGGTCAGCCGCCACCCCGATCCTTCGTGGCACCCTCGCGGAGCTGATGCGCAGTGGCACCACGATCACCAGCCCCATGCCAAGCAACAACGACGCCGGCGAGACAGCCACCCCACCCAACCGTGATCAACAACCACGCCAGCGCCACCGACGCGGCGGGCGGCTCCCAGCGAGGTGCGAATTCAGTCCACACCGCGAGGAGTAGGGACGCGAATCCACCTCCCGCAGCAATGCCCACTCCGACCCGGAAGGTGGTCGATCGGGGCCGCGAGCTAGCCAGACTGTCGGGCGGACGGGCGCCAGTGACCGCTAGAGCCCC
This sequence comes from uncultured Actinomycetota bacterium, assembly GCA_963748415.1. GTDB lineage: Bacteria > Actinomycetota > Actinomycetes > Mycobacteriales > Jatrophihabitantaceae > CAVVJA01. The sequence goes on along the minus strand of CAVVJA010000021.1, from coordinate 148,716 downwards.
GATCAACATGACCGGAAGGGTCACAGCCGACAGCTGTCGCACTCCGAAGTACGGCCAGCCCACGACGACAGCCGCACCGGCGGTCACTAACTGCGCCACCCGCAGAAGCGCGGGATGCGGCGAGCCACCCTACGAACGCCGTCCCGAGACCCACAATCACGCCGAAGAGCGTGAGCGCGCTGTCGACGTTGTGAAGGACCCAATCGTGACCCGCGTCGAGCACGCCCTTACCAGCAACCTCCGGGTTGACCGGCAGAAGAACGATCGCGGCGATAAGAGCGACGCCGCCAACAAGGATCCAAGCGGCCTGCTGCTGACGCCATTTCTCGAGGAGGCGTGCACGGCGCTCGTCCTCGATCAGCCGTCGAACTGCTGCGAGATCAGCTGCGACCGGCTCGAGCATCGAACTATTGTCGGGACCGCCCGCGACCGTCCCATCGTCTCCGTTCAGCGCTTTGGCCAGCCAGCGCGATGCCCGTGTCCGGACAGCAGTCATGGTCGGCGCGGCGTCGCCGCCACGGCTCGCGCACACGCACCGCCTGCTACGTGATGACCGCCTGGGAACGATTGATGCGGCGCGAGAGCCCAGGCCATCGACGCGACCACTATCGCTACGGCCGGTTTCCTCGGTTCGTCACCCACGGCGGGCCTCGTTGTCACACGATCCACGCGCGGATTCTAGGTGCGCGCCTCAGCTTGGGATTGGCTGCTCGAACTCCACAGCGTCCAACCCGCGGACAACCTCCTGTGACATTTCCGCCGGACCGATCTTGCCCATGAGGTCGCCGTCCCCGAACGCCGGTGATCCGCTGCAGTGGTCGTGCGTCGGTCTGGCCGCCGTCCATCCCTCGTCGTCGAGCCACACCACCCAGGCCACCCCACCGACCGTCACCTCGACAATCGCGCTGGCGATCTCGCCCCAGAGTTCATCGTCGCCGTCCCGCTCGGCCTGCTCGAGGTCTTCGGCATGCCCGGCCAGAATCGCCACGGCCAGCGCCCGGTCCGTGTCGGTCATCGCCACACCACGGAGCTACCCGCTTCCTCGCTCACAACCGCCACCCTCCATCGTCGAGCGCCCACTCGTGACTGTCTCCCGCAGAACAGTGCCGGGCACCATCCAGCCTCGGCACACATTCTGCGACGGCCCTCGGACATTTCCCGCCACCGAGGCTCACCCACCACAGCGCGGGCCGGCTCGATCGATCGCTCCCGGCATGGACGGCCCGGCCGGGCCCAACGTGACGACCCGACTTGTGTCCGACCCGACGTGCCTCCTACTAGATGTTGTGGCCAAGTTCTGACCAAACGAACCGCACGACTCCAACCGAGCACACAACGAGCCAATCAGGTCCTACGATCCCGCCCAGGCCAACGACCCCCACCAAACGCACCCAGAAAAGCCTGTACCCCGAAAACGACATACAGGACTCTTCCGCTTCGCGAAAGATGGCCATCAGTCAAGCCAAACTCAAGGGCAATCTCGGCGCTATCGCCGACTATTTCCTCGACGTCGACACCGATCTCGGGGACTACTACCTCGCCCAGGACGGCACGCCCGAGGTCGCCCCGCCTCGTGCCCTCGGCGGGCTCGCGGCGCGGCTCGGGATCAGCGGCGAGATCACGGCGGAGCACCTGCTCCGCCTCCTCGACGGCCGCCACCCCATCACCGGTGAGCGCTTCCTCGACTACCGCAAGGACCGGGTCGCCGGCGTCGACCAGACCGCGTCGGCGCCGAAGTCGTGTCGGTGGTCTGGGCGGTCGGGGCACCCGAGGAACGGCTCGCGGTCGAGCAGGCGCAGGACACCGCGGTGAGCACGCTCGTCGAGTACATGCGCCGGCACTGCGCGCTCGTCCGCGACCACGGCGAGCCGCAGCTCGCGAATGACGTGCTCGCGGTTGCGGTCAACCGCCACACGAGCCGGCAGACCGAGCAGAAGTCCGAGCGCGGGACGGCCCCGGATCCGCAGCTGCACATGCACCTCCTGTGGCTCCTCGCGGAGCGGGAGGACGGGCGGCTCTGCGCGATCTACCGCGATGAGATCTGGAAGAACCGTCAGGAGTGGGAGGCCGCCTACCACTGCGCGCTCGCGACCGAGCTCGCCCGCGCCGGCTTCCCCATCGAGCGAGCGACCGGCAGAGGCGGCCGCTACTTCGAGATCGCGGGCATCCCGGAGCAGCTCCGCACCCGGTGGAGCGGCCGATCGGTTGAGGTGACCGAGCGCATGGACGAATGGTCGACAGCGTTCCGGGCGAAGTACGGGCGCGAGCCCACGCTCGTGGAGCAGCGGCGGGAGGTCGTGAAGAGCCGGCGGCGCAAAGTCCTCGCGCAGAAGACCGATCTCCGCCACTACTGGCGGGCGATCGCGGAGCAGCACGGCATGACCCCGCAGGCTCTTGCGCTGCTGCGCCGAGCCGGTGGGCCGCCGCCACTCGCCGAGGCGCAGGCGATGGTGCGGGAGGAGTTGCTCGGGCCGGACGGGCTCACCAGACACCAGGCGACGTTCACGGGCCGCGATCTCCGCATCGCCGCGCTCCGCCACGGCGCCGGGCTCCTCGACGTCGCCGAGGTGGAGGCGCTCGTCCTCGATCTCCAGCGCAGCGGCGAGCTCCGGCTCACGGGCGAGGACTGCTGGACGACGCAACGTGTCTGGGAGCAGGAACAGCGCGTCCTCGCCTGGTACGACACGCGGACGGCCGATCTCGTTGCGGACCGCGAGCCGAACCCACCGGCACAGCAGGAGCTGGTTCGGTCGCTCACGGTGCGACACCACGACCCGCGGGTCCGGCTGACGATGGAGCAGCTCGTTGTCCTCGACCACGTCCTGCGCCAGCGGACGACGGTAATTCGCGGCTGGGCAGGCAGCGGCAAAGGCTCCGTGGCGGCCGCGGCGGGCGACGTGTGGCGGACCCAGGGCCGCCGGGTCATCGCCATGGCGGTGGCGGGCCAGCGCGCAGCGGAGATCGCCACCGACCTCGGGGAAGGCACTGAGCACCTGACCATTGCGCAGCTCCTCCATCGCATCGACCGTGGCCGGCTCGCGCTCAACCCCACCGATGTCCTCGTCATCGACGAGGCGAGCATGGTGAGCACGGAGCAGTGGGATGCCCTCGCCCGCGCCATCGGCACTGTCCCAACGGTGGTCATGCTCGGCGACGAGGCGCAGCTCCCCTCCATCGGCGCCGGCGGGCTCTGGCCGCACCTCGCTCGAGGAGGCGTCGAGCTCACTGAGGTGTACCGGACGCACCTCCGGTGGGAACGCGAGGCGTGGTCGCACCTCCGCCACGGCGACAGCGAGCAGGCGCTCACCGCGTACGCGGAGCACGGGAGGCTCGCATCTGGCCCGCACGCGTGCCGAGTCTCTAGAGCGGGCGGTGCACGACTGGGCGCGCGATGGGCGCACCGGTCTCCTCATCACGGACGCGAGCAACGCCGAGCGCGACTGGCTCAACCGGGAGGCGCAACGGCACCGCCTCCTCGCCGGCGAGCTCGGCGCCGAGCACCTCACCGTCACCAGCCCACGGGGCAGCAGCGTCACCGTGCACCCCGGCGATCGGGTCATGTTCCAGGAGCCGTACTACCCGCCCCGCAGCCAGCGCGTCGAGAACGGCACGACCGGCATCGTGCAGGCGGTCGACCTCGAGCACGACGAGGTGGTGATCGAGACGGGCGAGGCGTCTCGGCGCGAGGTCCGGATGCCGGCATCCTTCGCCCCGGTCGAGCTCCACTACGCCAGCCACGTCTACAAGGCGCAGGGGACGACGGTGGACCGGACGTATGTGATCACCGGAGGCTGGCAGACGTCGAGGGAATCGCTCTACGTCGCGTGCTCGCGCTCGCGTGAGGGGACGCGGCTCTACCTCGACCATGAGTCGCTGCGACATGACATCGACGCGGAAGCGGTCGCCGAAGCAGCGGCGCGCGGGAAGCGCAGCCGTGCCAAGGTCGCGGCGACTCTGTTGCGCCACCACGACGCAGACCCGCGGTACGCCGTCGCGGCCATGCGACTGCGTCAGCAGCGCCGGCGTATCCGGGCGCGCTGGTACGCGCAGAACACCCGGCCGCTCGCCGACACGTGGCACCAGCGAAAGGAGCGGCAGGCGGCGCTGTGCGAGGGCCGGTGGCGCCGGGCCGCGCAGGTCGCAGGACAGCGCCGCGGGCAGCAGCCCCCAACGCCGACGCTCGGCACCATCGCGTCGATGGAGGGCGTTCCGGTCTGGGCGCTCCACACCGCAGAGCACGTGAACGGACGGTCGTATGTGAACGACTATGCCGCGAGGTAAACGCAAGGGGCCGCAGCTCGCGCTGATTCCCCTCGACACATCGGCAAAGGTGCCGGCCGGCATCGACCACCTCGACGAGGCCTCGACCGAACGCATCATCGCGCTCGTCCCGTGGGTGGGCGGGTTGCGCACCACATTCGGGCGCCAGTGGCCGGCGCGGGGCGTCGAGCAAGGCACCGGCCGGGTCAGTTCACCAGGACGTATCCGTTCCCGGAGTGCTGGCCGCTCCACCCCGAACTGGTGATGGAGTTCGTCTGGCTGCGCAGCTGGACCACCGCGGTGGAGTCCGGCGACGTGGAACTGCAAGAGGCACACGGCGGACCATGGGATCGCTGGCTTCGGCACTTCCGCGAGCACACAGTGCCGATGGTCAGGGAGATCTCGATGCTCTGCATGGTGTCGGGGACGACGAAGCACGTGGACCCGGCCGTGCCACGCCCCGGGTTCGGCCGCTCGTTCCATGCGCATACGTCCGAGCCCCCGCGGCCTGGCGCATCGTGGCCAGGTGCGCCACTCGAACCATACGGCCGACGCAGCCAGGGGCTGGGCTAAGCCGCCCTCGGTACGCACGCGTACCCACAAATCTGTTGGTACGCATGCGTACCAGGCAGCACTAACTCGCGGCCGGGAGCAGCGCTGCCGGTCGTCGCGTCTTCGCCTTGCGCAGCACCATGGTCTGGTCGTGGCGCCCCGGCTTCACCTCGAAGCCCGGGAACTCGTCCGGTGCAGCCTTGCAGACCGCCTCGACCGCCTCGACGAGCTTGCGCCGCCGGCGTGTCGAGTTCTGATCGGAGCAGCCGAGCTGCTTCGCGAGCTTGCCCATCCCGTAGAAGATTCGCCCGCGATCGTCGGGCTTGTGCGTCCGTGCCCAGGCGTACAGCTTGAGCGCAAGGGGTTGCTTGCGAAGATCACGCAGCACTTCCGCGCGGAGGAACGTGAACTGCCCCTGCCGAATCAGATCGGCGATCGCCTGATCGAGCTGAACGTAGTTCTCGCGGTTCACCGCGACGCCCCGCTGCTTGCGCTCCCGCCACCCGAAGTTCGACAGGAAGCCGATGGTGACTTCACCCCTCGTCGTCGCAGGTCCACCAACAGCGTCACGCTCGACCTCGTTGAGCTTGAACTTGACGCGAGCAGTGCTCAGCCGCTCGATCGACGCCTTGATCAATCGGGTCGCTCCCTCGGGGTGCATCCCGAGCTGTCGAGCGATCGACCCCAGGGTGGCGTGATCGCCCCGAATCTTGTTGTCGGCCGGGCACCCGGTGGCGAAGAAGGCTTGCGAGAGCACCGCCATCACCAGCATGTCTTGCGTCCCGAGCTCACCGATGCGAGAGATGACCGTGGTCTGCGGGTCGTACTCGTAGGTCAGGAGCGGCAGTTGCTCTGCCGTCGGCTGGTCGAAGTAGCTGCCGACCGGATCGGTCTCCGTGTCGGCCCGCTCGGTGCGGTAGACCGGGCTCCGCAGCAGCCGGGTCTCGTGCAGGAGCCAGTCCGGATCGTCGTCGGCGTCCCCGTATGGCTCCGGGACTGCATGCCCGGTGACCTCGACGATCGAGGTGATCCCATCCTTGTGGTCATCCACGCCGTCCTCGGCGCCGCTCTGCGGTTCACCGCGAAGCCGCATCGCTTCGGCGAGCAGATCCCCGAAGTGAACCGGACCGGCGCCGCGCTGCTCCCGTGGTTCCACAAGGGATCCTCCTGGCGTGGACGTTGCGAGAATGTGTGCTTGACGTTGAGGTATGGGATTCCGGTGGCGCGAAGGTTAGCGCATTCGCCTTGCTGTGCAAGGGGTTTGTCCTGCTGGGAATTCAAAGCCTGACCAACGGTATGGGACGTCGTGTTGACCGCGAGATATGGGATCGAGGCCCCGTGGTTGCTCGGCTCCTGAGAGCCGCTCGACTATGAAAGGGAACCTAGAAAGGAGCGCCTATCGGCGCCTATAAAGGGCGAAGCCGCGGGGTGACCACCGATATGGGATGCCCTGACCAGAGGTCTGAGACCGGCTGACCGCCGGTATGAGACCGGTTGACGAGTCGGCCATGCGACGGCGCCGTCCTGGGGATAGGCCCGCCGGTGCGTGACCTCCAATATGGGTTTGCGCGTCGTGGGTGAGGGCAGTTCGATCTCGATCCGATACCAGCGGTCAGTTCTGTGGACAGCCGGGCGTGTATCTCATACCCGAGGTCAACCTGGTGACCGCCGGTCAGGGATCGGGTGCGCCAGTTATCCCCAATCCCCGCCTCTGGGTCATGGCACTGGAGTTCACTGTGAACAGGTTGACCGGAGGTATGAGATTGCCGGGCAGCGGATTCGCGAACGCCTGGCGATCCCATACGCGCGGTCAGGTGGGCTCCCCGGCGGGCAAGGGAAGGACTCACACGGCGCACATTGCTGTACCCTCCCCCGTATTCGAGACCCCAGGGTCGTCGTCCCCTTCTACGTTGCAGCAGCAGATCCGCGGAGGGTCCTCATGGACGCCGTCGATGATTACCGGCAGGCGCGCCTCAAGCTCCATCACTCGACGATCGAGCAACTGATGACGTGGCAGCTGCAGGCGGTCGGCGCGCGAAGCGCCAAGCCGACGTACAGCGAGCTCATCGACGCAGCCGTTTCGCGGTGCAGCGGGACGGAGGTGACGCAGCTGCTCGACCCCGAGCTCCAGAGGGTCGGGTGATGGCCGCCGTCATCGCAGTCGTCAACCAGAAGGGTGGCGTCGCCAAGACGACGACCGTCCGCAATCTCGGCGTCGCCCTCGCCCACGAAGGGCAGCGTGTCCTGCTCGTGGATCTCGATCCCCAGGCGAACCTCACGACCAGCGCAGGCATTGATGTTCGGCAGCTGCACGGCTCGACGTACAACGTCTTGGTCCAGAAGCAGGCGATCAGCAGCATTATCCAGCGGTCACGCGAAGGCCTGGACGTCGCGCCGGCAGACGAGGTGCTCATGCGGGCGGAGATGGAGATGGGCGAGCAACAGCTCGGCTGGGTCCGCGAACTGAAGCGGGCGCTCGATCCAATCCGCGGCAACTACGACGTGATCCTCATCGACACACCGCCAATCCGCGGCTTCCTCACCGTCAACGCGCTCGTTGCCGCTGACCACGGCGTCATCGTGCCCTTCGTCCCTGAACGAGACTCGATCCGCGGTATGCAGTTGCTCCTCGGGCGCATTGATGAACTCCTCGCGGCCAATGACGGATTGCGCCCGATCGCCTGCGTGCCGTCGATGGTCGACAAGAACTGGCGCACGCACGCGGAGAATCTCGAGCAGCTGACGCAGCGGTTGCCGCACTTGCCGTTCACGGAGCCCGTGTTCCGGCATGCGGATTTCCCGCGGGCGTCGGCGCTCTGCATGTCCATCTTCGAGTTCGCCCCAAAGAGCCAGGGCGCGCGGGTGTACCGCGAGCTCGCCCACCACGTCCTCCGCGCTGCGCAGCCGGCGGCTGCGGTCAGCGCATAAGCGGAGAGGAGCCGATGCCCCAGACCGTCTCGCGCAAGCAACTCAAGGCGATCGCCGACGACGACCTGTACGCGCCGCTCGTGCCGCGGCAGCTGTTGCGTGGTCTCGGGGAGGTGGTGCATCGCAAGGTGCCCATCGCGGCCATTCACCCCAACCCCGATCAGCCGCGTTCGTTCGTCGACGAGAAGTCGGAGGCATTCGAGGATCTCGTCAGCACGATCCGGGCACACGGACTGGTGCAGGCGATCTCACTGTGGCAGGTCGACGAAGACAGCGGCGAGCGCTACACGATCATCGCGGGCGAGCGGCGGTGGCGAGCCTTCAAGCGGTTGGCCTCCGAAGATCCCGACACGTTCGCCACCATCCCCGCAACGGTCACGGTGCTTGCCGGCGCGCAGCCCAAGGTGAAGGCGCTGTTGATGGGCCTGGTTGAGAACGTTGTCCGTGAGGAGTTGGAGCCGACGGACCGCGCCGACTCCATCCAGCGACTCCGCGAGTGGACCGGGTGGACGTACGAGGAGATCGCGGATCGGCTTGGGGTTGCGAAGGCTCGCATGAGTGGCTCCGTCGGGAGTGACAACAGCAGACCGACATACGGAAACAGCCGCGCCTGCGCATCGTCCGGTGTCAGGGCTTGTTCGCGGCTAGCCGGCGGCTAGCTGAGCGGTCAACGTCCTTCTGTCGGGGCCGCCTGCCGGCACCATTGGTCAACCGTCAACCGTCGGAGAGATCAGCGCGCCCATCTTCGCAGCGGCGTCCACCTCGATGCTCTGGACCGCATGCGAGTACACGTCGAGCGTGACTTGCACGGTGCTGTGCCCGAGCCGGTCAGCTTCGACGCGTGGATGGATCCCCGCCGCCAGCGCGAGCGTTGCGCTCGTGTGGCGGAGCCCGTGGAGCCGAAGTTCGGGAAGCCCGGCGTCCTGCACGAGACGGCCGAACATACGCGTCACCGTCTGCGGGTGCAGCGGCTCGCCGACCTCGGTCGTGAACACCCAGTCGCCGCGCTGCCACACGTCACCCGCGCGCAGCTGCTCGGCGACCTGCTCCTTCCGCAATGCCCGCAGCGCAGTCATGGTCGCCGGATCGACGCTCACCAGCCTGCGCCCCCGGCTCGTCTTCGGCTCACTCTCAGCGACGTTCCAGCCATCCGTGACGACGCGGGATCGCAGGATCGCGACGGCTCCGCGCTGGAAGTCGACGTCACCCCACCGGAGCCCGAGCGCCTCGCCGCGGCGCATGCCGGTCGCGATCATTAGGAACCACAGGGCGTGCAACCTGTCGCCGGCGACGTGCTCGAGGAACGCGCGCACCTGGTCGACGCTCCACACCGTCAGCTCGGCCCGCTGCTGCCGGGGAGGGTCGACGAACTGCGCCGGGTTGCGGGGGAGCACCCCCCATCGCACGGCATCGCCGAGTGCGTGCCGCAATATCGCATGCACGTACCGGACCGAGCGCGGAGACAACGGCCCACCGTCACGCCGGCCGGAGGCACTGAGCTCGCCGTAGAGCGCCTGAATCTTGGCGGCGTCAAGGTTCGCCAACCGCTGGTTGCCGATACGGGGGAGTACCCACTTCGTGACGATGACCTCGTAGTTCGCCGCCGTGCTATCGCGCAGGCTCGCGTCGTCGCGCCCAACCACTGGGTCAAGAACTCTTCGGACGGTCTGCTTCCCGGGATCACCCCACGCACCGGTCCTCCGCCGTTCGAGGGCTTCGGTGAGCGCCGCCTCGCACTCCCGTTTTGTGCGGAAGCCGCCGACCCACTTGTGGTGTTTCTTCCCGCTCTCGTCACGACCCACGTACAGCACGTACGTCCACGTCGACCCGCGCTTGCGGACACTGCCTCGCATCCGCGCCACCGCCCCTCGGTGATGCCGATCGGTGGCATCGGCAGTCGGGTAGGCTCCGAGCCGCAGCAATGCGATCGATCGGTACCGCCACGGTACCCCGCGGGTGTGCAGGAGGTGTGCAACACGACAAGCGGCCCACGCTGGATGGGGCACTGACCCCAGGTATCGTGGGGCCTAGCGACACAAGCGCCCGTAGCTCAACGGATAGAGCACTTGACTACGGATCAAGAGGTTGGGGGTTCGAATCCCTTCGGGCGCGCCCTGAAACGCCCGTATTCATCGGCGTCCAGTCATTCTTTCTCTACTCAGCTCATAGACATCAGCGCCGTTTGTCCGCAGAAAGTCCGCACGATCTTGAGCCGAGGTGCGCGCCGCGTCCATCGCATCGGCCACTTCGTCGAGCTGATCGGCGAAGAGATGGCCGTACAGATCGAGGGTCATCGTGGCCGACTTGTGACCCAGCATCGTCTGTACGACCTTGACGTTCGCGCCGGCTGCGATGGTAAGCGAAGCCGCGGTGTGCCGGAGTGCATGCGGGGTCAGCGGCGCCAGTCCCACGGCCGCGACGGCCGGTTCAAAGCCGGCTCGCCGGAAGTTGCGGGCGCGCAGCAGACCGTCGCGTGGTGCGCTGAACACGAACTCGTCGGATGCTCTGCCGGCCACGTGCGCCGCCAGGTCATCAACAACGAAGCGGGGGATCGGCACGGACCGGCTTTGGTGGGTCTTGGGAGTGCTGAACACCGCGCGGCCTCGAATCTCGGTGACCGACTCGGTGATCACCGCACGGCGGTGCATTAGATCGAGATGACGGACGCGCAGCGCGGCCATCTCCCCGAACCGAACTCCGGTGTAGGCGAGGAACAGCACCGCCAGCCGGTACTCGCCCGCAGCGCTGGCCAGCGCGTCGACCTTGGCGTGGGTCAGGACGGACCCGGATGTCATGGGCGGCCTGCCCTGCATCCGTGGCCTTCGCATGCCCGTTGCGACGGTGGTCGCGATGGTTGCTGACGGCATGTCGGTGGCAGAGATCATCGATGACTTTCCATACCTGACTGCCGAGGATGTCGCCGAGGCGCTGCGCTACGCCGCCGAGGCAGTACGGGAACGCCAGTTGCCGCTTCGCCACCCGGCGTGAGGTTTCTGCTTGACGAGAACCTGTCGCCGTGATTGGCCGAGGTGTTGCGAGCGTCTGGCCACGACGTTCAGCATGTCCACGAGATCGGCCTCACGGGCGCGAGCGATCATCTTGTTCTCGAGCGGGCACGCGCGGAGAGCCGGGTGTTGATCAGCGCTGACCGATTTCGGTGCGATTCTTGTGCGACCCCAAGCGACTACGCCCCCATTCCTCCTATTGCGGCGTGCGGCGAATCGGCGTGTGATCGCCCAGGCAGCGGTCATCCTCGACAACCTCGACGCCGTGCAGGCTGACCTCGATGCCGGCGCGGTGGTCGTTCTCAGCGAGACGACGTTGCGAATCCACCGCCTTCCCATCGGCAGCGACTGACACCCGCCAGCGCCGTTCCCAATCGCCCGACCTCCTGCGCGAACTCGCCACCCAGCTCGACTCAGGCCGTATCTACCTACGCGACCTGCGCGACCTCGGCGCGGCGCTCAGCGCCGCCCTCGCCGCCTACGAGCGCCACCCCAGTGCCTCGGACCAGGGCATGAACCCCGCCCTCCCAGCCTTCCTCAACCCTCCTCGGATCTGCGCCACGCGTCTGGCGTCTACCCGATGGCTGATCTCGTCATGACGATAAGGCTGTAATTCGCGGCATTGCCCTAGAGGTCGCGGAACGCGGATATCCGAATCGCGCACCCAGGGGCTATGGCCGGACGGATCGCGTAGCGGGGTTGACCATCGCTTGCTCATAGCATCGAATGTATATACCGTGAGATACATGGCCGACCTGTACGCGGTGGAGGTCGAGCCAGAGGTCCGGGTATGGCTGGAGGCCTTGTCCGATCGGGACTTCGGTCGCGTCGACTTCCTGGTCGGCCTTCTCGCCGAGGAGGCCGAGACCCTCGGCGAGCCGTACACCCGCCACCTGAAGGGGAAGGTGCGTGAGCTGCGCTTCCACCTCTCGCGCCAGCAGACTCGCGTGACCTACTGGCTCGCGCCGGGGCGGCGGCTGGTGCTGCTGACCGTGTTCCACAAGACCCGCAGCGCCGAAACCGCCGATGTCGCCCGCGCGGTGCGCGCCCAACAGACCTGCGAGCGCAGCCACGGTATCGCCCACGACAGCTTCGACCGAAACGGAGACACCCTATGAGCGGCAACCACCAGACCTACGAGGAGATCGCCCAGCCCCGCCGCGACAGCGCCGGCTACCGCGAGGGCTACGACGAGGCCCGCCGAGCGTTCCTGATCGGCCAGGCGGTGCGCGAGCGGCGCCTCGCCCTCGGCCTGTCCCAGACTGAACTCGCCAGCCGCGCCGGCATGACCCAACCCGCCCTGTCCCGCCTCGAGGCCGGCGGCGCCGTACCCACCATCCCCGTGCTCGACCGCATCGCCGCTGCCCTCGGCGCCGACCTGATCGTCACTCTGACCCCGCACGCAGCCTGACAAGCGGGGGCGGTACGCACAGCTCGCACCCATGCCCTCAGCGGGCGTTGCATGAACTGGAAGCGCCTGCACAGGTAAGCAGAAAAGGTCAGGCGACGCCGCCGTCGACCATCGCCGCGAACGCCCGCCAGCGCGTATGTGGGTAGCGCGCCGGTCATCGTGTGTCGCGGCCCAGGCCGGTGAGCTGGGCGACCGCGGCGAATCCATCGTCGGTGCCGGGCCAGTGCGCGCGAACCGCGTCGATGCCGGCGCGGCGGACGACGCCGCGCAGCACGGCGGTGACGATTATCGCGTCGTCGGCGTATCCCAGGACCGGGATGAAGTCGGGGATCGGGTCGATCGGGCACGCCAGGTAGGCCAGCAGCAACCCGAGCCGGATGCGGACCCCGCGGGGCAGGGTCGGGTCGGCGGCGAGCCGGCGAACCAGGCGCAGCACGTCCGGCAGCAAACGCGGCGTCTCGCGCAGCAGCCCGTCTCGCGGCCGGGCAAGGACGAGTCCGATCACCAGGGCGATCCAGGCCAGCAGCAATGCGGCGGCGATACCGAGGAGCAGATTCCACCAGAACGAGCCGGTCATCGCTGGTCCGCCACCCGCAACCCCGGCGTTTCACCGGCAGGGGCGGGTTTCGGTGCTTCGGCGTGCAGTGCCGCGTCCTCGAACGCGGCCAGCGCGGCGGCGGCCTCCTCGACGGCGTCGCGGGCGGCCGGGCCGCCGGGCGCGCCGAAGTAGTCGCGGGCGGCGATCTTGGCCAACCAGGTGCGGAATCGCTCCAGGTCGGCTTCGGACTCCTCGACCTCGGCGAAGGTGGCGTTCCCGCAAGCGTGTTCGGCGGCCAGTTCCTTCCGCAGCTCCGGGAGCCGTTGAAGGACCTCGGCGTATTCGGCGTCGCGGGCGGCATTGAGCTCGGCGATCACCGCCTGTTCATCGGCCGAGTCCGCAAAGGTCATCGACAGGACGCGGACAGTGCCGCCCTGGCGGCGGATCCGGTCAGCCAGCCGCCGGACCTCACGCGCCACCGCCGGCCGGGCCGGCAGCAGACACACCGACTGCTGCAGGTACAACGCACCCAAAGACCGCAGCTTGCGCCACACCTGCACCCGCAGCGTGCCCGCTCCTCCGGCGGTGGATGCGCTGATGAGCAACCAGCCCCCATCGTGTGCTTCGTTAGTCACACCACAATGTTACGGACGTTACACGACTGAGCGTGGCGAGTGGTCGGAACCGATCCGCTGCCTGACTCATGGAGCGCGGTGGGACGGATGGTGTGGTGGCGGCGGTGGGATCGAGTCCACGCGGGGTGATTGTTCTGGCCAGACGAGCAGCACCGGACAGGGCGCGTGGTCGACGACGAAGCGGGTGGGCGGCGCCAGGCTGTGGGGCCCGAGCCGGCGGCGGTCACCATCGCGGGCACAGATCAGCAGGTCGGCCCCGTCCGCGGCGCGGACGACCTCGTGTTCGACGCGGCCGTGGCGTGCGACGCGGGCGGCGGGCCGGGCAAGCCGTTCGGCGGCGGCGGCCAGCAGGTCGGCGGCCGCGGTCGCGGACAGGGCCTCGACGCGGGCGCCGGGGTCGCGGTCGTGCGGGTGGGCCCGGCCGAGCAGGCCGGCGAACGCGGCATGCGCGGTCGCGGCCACCTCGTCGTCGGTGACGTGCAGCAGCACGATGTCGGCATCGGCGGGAACCCAGCCGTGAGCGGCGTCCACGCTCGCCGCCCAGGTGCTCTCGGCGACCCAGATGATCACGTTCTTCGGCATCGTCAGCCTCCCGTCACACGCAGCACGGCCCACAGCGCCCCGGTCGCGGCGACGAGCGTGGCCGGCACGGTGAGCAGCCCAAGACGGGTGAAGTGCCCCAGGCCGGGCTCAGTGTCGTGCTCGCGGAGCACGCGGCGCCACAGCAGGGTGGCCAGCGAGCCGACATAGGTGAGGTTCGGTCCGACGTTGACGCCGATCAGCACCGCGAGGACCGGGCCGGCGCCGCCGGCCGCGGCGACCGGGACCAGCGCCAGCACCGCGGGCAGATTGTTGATCAGGTTCGCCAGCACCGCGGCAACCGCCGCCACACCCAGCAGCGCTGGAAGCGTCGAGCCGGCGGGCAGCGCGTGACCCAATGCCTGGTCCAGCCCGTTGTCGAGGACCCCTGCCACGATCACCCCGAGGGCCAGCACGAACACCAAGAACAGCGGGCTCGTCGCGCCGATCACGGCTCGCACGGTGGTCTTCTTCTGCCGCAGCGCGCGCACGGCGAGCAGCACCGCCCCGGCCAGCGCGGCCCAGGCCGGGTTGACCGAGACCACGGAGGTCAGGACGAACCCGGCCAGGGCCAGCGCGAGGACACCCACGGTGAACAGCGGAACCGGCGGACCCGGGCCGAGAGCCGGTGCCTCGGCGGGCGTGTTCAGGTCCGCAGCGAAGAACCTGCGGAACACCACGTACTCGACGGCGATGGCCACCAGCCACGGCGCTGCCATCAACCCGGCGAAGTGGATGAATGTCAGCCCACTGGCGGCGAACGCGAGCAGGTTGGTCAGGTTCGACACCGGCAGCAGCAGCGACGCGCTATTGGCCAGGTGCGTGCACGCATACACATGCGGCCGCGGCCGCGCCCCGACCCGAGCCGCGGTCGCAAACACCACCGGGGTCAGCAGCACCACCGTGGCGTCCAGGCTCAGCACCGCAGTCGTCACGGCCGCCACCACGAACACCCCGGCGAGCAGCCGGCCCGGACGGGCGCCGCACACCCGTGCCACGGCCGCACCCGCCGCGGCGAACAGACCCTCGGCATCACACAGCTGCGCCAACGCCAGCACCGCCGCCAGAAACCCCACCACCGGCAACAGCCGGCGCGTCTCCGACCACGCATCCGACGCCGGGACCGCGCCGGACAGCACCACCACCGCGACCGCCGGGACGGCAGCGACCGCCTCCGGCCACCCCCGTGGGCGGACGACGGCAAAGGCCAGCACCACCAACAGCAGCACGACGCAGACGATCTCGGCGGCAACGCTGCTCAGCACAACCCCCCGACCATAACCGCGGTCGCGCCCGCTGCCGCTCGACCAACATCACAAGGACCGGCGAGGGCACGAGACACGTACCGGGCAACCTTCGCGCGAGCGAAGTCGATCTGGCACTCCACCCCCGGCGCGCCGTCCGAGACGCGGACGCTGGCCTTGCGGCGGCCGAACCCGCACCGCTCGACGACGAAACGGTGCAACGTCCGATAGGGCACGACCACGCCGCGGCGGGTCAGCTTGCCGTGAATGTTGGTCGCCACCTGCAAGCCCTACTCAACCCAGCCGTGGATCTCGTCCTTGGCCGCCAGCAACGAGTCCCACGCCGCCCCATGACCCTGCGTGCGTTCTGGCCGGACAGCGGCGATCATCACGCCGATCAACTCGTCCGTCAACTGCTGCTCACCGCCGTCGCGGACCAGCCCCGCGGCGACCGCGGCATCCACATACCGGCGGGCGGTCTTGCGATCCACCCCGGCCCGCTCAGCGATCGGCCGTAACCCGAGCTGGTTACCGAGCCAATGACGCAGAACCTCTCTCGCATCTCGTGGACATGAACCGCCCGGAACGCACCCGCGACCTCCGGGTCCCACGACCTGGACAGATCGCAGACAGCCGGCCCCGACCACTCCGTAGGCGCGCCGCTACCTCTCTGACACCAACTTCGCCGTCCTTCCATGCGAACAACCACACGACAACGAGGCGTACTACCAATACACACTGCCGCCGGGCCCTCCCCGACGAGCATCGCGTCCAGGACGCTGCCACCTCAACGTGTGACCCCCGTCTCGCCGACTACGTCGGCTCCGGGGACGCCGCCGCTTTCTACGATTGGCCGGTCACGCCAGACCAGTTCGAATGGGCCGCCGGCGACCGCTTCGCCGTCTGTGCGCTGAGCCGATTGGACAGCGGGAAAATCACGGGCTCCGTACGGCAACCACACTGAATCGCAACCGGATCGGCCGGCGGACCTTTCTATGAAGTTCCGCCTTCCGCGCTCTCTAAGAATGCGTTGCTGGCGTCGTCCCTGCCTAAACGTCCGTCCACGCACAGGAAGCCGTGCCAGTGCGGCTGCGACGACGGAGTAAACAAGCGTTCCCCGAAATTGACGGCCATGGGCACCGCAGAGGCCAATGTTTCCGGCACTCTCTCCAGATCCACTAAAGACTAAATAGAGGGGGGTTCTTAGTTGCGACAGGGTCACGGCGAGCCAGGAAGGTACACAGGGAGTGCAGTCGCACGGTGACGAGCCGACCAGGGTGCCGTGACGTACTAGCGGGTGACCGACGGGGCAGTGTAATAGGCGGGATCTCAACACAGCGCCATCAGGATCGCTGTCGAACATAGGTTCGACTGTGACATCGCGCTCGGGGGCCGCTCCCAATAGAGAGCTGGGTGGGCATCGTGTTGACGGAATGCGCCGGTTCGGCAACGTGTGAGCCGATCCTCAGTTCGGTATCGCTTGAGAGGTGATCAATGCGCGTGACTTGGGTAAGTAACAAAAGGTCCGCGCCTGATAGAGAAGAGATGGTCAAAATGGCAGCGCTCGGCGGCTTGCTGCTCATGATCGTGGTGGTTGCCACCATGGTCTTCATTGCCGGACTCGCGTGGCTAGCGCGGCACGACGTACGTGAAGACGAGAGCCCGCCACAAGAGATTGTCAGCCCAAACCTACCCGATCAGCGCTCTTGGAAGCGCCAGGCGACATCGGCGAGGTACTTGCGGAGCGATTACGACCAGCCGAGAGCGCCGGGCCAACACGCTCGTGTCTGACTGGTAGGCCAGCCCATGTTGATGCTCAACCCGTTGTGCCAGACGGCCGCCGCAACCGGCGCGATCGAGCAAGCGATCCAGGTCCTGCGCAAGGCGCTGCGCACCAACTGAGGACTTCACCCACATCGCTAGAGCCAAGCGTCCGGCAGCAATCTGGTTCACCGACCCGGAGGAAGACTAACCTCGCGTTCGGGACGGTGATCCGTCGATGACCGACTTCGACGCGCGGCGTCGCGCGTATGTGAACCGGGCCGCCACGGACGGCCAACCGTGCGGTTACACCTGGCAGGGGACGACCTGCACGGTTGTCGGCGCGCACTTCTGCGTGCAGCGTGACGCCCGGGTCGTGTGGTTCCTCACTGAGCTGACCCCGGTGCAGCAAGATGCGTACGTCGAGCGCCTCTTCGATGATGAGAGCGTGACCGAGGCGGCGGTCGTCGAAGAGGCCGACGTGGTGGCGCTGCTCGAGGCGCACCTGCGTGGCGACGAGGCAGCCATCGACAACCTGATCGACGCCACGAACGAGTACGACTTGTTCGCGGCAACGGTGGGTTTCCTGGTCGCCGCGTTCGGCGAGGAACAGCTCGCCGCCGTATTGAGCGAATGGCACCGCCAGCATCGGACCACGTGAGTGGTGTCAGGCGGTGTAACGACGGGAGCGCCCGCACGGTGTACCGCTGGTGGATTGCGCTGGCCGGAGCAAGCGATCCGGGCTCCATTGCCGGCGTTGGGATCTGCCGCGGTCATCGGCGGATGGCGAGGCGTCGTGGGTGTCGCCGACGCCGACTGTCGGGTCCGGTTACTCCCGGCGATGCGGCGGGAGCGAGATCGACCGGTGCGGGGTGTGCTGAATGGCGTCCTGGTTGGTGCAGGTTGGCGTCTTCGATGTCGACGTTGGGCAGCACCCCGTCGAGCACGCGTGGGAGCCGCCAGGAGCGATGGCCGAGCAGGGCGAGCACGGCCGGGACGAAGGTCATGCGGACGATGAAAGCGTCGATCAGCACACCGATGCCGAGACCGAAGGCGATGGTCTTGAGGGTGGCGTCTGGGGTTTGACGAAGCTGGCGAAGACGGAGAACATGATCAGCGCGGCAGCGGTGACGATGCGGGAGGCTTGGCGGCCGCCCAGGATGACCGCTCGGGCCGGATCGTGGGTCTGCAGGTAGGCCTCGCGGATGCGCGAGACCATGAACACCTCGTAGTCCATGGCGAGGCCGAACAGGACCGGGATCAGGATGATCGGAAGGAAGCTGATCACCGGACCGGTCGTGCTGGCTCCGATCAGCTTGTGCGCCCAGCCCCACTGGAAGACCGCGACGACGGCACCCAGCGACGCGCCGATGGACGGCAAGAACCCGGCGGCGGCCTTGACCGGCACGACGATCGACCGGAACACCTCGAGTTCGGTTTGGGGATAATCCGGTGCCCGGCGAAGCCGATGATCGCCGGCAGCAGGGTAAGGGCTACGAGAACGGCGATGGCGACGGTTGCCGCGGCGGACAGACCCATGACCGTCAGGAACGGGACGTCAGGCCGGCTAGGGCAATGACGACGGTCAGGCCGGCGAACACGACGGCGCTACCGGCGGTAGCGGCGGCGACACCCACGGCCTCGAGTTGGGGTTTGCCTCTGGCCAGTTCGGATCGATAGCGGGACAGGATGAACACCGAGTAGTCGATGCCGACGGCCAGGCCGATCATCAGGGCCAAGCTGGGTGCGGTGGAGGAGACGGTCACCACGTTGGACATGAGGTACACGCCGATGGCGCCCACTATGACACCGCTGAGCGCGCTGAGCAGCGGCAGGCCGGCAGTGAGCAGCGAGCCGAAGGTGATCGCCAGGATGGCGAAGGCAATCAGGATGCCGAGGGCGGTCGACGGTCCCGGCTTGGAGGCATCCGAGCCGTAGGCGCTGCCGCCGACGTGCGCGGTCAATCCGGCGTGCTCGGCCGGATGGGTCGCGTCGACCAGCGCCGGCAGGCTGTCGGATTCCAGATGGGGCCGGCTGACCGCGTACTGGACCTGAGCGAGCGCGGTGCGCCCGTCCGGTGAAATCGCCTTGGCGGTGACGGATCGATGACGGCGGCGACCTGGGTGCCGTCTTCGCCTGGGCGAGGCTCGCCTCGACGGCGGCGTGGTAATTCGGATCGGTGATCTTGGTCCCGGCCGGTGATTCGAAGACGATCTGGGCGCTCGTGCCGGCCGCGCGCGGCAGGCTCTTCTGCAATTCGTTGAGCGCGTTCTGCGAAGACGAGCCCGGGATGGTGAACTCGCTGTTGATGCTCGAGCCGAACATGGCGTAGCCGCCGACCACGACGAACATGATCAGCAGCCAGCCGGCGAGGAACGCGCGCTTGTGCCGGAAGGCCAACATTGCTAGCCGTTGCAGCAGGGTAGCCACGGTGTACTCCTTGTTCTTGGCATGGCGAAGTCTTGGTAGGCGGTGCGGGGATGAACTGCATGCGGCTGATTCGCCGCTTCGGCACGGCGGCCGGACGAAGAAGTCGGCTGGTTCCGGCGACGCGTTAGCTGCTCACGGTGATCGCCTGCCGGATCGGTCGATCACGAGGGACGTGAGCACGGCGCCGAGCGCGCGCTCGATGACCTCGGCATCGATCTGCTCGGGGTCGGCCGCGTGGGCCAAGGCCAACCCGTAGCGCAACGCAACCAAGATCGTGCCCACCAGCGCGGCGTAATCGTCATCGTGCTCCGGGCCGTCCGCCAACGTCTGCTCGATGACTCGAGTCACTTCCTCACGTTGGACGCGCAGGAACGGTGTGTAGATCTCGCGGACCGCGGCGTCCCTCCCGGCCCGGGAGGCGAACTCGAGCACGAGTTGTACCCAGTCGGCGTCTGCGATCAGGTTGTCCGCCATGACCGCCGCGCTGGTGCGGGGTTCGTCGCCCTTGACCGCCGCCGGATCGATCGTGGCGGCGATGACCTCACGCATCCGCTCGAGCCGCCGCTCGAGCAGCAGCCTGATGATCTCCTGCTTGCTTTCGAAGTTGGAGTACACCGCGCCCTTCGACAGTCCGGCGCGCCGGGCGATGTCATCGAGCGTGCTGTCCAGAAAACCCTTCTCCAGGAACGTTTCCGAGGCCGCTTCCAGCAGCCGACGCCGAACCTCCTCCCGTCGCGGGCGACGGATCGGCACTGGATGCTCGCGGCCTGGACCAGCCGGCTCGTCGGATGCTGTCACACCCTCAACGTAGCATACCGACGGTACTGAATACTAGAGGTACTGAAATTGGGCCGCGTAGTCGTCGGGTGTGGCCGCCTATGCGCCCTCGGTGGCGGTCTTCGGCCGCTGTAGGTCTAGTTGGTCGAGGGTGGCGGCCCAGCTGGCGAGAAGCTTCAGCGCGTCGTGAGAAGGAGAATCCGGCGTAGCGCTGTACGCGACAAGTGTCAGACCTGGGTCGGCGGGCAACACCATGGCCTCGAAGTTCAGCTGGAGGTCGCCGACAACCGGATGGTGTAGGTGCTTGGTGCCGGTGTAGTGATGTCGAACGTTGTGGGCGGCCCAGCGGCGGCGGAATTCCTCGCTGTTGACCGATAATTCGCCTACCAAGGCAGACAATTCTCGGTCGTTAGGGTTCTGGCCGGCCTCGGTTCGCAGGTTTGCGACGATGTCGTTCGCCGCGCCGGCCCAGTCGACGAAGAAGCCCCGGGCAAGGGGCTCTGGAACAGGAATCGGGCGATATTTACCGGCCGCGCTGGGTCCGCATACATCTCGGAGTAGAGCGCGCGTCCGAGACGGTTCGCGGCCAGGATGTCGCGGCGCCGGTTACGCACATCCGCGGGCACGTCGCTCATGGCGTCGAGGATGTTGCACGGCGGGACGGATGCGGTGATTCGTCGCGCGTTGCGTGATAGCGCCTCGCCGGATGGTCGCGCCCCACGACGGGTAAGAGCGCGCTGCCTGAGACCCTTTACTCAGACCCGATTAGCGCTGCAGGAGGAACACGTGGCAGGCGGTGTCACGCCGTTCGAAGTTCACGTTCCACAGCACGAGCTGGATGACCTGCGTGAACGGTTGGTCCGTACCCGATGGCTCGATGAGTTCCCAGGCAGTGGCTGGTCGTACGGGACCAGCCGGCGCTACCTCGAAGGGCTGTGCGAGTACTGGCGAACCGAATTTGACTGGCGGGCGTGTGAGGCGCGGCTGAATGCGTTTGGGCAGGTCGCGATGGACGTGGACGGGCAACGCGTCCATGCCATTCACGCCAGGTCGCCTGAGGCCGGAGCGCTGCCACTGCTGCTGGTGCATGGTTGGCCGGGCTCCGTGTTTGAGTTCGACAAGGTCATCGAGCCGCTGCGCGACCCGCTGCGGCACGGCGGTGACGCGTCCGACGCATTCCATGTTGTGTGCCCGTCCATCCCGGGCTACGGATTCTCCGGGCCCACGGTCGGACCGGGCTGGAACGTGCGACGAATCTCAGCGGCATTCGCCTTGCTGATGCAGCGGCTGGGATATCACCGGTACGGCGCTGCCGGCGGAGATTGGGGCGCCATCATCACCACCGATCTTCTTCGGTCGGGAGCGGGCGCGGGCGTGTGCGGGTTGTACTTGACGATGCCGCTGGGCGAGAGCCCGGAGGAGACGGACGATCTCGAATTTGTGCTGAGCGAAGCGGAGCGGCAGGGTCTAAGCGACTGGGCTGCACACCAAGCCGCGGGTACGGTCATCCATCTGCCGCTGAACACCACCCGTCCACACACCATGGCCTTCGCTATGAACGACTCGCCAGCCGGGTTGGCCGCGTGGCTCGTGGATATGTACCGCTCGTTCAGTGATTGCGGCGGCGACGTCGAGCACAGCTTTACCAAGGATGAGCTGCTTGCGAACGTGACTACCTACTGGTTGACGAAGACGATCGCGTCCGCGGCCCGCCTCTACGCTGAATGGGCCGAGCAGAAACAGACCTCGCCTCGGCCGCCCCGCGTAGACGTGCCCACTGGGTGCGCGATCTACCCCCGCGACGTTCGCCGAGTCCCCAGATCGTGGGCCGAACGGCTGTACTCCATCACGCACTGGAACGAGATGCCGGCCGGAGGCCACTTTCCCGCCCTGGAGCAGCCGGAACTCTTCGTTGCTGACCTGAGAGCGTTCTTTCGGCAACTGCGCGCCGATCAACGTTAAGAGCCTGCGCCGATGGGGCGCCGTAGCCGTCCCGTGGTCCCTGGCCGGGCCGGTGCTGTTCACCGGCCCGGCCATCCGCGACTAACCGCCCGTCGAATTAGCTGGCCAACGGCTGAATCGGTGCGCGAGTTGCATGCCTGAGCCTTGGTCTGCCCTTGTCGAGAATGCTGTGTCGGGATTTCCGTTCGCGGGGTTGATTGCTCTAACAGTGCTGAGAGCCGTCCCGAGACGTCGGCTGAGTCGGGCGAGGAGACGCCGATCCTGGCGGAGGCACCGGCCGAACCAGCACCTGAAACGGCGCTCCCAACGCCGTTTGGCGAGCCGGAACCGGCCCGGGCCAGTGAGCCGGCCCGATGAGCCGCCACGACCGCACGACCACGCGACGCCATCGGCGTCGTGACGTCACGCCTGACGCGCATCTGTTCCCAACCCGGCCTACGACCTCGTGAAGGAATTCGTCATGCGCTGATCGTCGTGGGTGCGCTCAGTGTCCTGCTCGCGGCCGTCCTCTCCTCACCTGATCGCAAAGCCATCACGCTGGCCGCCTGGGCCAACGCAGACCCCAACGACATGGTCGCGACGGCCACCGGCGAGCTGGCGGGCACGACCACGAGCGCTGGTTACGGAGCTGCGACCACGCCAGCGAGGGCCAGAAAATCGGCCCGCTGGCACTGCAGAAGTGGTTCGGCGTCCGGATCCCCGTTGACAGCGCGAACGACCTCGTCATCACTCCACTCAGCTCGGTATCGGGTGACCCGGTTCTGACGGCGGCGCTGAAGGTGTGGCAGGCCGCGAGCTCTGACCAGCAGACCAAGTGGGCAACCGCCTACGCCGATGCTCTCGAAGCCGCCCCGGACGGCAATCCCGCCCAGGTCAAACCGGGCGATTATGGCCCGGTCCCGGTTCTCGCGAATCGCTTTGTCGGGCTGGCCCGTACTGGGGGACTCGAGGGTTTACTGACGTCCAAGAACACCTTCTATGTAGCGGACGAAACCAAACCACTGCTCCTGCTGTCTGACGGGGCGTACCTGGAGGACCAAGCCCGCGCCGACCACCTTGGCGGCGACCAGTGGGGGATGATGAACGAGACGGCCAACTACCCCGGCCAGCCGTCGATGTGGTTGTACACGTTCTGGTACCAGATCGAGCCGTTTTCCTCGTCTGATAACGCCGATGCCCTCGTCTGGGGTTTGATGGCTGTCCTCACACTCGGGTTAATTCTGCTGCCGTTCATCCCTGGATTGCGATCGCTGCCTCGCCATCTCGGCGTGCACCGTCTCATCTGGCGCGGTAAGTACTGAGATGGCAGCACGAACACCAGCGTCGCGGTCGACGTCAGCTTTCTTTCCGCACTACACGGTGCGATGGGTCAATCCGTTGCTCGAGGTCGACGCTGCAGGACGTGGAAGCGACGGCCACTGATCGAGTCGGGCACGACTCGTACGAACCTCGGCTTTGGCGTCGCGGTCCACGGGAATAGCGGGAACGCGTCGTCGAGGAGATCGTGCATCGGAATCTCGCGTGCGGGCCCTTTGATGATGACGCTCCACGCCTCGCCGGCCTCCGAGTCGTATCCGTCGACTTCGAACGCCACGCTCGGGCTGACCACTATCGCGAGGAGCTTGGTTCCCTCCGCGGTGCGGAATATCACCGTCTCTTGGTCCACCACATAGTTGACGGGGAAGATCTCCGGATACCGGTCCACGGCCACGGCTAGCCGCCCGACCTCCTCGTGGCTTAGTAGCTGCCAACAAGCCTGCGCGTTGAGTATGGCGATACCTTCGGGTAGCTCGGACGTCATCTCGACAGCGTCAGCCCAGCTACCTCGGGCCGTCAGCGGCTCCCGTCCTTATCATTTGGGCCATGGTGCCCGCTAAGCGCAGGTCTATGGACCTTGGGCGCGTGGCAGAGCCGTCATTGCGCCGCTACCCTGGTCGTCTGGGTCCCGCGGCATCCCTCCCGCCGCGGGACCCTCCTACTTGTTCACCTAACGCGGCCCGGTTTACGCCAGGGTGAACAGCTCGGGCGAGGACGGTCAGGCGTATCACCGCGAGGCGGCAACCCACCGCCCGCCGTGATCAGCCGAGCCCAAGCATTCGAGCGCATTCGCGCGTTACGTGCAACTCGGCGAAGTCGAGTGGGTCGACGAGGCGACCGCGACCGCGCTGTGAAGTATTTCGGCACGATTCACGCAAGTCGTCCGGCGTGCCGGCGTGGCCCTCTGCGCAAAGAGGCTGCGTCGACGTCATGGCTCGGCGCATAGGCCGGTGTCGTTGTGCGTCAGCACAACTAGTCGACTGGCGATTGGTGCTCGCGCCCATCGTGGTCCTGGTCTTGCGCGTCCGACGATAGTTAGGTCATCCCGACCGCCGCGTACTAGGGACTTCTGATGAACATCGCCGCCAGCCTCGCCCGCAGTGCAGCCGACAATCCCGACCGGGTCGCGATACGCCTCGGTGACCAGACAACTAGCTACCGCGAACTCGACGACCAGAGCGCTCGCATCGCCGGATTACTGGCTGCCCGCGGTATCGCGCCGGGGACAGCCATCGGCATCATGCTGCCCAACGTCCCCGAGTTCGCGTCCGTCTACTACGGAGTTCTGCGCGCCGGTGGCGTGGTGGTTCCGATGAACCCGCTGCTTAAGGCGCGCGAGATCGCGTACTATCTCGGCGATTCTGGCGCGCCGACGATCTTCGCCTGGCACGTCGCGGCGCCCGAGGTCGAGATTGGCGCCAAAGAAGGTGGCGCCGAACCGATTCTCGTCGACCCGGCGTCCTTCCCGGATCTGCTCGCGACCGCGACGCCGGCGCCGCAGGTCGTCGACCGCGCGGCCGACGACACGGCGGTCATCCTTTACACGTCCGGCACGACGGGGCAGCCCAAGGGTGCGGAACTTACCCACTCAAATCTGATCAATAACGTCGAAGTCGCCGCCGAGATCTTCCAGGTCGGTCCGGACGACGTCATCTTCGGCGGGCTGCCGCTGTTCCATTCATTCGGGCAGACCTGCACACTCAACGCCGCGATCTTGATGGGTGCCTCGCTCACAGTGCTGCCGCGATTCGACGCGGCTAAGGCACTGGGCCTGCTGGCCAACCAACAGGTCACCATATTCGCTGGTGTCCCGACCATGTTCAGCGCGCTCCTTCACGTGCCGAACCGCACAGACTACGACATGTCGGCGATGCGCCTGAGCGTGTCTGGCGGTGCGGCGATGCCGGTCGAGGTGCTGCGTCAGTTCGAGGAGGCGTTCGACTGCATCGTGCTCGAGGGATACGGCCTGTCGGAGACGTCGCCGGTAGCATCGTTCAACCACCCGGACCGGGAGCGCAAGCCGGGCTCGATCGGCACGCCGATCCGTGGCGTGGAGATGCGCATCGTTGACGCATCCGGCGCCGAGCTCCCGCAGGGCGAGGTCGGTGAGATCGCGATCCGCGGCCACAACATCATGAAGGGCTACTGGAACAAGCCGGAGGCGACCGCCG
This sequence comes from uncultured Actinomycetota bacterium, assembly GCA_963748415.1. Classification (GTDB taxonomy): domain Bacteria; phylum Actinomycetota; class Actinomycetes; order Mycobacteriales; family Jatrophihabitantaceae; genus CAVVJA01. Next base: position 123,146 of record CAVVJA010000021.1, on the reverse strand, counting down.
AGGCCGTCTCGGCTGACGGCTGGTTCCGCACCGGCGACGTCGGGCGCGTGGACGAGGACGGGTACTTCTACATCGTCGACCGAAAAAAGGACCTGATCATCCGCGGCGGATTCAACATCTATCCGCGGGAGATCGAGGAAGTGCTGTATGAGCACCCTGGCATTGCCGAGGCTGCGGTCATCGGCATGCCGCACCCCGAGCTGGGCGAGGAGGTCGGCGCGGCAGTCGTGCTCAAGCCGGGTGCGACAGCGACGCCGGACGAGCTGCGGACCTACGTCAAGTCGCAGGTCGCCGCGTACAAGTACCCGAGGCGGGTGTGGATCGTCGACGCCTTGCCCAAAGGGCCCACCGGGAAGATTCTCAAGCGCGAGATCACCGTGCCGGATGCGGAGGCTGCTGGATGACCACATCGACGGCTCCGTCGGTCACACCTGAGGAGGCGGCCGTACTTGCGGATCAGGCCGCTCCCCTTGACGCACTGCTGATCGACGCGGCACTGGGGTCGGCGCGTCGATTCGTACCGGACATGTCGACCGCCAAGCTGGGTGTCGCGCTCGTCCGCAAACCGCGCACCACTGCCCGGCGGCTGGGTAGCCTCGTTGCCGAGACGGGACGGATCGCAATCGGTACGTCGACTGTCACGCCCTCGAGGCGCGACCGCCGCTTCGCCGACGCGGCGTGGATGAGCAATCCGTTGCTGCGGCGCATCGTCCAGCTTTATCTCGCGGGTGCGCAGACCGCGGACGAACTTGTCGCCGACGCAGACCTCGATTGGCGGGACGACACGCGGATGCGGTTTCAGACGGAGAACCTCGTCGAGGCCGTATCGCCCAGCAACGTTCCGCTGGTGAACCCCACATCGGCCAAGGCAGCTGTTGACAGCGCCGGGATGAACTTCGTCCGCGGCGGGGCCCAATTCGCGCGCGATATGGCGTCCCCACCGCGTATCCCGGAGATGGTCGACCGATCGCCTTTCGAGGTGGGCCGCAACATCGCCACGACGCCAGGCGCGGTCGTGTTGCGCACTGACGTATTCGAGCTGATCCAGTACACAGCGCAGACCGAGCAGGTCCGCGAGGTGCCACTGCTGATCGTGCCTCCGACGATTAACAAGTACTACGCCCTCGACATGACGGCGAACCGCAGCCTGGTCGAGTTCCTCGTCCGTGAGGGCCAGCAGGTGTTCGTGATGTCCTGGCGTAACCCGGACGCCCGGCATGCGCATTGGGATTTCGAGACCTACGTCCAGGCGGTCCTCGACGCGCTCGACGCTGTCGAGCGGGTGACTGGAGCGGACCGTACCGCGCTCACAGGCGTCTGCTCCGGCGGCATCCTGGCCACTATCGCTGCCGCCTACCTCGCGGCGATCGGACGGCAGGACCGCCTGGCTGCCTTCGCCCTTGCCGTCACGGTCATCGACAACTCGCGGGCGGGGGTGGCGTCGGCGATCAGCAACCAACGGCTGGCCCGTGCGGCCAAGGCGGCGTCCCGACGCCGGGGCTACCTGGATGGCCGGTCACTCGCCGAGGTGTTCGCCTGGCTGCGCCCAGGTGATTTGATCTGGAACTACTGGGTCAACAACTACCTGCTCGGCAAGAAGCCGCCCGCCTTCGACATTCTGTTTTGGAACGCCGATACGACGCGGATGCCAGCCGGCCTGCACGCCGACTTTGTCGACTTGGCTATGGACAATCAGCTCGTGACGGGCGGCACGCTCACCGTGCTCGGCGTGCCAATCGACCTGTCCCGTATCGACACCGATACCTACATCGTGGCCGGCATCGCCGATCACATCACGCCGTGGCAGAGCTGCTATCAGACCACGCAGCTGCTTGGCGGCAGCGCACGGTTCATCCTGTCCACCAGCGGCCACATTGCGGCCTTGGTCAACCCACCAGGCAACCCCAAAGCGAGCTACCAGGTGAACAAGGACAACCCCGCCGACCCCGCCGAGTGGCTCATGACGGCCGAGACTCGGCAAGGCACCTGGTGGACCGACGTGTCGGCCTGGCTGGCCGAGCGCTGCGGCCCGACCCAGCCGGCGCCGGAACAGCTCGGCGGCGGCGGCCTTCGCCCGTTGGTCGAGGCGCCCGGCACCTACGTCTTCGACAGCTGAAGGAGCAGCAGATGTACGAGACGATCGGCCGCTCGCGCGGCACCGACTTCTTCCGCATCGCCGACCAGCTCACTGCCGAGGAGCGGGCCTATTGGCGAACGACCCGCGATTTCGTCGACGACGAAGTGCTGCCCGTCATCAACGACTATTGGGAGCGGGCCGAATTTCCCCGACCGCTTATGGAGAAGCTCGGCAAGCTGGGGATCGTTGGCGACGGCATCCAGGGCTACGGCTGCCCACCGATGAGCCCGATCGCCTGCGGTCTCATCCACATGGAACTCAATCGTGGTGACGGTAGCGTCGGTACGTTCCTCGGAGTGCAGGCCGGACTGGCAATGCAGTCGATTGCGATGCTCGGCTCGGAGGATCAAAAAGAGCGCTGGCTGCCGGTAATGGCTCAGCTCAGCAAGATCGGCGCCTTCGCCCTCACCGAACCGACCCACGGGTCGGACTCGGTCGCGCTGGAGACCACCGCCCGCCGCGACGGCGATACCTGGACGATCAACGGTGCCAAGAAGTGGATCGGCAACGGCTCGATCGCCGACGTTATCGTCGTTTGGGCCCGCGATGTGGCGGACCGTCAGGTGAAAGGTTTCCTCGTCGAGCAAGACACTCCGGGCTATCTTGCCCGCAAGATCGAAGGGAAGGGCTCGTTACGGTCGGTATGGCAGGCCGAGATCGAACTGACCAACGTCCAGGTCGACGAGGTAAACCGGCTGCCTGGCGCGAACAGTTTCAAGGACACTGGCCGGGTGCTCGCGGGCACCCGGAATTCAGTCGCGTGGGGCGCCCTTGGGCATGCCACGGCTGCATACGAGATCGCCGCCCAGTACTGCAGCGAGCGCACGCAGTTCGGCAAGCCGCTGGTCAGCTTCCAGATCGTCCAGGACAAGCTGGTCAAGATGCTGGCCGAGGTGTGCTCGATGCAGCTGTACTGCCTTCGACTCGGCCGGCTGATCGAGGAGGGCAAGCTCACTGACACCATCGCCGCCATCGCGAAGATGAACAACACTCGCAAGGCCCGCCAGGTTGTGGCCGAGGCGCGCGATCTGCTCGGCGGCAACGGCATACTCCTTGACTTCCACGTCATACGGCATATGGCCGACATCGAGGCGCTGCACACTTACGAAGGCACCGAGACCATTCAGACCCTCATAGTGGGAAGAGATATCACCGGTGTCGGTGCCTTCGCGTGAGATCCAGTTCGTCGATGTGGACGGCGTGCGGCTGCGCACAGCGATTTCCGGCAGCCGTAGCGATCGGCTCCCACTATTGCTGATCAGTGGCATCGGTGCGAGCCTCGACATTGCTGTCCCGTTCGAGCGCGAGCTGAACCACCTCGGCGTGCAGACGATCAGCTACGACGCTCCTGGCGTCGGCCAGTCCGCCCCGTACGCCTGGCCCCGACGAATGCGAGGCGTGGCTCGCACGGCTGAGCGGCTGCTGGATGCGCTCGGCCTGGAAACCGTCGACGTGTTCGGCGTCTCCCTCGGCGGCGTCGTGGCCCAGCAGTTCGCCCACCAGGCATCACAGCGCGTTCGTCGGCTCGTCCTCGCTGCTACCGGTCCTGGGCTCGGCGGCGTTCCCGGATCACCGCGGGTGCTCTGGGCGCTGGCCACTCCGCGGCGCTATTACCAGCCCGACTACTACCGCCGCATCGCCGCGGACGTCTACGGCGGGGCCGCTCGCCGTGACCCCGACGCCTTGTTGCATGGCTCCGTGGCTCGGTTCGTGCATCATCCGAGCATGCGCGGCTACGTAGCTCAGATGTATGCCCTCGCCGGCTGGACGAGCGTGCCCTGGCTGCGCTGCCTCCGCCAACCGACACTCATCCTGGCCGGCGACGATGATCCGATCGTCCCGGTCGTCAACGGTCGCATCCTCGGCCGCCTCATCCCTGATGCCAGGGTTCGGGTTATTCCAGGTGGTGGTCACCTTTTCGTGCTTGAGCAGCCAGCTGCGATAGCCGAGTGGGTTGCCGATTTTCTGCTCCCCCCCGACTCCGAGTCCAGACACCGGTCGCGCCGCCTGATTCAGTTCGGGCAACGGGACGCGCCTCGGTGATCCTGGCGCTCCGGCGATAAACGCTGCCGCACCTCGCCGACGAGCTTCACGACGCGTTAGCGAGCGCGAGGATCGCCGCGGTGATCTCGTCGGGCGTGCCGGTCGCATCGATGACCTTGGCCAACCCTTCGTCGCGGTAGTAGGCGAGCAGCGGTGCGGTTGCCTCGTCGAAGACTTGCAACCGGTGCCGGATCACCCGCTCGGTATCGTCCGTACGCCCCTGGGCCCGGGCCCGATCGAGGAGACGGGCGACGAGAACGTCATCCGGAGCCTCGAGATAGATGACGAGATCCGGGCGCGCCTGAGCGCGCTCGGCGAGCTTGCGCGCCTCCTGCGCCTGCGGGACGGAGCGTGGGAAACCGTCAAGCACATAGCCGCTGTGAAGCGATGCGTCCACTGCGCGCGGCACCACCAGCTGCATGACCAGATCGTCGGGCGCGAGCTCGCCGCGGTCCAAGTGCTGCTTCAACTTCTCGCCGAGCGGCGAGCCGGCCGCCACCTCGGCTCGCAGCAGGTCACCGACCGCGATGTGTTCGAGCCCGAGAGCCATCGCGACGCGAGCGCCTTGGGTGCCCTTCCCAGAGCCGGGGGGGCCGATCAGCAGGATGTTCATGCGTGTCTCCGGGTGCTCGCGTGGGGCACGAGTTCCAACGTGTCGGCCTCGGAATCTCAAGGAGAACACGTGACTCGGCTGGAGTGACGGCTGCCGCCATCATTCTGGAGCGCAGCGTGTCACAGCATCGTGCCTGCCGCACGGATTTCCGGCGCAATCTTGTGCGTTGCTCTTCAGCGTCACAGAGAACCCGCAACCGACGGTGCCCAGCCGGGGGGAGCAATGGGTACCTCGGTTGCGAGCTCCCTGTATGTCCGATCCGCGACGGCCGTTGGCGCGGTCGGAAGAACCCAACGAGGAGATAGCGCCGCGAGCGCGCGATGTGTTACACCGTGGCGGGGCCACTGACGCGAAACGAGGTCATCTCTCCACGCTCCGTGCAATGACCGACCGTTACGGTGTGTAAATGACGTGACTACGATGCGAGGAAGCGCCGTGGACAGACCGGTCTCTCACCAGCGCGAACAGCCGCTGTGATACGTGAAAGGTCCGATATTTACCGCGGTTCAAGGGTTGGCAGACCACCGGGCAATGTGAGAACCTAGTTAAGCCAACAGGCGGATGGACTCGCCGCACCGAGGGGGCCGCGAGTCCATCCGCCTGTATCTGGGGCCGACACGGCGTCGGGGCGAGCCACGTTCCGGGGGGAAGAAAGCGACTCGCCCCTGTACCGCTAGTTTTCCCATCTGCCGTGGTGCCCAAACCTGACCCTCAAACGGCCAACATTTGTCCCAACGAACGCGACAACCTGGGACGCTGGTCGCCGGCTGCACGAGAGGCTTCGCTCATGACGTATCTCGCGCCGGAGATCGTGGTGCCGATGTGACTGGCGGTACGAGGCACACCCATCGGCTGGATCTCGACGACGCGTCGATCAGGGAGTGGGAAGCGATCGTTGTGACCGCGGACGCGGACCGCGGGATCGTCCTGGATCGGTCCGCGTTCTATCCAGGCGGAGGTGGGCAACCCCCGGACGAAGGTGTGCTGCTCTGGGGTGGCGTGCGCACGCGCATCGTTGGAACCCGCAAGCTGGACGACTACTACCTGATTCCGGCCGAGGATGATCCGGTTCCGTCCCCCGGAACTGCGGTTCGTGGTGCGCTGGACGATGCTCGGCGCACAGCGCTGATGCGAACTCACTCCGGGCTTCATGTCCTCACCGGTGTTGTCTTTCGGGACTTCGGTGCGTTGGTGACGGGCGGCAGCATGGAGCCCTTGACCGCACGCATGGACTTCGACCTGGCCGAAGTACCGGCTGACTTCAAGGATCGTGTAGCCGCGGCGTGTAACGCCGAGATCGGCCAGGATCGGCGGATTGAGGTGTCGGTCCTCCCCCGGGAAGAAGCCTTCGCGATCCCGGACATCATCCGGACCGCCACCAACCTCCTGCCGCCAGACATCGAGGTAGTGCGGATCGTCGATATCGTCGGCCTGGATACGCAGGCCGACGGAGGCACGCATGTCGCGTCGACAGCCATGATCGGCCGACTCGAGGTCGTCAAGATAGAAAACAAGGGCCGCGGGTTCCGCCGACTGCGGGTACGAATCGAATGATCGGGCGACATCGGCTTCCGCACGAGAGGTCACGGTCGGCGTACCCGCTCGATGGCAGGCAGCAGGCTGGCACGTAGTCGCCGGATGTCCGAGGGCGTCACCCGGCAGCAGCCACCGACGAGCCGCGCTCCCGCGTCGATCCAGGCGCGGACGTCCGCCTGATCGAATGCAGATTCGCCCGTCCAGCGCCGCCGGCCAGCATCCCAGGTCTCGCCGCTATTCGGATAGACGACAACCGGCTTGCGACTCGCCGAGCGTGCCAACTGAACCAGCGTTAGCGCATCCGCCGGGTCAACGCAATTCACGCCGACGGCGATCACGGCATCGCAATCCCTAGCCATGACAAACGCCTCGCCGGCCGGCTCGCCCGCTCGCGTCCGGGTACCGGAGCAGCTCAGCGACAGCCACGCCGGCGTATCGATCGCGTCCAACTCGGCGAGCACGGCCTCCACCTCGGCGAGGCAGGGAATCGTCTCGACAGCGAGCACATCAGCGCCGGACGCAGCAAGCGCCAAGATTCGGGGCCGGTGAAATCGCCGCAATTCGGCGGCCGATACTCGATAGTCCCCGCGATACTCGGAGCCGTCCGCCAGGACCGCCCCATAGGGACCGATCGACGCCGCAACCCAGCGATTCGCGACTCCGTCGGTCGCGGTGCGAGCCAGCGCGACGCTGCGGTGCAGCATGGCCTCACCGTCGACGCCCAGGTCGGTGAATCCGGTCAGCGACACCTGGTAGCTCGCGCTGATGGCCACTTGAGCCCCAGCGGCGAAGAACTCCCGGTGCGCGGCCTGGATTGCGGCGGGGTCGTCAACGAGTAGGCGCGCCGACCACAGCGCTGACGACAGATCCGCCCCCTGCCGCTCCAGCTCGGTGGCCAGCCCGCCGTCCAGGACAATCGGGCCGGCCTGCAAGGCGTCGACGAATCCAGGCACTCGTCCAGTCTCCCTCGGATGCCTCCGCACATTGCGATAGCTTTGCTGGGCGCCTGCCACTTGAATGCGTCGAGGTCGTTGCCCTGGCGACGTTCCTCTCGGCAATGGCAGAGTGCATGCGTGGCGGGCGGGCATTCCTGGAATCAAGCCGATGCGGTTCGCGTGCGCGCCCGGTGCAACGAGCTAGTCGCGCTCTTTCCGCAAACCGTCGTCGAGGATGCCTACGGCCATACCAGCTACCTGCTGGGAAAGAAGCGGTACGCCTGGCTGCTCGTCGACCATCACGGCGACGGTCGGCTTGCCCTGTGGGTCAAGGCGCCCAAAGGCGAGCAGGCCGCACTGATCGGCGCGGACGCCAAGCGGTATTTCGTGCCGCCGTATCTGGGTCCGAGCGGTTGGGTCGGGGTGCAGCTCGACGACGCGTCGGATCCGGACTGGGAGGAGGTTGCGGCGCTGCTGGAGCAGGCCTGGCGAATGAACGCGGGAAAGCGGCTGCTCGCGGCCTTCGACGCCGAGCGCGGTTGAGACCCGGTCAGCTCACCACGGCGGCCGCAGCGAGATGACCTCGAACCCGGTCGCGTACTTGCAGCCCAGCCGAGGCCCGAACATCCGCGCCACCGACTCCAGGATCTCGTCGGCCGGTGGCCAGCTCCCGCCCAGACCGGCCAGGTACTGGGCATGAGCCTCGAGTGACCGCACGCCGGCCGCGAGGTAGTCGTCGATATCGACGGCATGCCGGCCTCTCGGTGAGCCGCTGACGAGCACCGTGTGCACGCCGCCCCATGGCTCGAGGCCCTGGTCAAGCAGATCACGAAACACCCACCGATTACCGGCATCCCGCACAGCGTCGAGAACGGATCGACCGACCGCGATGTGATCCGCCTGATTGAGCATGCCCGGCCCGAACGAGTCCTGGAAATTGCCGGTGATCACAACCTCGGGCTTGTGCCGCCGCACTGCTGCGGCAAAGTCGTGCCGAAGCGGCAAGCCGTATTCCAGCACACCGTCGGGAAAATCGAGAAACTCGACAGTGTCCACGCCGACGATGCGAGCCGAGTCGCGTTCTTCCTGCTCGCGAAGCGGCCCGGCTTCTTCCGGGACCATGCCGTCGATTCCGGCCTCGCCGCGAGTGGCCAGTAGATAGACGATCCGTTTGCCCTGCGCTGTCCATCGGGCAATAGCGGCGGCCGAGCCGAACTCGAGGTCGTCGGGATGAGCGACGATGGCGAGGGCTGACGCCCAGTCCTCATCAACTGGCTCGAGCGGCGTGTTCGGCATCTCCATTGGTGCCTCCTGGATCATCTCGACGTTGAATTCGCACCCTAACGTTGCGGTTGGCCGAGCGTCAGCCGATTACCGCAGTCTCGGGAGATACTTGCCCGATGTCCGAATGGATCTATTTCCTGCATCCGCCCCGCGAGAACTTCGCCGCAACCATGACCGACGAGGAGCGTTCGGTGTGGTCCGCTCATTTCGACCGATTCACCCGACTGCTGGCCGACGGCACGATCATCTTGGTCGGGCCAACGCTCGGTCCGATCAATACCGGAATTTCGATCTTCGAAGCCCCGGACAAGGCGGCCGCGCAGCGCATCGTAGACGAGGATCCGGTCGTCGCGGGCGGGTATGCCCGGGCCGAATTGCGCCCGTTCCGTGTGTCTCTGCTCCGGGGGCGGGACTGACGAGAGACCGAACCTAGCCGAAGCGCCCTGAGATGTAGTCCTCGGTTCGCTTGTCTGAGGGATTGGAGAAGATCTTCTCCGTGTCGTCCATCTCGACCAGCTGTCCTGGGCGGCCCTGCGCAGACAGGTTGAAGAACGCGGTCCGCTCGCTCACCCGCGCCGCCTGTTGCATGTTGTGCGTGACGATGACGATCGTGTACGTCTTCTTGAGTGTCTGAATGAGGTCTTCGATCGCGAGTGTCGAGATCGGGTCGAGCGAAGAGCACGGCTCGTCCATCAGCAGGACTTGCGGTTCTACGGCAATGGCCCGGGCAATGCACAGCCGCTGCTGCTGGCCGCCGGACAGACCGGCACCGGGCTTGTTCAGCCGGTCTTTGACCTCCTCCCAGAGGTTCGCCCCGCGCAACGATCGCTCGACCACGTCGTTGAGCTGGCCTTTGTTCTTCCGGCCGCCTTGCAGTTTCAGACCGGACGCGACATTGTCGTAGACCGACATGGTCGGGAACGGGTTAGGCCGCTGGAACACCATGCCGATCGTGCGCCGGACATCAACCGGATCCACCCCGTCGGCATAGATGTTGTCGCCGTCGAGCTGTACTTCGCCTTCGACCCGCGCCCCGGCAATGACCTCGTGCAGCCGGTTGATGGTTCGTAACACAGTGGACTTTCCACACCCGGACGGCCCGATGAACGCGGTGACGCTCCGCGGCGCGATCGCGAAGTTGCAGTCGCTAACGGCGAGGAACTTTCCGTAGTAGATGTTGAGGTTCTTGCCATCGATTCGCTTGGCCATGAGTCTGCGTCGCTTTCGGTTATCGGTTGACCTTGCTGAACCGCCCGATGAGGCGGGCGATCAGGTTCAGGGCCATGACGATGATGATCAGGGTGAGCGCCGCTCCCCACATCCGATCCGCGGCGTAGTGGATGGTGACGGCCTTTCCGTGCAGGAGCACGTGCGTGTTTCCGAGGTTGCCGACCTGGTCGTAAATCATGCCCGGTAGTGAGCCTTGGAATCCGTTGAACAGGTTGCCGTTCGTGTCCGGGGTGTAGCCGACCAAAATCAGCAGCGGTGCGGTCTCCCCGGCCACCCGGGCGACGCCGAGCACGATGCCGGTGATGATCCCGGTCATCGCTGTCGGCACCACGATCCGCACGATCGTTTTCCACTTCGGCACACCGAGCGCGTAGGAGGCTTCGCGCAGTTCGTTGGGAACGAGTTTGAGCATCTCCTCGGTGGTGCGCACGATGACCGGGATCATCAGCATCACCAGGGCGAGTGAGACCAGCCAGCCTGCCCGCTGACCGTGGAAGGTCGTGACAAACACCGCGTAGATGAACAGCGCTGCCACGATCGACGGGATGCCGGTCAGGATGTCGACCATGAACGTGGTCGCGCGCGCCAACGGACCGCGGCCGTATTCGACCAGGTAGATGCCGACCATCAAGGCGATGGGAATCGAGATGATCGAGCACAGCAATACCTGCAGGAAGGTGCCGAGAATGGCGTGATAGGCCCCGCCGCCCGGGTCGCGATATGTGATCCCCCGTTGGCTCTGGGTGAACCAGCCGTTGCGGGTGATCGCGTGCAAGCCCTTGCTGAGCACGGTCCAGAGCATCCATACCAGCGGGATCAGCGCGACCACGAAGGACAAGGTGACCAGGACCGTGGCAAGGTTGTTCTTCGCGGTCCGGAGCCGGTGGTTATGCCCGGAGGCGAGAGATGTCACGCTCATGCGAACTCCTTGCGCCGGGTGACGACGCCGCGGGCGGCCGCGTTGACCGCGAACGTGAGAACGAACAGAACCAGGCCGGCCGCGATGTACGCCCCAGTCTGCGTGGGGTTGTTGAACTCGGCCGCGTTGTTCGCGATCTTGGAGGCGAATGTCTCGCCGCCGTTGAAGATTGAGAACGTGAACGGCGATCCGACGCCCGACTTGGACAGGATCAGGGTGATCGCGATCGTCTCCCCGAGCGCCCGACCCAGACCGAGCATTGAGCCGGCGATGACGCCCGGTCGGCCGTAGGGTAGGACCGCTAAACGGATCATCTCCCACCGGGTCGAGCCCAGTGCCCAGGCCGCCTCGACGTTCTGCCGCGGTGTCCGGTCGAACACGTCGCGGCTGATCGCGGTGATGATCGGCAGGATCATTATCGCGAGCACGAGGCCGCCGTTGAAGATCGTGCCCTGCTCGACGTTCTTGTCTTGGAACAGCGGCCCGGGTATGTGGTACAGCGCCCGTTGCACCGGCGCCAGTGTCGGGGCCAGCACCGTGATGCCCCAGATGCCGTAGATGATCGACGGAATCGCGGCGAGCAGGTCCACCACATAGGCCACCGGCCGGGCCAGTCGCTTCGGCGCGTACTGCGTGATGAACAGCGCGATGCCGATTGCGATCGGCACGGCGATCAGCATGGCCAGCAGCGAAATCACCACGGTGACCCAGAGCAGGTCGAGCACGCCGAACCGAAGCGTCGCGCCTTCGACGCTCCAATCCCGGGAGAACAGGAAGTTCGACTGGTCATCGGCGATCGCCGGTATCGCGCGGGCGACCAGGAAAATTGCGACCAGCAGAATAAGGACGACGATGAACAGCCCTGATCCCGACGCGAGGGCCGAGAACACCCGGTCGCCGATGCGCGGCCGCCCGCGGCCTCCGGAGACCGATCCCGCGCCGAAGACCGGCGCTTCCTCCTCCAAGGTACTGATGCCCGCTGGCTGCGCCGAGCCGATCGGCAACGCCGAGTCGAGCCCACGCTCAGCCCAATCGATCGACTCACCGCCGATCGACGGCGGCGGCAGCGGGTCAGCCATGCGGCCCGGGTTGCCCTCGGGCGGTCGTGCCGCCTCACCGCCCGACTCGTCGCCCGATCCGCGATGCGTCACGCTCTCCCGATCCGCCATCGGTCCAGTTCACCTCCTGTGACAAAGCGCCCCGCCGGGCTGCCACCGGTCAGACCGGGCGCCCGGCGGAGCCTCTCCATCGTCGGCGATCTAGCGATAGTGCTGACGCTGCGTCAGCTGATTTTGCCGACGAGTGCCTGAACCTGGCTGGCGATGTCCGCGGGCAGCGGCGCGTAGCCCAGATCGGCCAGCCCGCTCTGCCCCTCGGTCGAGGTGTAGGTGAAGAACGACTTGACCAGCGCACCACTCTTCGCGTCGGAGTACTTCTCGCAGATCAGCTCGTACGTGACCCCGGTGATCGGGTACGCACCGGCGACCTTCGTGGCGTAGTTCAACTTCAGCGTGATCTGGGCACCCTGAGCATCGACTGTCGCCGCGCTGACCGCCTTGCCCGCCGTGTCAGCGTTCATCTCCACGGCCCCGCCGCCGTTGTTGATCTTCGCGCTGTTCAGGCCACCGCTCACCACGAACGACCACTCCAGGTACCCAACGCCGCCGTCGACCGACTTCACGCCCTGCTGCACACCGTCGTTGCCCTTCTTGCCCTGACCGACCTTGCCCGACCAGTTCTTGCTCGGCGTCGCGGTGTACACCGTGGGCGCCGACGCGGCCAGATAGTTCTCGAAGTTTTGTGTGGTGCCCGATGCGTCCGAGCGGAAAAAGACGGTGATCTTCGTCGCCGGCAGGTTGGCGCCAGAGTTCAGCCCCGCTATCGCCGGGTCATTCCACGACGTGATCGTCCCTTGGAAGATCTTCGCGACCACATCCGGGGTCAACGTCAGATCCGTGACGCCCTTGACGTTGAACGCGACCCCGATCGGAATCGTCACCATCGGCAGATTGAACGCCGTCCCACCACAACGCTTGTTAGCGGCGGCGACCTCACCCTTCGACGAACTGAGGGCGGCGTCCGAGCCGCCGAAATCAACCTGGCCGCCGTTAAACTGCTGCACACCCGCGCCCGAACCGGTCGCGTTGTAGGCGATCGTCGAGCCGCTGCACTTCGCCTGGTACTTCTGAATCCACTCACTGATCACGTTCTTCTGCGCCGTCGAGCCCTCCCCCTTCAAAGACCCCGTCGCGCAGCTCATCGCCGCAGCGCTCGACGAACCCCCCGCCGGCGTCGAGCCGTTACCGCCGGCCGCCGCCGTCGTGTTGCTACTCGAATTACTGTCGGATCCGCAGGCTGTCAGTGCGACGACGCCTACGATCACGCCGGCGGCGATGACCCCGGCCCGGGAGAGCTTCACAGAAAACCCTTTCGCTATGAGGGACGCACCGGCTCGAAAGGTAGGCGGGTCAGATGGCGCGCCGGGATGGGTCCGGTAAACGGAAGGTGAACGGCGGGTCCCCCGGGTAGGCGCCGAGAGGAGTCGCTACGAAGCGGGCTAGGCCCGCTCGGGCTCGGTCAGCGCACGCCGATATTGGACGTCCAGGTCGTGCCGGTGGAATCCGAACCGCTCGTATAGGGCCAGGGCTTTCTGGTTGTCATCTTCGACGTAGAGCAGCACTTCGGGTGCGCCCCGGCTGGCAAGATACCGAAGGCCGGCCGTGAGCAAGGCCGGGCCCAGATGCACGCCCTGCGCCCCCGGGTCGACGCCCAGCACATACACCTCGCCGAGCCCGTCTGGGTGGAGCTTTGTCCAATGGAAGCCGATCACGGCGCCGGCGCGTTCGGCCAGCAGAAAGCCGACCGGGTCAAACCACGGTTCGGCCTCTCGGGCCGCGAGGTCGCGCACGGTCCACCGTCCCTGTTCCGGGTGGGTCGCGAACGCCGCCGCGTTGACGGCGAGCCACGCTTCTTCGTCCTGTCCAGGGACGAACGTCCGGATGCGCACGCCCGGCGGTGGGTCGACGTCCGGGACATCGGACAGCGATCGGCGCAGCTGCCATAGCGTGCGCATCTTCTCGTAGCCGCGGTCTTCGGCGATGCGGGCAACGGCGCTGCGCCGGCCGTGTGACCAGAGCAAGAGCCGCGCGGTCCTGGCCGTGGTCTCCGCCGCCGCCAGCAGTGCGTCAATGGCCTCCGGACTGCCGACAGCAGTGACTTCAGTTCCGTCCAGTTGGGCGTAACCGGTGATCTGGCCGTTGTCCAGGCTGATGAGATGAACCAGACCAGGTTCCTCGTCGCCGAGTCGGGAGAGCGCCTGGTCGTTCAACGGCGGCGCGCCGTCGCTCGCCTCCAGGCGATCCGTTATTGCCTGCACGGATGTTTGCTGGGCGGGATCGAGGTGGTCCAGCGCATTCACGGTCGGCACGGCCGCGGAGCCTACGCGGCCTTACCGTGGCACGAGGCCGACCCAGTGGGCTGTATGGGGTTGCCAACGAAGGCGCAGGCCGGTCTCCCGCGCGAGGCGTTGACACACGAGCGCGAGAACGATGGCTGGGGCTCCAATGAAGACCAGCAGGTAGACGCCCATCACCCGGCCCCGGATCGCGTCAGCGGCGGCCAGTTGCACGGTGGAGTTGGCCGCGGTCAGGAACATCAGCGTCGCGGCGCCCACGGGCACGAGCGCGGCGGTATACATCAGCTCGGTCGGAGCGGCGGCGGCGATCATCTCGGTGATCGCCAGCACGCCGGCGGTCGCGGCGAGGGCGCGCAGCCGCGTGTGGGTCCGACCGGCGGAGACGAGCGCGCCGGCAAGGGAGCCGGAGGCGACGACGGAGCTGAGCAAGAAGACGCCCACCTCGACCCGACCCGCCCCATTCCGCTCGTGGTCTATCAAGCGCCGAGCGTGACCCGTTCGCTGGGCGTTCAGGCGCTGGAAGAGGCCGCCCGAAGCTATGGATCACGTGCACCATTCGGGGGGTCAACGGCCTACCGGCCGCAACCTGCGCCGGACTAGGGGTGGCGACCTTCGCGCAAACCCTCACCCCGGATGACCTCGTCGAACTGCCAGCGGAAGCCCGGCTACCTGAGCTCGGGGAGGTGGACCTGGTGCTGCTCACCGGCCCACGGGCCCCCACCGACGCGGCAAACGCATTGATCACGGCCATCATGAGTCGAGCCTGGGTGCGCCTCGCACGGCTGCATGATCGTCCCGACGCCCGCGACGAGTCGGGTGCGGCGTCGGCGAGATCAGCGAATGATGATGTCGGTCTTGTCGAGCGCGACATCGGCGACACGACGGTCCAAGTTCTCGGAACCGGTATCGGACGTCGCCGCCGGACGGACGAATTTGTAGCCGACGTTGCGTACGGTACCGATGAACGCTTCGTGCTCGGGACCGAGTTTTGCCCGTAGCCGACGCACGTGGACGTCGACGGTTCGGGTGCCTCCGAAGTAGTCGTATCCCCACACCTCCTGCACGAGGTGCGAACGGGAGAACACCCGGCCCGGGTGCTGGGCCAGGAACTTCAATAGCTCGAACTCCTTGTAGGTGAGGTCGAGAGGCCGACCTTCGAGGCGCGCGCTGTACGTCGTCTCGTCGATCGACAGGGCCCCGATGTTGACATGCTCAGGGGCAGCGTCCGCGGTCCGGGCTTTGCGGTCGACCGCGAGGCGCAGCCGGGCGTCCAACTCGGCCGGGCCGGCGGTATCGAGAAGGATGTCGTCCACGGGCCAGTCGGCCGACAACGCAACGAGCCCGCCTTCGGTCAGCACGGCGACGACCGGGACCGGCATGCCCACAGCCGCGAGCACCCGAGTGAACGACCGGGCCCCGACGAGGTCCCGGCGAGCGTCGACGAGAACGACGTCACCGGTCGAGTGATCGACCAGCGCGGCGGCGTCGAGCGGCAGGACGGTGACACCGTGCTGCAGCAGCCCGAGGGCGGGAAGGACCTCAGCGGTGGGCTGCCTGGCGGCGGTCATCAGGATGAGATCCATATGCGTCTCCAAGGGCGGTATGTGGATCTGCAGGTCTCGGGCGGAGCTTCGGGTGAGGCCGCGGTGCCTCGGCAACACTAAGCTAGCAACGACGCCCTTACCCAACGTTGTCTAAACGGAAGACCATGGGAGCTCGCAAACCAGGTTGAACCATACCAACGCCGATCCTTCTCAGCTTGTCATGTTCACCACAGCGGATGGCGTGGCCTTGTCCGCGCGGTATTGGCCGCCGGCAAAGGAGACGGATCTCACACAGCCTGCGTACCTGGTCGGCCATGGCTTCACCGGCTCTGCGGACCAGGGCTCGGTCCGACGCATTTGTTATCGGCTCGCGCAACTGGGGCGGGTTGTTTTGGCTATCGACTTTCGCGGGCATGGCCGGTCACATGGCCGCTCCACCCTCGGATACGCCGAGGTGCATGATCTGGCAGCCGGCGCGGCGTTCCTTCGCCACAATGGCGTACCGACGTTGGCCGTTCTTGGTTGGTCGATGGGCGGCTCGACCGCGCTGCGTTACGCGGGGCTCGGTGGCGATGCCGACGCCATCGTGAGCATCAGCTCGCCCGGCTACTGGTTCGAGCGCGGGACCAGTCCATTGCGGCTCATCCACTGGGCGGTCGAAACTCGGATCGGGCGCGTGGCGACCCGCATCGCCACGCGTACCCGGCTGGGCGACCAGTGGGTCGAGATCCCGGAGTCGCCAGTTGAGGTCGTCGGGCGTATCGCGCCAACGCCACTCCTCATCGTGCACGGGGAGCAGGACAGCTTCTTTCCGCGTCGTCATGCCGAGGTACTCGCAGCAGCTGCTCCGCATGCCGACCTGTGGGTGGAGGCGGACATGGGCCATGCCGAGACATCGACGTCGGAGGCGTTGATCGATCGGATCGACGACTGGGTGCGATCTGCCGTCCGATGAAGGCCACCCCGTTACCCCTGGCTAGTCGAGTTTCACCTTGGTTAGTCAGGGATTCCGGGCACTTTCACCGTGGTTAACCGTGGTTGGTCATGGTTGACCCTGGCGCTTGTGACCAGTCGCGTAACCACGGTCAAGATCACTTGCGAGCAATTCGCGCAAACCGCGAGGCGGCGTCAACACGACTGTGCAACGGTTCGCGCATGGCAGGAGCACGACGCGGCAGCGAGCCGAACTATCCGGCCGGGACGTATGAGCAGCGGCCGGGGCCGTCCACGCTGCCGCCCGTGACCCCCCTCTGCCCGGCCGACCGGGAGCGGGAGCGCACCACTCGGGCCACCGTCGCCGAATGCCGCGACCGGCAGAAAGCGGGCTGAGATGGGCCGCTGGGTGTACGCGGAGCGCCGCCGCGGGCAATGCCAGAAGCCATTGGATGGGCGCTCCGATCAGCGGTACTGCTCCAGCACGTGCCGCTCAGCGGCCAGCCGCTCCCACCGGGCGCAATACGCCGCCGCTGTGCTCGACATGCTGAACCCGGACTACTGGCAGCGAGGGATCGACGCGGCCAACACCCCGGGACGGCACACTGCCTTGGCCGCGTCCGCGCGGGACGCGGCGTGGGCCGGGTTGCTGGAGATCACCAACTACAACGGGCCGAAATGGCGCGCACGCGCCGAGCAGGTCCACATGCGCCGACCGGACGTGTGGAACGAACTCACCGGCAGCGTGATCCTGGCCGCCGCCCGGCCCCGGACGATGGGCGCCTGCCGATGGTGCGACGCACTGTCGCGGGCCGCGATGGCTGACGAAGTGATCATCCCGGACGCCGCCCACCGCGAAACTGCTCGGCAACCGATGCGACCAGTGCGCCGCGCTGGTCGCCAGCGTCACAACTTGCGGGTCGAGGACCCAGGCCGGGTGCCACCACATCCGCCCCGGCCCGGGGCGCGGACCTGGCCCGGAGCACCACCCCGAAAGCGGGCACGGTCCACGCGGCGGGCTGCGTCATCTGCGCCGCTGCCCGGTTCGCCGCCGAGCACCGCAAGTCACGGGCCAACGCCAACGACCGGGAACTGCGCTACCTCGCCGGGCGTGGCCGCACCCCGCATCAGCCGCTGCCCGGACCCGAGATCACCGGGCTGTATAAGTCCTACGCCGGGCAGTGGCAGACCCGGACCAACCCGGAGCGCCGAGCATGATCCGGGACGATGTGGTCCGCGCGGTCATCGCCGGAATCGGCACCTACGGCGGTGACGGTTTCGGGCAGCTACTGGACTCGGCCACGGGCGAGGAAATCCACGCGGCCATAGTGCGGCTGCGAGACGCCGCGTTACGGCCCACCCCGGACGTGCTGGAGTTCACCCTGCCGCAGCTGGCGACGCTGGCGGCGCAGGGCCGCTCGCTGGAATGGATCGGCGAACAGTTGCCGGCGTGGCGGTCCTGGCCCGGTCGCAGCCTCGCCGACATGCTGAAAACGGCCGAGCCGTGGCGGGTCGCTAAGGTCCGGGACGCGCTCCGCCGATCCGGGCTTGCCGTCGACATGGGGCCGATGGGTGAGGCCGACGATGACGGACTCGACAACGAGTCCGCCCCGTAGACGGGTGGGCGCGGCGGGCCTTGGCGGGTCCACGACCGCGCCCACCTCCGGACGGGGCCGGCACCGTAGACAGGGAACTGCGCCGGACAGAGGTGAACCGGCGGTGCCGCACCCCGGCCCGTGTGTGTGCGTCACCGGTCAGCCGTGCCTGCTGCATTACGACCGGATGAACCAGCGGGAGCAGGCGCGCATCCTGGCCCGGCTCGGCGTGCGGCCCTAGCCTGCGAGGTTCGGCGCGAGCCGCACCGGCAGCGGTACCGCTCGGCCAGCTACATACCCATGCCCGACTCCAAGTCACGCATCGCCACATCGCCGAGGCGCACAGCGTCAGCCAAAATCTCGCGGATCGGCCGGGCATCGAGCGTGCTCAACTCGGCGATGGTCAGGCGGATCTGAGCGGCACGAACCACCTGACCAGCCGCGCCCGAATGCATCGGACAGCACGTCGAGCCTGGAGTAGACCACCGCTTACACCGCTCACCGGAACGCTTACTCGTCTTCGTGCAGCGCAACGGTGGGATGCCGTACCGCCCGATGACCATGCCTCACAGCCGCCACCATCCGATTAGTGATCGCATTGCCGCGCTACAGCCCAGCAAACACGGGGCCTCCAGCCGCCTGGTCACATGATGGTCACCGGAAAGCCCAGCGTCGAAGGATGACACAGCGAACGGCGCGCCTCCAAGAGGTACCCGCGCCCGAACACGATCAGAGGCGCTGACCCGATGGTGCGCTGAGCCTTAGGCCGTTTGGCCCTGTCGGGCGAGGTCACCCGGGGATCATGCTGCGGCTATCCGTAAGGAGGCAGGGATGTTTGATTCACTTGTCAAACGCGTGACCGCTCCGTTCCGCCGGAAGCGGTGTCCGGAATGCGGGCATAAGGTTCACGAGACGTACTGCGATGTGTGCGGCTACGACCTCATCGACCAGACCCGTACCAAGATCATGCGCGACCGCTGATCCGCTCGGGAAGACCGGTGCCATACCCTCGTAATGAACATCAACGTTCCGATCGGCGGCTTACGCCCGAATCCGATGCGCGTATTCGCCTACACCCACTGGCAGCAATGCAGGGGAAACGGGACAAGCACACCGACGGGGTCGGGCGTCGGCAGGTCAGCCGGCGGGGTAGGTCGTGACCAAGGACGGAGGCTGGGTTTCGGCGAGCAGCCCGTGGTGCACGGTGGCAACCGGCCAGAGAACGCCCATGGCCGCCATCACGATCGCCATCGCGGCGCTGCTACCGGCGACCAGCAGGATGACACCGGCGACAAGCGCCACCAACCCGATCATGGACGTGACCGCCAGGTACACCTTGCTGCCATGGAGCAGGCCGTCGAAACCCGGTACGACAGCGGTCGCCGAGGCGGCGAAACCCAGGGCGAGGATCGCAATACCCGTCACCCGGACGCCGCTCATCCCGGGTGCCGACCAGCCAACGGCCCACAACACATACAGGATCCCAGCGGCCGCGACCAGTCCAGTCGCGACGACATCCCGCTTCGGCAGACGCATCATGACGACCCCCTCACCCTCCCGCGCGTGTGCCGCCGGGGACGGTCACGCGAGGACCGATATCATGGCTGTTGCGGCGATTCAGCTTCCCTTGTGCAACTCGTGCAACTCCCGCTGGATGTCCTCCTCGGTCAACTCGTGACGGAAGAACACATCCCACCCGGACAAGATCAGGAACACGCCCCAAACGGCCAACACCCAGCCGGGCCAGAAGTACCCGAACCCGGTGATCGCCCAGATCCCGACCAGGAACGCGTTGATCACGAGGTACCCGACCAAGTCAGCACGGAACTTGTGCTTCCGCACCGCATGCGCCCGCGCCAACTCGTAGTCCGACTTCGTATCCAGCGGCACCATCGTGGCCACCTCCTCCGTGAGACTCCTCCACCCTCAGACTGGCTCCGCCGTCACGGACCGCACCAGGGCCGTCGTTCCCGCCGGACCAGGGCCGTTAGTCCGTCCTTCCGGCGTGGCGCTCGGCTGAAATTTCGGCTCGCTATAAGAGCCGTGCTCTTGCCGTTCCGTTCCGTACTCCCCTGGGGTATTCCCTTGGGTTGTCCCCTGGGGGACATTGGCTCGTTGTCTTCGTTTCTTGACGCGTTCGCGTCGTCGGTTCGCGTCGATCTGTTCGACGGTCGATTGGTGGTCTGCCCAGTCGACATATCGCCATCCGCCGCCGTCGGTCGTGTACGGCTTCCATCGGCCGAAGTCGCACAGTTCCTTGACGGCAAGCGCGCGGCGCTCGAGGTCGTAGGGGCAGAGGCGATTTAGCGCGTAGTCCGGGATCTTGCCGTTGGTGCGTCCAATCGCCCACATCAGCCCGCAGAAGTAGAGAAGTTTCGCGTCGTCGGACATCCGGAGGAACCACGGCTCGTCTAGCCAGTTCTGCGGCAGATCTGCGGATAGCCGCTTGCGACGATGCGGACGCGTCTCGGGGTCAGCCGGTTCACCGTTGTTGTCGCCGATCCGGGTTATCGTGCTCATGGACGTAGGCGCGTCCTCTCCACTCATGAAAGCCGGGTCTAGGTGCAATGCCCTTCAGTTAAGAATTCAGGTTTGTTTCGTCGTTTAGGCGTTTGTGATTTGGTGGGTCAGGGCATTTTCGGCCGCCTGCGTGGATTTGACACGCGCGTTTCCTTTCCCTGATTTCGGTTGTCGCACCGGTAGTTTCCGCGGCCGTGACTGATGAATGGGTGGACGCGCCGCAGCAGGGTCGACTGTCGGATTATCTGTGTCTGGGTGTGGTTTCGCGAATCTATCGGCGCGATCTGGTGGACGAGGTAATCGCCGAAACGCGCAGCAAGGAAAAGCGCAACCGGTTGTTACCGGCCCGGCTCGTGGTCTATTACGTGATCGCGTTGGCGTTGTTTTTCGGCGAGGCGTAGGAGGAAGTGATGCGCAGGATGGTCGGCGGGCTTCGGTTCGTCGCAGCGTGGGAACAGGCCTGGCAGGTACCCACCCCCTCGGCGCTGTGTCAGGCACGGCAGCGTCTGGGTGAGGCGCCGGTGCGGCGGCTATTCGAACGTGCCGCGGTTGCGCTGGCCACACCGGCGACGATCGGCGCCGGGCAGGGACCATGGCGGTTGATGGCCATCGACGGGGTCACCCTCGACGTGCCCGACACCGGCGAGAACGAGGCCGCGTTCGGCCGCCCATCCTCCCGCAAGGCGCAGGGCGGTGCCTTCCCACAGGTCCGCGTCGTGGGGCTGGGTGAGTGCGGCACGCACGCCGTCATCGCCGCCGAGCCCGGCCCGATCAGCACCGGGGAACGCGAACTCGCACAAGCGGTGCTGCCCGACCTCGACGAGGGGATGCTGGTCACCTTCGACCGCGGCTTCTACAGCTACGACTTCTTCACCCGGGCCGCCGAGACCGGCGCGCAGCTGCTGTTCCGGATCACCGCCAGCCTGAAACTGCCCGTCCTGCAGCGGCTGCCCGACGGCTCCTGGCTATCGGCCATCACCGGCAACCGCACCAGCACACCCACCGATCTGGGTCAGGCCCGGTGGATGGCCGCGACCGGGAAAGCGGTCATCGTCCGGGCAGTCGAATACCAGATCACCGACCGGCCCGATAGCGAGACCTACCGGCTGATCACCACCATCACCGACTGGCAGGCCGTACTCGCCCCCGACCTGGCCGCCTGCTACCACCAACGGTGGGAATTCCAGACCGCCCTCGACGAAATCCAAACCCACCAGATCGCGCACTCCCGCGTGCTCCGGTCGAAATCCCCGCAGATGGTGCGGCAAGAAATCTGGGGTAACCGGGATCGGGAAGTCACCCCGTTTGATCGCCGCGTAGGTGGCGTAACCGCTGCCCTCCGACATTCTGGCCGCGCTGCGTCAGCTACGGGACCGGCAAGCCACCGAGCACGGGCTACTCCAGGTCCGGGATGGCTATCTGGTCATCGATGAGGCCGGCGAGCCGTATCGGCCCGAGAGGTGGAGCTACACCTGGCAGCGGCTGTGCCGTGCTGCCGGTGTCCCGGCCGTCACCTTGCACGCGGCCCGGCACTCCAGCGTGACCGCGATGCGTAACGCGGGTGTGCCAGATCATGTGGTCGCCGAATGGCACGGCCATGACGAACCGACGATGCGCCGCACCCACAGCCACGCCGATCAGGCCGGGCTGGCGGTTGCCGGTGAGGCGATTTCCAAGGTGCTCGGAGGGTCGCTGTGACCAAATGTGACCAAACGATCTTGAAAGCGCCGCGAGTGACCATCACGGCCCAGCGTTTACGCGGGCTGTAGCGCGATTCGCGTCCGACTGGGTGCGATCTGCCGTCATATCGTGACATTCCAGTGCCATGCGCGAACTGACGGTCTGGAACGATAAGCCAAATGAGTGCGCAGCCCTTGCCTGAGCAGCCCACGCAGGTGCTGCCCGCGCTCTCCGGTCGTGCGCCGCGCAGGTTCGCGACCGAGAACTTGCTCGCCGCGGCAGTCGCCGTCGTTGTCGCCGGTGCCTTGGCCGTGCTGGCAAACGCCGGTCCGGGACAACTCGTCCTTGGAGTGGCGATCGTCCAGGGCATCCTAATCGTGGCGTGGGTGTTCGGCACCGACATGCCGGGTCGGATCGGTGCATTGATCATCGCCGCGCTGGCCGCTGTGGCATCGGATGCGGTGATGTCAGCGTGGCCACACAGTCAGCTCGGACCGCTGATCGGAGTGCTCGGCCTCGCCGTCCCCGCGATGTTCGTGCATCAGCTGACTCGCGGCGTCGTGCGCTCCCGTGTCGTCGAGTCGTTGTCCGCGGTCGCGGTCGTGGTCGTGGCGACAGTGGCGCTATCGGCGCTGATTCAGCTCCGACACGAAACGGACGCCCGCGTGGCGAGTACCGCAATCGCGGCGGCGGGCGCCGCACTCGCGGCTGGCTTGGTTATCGACGCCGTGGTGCCCGGCCTGCGGTTCGAACCCGAGGTGCCGCGTGGCCTGGGCGGCGTGATCGCGAGCCTCGTGGTCGGCGGCATCGTAGGCTTCGTCCGACTGCACGGGACGGTCGAGTTCTCCACCGGGCGAGCCATCCTTCTCGGAGCGGCCCTCGGTGTCATCGTGGGGCTCCTCGGCGTCGGCTTCTCGTACGTCACACATACGCTGCAGACGTCGTCCACCCCCGCCGCTCGCGTGTTTCGTCCCGTGCTGGCGGCCGTGCTGCCGCTGGCCGTGGTTGCTCCGGTTGCCTACGTGCTCGCCCTGGCCATCCAGGCGTAGGGGCGAGGGGCTTATCACGTGAGTCGGGGTGTCAAGATCCTGCTCGGCGTGCTGCTCACGCTCCTCGTCCTGCTCATCGTGGCTGACCGAGTTGGCCTGCTCGTCGCCGAGCGCTCCGCCGAATCGAAGCTCGGCAGTTACGCGCAGTTCGTGGACAAACCCAACGTCGCCATTCACGGCGTCCCGTTTCTCACCCAGGCGATTCGTGGTGACTATGACGACATTCAGATCACCAGCGGCGCAGTGCGGCTCGATCAGATAACCGGCACAAACCTCGACGTCCATCTGCGCGGTGCGCATATCCCGCTCGGTGACCTCATTGGCGGATCGGTCAAGCAAATACCAGTCGACAAGGTAGACGGCACCGTCGTCGTGCCCTACGACGCTCTGATCGCCCGGAGCGGCGTTCCGGGCCTGCACCTGTCCTCGGAAGGCTCGCAGGTCGTCGCCACGGGACGGGTCACGCTCCCGGGCACATCGCTCAGCGTCGACATCACCGCGAAGGGCACCCTCGACGTCACGGACGGCAAGGTCAGGTTGAATGTCTCCGACGTGACGGCGAACGGGGCGACGCTGCCGAGTGCTGTCACCGACCAGGTGGCGACGCTGGTTAGCAACGCCATCAACTTGCCTACCCTGCCGTTTCAGCTCACGACCGCCCGAGTGACCGCAGATCCGGCTGGCGCCCGAATCACCGCGACTGCTACCGGTGTGGTGCTCAAGTCGGGACAGCAGTAGGTCCGCTGCCCACGTGCGAGATTTCGCGCGACAGGCGGATGACGGTTACCCTGCACCCATGGGCATCGCGCTCTGCGCCGTGAGCACCGCGCTCACTTCTCGCCGCACGGTCGACCTGTGCCGTGTGGGCAGCTGCCTGTGTCACCTGTACTGATCGGGTGAGTTCGCCCGCGCCGACTTCGTCGGCGGCGACGGCAAATCGACCCAATCCGCCGGCCGTGATCGAGTCCCGGCACTCCACCGCGTGTCCAACTGGACGCAACCACACATCCATCCGTTCGAGGAGATTGCATGAGCCGCGAGGACGTGCTCGTCTCGGCCGACTGGGCCGAGCAGAACCTAACCACCCCCGGAGTGGTCTTCGTCGAGGTCGACGAAGACACTTCCGCCTATGACGGCGGTCACATCGCCGGTGCCGTCAAGCTGGACTGGAAGTCCGACTTGCAGGACCAGGTCCGCCGGGACTTCATCAGCAAGGAGCAGTTCGAGAAGCTGCTCGGCGAACGCGGCATCGGCAACGACGACACCGTGGTGCTGTATGGCGGTAATAACAACTGGTTCGCGGCCTACGCGTATTGGTACTTCAAGCTGTACGGGCACCGGAACGCGAAGCTGCTCGATGGCGGTCGCAAGAAGTGGGAGCTCGACGGGCGGGAGCTGTCCAAGGAGACCGTGGAGCGGGCGCCGACGACGTACACGGCCGCGGACCAGGACACGTCCATCCGCGCCTTCCGCGACGAGACCATTGCCGCGATCGGCCGCAAGAACCTGGTCGATGTCCGGTCTCCGGACGAGTTCGCCGGCCGCCTCCTGGCCCCCGCCCATCTCCCGCAGGAGCAGGCCCAGCGGGCTGGTCACATCCCGACCGCTATCAACATCCCATGGAGCAAGGCGGCCAACGAGGACGGCACATTCAAGGCCGACGACGAGCTACGTGCTCTCTACGCCGCCGCCGGCCTCGATGACGGGAAGGACACGATCGCGTACTGCCGTATCGGCGAGCGGTCCAGCCACACCTGGTTCGCCTTGCACGAGCTGCTTGGCCACCAGAACGTCAAGAACTACGACGGATCCTGGACCGAGTACGGCTCGCTCGTCGGAGTCCCGATCGAGAAAGACGTCTGACCATGTGCGGAGCGCCAGCCCAAAGCCCGGTCCTGCCGCCGCACGTCGATGTCACCAAGGAAACGGTGATCTACGGCGTCGTAAGCAAGAGCGACGCTCCGGTGCCCGCCGCTTACGTGCGGCTGCTCGACAGCACCGGTGAGTTCACCGCCGAGGTCGTGACAAGCGCGACCGGCGACTACCGGTTCTTTGCCGCTCCCGGAGCTTGGACGCTGTCCGTGCTCCATCGGGACGGTGCCGCGCGCAAGCCGATCAGCGCGGACGGCCCGGGCCTGGTCGAGGTGCCCCTCGTTCTGACCTGAGGAAGATTCAGTAGACGAGTGCCTGCGCCTCATCACGCAGGCACTCGGCGACAAACGTCGCCGCCCCAGCGATGCGCACGCCGGCGATGAGATCCTGCTCCGTGATGTTTCGTCGCGCCGCACATTGGGTGCATACCGTCAGCGTGCCGCCGGAGATAAGCGCGTCGCGCAGGTCAGCCAGCGGGGCGGAATGCGGCAGCTCGAACCCCTCGGCCCGTCCCGGCAGTGCCAGCCAGGCGGCTTCGCCGGTCAGCCAGAGTGATACCGCAGCGCCGGATGCCACCGCGGTCGCCGCCACCGTGAACGCCTGCGCGACCGTTCCGGATCCTCGACGCCCGCCGTGGATTTCACGACCAATGATCGCGGGACCTGCTCGCTCATCTGACTATCCTGCACCTATGGAGCTGGCCTATCTCGTCGTGCTCGTCGCGGCGTTCGTGGCGATCGGCGTCATGTCCGGCTACATCCTCTACAAGCTGTTCGCTGGCCAGCGGTGACCATCCCGATTCCCATCGACACCTCGGACCTGCGGACCGGCGCTCCGCTGCATGACCGACTACTCGCCCTGCTGCCGCTGGTCGGCGAATGGGCGGGCGAGGGCGTAGGCGTCGCCGCGTCCAGTGGCGAAGAGTTCAGATTTGGTCAGCGGTTGAGTTTTGCCCATGATGGCAGGCCCTTTCTTGCCTACGAATCGCGTACCTGGCTCCTAGACGGCGACGGTGCCGTGATTCGCGCGGCCATGCGCGAATCAGGGTTCTGGCGGCCCGGGCCGGGCGAGGACGATCTCGAGGTGCAACTCGTCAACTCCGCGGGACTGTCTGAGCTGTTGACCGGCGTGGCCGGCGACTTGCGGTGGGAGCTCGCAACCGAGGTCGTCGTGCCGACACCCACCGCACGGCAGGTCGCGGGTGAGCGGCGCCTTTACGCACTCCGAGACGAATCGCTGGCCTACGCGACGGAGCTTGCGCTGCCGGGCTCTGACTTCGCACCGCACCTCAACGCGGAGCTGCGCAGATCCTGAGCGTGGTTTCGAGTGCGCTTGCTCGGCCGATTCGCACCGGTCGAGTGTCACATGTCTCGGTCGGGATTGGTCATAGCAGTGGAGACCAATTCCAGACGATGGGACAAGGAGTGCGAAGAATGAAGATTGCAGTTGCAGGCGCAACGGGCCGGGTCGGCCGCCATGTCGTTGACATCCTCGGTGCTAGTGGTCACGATGTCGTCCCGATCTCCCGCTCACACGGCGTGGACGTAATCAGCGGCGAGGGTCTCGCGGCAGCCCTTACGGGCGTGGGATGTGTCATCGACGTCGCTACCGGCCCCTCGCCCGATCAGCAGGAGGCCACCGAGTTCTTCACCACTGCGACTCAAAATTTGCAGAAGGTGGGCGAGCACGCGGGCGTGCGACGGATCGTGGTCGTGTCGATCATCGGTACTGACCGGCTCACCGGCGGTTATAACGCCGCAAAGCTCGTCCAGGAGCAGGCGATGTTGTCCGGCGCAATTCCGGTGGGCATCCTGCGTGCCTCGCAGTTCCACGAATTCGTCGAGCAGCTGGTGCAGTGGGGTACTCAGGGCGACGTGAGCTATCTGCCGAGGGCGCGCTTTCAGCCGGTCGCCGCTCGTACGGTCGCGCATGCGCTCGTCGACCAGGCGACGGATCCGGACTGGGCACCGCTGTCTGATGACGCGCCGATTCCCGAGATTGCCGGCCCGCGAGAAGAAAACTTCATCGACGTTGCGAGGCTGTACGTGGCGCGCCGCGACCTCCCACTGCGGATCGAGGCTCTGAGCAACCCGGCCTGGGCAGACCAGGACACCAAGCTCACGGAGGCTGGTGCGCTGCTGCCGAGTCCGCACGCCATCCTCGCCGGCCCAACGTTCCAGGAGTGGCTCGAATCCACCTCCTGACCGCTGCCGGAGTCGGGCTGGATCGGTGGTGATCTTGAACTAGTGCCTTCTCTGGCGCCGGCAAGTCCAAGATCATCGCCAAAATTGATGCGATCAGGCTGGGGACGACGGCTCGGACGTGCTGCCGCTGCCAGCTTCGGGGCCGTTGTCTTTGTGAGCGGTCTCCCGTTTGGCCCGTGCCCGCCGTCGACCTTCATGCATCGCCTGCACGCGTGCGATAGGGATCTCCCGACCTTCCGCGATCAAGTCAGCGGGTAGCGGCTGCGGCTCCGGCATGAGTTCCTGCCAAGGATCGCGTCCCGCTACTAGGCGGGGCGCCGTGTGGATCGTGAACTCGCGTGGGTTGACACCGTCGAGGTCGTCCCAGGCCAACGGGTACGAGACCGGAACACCCTGGCGTATGCGCGGGCTGTAGGCGGTCACGACGGTTGCACCGCCAGCGCGCGTCGAGTCGAGGAAGACCTTGCCGTTGCGTTCTTCGCGGACGAAGGCCGTGGTTGCGACCGTTGGATCGAGGCGCTCGGCTCGCGCAGCAAGTGCTCGGGTCGCGGCGGCAACCTCTTCGGTCGTCGCCGACGTGATGGGCACGAATACATGCAGGCCCTTGGCGCCACTGGTCTTGACGGCGCCCGCCAGTCCTGCCCCCGCCAGCGCCTGACGAGCCAACTGGGTAGCCCTCACAGCGAGCGCGAATGCGTCGGCGTCTGGTGGGTCAATGTCGAGCACGAGATACGTCGGGCGGTCCCACTCGCCGACTCGGAACAGCGTCGGGTGATACTCCACGGCTCGTTGATTGGCGAACCAGAGCAACGTCTTGCGGTCGTTGCACAGCGCATAGGAGACCTCTCGCTTCGAGGACTCGGCCCACAACGGCACTTTCGGCACCCACGATGGGGTGTACTTGGGCAGGTTCTTCTGCATGAACGGCGCCTGACCGCGCAGTACCCGAATCACCGACAACGGCCGGTTCGTCAATCCCGGGATCATTCGTTCGCTGACAGCGTCGAGGTACTCGACGAGATCCCGCTTCGTCGCCTCGGCGCCCTCGAACAACTGTTGATCGAGGTTCGTCAACTCAACCCCGTCACGCACCTCGTCCTTGCTCATCGCTTTATCCTGCACCTGGCCCCGCATTTCTCCGCCATACCGGACCGGGCCAGCCTTGCGCATCGGCGGCGCGGCGAGTACCAGATCCAAGCGGCGATCGCTGCCCTGCATGACGACGCTCGATCCGCCGGCGAGACGGACTGGCAACAGATATTGGCCTGGTAAGACGAACTGATGTCCGTCACCGGCGATCCTGTTGCCGCCTTGAGCCGGTCGCCGTCGGCGAGGTCGACGGGCCACTGGCTGGACTGCGAGCGACGGACGGCCTTGACGTGCGGCTCCCCGGCCACCATTCGATTGGACGCGGTTCGCGCCCATCTGCACGAAAAGGCCGGCCACCTCGATACGGCAGCTGAGCATTATGCCCGCGCGGCGGCCGCAACTCGCAGCACCGCCGAACGGGACCATCTCACCAAGTAGGCCGCGCGACTCCACGGTGCCAGCCGATAGCAGCGATCGTTGCCCGGATGGGTAGGAGCGGGTGGTGAGCCCGCTGCGGCGCTAAGAGCCGGATGAGAACATCCCCGTAGGCGGGCACAACGGCAGCCGCCACGGAGTTACAAAAATGAACTTGCGTCCGCACTGCATGGGGGACGGCACCAATGACAGTAACGATTAGTCTGGCATCTCGCCGGGACACGTTGGCAGCACGACTCGCCGCGCTGCGGGCCGAGCGAGATCAAACGCTGGCCGAGACCATCCCTATCGGCGACGGCGACGTGGCTGATAGGGCCACCAACGTCAACGGGTACGTGCGCCTGGCCATGCTCGAAGACCGCATCGCCACCGTCGAGGAGGAACTGGCCGCTTTCCGCGAGACCAGCAACCGCTCGTCCGAGGGTGGTGTCAGCGTCGGCGACATAGTGACCCTCGACTTGGGCGATGGCCCCGAGACGTTTCTGCTCGGCTCGGTCGACGAAGCGACCGACAGTTTTGATGTCATCACGCCCAGCAGCCCACTTGGGAAAGCGTTGCTGGGTGCCCGCGTCGGCTCCTCGGTGTCTTACCGGACTCGACCCGGCCGCACGCTCAGCGCGCGGATCATCGCAGTCAGCTGAGGTTGATCCAAGCCGCCGAACTCGCCACGGTGCGTCTCGTGCCGAATCTCGCTCTTGGCTGGAGGCCCACGGCGGCGCTGTGCAGTACCCGGACATGAAGCGACCCCCGAGTCTGTCCGCCGTGGCGGGTCGGCTGGACAAGGCCGACGGCTCGGGGGCCGGGTAGCTGTCGGGTATTGCCGCCGCCTTCCGGCGGACCGCACTACCGCATGTCCGTTGTCATCGAGCGGCTAGCGGACAGCCACCTCACGAGTCCACAAAGTACACAACTGTCGGACCACCTCCTTCCTCGTGTACCGGTTACGGTACGGGCGCAGCCACTCCCCGGCAACGCTGAATCGCTGGGCAACGACGAGTCACCTCGCGGCCGGCGGGAAACCGGCCAATCGAGCGACGTCCGCGAGCACCGGGAGATCCCGGCTGCGCCCCTTGCCGTCCAGTTCGATCACGTCCACCGGACCGCGGACGCTACTGACGAGCCAAACAGTGTCAGCAGCGTGGAGGTCGTCCACCCGAGCTGCGACGGTCTCGGTGGTCCAGCCAGCGGCGGCAGCCCGGTCGAAGAGCAGTTGCTGGGTGGTGCCGGGAAGGATTCCGGTAGGGCCGACCGGGGTCGTACGCAGGGTTCTTTCGGTAGCCCACACCACCGAGGCCGTCGGTGCCTCCAGAACAACGCCGTCCGCGCTGACGAAGATTGCGTCGTCCGCGCCCCGGCGCTCCGCCTCGCGTATCGCGGCCATATTCACGGCGTAGGACAGCGTCTTCACTCCACCGAGCAACCACGGCGCCTCGGCGAACGCAGCTCCGGTGAAGCCGCGGTCCAGCGTGATCACGCGCAGTCCATCCCGGCGTTGTTGCCATACCGACTCGGCCAGGGGACGCACGGTAAGCAACCCGGTCGGTACGCCGTCCGCTGGGCCACGCGTCAGGACGAGCTTGAGCCCGTACTCACCCGGAGTACGGCACGCGTCGAGTGCGGCATCGATGAGCGCCTGCCAGGGCGCCTCGTCGAAGGGAATGTCGAGCGCCGTCGCGGAGCGCTGCATCCGGGCGAGGTGGGCCGCCAGCTTGTCGACCGAACTGCGGCCGGTGGCGTCGGTCCTGATCCGGCAGCCCTCGAAGCAGCCGTCTCCGCGGTCGATGCCACTGTCGTCCGCACGCACTACCGCGCGGTCCGGATCGACGAGTCCTTCCCCAAGAACGCCTAAGACGAGAACGGTCACCGGGCACAGGGTAGAGGAGAGCCAGACGACAGCGCGGAGATCGGTCCGCGCCTACGATTGACGTGATGCCAATTGACTCCGACCTCGCCACCCGGCTACGGGCGCGCGGCCTCCGCATGACGCCGAAGCGAGACGACGTCCTCCAGGCCGTGCGCCGGCTTCGGCATGCGACCCCGGAACAGATCAGTGCGGCCGTGCCCGACATTGACGTCACCACGGTCTATCGCACGCTTGAGCTGCTCGAAGAGATCGGACTCGTACGCCACACCCACCTAGGCCACGGCGCCCCGTCGTTCCGGCCGGCTGACGACGATCACGTGCACGTGGTCTGCCACGCCTGCGGCCGCGTGGTCGACGCTCCGCAGGATCTGACCGACGCGCTTGCCGCCCGATTGGAGCGAGAGCAGGGATTCGTCCTCGACCGCGCGCACTTCACGGTCTTCGGCCGGTGCCAGGATTGCGTCGCCAGCCCACCGGACGGGCCCGAGCAGTACCTGGTTCGTGATCATGTCTCGGCCGGCCGACTATGAGTCCGGGCGTGAGCTTGCCCAGCGCCGTAGCAGCTGTCGGCGTAGATACCGGAATCGCCTGGCACTACGGCGACCCGATGCGCGAGCAGCGGCTTCTCGAGACAGCGGCCGGCGTGATCGACCGCAGCAACCGGCCGGTACTCGTGGTTTCCGGTCCGGACCGGCTCCCCTGGCTGCATTCCATCTGCTCGCAGCACGTGAGCAACATGTCCGACGGTCAGTCAACCGAGGCGCTGGTCTTGTCGCCACACGGACATGTCGAGCAGCACTGGCAGCTCACCGAGCGCAACGGCATGGTATGGCTGGATGTCGAGCCGGGCATGGCCGATGACGCTCTGGCCTACCTGCAGAAGATGCGCTTCCTCAAGCGGGTAGAGCTCAGCGATGTCTCCGACGAATGGGCCGTGGTCGGGCTGGTTGGGCCGGCCGCCGATGCCGTCCTGCTTGCCGCCGGATACCGCCCACCAGTGACCGTTGCGACCGCTGCGCCAGGTGGCGGCTTCGCCCGCCGGACGCCTTGGGGCGACGTCGACCTCGTGGTCTCGAGGGGACGGCTGGTCGACGAAATCGCCGGCCTGATCGCCGCTGGTGCGGCGCCTGCCGGATTGTGGGCCTACGAGGCGAAGCGGGTCGAGGCTCGCCGGCCGCGGCTGCGGTTCGAAACCGACCATAGGACGATCCCGCACGAGGTGGGCTGGATCGACACGGCGGTACATCTCGACAAGGGCTGCTATCGGGGCCAGGAGACGGTTGCGCGCGTGCAGAATCTGGGCCGGCCGCCGCGCCGGCTCGTGCTCGTGCACCTGGCGGGCGAGTCTGATGTGTTGCCGGAAGTGGGCACGTCCGTCGAGCACGGCGGCCGGTCAGTTGGTTTTCTGGGGACGGCCGTGCAGCACCACGAGCTTGGGCCCGTGGCCTTGGCCGTGATCAAGCGATCGATCCCCGACGACGCCCAGCTGACCGTGGCGGGATCGTTGGCCGCCATCGCCTGACCCTGGAGAGGGCTGGCTCTAAACCTTGGCCAGTCGCTCGTCGCGTTCGCCCGGCTCTGGTACGGGCAGCAGCTGATCGTCGGGCGGCTCGACCGAGACTCGCGGTGTTACGCGAGAAAGCCAGGAAGGGTAGTACCAGTTCCACCGGCCGAGCAGGTGCATGACCGAGGGCACGAGCACGGTTCGCAGGATGAAGGCGTCGATGAAGATCGCGCTGGCGAGGCCGAGGCCGATCAGCTTGACAACGCGGTTGTCGCCGAGCACGAATCCGCCAAACACCGCGATCATGATGATCGCCGCCGCCGTGATGATGCCGCCGGTTTCCCGCTGACCGACCATGATCGCGCGCCGGTTGTCGTGGCTGTGTACCCACTCCTCGTGCATACGGCTGACCAGGAATACCTGGTAGTCCATCGACAGGCCGAACAGGATCGCGAAGAACAACACCGGCGCGAATGCCTCGATAGGGCCGCCTCGGCCGATGCCCAACATCTCGGAGCCCCAACCCCATTGGAAGATCGCCACGATAACACCGAAGGATGCCGCGGCGGCGAACAGGTTCATGATCGCGGCCGTGAGAGGTATCAGCAGGCTTCGGAAAGCGATCATGAGCAACAGGAACGACAGCAGCACCACGGCACCTATGAACAAAGGCATCTTGCTCGAAAGCACGTGGGTGAAGTCGGTGTAGACCGCGGTCTGACCGTAGACATAGACGTGATCCGGCGTACCACGGTAGACAGATGGCAGCACGTCGTTACGCAAAGTCTTGACCAGTTGGGTGGTCTTAGCGTCCTGAGGCGACGTGATCGACTTGATCGACACCACTGTGATCCGATCGGTCAGCGGCTTCGGCGGCACGAATACGCTGCTCGGATCCACATTGGGCACGTTCTTTACCGCCCCTGCGACCTGTTCCGCGGTTTGTTGCACTTGGGGGCCACTGACAACGAGGGTGAGTGTCGAGTTGTAGCCGACGCCGAAGCTCTGCGCGATCAGGTCGTAGCCCTTGCGAGTCGTGGTGCCGGCCGGGTCGTTGCCTTGATCCGCGTGGCCCATCCGCATCGAGAAGAACGGAATTGCCAGCGCGATGATGAGTGTAGTGGCGAGCGCGCCGAGCAAAGCCTTGCGTCGGGCCACGAGATCAGACCATCGGGTCCAGAATCCGATGCGCTGTGAAGGCGCGTAGCTGCCGCCCCGAATCGCGCGACGCTGCTTTCGAGGCAGCACGGACAGGCCGAGAAAGCTCAGTAGCGCAGGCAACAAGGTGAGTGACGCGACCATGGTCAAGCCGACCGCTACGGCAACTCCGATAGCCATCCCGTAGAAGAAGCTCACACCGAGCGCGACGAGCCCGAGCATCGCGATGCACACCGTGGTGCCGGCGAACAAGACAGCCCGCCCGGACGTATTGACGGCGAGCGTTATCGAGTCCGGCACGCTCATCCCGTTCAGCAGGTTGCGGCGGTGTCTCGTGACGATGAAGAGGGCATAGTCGATCCCCACGCCGATCACCATCAGCTGCGCCAGCTCTGGTGTCACAGTGGACACGCTCATGACGTGGCTCAGCAGCGCAATGACACCCAGCCCGCTGACCAATGCCGCGACCGCGCTGGCGAGCGGCAGCGCAATCGCACCAACCGTCCGGAAGACGACAGCGAGGATGATGAACGCGGCAATGAAGCCCAGCATCCCTGGGGATACCCCGCCGCCCGATGATCCCCTTTGCCCCGCGAATGCGTCGCCGGTGAACTCAACCTCGAGGCGGTTGCTGTTGAGCTTGTGCAGCGTGTCGTATACGCGATTGATGGCCTGCTGGTCGAACGAACCGCCGCCGGCGAAGGTGATATTGACAAGCGCGATCCGGGGGTCCTTTGGGGCGATAAGCCGATGGTTGGCCGATGCCGCTTGCAAGGTTCCTGCGCCAGCGCAGTTAATGCCGCCCCACGGGGTTGCTATCTCGAGGACCTTGGATCCAGGCTTGCACAAGCCTTCGAAGGCCGCCACGCTCCCGGCCGGAGGCGATGTGAGGTCGCCAGTGTTGACGTGCAATACCATGTTGCCGTCGATGCCGTTCTGGCTGTCCAGGCCGCTGTTCCGTAGCAGCGTCGAGACGGTCTGGGTTTCCGTGCCGGGAAGCTTGAACTCGTCCTTGTAGTTGGCGCCGCCAAACGACCCGGCGATGGCTTGGGTTCCAACGATGAACACCAGCCAGCCGGTGATGACCCACCAACGGTGTCGGATGGCGAATTGAGCGAGGTTGCGCACTGACATTCTCCCGACGCCGTAACGGGTCCGATGTGCGAGCTTGCCTTGGCGGTCCGGTTCGGCGCGCCCCATTCTCAGGCGCCTGACAGGCGTCCACAGCAAGTCCTCACTGGGGGCAGCTCAAATTGTTGAACCGTTGACTACGCGCTTTCGTATCTAGCTAGACACCCCATGTCGGCCTTAGCGACGACTTTCGACTAGGAGCGCCATGCCCGCCGCTCATTACCTCACCCGCCGGACCGTGCTCTGCGCGGGCGGCGCGGGAGCTGCCGGCCTGTGTGCTTTCGTGCTGACGGGATGTAGCTCTGGCTCGTCCTCATCGGCAACAACCTCCGCCCCACCGTCACCCGGCAGCGCCTCGGCTGAAAGCTCGACGAGTTCGGGCGGCGCGACATCCGCAGGCGGCGCAACATCGGCAGGCGGCGCAACGTCGGCTTCCTCGGGCGGCGGCGGCGAGCAGGTAGCCAAGCTCAGCGATATTCCGGTCGGCAGTTCGATCTCGGCGACCCTCGACGGCAAGCCGATCATCTTGGCTCAGCCGAGCACCGGCAAGGTCGTCGCGTTCACCGCGATTTGCACGCACCAGGGCTGCACCGTCAACCCAGATGGCGCCGTCCTCAGGTGCCCATGTCATGCATCGACGTACGACGCGTTTACCGGCAAGAACACCAATGGACCTGCTCAGCGCCCGTTGGCCGCCATCCCGGTCACCGTGTCCGGCGGAGCGGTTCTGGCAAGCGCATGAGCCGGAGGCCGTCGAAGCACCAACCGAGATCAACCGCCGCGGATCTTGCGCTGAACGTTCCCGGTGCTGGGTAGACGCCGCTAGCGGTTTGCTTGCATTTGCTAGCGGGCGCGCCGCACACTAGAGGGGTGGACGTCGACGGCTCGCGCGAGCAGAGCCGACGGGGAACCGGCATCGGCGCCTTCATCCGCGAACAACGGGAAATAGCACACGTCTCGCTGCGCCAGCTGGCGAGGGTCGCGGGCGTGTCTAATCCTTATCTGTCACAGATCGAGCGCGGGTTGCGCAAGCCGAGCGCCGACATCCTGCAGCAGATCGCTCGGGGCCTGCAGATATCGGCGGAGCAGCTCTACATTCGCGCCGGGTTTCTCGAGACGCGGCACGGCGATCCGGAGCTAGTGGCCGCCATCCTCGCCGATACCGGCCTTGCCGAGCGACAAAAGCAGGCCCTGATCGACATTTACGAGGCATTTCGCCGCGAAAATGCACGGGTCACCGACGAGCGGGCCGGAACGAGCCCGCCCGCCGAGCAGGCGAGAAGCGGGAACGGTCCCAAGTAACGCCGTAGCTGGCCGGCTGTCTGGACTTAACGACCGGTGCAGCACAGTTCCGGTCGCTAGGCTTTTGGCATGCAGGTGCTGTACGAGACGCAGCTGTGGGTGGATCGCATCCTGTTCTGGGGGCTCGTGGCCCTGCGCGCCTGGGCAGTTGCGGACTGTGCGGTGCGTAAGGCCGCTGCGTTTCCCGCTGCGAACAAACTCACCAAGCCAGCATGGCTGGCCATCCTGATCGTCGGCGGCGTACTCGGTTCGTTGTTCTCCTACCCGCTGAATCTGCTGTCTCTCGCGTCGGTGGTCGCGGCCGTCGTGTATCTCGCCGATGTGCGACCTGCCGTGCGCGAGGTGTCCGGCGGGAGCCGCTGGTAGCGCGGTGCCAGTCGCCGCACGGCTCAGTCTCGCGGCGGCCGGGTCCTCGTCGGATGATTCGTGGGCCTCGCGTGACGGCTGTGCGGCTCTGACGTGCCACTTGACAGCGGGGTGCTCGATGGCGGGCTCGGCGCCGGTGGGGTGAGCGTCGCGCTGATCCGGGCTGGTCGGGGCGGACTCGCTGGCGCGGCCGGCGAACCTGTGGGTGCGGCCGGCGAACTCGTGGTCCGGTTCGGCGCCGGGTAGTACGCGACGTTGGATCCCTGCGTCGGCGGCTCGGGGCTAGGAGGACCATCCGATTGACTGGGTCCCGCGGCGGCCTGGCCCGAGGGGGGTGGCGTCGCCTGCGGTGCTGGGTGCTTGGCGCTATCCAGGCCCGCTAGGACGACGGTGATGAGCCCAGCGACGAGAATGCACGCGGTGACTGCCGTGGAGACGACGGTGGCCGTTTGTCTGATGACCCCCCGCAGCTGTTCGTGATCGGCAACAGCACCCAGTCTGCGATGTTTAGCCACGCCGTTCCCATCAGGCAGCCCCCGTATTTGGCCGCTGCGCAGCATAGCGAGAGGTCTCTCGCCAGTCGACTACGGCCCCAGTTTCTCGCTAGCACTCCGGGGGCTGGGTAGCCCGACGTGCCTTCAGCCCCCTCGATCGGCCGAGCCGGTCAGGGTTGGTCTGCCTGCGCCCCTCCGGGCGGCACGTCTGGTGGGCTGCTCCGGCGGTGGCTGGATGGCGTTTCGCCGGGCGGGAAGATCGGCGGCCCGACGGGGTGGCTCGTCGGCGGGCCGGTCGGATTGGGATCAGCACGGAGCAGCGTCTGGCAAAAGGCGGTGACCTTCTCCTTGCCGCCCGCAGCCGTCAGGAGAGCGCGGAAGGCCGGGTTGTCGATCACCTTTCCATCAGCACCTCCCATTGCGAAGTACACGATGCACAGGCCACGCAGCGCGGGCGAGGGTGAAGCCGAAGGGCGTGATGCCGACGGATGCGAGCCGGCACCACCAGCCGGCGCGGGCGGCGCCGCGGAGGCAGTGGCGGCGCGACTCGGGGGCGGTGCGGTCGTGGTGGTCGCTTTCGGCGTGGGCGTTCCGTCGTGACTCGGCGCGGCTACCGGTGTGCTGGCAGGCGTGGCGTGGTGCGCGGGTTCGGTCTGGGTGTGGGCCGCGGCGGCGAGTGCGACGCCACCGGTGGCCGCTGCCGCGAGCGCGGCGGCAATCCCCACCTTCGCGCCGAGCAATCTGTCGGACATCCGCGTGCGTACCGTCGGGGCGTGCGCGGCGGCAGGCTCCAGGCGCGCGGCCTGGAACCGGATCATCGCAGCCGCTTCGCCGGCTAGTTCATCGGAATCCGCGGGGCCCCGCGCCGCCGCGATGATGTGGGCGAGCTCGGACGGCGGAGATGCGGTCCCCGTGAGTACCTTTTCGGCGTTTGCGCGGCTGAGCGGCCGTGCTTGGTGTGTAGTCATCTCACCGTCTCAGCGTCGAAGGGACGCGATGTGTCACTCGACCCATCGACGAGGATGCCGGTGTTCTGTTCGGCAAGCCGGCGCAATCCGCGGTAGGCGGCGGTGCGTACCGCCCCGGCCCGTTTACCCAAGACCCGTCCGGCGGCGGCGGCGTCGAGTCCGACCACCGCCCGCAGCATCACCGCTTCCGCCTGGTCTGGCGGTAGTGCGGCGATGAGTCGCAGGGCGGCCGCGGTGGACAACGATTCGAGGGCCAGCCCGGCCGTATCGTCCCGGGCTGGCAACGCCATCAGTTCGTCGAGCGTGCTAACGGCAACCGGTCGCCGGGCCCGAGCGCGCAGATAGTCCATGGCCCGGTGCCGGCCAATCGTCGCGGTCCAGGCCCGAAACCCGTCTCCGTCGCCTTGAAATCCGCTGAGGTCGCGGCACACTTGAGCCCAGGTTTCGGACGCCACATCCTCGGCATCCGCCCCGACGAGCACCGTGAGGTAGCGGAGCAGGCCGGGCTGGACCGCCCGATACACCCGCGTGAACGCCGCATCGTCGCCTCGTTGCGCTGCCGCGACCGCGCGAGTCAACGGTGTGTCGAGGTCGCCGGCGG
Organism: uncultured Actinomycetota bacterium; assembly: GCA_963748415.1. Classification (GTDB taxonomy): domain Bacteria; phylum Actinomycetota; class Actinomycetes; order Mycobacteriales; family Jatrophihabitantaceae; genus CAVVJA01. The sequence continues at coordinate 84,725 of CAVVJA010000021.1, read as the reverse complement.
CGTGACGTGCCGGGCTCACCCGGACAGCGCCGACGGCTGCCGAACGGTTCGCAGGATCGAATGTCTACCCGTCTGAGGGATCTGCGGAGTTGGGGAGATCGTCCGACAAGCACAACACTGCTGCACCATCGCCTCCGGCTAGCTGTCCCTCGGCTATCGCTTGCGCCGGCAATGGCGACGTTCGCCTGCAACACCGCGCTATGCCGACTTTGTAGTTCATACCGGACGCTCGTCACGCCCAGCTCATGACCCTACGGGCTGCTGTATCCAGCGCGGGAACCGGTCTGATTACGCGGTGTCGGCGTGTCGGACGCCAGCCCACGGCCCAGATCGCGGGCCCTGCCGGCATGGCTCGAGCCCGAGGAAGCTGGCGCGACAGTCTTGGCACGTACCTGCACCATCCTCAGCTGCGCAGCGCACGACGTGCTGGAATGGCGGTGCGGGAATCGCGAGCTTTCGTGACCTGGCAACAGTTAGTCCGGCAAGCAACTCGGCAGTTTTGAATGGCAGCAGCTCGCCCAGGTTGTGGAACACCACGTCGGGTATCTGTGCAGCGCACCTAAAGTTAAGCGAGCCGGCCGAGACCAACGCGCAACGGTCAGCCATTGCATTCCAAGCAGGCACCGCTGACTGAACCCGCCGACCGTGTCGTCCACATCCAGATAGGTGATCTGCTCCGCGCCAGGCAGCAGCGGCGCCGACCTGGCCAGATTCGCCGTACCCTCAGGGCGACCGCGTCCGGGTGCCGTGCACATGCTCGAACCGAAACGTTCGCAGAGACGATGCTAGTTATGATCAATCGTGGAGGTCGATGGGCATGCCAGGTAACACTCTAATTGTTGTGATGGTTGGGTGGTTGAGCACCCGGCGGGAGCGTGCCTTGCTTGACGATCTTGCAGACTGTAATTAGAGAACTCGGTTTAGTCAGCCGGGTTTGTGGACTGCGCGTCATCCGTACTGGAACATCATGGCTGCGGGCCTATGCCAATTCTATCGACTGGAGTGCCTTTTGGGCAATTGTTGGAGGACGATCCAATGTCACATATTGCAGCGCGGAGACGTATCGCCGGCCGATGAGCTTTCAAGAACGACATTCGTTGAAAGAATCACCAAGAAGCGCAGGAGAATGACAACATGCCTAGTCTAGAGGTGCTTCCGTCATGTCAAGATGTTGCCGCACGAGCAGCGTCCTTGACCGTTGACGCACTTACTGAGGCGATCAGAACTGAGAGCGAAGCTTCATTCGTGCTTGCAGGCGGTTCCTTGCCACCAACAGCCTATAAAATTATTGCAGAGAGCATGCTACAGCATTGGATTGGCGGAAGGTGACGTTTCTCATTGGCGATGAACGCTGCGTTCCCCTGGACGACCCGGACGCGAGTTGGCCAGCAGCAATCCCAATGCTTGATACCCTGTGCGTGCCCGACTCACGGCGTTTGCGGCCGCCAAGTGACTTAGAAGCCGAGGTTGCTGCGACCGAGTACGAGATCATCCTTCTGCAGAAGCTGGGTCGGTCCGAGAACTTTGGGCTGAATATGTCGGTCTTGTGGCTAGGAATGGGCGAGGATGGGCACACGCTATCACTATTCCCTAACCATACATCAATATCTACTACCGACGCGCTAGTGATTCCTGTTCACAACTCACCCAAGTCGCCTCCGAATCGGATTTCACTGACACTCGCGGCCGTTGTTGGAGCAATGAAATGTGTGGCACTTATCAACAACTCTGGTAAGGCTGGTGTGGTGGCGAAGATATTGGCTGGTGATGAAAGCTTTCCCATTATCAAGGCGTCTCGTGCGATTGAAACAGCTGGCGGCTCAGTCACCTGGCTACTTGACGCCGACGCGGCGGCAGCAGCTGAGTCCCCCCGCCTAAGGCCTTTTAGCGGCGCGTCAATATGCCATGCTCCGCTTGAGCCGACTTTACTGGGCTTCGAGCAGGTTGAACCCTGGCGCGCAGACCGGCCGCTGGTCAGCTCCGATACCCACGCAGGTCTGAAGGGCGGCCTGGACCTACACACCGTGCAGACGGCAGGGTCTTCACACCGCGCAGGAATTGTGTACACAACGCGCGTCCTCGCTGTCGCCAACATCGAAGCCGAGCACCTCGCGGCTGTCAGCGGCGACGCCCGTGACGACCACGATGCCTGGACACGGGCCAGTCCGTCCACGCGGCTGGACGTATCGATGGGTTGGACCGGCCAGCTCAGCCCATGGGGCCTTGTCGGAGTCAAAGAACATGCAGTTCGATAGCAATTGCGACCGTAGTAAGCAGCCGAGCAACTCTGAGATCGAAGTCGCTGGGCCATCGAGCGGGTTGCGGTCAGCGGCCGTGGAGACTTTGATCGACTCGGGCAGAGTGTTGTGCTGGAGGCCAGGTGGCGCACATAACCTTCATTCACGGGATCTCGAACCAGCCGGAGCCAGCGACGCTGCTCGAACAGTGGCGTATCGCGCTCCTTGATGACGATGGCATCGATCTGGCCGCCCTGGGAGTCTCGTTGTCAATGGTGTACTGGGCGGACGTGTTGTATCCGCACCCTGCGCCGGCTTGTGCAGCGCAGGAGTCGAATGAGCTGGAACTGGAGCAGGGAATCGATGAGGAGGCCACCGATTTCACCTGGCTGCTCGCGGCACCACCGGAGCAGCAAACCTTCGTGAGGCGGCTGGCTCATGACGTCGGTCTGGGGAACGTCGTTCCCGGGCCGGGCGAACAGCTAGTTCGGATCGACCCCGACTCACCGCTGGAGGCTGTGCCCTTACCCGCGTCGCTCAAGCGTCGACTGATGCGCGTCTTTCTGCGCAACGTCCACGATTACCTGTTCAACGCGACCGTCAGGCCGCGTCCGGGCGAGGCGTATCGGGTCAGGGACGAGCTGCGCTCACGCACGGTGCAAGCCCTACGCGACGGCGCAAATAACCCCCGACCACACATCATCCTGTGCCATAGCCTGGGTACCGTGATTAGTTACGACGTGCTCACGAATGCCGTCGAGATCCCGGCTGTCGATGCCCTAATCACGATGGGGAGCCCGCTGGGCCTGTCCGAGGTGCAGGCCGGGCTCACCCCTCCGTGGACCGCCGCGGACGGCTGGCCTGACGCACGGCTCGGCGACCGCTACTGGGCCAATGTCTACGACCGGCTGGACCCGGTGTGTGGCTTTGATCCGCGGATTGCGAACGATTACTGCTGGCGTGGCGCCGAGCGTGTCAGCGATATCGAGGTGTTCAATTCTGGTAGGTGGCGGCACAGCATCGCGAAATACCTCGGCCAGCCGGCTCTCCGGACTGCGCTGCAATTGGCCTTGCGATGACCAGGCCGCACCCAGTCAACTGGGAACAGACATTCGCGAGGGCCGCTCGTGACTTCGACTGGCAGCTTGTCGCCGACACCGCGCGGCGCTACGTCGACTACTTGCGCGGTGCATCCGCGATCGAAAAGTCCCGGCAGGCGAGATCCATTCTCAGACTACTGCGCGAGAATCGTAGGTACGACCAGCTGCTGCTAGTGGCCGATGCCTTGCTGGGACAGGGGATCGAGGACGCCGCGGTGCGACGGCAGTTTGCCCTAGGATTGGTCGACCGGAATTTTCCGGCCGCTGCAGCATTCGAATTTCGGTCGCTCATTGCCGATCCAACCATCAGCGAGGAGGAACGCGCCGAAGCTCTCGGCGGCCTCGGACGTTGCTACAAGCAGCTATATGTGATGAGCAAGGATGCCGGTCTGCGGTCCCGGTACTTGCAGCTGTCGCTCGCGGCCTATCAGCAGGTCTACCAGCAGAATCCCTCCCGGGTGTGGCATGGAATCAATGTCGTCGCCTTGCTTTCGGCCGCCGCCCGCGAACGGATCGGCCTGGCCGACCATGTCGATCCCGACCGGGACGCTCGCCGACTGGCGGAACGGATCCTTCTGCTGATCGACGACGGGCCCGACCCAGACGCGTGGGCAAAGCTTACGGCGATGCAGGCATGCCTCGCGCTCGGCGAGAGCGAGGAGGCGCTAGAGCGCGCTGTCAGCTTCGTGGACGACCGCGACGCCGATTCCTTCAAGATCGCCTCGGAGCTGCGTCAGCTCAGCGAAGTTTGGAAGTTGGAGACGACCACTCCGCCGGGCGACACCCTGCTGCCATTGCTCAGATCCGCCTTGCTCGACCAGAACGGCGGCACAGTCCAAGTGGCCGGCGAAGACCTCGGACCCACTCGACCCGGCCAGCTGTCAGACGAACAGCTGGAACGCGTATTCGGATATGACCGGTACAACACGCTCACCTGGTACCGCAACGGGCTAACCCGATGCCGGGCGGTCGGGCAGGTCCAGAACCTCAACGAGTACGGAGTCGGCACCGGGTTTGTCGTCAGTGGCAAGAGCCTGCATCCGGCTCTACCCGACCGCGTCTTGATTACTAACAGCCACGTCGTGCCTGAAGGACTAGCGCCCGAGCAGGCCATCGTCTTCTTCCGAGGACTCGAGCCTGACCTCACGGCGCGGGGGTTCAGGGTGGCCCGGCTCTGGTGGCGGGACCCATCGCGAAGCCCAGGTCTGGACACAGCGATCCTCGAACTCGAGAGTGTTCCCGATGCCATCGAACCTCTCCTGTTGGCTCCCCGACTGCCTACGCTTGATGGCGACACGCCCCAACGCGCATACGTGATCGGTCACCCGCGGGGCCTCAACCAGCCGCAGTTCAGCTTGCAGGACAACCTGTTGCTGGACTATGACAGCACCTATGTGCATTACCGCTCACCGACCGAGCCGGGAAGTTCCGGCAGCCCCGTCTTCGACGACAAGTGGGCGCTGATCGCACTCCACCACGCGGGTGCTACCGACACGCCGCGGCTCAATCAGCGTGGCGGCAGCTATGCGGCCAACGAGGGTATCCGTCTGTCCGCGATCGTCGAAGCTGTGCGGCAACGCCAACCACAGCCGGAACAGCCAGTCTGATGAACCCAGCGGCCCGCGTCATCGTCGCCGGCAGCCAGATAACCGTCATCTCGATACCCGATGGCACCGCGGGCGAGGCGCTCAGACGCCGATTGACTGCTGGCGGTATCGCGTCACCGGTGCCAGCGGTGGTCGTGGTCGGCGGCGCCGGAGGGCTCGATCCCGCCGATGCCGCCCGCTGCGAACGGCTGTTCGCTGAGGTCCTGATCCCGGTGCTCACCGTGACGGGCGCGACGGTCATAGACGGCGGAACCGACGCCGGAATCACTCGCCTGGTCGGCAAAGCCCGGCGCCACGCAGGCGCCATCGGGCAGCACGTCGGCGTGGTGGCCCGTGGCACCGTCGCCTGGCCCGACCAACCACATGCCGACGGCAAAGCCTCCTTGGAACCCAACCACACCCACGTCGTCGTGGTGCCCGGCGACGTGTGGGGCGACGAGGTGCCATGGCTGAGCGCGGTCGCTGATGCCATCGCCGGCGAGGCACCATCGATCACACTCTTGGCCAACGGTGGCGACATCGCGTACCGCGACATAGAGGCGTCGCTGGCCGCTGGACGCCGGGTCCTGGTGCTGCCTGGGACCGGTCGAACAGCGGACGAGATCGCACGTGCGGCAGCAAACGATTCAGCAGAATCCAAAGCGCTGGAGATCGCCGGGTCGCCGCTCGTTAGCATCTTGCCTGACGGGCCTAGCACGCTCATACACGCGATCGGGTCAGCACTGCGCGCCTGACCTGCGGTTGGTACGCCGGGTCAGCATGGCCGGTAAGTACAGGTAGGTATCAGGACTGTCGCAGATTAACTTGACTCCTCCCGCAGAATTTGCGGATCGTGAGACTCCTCGAACGACCCGCCAGAGGCGCCAATTGAACCCTCGGACGCGTCACTGTCATCTGCGGATCAACTTGGCGTCGATCAGGGTCTGAGGGTCCGCGCTTTAGGCGCCGACTCTCGGCACGTCACGCCACCAGCCCGATGCCGACCTCACGTAGTCTGCCCGCGCTGCTGCTGTTGCGATACCTGAACCCTCGATTGCTGCGCTCGTTGGCGAAAAGGACGACGCGCTCGATTGGGAATCGGTCGACGACGTATTGCAACTCGCGCCGAACGCTGCGGCTGGATGTGGAGCATAGACAAATCGGGCCACCACCAGGTCGAACCTGGGGTGAGCCCGGCTGAAGGGCGGACGGCGTGAAACTGACTTCGGAGCTCTGGCCTGACAACTGTCGGCGACGCTTCTTCAGGGGAGGCGCGGCTGGTGACAGACCAGTGCCGGGCTGTTCAAAATGCCCGACGCCCACCAACAGCATTACCTCTGATCGGTATCACGGGCGCTGCCGAGTGCTCTACTTAAAGTGTTCGGATCGGCGCTAGGGGTGGTGCCAAATGTGGAGCGCGCTGTGCTCTCCGCTTCGCCGCCGCCCTGTCCTGCCCTTATTCGCCTTGAGGCCCGCGGGGGCGCGCGGTCGTCGGCTACGAGCTGCGGCTCATGGCTGACTCGGCGGCACGGTCTGCGGGCCGGGTGTTCATCAGCTACCGGCGGGAGGAGACCGCTTACGCGGCCGGCTGGCTGTTCGATCGACTCGCGGACCGCTACGGCCGCGGCCAGATCTTCAAAGACATCGACTCGATCCAACTGGGCGACGACTTCGTCGAGGTGATCACCACCGCGGTCGGCTCCTGCGATGTGCTTCTCGCGCTGATCGGTGAGCAGTGGCTCACGATCACCGACGAGCACGGTACGGCTCGCCTGGGCAACCCCGACGACTTCGTGCGGCTGGAGCTCGAGGCCGCCCTTACCCGCAACGTCCGCGTCATCCCGATCCTGGTCGCCGGAGCCCGGATGCCGCGCCCTGACCAGCTGCCGCCCAGCCTCGCCAAGCTGACACGCCGCCAAGCCCTGGAACTGAGCCCCAGCCACTTCGAGTTCGACACTGGCCGGCTGCACAAAGTGCTGGACCGGGCGCTCGCCGAGGCGCACGCGCAGCCGACGATCACCGAATCCGACGTCACGATCGTTACCCGGCAAGCGCAGCTGCGCGCGCTCTACGTGGAGGCGCGTGCCGAGACGCGGCTTGGACACTTCCAGACCGCGATTGACCTGCTCGATGACCTACTCGCTCTCGATCCAAGCCATCGAGACGCGGCACAGCTGCGGGCGACCGCTAGCCAACAGCTGCACCTCGCCGACACCTACCAACGGGCCATCGACGCTGAAGCCGCCAGCGAATGGACCGACGCCGCGAACGCGTACACCGAGATTCTGGACGTCGACCCTGCCTACCGCGATGCCGCCGCCCGCCGCGAGGCGGGCCACGCCCGGCAGCAGCTGCTCGACCTGCAGGGCGAGCTACGCCACTACGCCACCGCCGGCCAGTGGCAGGCCGTCCTGGACGTCGACGCGGAACTGGGCCGCCTCGACCCGGCCGCCACCGACCCCGACGGGCTCGCCACCCAGGCACAGCAGGCCATAGACGACGAGAAACGCGCCGACGACCTCGCGCACCGGTACACCCGCGCACGCAACGCCGAAGATTCGCATGAGTGGGCGCTCGCGGTCAGCGAGTACGCAGCGATTCTGAGCATCGACCCTGCCTACCGCGATGCTGCCGCCCGCCGCGAGGCGGGCCAGGCCCGGCAGCAGCTGCTCGACCTGCAGGGCGAGCTACGCCACCACGCCGCCGCAGGCCAGTGGCAGGCCGTCCTCGACGTCGACGCGGAACTCGGCCGCCTCGACCCGGCCGCCACCGACCCCGACGGGCTCGCCACCCAGGCACAGCAGGCCATAGACGACGAGAAACGCGCCGACGACCTCGCGCACCGGTACACCCGCGCACGCAACGCCGAAGATTCGCATGAGTGGGCGGTCGCGGTCAGCGAGTACGCAGCGATCCTCCAGCTCGATCCGCACTACCGAGACACCGCTGCACGACAGGACAGATGCGTGCGCATGCAACGCATCAACGAAGTCAGCGCCCCGCTCGACCATCAGGTCGCAAACGAGGAATCGGCCAACGTGCGGGAGACCTTCGACGAACTCACCGCGCTCGATCGAGGCGGTACCACCAACTACACCGAGTTCGCGAATCGCGCTCGCCTCGAAAGCGCCGCGCCACAGGTCCCAAATCGGCGACGAGCCCTGACCACGGCCGCAGGGGCCGCCGCGGCGGTGTGCGTGTTACTCGCCGGTCTGCTGATCTGGCATCCGTGGTCGTCCGGCGGATCCGCGGGCTCTACCGGATCCGTCACTCCCTCGTCCGCATCGCCAACGATCACCCATCCGAGTGCCTGGAGCCCGCTGCCGTCGATCCGGTCTGGCCTAGAAGGTGCCGGCGCGGTCAGCTTTCACAACCAGTTGTGGGTGGTCGGAGGCAATGCCGCAACCGCCGACCACCATCCGCTGGAACTCGTGCAGATCTTCGATCCCGCGCGCGGAGTGTGGACGAGAGGACCGCCGTTGCCGGGCCCGGTGGGGGAGGCGGGCGTAGTTTCCGATGGCAAGAGCGTATACGTGATCGGCGGCGCGCGCGGCGCGCATGGCTCGTCCGACATCTTGGCCACGGTGTATCGACTCGATTCGTCGCAAGGGCCGTGGATACTGGAACAGCCTTTGCCGCAAGGCAGAGTATCCGGCGCAGTCGCTTTCGACGGGACTCGGATCGTGTTCGCCGGCGGTGTCGGGACTGATGGCAAAAGCCACCGTGAGGTATTCGCACTGACCGGCGGCTCGTGGCAGCAAATCGCGTCGTTGACGCAGCCGCGGGACAACTTCGGAGCAGCATCCGACGGCAAGGGCGCCGTATGGTTCTTCGGCGGAACCGATCCGAACGGCAAGGATCTCCTGCGTACGATCTTGCGACTGCGCGGCAGCGAGGTCGTCACAGATGGCAGCTTGCAGTTCGGCGTGCGGACTCCCGCCGTGGTCGCCTGGCCCGGCGCCGGGGTGTGCCTGATTGGCGGCCAGGGCAACCCGAACGGTGCGGTCTCATGCGTGGCCAGGCCCGGCGGAGCGTGGATGCCGCCGCCGCTCCGACAACCGCGTGGCGGCCTAGCGGCGGCCGTGGTCGGCGATCGCGTCTACACCGTTGGCGGCTACTTTCCCGGAGAACCCGCCAGCTCGGTTAGTGAAGTGATTTCGGCGAGCTGAAAGCGCTGCTCGCCCGTCCCCCTTGACCAGTGCGGCGGTCACCTCGGCCAGCTACTGATCGGAAAGCTTGCGCCCCCGTCCGGCCCGACCGGCACCGAAGAGCGCCGCCAGACCGCCGGCCTGCCAGGCCCCGATACCACCCCGAGGTGGTCTGCGCCGACACCCCCAGCTCGACGACCACGTCGACCTCCCGCTTGCAGCGGGCGAACATCTCGGCCGCGACCGTCCGGTGCTCGGACAGCGCCTGGAAATCACGCCGCCGAACGCACCCGCTCGCCGGTTCCATGCCGTTGCGAGGCCGACGACGCTGGCACCCAAGGATTGCCCTACCCGGAAAGACGCGTCGGACGCCCCGCTTCTCGAACTCGTCCACGCCGTCGTCCGCTGAGCAGCTGCCATCCCACCGTCAGATCGTCATGTTGGAACGATGCCTGGAATCCGCCCGAGGCCCTATCTACCCCCCGTCGTCCAGGTCGGGCAGGCGCACATCTTGGGCGGGCAGCACCCACACCTTGCCTTCGACGAACGCGAACACCGCCTCACCGGCCGTGTACCGCGACATCACCTCGCTCGCGTCCGGCCGCAGCCACACCCTCAGCATCGCCTGAGACCACCGCTCCATCATCTGGGCGACCGCTGCCCGTAGCAGCGGATTGACGCCGTTCAGCATCCGCATATCCGCGTTGAGCCGGCTTCTGCCGTCGTCGTCCAGCCACTCGAACCTCGATGCCTCGCTCGGTTCGTCGTCACCCATCGTCCCGCCCTTCCGTCCACTGTCATCGATGCGTCCCACCACAGTCTCGTCGACGGCACCCGCTCATCCGGCCCGTAGTGGCGCCGCTCGTAGGCCCCTGAGCCGACCGTGCCTGTCCAGCCACGCGAACCGCACGTCGGAGCCCTCGGGCAGGGCAACGTCGCATATGCGAGCACACCGATGCCCCTCAGACCTCCAGAAGCCCGACCGTAGTCGCCGAGAATGCCGTGCTCGACAATCCAGCGTAGTTACGGCCAGTTGGCCTGCGGCAAGACAACGTGCGACCGTGCGCAAACTGGCGGGCCGCCCGGTCGCCGAGCACAAGCAGGCCAAGGCCTGCGTCCGGGTTAGCGGCTCTCGAGGTAGGCGATGTCGCGCTCGTAGATCACGGTGTCGCCGCGGCCGAGGACGATCTGCTGCGCCGCGTCGCCGGCCTCGGCGCTCGTGACAATGAAGTCGACGAGCTCGCGCAGGTTGGCGGTCGCGGCGGCGGTGACGTCGGCGGGCGTGACGCGGGCGTCGCTGTACGCCGCCGTGAAGACGCTCAGGCGCCGCCGCATCTCGGCGTCGCCGGGGTGGGCGACGTCGGGGTTTTCCGGGGCCGTGAGCGGCACGAACCGGTACGCCGTGTAGGCCATGTCCCAGACGCGCGGGCCGGGCGACGCGAGGTCGAAGTCGATCACGCCGGTCAGCTCGCCGTCCTCGAACATGAGGTTGTAAGGCGCGAAGTCGTTGTGGCAGATCACCTCCGCGGGCTCGTGCGCCGGCCACTGCCAGACCGCGTCCGGTGGCGTCGCGAAGCTGGTGGTCACGTCGTGATACGCGCGCAGCAGCCGGGCGACGCGTACGAGCGTCCGCTCGGCAAGCACGTAGTCGGCGAGCGGGTACGTCGCCACCTGGCCGGGCAGCAGAGAGATGATCTCCCGCCCCTGCTCGTCGATCCCGAGCGGCTCGGGGACCATACCCAAGCCGGACGCCCGCACGTGCCGCAGCAGCGCATGGATGGTGGGCGTCCAGGGTCCGGCCGCGCGCCGGACGGTGTTCCCCGACCCGCACGACTGGGGTCATGTTCCCCCCGGAGAGGACCACCTCGTCCATGCGCACGAGCCTACTGGCGGCACACGCTCGGGTTTGCGATGCCGAGAATCCTGCGCGATGAACGAACCAGACGTGATCGTGGTCGGCGCCGGGCTGGCCGGTCTCGTTCCCATGAGCTGGTCAATGCCGGCCGCCGGGGTCCTGATCGCCGAGCAGGAGAACCGCACTACCGGCAAGGCACTTTCGGTCACCTACACGGCGGCTGAGCAATGTGATCTTGAAGAGTCGGGGCTAGCGCGCCGTAGCAGTCGCTCACCGTCGCGAGGAAAGTCCGACACGCAAACCAGGCGCTCGCTTCAGCGCTGGATAATCTGGTGCCACGCGCGGTGCCTTGTATCCACTCGGGGCTAATCCCGCTACGATCCACGCATCTAGATCCTTGGTGACCCGCCCAGTCGGCGATCTGTTAGGGGCCACACATGACAAGCGATTCTGAAGGAACACGCGAAGAGCCGTCAGGCAATCCACTCCGAACCGCCTTTGGTGTGCTTTTGCTCACCGCTTGGTGTGTTGAAACTGTCATCTGGGTGGGGAGTACGGTTTACCTAGCCGGCCAGGGCAATGCTACGGCTGTTGTTTCTGCGGTCGTCGCCTTAGCCTTGATCACGCTGCTGGCGGTAATGGAAGGTCTTGAGGTATCGGTCATCGATCGATGGCGTCAACTCTTCCCAGGCAAGACGACGTCCGCCCTAGGTGCGTGGCTGTCGGCCCGGCAACTCTTTGTAGCCCTGATCGTGACGACTGCCACGCTGCTTTCGCACCGGTCCACCTTGGTCATCCCTTTTACATCAACCCATATTTCCGGCGCCCTTTTCGAGAAGGTCTTCGATATAACTTGGACAGGTTTCACGGTCTTGTGGTTCGCCCAGATTCTTCCAAAGGTGCTGGCGGCAACAGACCCGGCGCGTTACCTTCGATATAGTCAGGCTTACGCGTTTCCAATCGTTGACGTCGTACGAATTATGGGCTTTTCTCAACCAGGGCAGTGGGCTGCTTCTCTGATCGGTCGCCGCTTTGGTTGGGTAGAGCGGTTGGCTGAGGAGGAGGTCACGGCGGGGGAGCCGTCGCTGGAGATCAGGGCAGCGGAGCCGTCGCTGGAGGTCAGGGGCTGGCGTGCGGTAATCACGCCCGAGACCGACGTGCCTGGTGCGTGACGATCAACGCCACGCCTATCGTCGGGGACTGGCCTCAACAGATATGAAGTGACCTGCGTGAAATGCAGGGTGAGGCGCCCGCCGAGGATCGGGCCGGGCAGGCGCCTCTGGCTTCGTCTCTGCGTCTAGTTGACGACACGCGGACAGATTGATATTCGCGGGTTGGATACGGCATGACGGGTTCTTCGGGGCTTGGTATGACTACTGCCCTTGAGCTTCCAGCGGTTCGCGGCCAGGCGCCCGGTCGATCGTCGCCGCCGACATTGACCACACTAACCGCGGCTGTGGCGTCGCTGATATCTAGTTATCCGTGCCGGCGCAGCGCCGCGATCGTCTCGGGTACGCCTAGCGAGCCTATCGGTCGGCCCAAAGTCGCCCAGGATATCGGCAACCCACCGATCACCGCCTCGTCGTACTCGAGTGCCGGCTCGCAGATCGTGCGCGGTGGGGCGCGGCTGCCTATCGCGGCGCACGCGACGGTGAAGTGCTCATCCAGCAGCGGCAGCGCGATGTTGGCCAATAGCGGCGAGAGGATGCTCCTTACCGCGTGCCGGTCTCGACGGCGTCAGTGGCCGGCTTCCTTGTGAGTGTCGTTGACAGTGAGGATGCCGGACTTAGGAAGGCCTTGATCAACGCCAGGACGGGTTTGTCCCCGACCCGTCGCCGCACCCGGTCCATCCGGGCGGTGCGGTCGAAAGACCCGAACGAAGCCACGACGCACTACCGGTCTCGAGCGGCCGGGCTCAGTTCGGGTGATCCGGCGCCGGCACCCGTTCGAGGCCAGACTCGCGCGGTGCTCGGTGGAATGCACCGCACGGGTCCGGAAGCATCCGTTCACGCCGCGCGGACGGGCAGAAAGGCAAGGCAGGCGTCAGGCCGGTGGCGGAGATTCGCCGAGGCTTCCCGTAGCGACGGCGGAAACGCATTTGAAGCTGGCCGGGTGTGGGGATGCGCGCGCCTTGCCGCCCTGTCCTTGGTGGGCTCGTGGCTGCGGGGGAGCCGCGGGCTCATTGCTAGCCGGAGTCGCGGGCGCGCGGCGGCTCTCATGGCGCGGTGGTCGCGCTTTCCTGCTTGTCGTGCCACCGGGCGCCAACTTGACAACGAGGTAACGACATGGTCGACCGTCGTCCGATCTTGGCTCGTCGGCTAGGGTCTGCCGCCATGCGGATCGTCTACACCGACACGAGCCAGACGCCAACTCATCTCGCCACGTCGAACGACCCCGAGTTGATCGACGTCACGCTGTGCGGACGGTCGGCCCTCATCGCTGGCCCGATACTGGACCGTCCCGTGAGCCAGATTCCAACGCAGGACCTTGCCTCGTCGTGGTGCCCTGACTGCTACGAGATCGCCACTGATGCCGAGCCGCGAACTGTAGTGATTCAATACACTGGCCCGGCGCCGCTAGCCAGCCTGGTCGCGCAGTCGCTTGCCGCCGATGGACTCGACGTTGACTGGACGCGGCCGGAGGAACGGCGCCACCTCGAGTCCATGGCCGCGGAAGTTGCCGTCACCCTGACGGCGACCGGCACGACCGCGGCGGTCCGAGCAGCCATCGCAGAAGCCCGGAAACGGTTGAGCGGGCGCGGCCGGATCGAGGTACCGGAGGACGTGGGCAAGACGCCGGACGGAGACGCCGGGCACTAGGCGCTGCATGAGGGGAAGGGCGACCCGCCCGGGCGCGATTCGTGCGGCGATGTTTCTGGTGGCGACGTCGACGAGGTGCTACCGCCATCGTGTCCAGGACAGCCTGGTCGCGACGGTTCTGGCAGAGTGTCGGCCCGCGGTCACGCTCCTGGTGAAGGGCGGTGACACGCATATCGGGACCTCGGAATATCAGTCGAGGCTGGGCGGCAAGCGATCGTGATAACCGGCACCGAGCGAGCGACAGATGACATCGCGGCTCGGCCGCCCGCCACTTCATTTGGCCGTGCGCTCGCTCGATCACTGCTGGTCATGTCGCCCCTCTAACCGCAGAGGCCGTTCGGCAGGCTCTTCGCCGAGCGTGGCCGAGAACTGAGCATGGGAGCCGCCCGATGAGCGACGATCGCGCGGGATTGCTGGTAATGGACGGTCTCCGTGGGGGTAATGGGGGTACGGGTCAGGCGCCCATCTCGGAGCCGATACCCGGGTTGGCGACGTGGCCGACCTGGTAGCCGGTCTGGCCAGCCGCCGGTGAGAACAATCGGCCCGGCCGCGGTTGCTTCGTGACAAAGGCGTGCCGCGCGGCGGCGAAGTCATTTCGACCGTGGTAGACGTCCTGGATCATCTCGCATAGTTCGGCGGCGCGGTAGGAATCAAGCGGCCGACGCCGCTCGTCCTGCTCGCGCCGGACCTGTTTCGCTACGAGCAGCCGGTTGTAGTCCTGGCTTGTTCCAAGCGCTGTCGCGTACGCCACGACGGCGTCGTCGAAGCTGCCCGGGGACGCCGGAAGTATGTCGTCGGCCAAGCCGAGCCTAGCTGCCTCGTCCGCATCGATAGGAAGACATTGCTCAGTCAGCTGCTCGGCCATGGCGCTGCCGACCCGGCGAGGCAACACGTATGTCCAGTATTCCGATCCGTATAGACCCATCGTTCGGTAGTGCGGATTGAGCACGGCGCCGTCACGAACTAGCACGCGATCCGCGCCGAGCGCGAGCATCACTCCACCCGCTCCGGCATTTCCGCCGACGGCAGCGACGATAATCTGATCGGTACAGGTGATGATCTCGCGACAAACATCGTCGATTGCGTTGATGTTGTGCCACGTCTCTCGGCGCGGGTCTTCCGCCGCTTCGATCACGCCAAGATGAATGCCGTTAGAAAAAGTGTCACCTCCGCGAATGACGAGTACGCGGGTGTTCTGCGCCGCCGCCCGCCGTATGGTGCTCGCCAGGCGGCGGCAGTCACTCGACGACATTGCACCGTTGTAGAAGTCGAAGGACACCACTCCCGCGCAGCCGAATCGTTCATAGGAGATCTCTCGAAACCCGGCTTCGCGGTTGTGCGCGCCGATCAACTCGGGTACGCCGCCGAGATGCTCCGACATCCCGATCGATGCGGGGAGCTTGATCGACCGATCGCGCTCAGCCTCGGCCAGTCGCACCTGACCAATCCAGATCGTGCCATCCCCGGTGCGTACCAGCACCGCGCCGTGCTGGCGCGCGGCGACCGTGCCGGGCACGCCCGCGAGTCCATCCGGTCCCGGCAGCGCATCGTAAACGAAGACGTCCTGGCCACATAGGGTCGTGCGCACGCCGGGCGAACCGTCCGCGGCTTGCACCCGCCGGACGATATCCACTGTCGGATCCGACCATGCGAACGCTCGGTCGACCTGCCGCATGGTCGCTCGAGCGCGACCGCGCACCGCGGTCGACCATTCGTCGGCCCGAGCTGGAACGAAGGTGGGATCGGTCGCCTTCGCGACGACCTCTGGCACCAGATCAACAGCCGCGTCCGCGACCGGACCGTTGTACAGGCTGCTCTTCCGCGGCCCGGCCGGAAGCGTAAAGGTGCGGGTTGCCCATACCGGGCCGTCATCGAGTTCGCGAACCGCCTGCAGGGCCGTGACGCCCCACGTCGTCGCACCATCGGTGACCGCCCAGTCCAGGGAGGACGCCCCCCGATCGCCGATCGGGCCGGGATGAATGATGATCGTGCGATAACGCATCCATAGATCGTCCGGAACGCGCTCGCGAAGGAACGGGCACACGATGAGGGCAGGATCGAATGTGAGCGCGGCCGCCCGGACCGCGTCCATGTCCGAGCTCAGTTCCACCTGCACGTCGTGACCCGCTGCGCGCAGTTCAAGCCACACTCGCTGGGTCAGCCCGTTGAAGGACGAGCAGAGCAGCATCACTCGCATGGCTTTTCCCGTGCTGTGGTTCATGGTTCCCATGTGCTGTGGAGTCGCGCCAACGGCACCAGATACATCCTGCTGCGAGCTCTTTGGCCAGCTCGGGATCCCGAACCTCGTTGACCGGACGTTTGCGATCTGGCATAGCCTCAGGCCGTGAGCGAAGGCGTATTGCCTGACCCTGAGTCAGCATTCGGTCGGCGGGTCGCCGAGCGGCTCGAAACCGAGCAGGTCGTCTGGATCATTACCGTGGCAGCTGACGGCACTCCTCAACCCAATCCGGTCTGGTTCGTCTGGCAGTCTCCTTCGACCGTCTTGATCTACAGCCGGGCAAAGGCTCATCGCCTCGAGCACATCGATCGCCGGCCTCGGGTGGCGTTGCACTTCGACGGAAACGCCCGCGGGGGCAGCGTCGTGGTGCTCACCGGCGACGCGTCTATCGCGCTGGAGGAGCCTCCGCCGCACGCGCACCCGGGCTACCTCGCGAAGTATCGCGCGTCGATGATCCGGGTGAGCGGTAGTCCGCAGGGCTTTAGCGACGCGTATCCCGTCCCCGTACGGATCGTGATCGACCGAGTACGTGGATTCTGACCCCGCTGGTCGGGCCGATGGTTTCTCGTCCGTCACCGCTGAATTTCGACGAGCAGAACCCATGCGTTCACGCAAGCGCCGGCGAATCCGGCCAGAACACCACCTACTAGCACCCAGTACGATCCGCCACCCGCCTCGATCGCAGTCGAGATGCCGCCGATCATCAAGGCCAGCGCGGGCCCCAGCAACAGAAGCATCGACCAGATCACCCAGCTGGGCGGATCATGCACGTGCCCGTACGTGCGTAGCGCGATCATGACCGCCCCGCAGGCAAGCAACGCGCTCAGGGCTGCGATTTCGACGCCGGTCGCCTGGTGGGGCTGTCCGGGTGCGAGCAAGACCACTGCTACGAGCAGGATGATGAGCAACAAGCCCAGGGTGCCGGCCGCTCGATCCGGTAGCGGCGGAAACTCAAGGATCCGTTTCAGGTTGATCGAGACGGCTACGAACACCTAGACCGGTCAGCGCCAGGGCCGCGCCGGCCGAAGCGACGGCGAAGTTCGCCCAGTCAGCCAGCTGGTATGCGCTCACAGCGGGATTGTCCCGACTCATCGCCAGTCGTTGCGATGCAGCTTTCTCCCCGGAACACCGTAATTCCGACGAACCGGTCGAATATCACCGTTGAGACTTGGTCGACTTGGCCTTCGGTTTGGCACCTTTGGGCGCCTTCGGCGGCAGGACGGCGACCTGGGTCATCGCGGTGCGCACCCAGCTGGCGGCAAGCTTCGGTTGCGTCGACCAGCTCTGCGGCAAGGCGAGATAACCGCCCATTGGCCGCTCGGCCGGGCCGTACGGTCCGGTGCCTTCAATCGCAGCTAGCTCTTCTCGGCTGGCGTCATCGATGAGCCGGACACCGACCGTTGATCCGAACAGGCCCGCGAACATGTTGCCATTAACGAAGGCCCCGAGGTTGCCGAACATCGGCTTGAGTTCCACGCGCGGATCGTCCGGAACGATCGCGCGAAGGAAGTCCTTGTCCTGCTCGGTTGGTTTCGGGATGTGCATGTGGCGCCCCCAACGTACATTCCGCCCCGGCTGCTGAGCCGTACCAAGGCCGGACACTGAGATCCAATCATGTGTCACGAGATCGTGGCCTATCGGGCGGTCGCCGTAGGGTTTATCTCATGAGCAAACCGATCATGTTCGAGCGCCGTCATGGTGCGCCGTTGTGATACGGGTCGACGAACTCCGATCGCTCAGGCTGTTCGAGGGTCTCAATGATGATCAGCTCGCCGAGCTGATCGAAGGCGGTGCCGAGGTTCGAGTCGAGCCCGGTATCGAACTGTTCCGAGAAAGCGAGCACGCAGACTTCTGGTGGGTGCTTCTCGACGGCGCTATCGACCTGGTGCGGCGCATCGACCGGGAGGACACCGTCGTCGCGCGGATGGATGTGCCCGGACGCTGGGCAGGCGGATTCCGGGCGTGGGATGAGCACGGCGTGTACCTCGCGACGGGACGTGGAGTCATCGCCGGGCGGGTGCTGCGCGTGCCGGCGGCAGTACTCCGTGAGCGTTCCAACGAGTGGTTTCCGTTTGCGGCGCACCTAGTCGAGGGGCTCTACCACACCGCGCGCTTGATCGAGTCGACGGCGCGGCAGCGCGAGTCTCTCGTGACACTTGGCACGCTTGCGGCCGGCCTCGCACACGAGCTCAACAATCCCGCCTCAGCTGCGACCCGGGCCGCCGACGAACTCGTAGCCGCATCTCAGACGTTGCTCGGCTCCGCCGAACGGCTGATTCGCGACGGCATTCCCGCCGAGCGATTCGTGGCCCTCGATGCGCTGCGCCGCGAGATCGAGCAGCGGACGGCACCGCAGAATCCGATCAAGGTCGCGGATCAGGAGGATGCCTTGTCGTCGTGGCTCGTCGGGCACGGCGTCGCGAGGGAGTGGGCCATCGCCCAGACGCTGGCCGCGGCCGGGGTCGATGTCGCCTGGTGTGAGCAGGCAGCGACCGTATTGACGGAGTCTGCGCTCGAGCCCGGCCTGGAATGGGTGGCCGGTGCGCTGTCGGTTGCGTCGCTGCTTTCAGAGGTCAAGGAGTCGACCCGGCGCGTCTCCGAGCTCGTGGCCGCGCTCAGGTCCTATTCGCAGATGGACCGTGCCGCGATTCAGCTGGTCGATATCAGGGATGGCATCGAGAGCACGTTGGCGGTGCTCGGGCACAGGCTCACGGACCGCATCTCGGTGGTGCGGGAGTATGGCGACGTCCCCCGGATCGAGGCCCACGCCGGTGAGCTCAACCAGGTGTGGACGAGGGTCATCGAGAACGCCCTGGATGCGATGGCCGAGGCCGGTACCGGAACGCTTCGCATACGGACGCGAGCGGACGACGCGTACCTCGTCGTGGAGATCAGCGACACGGGAGTCGGGATGTCATCTGCAGTCGCGGCCCGAGCCTTCGATGCGTTCTACACGACGAAGGAGGTCGGGAAGGGCACCGGGCTCGGCCTCGACATCGCTCGACGGATTGTGGAGAGGCGACACGGCGGCACGATCTCTATCGATTCCCAGCCCGGCGATACGGTGCTGCGGATTGGGATACCGGTCGTGCAGGTGCCCCCCAGTAAGGCTGACTGAATGGCTGCGCGTCGACGAATGGGCTTGACGCGTTCACGTAAGGTGCGGACATGGCACAGATGAGCATGAATCGAGTCATTCACAGCGCCCTTCGGCGTGATCTCGCGCGATTTGACACGGCTCTTGGGGCATTCGTCGAGGGCGATTCGCGGCGGGCCGAGCAACTGTGGACCGCCTGGGTGAACTTCGACGATCAGCTCACTACCCACCACCTCGGCGAGCACGACATCGTGTGGCCGACGCTTCGACAGCTCGGGATGAAGGAAGACCTGATCACGCAGTGGGATCACGAGCACGAGCAGCTCGCGGAAGGGTTGCGCACCACCGGTGATGCGATGCGGGAGTTGCGCCGCTCGCCCAGCGCAGCGAATGCCAAGTCCGCGAGTGATGCGATGGCGAAACTCAGCGAGGTGGCAAGCACGCACCTCGACCACGAAGAAGCCGACCTCGAGCCGTTCTACCTCGCCCGGAAAGACACCCCAGAGATCAAGGCGATGAATCGGAAGTTCGCCCGGGTGAAGCCGCCGGTCACAGGCACATTCTTCGCGTGGTTGCAGGATGGCGCGACTGCCGATGCCGTGGCCGGTCTGAAGCAGAACGTCCCACCGCCGGTCGTGGCGGTCCTGACCACCCTGTTCGGGCGGTCGTACCGTCGAACGATCGCGCCGGTGTGGGCAGCCTATGAGTGACAATCCATAGGCCTTGTTCGTGAGAACCTATGAGTCGTCGTGATCTTGGACGCATTGCTCTTGGGCGGCCATAAGTCCAAGATCATCAGCATAGGTTGACAGCGAACGGGGGCGCCGGTGGACGCGATCGTGAACTCGTTGCGGGCTGACGAGCTGGATCTGCTGCGGGAAACGGAGCCCGCTCGTATACGCGAGTTGGACGAGGATGCGTTGCTCGACCTTCACGGTCGGGTGCGGCGCGCGCGTACCAAGTACATGAAGTTATATCGGCGGCAGGCCAGCGCCCGTATTGCCAATGTTGGCGCCCGGGGTGCGGCGCGGCCCCAGAATCGCCGCAACGTCGATAAGGCGGAGGTGTTCGAGATCGCGTTGGCCCGGGTCAGCAAGCAGGTCGATGTGGTGGCGCGGCGCACGGCTGCGAAATTGAAATCTGAACGACTAGCGGCCGTCCGCGCCGCATCGAAAGCGCCAGCGACGACGTCGGACGGAAAACGCGCTGCATCGCGCGGGAGGGCGGCCGCCACGGGGGCTGGGTCATCGGGTCGTCGGCGCGCGGCTGCCAAGACCACCGGTGGCTTGAAGCGGGACGCATCCAGCCGCGCGGCCGGGGCTCGACGGCAGGCCGCCCGGGACAGCCGTTAGGGCTGAGGTCCTTCCCCTTTCCACAACCGCCGGTCCGCGCTCTTGTGTGTTGTCGTACCCCGGGCGCAGGATCGGCTGGTCATAACGTTCATAACGAGGGGATCAGTCATGCCGCAGCCAGTCGTCCACTTCGAGCTTCCCGTCGACGACGTCGAGCGAGCGCAGACCTTCTATCGCGAGGCGTTCGGATGGAACGTCATGCCGCTGCCCGACATGGGCTACACGTTGCTCGGCACCGCGACGGCGACCGACGAGATGGGCCGGCCCACGACATCCGGAGAGATCAACGGCGGCATGTTTGCCCGAACCGACGACCTGACTCAGCCCGTGATCACGATCGCGGTCGATGACATCGACGCCGCGCTGACGAAGGTTGAGCAATGCGGCGGCAAGACGCTGCGCGGCCGCCAACCGGTGGGGGACATGGGCTTCGTTGGCTATTTCTCCGACAGTGAGGGGACAGTCGTCGGACTCTGGCAGAACGCCGGGTGAGGCGAGGGCGGGAATCGAGATCAGCGGGCCGCATCGACGCGGAACAATCCAGGCATCTCGCCGATGGGCTGAACGGCGCGCGCGCCAGAAAATCTCCCGCGCCGTCACATTGTGCTGCTTCGTTTCGACAGACAGGGTGAACGCGCTCAATGCGACGATTGAAGGAGGAACCGTGCCGGTACAGGTAACCACGATCATGCTCGGAGTCGAGGATCTGGATCGCTCCAAGAAGTTCTACGGTGAAGGCCTAGGTTGCGCGATCGCTCAGGACTACCCCAATTTCGTGTCGTTCAACCTTGGCGAGGGATCGTCGTCGCTGGCGCTCTACCAGCGGGAGGCAGCGGCCGCGGACGCCGGGGTGCCCTCTGAAGGATCCGGATTCCGCGGGGTCTCGCTTCACTACATCGTCTCGTCGAAAGAGGCAGTGGACGACGTGATGGGCAAGGCCCTGGCGGCTGGCGGCGATCTCGTTAAGGAGGCGGCCGCCGTGCAGTGGGGATACTTCGGATACTTCAGCGACCCGGACGGACACCTGTGGAAGGTCGCCGCCGGATAGGCCGCGGTCGGCCGGTCGGGAAGTCAGACAAATTACGGCGCTGGGTTCCCGATGACGGCGACGTAGCCGCGCGACTGCGAACATCACGACCAGCGTCAGCAGGACCGACAGTGCGGCTACCAGGACGAACGTCCACATCGGAGAACCGGTGTGGACGATCGTCTGTTGGTCAGCGCGTTGGCCGGGTCGGGCGGTCGGCCCAGGCGTAGTCCTTGAGTGCCTCGTTCACGGCGGCGAGGTCAAGCTCATTCGGGTCGAAACTGCCGCCGATCCACTCCGTCCAGTGCGTGTGCTCATCATGGTTCGGGTCGCTCAACGCCGCCAGAAACTCCTGGTATCCCCACGGTCCACCGACGTCCTCCGGTGGGCAGGCCCGCCGACCAGCGATGCATGATGGATAGCGACTTCCGGGCTGCGGGCTAGCCACCTTCTCCACCAGCCACCTTCTCCACCAGCACGTCGTGTTCCCAACCGTCCCCGAAATCGTAGGCGTACCGAATCCGGCCCCCCTCGTGTGCCACCCGAAACAGCTTCACCTTCGCATCGTCGGCGACCTCGTCCAGCTCCCCCTCCGGGTCGGGCTCCCCGTAGCTCACGTCATCGATCTCGAACTCGTGTAGATGAGTGTTCGTCCACCCCATCGCGGTCTGGATCACGTCGTGCAGCTCGGCGAGGGTCATCTCGCCGGGCACCAGCGCCCGGCGCCATATCGGAGGGCGGACGTGCCGCAACTGAATCTTCAGCTGATAGATCTGGGTCTTGCCGGTGATCCGGCGGGATTCGGCCACGGCGCCGATGCTCTCACGCGAGGGTGTCCTGAGAGAGCCAGACGCGGTCCAGCAAAGGGATTCCGTCGATCATGATGGGATCCGGGTAGCCGGTCGCCGGCGTGAAGGCGTCCCGGTCCACGGAGAGCAGCCGGAAACCCACCCGCTGGTAGAAGCGCAGATTGCCGGTGTCGGCAGCGGCGGTCGAGACCAGCATCCGCAGCCAGCCCTCAGCGGCGCACTGCAGAAGCGCGGACCTGACGAGAGCGCGGCCGAGCCCGGTGCGTCGCTCTTCGGGCACGACGGCCAGGCTCTTCAGCTCGATCTCTCCTGGCGCAGTGGTCGGCACAACCTGCAGATGACCGAGTACTTCGGGCCCCCGACGGGCTACCAAGACGCGCCCCAATTCGAGGTACTGATCCAACTGGCTCGCTGAATCCTCGGCGAACTCGAACATCGGCCGGAGCGACGCCCGTGGTCCTGTGTGCCACTCGATCTGTACATCGTTTCGTTCCTCGACCCCGGCATCCGACGATGCTGCGGCGATCACGACCCGGTACCCATCAGGATCGAGGAACGTTTGCCCGAACCGATTCCAATACGGATTCGGGGACTCGACGGCGTGGACGCCCGCGGCGACGAGACTCACGCCGATCGCCCGAATCTCCTTCAGTGTGCTTGCGTAGAGGACCAGAAGATCTTCTTCGGCACTGCCGCATGGTGCGACCGGACCGGCCGTGAGCTCGAGCTCACCGCCTCCCGGCAATGCGAAGAAGACGCCGTCGTATCCGTCGTGATCCTCGAAACCGCCCCGTGGCTGCAGCCCCAGAAGGTCCCGGTAGAACGTGCTCGATGCGGCGAGATCACGGGCGGGACGCGCCACCCGGGTGCCCGTCCACTCCGGCGGATGCGCCACTGCGCGCGGACTCGACATCCTGACCTCCACCGACGGCGCACCGGCCGTTGGCTGTAGCTGTGGTAGTTCGATGAGATTGGCGAATCAGGCCGTCGGCGGGAGAAGGCCACCCCTGGCGTAGATGGCCCAGGGCAGGTTCCAGTCGCCGTAGCCGTCCCACACCGGCAACACCTGGGAGGAGCCGGTGTTGGTCCAGCTGACTGGGTCTCCGATCTGTGACCACTTGTAGTACCACTCCGCGTCGGCGGGAGCCATGTTGGTGCAGCCGTGTGACAGGTTCGCTTGCCCGAGCTGTCCATTCCAGTACGCGTCGTGCAAGAACTCCCCGTCGTAGGTGACCCGCACCGACCAGGGCACCTCGATGCTGTAGTAGGCCTCCCCGGGAGAGCTGACCATCAGTTGCGGGTTGGCCTTCGAGATGACGACAGCCGTGCCGAGATAGGTGGGTGTCTTCGCTGCTCCGAGCGAGATCTTGAAGGTCCGGATGAGGGCGCCGTCCTGGTAGACGTACATCTTGTCGACGCCGGGCTTGCCGTTGATCTTCACGATCTGCGCCGCGCCGGTTCTCATCGTCAAGGTCAGGTTGTCGGCGAAGACCAGGCCGCGGCCGGCCCAGAGACCGGCAATCGGCATGTTCACGTGAATGGTTGCGTGCGCCGGCCAATACGTGGCCAGCCGGTAGTGGGCCTCCAGGGCGTCGGCGGGCTGCGACGAGCGCTCCCAGTACCAGGCTCCGTGCGCGGGAGCGCCGTTTACGGTCACCGTTACGACCTTGTTGAACACCGAAGCATCGGTTGGGGCAACCGAGAAGAAGGCGATGATCGGCATGGCCACGCCGAAGCGCTGCCCGTCTCCTTGGGCCAAGCTGACCTGCACCGGTGTGCCCGACCCGCGTCTCGGCGGCGGCGGCGTGGTGACCGTCGGGGTGTGGGGCGAGGGTGACGTCGCCGACGGCATTCCCGGTGATGGAGTCACCGTGACCGTGGTTGTGACAACCGAACCGCTCGGACCGGTGGTACCGCAGGCGGTGAGAAGGAGTCCGGCAACGGCTAGTGCGGCGGCGAGCGAGCCAGCAGTTCGGAGCCTCACCTATCGGAGGGTATATAGCGCTGCCTGAGGATTACTGAAGCCACGACGGTGCGGCATGTCACATCCTCCACACGGCCTGGCCGGGCGCCGTGGCGCTCAGACTCGGAGTCGAGCTTTGACCGCTCCCGAAGCGACGGCGGCGGCCAGCGCGGCGTGGTCGCGTTCGTTCTGTTCAGCGTAAGTTTCGGCGAAGTCGGCTATCGCGTTGTCGAATCGGTTCGATTTGCCGAGGTACGCCGCGATTGCGAAGCGGTCACCGGATCGGGCGTGTGCGCGCGCTAGCGTCCAGCCGCACAGACGCGCATAGCGATTGAAGCTGACGGCATCCATCTGTTCGAGCTCGGCAGATGCCTTCCAGTCGCGCAATTGCCGTATGTAGAAGTCAGCGTCCGAGCCGCGAAGGGTGGGAGCGCGAACCCAGCCGAGGAAAATGTCGCTGGTCGCCTGCATCAGATGTTGCCCGGACACGACACGCTCTCCCTGGTTGATGTACTGCGAGGCACCGGCATATGCCGCCAGGACAGATTCCTGGGCCTGCTTGGCTTGCAGCAGCAAGGCGTCGTTGCCGAACCCCGACTCCAGGAGCAGGATCCACGCCATCGTCCCGACGCTCCCCACCCCGACGACCTTGTGGGCGATGTCGGTCAGGCTGAAGTGGTCGAGCAGGTGACGGCGATCGGACTGCAGCGTGTCGCGATACGTGCTGAGCAGACCGACGATCATGCTCCGCAGCGCCACCGGGTCGACCTGCGGGGCGTACCTCGAGAGCTCGTCAATCGGCACAATCAGCGGCGGATCGTTGATGATCTGTCGCCGCCCTGCGGTTGTCGTGACGAGTTTGCCGACCGCCTGCAAGCTGTCCCGGGTGTGCGCCTTCGCCACAATGGCGTCAGTTCCCTCGAACCTGGCCCGATTGCGCCCCCGCGCGCTCTCGTTGAGCCCTGTCCTGAACTGCGCCAAGACGTTTTCCACGTCGATGTGCATATGCCAAACGGTCAAGATCGGTTGCCCGGCGAACTCAAGCATCGAAGTCCGGTAGCTCTCGACAGCCGTCAACGCGATCCTGCGGCTGTCCTTCCTTCGGAAGCCGGCGTCTCGGCCGGCGACCACAAAGCTCGCGACGAGGCGCTTGACATCCCACTCAAACGGTCCGGGAAGGGTCTCGTCGAAGTCGTTGATGTCGAATACCAGACGCCGCTCCGGCGAAGCATAGGCGCCGAAGTTCGACAGGTGAGCATCTCCGCACAGTTGTGTCCGTAGCCCGGGCGTCGGCGTCGTGGCCAGGTCGTCGGCCATGACGATCGCGGCGCCGCGGTAGAACGTGAATGGCGACACAAGCATCCGGCCATGCCGAATCGGCACGAGCTCCGCTACCCGGGTCTCCGCTTGCCGCAGGAGCAGTGCCACCGGATCCCGCGAGGGTGCCGGTCGGAAGTCGGCATGAGCTTCCAGCGGCACCCTCGCTCGAGCCGCCTTCCCCCAGGCAACTCGTTCTTTCGGACTCGGGCGGTCAGCGCGTTTGGCCTGCTCGTCCGCCGCGGCACCTGCTTCCGTCGTCTCGGCCATCGAGCATGCCTCTCTCTGCGATCATTTGTTTGTATCTTCCGCTGCTACCACGACGGAATGCGCATACGAACAGCTGGCACTGGCACCGCGCGTTCCCGGCTATCGACGGGTGAAGGTGAGGTGGGTGACGCCGCTGGAGCTGCTAACGGTCTCGACATCGAAGCGGCGCTCGATTCCCTCCAGTCCGTCCCAGAGGCGAACCCCGCGTCCCAACACGATGGGGACGACGACGATATGCAGGTGATCGATCAGATCTGCGGCAAGGAACTCGCGGACGGTTGACGGACCACCGCCGATACGAATGTCCTGGGCGCCCGCTGCCCGTCGCGCTACGTCTAAGGCCTTGGCTGGGCTCGTGTCGATGAAATGGAATGTCGTACCACCATCCATCTCGATGGTGGGGCGGATGTGATGGGTGAGGATGAAGACCGGGGTGTGATAGACCGGGTTGTCGCCCCACCACCCCCGCCACTCATCGTCGGACCATGGGCCGCGCTGCGGACCGAATTTGTTTCTGCCCATGATCTCCGCCCCGATGCCCGGGCCCCACTTGCTGGCAAACGTCTCGTCGATGCCGGTGCTTCCGCCGGACGTTCCCTGCATGGCGTGATGTGTTCGAGTGGCAAAGAACCAGTCCATCAGTCGGCTTTGCGCATGCCCGAACGGCGCGTCAAGGCTTTGTCCCTCGCCGGTACCAAATCCGTCGAGAGAGATCGAGAAGTTGTGAACGCGCACCTTCGACATGACGAAACCTCCTGGAGTCGGGTCACTGGCGGTTCACCTGCAGCGCGCGCGGGAACGGTTCGACGAGGCGCGGGCGAAGGATCGCCGTCACCGCCCTGGGCCCGCATCAGCAGACCAGCGGTCACCGGCAACCTCCAACCCGTCGCCTCGGGGCCGCTCGGCACGTTGCGACTCAATGTAGACGACCGCAGCAACGGAACTGGGCGTCCACCTGCGCCCAGTCTGGGTGCCATACCGCTGTTTTCGGCGGCAGCGAGGCGAATTTGCCCACCGCGCGACGCTATCTGCCAGACGAGAAAGACAAGATCAAGTCCGAGCAGGTCATCTCTTGGGCAACCCAGGACTGAATCGTCGCTCCCTGCATGCCGAACGCCTGGGCGTCGCGCGTTGACGATTGCCGAGATAACCGGTGATAGCGTCGCAAGGTGAGCGTCGATAGCGCGGTGATTGAGGGGTCCCGCGATGACGGCTGACGGTTTGCCGGCGCTGGATCCATTCTCGGATGACTTTCAGCAGGCTCCGTTCGTCTGGTACGCGCGGCTGCGTAAACATGCGCCGGTGTACCGGGTGCCAGGTCACGACTGGTACATGATCACCACAATGGAGTTGGTCCGCGAGGCACTTCGCGATCCACAGACGTTTTCGAACGCTGTCGAAGTCGGTCGTCGCAGTGCGCCGCCGCCAGAGGTCGCAACTGAAGTTGCTGCGATCCGGGCGCAGGGCATGCCCTACGTTCCAGCGCTGGGGCTCAACGACCCGCCCGTGCACACTCGGTACCGCCGGCTCGTAAACCGTGCGTTCACTCCGCGGGCGCTGGCGTCAATGGAGCCGCTGGTGCAAGCGACGGCTGACGAGCTGGTCGGCACGCTGCCGGCTGGTCAGGTAACCGATCTGATCGATGCGGTGGCGCGCCCATTGCCGATCTATGCGATCTTGCGCATTCTCGGCCTGTCTGATGACCGCCGCGAGGACATCGTGCGGTGGTCGGACGCCGCTACGGCCTCGCTCGGTGCGACGCTCACGCCGCAGCGTTGGATCGAGGTGGAACGGGACGTCCTGGACTTCCAGCGGGCCGTCAGCGTGGAGTTGGACCTGCGGCGACAGCAACCCAAGGCGGATTTGCTCAGCGCGCTCGTCCAGGGTGCTGAGGACGCGCCCGACGGTTACCCGCCGCTTGGCAACAAGGAGCTTGTCTGGCTGGTCCGCGAGCTGCTCGTCGCCGGCAATGAGACGACGACGCGCACGATCGCCGAGATTGTCCTCAGCCTGGACGGTGATCCGCAGATGTGGCGTCGCATCCGCCGGGAACCGGACTACGTAGCCAAGGTGATCGAGGAGGGACTGCGGCTGTCGAGCCCGGCGATCGGGATGTTTCGAAGGGTCACCCGGGACACCGAGCTTGGCGGAGTGCCGCTGCCGCAGGGAACGAGCGTGTTCTTGGTATACGGCTCGGCCAACCGAGACGAGCAGCTGTACCCCGATCCGGATGAGTTGCGCCCAGATCGGCCGAACCTGCGAGACCATGTCGCCTTCGGCCACGGCATCCATGTCTGCGTAGGTGCCGGCCTGGCCCGCATGGAAGCCCGTGCCCTTCTCCGATCGATGGCCGAACAGCTCGACGACATCCGGGTTGTCGACAAGGCCGAACTGCGGTATCTGCCGAGCTACTTCCTGCACGGATTGCGAACCCTTCCCGCTGTCGTACAGCGACGCTAGTTGGCGCGATTCGTGATCCGCCAGTAGTAACCGCTCGGGTCCAAGACGCGAAAGTCTCGCAACCCCCACGGGCGATCGGACCCGTCCTCCTCGATCGGCCAGCCTGCGGCCGCCACTCGCGCTCGGTCCGCTTCAAGATCGTCGACCTCGAGAACTAACTCGACGCCGACCACTGGTCGACGCTGACTTCGGTCGGCGATCTCCGGTCGTGCGACTGCGCCGACCAACACTGCGCCCCGCATGAGTGCCACGTATGGCGACGCCGACCCGCGATCGTCCCGCACGAGGTCGAAGCCGAGCACAGATGAATAGAGGCGATAGTGGCGTCTAGGTCGGATGTAATATTTCGCAGCGCAGTGTGGCCGTCATTGGCCCAATGCCGGTCCGAATCGACGTCCATCGTCTCGGGTGTCGCGCCGCAAGCTGGCCCGAAAAGGCGGACCTTAGGCGGGCCCGTAGTTGAGGTGCACGACCCCATTGGTGTAGACGTCCGAGTCGTTGAGGGTGAGCTTCGTAGTGGGGCCTTCGCTCGGGAAAAGCGTCTTCTTGTCACCGCCGACGACGACCGGGTAAACGAAGAGGTGCAGTTCATCTACGAGCCCGTCGGCGAGCAGCGCGCGGACTAGCGTGCCGCTGCCGCTGATGTAGATATTGCCGGACTCCTTGGCCTTCAGGTCGCGGATAGCGTCGGCGTTGTACGGGCCGAAGACGGTGGAGTTATGCCAGATCGACTCGGCGTCCTGCAGAGTCGAGCTGACGACATATTTCGGCGTGTCGTTGAAGAAGGACGCGCCCGGATCGTCCTCGACCGTGCGGGTCGACCAGGCCGGCGCGAACATCTCGAAGGTCGTACGGCCGAGCAGGATCGCAGTTGACGAGCCCGTGACGGAGCCGATGGTCTCGCCCATCTTCGGGTCGAAGCCGAAGTCCGCCGTCCAGGTCGGATTGTCGAAGACACCGTCCAGTGCGTAGAACTCATGCACGCCGATCTTGCCCATGCCGCCTCCACTGTCTCGAGACAAACGGCCCTATGAGGCCTCTGCGTACCGTAGAGACGGCCACCTGGGCACGGCAACGCAATTGCTATGCGCCGCGGCTACGCCGACGCGTGACCCGGCTACAGAGTCCGCGACCAGCTCGCCGTGTCAACGGCACGCACCGAGCTTACGATCAGTAACCACCGGACGAGGACATGGCCCCGGACGCTGTGCTCTCGATTGGCGCTCCGGACGGTGCCAGGATCCACCAGAGCGCGCCGGACTGGTTCGAGCCTTGCCCCTTGACATCACCCGGGTTGTTGTCCGCTGCGTAGAAGTACAGGGGGTGGCCCGCGTACGTGACCTGTGCGGCGCCGTTCGTTCCGGTGATTGTGCTGAGTTTGCCAGCGGTCACGCCGGAACCCGCGGTGGCTTTGCCCTCCAGCGGCGGCCAGAACGACAAGCAGCTTCCAGTGCACGTCGACTTGGAGGAGGTGTCGGACGCGAACATGTATAGCGTCTTCCCGGAGCCGTCGGTGAGATACGTACCCAGCGGTCCGGATCGGGTCGCGACTGTGATCGACGACGCGCCGCCGCTGGCCGCGTTCGTCCCGCCGCCGCCTGCCGCGGGCGTCGTACCGCTGCCGGAGCTGCCCGAGCTCGAGCACGCGGAGAGAATCAGACCGGCGGCCAGCGCCGCCCCGACTGTCCAACTCCGCGCTCTAGCTACGAACACACGTGTGACCATCTCCCTCATCCCTTTTCGAACCACACCGCGTACATCGGTGGCGGGCGTGGTACCGCTAGTTACGTTGCCGAGGTCGGGACGGTTCACCCCTGCTTAGGACTCTCTCAGCAGGCGCGTTGCAGCGACTATCGATGACGCGGCGTTGGGTTCGGTGACGCGGCCGCTAAGGTGGCACGGCGTGGCCGCTGAGAACATCTCACCGCGGCTGGCGAACCTGCTGGCTGTCACCGATGCCGGACTCACCGGGTTGGACATCGATGAGCTCCTGTCCGAGGTGCTCGAACGGCTCCGCGGAATCCTCGACGCGGACACCGCTGCCGTGCTCCTGCATGCGGAGGGCACAGACGATCTGGTCGCGCGGGCGGCACGTGGGCTGGAAGAAGAGGTGCGGCAGGGCGTCCGAGTTACGATCGGTGTGGGTTTTGCTGGGCGGATCGCCGCCCGCCGCCAGCCCGTCCGGCTCGGGCGGGTAGACGAGACCACGGTCGCCAATCCGATCCTGTGGGAGAAGGGCATCCAGCGCATGCTGGGGGTGCCACTCGTGCTCGGCGAGAGGCTGCTCGGCGTGCTGCATGTTGGGCGGCTTGCCCCACGTGACTTCACCGTTGACGATGAGGAGTTGCTGCAAGTCGCTGCCGAACGCGTGGCGGCCGCCATGCAAACCCGCCAGTACGCGGTCGAGGCCGCGGCCGCCGGGCTGCTCGAACGCAGCCTGCTGCCCGTCCAGCTGCCCCAAGTGCGTGGGCTGCAGCTGGCCGCGCGGTACGTACCCGCGGAGAACCGGGCCATCGGCGGTGACTGGTACGACGCGTTCGTGCTGCCCGATGGCGCACTGTGGGTCGTCACCGGAGACGTTGCCGGGCACGGGCTGCACGCGGCGGTGGTGATGGGCCGGGTAAAGAGCGCCCTGCGCGCCTACGCACTCCTCGGCGAAGGCCCGGCGCGTGTTCTTGAGCTGACCGACCGCAAGGTCGAGCACTTCGAATTCGGCGCCATGGTCACCATAGTGTGTGCCCGCGCGCATCCGCCGTTTGCTGACTGGACGATCAGCTCAGCCGGGCACCTGCCTCCGATAGTGGCAGCGCCCGGGGTGCCGACATCCTTGGCCGCCGTTCCGCCGGGCCCACCACTGGGGACCATGCCGAGAGCGTCGAGAGAAGAGGTGCGCGTCGAAGTGCCGCCTGGTGGGCTGATTCTGTTGTACACCGACGGACTCGTCGAACGTCGGGATGAGATCATCGACGCCGGGCTGCAGCGGCTGCGGGACGCGGTGCGCTCGGCTCATCCCGAGATGGTCGCGCGGGAGGTCATGCAGCATCTTGTCGGATTCGACACTCCGCTCGACGACATCGCGCTGCTTGCCCTCAGGCGGGATCTGTCACCTGTCGGCGGCGCGCCGCCCGCAGCGGTTTCTACCGCGGAGGTGCGGGTACGCGAGTTCCCCGTCGACTCGGACTCCACGCGGGCCGCGCGCCGATTCACCATTGAGGCGGCCGGACCGTTGCCGCCGGCGGCACGAGACACGCTGGAACTGCTGGTCTCCGAACTCGCGAGCAACGCGGTTGTGCACGGCGAGACCCCATTCCGGCTGGCGGTCGCACGCCATACCTCGACTGTCATCGTCGAAGTCACCGACACGGGCACCGGCGAGGTGTCGGTCCAGGACCCCGCTGCTTCCGATCCGCATGGCCGCGGCCTGCGCGTCGTCGCCAAGCTCGCCCAATCGTGGGGCGTGCACAACAACGGACCGCGCCCCGGCAAGACCGTGTGGTTTCGCCTCAATGTCGCTGGTGACGCACCCTCCGCGTCAACTGGCCTAGAGTCCAGCCCATGACCGCGCCGCCCGAGCAGCCACCTGCGGCGATGCTGCGCCTCTTCGGAGACATCGACCTAGGGACCGCGGACGACGTCGTCGCGCGGGGCGCGAACCTGCTGACCCACAGCCAGCCCGGGGTGCCGCTGATTGTCGATCTCGGGGAGGTGACCTTCCTCGACTCCTCAGGTCTCAGCGCACTTGTGCGATTGCGCCGCGCCGCCGAGGCCCGAGGCAGTCAGGTGCTGCTCCGCGACGTGCCCCAGCGGGTCACCGTGCTCCTGGAGCTATCTGGGCTCGCCGAATACTTCCCCACATCGAATTGACGCCGAGCCAGCCCGCTGGTGCGGGCCGTACCCCGCCCAGGCGTCATGACGAATTCGAGAGGATCCGATGGCACATTCGATCGCGTGGAATCAGGTCAGCCGTGACGATGTGGTGCGCGCGATGGCGGAGTACGACCGGCTCGGAGCCCAGCAGTTTTTTGGCCGAGCATGGGTTCGCCCCGGCCACAACGTACGACCTGATCTGGGAGGAGCGCCACTACCCGCCCAAGGCAATCCTGGGCACGGCGTACGAGTTCGCCACCGGCCAACGGCTTGCCTCCGCTGACTTCGAGGGCGGCAAGGCAGGCGCGGTCAAGGTGCTCGGAAATCTGGGATTCACCGTGCATCACCTATGACAGCCATCGCCTGACGGCGTTGCGGATGACGGGCCGACAGCGGCGGTTCGGCGATGGGTTTGCCAGGGTGACCCTCTGGGGCACGGGACCCGGCAACCGGCCTAGCCTCGAGCACGACAATGCGCCGTTCGGAGGTGTCGATGGAATCAAGCTCAGCGATCCCAGAGCGGGCCTTGTTGGAGCAGCTGCGTCGCCGCCGCGCCGAGCTGTTCGAGTCGATCAGCGCGGTGGAACGCGCGTTGGCCGCGCCGGCGCCCGGGCTAGAGGCGCGTTGGGCGGAGCGTGTCCAGAGCGCGCTTGTGGAGCTTTCCGCCGACTTCGATGCGCACATCGACGTCACAGAGGGTCCCGACGGCCTGTACCGCGAGCTGCTCCAGACGGCGCCGCGGCTGTCCGGTGCGGTAGCTCGCCTGATCCGCGAACACGCTTTGATCAGAGACCTGCTTGACAACCTGACAGCGTGTGTTGGCGAACCAGGCATCACCACGGATGTGGACAAAGTTCGTGACCGTGGCACGGCGCTGCTCGGAAGGCTCCTCCGCCACCGGCAGCGTGGGTCCGATCTCATCTACCAGGCCTACACGGTCGACATCGGCGGGGAGACCTGATAGGCATCGCCGGGTCCGGCGCCGCTCAAACAATCGCCGACGGCGACGGGTCGGGCGGTGGCCCGGCAACCTCCGTGAAGTCGATCCGCTTGACCGCATCGCGAGGAATCACGGTGATGGTGGCGGGACTGGAGTGGAAGCCGAGGTATTGGTCGACGGTGAGGCGGCGCATGACTTCCTCGGCGAACGAGGCCAAATCGGCGCCGAATCGCGAGTACGGACCGTGCATCGGCCACAGGTCAGCGGAGTTGACCCCCACCGTTGTCTGTTGAACGAGGTGAAGCGTGACATGCATCCGGGGTGCGGCATCGGTCATGAGGGCATCATCCGGGCATTCGCGGTTCGACGACTAGGCCAGCAGCTTGCGTACGTGCGGGACGCTTTCCGGTTAGTGCTCCTCGAGGGAGACTCCGATTCGTGAGCATCGCCAGCGTCTGTGGCTTTGGCGAGCGTCCATCGTTCCGCGACGCGTGTCGCGACCGTGGGTGTGGTGCTGCTGCGGGCTAGCCTGCGTGCCCGCAGCAGCTGAGGAGAGGTCAGACGACGCGAACGTTCTCCGCCTGCGGCCCTTTCTGGCCTTGCGTGGTGTCGAACTCGACCCGCTGGTCGTCCTCAAGGCTCTTGTACCCGTCGCCGCTGATCGCGGAGAAGTGAACAAAGACGTCCTTGCTGCCGTCGTCGGGGGCGATGAACCCGAAACCCTTCTCGCTGTTGAACCACTTCACAGTGCCTTGTGCCATTGCTGTTCTCCTTCGGTGGAGCTGGGCGCGCGCACACCGTGTGCGCAGCGCTGGTCTTGCGGGTGACGGCCCTCGGCAAAGCGGAAAGGCGACAAACGCAACTGCAACAATCCCGCGTCGCACATTCAGCCGAAGAAGGAACTGCTGACAACCGGCATCCACAATAGCAGAGTCAACGTCGCCCTCACGTCTCGTGGCCCTGGCTGCCGATTATGGCTGGCCCGCTGGCGCGCCGGGCCCGGCCCGATCAATCACGCCTTGCTCGCGGCGAGGTGTGCCGCTCGCAGCGGTCCGCCGAGTGTGTGCAGATAGCGCAGCGCGCAGGCGTAGGAGGCGAACAAGCCGGTCTCGGTATATGGGATCCGGTGCTGCGCGCAGTAGGTCCGCACCAGTCGCTGAGCCTTGCGTAGATGAGTACGGGGCATGCTCGGGAACAGGTGGTGCTCGACCTGGTAGTTCAGTCCGCCGAGCAGCTGATCGACGAACCAGCCGCCGCGCACATTACGCGATGTGACGACCTGGCGGCGTAGATAGTCGAGTTTCTGCTCCGCGCCGATGATCGGCATGCCCTTGTGGTTCGGTGCAAACGAGCAGCCCATGTAGAGACCGAACACCGCCTGATGCACGGCCACGAACGCCACCGCCAGCACTGGTGACAACACCCACAGCACGACAGCGAGGTAGGCCAGCGCATGCACCGACAGCACCAACAGCTCGGTGCGCCGCAGCCTCCCGCCACGTGCGCGGAACAGCCAGCGCACGCTGGCGACGTGCAGGTTCAAACCCTCCAGGGTGAGCATCGGGAAGAACAACACCGCTTGGTTGCGGGCGATCGCTCGCGGCAGCCGACCGGCTCGATTCGCGGCCTGCGCGGTCGTGAAGGCGAACACGCCCTCGCCGATGTCCGGATCATGATCTTCCTTATTCGGATTGGCGTGGTGACGGACGTGCTTGTCGATCCACCAACCGATGCTCAAACCGGTCAGCAGATTGCCCGCCAGCAACCCAACAACCGTATTGCCGGTACGGGTCGCCGCGATCTGCTGGTGGCCGCCGTCGTGGCCAAGAAACGCGACCTGGGTGGAGGCCAGACCCAGCAGCACAGCTGGCACCAGCACCAACCACGATTGGCCGATCGCCACAAGCGCCCACCAGCACGCGAGGAAGAACAAGACGGTCGCCGCGATCCGCAGGCCGTAACGCCACGGCGTGCGGTCCAGTAGCCGCGCGGCGCGCACCTGACGACTCAATCCGGCATAGTCACTGCCGCGCTGATCAGCAAGTACGGCAGTCACGGACACACTCCCGAAAGGTCGACCGACCTGCTGGGAACGCCCGCCGGATACTCAGTGACACTACACGGCGCGAGTAAGACCCCACTTCGGACGCCACCCCTCCGCAGAGGCGAAGTCCGGATGGCTTTGCGGCGCTGACCACCGAGTCGTGTGCAGCATTCCAAGGCGTCGAACGCGTCGAATGTCGTTGCGTGGATGGGCTGTACCGGCAAGCACGCTGGTTCCGTCGGCGCTACTTGCTGTGTTTGCTGGGTGGCAATTTCGCTTGACGATCGATTCTCGCTGCGTCGGTACCGGCCTTTGCCGTCTTGAGCTTGACTGGCTGCTTGACCTTGCGGACCGCGCGTCCGCGCTTGCTATTTCCCGCCACGGCTGTTCCCTCTCTCGAAACTGTCGGCGCCGAACCTCAGTGCGACGAGGCACGTCATCGAGCGTCTCGATCGGTCGGTGCGTCGTTCGGCTGACAGGCAAGCCCGGCTGTCAGCCAACCCTCATCAGCTAGCTCGAACGTCAGGCTCGGGCAACGGAATAAGCCCGTGCAGCGTCGGCACGCCGTGTACGAGAACCGTGGATGGCGCCGCCAGACCGTCTTCGACCAGCCGCCGCGCCGCGGGAAGGACGATCATCGGACTCACCCCGAACCGGCGCGCGAAATCTCCGATCGTCACCGGCCTGCGCCGGCCCGCCCCGGATGCGAGCACCTCCAGGATGTGCTGGTCGATGTTCATGGACTCGGACTCCTTCGCCCCAGTCCCAGCACGGTGATACGTGTACCGCGGGCGAACCACGGCGCCGTTTGTCCGGGCCAGGACAGTGGTAATCCGTTGAGCGGATCCGTCGACATTCGCCGAGGGCGAGGCTGACTCGGATGCCAACGATGAGGAGCCCAGCGGTAACGATGACTCTACGCCCAAGGGAGCATGGGTGATGGTCATGCTCTGACCCTGTCCCCGGCCCGGATGGCGTACCGAACGGACGCTGGTGTGCCTGGGTAGCTGGTGTGCCTGGCTAGGTGGCCCCGGACTACGCGACTGTGGAGTCGACGCCGGGTGACCGGTCTGAACGGAGGGGTCGTCTCGAGGTGTGGTGACCCCGCCATCATCTTGTACAGGGTCTGATTCCGTCGGCCATGAGACACGCGGGCATTGCTGCCCGTCCTCGTCCACCGGGGCGCCTGGCACCCTTGTTCCCAGTGCTCTACCGTCTGGCTATGGTCGACGTGTTCGAGTGGTGGAAGAACCTCCCCGAGCAGACTCAGCAAGCTCTACTCGTTGACCCGACCGGCGCCGTCCCAGTGGAATACGCCAACTCCGTGCGGGCGTCTGGTGGCACGGTACTCGAGGATGCGTGGGACGAAGACCAGGTTGGGCAGGCGTTCTTGCGCCCGCCGTATTCGACCATGGTTGCGTTGGAGGCAGCGCGCAAGTCCTGGCGAGCGGCGAACGACGCGTACGAAGACGCGGTGCGGGCCGACACCGACACGTCCTCCGATGAGAGCATCGCTGGTAGGGAGCTGCTCACGAATCTCGATCAGGCCCAGGAGAATGCACACGAGTACCTGTGCCGTGCGTCCGAAGCGCTGGCTGCTGCCCGAAACGGAACCTGACCGTCCTGCCGCTCAATCGCTGAACCGCCCGCCCGGCGGCGCTCCGACCGGTTCCGTTCACCAACCCGGACGGGAGCGAGGGGGTGGACCCATACCTGGATCGTAAGGCGTTCCCCGAGGCATTTGCCGCCGACGTCGACCCCGAGACGGCCGCCATCATGGCGGCGACCCAGGGACCTTGGAGCGGCGCCGGGGCGGCCACGCCCTCGGGCCCGCCCGGGTGGCGGTCCATCCCGTCGTGGTACCTGCTAGGCACCGAGGACCGAGTCATTCCGCCGGCGGGGCAGCGATTCATGGCCGAGCGCGCGAACGCGCGGATCGAGGAGGTGGCGGCGTCGCACGCGTCCATGGTTTCGCAGCCGGAGATCGCGACGCGGCTGATCCTGAGCGCTGTTGAGGCGACGAGCCGCCCCTAGACCTAAGCGTCTGACAACCGTCCCACGGCGCAGGCGCCCGGAGTCTGTATCCCTGTCGTCGCGACCGCCACCGCTTAAGTGCAGGTCACGCCTAGGCAGTTCGGCAGGGACGTGTTGCCGTGCGCGATATTGCCTCCGCCGTCAACGGTGCCGTCGACAGCGGAGATTCCGTGGTCTTGGTTGGAATTGGCCACGTTGACTGTCAGGACGTTGCCGGTCGAGTCTCCGGGCTGGTCCTCGAACACTCCGATGCCCACACCGCGGTTTGCGTTCGCCACGTTGCCACGCACCGTATTGCCCGTCACGGCGAATAGCAGGATGCCACCGCCCTCACCGGGACCGCCGTGGTTCGCGTTGGACACGTTGGCGACAATGACGTTGTCATTCGCACCGCCACCGACCACGAGTCCGGCCTCAGCGTTACGGCTTGCATCGTTGTTGGCGATGCGGTTGTCAGTGGAAACGTTCTGGCCGCCTTCCAGGTCGATGCCCACAGTGTTGCCGCCAGCACGGTTGGCGCTCACCCGGCTGTTCAGCAGGTCGAACATGAACAGGCCGCTGTCGTTGTTGTCGGTCAGGGTGTTGCCCTCGATCCGGGCGCCGGAGACTGCCCCGACGACCAGCCCGTTGCTCACGTTGTTCCCGGCGTGGTTCCCGGCGAGGAGGGTGTCATCGGACCCGAAGTTCACCTCGGCTCCCTGGTTCTGGTTCCCACCGAGTGCATTGCCGATGACGCGGGTTCCCGGCGAGCAGCCGACCAGGCTGTTCGCGAGTCGAGTGCTGGAGGTGAGCGTCTGTCCGCACCTCACCGCCGTCGAAGCTGGAGCCGCCTCCGCAGCCACCGGTACGGCCCAGGCCGCCAAGGTCAGACTCGCGCGCGTCAGCTCGTCGTCCACGGACGGAGCTTCTCGGGGTTGCGTACCACCCAGATGTGCTTGATCCGGTCGCCGGCGACGTCGAACGCGAACACCGTCACGGTGACGCCGTCTTGCTGAGCGACCAGGCCGGGCTGGCCGTTGACGGTGCGCTCGTAGAGCGTCATGTTGCTTGTCGCCCGGTTGGCGAGTTCGACCCAGGCTCGCGCGACCTGCTCGCCGCCTTCGATGGGGCGCAGGAAGGTCAGGGCGAGGCCGCCGCCGTCAGCGGTCGCCGTGGCGTCGGGGTCAAGCAGGCCGATCAGGGCGTTGATGTCCTTGGCCTGCCAGGCCCGTTTGAAGGCGCGGACGATCTCGGCGGGCTGGGCGGTCGGAGTCGCGAGAGCCTGCGCGGCACGAAGGCGACGGCGGGCCGAGGAGGCCAGCTGGCGGCAGGCCGCCG
This sequence comes from uncultured Actinomycetota bacterium, assembly GCA_963748415.1. Lineage (GTDB taxonomy): Bacteria > Actinomycetota > Actinomycetes > Mycobacteriales > Jatrophihabitantaceae > CAVVJA01. Next base: position 46,244 of record CAVVJA010000021.1, on the reverse strand, counting down.
GGGTGCGGCCGACGATCTCGCCCACTTCGGCGAACGGGTACCGGAAGACGTCGTGCAGGATGAACGCGACGCGCTCGGCCGGCGTCATCGATTCGAGCACGACGAGGAACGCCATGCTGACCGACTCGTCGAGGGTGACCCGATCAGCCGGGTCAGCGGTAGCCTCGGGCCGCCCGGTGAGCCTGTCCGGTAGCGGCTCGGGGATCCATTCGCCGACGTAGCGTTCTCGCCGCGCCCGGGCCGAACCGAGCAGGTTGAGGCAGATGCGGCTGGCGACAGTCGTCAGCCAAGCGCCGGGCGACTCGATGGCTTGCTGCTCTTGCCGAGACATGGCATACCAGCGGGCGTAGGTCTCCTGCACGACGTCCTCGGCCTCGGCCAGCGAGCCGAGCAGCCGGTAGCCGAGATTGATCAACTGACGCCGCTCGCTCATGACCGCGTCCACGCCCGGGCCGTCTGCTGGCTCGGATCGGGTGCTCATCGTGTCGCCGCCTTCCCTCGCTCGCAGCTGCCCTCACCAATACGACACGACAGCCCACCGAAGTGTGAGCTGACCCGCCGACCTCACATTGCGCTCCGCTATCCGGTCGAACTGCTGAACGAACCAGCGACCCATCAGCCAGGAGACACCATGACCACCCCGATGCCGACCACATCGTTCGCCGAACCCGCGACCGCGCAGCGCCTGGAGCGGGCGGCCGCCGCGCTGACGTCGCACGGATTCACCGTCGAGATCCTCGACCGCGACGCCGCCGCACGCGCCCGCATCAAGGATCTGATTCCCGAGGGCGCCAGCGTCTTCACCGGGGCCAGCGAGACCCTCCGCCTGTCCGGCATCGACGAGGACATCAACGCCAGCGGGCGGTACGACGCCATCAGGGCACGCGGCCAGACCATGGACCGCGCCACCCAACTTGCCGAGATCTGGCGGCTGATATCCACCTCCGACGTCATCGTGGGCAGCGTCCACGCGGTTACCGAAACCGGCTCCCTGGTGATCGCCTCGGCCAGCGGAAGCCAGCTTCCCGGGTACGCCGGCGGCTCCCGCCGCGCGATCTGGGTCGTCGGCGCGCAGAAGGTGGTACCCGACCTGAGCACCGCGCTGCGCCGCGTCGAAGAGCACTGCCTCCCGCTGGAAAGCGACCGCGCCATGAAGGCCTACGGAACGCCCAGTGCCATCAACCGCCTGCTCATCCTCAACACGGAACTCGAACCCGGCCGCGGCATCGTCCTGCTGCTCCGCGAAGCCATCGGATTTTGAACCGTCACGAGCCGCAGCGCATACCGGCCCGCCGGCCCGCATGGTCACGGCCTGTTGATCTTTGCTCCAAGATCACTACGAGAGCACTACAGACCAGCAAATTCGGGAGTTGTAGCTGTGTGGGCCCCCGAGGGACTCGAACCCTCAACCTACGGATTAAAAGTCCGATCCTGGGAATTGTTTGCTGTTTTTGGTGATCATGGAGAAGTGTTTGCAGGCCCCAGTTTTATTGGCCTGCAGGGCGTTGGCTCGAGATGGATGATTGCGGCTCGCAACGATTGTTTGCGGAATTCTTGCGGACTTTTTGCGGACCGACGGAGATCAACTAGTGGATCAAGGATGAGAAGGTGATCTTCAAGGCGACACTCGCATCGTCCGCTCCATACTTCGGTGGGGGGGAGCCGCCTCGCGTTTGTGGAGGCTGCCGCAAGTAGATCTGTCGACGTCGAGGGGCCGGCCCGATCCATGGCGGCGACCACGACAGCTGTGGACCCGGCCGCGCTGTTCGGATGATCAGCAATGAAAGGAAGTCATCCGACATGAGCGTGGTCGCTGTCGGCACGATCTATCCCGCCTTCGGCGGGTGCGCTGCGCTCGGTGCTGGGGCTGGTGCGATCAAGTGTCATGGTCGGCATCGCTGGCCGATGTCGTCGGTCTCCTAGTCGTTGGCCGAGCCGCGGCCGCGCGCTGGAGATCCTGCTCGGCGGCGACGACCTCGACGCCGCCCTCACGGCTGAGTACGGGTACGTGAATCGGGTCATCCCGGACGGCGATATCGAGGGCTTCATCGACGCGATCGCCCGCCGGATCGCCGCCTTCGACAAGATCGCCGTCGCCGGCATCAAGAAGCTCGTCGACGTGGCCACGCTGCCCGACGACGCGGAGTTCGCGGCCGGGCTGCACGCGTACTTCGCCACCGCCGGCCGTCCGGTAGCCGGCTGAGCCTGACGAAGTTGTCGACGTACGGGTGCAGGCCGGTCGGGCCAGGCGGCATCGCTGCCACTCGGGTGTTGTCGGCCAGGAAGTCCCAGTGGGCCATAAAGTAACCCGGCTTAACACTGCGGAAGACGACGACAGTGAGGTCGGGGTCGTTCTCGATCCGCCCGATGAGGACACTGAGCTGGTCGATGGTGTCCGGATCCAGCAGGTTGACCGGGCCGTTATCGAAGGTCACCCGCCAGCAGGACGCGGAGACCACACGCGGAGTGATCTGGTCAGGCTGTGACGGCGATGTCGGTGGGCTTGTGCTTTGTGGGTGGTGCGTGGGGAAGCTGTCTGGTGGTGGCAAGCGAGAGCATTGCGAGTATGCCGGCCGCGAGCAGGCCGGCCTTGAGCGATAGCAACTGGGCCTGCTCGTAGTCGTCGACAAGAGCCGCCGTGGTGGGCTCGTCGAGGCCGGCTTGTTGCGCGGAGGTGGCGATCTGGTCGGCGCTGACGAAGTCCAGGCCGGATCCGGCCGCGACGCCGACTTGCTTCGAGACTTCGGCACTGATCCGCTCGTCGGACTCGACCTTGGACACGAACGCACCGGTGAGGCCAGCCAGGACTATGGCGCCGATCAAGGCGACGCCCAGCGATGAGCCGAGCTGCTGCCCGGTGTACTGCAGGCCGCCGGCCTCGCCTCGTCCCGAGGCGTCCACCGAGGACTGCACCACGTTGCCCAGCTGGGACGCGATCAGACCCATCCCTACGCCGAGCACGGCCATCGAGACGGCGAAGCCGGTGTCGGCGAGGTCCGGCTGGACTGTGGCGAGCAGCGCGACGATGCCGATGACGGTGGCGATCAAGCCGGCCCGCACGATCGGCCTCACGGCGTATCGGGTCGAGAGCCGGGAGCCGAGCGCGGCGGCGAGGAACATCGTGATAGAAACCGGCAGCATCTTGATGCCGGTCTGCAGCGCGTCGAGACCGATGACCAGCTGCAGATACAGCGGGACAACAAAGAAGACGCCCATGAGGATCAGGTTCTGCATGAACAGGCCCATCAGCCCGGCCCGCAGGGGTGGCACCCTCAGCAGGTCGAGGTGCACCAGGGGGTCGCTGCCCACGCTTTCACGGTGGCGTTGCCAGGTCACGAAGCACCACAGCAGCACCCCGCCGAGGGTGATCACGAACGGCGTCAGAGCGAACCCGAACGGCTCGAACGGCGAGTCCTTGGGCTTGACCCAGCCCCAGGTGCTCGACTGCAGGACGCCTAGGACGATCGCCCCGAGGCCGACGGCGGCCAGCACGCTGCCCACGACGTCCAGGCGCGGCGGCGGGCCGCTACGGACCGCGTCGGCAACCCGGCCGGTCATGGCGAGGATGAACACCACCAGGACAACCTCACCGACGAACACCACGCGCCAACTCAGCTCCGTGGTCGCCCACCCGCCAAGGATGGGACCCACCGCGATACCCGCACCCGCGACGCCGCCGATGACCGCATACGCGACCTTGCGCTGCCGCCCCTCGAAGTTGCCGGCGATCAGCGCAGCCATCGCCGGCAGGACCATCGCGGCGCCGATCCCCTCGAGGATCGACCAGCCCAGGGTGAGGACTGCGACCGTCGGGGCCACAGCGGTGATCAACGACCCACAGCCATAGATCACGAGGCCGATCACGAACGCCTTGCGGCGGCCGACGATGTCGCCGACCTTGGCGCCGGTCATCATGAGCATCGCCATCACCAGGCAGTACAGGGTGATCACGCCCTGGATCGTGGTGACCGTGGTGTCGAAATCGTCCACCAACGTGCTGATCGACACGTTCATGACCGACTGGTCGAGCACCATCACGAACTGAGCCGTGGCCAACGCAACCAGCGGCCACCATTTCCTCATCCCGGACCCCCAACGGTCGTTATCGGGCGCGGCCGCCTCATGCTCACTGCGCCGTTGCGTCCAGATCACGGGTCGCCCTGGCACGTCGCGGACGGCCGCCGACAATACGCTGTGTACCGGCCGTGGCCACTACACAGACACTTCATGGACGGCCCGGCACTGGCTCACCGGCGACTCCGACCGCTGCCAGTTGGGCAACGCTTGAAGCCGACCAGAACAGCGTGGATTGGGACGGGCGCTGGCGGTGAAGGTACGGCGGCGAGCAGACTGGGACGCGGCGCACAGCCGTTTCACAGCCGCTGAAGGGCCCGTGGTCATGGACGTGTATCTGATTTCGCCCGACGGCGTCGAGGAGCAGCCAGCTGGGGAGTTGAGCGGGCTGCTGGACAAGCCTGATGCGTTGATCTGGGTGGACATTGGCCTGTGCATGGGGCAGGACGCGGCGGTGCTCTCGGAGGTATTCGGGTTCCATGAGATCGCGGTGCGCGACTGTGTGCAGCGCAATCACGTCTCGAAGATCCACGTGTACGACGATCACGTGTTCACGGTTTTGCACGCCCCCGAGGTTGGCGTTGCCGGTCATGTGCACTACGTCGAACTCGATCAGTTCCTCGGCCGCAACTACCTGGTCACGGTGCACGGACCGCTCAATCCGGCGGTCAACCCCGAAGTGGCGTTCCTGGACACCCGGGCCGTGTTGCAGCGGCTGCAGAGCGGGCACCTGGAGGTGCACTCGCCGTTCGAATTGTCCTCGGCGATCATTGCCTCGCTGACCCGCCGCGAGATCGAACTCATCGCCGGCCTGGCCAAGGAGTCCGGCCGTCTGGAACAGCGGGTCACGCTGGCCGAGGTGACCGACGACCCCGAGCAGTTCCTCGAAGAACTGTTCAAGGTCTGGTACGAGCTGCTCGCGATCCGCACCATCGCGGTGCACAGCACCGCAACCTACGACCGGATGGCCAAGCTGGCCCGGTCCCTGCCGGAGGACGAGAAGCCGCTGGTCGCCGACATCGCCGACCGCTTCGAGCAGGTGAGCAGCATGGCCGACGGGCAACGCGAATTCCTGCACGGAGTCATCGACTTCTTCCAGACCCGCATCAGCACCCACATGACCCTCGCCGCCGAGGAACTGGCCGCCGTCTCCGTGCAGCAGAACGACGACATGCGCAAGATCACCGCCTGGGTGGCGATCGTGGCCGTGCCCACCGCCGTCACCGGCTTCTTCGGCCAGAACGTGCCCTACCCCGGCTTCGGCGAAACCTCAGGCTTCCTCGCCTCCACCCTGATCATGCTGATCATCGCCGTCAGCCTGTACATCGTGTTCAAACACAAGAAATGGCTCTGAATGCGCCCGGACACCGCGCGACACAACCCGCTCAAGCCAGTCGCTTAGCCCGACGATGCACGAAGCGTGGCGACGGACACGGGGATTAGCGCCAAGCATCTCGGTGCTGATCGAGCGCTCCTAGCGCCGGCCCTTCCAATGACGCCGAATATCTATTACTAACGGCAACCGTGGCTAACTAACAATTTCCGAGTCTTTACTCAATGCGGCACGTATCCTACCGATTGGGTAGCGGCAAAACGCGGTCAAGGTATACCAGAAATTGCATTGTTGGTTCTATTGGCTGTTATTGGAAATGGTTGGTTAAATGCATGGCGAAATGAGGTGTACCGGGGGTCGGCGGCGGCTGCCCGCTACTACCTGGAGGCGGACCGGTCGCGGGCGGACGACTACTATCTGGCGCAGGGGACCGGCGTGGCGCGCCGGCTTTCCGCCGGCCCGGAAGGGCCGGTGCTCGGGCCCGAGGCGTTGACGGGTGACGCCTACGAAGCGTGGGTGGCTGGCCTCGACCCGGACAGCGGTGAGCCGCGCGGCCGGCTGCGCGCCGACGCCGCTGGGGTGCGGTTCGTTGAGGTCGTGGTCAACGGACCCAAGTCCTGGTCACGAGCCGCCGAATTTCACGACGACGTCGCCGTCGCGTACGGGGCCGCGCAAGGCCGCGCTGCGGAGCAGATCATCGGCTGGCTCGGCCAGCACGCAAGCACGCGAGCCCGATCCCCTCAGCGAGGTTGTAGTCATCCGCCCGGCCGCCGATCAGCCTCCACACAGCTGCGCGCAGCCGCCGCCGAACCTCGGTAGGTTTTCATGCCGCCGTGCATTTTCCCAATACCAATCAATGACAACCAACAATGCATTTATGTGTCACCCGAAAGAAGGTGCCGCGCTACCAATATTGGTAGCATGCGTGCCGCTGATCTTGAAGCGTTGGACGTCGTTGGATAGCGACGGGCTGCCGGTCAGGCCGGCGGCTGGGGCCGAAGTGGCAGGCGACGTAAGCGGATCTGGCTGTTCATGATGACCGCGATAGCGCCGGCGTCGAGGTCGTCCGCGATGTCAGCCAGATTCAGCAGGAGCACCGCGGCTTGATCCTCCGCCTTGCGGCCGGCGCGACGGAAGAGCACGACGCTGGGCAGGCTCGCGTTCGACGTCGCGAGCGACTCACCGAAGTCGGTGTCCATGGAGACCAGCACCCGCGACTCCGCGACGGCGGCAGCCATGACCGCTTCGTCCGGCGCTCCGAGCAGCCCGCGCTCCTGGACGTGTACGCAGTCGTGCCCGGCATCTCGCAACAGCGGGGGCGAGCCGAGTGCTGAGGCACTCGTCGAGAAGAAACCTCAAGCAGGCATCCGGAGCGGAAGGTGTCGCTCGTCGACGGCCGCTGCGGCGAACTCGAGGGCGGCCCGAACGTCGTCTCGGGTGAGCTGCGGATATCCGGCCACCACATCGTCCGGTGTCAGGCCCTCGGCGATCAGACCAACGATCGTGGCAACCGGAATTCGCGTACCGGCGATGCACGGCACGCCACCCATCACGCGGTGATCAGTCACCACTCGATCAGCTGCCACAAGGAAAGCGTAACGCCGGAGCGTTCGGCGACCGTGCCAGTCGGCTTTCGTTGACTGGCGTTGGCTGTTCTTGCAGGGTTCGGAGCTGACAGATCGTCGTGGTACACCGAGATCGTCACGCGGCTCGGAGGCGATCACATGGCCAACATTGCGAAGCGTCCGGACGGGCGCTGGCGGGCTCGATACCGCGACAGCGCCGGCAGGGAACACTCGCGCCACTTCAAGCGAAAGGTGGACGCCCAGCGTTGGCTCGACGAGGTGACGACGGCCGTCACGACCGGCATGTACGTCGACCCCGGCCGGTCGCGAGTCACCGTCGGGGAGTGGTCGTGACGATGGCTCGAGACGAAGGTCGACCTGAAGCCGTCGACCAGGGCGCGCGACGAGGGTCTGCTCCGCGTCAACGTGCTCCCGCGCTGGGGTGAAATCCGGCTGTCCGACGTCACCCACGAGGGGGTCGCCGCGTGGATCGCCGACCTGACCGCATCGGGCCCTGTCGGCGGCGACCGTCCGTCAGGCCCATCGCGTTCTGTCGCTGACGCTCTCGCTCGCGGTGCGCGACGGTCGGCTCGCGCGCAATCCGGCCGACCACGTCCCGTTCCCGCGCGCGGCGAAGCACGAGAAGGTCTTCCTGACCGTCGACCAGGTCGAGCAGCTGGCCGACGCAGCCGGCGAATACCGCCTGGTGATCCATCGTCGAGGCGGTGGCCGAAGTCGGTGGCCGCGCAGTGTTCAGCACGCCGAAGTCCCACCAGGTGCGCAGCGTCCCGATCCCGCGGTTCCTCGTCGACGAACTCGCACAGCACGTCGCCGGCCAGAACCCCGACGACTTCGTGTTCACGTCGCCGCGCGGCGGCCTGCTGCGCTTGCAGAACTTCCGGCACTCCGTCTTCGACCGCGCCGCGCACACCACGGGCCTGGACAGACTCACACCGCACGGCCTGCGGCACACCGCGGCGTCGCTGGCAGAGTGGCGCCGACGTCAAGGTCGTCCAGGAGATGCTTGGGCATGCGAGCGCGACGATGACGCTCGATCTGTACGGCCATCTCTACGGCGATCGGCTCGACGAAGTGGCCGACCGGATGGACGCATTGCGGACCGCGCGCGGACTTTCTGCGGACTTTTGCGGACTGAACCGCAGTTGATCATGTTCCCCGGAACTCGACCGAGACGCTGCAGCCCAGTAAATCCGGGCCCTTCAGCCTGTGGGCCCCGAGGGACTCGAACCCTCAACCTACGGATTAAAAGTCCGAAGGCAGTGCTCCTCGCAGTCTCCTGTACGGGCCAGATTCCCGTGGGCACAAGGCGTCCTGTGCTCCGAGCCCGCTGGAAGCCGCTGGAGACCGATGGATAATGGAGGGCCAATGGAGGCAGCTGCTGACCTGCTCGATTGGCCCAGACCGCAACGCGGCCCCTGGTTACGCGGTCAGCGCCCGCCAGAACAGCACTTTCCCCGACGACCATGATCACCATCACCGCGATGGCAAGGACCAGCCGGCCGATCTGCTGGTGCAGGCTGGCGGCCGCGAGGTAGGCGCGGATGCCGGGGAGGGCATATGTGTGGTTGTTGACGAGATGACCTTGCATTGACTCTGAGTAGTGCCGCTGGAGAGCACTTCGCCGACGCCGAACGGATCCTGGCCGCCCTGCCGATCGTCAAGCGGAGCGCCGACCGTGACCGCCGCGTCCAGATCACGCTCGTTCACGCCACCCTCGCAGTTGCCGCGGGTGTGCTCGGCGCGACCGTCGCCGACCAGGAGCCGCCCGCGTCGTGCACCCCGAGGGTTATGATGTTGGCCAGCGGTGGCTGCGAGGCCATGGCGAACTCCTTCGATTCTGCTGTTGTCACCGACCAGGGTTGCGCAGCCCGCTGACAACGCACGATCAGGCGGCTCGCGAACGTGGGCCTCTATACGCGCCGGGTGGGCTTATGTCGTTGCGCCCAATCAGCGTCGCCCCGCCGCGCGACGGCCAGTGCGGGGCGCGCATTCGTCCCGCGGAAAGGACACGGCCCACGGCGCCCGGCCTTGCGGGTCGGCGTGAGGATTTCGTGACTACCGCAGGCCGCAAACCGCTGCGGTTCTCGAGGTGGTTCGGTCCGTTGTCACGTATTTGCATCGCCGTCGGTGATATCGGGAAGGAATGCAGTACGGCCGATTTCAGACTCGAGCCGTCCCGGGAGGGAGAAGGTGGGATTGAGATGAGCAACGCGATCGCCACTCCGCGGGCGCGGACATTGACGTTTCAGGCTGCAGCGAATCGTGTCATCCGCGCCTTGTTGCGCACGCCGCTGCTCTGCCGCGTCGTGGGTAGGTGGCTGATGACCGTCTACGTCGTTGGCCGAGAGTCCGGAAGGCGCTACGCGATCCCGGTCGCCTACACCCACCACGATCACTACCTCGTCGTCGGGACGCAATTCGGGTGGGGTCGCAATCTGCGCACCGGCCAGCCCGTGCAGATCCGCCTGAAAGGCAAGCGGCGCACCGCCGAGGTCGAGGTCATCACCGACGAGGCCGGGGTCGTTGACAACTACGCGATCATGGCCCTCGGCAACCACCAGTTCGCTAAGTTCAACCAGATCGGGCTCGACCCGGCCGGCCATCCGAACCCTTGCGACCTCCACCTCGCCTGGGCCGCCGGCGCCCGAGCATTCCGCTTCACCCCGGCCTGACCGACCCGGCCGTAGCGGATGAGCACCGATTCGCAGATCGAGCATCGCCTCCAGCGTCGCCAGGCTGCCACCGCGCTCGGCCCGGCCGACGAGCGGGACGTAGCCATTACTCCGCCCCCAGGTATCAGCAGGCATCAGGTAGCGCGGTGGTGGCTGGTGCTCGCGGTCCTGGTGCTCGGGGTGGTCGGGTGCGGCGGCGGATCCAGGCGGTTGCCGGCGACCGGTTCCGCGGAGCATGGGTCGGGGCTGCAGGTCGTGGCGACCACGGTCGTGTCGGCGCGTGCGCGGGATCTGACGGTCGCCTCGCCGGCGCTCGGCAAGACGGCGATGGTCCGGCTGCTGCTTCCCGAGCACTACGCCACGCAGCCCGGGCAGCGGTGGCCGGTGCTGTTCCTGCTGCACGGCTGCTGCGACACGTATCGGAGCTGGACGCGGTCTACCGACGTCGAGCAGTTCACCGCGCGCAGCGACGTGCTCGTGGTGATGCCGGACGGTGGCCCGGCGGGCTTCTACTCCGACTGGCTGGTCGGACCGCGATGGGAAACGTTCCATCTCCTCGAGCTGCCACGCATCCTGCAGCGGGACTACCAGGCCAGCACGGTGATGGCGATCGCCGGTGCGTCGATGGGCGGGCTCGGCGCGCTGGACTACGCCGCCCGGCATCCGGGCATGTTCCGCGCCGCAGCGTCCTTCAGCGGGATCGTCGACACGCGCCTGACCCCGCAGGAGTCGCAGAGCTACGTCGGCCTGGTCCGCGCCCAGGGCCAGGACCCGAGGCGGCTGTGGGGTGATCCACGCGAGCACGCCGCCGTGTGGGCCGCGCACAATCCGTACGATCTGGCGCCCGACCTGCGCGGCACTCGGCTGTACCTGGCCGTCGGCACCGGGACGCCGGGACCGCTCGATCCCACCGGCACCGCCCCGAGCACGATCGAATCAGCCCTCGCCACCGAGAACCAGGCCTTCGGCGCGCGGCTGCGCGCACTGAAGATCCCGGCGCGCTACGACTTCTACGGGCCGGGCACGCACAACTGGCCGTACTGGCAACGAGATCTGCATCGGGCCTGGCCGCTCCTCCTAACGGCCCTTGGCGGCAACTAGCCATCCTCACGGACACGGAGCCGATGCATCCGGCACTCGACGTGTCTGGATGGTTCGCGAGTCGGGTCTTGTGCAGTCCTGACACGGGGCTGGTCTGGACCGTGCAGTGGCGCAACCGGACGGAATCGTTTGCGCCTTCAGTGCGCACTTGTGAAAGTGTCCGGGTGAGCGCCATCCAGGTGCGTCGCGCCGTCCCCGCGGACGCGCACGCAATCGGCGAAGTGTTCGACGCCGCGGTGCGCGCCGGCTGGACCTACCTCGGCGAGCTCGTCGACCGCGCCGGACAGCACGAAGCTGGGAACGTGCGGTCGCGGGGTGGGAACGAGGGCGCGAAGCAGCTGCGTATCGACTCGGCGCAGCCGGGTCCGGGTTTGCTCGAACCAGCCACGGTGCAGTCGGGACCTGCCCGAGTGCAGCACGTGCAAGCTCTCGGCGACCTCGGCCAACGGCGAGTAGGCGAACCGCAGCCGTTGCAGGTCTCCTGGGCTGAGCCGTAGCCGGATCATCGCGCCGACCAGGCATCGTCAGCTGGCAGCGGCCGCACGCGGGCTCGCACAAGCAACCAGCGCGTCAGCTGCACCCGTCTCACCATTGTCTCGCGGTGGCAAGCCGGCAGCGGCGGGCGCAAGATTTCCATCACGCTGAATCAGCAAGCGGGCTGCCGCGATGACTGGTTCCTCCTGCCCAACACCCGCGCCTGCGCGCTGGGTGCTGCGAGCCTCTTCCTTACCGGTCACGACGTGCCGGCTTGCGCGGCGGCGGCCAGCTGGGTGACGGCGTGCTCGGTCCACGGCCCGGAGGTGATCACCACGGCATGGTCCAGACCCCAGGCGGTCATCTGGTCCAGGCGGCGGGCGAACTGCGCGGGCGATTCGGCCGGGGTGAACCGGGTGCTGATCGTCTTCTCGATTGCGTCGAACGGTCGGCCGACCCGAGCGCAGTGCTCGGCCAGTACGGCCAGTTTCCGCTTGACGGTGGCGCCGTCGTCGGGGATGTCGAACAGGTTGCAGGCATCGGCGTAGGTGGCGACCAGCCGCAGGGTGCGCCGCTCACCCATGCCGCCGATCAAGATCGGCGGGTGCGGCCTGCTCAGGGGAGCCGGATTGCTGACCGGATGCGCCAACCGATAATGGGTGCCCTCGAACGGCGCTGTCTGACCGCCCGACCACATCTGTACCGCGAGACGCAGCGTTTCTTCCAGTCGTTCGAAACGCTCCTCGGCAGCGGGCAGCGGCAGATCCATCGCCCGGGCTTCCTCACCTTGGTATCCCGCGCCGAGGCCGAGCCACATCCGCCCGGCGGAGAGCACGTCCAGCGTCGTGACGGCCTTGATCAACACCGCCGGCGGACGAAACGTCACCGGGCTGACCATGGCACCGAGCCGGATCCGTTCGGTGCGTGCGGCCAGGAACCCGAGCGTCGCGTACGCCTCCAGCATCTCCGCATCGCGGCTGCTGGTCGGATCGGCCTGCAGCAGATGGTCATTGACCCAGATCGTGTCCAGCCCGCCCTGCTCCGCGCACTGCGCAACCTTCACCAACTCCGTGGCCAGCCGCGCCGCCGGCTCCGGCCACGAGTAGTTCGTGATACTCAGGCTCAGCCGCATTCCGCGACTCCCTTCTGCGTCCCACGGATCGCGCCGCGGCCCTCGACAATTACAATTGGCGGTACGGCTCGAGTGTGCGCTGAAGAGTCGTTGCCGCTTCATCGGGTGGGACCTCGATGGCGTGAACCGGACTGCGACGGCCGCCAGGATGGATGACGGTCGCCTCGCCGGCCGCCCGAATTCGGGCCCAGCCGGCCGCTCCGTAGCTCGCTACGAATTCAGCACGACCTGAGCAGGATGTCACGTCGGTGATTCGGGTGGAGATGTCGCCGCCACTGTCACTCAGAGCACGGGGCGCTTCGATCAGTCAAGGAGCAGGCCGAGCGGAGAGTCGGTGAGCGACATCAACAACCCGAGGGAGCTGAGTGACTCGCCCGTCGGGATGGCTGGGATAGGCAGACCGTTCCCCTGTCTAATGCCTATTCGCCGTCCGGTGTGGAGTGCTCACGAGGCTGCGGCTACCCGCCTCCGCCGTCGGGGTGCGGGTGCCGGCCTTCCGCGTGGGCCTGGCGCCGTGCCTCGTGGCGGGCCCAGCGCTCGTGCCGGCGCTCAGTCTCGATCTTCTGCCGGACAACCGGGTCGTATTGTGTGCCAACAAGCGGGTTGCCCCGCCCGTCGGCTGGGCCAAAGATCTTCAACAGCTGGCCCTTGATGGGATTAATGTGCTCCAGCCCCGCTTCCAGGGGGTGCTTGTGCTTATGCCCCGTCCTCATGATGAACCACCAGCCTTGCAGCGGAACTCTCCGGACCCTTCCCAGGCTACGCCTGCCCGCTGATTGGCGGATCGTCGTCCGCTTTGTCACATCGATGCAGCTGGGACGCGATTCTCCTTGGCCCGCAGCCGGGTCGTGCCCTAGTTCAGCCCCGCGGATGCAGTCGCGGTGGCGGCCCAGGGGGCGATCAGCGCCTAACCGGCGTCGTTGGGATGGCCGTCATTCTTGCTGCACATCCAGGGGAGCTCGCAGATCGTGACGACGTTCGTTGCACCCTTGAATGAGAGTGGTGTTGGTGGGCTTGAAGGCGGTCGCGACGTCGGCGATGGTTCCTGCGTTCCCTCAGGTGACGGCAGCGATGGCGCCGTCGACCACGGCCTGCAAGGAGGTGCTGAGGGAGGCCAGGTCGGGGCTAGCGAATCACCGCGCGAGGAAGGGATCGCAGTTGCTCGTCACCACGACCGTGGCGCCGGGCGGCCGCGTGCCCGTTGCTGAGCAGCTGGCCCAGGTTGGCCGCCAATGTCCGAAGCGCCGCCTGAGCGCACGTCACGAGATCGGGCGCCGTCAACCATCGGGTCACGTCGATGCCGCCAATTGTGAAGGCGACTAGCCGCGTGATCGATGAGCATGTGCGCAGGAAGATCAGTGCTTGAGCCAGCTGACTGCTCTCCTCATAAACTGCATTTGCCGCCTGGCACCAACGTGATGCTGCTTCGCAGTCACAGGCCAGGTACGGAAGTTGGGTCTTCCGGTCCGAGGTGCCGCGCAGCAAGGCCGAGAACACCGCAGCGGCACTGGTCGCGCCGTACAGCCCATCGCCGATCTGCTCGCGAATCGCGGCCGCCGCCTGGTCAGCCGGCAGAGCCAGGCCGAGCGTCGGGCCGCCGGCCCGGGAGCGTCACGCCTCAGCGGACCAGATCAGCGGGCTGGTTAGTGACCTGCTCGATCTGAGTGGCGGCAGCCTGCAGCAACTGGGTCCCGAGGTCGATCAGTGCCCGCGCCGCGGCGATCTCCTCACCGACCAACGGCTGACTCGAGTCGCTCGGATTTCGATATGCGTCGCCGCGTGCGGTCATCGGGCGGTCCTCCCGGACCCGTGCGGTCGCCGTCGCGTGGGTGTGCCGGTCGTCCTCGTCGAACTCGATGATGACGTGCCATCCGGTGCTCTGCATCGCGATCACCTTCCCCACGACAGGGTGCCACTCGGAGTGCCAGTTCGCACGGACGCTCTCTCTCACCGGCGCACTCTCGGCAGCAGGTCCGGACCTTGGTCCGCTAACGGCCCGTCGAGTCGACGGGATGCGAGGCAAGGTTCCAGTGCAAGCCGTTCGAGTGCAAGCAGTCCGCCCCGCTACGCAGCGAACCAGTCGGCGACCACGATCCTGAGGATGTTGTGCAGCGACGCTCGGTCGTCGCGATCGTCAGCGGGGTGTGGTCCATGGCAGACGCGCCGTCATCGACGTTCATCCGCCGGGATTGGCGAGTGGTCCGTCACCGAATCGGCTGGCCGACTGCGAGGAGGTTTCCTTCACTGTCGCGAAACCATGCGGCGCGCTCGCCGATTGCTCCGCTGGACGGATAGTTTCCCTCGACCCCGTGCGATGCCCTCGGAGGTCTGAAGTCCCGGCGAGTCGTACTCTTCGAACACCACGCCGCGGGCGCGCAGTTCACGCACCATTTGTTCGAGGCCCTCGACTTCGAATGCAATCTGCGTGTGCTCCCCAGAGGGTCGCCCTGACGACTCGACCAGCGCAAACCATCCCTCACGGCACTGGTAGCGAAGGCCACCAGGGCGCTCCTCGTCGGGTTCGAGGCCGAGCATCTCCGCGTAGAACCTCCGAGCCCGGTCGAGGTCCTGGGCCGGCAATCGGGTAGCGACGCGACCGCCCCGACGGCCGCTGTCGGTCAGGCGCGGCTGAGCGAGCCCTCGCCGGCCGGCGCTCGGGCTGGGCGGTCTGTGTGGATGACCCGAAATCTCAGGTGGGTAGCGAACTGCGATTCCACCACCTTGGTGCGCTCCAGCTCGATCCGGTCGGTGAGGTAGTCGAACAACCGGGTGCCGGCACCCAGAACGATCGGCGCGATGTGGAGGTGGACGCTGTCGACCAGTCCGGTGTCGAGCGCCTGCTGGATCACGCTGGCGCCGCCCATGATGTGGACCTTCTTCTCATCGGCCGCGGCCCGGGCCAGGGCGACAGCCTGCTCGATGCCGTCCGTGACGAAGGTGAACACCGTGCGTCCCTTCACCACCACGTCGTGCGGGCGATGCGTGAGCACGAACACCGGCATCTGGTAGAAACCGTCCTCACCCCATCCATCCGTTCCCTCGTAGACCTTGCGGCGGGTGATGACGGCGCCCGCGCTAGCGAACAGCGCGTCGTCCAGGAGCCGCGGTCCGTCGGGGTCCCGCCAAATCCAGGCGTGGAGTAACTCGCCTCCTTCACCCAACCCAGCCCCCTGCTCGTTCGGTCCGGTAATGAAGCCGTCGACCGACATCGAGATGTCCACCTCCACGACGCCCATCGTCGGGCCCTCCATTTCATGTGCGGTGATGGAGCGGTCTCCAGGTACGACGGGCCCCGGCTCGATAACTCATCGGTCTGCGTACACCGCGGCGTTGCTGCCTTGATCACGATGGGCTTCCGGGCGGATGGGCGAGCCGCGCGCGCGGCGCAGCCTGCGGGTCCGAGGTGGGAGGCGGGCTTGGAGCCGCTCAGTTGCCGACGTCGATCGAGAATAGGGGCTCGTCAACTTCGAGCACATAAATGATCTTGAAGTGTCTGTTTTCGCTTGCGGAGCAAGGTTTGAGGTCGTGCGTTCGCCCAAGTCCGCTTGGGAGGCGGCCTGCGTTGGTGGTTGGCCGTAGCCTCCCGGGCATGACAACCGCGGTGGTGTTTTGCTCGATGCGCTGGATGCCGGCACCGCACCGGTCACCCGGGCCAGCGGCATGAAGACCGTCGTCACCCGACGCGTGGTACGCAACAAGCGTCTCGGGCAAGCGGCTTACCTGTGGGGACCGCCTCGTCGGTGATCGCATGCAGCGCACCGATCGATGTGCTCGCCGCGGTGTAGATGTCGTGCAGATCGAGTTTCAACTTCACCGCGCCACCGTCCTTCCTCCGTGCAGCGCCGCCCAGCGATCCCAGCAAGTCCACTCAGGGGTCGGGCTGCTCAGCGAGTGCCGCCGACCGCCGGCGTCAACCGTGGGCGGAGCGAACATAGTCAATCGGATGGGTCGAAGACCGCGGCGACCCGACGGGCCATCTGGGTCTGGATCACTGGCCGATACAGTCCGCGATTGCAATCGCCGTCGTCCTCGTGTCCGGTTTGCCGCTACGCTGCCGCGCGGATGGATGACGCCGACGTGGACCGTAGGCATAGGGGCTGCATAGTTGGCCGTCGTCGCGTCGGTTAACCCAGACCTCGCCTCCAGCATGAGCCGTCCGTGGGCATCTGCCGCGCTGGCCTGGGCCGTCGCCTTCGTCATCGCTGTGCATCTCAGCAATGCTCGGCGATCCCATCGACGATATCGCCCAGCAACTTCAAGATCACCTTGAGCTAGGCGCGAGGCCAAGTCAGGATGCGCGATCGGCCAATCTGTTGACCATTCTGGCATTTGGCCACTTGTTCTGGCCCGGCGTTCAGCAACAGCGTGTCGCGATCGCCGGTGCGCTTGCCTGCGACCGCAACTCATGCTCGTCGACGAGCCGACGTCCGCGCTGGCCCCCCAGCTGGTCGGAGAGGTACCGACGTATTGAAGGCACGCGCACACCAGCGCCTGACGATGATGGTTGTCATCCCCGACATCGGATTCGCTCGTGAGGTCGCCGACCGAGTCGCGGTGACGGACAGGGCCGCATTGTCGAGACAGGCCCGGCCGTCGTGAACGCGTGTTCCGGTGGCCGGCAGGGAGAAGCTATGTCGGACTACACCGTCGCCATCACCGGTGCGACCGGAAAGACTGGGCGCAACGTCGTCTCGACCGCACTCGAACGGGGCTGGCAGGTGCGCGCTCTGTCCCGCCAACCGGCCGGCCGCGGGCAGTGGATCCCTTTCGATTGGGACAATCAACGCTCCTGGCCTCTCGCGTTCGCGGGCAGCGACGCGGCGTACATCCTCATCCCGTTCACTCACCCCGGCGCTCCGGACAGGACGCCCGACCTCATCCGAAGCGCGGCCGCGTCTGGTGTCGAGCGGATCGTCCTGCTCTCCTCCCTCGACGCGGAGCACGCCCCGGAGGACAGCGCGCTGCGCGTGTGCGAATCAGCACTGCTTGACGCAGCCGTTCACAGCGCGGTGCTGCGGCCGACCTGGTTCCTCGACAACTTCACGACCGGATCGTTCGCGTCGATGATCGACAGCGGAGAGCTGCGTTTACCGGCCGGCACCGGGCGCATCCCCTTCATCGACACCCGAGACATCGCCGAGGTCGCCGTCGCGACGATGACCGCCGACGGGCCGTCCGGCATCCTCGAACTCACCGGCCCGGAAGCGATCGACCATGCCCAGGTCGCCGCCGCCCTCAGCACCACCCTGGGCCACCCCATCAGCTACGAGAATGTCCCGATCGACGCGTTCATCACTCACCTGACCACCCGCGGCTTCCCCCACGAGTACGCACAATTCCTCGCCGACGCGCTCCACGACGTGGCCACCGGCGCACTCACCATCCCGGTCACCGATACCGTCCAGCGCATCTGCTGTCGGCCGCCGTACACCATCACCCAGTTCGCGCAACACCATCTGAAGTCACAGCACAGACAATGACGCACCTGTACGACACGCAAGCCGCCGCTGACCTCGTAGCGCAGACCTACAGCCGAGAGCCAGCTGTTGATTGATTCATCCGCAAGCGAAGCTCGCGGCGTTGGTACGCCACACGATTGCCGACATGGTCTGTGCCGACGATTCGGGGGTGTTCGAGTGCGTGTTTGTCGGACAGGATCGCCATGTTGATCGCCCTCACCGCAACAGACGGGGGCACGTGCTCGAGCCCGAGGCACTGGCCGAGGTCCGCGCCGACCTCGTGGGCAGGGGAGCGCGGCTCGCCGTGGTGTACGAGCACACAAATCCGCGCCGAGCGGCTGCCGGTACACCCGCCTGGCCCGCTCGGCCCTGGCCGATCGGGCGATCGCCCAACGCGAGATTGCCCGGCTCCAGGCCGCGAACCTGTACCCGCCCGGCCGCCGCTGGTGCGCTACTGCGCCGAGGTCGCCGATCGGGACGAGAGCCTCACACTCACCCGCAGTCATCTGCCCGCCGACTTCGGCCTCGCCTGCTTCACTGTTCCGCTGGCGCTGGACTCCCAGGAGTCCGAGCTGGCCACCGTGCCTCGCCTCGGCGACCCGGCCGTCCGATCAGGGGTTGCTCCGGTGCGCCGCCACTTTGGGGGATTGGCCAGACCGCCCCAAGCACTTGGTCAACCGGCACGCTGACCTGCTCATCGTTGGCGAGCCGGTCTTTCCGCGGGGAGGCACGCCGCCCCGGTGAGATCGACGAACACTGCGCCGACCACCACCCCCGCGGCGCTGCCCGCGACCTCACTTTGCACTTCCGGCCGCTTTCGAGAGTCGTGGGCTAAGAGCTCAACACCATGAGGGACTCGGCGTAATCCATCAAGACTCTTGACCATTCGTCCGCTTTGGGGGTATCGAGGGTTCCAGCACGGGTCCGCACATCCAGTGAGGAGGCCTTCATGAAGTACAGACGGATAGCGACAGCCGTGGGCCTGTCTGTGGCCTGCTTGGCGGTCGGCGTCCCGGCGGTGGCAGCCGAGCCGGGCCAGTACTCGCCCGGCGGCTCCGGTATCGGCGATCCCTATTTCCCGCTCGAGGGCAACGGCGGCTACGACGTCCAGCACTACGACCTGCGCTTCTCGTACGACCCCACCACCGATCGGCTGGATGCGCTGAACAAGATCACGGCGAAGGCGACACAGAATCTGTCGCGGTTCGATCTCGATTTCCAGCAGCTCACGGTCAAGGGGATCGAGGTGAACGACCAGGAGGCGACCTTCACCCGTGACGGCCAGGAGCTGGTGATCACACCCGCCGTAGGGATCGCGGATGGCTCCGCGTTCACCGTGAACGTTCGCTACGCAGGAGTGCCCGAGACGATCGTGGGATCGCCGATCGTGTTCGGCTCTCCCTACGGCTTCCTCCACACCGACGACGGGGCCTTCATGGGCGACGAACCGAACGCCACGTCCACATGGATCCCGCTCAACGACCATCCCAGCGACAAGGCCACGTGGACGTTCCGCGTGACCGTCCCCGCCGACCTCGAGGTGATCGCCAACGGCCGGCTGGTTAACCACACGCAGTCGGCCAAGAACTCCACGTGGGTCTGGGATGAGCCGCACCCCATGTCCAACTACCTGGCCACCGTCGGGATCGGCCAGTGGGATTTCAAGACCGGCACGACGCCAGGGGGCATCCCGGAGACCGTGGGCCTCGATCCCACCCTGCTCCAGAGCAACCCGGCCGCAATGGATTTCTTCTACGACACGACGGCCGAAGCGACCGACCTCTGGAACGACACGTTCGGTCCCTATCCGTTCGACTCGACCGGTGCCATCGCAGACAACGCCACGTACAACGGCCAGACCATCGGCTTCTCGCTGGAGACGCAGACGCGGCCGCTGTACTCCGCGGTGCGCAGCACCAGCACGATCGCGCATGAGCTGTCGCATCAGTGGTTCGGCGACTCCGTGTCGGTGCGCACGTGGAAGCACATCTGGCTGAACGAGGGGTTCGCGACCTTCGCCCAGTACCTCTGGGACGAGCACCTCGGCGTTCGTACCGCGCACCAGGACTTCCTCAACGACTACAACAGCCGGCCGGCGAGCAGCTCGTTCTGGAAGATCATCGTCGCCGACCCGCAGCGGGACACGATGTTCGCCAGCGCGGTCTACCGCCGCGGCGGGATGACGCTGCAGGCGCTGCGGGAGAAAATCGGCGACGGACCGTTCTTCCAGATCCTGCGAACCTGGACCGCGCAGCACAAGTACGACACCGCTACCACGGAGGAATTCATCGGCCTGAGCGAGCAGATCTCCGGACAGGACCTGTCGGACTTCTTCCAAGTGTGGCTCTACACACCCGGTAAGCCAACGAGCTGGTGAGCTCCTAGGACTGCCCTGAATAATCCGTGTGTCTCGACTTGTTGATCTTCTGTTTCGGGATGGTCTTCGGGTGTAGGGACGGTCTGAGGATCAGCGGGATCTTCTCGATGTCGAGTCGGTGGCCGGGCATCTGTTGAAGCCGGGCAGCGTGTTCGCGTTTTCCGGCGGCGCATCGGCGGGAGCTGTTTCCTGACGCGATGTTCGCCGACCTGTTCCCGTCCGGGCGTGGTCGTCCATCAGTACCCGCGGATGTGATGGCCCAGCGTGATCAGGTTGTAGGCGCTGCATGGCCTGCCCGACAGCGATACCGTGGACGCCGTCACCTACGACCTGCGATGGAAGGCGGCGTGCGGGTTGCCGGTCACCGCGGCGGCGTTCCATGCAACGACGTTGACGTACTGGCGGCGTCGGCTGGCCGCCTCGGATCGGCCGGACCGTGTCTTTGATCCGGTACGCGAGGTCGTGGCGGAGACCGGTGTGTTGAGCGGTAAGACGCGGCGGGGACTCTGTTGCGTTGGCGGCGTCTGGGCGGTATCCGAGACACTGCGTTGGTGACCGACTGGAGATCAGCGTCGTTGTCTGCGCCGGCGGGCTACCGGTTCCCGGGCGGGGGTCGGGCTGGTCGAAGATCGTTCGTACGAGGTGGCGACCCACTCGTTTCGAAAGATCGACTCGGTGGCTGTCTCAACTATGGCTGCACGCCGAACGGGTCAAGATCCATAAACCACGTTCGTGGACGCAGCTCTAACGGCTTCGAACTACAAATCACTAGCCGGTCTCAAGACGTGGCTACGAACCACACCTCAGGGTTAGGTCCAGTACGCTGTGATCGTGTCTCTACGGCTACTTGAGGGCGTCTCGCCCATGTCTGGCGTCTTTGGTTCCTGGCTAGCTGCATGGCTAAGGTCGTAAAATAGCAGGGCATTGTCTTCGGATATCTAAGCCTGACCTCACTCGAAGTCCTCTTATTCCTTGCGTCACAAACTCTTGCATTGCCTGTTTAACCAGAGGAGAATAATAATTGGGGTTGTGGAACGACTTCATAGAGGCGCGAGAGAAGATGAATTAATGAACGGCCCAGCAGTGCGCCAGGTATTCCGCGTGCGTCGGCATCGGCCACGCCTCGGTGATCGCAACGTTTACACAGACCGCGCGTTCCTTTGGTTCGAGCGCAATCATGGCCGGTGACTGCGTGATCATCCGCGACCAGGCCAAGCAGCGAGTCGAGAGCATCCGCGAGGCCAAGGACAACTGAAGCTTTGATCGCTGGCACTGCTTGGAAAGATCGACTCTGCTTCGAATTACTAAACGGTCTCAAACGGTCGCTACGAACATCCGTCTAGATCTGGTGCAGGACGCTGTGATCTTATCTCTACGCCACTTCGGGCCCCGTCTAGGGTGTTCTGACGTCTTGCATACTGCTCACTTGTCGCTACGCATATTCGATGGCATAGGTGCGGTTTACCGTAGAAGAAGTGATCTATGCCGTTCCTCATATTCGCTGTGATTGGTTGCATCTCTTGCTCCCAGGGACTGTCACCTCCTTATTGGATCTCCGCGATCACGAGCACTGGAAGTGTCAGGGAGTTGAGATCGATTGCGAGGTAGCCTGATCGCTGACCGCGAGGCTGAACTACCGAAGCCGTTGCCGCCTGCACCGGCGGCCCAGAGCTGGAGGCGCTACACCGAGATAATCGCGACTCCTGGACACGGACACTAACGATGGCTGCTTAGCACCGGAAAGCTGCACGGCCACCGAAACGGTGTTCCTGGCGAGCGACATCACGCGCCGCGTGGACCTTGTTCTGTTCATGGTGGCGGCCCTCGGCGCTCACCCACGCCGTCGGCGAATGAACCCCTCCATGAGTCAGTGCTGAGGAATGTTCTTCTACGTACGGGCCTTTTCGCTCCGGGCGGACGCCTGATGCCGGACCCAAACCGCCATCCGCGCCGGACACCGACCGCCGGTGATCCTCGCGCGTGGCGCCACTCGACTCTTGAGCCTGCAAATGAATCCAGCAATATCGCGTTGAAGGCATTCTGGAGCACCCACCGGAAAGCTGGGTCACCGTGGACTTCGTTGTCGGATCGCGCGAGCTCAAGCATTTGGCTCGGCTGCCTTCGGCCGGGCAGCGACAGACTGGTTACCGCGCAGCGGTCTCGGGTTTGGATCTGAGCGCGTTCCGCGCGGGTACTGCGGACTCCATGTCGGGCTGGTAGGTGCCGTGGCGTGCTGCATTGTTCATGGCGGCCCGGTGCAGCAGAGCCGCCTGTCCGGCAGACTTGTTGGTGTTGTCGCCGTTCCAGGCGCGTAGCACGGCGCCTTGTAGAGCGCGGCCGAAGGAGAAGCTGAGTTCCCAAGGTTGCGGGGTGCGACGGTTCAGCGCATTGAGTCGACTGGTTGCCTGCTCGTCGGTCTGCCCGCCGGACAGGAAGACGATCCCCGGTACGGCGGCCGGCACAGTCTCGCGCAGCACGGCAATCGTCGCGTCTGCGATCTCGTCCGTACTTGCCTGGACCGGACAGTCCTTGCCGGGCAGGATCATGTTTGGCTTCAGTAGGCTCGCTTCCAGGACAACCCGGTGCCGGGCGAGCTGTTCGTAGACCGCGCGAAGCACGTCCGCGGTGACCTCGGCACAACGGTCAATGGTATGCGAGCCATCCATGAGCACCTCAGGCTCGACGACAGGAACCAGATCCGCTTCTTGAGCGAGCGCGGCATACCGGGCGAGGGCATGCGCGTTCGACTGGACGCACGTCGCGGTTGGGCGATGGTCGTCGATGCGCAGCACGCCGCGCCACTTCGCGAATCTCGCTCCAAGGGACACATACTCGGCGAACCGTTCGCGCAGCCCGTCCAGGCCGCGAGTGACCAGTTCACCCGGATATCCGGCAAGCGGCGTTGTCCCGGCGTCGACCTTGATCCCGGGTATCACGCCCTCGGCCCGCAGCACCTCCGGGAACGGCGTGCCATCTGCGGTCGACTGGCGGATCGTCTCGTCGAAGAGGATCACGCCGCTGATGTAATCGCCGATGCCTGAAGTCGTGAACAGGATCTCCCGGTATGCTCGGCGGCGCGGTTCGGTGGACTCAAGGCCGATCGAAGAAAAGCGCTTGGCAATCGTCGGTGAACTCTCGTCTGCAGCGAGAATCCCCTTACCCGGAGCGACCAAAGCCTTCGTGGTCTGAATCATCGCATCCGCGTTCATCAGTTTTCCTTCCCGCCATCCGCTCGCCGTCCCCGCGCGCTCGCCTTACTGCGAATGTGACTCAAGTGGCTCGCCGGACTGCCTCGAGCGTCATCGCCGTCGCTGCAGCCGGTCCATCTCGCGACGAATCTGCTCCTCATCGAAGGCGTCAACCCGCCACACATGCGTAGAGGCCCCGACGCTTTTTCAGCCGCCGGGTGGCTCGGTCGCGCACCAGCGAATCCAGTCCGGCCTCTTCTACGGTCATCGCCACACCCCTCACTTGCCACTGTCAATGCAACAGATCTGGATGCGACCCGCTAGGGTCCATGGTCCCTAGCCGTCCAGCTATCTGATCTTGCCATCAGATAGCCGTGTGACGGCGGGAATGTCACGCGACGCTGCCTTCGGTTTGTCGTTCAGCATGCGGACGCCGCGGGCGCAAGATGAACCCGAACACGCGGTTCGAGGAGCCGGGGACGCTGGCAGAGGTGGCGCTGCTTGCGAGCGATTGGTACAGGCACTACGTCGGGCACGTCGACGTGGCCGCGAGTCCTCCGGGGTCGCACTAGTCCTGGTTGGATGCTTGCCGTTGCGGCTGTCTGGACCGTATCTGCGCTGAT
Organism: uncultured Actinomycetota bacterium; assembly: GCA_963748415.1. Lineage (GTDB taxonomy): Bacteria > Actinomycetota > Actinomycetes > Mycobacteriales > Jatrophihabitantaceae > CAVVJA01. The sequence goes on along the minus strand of CAVVJA010000021.1, from coordinate 22,225 downwards.
ACTGACGTGGTGGGCCGGAGTAGGACTTGGCATCTGCCGAGGACGGACCTTCGGCCCTTAGCGGAGCGCGCTTGCGCGTGGAGCATGTGTGCTGAGGTCCGGGTTCTGAGGTCCGGGTTCTCGGGCTGGTTGTGCTTGCCCGGGGGCCTGAACACGTCGTGGCGATCGCGGATCGAGGTGAGTCGCTATGACTGGACTGGGTATCGCTGTCGCGTTTCTGCTTCTGCTGTGGTGTGCTCTGCTGTACGTCCCGTTCCGGTGGCGGCCAGTGGGCATCTACTTGTTCGTCGAGAAGTGGCTCGCTGTCGGGTACGTCCCGTTCATCGCGGTCATCGGGACCGCTGTGGCGATCGTCGGGGCGGTGTTCGGGTCGTGGTGGATCGCGGCCCCGGCTGCGGTCGCGGCCGCAGGCGCCATCCTCGTTATTGTCCGGGTCGGTGCGGTACCGGTCGACCTGGCTGGTGCGCTCGGAGCCGGCTGGGACGAGCGCATCCCGCCCGGGCGTCGCTCGAGGATGGTCCATCGATGGTGGACCGGGCCGCTGCGGCGGAGCTCGGAGCCGCGGCTGCGCCAGGACGTGGCGTTCGCCACGGTTGCCGACAGCGGCCGTGTGCTGTTGTGCGACCTCTGACAGCCGCCTGCCGGCGTGCCGGCGTCGGGTGTCGCGGTGGTCTACCTGCACGGCAGCGCCTACTGCATCCTCGACAAGGACGTCGCGACCCGGCCGCTGTTCCGGCACCTGGCGGCGCAAGGGCACACCGTCGTCGATGTCGCCTATCGGCTGTTCGCGGAGACCGACGTCGTCGGGATGGTCGCCGACGCCGAGCGCGCGGTCGCGTGGGTGCGCGCACACGCCGCTGACCTCGGTGTTGACCCCGATCGGATCGTGCTCGCCGGGGGGTCCGCGGGTGGCCACGTGTCTCTGTTGGCTGCCTACGGATACGATGCCCCCGGGCTGACCCCGCCCGAGCTGGCCGGGTCCGACCTGCGGGTGTGCGCGGTCGTGTCGCTGTACGGCGAGGTGGGCCTCGACGCAATGTACTGGCATACCAGCCAGGACAGGGTCTGCCATCCGGACGACCGGCAACCCGACTGGACCGCGCCGCCACCGCGAGCGCTGGTGCGGCTGTTCGGCGACAACGCCGCCCGGCTGCGGCTGCAGTTCGCCACCTACGCCGGTCGCGCGGACTGGCTCGTCGGTGGCACCCCAGAGGAGGTGCCCGATCGCTACGCGCCGGTCTCCGCGGTCAACTACGTCCGTCCCGACTGCCCGCGCACCCTGCTCATGCACGGGACACACGACAATATGGCACCGATCGCCGCCGTCCGGCAGCTGCAACGTCGGCTCGAGGAAGCAGCGGTTCCGGTGACGGCGGTGTACCTGCCGCACACCGACCACGCGTTCGACCTGGTCGGGACCAGGTGGTCACCCGCCGCCCGTGTCGCCGTCCACGCTCTCGAGCGGTTCCTGGCCGTGCTCAGCGTCACGGACATGCGGATTCCGGACGTGACGCGATGACCACTCATCGGACGGTGTACGCACCGGTAGGAGCAGCCCCGTCGCCGCCGAGGTGGCCGGCTAACCGCTGTGGCGGCCGAGGATGCTGCGGTGGGGTGCGACGGCCGAGGAGGCCAGCGAGCCGCTTCCCGGCGACGACCGCCCGCCGAACCCGCGCGTCCAGAGCACCCGAGCGGTGACGATCGAGGCGCCACCCGAGCTGGTGTGGCCGTGGCTGATGCAGATGGGGATCGGCCGCCCGGGTTCTACACCCACGACTGGGTGGAGCGGCTGCTGTGCCACGCCGCTGCGCCGAAAGGGAAGCACTCCGCGACCCGTACGCACCCGGAGATCCCGCCACTGACGGTCGGCGGCACCGTCCCAATGCGTGCGGAGCGTTCGCGACCGTTTCCGAGGTCGAGCCGTACCGGCACCTGGTCGCTCAGAGACGTTCCTGCTGCGACCGTCAAGCTCGTCCTGGCCGCCGCGTCGGGCGGGGACGCTTGCGGAAGGACATTGGCTGCATGCCAAGGTGCATCCCGGTCACTTCGCCGGCTGAATCGCGGCTGAACACGACCAGCGACGTGCCCGACCCAAAGCCGGGCAGGATGAGTCGGAACACGTCGGGATCACCGGCGTCGGGGTGGAGGCGCAGCCCTCTGCGGATGGCCGGCAGGGGGAGCTGCCCGCGCACGACGAGGTGGTCACGGCGGACGACCACCTCCACCGCGGGACCGAGCATTCTGGGCTGGGGATCGGTGAGGATCCCCGGACCGAACGAGTAGGAGCCGCACAGCGCATGCCAAGCCCATGGTCGCTCCGGGACATCGGTGGCCGGAACGTCCTCGGGCAGGCCGAGCAGGCACCGCAGGACAGCGTCGGCCACCGGACCGGTGGCGGCGAACGGACTGAACGGCCCGGTGTTGGTCAACGCGACCACGCCGATCCCCTCCTCGGAAACGAGCGTGACCGCAGAGTGGAAGCCGAGCCAGATCCCATCGTGGCCAACGGTGCGATAGCCGCCCGCCTGGCCGCGGAAGAAGCCCAGGCCCATGCCCGGTATCCGGGGATCAGGCTGGTAGTGCGGCTCGAACATCTCAGCGAGGGTCCGCGGCTTCAACACGGCGCCGCAGGAGTTAGCCCCGCCGCCGAGCAGCGCGGCGGCATAGCGGGCCATGTCACCCGTGGTCGAGTACACCGCGCCGCCCCCGGCTTGCACCATCTCGAGGTCCCGGACCGCCGTGGCTCCGCGGGAGCGAATCTCATACCCGGTGGCGAGGCGCGGCCGGACCCGCTCGGACCGGACCAGATCGGAGCTGTTCATGCCGAGCGGCCCGAATACGTACTCGCGCAGATAGTGGTCAAGCCGAAGGCCGCTGACGTCCTCGACGATCTGGCCGAGTGTGGCGAACCCGTTGTTGGAGTAGGCCCATCTCGTTCCGGGCTCGGTATCGACGTGCAGGCCGTCCTGGTAGTACTCGGCGAGTGTGGGGGTCGGCTGCCCGGCCGGAACACCCCAGCCGAGCGCCGGCCGGAGCAGGTCGGAGGGTTTGCGGACGGACCGGACCCCGGCGGTGTGGGTCAGCAGGTGCCGCAGCGTCGGGGGGCGGAAGCCCGCTCGTGCCGGGATCAGCCTGTAGGCGCGCAAGTAATCGCTGGCCGGCGCGTCGAGATCGACTTGCCCCCGCTCCCACAGTTGCATGATGGCGATCGCCGTCATCGTCTTGGTGACTGAGGCGATCCGGAAGACCGTGCCCTGATCGATGGGCGTGCCGGATTCGACATCGGCCACGCCGTGACCGTAAAACCAGGCCAGAGATCCGTTCGTGATCACACCCACGGCCAGGCCGACGACCGGCCAGTTGCCGAGGACCTCGCGGACCCGAGCGTGCAGCTCCGCTTCATCAATGGATGCGCTCATCGTGGCCTCTCTCGTGGCGCACGGCCTGTAGACAGCCGCACGACGACCCAGGTGAACGGTTGCACCGCACCGGTGGGCGTTGTGTGCTCCTCACGCCGGCTCATCACCATCTCAAGGTCGTCTCCCAACGCCGCCACGAGCGCGTCCGGTCCGTACCGGGCGACCGATAGCCCCGAGCAGCGCTCCGGGCCGTCCGCCGCGAAGGTCGCGACGATGGCCACGCCGTCGTCCCGTAGCGTTGCTCGCAGGACATTCCGTTTGGCCGCGTCATCACAGGAGCACGCCGACCGGAATGAGGTATAGGACCGTCTGCTCGGCGGTCAGGGCGAGCGCGGTCGCCGCCCGGGCCGGGTCGATACTTCCGATCGGCACTACCGCCAATCCGTACGCGGTCGCTTGGAGCAGGATGTTCTGCGCGGCGTGTCCGGCTTCCCGGTCGACGAAGGCCCTGGCGCGCGCGCCGTACTTGCGACTTGTGCGGTCGAGCGCGGCGGCCACGACGAGGACGACCGGCGCGGCGCCGACCGGGTCCTGCCCGAATGCGGCGGTCTGCAGTTGCGCCCGCAGGTCCGCGGTGTCGCGGATCTCCACGCGATGACCGCGGGGCAGGTAGTGCATGATCTGCTTCGCCGTCACGACGTAGAGCTCAAGCGGATAGAGCGCGCCCGCGGACGGCGCGGCGCGTTTGCCGTCCGTGCTGGTGATGCCCTGCCCGGCCCACAGCAGTTGGCCGATCGTCGCCATCGGTAGCGGGTTCGGCTTGAACGAGCGCATCGACCGACGGCTGCTGATCGCCTGTTCGAGCGAGAACGTGCCGGTGAGGACCGGGGCAGGCAACGCGATCTGCCTGCTGTACCGGGCATCTCCGGCCCGGATCCAGGACGGCGCGCGCTGCGCACATCCACCGGCCATGGTCACCGACGCGAGGCCGAGGAGCAGGTCACGGCGTTTCATCGCGGGTCTCCTCTGCCAGGTGCTCCGCGAGCACGCTCATCCCGCGGCCGACCACGATAAGCAAGACCGCCGGCAACAGGAGCAGCAGCCCTACCAGGACGACCGCGGTCCGGCTTACGTACAGAAACAGCGACGCGTTCGGATCAGCAGTGAGCAGCGCCAGCCCGGCCAGCCCGGCCACGGTCAGCACGCCGCCGAGAACCGTCACACCCGCGCCGACCAGGCGAAGCCGGCGCCCCTGGCCAGGACGCTCACGCCGCCGCCGCGGCACGAGTGCGCCGGCGAATACGACTGCGACGGCACCGGCGGCCAGCGCCCCGGAGGTGACGATCCGGTCGTTGACCGCATCCGGGCACGAGTCCGTGCGGACCAGTTGAGTGTTCCCGGCCGGGTCGCCGAGGTCGTGTGCCCACCACTGCTGCCACCCAGCGCGGCCCGCGACGACGTCCCACCCGGAACCGCACGACGCCGACCGGCCGCCGGCGCCGGGCACCCGGACGGTTAGCGCCAGAGCCATCCCGGCGGCGATGAGCAGCGCTGCACCCGCGCACCAGGACGCCCATCGCCACAGCACGACCCAGCCCCTCTATCGGAACAGCCGCGTGATCATCGTCGCATCTTGCGGCTGTACTGCGGTCGCGGGCCGTGCCCGGAGGCTGCCGACTCGGTGGTCGGCGCGGTGCTGCCGTCCATAGAGTCTGCGCCACCCCCGCCACTTGCGGCGTGTCGTAGTCCTGATCGCCTACCTCTCGTTTGAGCTGCCGGCGACAGGGACGAGCAGGGGACATCCGGCGATCGCCGGCTACTGGGCTCGGTGGCTTGCTCACTGGCGCCGCCGTCATCGGCGCGGTCATCTGGGGTTGTCCTGGCCTTCTTCGAAGACCAGCGGCAGATCGACCGGTACCCGCGACTCGGCAACACGAAGGCCTGGTTCAGCGCGCGGCAACTTCCCCCAGGCCTTAACGCACCTGGCGCTGATCAGCGCCGCCTACACGAGCCGACCCGGTGAGGTCGATCGGCGCGGTCGAGGCTGGATGGTCATCAACGAGCAGGTGTCCTCGACAACCCACGCCGCGCTGAGCGGGTCGACAACTTGGCCGCTGACCGAGGCCCGGTCCGGCGGCGCGAAGACCCTGATCCTGGTGGCACTGTTCGGCATGTCCTGCTCCATCGGACCCCCGGGTCGCGCGTAGCGCCGCGTTAGCCGGTGTTGGCTACCACCCTTGACGCTTCCTGGCTGGGTAGCGCCACCGCTACGGACGGATGGCCTTCATCGGCCCACATTTCGGGCGCGTCCCTGAACCAAGGGATCGCCGCTGCCCGGTGGGCGCCACAGGCGGGCAGGATCGGGAAGACCGACGTGCGGTCTAGGGACGATCCTCCCTGCCGGCGGAGTGCCCGATGGCGCAGCGTTAGTGGCAGCACGACTGGCGTGTTCGCGGGACGGAGGTCGCGGAGATGAGCCTGACTGACAGCGGCGAAGACCTCGCAGCCGAGGAACGCCCACAGCTCGGTGACGCGTCCGGCCCCACAGCGACACTTGACGCGGCCGGCGAAGGTCACGGGTCTGTGCGGCCGCAGATCGGTCGCCCGGCCATGGTGATGGCCCTCGTCGCGGCCGTGGTCGGCGCGGGGATCGGCGCCGGTGCCTATGCGGCCTTGGATGGCGACCACGCCTCGTCGTCCGCGATATCGGTGACTACTGCGCAGGCTCCGGCCACCGAGCGTGCGGCGGGGACGGTGGCGGCCGCGGCGACGGTGATCGGCCCGAGCGTGGTCACGATAAATGTGTCGGCCGGAGACCAGGGCGCAGGTACGGGTTCGGGTGTGATCATCCGCCCGGATGGGTACGTGCTGACCAACAATCACGTGGTGACCTTGGACAGCTCCTCGGCAGCATCGTCGAACCGGATCGCGGTGACGCTTGCCAACGGGACCTCACAGGCAGCCTCAGTGGTGGGAACCGATCCGACCGACGATCTGGCCGTGATCAAGCTGTCCGACCAGATGAAGCTGTCCGCGGCGACCTTAGCGAAGTCGTCAACGCTGCAGGTCGGACAGGGCGTGGTCGCAGTCGGCGCGCCGCTCGGACTGTCCAACACCGTGACCTCCGGCATAGTCAGCGCACTTCAGCGACCAGTGCAGGCAGGCAACTCCGGTGAGTCGATCTTCAACGCAATCCAGACCGACGCTGCGATCAACCCGGGCAACTCCGGCGGACCGCTTGTCGACCTCAACGGCCATGTCGTGGGGATCAACTCTGCGATCGCGACTGCCGGCTCGGGCAGCGGCGAAACCGCCAGCAGCGGCAACATCGGCATCGGCTTCGCCATCCCCTCCGATGAGGCGACCCGGATCGCGGCTGAGCTGATCACCACCGGGCAGGCCAGCCACGCGATCATCGGTGTCTCGGTAGCCGCCGCGCCGGCCGCTCAAGGAGGCGGTCCGACCAGTGCCGCGGGAGCGACAGTCACCAATGTCACGCCCAACGGCCCGGCCGCCAAGGCCGGCATCAAGCCCGGAGATGTGATCACATCGGTCGGTCAGCAACGCATCGACGACTCGACCGGCTTGATCGCCGCGGTGCGCTCCTACGCACCCGGCGATACGGTGCCGATCACGATCATGCGAAACGGCGAATCCCACACCGTACCGGTCACCCTGGCCGGATCCACCAGCAGTTAACCAGCACGGCCGCAGACCGCGGTCACCGGCCATTGTTGACGCAGATCTGTCGATCGTCGAGGCTCACGCCGACGCGCCAAAAGTCGTGGAGCCGGTCTCGAGTTGTAGAGCTCCTGCGGGGCGCTCGACCCTCATCGAGAAGGAGAATCCCCATCCCAAATCCGAGAAGCAGCACGGCCACCGTGACGATTCCGACCGCGACGCCGATAGCCGGACGCAACCAGCGTCCTCGCCGAGCCTGACGTTTCGGGGCGGCGCTTGCCTCTGGTCAGACACGCGAGCGGTCAGACCAGCGCTGGTCTTGTCCTTCCGCTGCATGATGGTCAGGCTCTTGGCGCCGCGGCAGAGCATGCAGCTGGCGTATGCGCTGCCACCCGAATGCCCGCCGCGCTGGTAGCGCTCTGCGGGCACACGCGGCCAGCGTGATTCGACCAGGTCCAGAGAGGGCCACCGGGGGCTGACGCTGACTCGCTCCTGATGCCAGCCGACGCGATATACGTTTGTGGTCAGCCCACTAGCCAATGGGCGGCGTCCGCTGATCGCCACCCTAACTGGAGATAGGACTCATTCCTTCCAGTTGGCCGTGCCAGCTGTCTCTTCTCAAGATGCAGGCACGGGAACGGACCGGGTGAGTCCGTCCAGCGCGCGGCGCACGCCGTCGGCGAATATGTCGAGGTCGGCGCAGCTGTCCCGGTCGGCGACCGCGGTGATGTTGAGCTGCCCGGCGTAGGACAACACGGCGACGCACAGGGTGAGGTTTGCCACCAGGGACACCGTGGGGAACACCTCGAGCAGCGGCGCCCCGGCGAGGTATAGCGGCACGGGCGGTCCCGGGACGTTGGTGACCGTGATGTTCATGAGCCGCTGTCGGGCGAGCAGACGCACGAATGCGTGCTGAGCGAGGGCGGATCCGAAGATGCCGCTGCCCACCTGCGGACGCGCCTTGTGTTTGCGTTCGGCGGTCTGCGCCGCGATCAGCTGCAGCCGGCGAGCATGGTCGGACTCCCCGATCGGCAGCGGCACGACCATCACTGAGTCCCGGTTGCCGTTCGCCTGACCGGGTTGTTCGGTGTGCAGGGAGATCGGCACCATAGCCCGAAGCGCTAGCTCGTGCACGGGTTCGCCGCGGGCGTGCAGCAGCTCACCCAGGCCGCCGGCGACCGCGGCGAGCACCGTGTCGTTGACCGTGGCGTGGTGGGCGTGGGCGATCTGTTTGACCAGGTCGAGGCGGGTGCGGATGATGGCCAGCCGGCGCCGGTCGCCGATCGGGCGGTTGAGGCTGGTCCGGGGAGCGCGCCGCTCGGCGAAGAACTCCCGCCACGCCGGCAGGGCGCGCCGCGTCTGGCGCAGGGTGCCGGCTGCGCCGGTGAGGCTGGATCGGGCCCGGCCCAGCGCTTCGAGCCGCCGGCGCACATTGTCGTGCAGAAGCTCGCGTCTGGTCGGCGGAGCGGACGCCACCCACGCCGGTGGGATGGGCGCGGCCGCGGCGACGGTGGGGTTGGGGTCGAGCAGCGCGCCGAACGCAGCAACCCCGGCGACCCCGTCGGCCACGGCGTGATGGAGCTTGAAGAACAGCCCAACCCGGCCCTCCGGCAGGCCGGGCAACAGCCACAGCTTCCACAGCGGCCGCACCAGATTCAGCCGTTGCCGGGCCAGCTCCGCGCAGGACTGCAGCAGCTGTGCTTCATCAACCGGAGCGCGCAGCGGGACGACCGCAACGTGGTCGGTGATGTCGAAGGATGCTGCGTCGACCCACAGCGGCCAGCCGAGTCCCGGTGGCGGTCGGTAGAGGCGCTGGCGGAACCGCGGAAGAAGGTGCAGCCTCGACTCGATCTGGCGGCGGACGACCTCGACCCGCACCTGACCGTCCGGGTCGAGCAGCGTGGTTCCGTCGAGAATTGCGAGCGCGCCGATGTCCCCGGACCAGCCGAGGTCGTCCCACAGCAGCACGAACAGGTCTGACGCGGTCAGGCGCTGCAGCAGGGGTGGATCGGGCAGGACGTTCACCTCCTCGTCGCCGGTCGTTCCCGACCTATCTCGTCACGACGACCGGCAGCTGCCAGAACATCTTCGGCCGAGCCGGCTCATTGTGTTCAACCACGGCGCACACACCTACTGCGGCGGGGCATCCGATCGGGATGTCCACTTCTTGAGCCAGTGCGCCTCGATGAGCCCCTCCACGACGAAGGGATCCTCACGGACAGCGCGCTCGGCCTGCTCGGCGTCATCGGCGTCGAAGGTGATCAACCCTCCGGTCCGATCGTCAAACGGTCCGCCCCGGTAGTGGCCCAGCCGCAGCCCCATCCAGTAGGAGGCATGCCTCGGCGCGACGACACGAACACGGTCCGGGTAAGCCTTCATGAGGTAGAAGTAGGCGTAGCAAGCCTGCGGATCGGCTTTGCCGCCCGCGCTTGCGACCGGTCGTTCGGCTGCCATGGTCGGCTACCGGTGAGCCATCGTCATCGAGTATTCAGTGCGGCGGTGCAGCATGAGTCCGAGCATCGCCGCGACGGTGACCAGGCAATACGCGCCGCATTGCGCGCTGTTTGTGACGTCGAACCAGACCAGGCACAGGAACGGGATAACCGGAACGACCATCACCGCGGCCATCTCGTAGGTGTTTTTCCACCCCATGCCCCGGTAGGCCATCCAGGCCACCATCGGAACGGTCATGCCGGCCGCCATCGCCAACAGGGCCTGCGTCGGGTACTGGGCGGTCACCTCGTCCCAGGTCTTGACTCCCACGATGGTGAGGAAGACGGCGCCGGTGGTGATCATCCCCACGACCATGACCGCGAGCATCTGCAGGAAGTGCCGCCAGAACGGCGACATGTGCCGCTTCCCGTTCTTCCCAGACGGGATGACCACAGGCGTGCCAGCGGCGTTGTCTCGACCGGCTACGGAGGGCCGAACCTCGGTAGAAACCTGCGTCTTGGTCATGACGACCACCTCCGCGGTCGCCTCAATTATCGCGTTCGGGCTTCAACCTGAAAGGGCAGAACGTCCCATCCAACGGGACCGAAGGCCGTGCCGACATCGCGGATGCTGGGCGCGCCGAATGCAGGCGAACGATCGGCAAGGCCCGCCCGAAACCGAGGTTTCGTTTGCCGCATGACACTCGCCTGCCTGGACGGCAGCACGATCCGACGTGCCACCCCTATCGCTGACCATTTCTGACGCGAGTGGACCGCTTCGAGATCGTGGTGCATGCCGCCGCAGCGCGCTGGCTGTGCTTTGTCGGCCAGGCCGGGCACGCCCTCGGCGCCGCGCAGCCGGAACAGCGCGTTGACCGCGAGTAAGTCGGCGATCACCGTCTCGCAGTGTGGGCCGATCTGTACGGCGCGGGTGCGGCACTAAGCCGGCGTCCGCATGCGGAGCGCGATCTTCTCCGGCGGGTAGTGCGCGAAGTCCGTGCGCTTGCCCGCGACGCGGCCGAGCGGGTAGCAATCAACTCGCGGTGCGCGGCCAGCTCGGCATACGAGCGGTTGATCTTCGGGTCATGCGAGTCGGAGCCAGCATCGCAACATCCGGCGCCGCTCGCACCCCGGCTGTGGCGTCGTGGGCGAGCGCAGCCTTGTAGGATATTTCCACGTCGCCGCGCAACCCGGCGACCCACGCCGCCCCGTGCGCACCCTCTCCTCCAGCGCCTCCAGCTGCGGCGTCGCTCTCGCGGTTGCTGCGTCATCAAGCTGGGCGGTGATCGGCAAAGCAACGTCCAGGACCGGCCCGCGTCGGGCGAATGAGTGCACGAGCTTCTCGACGTCGCGGCGGGTGACGTCGGCGAGCGATAGTGCCCGAACACGGAGCGCGCATGCATGATCGCGGCGGAGTAGCCAGCTGATGTGTTCGCCCGCACCCGGGGCCGCCGGGTCGCCAGCCAGTCATCCGCGTAGTACGCGATGGTCAGCGACCGCCCGCTGGATGATGCCCTTGGAGGTGATCTTCGCGAGCAGCTTCGTGGCCGCCTCGCGGGTCGGGAACCCGTTCTCGCGAATCCGTCAGCGGCGGCCGGTGCCGGATCCTGCACGGTCAGCAGCACGGACCGGCCACCCTGCGGGAGCCTGCACGCGAGCCGCTTACCGCCCGGTCCGTAGTCGGTGGACAGCTGCATCCCTTGCTGATGCGGCCGCTCATGATCGTTTCAACTCCTCGTCGATCTCGGGGAGATCGACCCAGTTTCCCCTGCGCCAAATATCTGCTCGTATAGGTCTGCGCCGAAGCTTGTTGGCAGTGGCCCCGCCTCAATCAGCTTGAACGAGCGCCGCCCGTCGGCGAGCCGCTCGGCGCGCAGGAAGAGCGCGACGTCCCCCTTCTCCCGGTACAGCCGTTCGGCTAACTCGTACAGATGCGTGACGATGACGACCTTGACGTCCGCGTCCAGCAGCGAATCTATAATTTGTTCCGCGATCTGCGCGCCCTCGCTCTCATTCGTGGACGCAAATGATTCGTTTAACAGCACGACGCTATCCGGTTCTATCTCATTGGCAATCTCGCGCATCCTGCTCAGTTCCTCGTCCAGCTTTCCCTTTTCCATGGCCCTGTCCTCTTCCCGCTTGTAGTGCGTGAAGAGGCGAGTAGATACATCTGAGCGGTAATCCACTGCTGAGACGAACATGCCACACTGCATCATAAGCTGAGCAAGGCCGATACTGCGCAGGAATGTTGATTTTCCGCCCCGGTTTGCACCAGTGATGACGACGAGCGATCTCTTGCCGACGGAGATGTCATTGCCGACCACTCGGTCTTGCATACTCAAAGACAGGCAAGGATCGTACAGGCCCCGGAATGTGACGCTCCGCTTCCCCTGATCTATGGGAACTGGGAAGCACGTCGGCTCACCCTTCTCTTCGAGTCTTCGATGCAGGTTGAGACATCCAACATAGAAGCCCAACTCTTGGCGCAGCCGGATGAAGAAATTGAGAATGTGGTTCATGGACTGGGCGACAGCATTTGCGACCGGATTGATGCCCTGGTCGCGAAGTGCTTGCAACGCCTGAACGCTCGTTCCATCGTCTTCGGCAATCTCGAAGCCGTGTGCGTCTGGCCGGCCCCGGCCTGACAGCCGCTCGATCCAATTGCGCTTGGAGGCCGGTCTACGTAATACGTACGCGACGCCCTTGTTTCCCTTGCCCAGATTGGCACTGATGAGCACGCCATCCCGGAAGCGCAGCAGCTGAAAATGCTCCTCAATCTTCGCGAAATAGTCGTCATTGAGTTCGTTCGATAGCATTGTGAACAGTCCAGTGAAGGCCTCTGACGTAAACCCTCGTGCCTGGTCGTCAGCGATACGGCGCAGGCGCTTCAGCGATTTGACAAATACATGCAAAACTTCAAGCGAGTGGCGCAGTATACCGTCTGGGTAGGGAGCCAGCAAACTACCATATATCTTATGCTCGGCCGCTATCGATTGTTCGGCCAGGTGGTAAATCTCAACCACCGTGGCGGAATTCGCCAGGCAGTCGCGCAGGGCGCGTTGTCGATACCGTATTGATTCTGGTCTGTTGAGGCTTGACAGAACGGCAATATTGGCAACCCGTAGCAGAAACTCGTCGCCGCCAGCCATCGCGTTGAGCAATATGCCTACCGCCAGATCCTGGAGCAGTGCTAGAGCGTTCGACGGCGGCTGCCGCGTCAGGTCAAAGTCGCGGTCCGCGTACATGAGATGCGCTTTCATGATCGCGACCGCACTCCCAGGTGGCCTCGCGTGAGTCCGTACTTTTCCGCGAGCGTGATTGCGTAAGCCCGACCGTCGGCAGGCCGCCGCTCGACCTTGTACGTCCTTATTGCCGGATTGTCTGGAGCAACGCAGCTGACCATGCTGACCGTCGCGACACCGAGCGCGGACAACTCCTCGACAAATGTCACGTAAACGGCAAGAACGTTCAGCTGAATGAGCCGCTCAATAATCTTTTGCCCAAGATATAGAGCATCATACGAGGTCGTTGATGAAAACAGCTCGTTTACAATGACGATGCTGCGTTCAGTAGCCTTCTCGACGATATCGTGGATTCTAAATAGATCATCTTCTAACTTGCCCCGGAGATCTTCGAGATTCTCCTCCTTTTCGAAGTGCGTGAAGAGCCGATCAAACATATAGATCCGGGCACCTCGACCAGCAACCGGAAGGCCCAAGCTACCCAAATAATGGAGTTGGCCGAAAATTCTGGCGAAGGTGGTCTTGCCACCCTGGTTCGGTCCAGTGACGACGAAGATACGTTCGTGGCCTGTCAGCTGCAGATCGTTGGTCACGACTGACAAATCCGCGGTCACCAATTTGATAGCGAGGGCAACGTCAAACGTGCCGTCAGCACAGACTTCCTTCGAGTCAGAAACCTGCGGATAGCAGAAGTGGAGGCCACGCGCTTTTAGCCTATTAGTGAATGCCAGATAAGCAATGTAGAACTGAATTTCACGGTCGAAGCGGCAGACCGTTTCATCGACGTAAGTACGGTAACGCTCACAGTACTTATCCAGCGCCGAGAAAATGTCGGGGTAAAGCTGGACTACGCAGTCCAGAATGCGAGCCTCGACATTGTTCATATCTAACGATCTGCTGAACCCGACTGAATAGTCCCGGACCCCGCTCTGCCTGAACTTTCCAAAGGTGTCAAGCACCTCAACGCTATAATCGGCCTCGCCCGCATATCTGGCGACCTGTACTCGAGGACCCCGTATGTGAACGCAGTACCGTACCGCGGCTAGTTTGTCGTTGAGTTCGGACGTTTCCGTGGTTAGCTGCTGAAAACTCGGCGACTCAATGTAGCTACCGAGATAGTCCCGAAAAGCGGCAAGTCCGCGCGACCGTACGCCGACTCTCGTTAGGTCACGGGCAAGCGTGGCGACAGCCTGACTGTAGATTTCGACCGCGTCGAGGAACCAGCTTTCCTGCTGGTACTTGTAGCGGAGCCTGTCCACGCCGATCAGATGCCTGCGCATGTTGCCCATATTCGCAGCGAACGACATCAGGGAGTCAACGACAGCGTCAGTCTCCAGGTCTTGCATAATCTCGTGACGGTAGGTGATCGAATTGACATCGTGCAGTTGGTGATAAAAGAATGGCTTCAGCTGGTACTCGTCATAATTGGCCGTAATAGCATCCACTAACTGATCGAGGTTCAAGTCGGCAAAGAAGGCGGGCTCCGTTGACCGATCTATGTATCCACCGTCGACTGGCTCGTCGAACAGGATGCTCGAAAAAGGCATGAGTGATCCTTGCAGGCTGAGGACCGTACCGCGAGGCAAGGCTATTACATTCACGCCGCAGGCCCGCCTCTTCCCTCGACGTTGGGTCGCCTTTCGGCGGTGGCTGGTGGCCTGTTCGGACTGGGTCCGCTGTGCTTCCTCGCAGGGTGGTACTCGCCCGGGTCGATCCTGCGCCGAGTGCCCGGTGGGTATCCGCGCAGACGGCTGGTGCGCCTCGGCGTGCCGCTGGTGGTCTTTCTTGGTGGCCGTCCAGCCCCTCGCCGACGTGGTGGGGAGCAGGCGGGACGAGGTCCCGGTCGGGTACGCCGCGGCGCTGCGGTCCACCGAGTTCGGCGTGTTGTGGTTCGTCTTCGCGATCCTGGTCTTCTCGAGTGTCTACGCCGGGGTTCGGGGGTCTGCTGCGGCGACCGGCCGCGCCGGGGCCGCCTGGTGGGCGACGCGGCCCGCGCGTCGTACGCGACCCATCTCGTCCACCCGCTGGTCTTGACCGCGGTCGGGTGATGCTTGCGGCCGTACCGCTCGCACCGGAGCTTAAGTTCGTGCTGGTGTCCCTGTTCGGAATTCTGACCTGCTTCACCGCGGGGTGGATCATGACCAAGACTCCGGGCGTCGGCAAGATCCTATGAGCTGGAACGGTCGCCGGGCCGAGTCACGCCGACCCGTCGGCTCCGCCGCGCCCGGCGCGGGCGGTCCGCGTTTACGCGGTCGCTCACCGCACGGGTGGATCGCTGCCGGTGTGCTGTCCACACGAACCGCAATCGCCATGATCACGATGCCGTGTGTTGCGGCGGCCCGCTGGCTTGCGATTGTTGTTGCGCGACGGTGGCAGCCGAGGAGTGGTCATGCTCGTGGACCACGATTACCGGCACCGTGGCGTGGCGGGCAACTTTCTGGCTGACCGAGCCGAGGATTCGGCCCATCGTGACGCCGGCTCGGTTGTTGCCTACGACGAGCGCGTCGGATCCAGTCGACGCATCCAGAAGCACCCTTGCCGGATGGCCGTGTGCGACTGTGCCTTGGAAGGCTGACGCGGTCTCGGGCGGCAGCTTTGCCAGCTCCTGATCGAGCAATTGCTGGGCAGCCTTCTCAAACGTGACATCGTCGGGCCCATATGGGTAGACGGCATACTGCGGTGTCCACTCCCAGGCCACAATCGCTTCGACCGTTGAATTGGTCAGCTTGGCTTGCTCGGCGGCCCAGTTGAGCGCGCGTCGAGAAGCGTTCGAGCCGTCTAATCCCACGACGATGCGATGGGTGCGGTGAAGATCGGCGTTATGCACCACGGCGACCGGACAGTTCGCCTGGGTGATCACTTGCTCGGCCACTGCGCCGAGCAGCAGGCCGGATATTGGATTGGCGCTACGCGGTCCGACAACGAGCAGGTCGGCGCCAATGGATTCGACGACTAGAGCGTCCGCGGGCGCCATGTCTACGACGCGCCGCCGCACCGCACGAGCTCGTGTCGGGATTAGCGCCGTGCGGATGGTCTTAGCGAGCTCGTGGAAGGTGCGCATCTCAACCTCGGCAGCGCTGCTCGCCACATCAAGACCGGGAAGGTTGATGCGCCATCCAGTGACGGCCACCAGTCTCGCCCCGATGAGCATGGCCTGCCGATCCGCCCAGCGCAGCAAGACGCCGGATGCGGGTGTGCAGTCGACGCCAACCACGACGTAGTGTTCACGCTCGGCAAGTGCAGCCATCGTTCCTCCTGCTCGCGACGTGCCTGAACCTCAGAGTGGTTGCTGTTCACGAGGTCGGGCAGAGCACAACGTCCCACCGCTGCTGCAAGGCCTGCTACGAGCAGGCCGACTTACGGTTTGCACAGCCCGGGAGCAGGCCGGCCGTCGCACGGTGAACAGTGATGCGAGACTGGCCTGCAACGCCCACGGCACGTGGGTGACTCCGGCCCAGTTACGTGGTTCATTCGACGTCTCGCAGGGTGGCGGGCGGGTCGAGGTGGAGCAGCCGTCGCACGGTGAGCAGCGATGCAAGGACGCACCGACGCCGAGCGGCAGGCGGCGATCACGGTGCCCAGCGCACGTATCGCGGACACCCCGATTTCCGGAATGACCTTGGGATCGCGGTCGGGGTCATCCACGACAACATGGCGTATCCGCGGCGATGCAAAGCAGGGCGGCCAAGAACGCTGGCCCTGAGCCCGCGCTGCGACGACGTCACGGCCGTAGCCGTCTGGGCCTTTGTCCCGCCGGCAATCGGCCTGTCTAGTGTGCACAGATGGTGTCGACCCAGCACATGTGACCGGGCCGGCCGAGACGAACGCACTGTCGGATCACGCCCATAGTTCGAGGCTTGTACCTCTCCGCCCAGCTGAGCTCGTTACGACAGCCCGGCGCGCCCGCGCACGGCACAGCAAGATCGGGAGTTAACCAGACATGAGCGAAGTCACGCAGGGCGCCCAGACGGGGAATGAGTCTCAGAGCAATCGCATCGTCGTCGGACACGATGGGTCGGGCGGTGCCGACAAGGCGTTGAAAATGGCGTTGAAGCTCGCCGACCGGCTGCAGGCCTCAGTACTCATCGTGCGGGCCTGGTCGATGGCCACCGCTCCACGTCGGCCTGATTGGGAGTTCGGATACGTGCCCTCCTTCGACGAGATGTCCGCTGCCGTCGGTGACCACCTGGTCAATGACACCGCGGCCGATGTCGCACGCTTCTCCCATCTGCCGGTGGAGCACAGAGCCGTCCATGCCAGCCCAGCAAAGGCCCTCGTCGAGCTATCCAGGGACGCCCTGATGCTCGTCGTTGGATCACGTGGGCTCGGTGGATTCGCGGGACTGGTGCTCGGCTCGGTGAGCGAACAATGCGTTCGACATGCGGCCTGCCCGGTTCTCGTGGTCCGCCGACGTCCGCAATCGGCAGCTCCGTGACGAAATGCCGACGCGCCCAGCAGGTTCGCAGAGCCTCGGCGTTATGAACTACGCCTGCAGACAGTTCCCCTTGGCTGATCACCAGCTCGGTCACTGGTCCAAGCAAAAGGCGGTGCGGGCGCGACTATTACCTCCCGCAGCACCGGTTTCTGGCTGAGGATGAGAGCTTCGCCGTTGCAGCCCGATTCCGCCGCGACCACCCGTGGCGGCAGCGGCTGCTTAACGCCATCCTCGGCTGGGGCGACCTCCGCAACGACGAAACCGCTCGCGAGTTCGTCCGCGTGCACCCGTTCGTCGGATTGCGGCCGCTGCGCCTATCCGACGGCGGTGCCGAAGAGGTGCCCGATGCTGTACGTCAGCGCCAATCCGGCGGCGCCGCCGATGACCACCCGCGCGACGGCCAGACGAACATCGCTACCCCCGATCCGCGCGCTCACGGCGCCGGCGATGCCGAGTGCGACTAGCACGGAGACAAATGTCACCGGGACTCGCCAGGCCGGTGGCGGGACCATGATCTGCGCAGTCAATTCAGCCGACCGGCCATTCCCGCCGCGTGCGCTCGATAACGCGATGGCACGGCCCGGGTGGGCCGTGCCGGTCGTTCGCACCTGCTCAGTGTTCGATGGGCACCTTCGTGGCGGCCGCCGCTTCGGTCTTCGGGACCGGGATGCGGACTTCGAGGATGCCCTCCTTGTAGGAGGCCTTCACGTCGGCCTCGGTGGCGCCTTCGGGAAGGCGGACGCTGCGTTGGAAGCTTCCGTAATGGAACTCCGAGTGGTACCCGCTAGGGCGCTCCTCCTCCTTGCGCTCCTCGCGCTTGGCCGAAAGATGCAGCATGCCTTCTGAGACGGTCAGCTCAATGTCCTTGTCCGGGTCGATGCCGGGCAGTTCAGCGCGGATCACGCAGGTGCCGTCCTCGACGAACTCTTCGATGTGCATCGTGTGTGTCGCTGCTTCGAACAGCCGGTCGAGCATCGCGCCGCCGGCGAAGAAGTCCCGGAACATGTCCCGGACGGCGCGGTCAATGCGCTCCTCCGGCCAGCTCGGCAGCGCGGACCACGCTCCCCGGTGCCTCATGACAGTCATCCTCGTCTCCCTTCGACGTAGGCAAACACAGCCCCGGGGGACGGACTCCCCGTCGTCCGACGCTGGGTCACGTACGGTCAGCCGGACCGCTCGCTTGCCAAGATCCGCCTCCGGAGCTGCCGCCGGATTACCCGGCACTTCCAGCGTGCGTCGGCGGCTGCACCGGTGGTAGAGGCGTAGGTCCCGCTCCGCCCAGCGTCGCGTCACGTGACACTCGCGGTTGCTCATCCGCTTGCGCAACATCCCCCGTGACGAGCGTCTCGCGGCGTTGGCCGAGCGGGAGCGGACGATCTCAACCTCACCCATTCATGACCGCCTGCGCCGGCGTTCCGCATTGCCGTCCCCGTGGCTGTTGCAGTTTCGCTCTAGCCGGCGCCGATCCGGTCCTGGGGGCGGGAGGGCGGCGCGGGAGACCCCGCCTCGATCGAAGTGCGCACTGGTCAGGAAAAGCACGCCGGCGACGTTACGGGGCTCAGGGATGTCGGTGTTTTTCGGGTTGTTGACGGTGGCGTCCGGCAGCCCGGTGGGGAGGCCGCGAACGAGTCGGCGCACGGTGTGACGGCTCAGTGCGGGCCGGATTGGGCGCGGGTGGTAGCGTCTCCTCGAGTATCGGGACGTTCACGCTGCGGCGTGTTATGGCGCGGGTCAGCTCTTCTATGAACAGGCCGCGGCCGGGTCGGAGGGCGGGCTCGACAACGGTGGCGTTCATCCATTCAGTTGTTGCCGGATGGTGGCGGCGGCGGCGACTGCTGCGGCGGCGCGTTTTAGGTCGAGCGTGGTGTGCACGCCGCAGCTGGGTGACCCAGCGACACCGACGATGCCGCGCACTGACAGTCCGCTGGCGAGGTAGTCGTCGATGTCCCGGGCGACCGCGCGAGCGTGGTGTGCGTAGCGCCAGCGGACATACCGCAGCACGACCGGCAACAGCACCGGCGCGGCCCGCGCGATTCGCGGGTGCTGGATGAGCCACAGCATCCGGGTCTTGAGCACTCCGCCCCACGCGCGCTGCTCGGGGCACGGCATCTGGACGATCCCGGTTCCGTCCTCGAGGTAGGGGCTGATGGCCGCGCTGACGACGCCGCGGCACACGGCGCCGCCGAGGTAGCGGGTGTTCTGGTTCAGCAGGCAGTGGGAGACGAACACGACCTGGCCGCTGCGGGTGTCGGCCATAGAGTTCTCGAGTGCGCGGTAGCGCGGGGTTTGGTGCATGGCGGCTCCTCACTCGAGCTCGCTGTGGCCAGCTGTGACTGTGCCGCGACGGCGAGCGCCGTGGCCAGTGCCGATGGTCACCAGGCCAGCGTTCCCGGTCCGGTCGGGACCAACGACCGTGTCGGCGTGTGCGGGGGCCGCCTAGCGTGAGGTTGTCGGGCAAGGAGGCCGCCGTGGTCGTTGCGTGCGCGATTCGTACGGAAGGGCTGACCAAGCACTTCGGTGACGTCCTCGCACTGGACGGGCTCAACCTGGAGGTCGAGCGGGGCGAAGTGTTCGGCTTCCTCGGCCCGAACGGCGCCGGGAAGACCACCACGATCCGCCTGCTGCTGCATCTGATCCATCCGACCGCCGGCCGGGCGTGGGTGATGGGTGTCCCGGTGGACGACGTCGCGCGCGCGCACCGGCACCTCGGCTACGTCGCCGGTGACGTCGCGCTGTGGCCGCAGCTGACCGGCCTGGAGGTGCTGCGCCTACTGGGCAACCTGTCCGGCGGCGTGAACGAGGCCTACCGCGACGAACTGCTGCAGAGGCTGGATCTCGACCCGACCCGCCGCATCCGGACGTTGTCCAAGGGTAACCGGCAGAAGGTGGCCCTGGTCGCTGCATTGATGCATCAGCCTGACGTGCTGCTGCTCGACGAGCCGACCGCGGGCCTGGACCCGCTGATGGAGGCGGAGTTCCAGCAGATCGTCCGCGAGGCAGCCGCACGTGGGCAGACGGTGTTCCTGTCCTCGCACATCCTCGACGAGGTCGAGGACATGTGCACCCGGGTGGCGATCCTGCGCAGTGGCCGGCTGGTGCAGGTCGCCACGCTGGACAAGCTGCGGCACAAGGACGTCACGGTCTTCGAGGTCGTTCTGGACGGCCCGACCCCGTCGTTCACGACCGTCCCGGGCGTCGTCGCGGAGCAGCCGGTCGACGGCGCGGTCCGGCTCTCGGTCCGGGGCTCGCCGAGGCCGCTGCTGGCCGAGCTGGGCCGCTGGCCTGTCGTGTCGCTGCGCAGCCGGGAGCCGGATTTGGAGGAGGTATTCCTCGGCTTCTACGGCGTGGAGGATCGGCGATGACCACCCTCGCGCCGGCCCCGGCACCGGCGTTGCTGCCTGCGACCCGTCCCGAGCCGGGGTTGCGGGTCCGGTTCGCGCTGTCCTGGCGGCTGATGCGCCGGGGTGCGGCGCTGATCTGGCTGACCGCGGCGGCGTACATGGCGATCGAGGTGCTGGTCTTCCGCAGCGCCTACCCGGATGCGGCGTCGCGGCAGAAGCTGCTCGACCTGTCCACGTCGACCGTGGTGCGGATGATGCAGGGCGTGCCCGGTGGCGTCGACACCGCGGGCGGGTTCGCCGTCTGGGACGGCGGCTGGATGCTCATGATCATCGTCGGGTGCTGGGCGCTGCTCACCGCCACCCGGCTGACCCGTGGTGAGGAGGATTCCGGCCGCGCCGAACTCGTGCTGGCCCGGCCGCTGACCGCCCGGCAGGCGCTCGGCGCGCACCTGGCCACCATGGGCGCGGCTGCGGCCGGTGTCGGGGTGGCGGCCGCGCTCCCGTTGATCGTGCTCGGCGAGCCCGCGGCTGCCGCCGTGCTGTGGGGTCTCGGGCTGGGTGCGCTGTGCGCGGTGGCTGCCGCTCTGGGCGCGTTGGTGGCGCAGGTTGTGGAGCCGCGCCGCCGCGCCGTCTCCGTTGGTCTGGGGCTGCTGGCCGCGGCGTTCGTCGTGCGGGTCGTCGCGAACAGCGCCGACCGTCGCATCTGGCTGCTCACCGTCGCCCCGTTCGGGTGGGTCGAGCGGCTGCGCGCGTTCTCCGACAACGACTGGCCGTGGCTATTGGCGCCGTTGGCCGCGATGCTGGTCCTCGCCGGAACCGCGCTGGCCGTATGCGGGCGGCGCGACACCGGTGCGGCGCTGGTGCGGTCCTCGGGCGCGCACCGGTCGACGTTCCGGCTGCTCGGCAGCGCGCCCAGCTTCGGCTGGCGGCTGGGCTCCGGCGCGCTGCTCGGGTGGGCGCTCATGCTTTCCGTCATCACCTTCGTGTTCGGGCTGATGACCGGTGCGCTGGTGGAGTTCATCAACGAGGACGAGACCTACCGCAAGATGCTCCAGTCGATGGGCATGGACATGTCCGTCCCGGCGGTCGGCTACGTGAGCTACATCGCCGTCTTCCTCGCCCTCCCGTTCGCCGCGTTCCTCGGCTGGCGGGTCGGCGCGACGCGGCAGGAGGAGGCTGAGGGGCGCCTGGACAACCTGCTTGCGCGAGGGGTGGTGCGCTGGCGTTGGCTGGCCGTCACGACCGGCTACGCGTTCCTGGCCGCGGCGATCCTGGTCGCCGCCACGACTGCCGCCCTGTGGGCCGGTACCCAGCTGGTGGACGCGCCGGTCACGACGTGGCAGGTCATCGAGCCTATGCTGGGGATGCTGCCGCTGGCCGTCCTGTTCACCGGCATCGCGGTGCTGACCTTCGGTGTCGCGCCGCGGCTGACCGTGGTTGTGCCGGTCACGCTCGCCGTGCTCGGCTACCTGCTCGACACGCTTCGGCACCGCGCTTGACTGGCCGAACGCCGTGCTGGGCATCTCGCCGTTCCATCACCTCGCCCGGCTGCCCGGGCAACCCCATGACGCTGGGCGGCGTCCTGGTCATGACCACCATTGGCGTGGCGGCCGCGGCGGTGGGCGTCGTTGCCTTCGCGCGGCGCGACCTGCGCGGCGCGTGACCCGAGTGGGGGGTGACCCGTCATGGAATGGGATCTGGGTCTTCGAGGAGTCGCGGTGCTCCTGGCGATGTC
>CAVVJA010000020.1:0-644230 GCA_963748415.1 uncultured Actinomycetota bacterium | reverse complement strand
TTGGCAGCGACCGGGGAGCGGCGCAAGAGCGCCCACCGCGGCGGCGCGATCGCGGATTCTGGAATGGCCGTTGAGGTCTCTTGCGTTCGAGACCGACGTCGTTTAGCACGCTCGTCCGCGGGCGTCGTCGCCCGGGTCGGCGGCGTTTCCGAGCGGTTGTGCCAGATCGCAGATCTGCAATGCTCCGATCATGGCCGCCTTGCGCCCAGACGTCGATCCGTCGACTGCGAGTACGCGGCTGGCGTATTTTCTGCGGTTGATGAGTACGAACGTGTCGCGTCGAGTCAGATCACCCGCACCGCAGCCCTGTTGGGCGTGTGCGACGTGGTTGCTGTTGAAGCCATGGCGGCGGAGCAGGTGGCAGAACGAGTCGGTTCGAGTTGTCGACCCTGCTGCGACGGCTTCTGCGCACCCTGGTGGCGCTCGACGTTCTGAGCGAATCCGACGGCTTGTTCAGCAACGCCGCGATGGGTCAGGCTCTCCTCCGGAATCATCCGGAGGCAATGCGCGAGGTTGCCATCAGCCGGATGCGCGATCCCTGGTGACGCGCGTGGGGTGCCTTGCTGGACGCAGTGAGCACCGGCGAATCCGCCTACGTACTGGTCAACGGCCGCTCGATGTATGACGACCTGCGAGCAGGCGGGCCAGCCCCTCGCGGACGAGCAGCGAGTCGTCGGCGATGACGAACTTCATCAAGCGCTGCTTTTCGCCTGCGGGATCCGTGCCTCGACGAGCGTCCCCCACGCTGACGGTCGACGACCCGAAGTGCCGCTCAGGGCCTCGACGCGATCGGCCAGCCCGCGTAGCCCGGAGCCGTTCGGGTCGGCGCCTCGACCGGCCCCACGACTGACGTCTGCGCGGCGACGGCCACTCCTTGGGATGGTGGCCGGTCGCCCTGAGGGCCGGGCCGCCAGTTGCGGTCATGCCGACGAGGGCAGCGGGCCGTGCGGGTGCGCTCCGAGATCGTCGGCGAACATGGTCAGTCCTCGTGTACACAGCGGCGCTGACGCGTCAACCCTTGGGGTGACGACGTTGGTTAACCACACCGATGATCACGCCAGCCCCAGAACAACGCCATCGCGCGGAACGCCCAGCCGCGCTCCGGCAGGCTCAGCGCCTCCGCCCTACTGTGTGGCTAATGGCCGAAGCCCGGTCCAGGAACGGAATCACGATCAGCGCCAGCGCCGTGACCCATCCGGCTGATCGTGCCTCAGTTCTCCGGCTGCAGGCGGCAGGCGATCGTTACGAACTCAGTGAGGCGGTCCGCGGCCGGCTCCGAGGCACCTGTGTAGGCGCCGGTCGGAGGGGGAACGCCTGCGGCAGGCCCTAGCCGCGACGCAGCCGTGGTACCCGAGACGAACGCCGTCACGGCGCGGGTCCCTTATTCTTGGCGGATGCCGCCCGGCGCGGAGCAGCCGATGGACGGCGCGTGGGTCGAAACGCCTGAGCCTGAATTGAATCGCGCCTTTGCCTACGTCCGCGACTATTGGCCGGAGCTGACCCGCCCCGGTGGATGGCTGGCGTTCCCGTTGCCGAACCGGTACGTGAGGCCCGGTGGCCATTTCAAGATGTTCTGCTACTGGGACTCCTACTTCATCCTGCTCGGGCTGGTCACGCAGGGACAGTGGGAGCTGGCCACCGGCATCGTCGATAACATGATCTACGCCGTCGAGCAGATCGGTCACGTGCCCTGCTACATCTCGTCCAAGACTGTCTGCCGGTCACGCTCGCAACCGCCGTTCCTGACCTCGGCGATCCGTGAGGTCGCACCGTTCGTCGACGATCGTGCCTGGCTCGCGCGGGCGGTCGCGGCGGCCGAGCGGGAGTACCACGGCTACTGGACGACGGCCCCGCATCTAACCGGGCTCGGGCTGAGCCGCTACATCGATCCCGGCCACGACGGCTGCCGCACCGTGCCCGACACTGCACATCACCGCGCGATGGCCGAGAGCGGATGGGACAACACCGCCCGTTTCGGTGACGACACCACGATGGTCGTGCCGGTCGACCTCAATGCCCAGCTGTATCGCTACGAGCAAGACCTCGCCGAACTGTGCGTGATGCTGAGCCGAGACGATGACGCCGCGGCCTGGCGTGAGCGGGCCTGCGCGCGACGTGACCTGATCAACCAGCACCTGTGGATCGCTACCGAGGGCATCTACCGCGACCTCGACCTGCGCACCGGCCAGCCGCTGCAGTCCGGGCCCCGAGCCCTGTCGGCGTTCGTGCCGCTGTGGGCCGACCTCGCCGATACGCAGCAGGCCGCAAACCTGGTCCAGCAGCTGCCGCACTTCGAACACCAGCATGGCCTCGCCACGACCGAACCCGGCTGGGACGGCGACCAGCACGACTACCCCACCGGCTGGGCCTACTCCCACTGGTACGTCGCCGAAGGCCTCTACCACGCCGGCTACCACGACCACGCCGTGCGGATCGCGCTGAAATGGCTGCGCCTGATCGCCGCGAAGCTCAACCAGACCGGCGCCATCCTCGAGCGGTACAACGTCGTCGACCCGGACGGGCCGACCCCCGGACGCTACCCACCGCAGCGCGGTTTTGGCTGGACCAACGGAGTGTTCGCCGCACTGCTCACGCGCATCGTGCTCGGCATCCGCCCACCCGATCCCGCGCCGACGCTGCCACCAGAGCCCGATGGCCGCACGCCGTCGGTGCCGTGGCTGGACAGCGCGACCCGCATCTACCTGCCGCGCTACCCGTGGCCGACTGGGACCCTGTAAACAATCCCGCACCCGGCCGCAGTCCTAACGGATGGTCGGATTACGAGCAGAACAGTGACCAGCTCCTCGGGCCGCAAGATCGAGCCGAGCACAATCTCGTCCGCACCGTAAGGATCCGTATTTGCGGTTGTGAGGAGCGAGACACCATGAGCTTGATCGAGGCCGAAGTGTGCGAGTCCTTCGACCCGCCGTTGCGGGCGGACGAGCATCGGCGCAACCTGGTCACCCGCGGCGTCGAGCTCAACGGTCTGGTCGGTCGCGAGTTCATGATCGGCGGCGTGCGGTGCCGCGGCATGCGGCTGTGCGAGCCTTGCCGGGTGATGGACGGGTACGCGTCGCGCCCGCTCCTTCGCGCCCTGGTTCACCGAGGCGGCCTACGTGCCGACATCCTCGAGGACGGCGAGATCCACGTCGGCGACAGCATCAGCGTCCACGCGCACCCGTCCCCGGCCTGACCGACTCCGCGAGGCAGGACGTAGTTGTCCGCAAGCAGGCTCGTCCCGAGCGGGTCAGCGAGCGCAGGATTCGCCGCCGAGCGGCGAGTTGTGAGCAGGCCGGCCGTGAAACTATCCAGCATCCGGATAGGGCAGATAGCAACCGCGTGACCCGTCTCCCGACGTCGAGTCAAACAAGTTGCCGATTCTGGTTAGCGTTCGGCGGCTAAGCGCTGCCAGGGGCTGTGGCCGATATGCGCGGCCTCGACGTGTCATTTGACGATCCGGCTGCGGCACCGGCTGGTCCCCCGTGGAGGACAAAAATGTGTTCCAGCGCCTTCATCACATCCAGCTGGCGATGCCCCTGGGTCAGGAGACCGCGCCGCGTCTGGCGCGGGCCGACTACCTGCAACTCGCCGGCCCCGCCGAAGGGATCATGCTCGTCGGGTTCGCCGAAGGCCTCGGCGCGGCAAAGACCTACGCCGCGCGCGACAGCTACCAAATCAGCCCGAACAGAGAACTGTTCGGTCTCGGCGCCGCGGACGTCGGGGTCGGGCTCTCCAGTGGCATGGTCGTCAATGGCTCGCTGTCCAAGACCGCGGTGAGCGATCCGCGGGCGCGCCTGCAGGACGTCGTCGCCACCAGCGGCGCGATCATCCTGGGCAGTCAACGCGGGATCTCTCTGTGGTGCACAGCACGCGGCCCTACGTCTTATTGGCAGCCGCCATGACGGCTGTGCTGCTCACCCAGCGCGCCTTCCGTGCTGCGTGACTGGACTACGCACTGCCCCGATGGCCGCCACCGAACGGGTCCTCGGCGTCATCGTTGGCGTGCTCCTGCTCGGTGATCGACTTGCCCCCGACTCTGGCTGACTCGCGGTCGAAGCCGCGTGCCTGGCCATCCTCATTGGGAGCACGGGACTATTGGCCACCTCCGCCGCCCTGGGCTCCGATCCGCGGCGGCGCGTCGGTCGCCGCAGACATTCACCCGTCGGTCAGGCCTGAATCATCGAACTGTGCGGTGATCCCTGCCTGCGCTCCTCGTCCCGGCCAGCTAACGCCGAAACGCCGGCACGGCTGCACCACCACTACCCCGGACCTCGTCCCACACGCCGATTTCGTGACCGGAATTCGTCGCCGTGACCTTGATCGTCCTAGTGCCACACCGTCTGCAGGGCAAACGTCGGTGATACCGCGGTCGCCTGCGCGCGAAGGCGGTGAGACGCGATTCGCAATACAACTTTGCGCGCACGCTTCCGTCGATCTGGCACGTCCAGAGATCAACGATCGAGCGCGCTATATCAACGCCGATGGAGCGTTCTGCAGACCGACCTCTGCATAGACGAGGCGCCAACAGGCCGCCTGGTCGGCACACCTTGGCCCGCTCATGGCCGACCGGTCGCACGTCCGCGGCGAGTACCTGGCTCTGAGGCGAGGTCAGATGCGTCTGGGCGCTCGGCGTCCATGATCGCTCTGCGACGCACGCCGCTCTGCCTTATCGTCCACCTCTCCCTCCGGTCATGCAGGCCGCCAGGCCAAACGGCTCACCCGCCCAGGACGAACGGCCCTACAGCCAGCAGGCAAATCGGGACACGCTGATGTTGTCAGCAATGTGGCTGGCTGGCTTCGTGACAGGAGACTGAAATGACAACGACGAAAGTGCCCGACCAGAGGACGATGACGACGTCCGACAACCTCGTCGTCTACTCGGACGAGGTGCCAGGATCCGGCTGGCTCTTCTTCGCCGGGACTGTAATGGGGCTCGCCGGCATCATGCGCATCGTGGACGCGCTCTGGGCGTTCCGGTACAACGGCGCCCTCCCAGACCGACTCCAAGATGCTGTGCTCGGCTCGAACCTGACGACCTACGCTTGGCTGTGGCTCATTGTCGGGCTGGTATTCATCGCCTCGAGCTTCCTGATCCTGACCCGCTCCCAGTTCGCGCGGTGGGTTGGGTACTTCGCCGCAGCGATCGGGGCACTCAGCGCGCTGACCTGGATGCCGTACTACCCGATCTGGTCGATCACCTACATCGGCATTGCGGTGCTCACCTTCTACGCGCTGGCCCGGCACGGAGGCCGCGAGCCGACGATGCGGTAACCGAGCCGGAGCTCGCCAGGCCTTAATCGGCGGGCACACAGAAGGCCCCTGACAACTGGGGGCCTTCTGATTTTCGTCGCACAGGCCTTCCGCCGCGTCCCAGCCGCATTGGTTTGAGGCGGCTCCTATGGCCATCCCACGGTGATGCCGCCGACTGACGCGTCGTGCCGGGCGCGTGATCACTGTTCAGCCGCCATCACAGCGAGATTCCACGGTGGCCTGCCTCATGAGGACCGGACGGCGGCCCGCCAGCCGGGCAGCATGAGGAAAGCACCGGCGAGGAAACAGATCGCCCCGACGAAGGTTCCCGCGTTGGCCACCGGCTCGTCGATCAGCGAGCCGCTGCTGGGCACGACGTAGCATCGATTTCGATGCCCTCGAAAGCGGCGCCGAATAAGCGGCGCAGGGTGGCAAAGGGTTCGCCTGCGCTGCCCTTGTCGCAGGTAAACCGCAGGCCGAGCAGGCACAAACCGCGCTAGGTGGGGTCCTGCACGATCGCCAGATCAGCTGGATCGAGACTGAGTGCCGCGCGCTTCCGCGCGGTCAACGGGGCGGGCAACGCAAGCGCACTGAGCACCGGCGTTGCCCGCCGGTTCGACGGCCAACGCAAGCGCGAACCCGCCGGTGAAACTCATGCCGACCACGCCCGGCCCATCGCACTCGGTCTGTGCCTGGGCGGCCAGCGCCGTACATCGCCCCGGTACAGGCCGGGAATCCGCCCGGCGATGGGAGCGGCGGTGCTCAGCAGCCGTCCCGTCCCGGTGATCGCGGGCTGGCTCTTCACGGCGTGCAGTTCGGCGCTGATCTCAGCGACCCTGCGCACGTCGGCATCGCGAACCACATGCACCATCCCGAACGGTCCTTCGCCGGTGGGCACCTCGATCAACGTCTGCACATCGACGTGACGATGTTCGACCAGCCGGCCCCCCGCCAGTCGCGGTAGGCGTGCACCTGCACGTGAGCGGCGACCGCCCGGGCGACCGACGCGACGACGAACGCGGTAAGCGACAGCGGCGGAGCGTGGTCAGCGAGTAGCCGCCGGGCCGTGGTGATGTCGACGTCGAACAGGCCGTGCATCGGCACAATGCGGCGGCCCAGCGCACAAGGCCGCAGTCACCAGCCGGCGGCTGGCCGGAAACGGTCGCACCTCGACGCCCCGCCATCGCTGCTGGGCGTCAGGCGCAGACATCGCGATCCGGTCGAATAGCTGGGATCGACGCAACATGCCACGCCCGATGGGCAAGACTCCCCGTCTTGCGACGTTGGGTCAATCGCGGTCCTACGGCACCGCCATCCCTAATGTCTGCCCCTCGGACGTGGCCACCGGTCTTACCCGGCACCTTCAGCATGCTCGCCGCAACCCGGGGGGCCCAGGTACTTAGGTCCTGCGAGCCCAGGGGCTCAAGTCCCGACTCGCTGGCGCGTTGGCGCGTCGGTCGACCAGCTCGACGAAGCTCCCGAAGTATTTCACCGCGATCGGCCAAATGGCGCCTCCAACCTTGCTCATCGGTTGCAGGTGAACGCTCGTCGTGTTGTGTTCTGCACTCGATGACCAGAGGATCCGTCCGCCGCGAGTATGCGGTTGGCGGCGGGCCGGACGACATTAGTGGCCGCCGGTTCCACGTTGTCCACCACATCCCGGCGCCGTCCGGTGACCGACGTGCCGCGCTCGCCACTTGCATAAGTAGGCGCGGAGATGCAATGCGTCGCCTCCTCGCCCATCTCAAATCAGTGCGTTTGCAGGCCGTCCAAGAATGACCTATCTGCACGCGCTCCCCGTCCGCGAAGGCTGCGCGATATCGACTAATACACGGGTGATCTTTGGGGCATATCACGGTCGGGTTTGTCGCGTTGGGAGTCTGGCGCGATGACTACCTTTCCTTCCTTGATCAGGTGTGTTTCGTCGTCGGGCGTGGTGCGGTATCGCCTTGGTGATCCGCTGGTGGATCGCTATCTGGAGTTCGTGGCTGGGCGGGCACGGCCGAACACGTTGCGGGCGGTTGCGTTTGATCTGAGGACGTTCTTCACGGTGGTCGGCAAGGACCCGGTCGAGGTGGCTGCGGCGGACGTGTTCGAGTTCCTCGCCCATCAACGCGGGGACCGGACGGTGGTGCGGCTGGCAGACCGGGAGTCGGGCGTGTCCGCCCGCACGCTGGCTCGTCGGTTGTCGTCGGTGTCGGGGTTGTATGCGTACGCGATCGCGCGTGGCGACACCGCGGTGCGCTGCAATCCGGTGCCGCGTGGCTGGCGACCCGACGTCAGGGCGGGCGCGGTTCCCGGGTGCCGCTGGTGCGCGTGCCCCGGACGTTGCCGAAGATCCTCACGCCAGCGGAGGTGGATCGGCTCGTTGCTGCGCTGCGCACGCAGCGCGACCGGGCCATGGTGCTGGCGATGTTGTTGGCCGGGCTGCGCCGCAGCGAGGTGCTTGGACTGCGGTTGGTCGACGTGCAAGTCGCCGACCATCGGCTGGTTATCACCGAGGGCAAGGGCGGCCACCACCGGGTGGTGCCGGTAGCGAACCGGTTCTTCGACGCCCTCGGCGCCTACTTGCACGACGAGCGGCCGGCGAACGCCCGAACCGACCGGGTGTTCGTGGTGCTCAAAGGTCCGCGTCGCGGGCTGCCACTGAGCGCGGAGGGGGTCGACGAGATCCTCGACGGCGCCCGTCGGCGAGCGGGGATGGAGCACGCCACCTGCCACGAACTGCGGCATACCTGCCTGACCCGGCTGCGGGAGGCCGGCATGGCGTTGGAAGCGGTGCAGGCCCAAGCCGGGCACCGGTCGCTGGAGTCCACCAGGGTCAGCGAATACTTCATACGTTCCGGCATTTCCCAGCCTCCATTTCCGTCCCGACCTCATATAAGGGCCGGTGTCCGAAACTTGGGAGGCAGGTCAATGGCGCTGATCGATTCGGGGTGCAGTTTCCCGGCGAACCCATCTGACATCCACGCGCCGTCCCAATGCGGCTCGGTCCACTGTCGCGATGGTGCCTCGGCCAGGTCGGATGATCATGCCGGTTGGCCGCTCGTGATTTCGTGTGCCGCGGAATCCTCGCAACGACGCGTCACGTCATCGCGCTAGACCAGCCAGAGCATGAGCAGGTCCAGCGCCAAGTTCAGGCGACTATGCCGCCTACCGGTGCCTGGTCTGACGCCGGCGCTGATCTCCGCTGTCGTGCCGACCGAGTTCAGGCGTGCCGAACGGGCGGGCGCCGGTGCGGCGCAACGCGTCGCAGAGCCAGGCGAGGGCCTCACGCAGGTCGCGACGCGCGTCGCCGGACGATGAGTCGCGGAGCGCTGGGCCCGCGACGCCTGCATCATGGCGCGTCTCGCATGGCGATACGGCGACATGACTCAGTCCCGAGACCTGTCCGGTGATCCGTTCCGATGACCGGGCAACGTGCGGGACGGCTCGGCTGGGCCGCGAACCCGACGACATACAGACTGATCTGCGCGCACGATTCCGTTGCTGTGTGCAGCCATCTCACACGCAGAACGACGGCGATGCGCGCGGTCATCCGCCTAGTTCGGTGCGGACGACGGCGTGACTTAGCGGGCGGCGCCGGCGAGGTAGGCGGGGACGATTTAGGTCGCGTGCCGTCGAGGGAGACTCGTCCGCGGCAGCCGCCACTTGGGCTGAGGTGATGTCTTGCGGGAGCAGCGAGGATAGTGACACGGTGCGGGCGGAATTCTGCCGAAAACCAAGCAGTTGGAGGTGACGGGCGGCGGTGGCGTTTAGGGGTTATGAGCTCGTGCCTACTGCTGATGGGGTGGTGGCGCGGATCCGGGTTCGGGGAAACGCGGTCCTCACCACGCCGTTGATTAACAGGGGGACGGCGTTCACGGAGGAGGAGCGGGCAGCGCTTGGTCTGATTGGTTTGCTGCCGACGGGTGCGTCGACGATGGATGGTCAGCTGCAACGGCTTTACGCCTTGTATGTGCGGCAGCCGAACGATCTTGAAAAGTACGTGTTTCTTGCGAATCTACGGGCTCGAAACGAGGTGCTGTTCTACCGCCTGCTCACTGACCACATCAACGAAATGCTCCCGGTCGTGTACACACCGACGGTGGGGCAAGCGATCCAACGGTACAGCCAGGAGTACCGGCGGCCGCGCGGCGTTTACCTGTCGATAGAGCATCCCGAGCATATTGAAGAGTCATTCCACAACTACGGGCTCGGTGCTGATGACGTAGATCTGATCGTAGCGACCGATTCGGAAGGGATACTCGGGATCGGCGACTGGGGAGTTGGCGGCATCGAGATAGCGGTGGGAAAGATGAATCTCTATATCGCTGCGGCAGGCACTCATCCTCGGCGGGTGATCCCGGTCGTTTTGGACGTTGGTACGGACAACCTCGATCTCCTGAATGATCCACTTTACCTGGGCAATCGCCATCCACGGGTTCGCGGCGAGCGCTACGACGAGTTCGTGGACAGATTCGTTACGGCGGTCAGCCAGCTGTTCCCGCATGCCCTGCTGCATTGGGAGGACCTCGGCCCAGCCAACGCCACCCGGATCCTAGAGCGCTACGCGAATCAGGTTTGCACGTTCAACGACGATATGCAGGGCACTGCCGCGGTCGTGTTGGCGGCGGTCTTGTCGGGGGTGCGGCTTGCGGGAACGCGGCTGACCCAGCAGCGGATCGTCATCCACGGCGCCGGTACCGCAGGCGTGGGTATCGCGGACCTGCTTCGCAGTGTGATGATCGAGGAAGGGAGCAGCGAGGAGGCGGCCCGCTCCAGGTTCTACCTGCTGGCCAGCCGCGGCCTGCTCATCGATGACGATGCCGCTCAAATTCGCGACTTTCAGCGTCCATACGCTCGTCCATCGGCGGAGGTCTCCGACTGGCAGCGGACCGGAAAACACGGCGGCATTGTGCTGGACGAGGTTGTCCGGCGTGTCCGGCCCACCATCCTCATAGGCACCTCGACACAGGCAGGAGCATTCAACGAGGCTGTCGTAACCACGATGGCCGCCGGTGTCGAGCGTCCGATCATCCTGGCGCTGTCGAACCCCACCGTTTTGAGCGAAGCCGATCCGAGCGATCTGATGCGCTGGACCCGCGGCCGGGCACTCATCGCCACCGGCAGTCCGTTCCCGCCAGTGCAACACAACGGTCAGAGCTACCAGATCGCCCAGGCCAACAATGCGCTGATCTTTCCTGGACTCGGCCTAGGCGTCACCGTGGTTCGAGCCCGACGGGTCACAACAACAATGCTGACGGCGGCTGCCCGCGCGCTCGCGCACCTGTGCGACAACACGACCGCCGAGGCCGGGCTGCTGCCCCCAGTCAACAACTTGCGACCAATCTCGGCAGCCGTTGCCCTCGAGGTGGCGAACACAGCGCACGAACAAGGACTGGCCCGTATCCCTCTCACAGACCCGACGCAACAGGTGTCCCAGGCTATGTGGCGCCCGGAATACCCCCTGATCGAGGCGATATAACGTCGCTCGCTTGCCGACCACGAAGTCTTCTTGACCCCGGATGACCAGTCGCGTCACCACGTACGAATTGGAAATGGGCGCAATCGAGTCTGGACATCCGCGCAGCCAACGCAAGGATCTCAGTTGCGCCCGGTGACCGGTGAGCGCAGGTTCGAACGCCGCTCCTGCGCGGCCGGCGTTGCCGGCTGAGATCCCGCGATGTCTCCCCTGGAACGTTGGCCAATTTCCAAGCGCCTGACTACGAGTTCAGCGTCAATAGTCAGGATCGGTGCCCTCGGCAAGCGCGACCCAGTGGGACTGGCCGAGCGGCACCCGAATCACGCTAACCAAAATGATGCTGCCTGCACCGCTCGGCGGGCACGGTCCGTTCCTCATCTGGAAGCTCGGCTCTGGTGATGACCCAGCGCCCGTACCGGTGATCGAACCATCTAACGAGCGAGCCGCGTAGCTCACCGTCCTACCCGCACGCGTCTACCAATTTCGGGATTGTCGGCGGCCAGCAAATCGCCCGGTGTCGGGGCTTCGGCTCGGACCGTGGTCATCGGATGCGGTAGCTGTCGGATGCGAAATCGGACGGACTATGTGCGATGAGCTGGCCACGGTCAAGGTCGTCACGATGGTCGTGAGCACCGAGTCGCCCTAAGGCATCGTCAACCCGGCTGCTGGCTTTCAGCACCTCGGCCTGCACGGTCATCAGGTCAAGGTCCAGCCGGCGGGACAGCCGCACGATCTCCCACCCCCACACAGTCGGCGACATCGAGCCGACCAGTCGACGGCGGCGCAGAACGGGGGCCACCATCGGGTATCGGCCACATACTGACGGCGCGGCTGCCAGGCGTCCTTGAGGCCGTGCCCGGTGTAGCCGAGCACGAGCAGCCACGCCGATGCGGTGACGGTCGTCATGGCCAGCACGACGAACAGTCCGGCGACGGCGCATTCAACGGTGATGACCCGCGGCCGCCCATCGGCCACTGCGAATCCGATGTAGACCGCGGCGATCAGGGCCAGCTCCAGGGAGTAGACCGTTGCCGCGTCGAGCCACCGGAGGGCGAGCGGCGACCCGGCCTGTAGTACGCCGATCACGAAGCCCCACAGCACCGGGACCAGGATCGACTCCTTCCCGGAAGGGGTATGCGTATGCGAGCGAGTCATCGTCGGCGCCGTGTGACGGCTAGCGACGAGGTCGCGCCGCATCCTCTGCCGTCATGCAGATCGCGCGAGCGGAGCATCATGGGGTCTGCGCGAATTCCGCGATGCGCTGGGCAATGAACTGGGCGTCGTTCTTGACCCATCCCAGCAGCGCCGACCCGCGCGTGTACTGCCAGGTGAGCCCAAGGAAGTACAACCCGGGCACCGTGGTGACGCCGCGACGATGCATGAGCCGTGCAGCGTCGTCGAACACCGGGACGTGCACGAAGCTGTGATCAACTGCGAAGCCGCTGGCCCAGATCACCGCCGCCGGCGCCAGACGGCCACCATCGGCGAAGATCACCTCCGAGCGCTGCGCATCGACCGTGCGCCCGCGCATACGGATGCCCCGGCGGCGCGCAGCGCGCGGGCTTGAGCCGATCAGCGTCTCGCGGTACCGCAATCGATGCCCAAACCGCGAGTCAACGGTCGCGCGCATGACCCCGAGCGCCTCTAGGTAGCGGAACAGGTCGTGGCCGGCGACACGCTGGGGCAGCGGCGTCTGTGGTGAGCCGATCGACAGGTGCACCTCGTGCGTCTGTGCGAGCTCTTCGGCGATCTGAAAGCCCGTGTTGCCGCCGCCCACTACCAACACCGGGCCGGCCGGAACCTGCTCGGGCCTGCGGTATGCGGTGCTGTGGAACTGGACAACACCGGGGTCCAGTGGCCGGGCGATCGGCGGCACGCGTGGGACTTGAAATGGACCGGTGGCGATCACCACCTGCTCGGCCTCGTAGGTCCGGTCGTCGAGATCGACCCGGTAACCGCCGTCGGCCCGCCGGACGGCTTGGACGGCGCTGTTGAGCTCCACCGGCAACTCGAAGACGCGCGCGTAGTCGGTCAGGTAGGCCACGACGTCGTCGCGGCCGGGATAGCTGTCTGCGTCGCCTGGGAATGCGCGCCCCGGCAAGCTGTTGTAACGCACCGGCGTGAACAGCCTCAGCGAGTCCCAGCGCGCCCTCCACGCCGCCGCCGGCGCATCGGACGCCTCCAGGATCGTGAAGCGCCGCCCCTGCTGCTTGAGGAAGTAACCGATCGCCAGGCCGGCCTGGCCGCCGCCAACGACGGCGACATCCAACGGCACGGTCACGATGCCTCCTGCCTATACGGGGTCGACGTTGAAACTGAACATCATTCCGCTCTCGTGGTGCTCGGCGATGTGGCAATGCGCCATCCACCGTCCTGGGTTGGTGACGTCGAGCAGGATGTCGACGACCTCGCCGGTACGCACCAGCACGGTGTCCTTCCACACCAGGTTGGGCTCGATCTCGCCGTTGCGGGTCAGGATCAGGAACCGTCCCGCGCCGTGGACGTGGAACGGGTGGTGCATCGGATGGTCGGAGTCCATCTCATTGACCAGGCGGATCTTGACCCGGTCCCCGACGGTGAACCGCCAATCGATCGCCGCGTTCGCCTCGCCGGTCGCGCGGTCGACGAGCTTCCAGCGCATGTTGGCGGGGGTCGTGATCTTGTTGATCTCGACCATGTCGTCCTCCCACTCAATCCCGCCTGCCGCGGCGTGAGCGTGATGCTCGTGACCCTCGCCGTGTTCGCCGCCCTCGTCGTGGTTCGCGTGGACTTCGTCGACGTGCTCGCCGTGAGCGGCGGGCTCGTGGTCCTCATAGTCGTGGCCTTCATCGCCGTGGTGCTCATGCTCGCCAGCGGCCTGGGAAGCTAGCGAGGCCGGCAGCAACTTCATCCCGCACAGTGGGCAGCGTCCCGGCTCGCTCCGTACCACGTCGGGGTGCATCGGGCACGCGTACGTCGTTGAGCTGGCGGGCACCGCGAGCAGCTTCATCCCACACTGTGGGCACCGGCCCGGCTCGTCCCGCACCACGTCGGGGTGCATCGGGCACGCGTAGGTCGTCGCGACCGCCTTGGCCAGCAGCGTCATGCCGCAGCGCGGGCAGCGTCCGGGCTCGTCCTGGACGACGTCGGGATGCATCGGGCAGGCGTAGACGACCGGGCCCTCGGGCTCCTCGAAGTCCATCTCGGCCACAAACGCCAGCGTCTTGTCCGGTTCGGCCTCGACCAGGCTGGCCAGCCGCTCCCGCTCGGCGCCCAGCTCCGGGTCGCTTCGCAGCTGCGCAAACTGCTCGCTGAGCAACGGCTCGGCGACCCCGTCGCCGACGGTGATCCCGGCGAGCTGATAGACGCGGTCGGGAGTCTGATGCACCAACGCCAGCTCGCCAGGCTGTTCGAAGAGCGTGTCGACGACGACGCGCTCGGAGGGCGCCAGCACGACCTCTTCGACGAACTGCTCGTGCTCGACCCGGCCGCTGTCGCCGCCGACGAGCTTCATCCGCGCACCCGGCAGCTTGACCTTGAACACGCGGGTGTTGGCGGTGTTGGTGAGGAAGAACCGAACGACCTCACCGGACTTCGCGGACAGCCGGAGGTCGGGTTCACCGGAGATCAGCAGGACGTTGCCGAAGCGACCCATCGCCGCGTGCGTGGTCTCGGTGCGGGAGAAGGGTGCGATCTTGCCGTTCTCGATCAGGACGTCGTCGAGGGTCAAGACGACCTCGCGGTGGACCGACGGCCAGTAATCGGAGAGGCCGGGTTCGACGAGCACGTTGCCGTACAGGCCCATCTCCTGGCCGTAGTCCTCGCGGATGTGCGGGTGGTACCAGTAGACGCCGGGGTCGGGGAACGTCACGTGATAGGTGAAGCGCCCGCCGACTGCGATCGGCGCCTGGGTCTCGTGCGTGCCGTCGTAGCGGTTCTCCAGGCGCAATCCGTGCCAGTGCACCGTCGCTTCCAGGTCACCGTCGTTGACGACGTCGACGGCGATCTCAGATCCCTGGCGCACCTTGAGAGTCGGGCCAGGGATCGACCCGCTATAGGCGAGCATCCGCACCGCCGCGTCTCCGATGTGCTTCTCCACCGGAGCGATCCGCAACTCGATGCGCTCACCGTCGGCGACCTTTACCAGGGTCGATGCAACTGCTTTAGAAACGCCCTCCGTCTCTCGCGAGAAGTGCTGCTCGCTCTCTGTGCTCATCGCTTCCTCCCCTCTCTTCGCGACTCACCCGCCCGATCAGCCACGCCAGCACGCTGGCGATCTGTCGCGTCGACCGTGTCATCCCAGCGCCTCATGCCCTTGGGCTTTCGTTCGCCCGCCCAGGATGATTCCCGCCCCGGGCGCCGTCAATGTGCAACGTTGCGATCATTGACTTGACCTGGTGGTCGTCCTAGCAGGTCGCCATCCGCGACCCCGAATCCGTCGGCTTGAGGCCACGCGTCGCGAGAATCAGGCCGACGATCCAAGCGCCCACGACGGTCGCGCCGGCGACTACCTGACGTCTCCTCATCCGCTTCCTCCTGAACAAACCAGATTAGCGCGACAAACGGCCCCTCACGACCCCGGCCACCCACCCGCCATACGGTCGTGCCGGTGCCTCACGTCACGCCTCCAGGGGGCCGAAACCCCGAGACAGGGCGGATTCACTCCAAAACGGCGCACTTTCCGCCGACACAGGGGGCGAATTCCTCCGAAATCCTCAACGGCCTCTCTAGCGGACGGACCTCCTTGGTCCCATGACATCGGGCCCGCGCTCGAGTCCCGACAGGGAGGAAACGAAAGCACCAAGCTGCATTCTCTGTCGTCGACCAACGCTCTGCCGGTGTATGTGCGAGGAGGTCGAGGCTCTGGCCGCGGCCTGCACAGGCCTGCGGGTGCACGATCTTCGGCACAGCGCGGCGTCGATCTGGTTGGGGGCCGGGGTGGATGCGAAGGTGGTGCAGCGAGTGTTGGGGCATGCGACGGCGAGTATGACGCTGGATCTGTACGGGCATGTCATCGACGGCAACCTGCGGCGCGGCGCGGACCTGATCGGGGGCCAAGTAGGGGCCGTTGATCTTGACAAGTCGCCACAGCGGGAGTCAGTGGGATTGCTGGAGACCACGTTTTCTGGGGGTTCGGGGGTGGAGCCGCCTGTGGGAGTCGAACCCACGACCTACGCATTACGAGAACTATTCGCACCGCGTTGGCAGTCGTTGACGAGCGCGGATGCCGTTGTGGCGTAAGGCATTCCTGCGTTGGCAGCGTTGGTGAGCGTGGGCCGCCTGCGAACGTCTTGTTGCCCAACTGTTGCCCAAACGTAGATCAACAACTAAGGCGGCCCCGGCCGGTGGTGGAACACCGAGCCGAGGCCTTGATCGAACCCCTTGCGCAAGAAGGAGCCCGACCCATGTTCACCCTATGGGGCGCCGTCATCGTCGCGGCGCTCATCCTCATCGCCATCGGCGTGTGGTTGCTGACCCGCGACACGCCACCACCCCCATTGCCTGGACGTCACCGGCAGCCGCCGCGTGACCCGCACGACCCGATCCGCCAGGACGACGAGGAGCCACCCGAGCAAGGTGACCCGCCAACGTCGTAGCGGCCGAGTGGGGTGCTAGCCTTGCGATGCACTGTCGTGGCGTGGCTTGGCGTGGCACGGACCAATTACCCGTTGCTCAACGCTAGGAGCCCAGCATGTCCAAACCGATCTACGCCGACGCCGGCACCGACTACCCCGAGCTGATGCAGCCACACGGAATCTATGTGGCTGAGGCCGAGGACGAGTTCGACGGCCAAGAGGTCACGTGGCCTCAGGTGCACGCACGCGCCTGGGAGCCTCAGGAAGCCGACGAAGAGCAGTAGCCGACGTCGAGGCGCCCCGCACCGGAACATCGGGCGGGGCGCCTTTCGTTCGTGAGACTCTCGATACCTCCGTTGACCGAAAAACACCTCTTCGGTACAACCGCGACATGGAGCGCTGGGAGTACATGACCTTCCATGTAACGAAGCTGGGGACCGCGGTCGACGACTTGAACAAGTTGGGTGCTCAGGGATGGGAAGCGGTCGCGATGGTATCCACGTGGGGAGTTGGTGTGCGCATGGTGCACCCCATGGTGCTGTTGAAGCGTCGGCTTCCCGAGATCGCGACGCCGTAGCTCGTCCGAGTTCCGGGTCATCGCGCATCTCCGCCGGACGCTGACGCGCCCCTGGTCGCGGACCTGATGCCGTGAGCCGGCACGCTGGAGGATCGGCGCGGGCTACATCCCATCGAGGGCTTTAGCGACGGCAGTGTGCGACATGCGCAGATGCGCGGCGATCTCGCGCAGGCTGTGCCCGTCCGCGAGCGCCTCCAAGATCGCCACGACGCGTGACCCGTACGCGTCCTCGAGCTGCTGGCGGAGGTCGTCTATTTCGTCGGCGACGTCGCCGAGCCCGTAGTCGTCCTTCACTCATTAACTGTAAACCATGGTTTACAGTTACGGGGCGAGCGAGATCCACGATCCAAACGACGCGCATCCGCATCGTCATATGCGCTGGCCCAGTTCCTACATGATCAGGGGTTGATGACGCCGGACGTTCGGCTCGAAATGTCCATCGAGCCACCGACCCCCGGCGATGACAACTAACCGGGGCGATGATTGCCGGCATGACGAGCTCGGTCGGCCCTGGAGGCGCAGGACCGTTACCGCTGCCCCGACCGTGGCGGGCCCGGCTGATCTTGTCCGGGTCGCCGGGGGCCATCAGGGCGGCGTGTTGGACTCCAGCGCGCTAGCTGAGGCCCGGCGGATCGTGCCCGCGCCGCTGACCAGGGCCCTGCGCCAGGGCACAACCCCCTCGATCTCCGTTTCCAGCGAGAAGCTCAGGAACGTCCTGATCACGACGATCAGCCCCAGCACGAGAACATTGGTGAGGGTCGGCGCGACCGCGACAGTGTGAACCAGGTCGGCCGCGACCAGGACTTCCAGCCCGAGCAAGAGGGTCCCGCCGAATGCCTGGCGCAATACCAGATAAGCCCTTGCCGACCAGCCGAATCGCCGCCCCGCCGCCACCGCGAGCACGAACGACCAGACCACGCCGACCACCAGAATCGCGGCTCCCAGCGCCTCGAAACCCTGGGCAACGTGCTCCATCAGCTCAGTGAACGTCGCACCCGACGCCTCGGCAGCAACCGCAGCGAGGATCACACGCCCCTGCCCCGCATGCCATCCCCTCAGCTAACCCAGCAAGCCGACAAGCAGTCTCTCACCCGCCAGGATGCAGCCGGCGCAGAACGCCAGGGTGACCTCAGCTATCGCCGCCCGGAGCGCATACATTACCGCTATGACCGGCCCCGGCCCCGTGAGCGAGATCCCGACGAAACGACGCGCATCAAGATCGCGATCCACAACGCGAACGTCGTACCGCCTGAGCGGCGACCCAGGAGCGCCCACCTTGGCGGGCTGCAC
The DNA here is from genome assembly GCA_963748415.1 of uncultured Actinomycetota bacterium. Classification (GTDB taxonomy): domain Bacteria; phylum Actinomycetota; class Actinomycetes; order Mycobacteriales; family Jatrophihabitantaceae; genus CAVVJA01. The sequence goes on along the minus strand of CAVVJA010000020.1, from coordinate 626,094 downwards.
CAATCTTTACGCGGTGGAACGCACCTTCGGTCGCAGCATCACGCGATCTACGGCGACGTTGATGGCCGCGACCGCCACAGCCGTGACGGCTGCCCAGAGCAGGATTCTGCCGGGCAAGATGTTGAGGTCGCTGGCAGTTGGAGCCGGGCGCCCGGTCGCGCGGCGGAAACCGGAGTCCATGCCTCTGCGCACGGCCCATGTGGCGACCCCGGCGACGATCGGGGCGGCCACCTTCGCGCCCCGGCTGACCTCGGCGGTCTGCGGCCCGTCCAAGCCTTCGTGGGGTTTGCTGGTCTCGGTCACGACGTCCTCCACAGCTGCGTCCCGCGTGCCTGATGCGCCAGTCTATGGCGAGCCGAGTCAGTGCATTCGCGCCATCGGCGCGGCCACGAGCGACGCCGATCGCCGCCGGTCAAGGACTTGGCACCATCAGCACAGTCACCCCGTGCCGCGAGGAGCTCGAGCAGCCGGTCCAGCTCGCCGATATTGATGTTGGCCTGCAGACAGCGGCCGGACGCGGCGCACGCCGCATGGGACTTGGCGTAGTCGTCATAGATCTGCGCGAGATGCGGGCGGGTCGAGCCGAGCAGCACCGCGGCTAGCAAGAGCAGGCCGATGGCGACCCACCCCTGGGCTCGGAACTGGCGCAGGCTGAGCCGGATCATCGGACCGCTCCGAGGTGAGGTTCCCGAACGCGATCCCTCGCTTCGGCCCGCCGCATATAGGCAAGCACGAGATCCTCGAGACCGACCGGCTCGACCGTCCAGGCCGGGTGGAGATCGGACCGTCGCTGCGGATGAAGAAGGTGCTCTGCCGGTCGGTGTGGCTGGCCTCGATGACCTGCTGGTCGGACGGAAGGCCGGCCGGGTCGCGGCGCGGGCCCGTCAGCCGGTAATGGCACGCCAGCAGGTCGTCGGCGAAGCCGCCGTCCGCGCCGCTGGGGCTCGTCTGAGGTTGTTCACGGTGGCGAGGGCCACGCGTCACCCACTGGGAGCGGGTGATGCCGCGGGTTTCGGCGGGGGTCTGCCGATCAGCTCGATGAGGCCGAGCGCGACCAGCAGCAAGACGACGATCACGATGGTCACCGCGGCGGTCGGTCGGCTCCAGAAGACGAAGATCAGTGCGGCCAGGGCCACCGCCCCGATACGCAGCGGATGCCGGTGCGCGTAGGTCCAGCTGCCGACCGGCCCGGGTTCGCCGCCGCGGCGCAGCCGGCCGAGGCCGGAGGAAAACGCCGACCGGGTCCGGACCGCCGCCCTGGAGGGTCCGGTGAAGAACGCGCCGACAGCCACGATCAGGCCCACGACCAGTAGGGTCCGAAGCCCCGTCTTGATGAACCGGACCAGGATGTCGAAGGCGGCGGCGGCTGCGTCTTTGGACGCGGTGGCGGGCACGCCGTTCAGGTAGAGAGTCCGAGCGATCGCCAGGCCGACGCCCAGCACGAGCATGGACGCCGCGAACCCGAGGCCGGCGCCGATCAGTGCCCGCCGGTGGCCCCGGGCGGCGAACACGCCGAGGCCGAGCAGCGCGAGGGTCAGGATGGGCAGCACGATTTTCAGGTCGTTGATGAGCCGGTAGGCCTGCTGCGCCTTGCTCAGGTTTTTGGACGGGAACAGCGCAAACGTGGCATGCACGATGGGGATCTTGTCCGCGATCGTCAGCCCGCGCGCGACGAGGTCCTGCTTGGCGACGGTCTCCAAGGGTGCCAGGTCGAGGGTGACCTGGCCGTTGCTGACGCCGAGGGCGCCGTTCTTGCCGCCGCGACCGGACAGGACGGCGTTGAGCTGCTGGCTCGCGACCCGGTTCACCTGCGTCCACGCGGTCGCCATCCGCGGGCCGGTTACGATCTTGCTGATGCTGCTGTGCACGAATCCCTGGAGCCCGCTCGCAAGCGAGCCGGACACGCCCTGCAGCAATGAGCTGGCCTTGGTGAAGCCCTTCTGTGACAATTCGGCGGCCGCCTGATCGGTCAGCCCCTTCACATCGATCTTGGCGACGATCTCGTTGGTGAGCCTGTCGGTCAGGGCGCTCTGGATAGCCGGATCCTTGATCAGCGGCGCCACGTTGGCGACATACCGGTCGGTGTCAGAGACCTGGTTCGCCGTCCACACGGCCACCACCGAGAGGGGCGCCAGAATGCAGCCGAGAACGATCAGCACCACCGCGAGCGGCGTGCGCCAGCTGAACCCGCGGCGGCGAGCCTTGCGCGGCTGGCCGCGCGGTTCGGCCACCTCGGCGCGCGCGGCTTCACGTTCTGGCCGCTCGCCGGAGCCGGGGCCCTCGCTTGCGGCCGGCTGGCCTGCGCCCCCGTTGGTGTCAGACATGGTCTCCCCTTCCATCGACCCCCGTGGGAGGTCGTGGTGCTAGTCAGACCCGGTCGGTCACGGCCACGAATGGACCGAGCAGCGCCGAGCGCTGCTGGTCTACCGAGACTTCGGGGCCGGCAACTGAGGGTGATGAACCCCCTTACTAGGCGTTGCTGCGCCCCGGCCACCAGGCCGGGGTTTGGCGAGGTGACCGATGTGCGGACCTCGGCCGCTGGCGTGTCCGGGTCGTCCAGGACGCAAGTCTGACCCGCTGTAGCACCCAGCTCGCTGGGCTTCCACGCGCGACGGCTGACGACTCCGCAGCGGTGACTGCGTGTTCTCGACCATGACCCGGACGGCAACCGGGCGGGCACAGCCGACGTCCAGTCGCAGGGATCTGCAGTTAAATCGCCACGCGCCGCATGCGCGGGCGACGGGTGGGTGGCCGTCCCGCGCATGTCCCGACCCCGATTACGACCATGATCACGTGGGTTGGCTGTTCGCACCTTACGACCGCGCGCTGGCCCTGCTGGCCGCGCGGGTCACGGCGATCCGTGCGACGGGTGGACTAGCTGACGGCTGTCGCGACCCTGCCTCGGACCTGGGTGCGATCGTCAACGAGGTAGGCGACGATGATCGCGGCCGGGAAGAAGAACAAGCTGAAGATGAAGTACCCGATGAAGCTGTGGCCCTTTCGGCCAGCGACACGGGCGGGCCAGAACGCGATTGCGATCCAGATGGCAGCAAACAAGATCCACCAGATGACGGACATGGTCGTATCCCCTTTCGCGTTCGTACAGAACGCTCTTGCCTGCTACCGGACGGCAGCGTCGGCACCGTCGACGTTGCCGCACCGGGCCGTTGTGCGCACCACCCGGGCATCACCCCAGGAAGGGTGATCTGCGGTGATGTTGGTTTCGCTCCGCGGGTCTCCGGCGGGAGCATTGTGCGTTTTCAGGCATCTGACGCCCGGTCAGGTCCCCGGGGGATCACGCCGTTTAGCGGCGGTCCCTCCTTGTTGCCGGCTGCCCGGTCAGATCAGCCCACGGGCCTGTCCCTCGCGGACCGCGCCTGCCCTGGAGCTCACGTCTAGCTTTCGGTAGATGCTCTTCATGTGCGACTTGAGGGTGTTGGGAGATACGAACAGCGCGCCGGCGATCTCGGTGGTGGTGAGCAGGCTCGACAACAACCGGAGCACCGTCAGTTCGCGGTCGCTCAGGGGCCCGCCGGGCGCCAGTCCGGCCGGGCTCTTGGATGGGGCAGCGCCCGACTCTGCGCATACGGACAGCTCATCGACATACGGTTTGAGATCGTTGTCGGCCGGCAGCGAGCGGAGCAAGGCGGCGATGCCGGGTCCCTGCTCGATGATGGTGGCCAGGTACCCGTGGGGGTTGGCCAGCGCCAGGGCCGTCCGCAGGTAGCGGTACGCCCGCGCGAGGTCGGGCGCCTGCGCCGCCAGGCTCCGCAGGACCCCCCATTCCACCCGCTCGCGGATAGTGAGGGGCTCCACATCCTCCAAGATCTGCTCGGCTTTCGCCCACTCCCGCCGCACGACGTACAGCCGGGCCTGGAGCAGCCTTGAGGCGGTGTTGGTCCGGCAGCCGCGGGATCAGCGCGCCCGCTTCAGCGGGCGCCAGCGCGAGCGTGACGCGGAACTCCTCGAGCGCGAACTGTGCCCGAACCCGCTCGTCGGGCGCGGGGAGGGCTAGGCGCACCTGGGCCAAGGACGCCAGCGCGCCCGCCCGGTCCCCCTGAGCCGTGGCCAGCCGGGCGATCCAGGTGTCGACCATGGTCTGGATGAACGGGCGGCCGTTGAGCCGTGCCGCCGTCCGTGCTGCGGCCAGCAGGGCCGCGGCGGGCTCGTGTTCGCGCCGTTCCATGTGGATCCCCGCTTGGACCATGTTGGCGAAGATCTGTCCCACCCCGTGCGCCACCGCGTCGTATTCCGCGGCGCCCCCTCCAACCCGGTCCAGCGCCGCCCTGGCCGAGACCAGGTCGCCCTGCAGGAATGCCACCCAGGCCGCAACGACGGGTGAGCGGAACTCATCCACGATCGGAGCCGACACGGGTGCGGGGCCGCGGTGGAGGGCGGCGGCGGCGGCCGGGAGGTCACCGGCCAGCAAGTGCGCTCCGGCTTCCTGCAGGTGCAGCTGCGCGAGCATCGGGAACAGCGCACCCTGCCCGGCCGCGGCGCTGACCGCCTGGCGGGCCAGCCGGTTGTGCTCCAGCGCAGAATCGACGCTGCCCACGTTGTTGTAGTAGGCCGCCCAGGTGCCGTGCGCCAGGGCGTCCAGGCCCGGAGCGGGGCCTGGGGTGAGCCCGGTTCACCTTCGTGAGCAAGCCCTCCGCCTCCCGCTGCCCGGCTGACGCCAGCGGAAGCACGAACTGGAGCAGTTGCTCAGGGCTGGCTTCGGCGGCAGCGTCGCCGAACTTGGCCAGCCACGCCCGAGCGACCGCCTTGGCCTCTTGCGCGTCGGTGAACTCCAGGACGGTGAGCATGGAGTCGGCCAAGATAGCGGCGGCCAGCTGCATGTCGTCCACCGCCATCGCATGACGCAACGCCCCCAGCCGGTCCCCGCGCTGCTGCAACGCTGCCGCAGCCCGCAGGTGCGCTTCGCGGAACTGCGGGCCGCCGAGGGACTTCAGCCGCGCCCGCAGGAACGCGGCGAACGTCTGGTGGAGCCGGAACCGTTCGCCGGCAAGGTCGACCTGGTAGATAAACAGGTCGTCAGCGATCACGCGGTGAAGGAGCTGGCCGGCGTCATCCCGACCGCTGACGGCCTGGCATAGCTGGGCGTCGAACTCGTCCAGGACGCAGATACTCGTTAAGAAGTCGGCCAGGTCAGGAGGCAGCCGGTTCATGACCTCGTTGGCCAGGTAGTCGCTCGTCTCCTTCGTCGTGGAGGCGAAGGCGTCGATCACCTCGCGCGGATCGCCTCCAGCGCGCATCGCCAGCACGGCCATCTGGAGCCCAGCGGGCCAGCCCTCCGTGATGCGGCGAAGCCGCCGGCCATCGACCTGCTCCCGTCCCAGGCCGGCCAGCTCGAGCAGTTGCTCGACCTCCACCTGGGTGAACGCGAGATCGTCGGCACGCAGCTCGGTGATAACGCCTGCCAGCCGGAGCCGGGACGTCGAGAACACGGGGTTGTGCTGGCTGGCCACCACGAGACGGACATGAGCCGGCAGACGCTGCGCAAGCCTTGCCAGCGCGCGCTGCGACGCCTCCGCGAACTGAGCGTCGTCGATGACGACCGCGGCGCGGGCAGGCAGTTCCGCCAGGTCGCGGGCGAGCGAGTCCACCAGTTCCGGCTCGCCCCACGAAGGCCGCTCCAGGATCAACGCCGCGTCACTACCCATAGTGGGCCACCGCGCCGCGAGGCTGGACGTGAGCCGGGACCAGAACTGCGCCGGCTCCTCGTCGGTTTCATCGCAGGACAGCCAGGCAACCTGCGCGTCAGTCGTCGTGGCCCAATCCGCGAGCAGGTTGGTCTTGCCGAAGCCGGGAGGAGCCACCAGGAGCACCAGCGGCTCGCCAGCGGACTCGAGCCTTCGGAGCAGAGCCGTGCGCTGCACCCGGCGCCCGGTGGGCCGGGGCACAGCAACCATCTGGCTCTGGACGGACCTGCTGTCGTCGGTCTCGATTGGTATCCCCCCGGTGCGCCCTAGCTCGCCCGCACCCCCGCGGGCAGGCGTCGGCAGTTTCACCCTGCCGCGGGTGATCCCTGGGTGATGCCGGTGCGCCAGCCACAGCCGATAGTGGGCGTGGACGCCATGCAGGCGAGGGTGACGTGAAAATACGCACCCAGGTAGTACGAGGTCAAGATTCGTGGTATCGCGGGCCTCACGCCGCTGTGGCGCAGAGGGGAGTAGCCATGACGGTGAAGACAAACGGTGTCGCTGTTCGGAGTCCTGGTGCGCGAGCGCCTGGGCGCAGTGCGGCGGGGTCCGAGACAACGGAGCAGCTCAGTCGTGCGGACAGGGTAGCGCGGGGGAAGGATGCCCGGGCGGTGGCGCCGCTGGAGTCGCATGCGGAATTCAAGCCGACCGGGCCACGTGATCCAGTGGGCCTGCTGCTGGGCCAGGCGGCCGTCGCGGGTGCCGGAGCTGGTGCCGATCCGGCACGGCCGGATGCTGGTCTCGCCGTTCACGTTCTATCGGGGGGCGGCGCTGCCGATGGCCGCGGATCTGTCCGGCACGCCCGCCTCGGGACTGCGGGTGCAGTTGTGCGGGGACGCGCATCTGTCCAATTTCGGGGCGTTCGCCTCGCCGGAGCGGCAGCTGGTTTTCGATGTCAACGACTTCGACGAGACGCTTCCGGGCCCGTTCGAGTGGGATGTGAAGCGGTTGGCGGCGAGTTTCTCGGTGGCGGGGCGGGATAACGGGTTCCCGGCCAAGGACCGCCGCAAGATCGTCCTCGCGGCGGCCGAGGGCTACCGCACGGCGATGCGCGAGCTTCGCGCAGCAGTCGCTGCTGGGGGTCTGGTACGCGCACCTGGACATCGAGCAGACCCTCGCCCAGTACCAGATCGCAGATCAAGGCGAAACGGTTCAAGGCCGGCGAGAAGCTGCTGGCCAAGGCGCACACCCGGGACAGCCTGCAGGCCCTGGACAAGCTCACCGCCGTGGTCGACGGGCGGCGGCAGATCATCGCCGACCCGCCGATGATCGTCCCGATCGAAGAGGTGTTCGCCGATGTGCAGGCCGACGCGCTGCTACGCGCAGGTGCGGGCCGTGCTCGGCAAGTACCAGCGCACCCTGCAGTCCGACCGGCGGCATCTGCTGGAACAGTTCGCGATGGTCCAGGTGGCCCGCAAGGTCGTCGGGGTCGGCAGCGTCGGCACCCGCGCCTGGATCGTGCTGATGGAGACCGGCGACGGGATCGAGCCGCTGTTCCTGCAGGCCAAGGAGGCCCAGCCCTCGGTGCTGGCCGAGTACTGCGGGCGCAGCCAGTACAAGAACGAAGGCGAACGGGTCGTCGCCGGGCAGCACCTGATGCAGGCCCAAAGCGACATCTTCCTCGGCTGGACCCGCGCCACCGGCGCGGACGGGGTCGACCGCGACTTCTACGTGCGCCAGCTGCGGGACTGGAAATTCTCCATGCCCATTGAACTAATGGTCCCCACCGGAATGATCGTCTACGCCCAGCTGTGCGGCTGGACCCTCGCCCGGGCGCACGCCCGCTCCGGCGACCGCGTCGCCCTGGCCGCCTACCTCGGCGGCTCCACCAAATTCGACCAGGCCATCGCCGAGTTCGCCGAAACCTACGCCGACCAGAACGACCGCGACTACACCGCGCTCCAAACCGCCGTCAAAGACGGCAAAGCCCAAGCAACCACCGAGATATAGGACGGGCACCCCGGGCCGGCGACGACCTGGGTCTCGTCCGTCTTGGGCGATTCGCTGAAGCCGGCTGGCCGCCCGCGAGCACGGCGGGAGTCACTGACGAGAGGTTTGTCATGTTGAAGCACAAGATCGTCCGAGAGGCGTATCTCTTCGGCTACCCGCTTGTCACGATGGATATGACGCGAAAGCACGAGACGAACGTGCGAGTTCCGGATGGCGCGCATGCTCCTACCGGGCAGCTGGTCAAGATGCGCGCCTACCCGGCGGTGGACGATCACGGGGCCGCCGCACCGAATGCGGACACTCTGTACACGATGGTTTGGCTCGACGTGTCGTACGAGCCGTGGGTGTTCAGCGTCCCCGACATGGGCGACCGCTTCTACATCATGCCGATGCTCACCGGCTACAACGAGGTGTTCTTCGTGGCCGGCTCGCGGGCTACCGGCGGCAAGGCCCAGGAGTACGTCATCACCGGGCCGGGTTGGTCGGGCACGGTGCCCGAGGGAGTGACGCAGGTCCAGTCCCCTACCGCGCTGGTGTGGATTCTCGGACGGGTCTACTGCTCCGGTACGCAGGAGGACTATGAGGCCGTCCACGACCTTCAGGACCGGTTCTCGTCCGTCCCGCTGAGCTCCTACGGCTGGCCCTATGTGCCTCCGCCGGGTGTCGTCGACGAGGCGTTCGACATGGACAAAGCGGTCCGCAAACAGGTCAACGAGCTGCCGCTGGACGGGTTCTTCAGCTACCTCGCCGAACTGCTGAAGACGAACCCACCGAAGCCCGAGGACGCGCCGCTGGTCGCGCACATGGCCGAGATCGGGCTCGTGCCGGGCCAGGACTTCGACCACAGCAAGCTGCCGATGCTCGGACACAAGCTCGATCCGAAGCTGGCGCTGCTGGAGCTCGTCCGCGCGATGAAGGCCAAGCACCCCGTCAACGGCTGGCTGTACTGGACCAGCGACGCTGGCAAGTACGGAACGGACTACGAGCAGCGGGCAATGGTCACCATGATCGGGCCCGGGATGAACTTCGCCGAGGACGCGGTCTACCCGTTTTCGGAGAAGGACGCGGACGGCAAGGAGTACGACGCCTCTGAGCACGACTACGTCATGCACATCGAGAACGGGCAGATGCCGCCGGTCAAAGGATTCTGGTCACTGACCATGTACGACCCGGACTTCTTCTTCGTGTCGAACTCCATCGACCGGTATTCGCTGAGCCAGCGAGACACATTCGTCACCAATGCGGACGGCTCGGTCGATCTGTACCTGCAGGCAGAGTCGCCCGGCCCGGACAAAGACGCGAATTGGCTGCCCGCCCCTAAGGGCAAGTTCGTTCCGATGCTTCGACTGTATTGGCCGCAGGATGTGCCGCCTACCATCCTGGACGGATCGTGGACGCCTCCCCCGGTGCGACGGCGATGACGACGAACCGGGCCGCCAAGCCGGCGATCCTCGGGTCTGGTCTTGTCGCATCGGCCGCTAGCTGGTGGCTGCTGCGAGACGGCATGGCGTGGCTGCGTGGCGCCAAGGCGTATGTCTTCGGTTTTCCGCTGATCATGATGGACCTCACGAGGGAGGCCGCGACCGCGTCCACCGCGGGCGAGATCACCGCTCCGGTGAATCAGTTCTCGGTCATGACGGACTACCCGGACGCCTCGTTCCGGGCGGTGACGCGAACCGGGCTCGACACGCTGTTCGCGGTCGCCTGGGCCGACCTGGACCAACAGCCGCTGGTGCTCTCCGTTCCCGACACCGACGGCCGCTACTACGTCATTGCGCTGTTCGACATGTGGAGCAACGTGTTCGCCTCGATCGGCAAGCGCACCACCGGCACGAAGGCCGCGCACTTCCTCATCGCCGGCCCCGGCTGGCACGGCACACCCCCCGCCGACGTTACGCGGACGTATCGGTCCCCGACTCGCTTGGTGTGGGTGAACGGGCAGATGCAGGCGGACGGGCCGAAGGAATGTGCCGAGGTGAGCGAGCTGCAGAAGCAATACGTGCTGACGCCGCTCAGTGCCTGGGGGCGGCCCTGGTGCCCCCCCGCCGAGGTTCCGGTGCCCCCCGGGACCGACTCGACACCACCGCTGCAGCGGGTGCAGAAGATGGACGCCGGCACCTTCTTCGGCCGGCTCGCGCGCCTGATCAAGGACAACCCTCCCGCCCCCGCGGACCGCAAGATGATCAAAACGTTGAAGTCGGTCGGCATCGAGGCAGGCAAGAACTTCGACATCACCGCCGTCGACCGGCGCACCGCGAAGGGCCTGCAGCGAGCGATGGGCACGTTCCGGCTCCTGCAGATGGCCCTCAAGCTGTTGAAGACCAAGAACGGCTGGATCGTGATCCCGAAGAACTTCGCCAACTACGGGACCGACTACACCACCCGCGCCGGCATCGCGCTGATCGGGCTCGGCGGGATCTGGCGGCAAGACGTGCTCTACCCGACCGCGTTCAAAGACGACAAGCGTAAGCCCCTGGACGGCGCCCGCCGCTATGTCCTGCACTTCGACAAAGAGCAGACCCCGCCCGCCAACGCGACCTGGTCGGTGTCGATGTACGACCCGGACGGCTACTACGTGCCGAACGCCATCGACCGCTACAACCTGGCCCCCTGGATGCCGCTCGACTACAACGCCGACGGCTCGCTCGACATCTACATCCAGTCCGCGTCACCGGGCCGGCAGAAGAAGGCGAACTGGCTGCCCGCCCCCGTCAACGGGCCGTTCAGCCTCACCGTCCGGATCTACTGGCCGACACAGGCGGCCCTCGACGGCACCTACCAGCTTCCGCCGGTCAGGAAACTGCCATGAGCATGTCCTCGACTGTTTTGTCTGCGCTGGGTTCCGGCGATCGCAGCCTCCAGGCTGTTCCGTCGGGGCTTCGCCGTAGCGGGTTGCTGCGTGCGGCAGCGGAAGCGGCGGGTCCTTTGCCGGCAACAGGGAGGTTCCGACCTCTCGCAAACGAAAGGAAACATCATGGGCTTGTTTCGAAAGCATATTCCGGACGAAGGCGCCGCCACCACCGTGAAGGAATTCGATAACGTTCGGGGCCTTCGGTTCTGCGAGATCTTCCTGATTGGCGGCAACGCAATCACCAAGAACCTGAAGGCAGCCGTTTACAACACCACCGGGCTGAATTACCGGGAAGACCCGCTCAATTCCTGCCCCGACGAGTTGGTAAACCAGTTAGATCTGGCGGCATACAAGAAGGAATACAACGTGCTGGCCGTGTACCTCAATAAACCTCGGTTCTGGGTCTACGACCATCTGAAGGTGCCGGTTGGGCCGGTGCGCGAATTTAACGGCCTCAAAGGCTACTGGATGGGTCTCGGCTTGATCCCCAAGGATGCCAACGTAAAGGAAGCAGGCTGGCTCACCTATCGGAAATCACCGATCGAGCGAAAGACGGAAATAACCTTCAGACAGGGATTGCCCGTGCACATCCTGGATGATCCTGACGGCAAGCCCTGGGTCATGAAGGCCTACAGGGACAGCTACGGCCAAACCTACGAATCGCTCGACACGTTGGGCCAACGGTACAAGCGACTTCCAGCCGACTGGAAGTACCGTGTGGCGAAGTTGGATCGGGACCTCGTTCTTGCGCCTACCAAGGCTGGGGGAACCGCCACCGTCATGCAAGATGAATTCGAGAACACATTCGATTACCTAGGCGATGGCACGGCGAACTACCTGCCCTGATGCCGCACCAGCACACCGCCGACGGCTCGCCCGATCTCGACATCCGGGCCGTGTCACCGGGCCGGGCGAAGGAGCCGAACTGGCTGCCCGCCCCCGTCAGCGGGCCGTTCAGCCTCACGGTCCGGATCTACTGGCCGACACAGGCCGCGCTCGACGGCACCTGGACGCTACCGCCGGTCAAGAACGTCACCTAATCGATAGAACAGGAGAACAGGTCATGAAACTGTCCGCGACACTGCCGCACGATGACATCGGCGCGAGCCTCATCCGTTTCGAGAACGTCCGAGGTCAGCGCTACACCGAGATCTTCCTGATCGGCGGCCACGCCATCACCCACCACCTGGTCGGCGGGGTCTACAACACGATCGGGCTGAACGACGCCAACGGCACCGGAGACACCTGTCCGCAAGCGATGCTGGACAAGGTCGATGTCGACGTCCTCAAGGACGAGTACGAGGTACTCAGCGCCTTCAAGAACGGCCCGCGGCTCTGGTGCCTGGACTGGGTGGAGGTCATGGCCGGCGTAGAGCGCGACTTCAACGGGCTCAAGGCGCGATGGGTCACGTGGCTGGACGTGCCCAAGGAGATGCGCAAGCACGAAAGCGTCGCCTACAAGACCATAAACGTGCAGCGGGACACGCAGTTCGGCATCAAGACGGGTTCGCCTGCCTTCCTTCTCGACGACCCCGACGGCGATTCGTGGTGCATGAAGTCGGCCAGCCTCATCGTCGACCCCAACCAGACCTACGAGAGCCTCAAGGACCTCGGCGGCCGCCTGCACCCTGCGCCAGGCTGGAGCTTCCGGGCCGTGGTGCTCGACCAGGACCTGGTCCTCACCCCGGACAACGGCGCCGCCAAGATCACCCAGGACGAGCTGGGAAACACCTACGACCGAGTCGGTGGCCCGTTCAGCAACTACAAGCCGTAAACGTACATTGCGACCGACACCGCCGATCTCAAACAAACGGCCACCTCTTGATGGCCGAATCGAGCAGACGAGGATCAATACAAGCAGTCGCGGCCAGTCAAACTTTCGGACGGTGTCGGTTGCCCGGCACGGGGACCTGTTCGTCGATGATCTCCGTGCGGTTCTCAGTCCGACCACGGGCTGAATCAATGCCGTACCTGGCTGCACCTATCGAGGCGATCAGTTGAGCACCGCTTTGGCGACATACAACTGAACTGTTGGCACGCATTCGGCCAAACGGTCCTAACACCACGGCAGCCGGCGGTGGCGAGGCCGGCGACTGCACGTTCGGTGAGGTGACGGGACCGGCCAGCCTTTAGGCGTCGTTACGACGCCGCCCCCATTCGCACCCGGCGCCCTTCGGGCGGGGGACAGCGATCGAGCTGCCCCTGGACGGGCCTGCTGTCGCCGGCCGCCAAGGTATCGCCCCGGGGGGTCTGCTTCGCCGCACCCCCCAGCGGACAGGCCTTGCCAGATTCACCCCGCCGCGGGTGATACCTGGGTGATGCCCGGGCACCGCCCACGGCCGATAGTGAGGGTGAGCGTCACGCACGCGAGCATGCCGTGAAATACGGCGCCCGGGTATACGGGGTCAAGATTCGTGGTATCGCGGGCCTCTTGGCCACGGTGGCGCGGAGGGGAATAGCTATGACGGTGAAGACAAACGGTGTCGCCGGTAGAAAGTCTGGTGCGCTGGCCGGGACCTCGGCGGCTCCGCCAAATTCGACGACGCGATCGCCGACTTCGCCGAAAACCTACGCGGACCAGAACGAACGCGACTACACCGCACTCCAAGCCGCCGTGAAAACGGCAAAGCCGAAGCCACCACCGCGATACTAAGACGCCACCCAACAGCCGCGCGTTCCGCAGAACCGAGGAGGACTCCATGACTGCCGAAACTGCCGAAACACCCGTCCTTGACACACTTGCCGACATCACCGCCGCATCGATCGCGCACAATTCCCTTGCGCCGCGCGAGTTCATCCTCGCGAGGATGGCCGCCCTGATCGCGGTGGACGCAGCGCCCGTCTCCTACCTCGCCAATGCCGAGACCATGGCGGACAGCGGGGTCACAGCCGACGACCTCCAGGGAGTCATGATCGCGGTTGCGCCGATTGTGGGCACGGCCCGGGTGGCCTCGGCAGGCGGGAATATCCTCAAGGCCCTGGGCTTCGCGATTGCTGTGGCCGACTCCGAGACGGCTGACGACGGCGACGTCGGGCAGTAGCGGCAACCGGGCCCACCAGTGACGGCGCACTGATCGTGCGCCTGACCCGCGCTTTCCTTGGCCACTCCCAGCCCGGCTTGGCCATCGGGCCCGCGTAGCACCCCTTCCAGGTCGGCGGGGTGCGGTAGCAGTGCTCGGGGCCGGCAGGACCGGGCAGGAGCATATCGCGATGATGGCTGAGCCACGGGAGAGCCCGGTTACCGAAGCAGCCCGCAGCCTCGAGGTGCGCTGGATCTTGCCGGGCCAGCTCGAGACTGCGGTGGCCGGATGGTTCGGGCGGTTCCCGGCCAGAACGGAGTCCCGCGAGGACACCTACCTGCTGGATCCGCAGCTGCCCGGGCTGTCGGTGAAGGTCCGCGGGGGCGGGGCACTGGAGCTGAAGGTGTACCGCGGGAGCCCGGGAATCCTCGAGGTGGCGGGACGCGCCCGCGGACGCCTCCAGTCTTGGCAGAAGTGGTCCTTTCCCTTCAGCCCGCTCCGCCAGGACAGCGGCGACCCGCCCGGCTGGAGGGCGGTAAGCAAGAGGCGGCGCATCAGCCGGTTCTCACTGTCCAGCGGGCCGATCGTGGCACGCGGCCCGGCGCTGGGCCAGGAGCCGCTGTGCGAGGTGGAACTCACCGAGATCCGCACCCGTGGCCAGGAATGGTGGACCCTGGGATTCGAGGCGAGCGGCCCCGCCGATCAGCTCCGCAGCGAACTCGAGGCCACAGCGGCGCTCGTGTTCGCCCAGGCCCTGCCTAATGGTGTGGAACTGGGCCCGGATGAATCCAGGTCCTACGCGGAGTGGCTAAGGCCGGCGGCCGGGCGCCAAGAGTGACGCTGACGCCTGAAGGCTGTCCGTCCGCCCAGCCGACTGGCCCACCGTTCTGCCCGCCACGCCCCCCGGCGCCAGCCCAACGCGGCACGCACGAGGCGACATTACCGCCGCCCGATCACATCGAGTTCTTCGTGTCGAACTCCATCTACCGGTATTCGCTGAGCCAGCGAGACACATTCGTCACCAACGCGGACGGCTCGGTGGATCTGTACCTGCAGGCAGAGTCGCCCGGCCCGGACAAGAAGGCGAATTGGCTGCCCGCCCCTAAGGGCAAATTCGTTCCGATGCTTCGACTGTATTGGCCGCAGGACGTGCCGCCCTCCATCCTGGACGGATCGTGGACCCCTCCCCCGGTGAGACGGCGATGACGACGAACCGGGCCGCCACGCCGGCGATCCTCGGTTCTGGTCTTGTCGCGTCGGCCGCTAGCTGGTGGCTGCCGAACCCTCGGCGGGTCTTGCGGTTGCGGTGGTGTGCGCTAGCGGAGCGGCGGGTTGCGGGCCCGCACAGCGACGACTGCCACCGCTCCAGCGGGTGCCGGTGACCACCGGACGACTCAACCCCGCGTTTGGGTGCCGTAGCGGCGCGCCTGACGTGGGACTGTGCCACCACCGGCCCGTGAGCGGCATCACCCGGCCTTCACCCTGTGTGAGGTGATCTGCTGCCGGGCGCGGTCAGAGCAGACCGCGCGCGTGGCTCTCGCGCACCGCGTCAGCTCTGGAGGTCACGTCGAGCTTGCGGTAGATGCTCTTCACGTGCGACTTGAGAGTGTTCGGGGAGATGAACAGTGTCCCGGCGATCTCGTGGGTGGTCAGCCGGCTGGACAGCAGCTCGAGCACGGTCAGCTCCCGGCTGGACAGGTCGCCGGGTGCGAGAGAGCCGGACCGGCGGCCTCCGTGGCCGGATGTCTGCGCGGCCTCGGCCAGCGTGTCGATGTAGGGCTTGATCGTGGGCGCGGCCGGCAGGGACTGAAGCAACGAGACGATGCCGGTGCCCTGTTCGAGGAGCGTCGCCAGATACCCGTGTGGCTCGGCCAGTGCCAGGGCAGCCCGAAGGTGATCATGCGCGCTCGCGAGGTCGTGCTCCTGTGTGGCCAGGCTCAGCAGCACCTTCCATTGGATGCGCTCGCGGAGGGTTACCGGCTTCACGGTCGCCAGGATCTGCCCGGCGTGCGCCCATGCGCGACCGCCAACCAGCAGCCGAGCCTGGAGCAATCGCGACTCGTTGGTCGCTGGCAGCGGCTGGATCAACTGCTCCGCCTGATCGGGCTGCAAGGCGACGGCGATGCGAAACTCCTCGACGGCGAGCTGCGCCCGCACTCTCTCGTCCGGCGCTGCGAGGACCAGCCGCGCGTGCGCCAAGGCTGCGAGGGCAGACGCGTGGTTCCGCTGAGCGGTGGCCAGCCGAGCGAGCCACACGTTGACCAGGCTCAGGATCACCGGGCGTTGGTTGATCTCCGCGGCCGATGCCGCTTCAGCCAACGCGGCGGACGCCGGCTCGAACTCTCGTTGCTCGAGGTGGAATCCCGCTCGCACCATGCTGGCGAATATTCGGCCGATGCCGTAGGGCAGTGCTGCATGATGCTCGGCACCGGCCTGGCCAAGTCGACCCAGCGCTTGTCGCGCGAGAGCCAGGTCGCCTTCCAGAAAGGCAACCCAGGACCGAAGCACCGGCACCCGAAACTCATCGACGAGGTGTTGCGGAACCGGGCTGGTGCGGTCAAGGGCGACCGTGGCGGCAGAGACGTCCCCCACGAGCAGATGCGCTCCGGCTTCCTGTATCGCCAACTCCGCCAGCCGGGGGAACACCGGACCCTGCGCGACGGCGGCGCCGAGCACCTGCCGGGCCAGCCGGTTGTGCTCGAGACAACGCTCAGCTTGGCCGCGCTGGAGCAGGTAGTCCGCCCAGACGCCGTGCAGCAGGGCGTCTTCATGAGGTGGCCGGTCCGGGTGAGCATGGTCCAGGGCGGTCAGCCAGCGCTCGGCCTCCCGCGCTCCGTAGCTGGTCAGGACGAGCACAACCTGCAGGAGAAGCTCCGGGTCGGTTTTTGCGGAGGCTTCGCCAAAGCGCGCCAACCATTCCCGCGCTACCGCTCGAGCCTCTTGTGCATCGCCGACTTCCAAGTTTCGAGTCTGGGATTCGACCACCAGCGTGGCTGCCCGTTGCACATCGCCCACGGCCACCGCGTGGTGCAGCGCACCGGGCAGGTCGCCGCGCTCGCGCAGCACTTCCACTGCCCGCAGGTGCGCTCTCTTGGAACGACCGGGGGCCGAGGGACTTCAGCCGGGCCCGCAGGAAGGCCGCGAACATCGGGTGCAACCGGAACCGCTCGACCGTCTGGTCGATCGGAGAGATGAACAGGTCGTCGGCGACAATCCGGCTCAGGATCTCGTCGGCATCCGCGCGGCCGGTGAGCGATCGGCACAGGTCGACGTCGAATTCCTCGAGAACGCTGATCGTGGTCATGAACTCGGTCAGCTCGGGAGCGAGTTTGTCGATGACTTCGTTGGCGAGATAGTCGCTCACCTCCCTGTTGGTTGTCGCGAAACCTTCGAGGATCTGGTTCGGGTCGTCCGCGTTGCGTAGCGCCAGCACCGCCAGTCGAAGGCCGGCCGGCCATCCCTGGGTGAGCGACTGAAGCAGTCGCTGAGCAGCGGGTGTGAGGTCCAATCCCGCCATATTCAGCAGCTCGCTGACCTCGTCGTCGGTGAATGCGAGGTCGGTCGTGCGCAGCTCTGCCACATCGCCGGCGACCCGGAATCTGGACGTCGAGAACACCGGGTTGTGCTGGCTGGACAGCACCAAGCGAACTTTGCCCGACAGCTCCTGTGCGAGTGCGGCCAGGGCGGGTTGCGCCGGCTCGGCATGCTGGCAGTCATCGATGACAATGGCCGCCGCGTCCACCGGCGCCTCGGCGAGATCACGCCCGAGCGAGGCGACCAGGCTCGGCGTCGTCCCATGAGGGCCGGCGCAGGATCATCGCGGCGTCGCTTGCGGTGCCGGGCCACCGCGCCGACACGGTGGCGACCAGCCGGGACCAGAACCGGACCGGCTCCGCGTCGGCCGGTTGGCAGCCCAACCACGCGACCTCCGCGTCTGTGGTGGTGGCCCAGTCCGCGAGCAGGTTGGTCTTCCCGAAGCCGGGAGGAGCTACGACCA
The DNA here is from genome assembly GCA_963748415.1 of uncultured Actinomycetota bacterium. Classification (GTDB taxonomy): domain Bacteria; phylum Actinomycetota; class Actinomycetes; order Mycobacteriales; family Jatrophihabitantaceae; genus CAVVJA01. Next base: position 608,574 of record CAVVJA010000020.1, on the reverse strand, counting down.
GGAAAAGCGGCTCGCCAGCCTCCTCGAGCCTCCGGCGAAGGTCGGCGACGAGCCAGCCTCGGCCCTGCGGGTCGAGGGACCCCGATCGCGCTGCTGCGGAGCGCCCTACGTGAAGAATCCATGCCGCAGTCTGCACGAACAGTGCCGCCCGAGTGTCCTGCCAGCTGCGGCTCGCTGACCTGGCCTGATTGGCGCCCATACGTCGCCTGCCCGCATGGGCTGATCCGCTTGTTCAGCCATCGGGCCGGTCGGATCGCGTCGAGTCGGGCAACCTATCGGCTTCCGCTACGTCATGCCATCGACAGGGCCGGCTCGCCTCGGTGGTGGACCGACGTGCGCAAACTGCCCGCCGTCGACACGGCTGGTGCGGCGGATCAGCGTCATCGACCTACCAAACCCCATGCAAGATCAACGCCGCCGCGCCGGCCGGTCGCGGGATGACCGACGCGTCTACACGTTCGCAGGGATAGCCACACGATCCTGGCGGCAGGCTCAGAATCACCCTGTTCGGGGGGGTAGCGGGGTGATGTGTTTGGTTTGTCCGGCGGGAAGGGTAGGTGTGGAGCGAGTTAGAAAGGGCACGCGAGCGGTAGGAAGGGCAGGTGCCGTGACGAGCACGACCTACGTCTACCAGCTCCGAATCCGGGGCGTCGCCAGCGACCTCCTGCGGGCCGCGTTCGACGACGTTGAGATGTTGCACGGTAACGGCCAGACGGTTCTGCGAACCGGTGCAGTGGACATCGCCACGCTATACGGGCTGATAAGTCGCATCGAGTCCTTGGGACTGGTGTTGCTGAATGTGGAAACAATCGACGTCGGCGACTCCGGTGGGCCGGCTTCGTCAAGGGTCGTGCCGGAGGACAAGCCCCTTGCCGTCGGGGAGGAAACGTGGGGGAAATACCGGACCGAACCGGGCTCCACCACCGGCTCGTAAACGTCACCAACCTAGCCGAGGCGACCGAGCCTGGCAGCACCGCTGCGGTGCTGACCTCGGAGAACCTCCGGGCCGCGCCTTTCGGCACCGCCATGCGCCACGCCGGGGCGCCAGCGGACCCATGCCGATCCAAGCCGCACCGACTGGCATCGAGGCCGACCCCGCAGAAGCAGCACGGCATGAACCGTCGAAGCGACCCCGTCGCGACCGCAGACAACAGTGCGTCCGCAAGGAGGCGGACAAGATCACTCCCGCGGGCTATGCGAAACGGTCGCACAGCGACGCACCACAGGGAGGAATCGAGCACATGACAACAACTCGTAGACCTGGCGTCCGTCCGAGGCGGCCGAGGAGGACGTGATCCGTCGGATCGTCGCGAGGATGGTGGAGCAGTTCCCTGAACTGCCCGCTATCGAAGTAGAGCAGGCTGTCTACGGCAGGTACGACACGTTCGATGACAGCTCGATCCGTGACTTCGTCCCCGTCCTCGTGGAGCGGGCCACCCGTCGGCAACTGGCCGACCAGGGTTACCACCGTCATCGCGCCTAGTCGTGAGAAGTTGGCGTCGCTGCTCCGGCGGCGCGTCGCGACGGTGCTGTGCCACGAGCCGGTTAAGGATTGGTTGAAAATCTTTCGGCGTCGAGCGCGGGCAAGTCGGGCCTGATCGTCGTGGCGGTCGACAACAAGGGCACGGACATCAAGCCGCTGCTCAGCAACGCAACAAACAAGGTCATCGACGACACCAGGAAGGGCGATCTCAAAGGTCTCTACGACGATGCGATCTCGAAGGCCGTGAGCTAGCCGCCTGCCTGACAGGTTAGGGAGCGGGCCTGGCCCTTCAAGGTCGCCGAGGACAACTTCCGCGCGGGCGTCCGGCGCGAAACCTACGGACCGATCTGCTGGCCCGATGCAGTGGGGTGCCTGCCACCGACCGAGCTGGTGCGACGGGCAACTCCTGCCGTTGCCGCATCAGGGCTGGCAGCGCGTGGGGCATCGACTCATCGGTCAGTGATCGGCTGCTGGGCGTCGTCGAAAGGTGCTGCACCGCGCACGTCACTTTACCCCGCTGTAGATCATCGGCACGCTCTTGATCTCACCAAACACATGACGTCGCACGTGAAGGGCATCCACCGCAAGCTCGATGTGACCACGAGGGCGGAAGCGGTGCACCAGGGCGACGCCGCAGACTGCTCCGACCGGTTGCCGTGTTGTCGAGATTTCACCCCGTGCGGGGTGAGGGCCGGGTGATGTCCCGTAGTCCGGCGCGCGACACACTCGCGTCAGTGCATCCATAGGTGGGCGCAACACCCGCCTATCCGTCGGACGCGACCGTCGCGCCCGTCATCTGGCCGGGCTGGGCTTGGGCGCTCGACCCTTTCGGGAAAGGCAATTCTCATGGCAGACAGGACATTGGTCCTCGCGATCTACGACGACGAGGCAGCCGCAGACAACGCGGCGGCCGCTCTGAAGGACTCCGGGCTCACCTCCACCGATGCCATCGGAGTTCTGGCGGTCGACGCGACCAGAAAGCTGAAGGAGGAGAAGGTCGGCGCTCGCAGCACCGGCAAGGGTGCCGGGATCGGGGCGGCGCTGTTCCTCCTTGGCCCGGCTGGGATCGGAATCGGAGTGCTGGGTGGTGCGGCGGCCGGGGCCCTGCACCACAAGGGGTTGGGACTGACCGACGCCGACCGCGAACGCATCGGTAAGGAGCTCACCAACGGCAAGGCAGCGGTGGGCGTCCTGACGCCCTTCGACGAGTCGTCGATGATCTCGGCGAAGCTAAGTGAGCTGGGCGGTGCCTCCGAGGAGCACACGGTCTCGGACGAGGCCCTCAACGCCGTCAGTCAGTAGGCCCACGAGCAGGGTAGACAGCACCCGGTGTTCGTGGCCGAAGGTGTGCCAGAGGTAGTTGGCCGGCGGTCCCCAACCAGAATGGAGAACGAGGTATGACTGTGAACGTTGATGAGCTGGGCCCGGTCGACTGGATTGTGGTCGAGTTCCCGGGTAGCAAGTTGAACGGCGAGATTGCGCCGGTGCTCAAGGATTACGTCGACCGTGGTCTGATCCGGGTGCTGGACCTGTTGTTCTTGAAGAAGGACGACGACGGCAGTTTCGAGGCGTTCGAGGCGTCCGATCTGGAAGACAGCGAGATCGGTGAGTTGCGCGCGCACGAGACGGCGTTGGCGATGCTGCTCAGCGAGCAGGACGTGGCCGACTTGGCCGAGGCGATCGAGCCCGGTAGTTCGGCTGCTGTGCTTGTCTGGGAGAACGTGTGGGCTGCGCCGTTCGGCGCGGCGGTGCGCCACGCGGGCGGTCAGTTGGCTGCCAGTGGACGCATTCCGATCCAAGCCGTGTTGGCCGCGATCGAGGCCGACGCCGAACAAGGAGCCTGAGATGCCACTTGCAGCCCGACGCCGGCGCAGGACCGTAGCCGCAGTAGGCGGTGCCGTCGTTGTCGCTCACGGGATTAACCGTCGAGGCGACCGGCGTGAAGACCGCCGGGACGACCGCGGGGACCGCCGCGATGACCGCGGTGACCGCCGGGACGATCGCCGCGATCGATAGTCGCGCAGTGAAGTCATCCGTTCCTTGATTCGTCCAACCGGAGGGTGGGCTGGTGTGTGAGTGCGCGCGGTTCGTCAACGAGTCAAGGCCACAGACAGAACTCGCAGGATCCGTCCAGGCGGCGCGCCGAATGGCAGCCGCGGGCCAACCGTTTCCGCCGAACGAGGATGACCAGTTCATCGCGCGCTATCGCGGAGTGTTGGCGCGTGCACGCATGACAAACGCGCCTAACAAGCTGACCATCGCTCAGGTCAGCTTGTTAGGCCAACTATCGCTCATTAATCGCCCGCGACGGATGACGCACGTTCGCCGCACTCCACCCGATAATGGAGGCCGAATCGATCACCTCGGTCGGCGATGAGGCAGCGGCGTGACCGACATCAGGCACGGAGGGTTCAGCCGCCGCACGATAAGAAGGCAGGCTCGCCAGTGAAAGCAACGGCTCCGATGGTCGGGTTCTGCGAGGCAGGTCAGCCGCGCGGCCGCGCGTCGCTCGTACCTGCGGGCACCGCGCTCGGAAGGATCCCGTGAGCGGCGGCGATAGCCAACAGCTGGCGACGCCGGACGAACCGGGCGGCGAGCGCCCGCCTGGCCTACACGCAAGAGCCACCCGGCGCGCTGCGACGGTGAGCGGCCGGTTGTCCGGCGGGGCTGCGGGGCATCTGTGGCGCCGGCTGAACGCGATGGATTTCATCAACCGGGCCATGCTGTTCGCCGCGGTCCTGTTTTTGTGCTTCGTGCCGTTCCTCCTCATCGTCGAAGCCCTCGCCGGGCAGAGCGCGGCCACCCGGCTCATCAAGCGCTTCGGCCTCACCGGCGAGGCCGCGGACGCCACGAGCGCGGTCTTCACGTCGCCTTCCAATACCTCTGCCGCGATCACCGGGTTGAGCTACGTGGTCTTCGTGCTCAGCGGGATCGCCGCCGCCGCCGCGATCCAGGAGCTCTACGAACGAGCCTTCGATCTCGAGACCCGAGGCATCAAAGACACTCCTCGCCGGCTCGTGTGGCTGGCCATCCTGCTCGGAGTCGCCGCGCTGATCTCCTGGGCCGGCCCCTCCGTGCACGCGGCCGGCGGCCCGGTGCTGCTCGCCGTGCTCGCGTTGGTTGCGGTCACCGGCTTCTGGTGGTTCACCATGTGGCTGCTGCTGGCCGGGCGGGTGACATGGCGGGAGCTGTTCCCGTCGGCTCTCGCGACCGCCATCTTCTGGCTCGCGATGAGCGTCGTGTTCAACCTCACCATGTCCAGCACGATCACCTCGGACTACACGAAATACGGCGACATCGGGGTCGTGCTCGCGTACATGACGTTCCTGATCGCGATCGGCGTCGTGATCATCCTCGGGGCCATCGTCGGCGTTGTCTGGCGTCTGCGACGGACCACCGGGCCGGATAGCGGAGCGGCCGACGCGCCAGATTGAACCCCCGGTGAGTCCGGAGGCTGTCGACGACCACGGCCAGTAGCCTGAGTTGCCAACAAGCTGGCCCGGCGCCACTCAGTCGCGCCCTTCTGGCGGCCAGGTCATGCGGATGTCAAGGGCTGGCCGAACCGGCGTCTCCGCTTGTATCGGATCCTCGTTGCTGGCCGCGGCGTACCGCCCCGAGGAGCACTCGTGCGCCGGCGCCGAGGAGTACAAGGTCGCCGAGCATCTGGACGATGAGCACTACGCGGGCGGTCTCGGATTTGGCGGCGATGTCCCCGAAACCCACCGTCGCGAAGACGGTCACACTGAAATACAGGGCGTCCGTCCGGGTCAGCGGCTCGGTGAAGTTCGCTGCGGAGGCTCGCTCCATCAGGAAGTACGTGGAGGCGAACAGCAGCAGATAAAGGGGAACGATCACCCCCAGCGCCTCGAATGCGCGCATAGCCGGGTAGCGCGAGCCGGCAATCGCTTCTGATCTGCCATGCCGTGACGCCCGCGAAGACCAACAGGCCAAGCAGCAGACGCACCGCAGTGCCGGCATCCAACGGCCGGTCCAGCGGTAGCACGTAGTAAAGAACCACCAGAACCGTAGCGACCAGGACACCACGCAGCACAGCCCAGAAAATTAGGCGCCGCCGCCTTTCCGGCGGCAGTTCCTGGCGGGGCTCAGCGGTCATGTCCACACCGCAAACGGTAGTTGGTGGTTGAGAGCGTCAAGGCTAGCTGCCTGACGGTGGTAGAAGAGGTTCACCCAGCTGGGGATGCCGGCGGCTGCGTAGCGCGCTTGTCTGTACTGGCACCAGGCGAGCCAGCAGTGGCGCGTTGCATGCCGACGGTGTCGCGCCGCTGGGTCCGGCGGCCATGACGGTGACGGCAGATGGTGTCGCCGCAAGGCGGTCTGGTGCGCAGGCACCTGGCCGGGGTCGGCGCAAGCCAAGGAGCGACATCTGCCCTGGCTGGACCGCGCCGCCGGCCCGGATGCGGTGGACCGCGACGTCTACGTGCGCCACCTGCGGGACTGGATTCAGTCGAACGGATGATCCCCCAGGAATGACGGCCTTAGGCCCAGATATGCGGGATGTACCCTCGCGCGGGTACACGCTCCGGCGACCGCGTTGCCCCGGGGGCCGCCCCACCCTCAACTCACAAGAACGCTCGGCATAGATCACCGACAGGCCGCACCGAAACGTCCTCATTTGGACAGTGATCGAGGTGCCCGATGCGCGAACGCCCCGCGCAAGTTGAGATAACGACGCAGTTCGAAGCGAGCAGAACAAAGTCAGCCATTGGTCGCTGCGTAGTCCGACCGACCGATGTGCATCGGCGCCCCTCTCTTGGCAACAACCGCGGCCGGAATCCGCAACGTCGATCTACCCGGCCCGCTGCCCGGATGTCCGCCGAGTTCCCGAGCCAGTAGAAACCATGACCCGAATCGCCGCTTTCACAACAATCAACCGAAGCCGTTACTAACTCAGCATTTCCAAGTCTTTACCGAATTGCGGCACGGATGCTACCAATATTGGTAGGAGCGGTCATCCATTTAGGGGTGACATTGAAAGCATTGTTGGGTGGCGTTGGTAATGCATGGCGGTATGAAGATTTACGCCGGGTCGCCTGCTGCTGCGCGGAATTATGTGGAGGCGGATCGCTCTCGGCCGGATGATTATTACCTCGCCGAGGGGACGGGGCTAGCTGAGCGGTACGTCGCCTCACCTGACGCTGTGGTCCGCCGGATGTCGCCTCTGTCGGGCGACGGTTACGAGGCGTGGGTCGCGGGGGTGGATCCCGACACCGGGATGGCGAAGGGCCGCCTGCGTTATGACGGTCGGGCGGTGCGGTTTGTCGAGGTGACGGTGAACGGTCCGAAGTCGTGGTCGTTGGCGGCGGAGTTGCATCCGGATATTTCGGCGGCGTATGACGCCGCGCAGGAGCGTGCCGCGACGCAGATCGTCGGCTGGCTCGCCGAGCATGTGACGACTCGTGTCGGCCCGCGCGGGCGACAGCTGCAAACCGGTCGATCAGCTCGAGGCGGTGACGGTGCGGCATTACACGTCCCGTGCTGGGGATCCGCATCGGCATCTGCATCTGCAGATCAACGCGCGGGTATTCGCGGCCGGTCGTTGGCGTGGTCTGCACACCGTCGGCGTGCGTGACTCGCTGGGCGCGATCAACGGGATCGGACATGCCGCGGTGGCGACCGACCCGCAGTTCCGTGAAGCTCTCGCGGTGCACGGGTTCGGCCTGGACGCGGAGGGGGAGATCGCGCAGCTCGCGCCCTTCGTGGGGGCGTTCAGCCAGCGGGCGGCGCAGATCGAACGCAACATCGCCCGCTACGAAGTTGAGTGGACCGCGACGCACCCGGGTGAGCAACCGGGCCCGGCGTTGCGGCGGGCGTGGGATGCGCGGGCGTGGGCCGACGGACGTCCGGACAAGGTGATCCCTGAGCCGGGTGCGGACGTGCATAGCCGGTGGCTGAGCGAGCTCGCCGACCTCGGGTACCGCGACCGAGACAAGGCCATCGAGCTCACAGCCGACGCGGTCGGCGCGATGGACCGCGACCGCGCAGCCGACCTGGTGTTGGCAGGACTCGCGGCCGGCCGTTCGGCGTGGAACGCCGCCGACATCCGCGGCGAAGTCGAGCAGTTCATCGCCGGCGAAGGCGTCGTCGTCGACGCAGCTGTCCGCGGTGAGCTGGCCGAAGACCTCACCGCCCGCGTGCTGGAGCGGTGCGTGCCGCTGTTGCAACGCGACGGTGTGCCCGAACACAGCCGGGCATTGACCTCGGTCCACGTCCTCGATGTCGAGCGTGACATCACCGGGCGGCTGGCGTTGCGTGCCGCCGAACCCGGGCGCGATGTCGACCTGTCCCGTGTCGCGCTCGTCGGCGAGATGACCGGCCGCGGTCTTGAGGCCGCCCAGAGCGCAGTGGTCGCCGCGTTGGCCGGTGACAGGTCCCTGATCGTGGTCGAGGGGGCAGCCGGTGCCGGCAAGACCACCACCCTGTCCGCAACTCGCGATCAGCTCGCCGCCCAAGGTCGCCGCCTGACCGTGGTGACGCCGACGTTGAAGGCGGCGAAGGTCGCCCAGGCCGAGATCGGGACGCTGGCCGGGTCGGCCGGGTGGCTGGCGTTCCAGCACGGTTGGCGTTGGGACACGCACGCCACCTGGACCCGGCTCGCACCGGGTGACCCCGACCCGGTAACCGGTCGAGACTACGTCGGCCCGGTCGATCGGGCGAGGTTGCGGGCCGGTGATCTGCTGGCCGTGGACGAGGCCGGGATGCTCGACCAGGACACCGCGCGGGCGCTGCTGTCCGTCGCCGACGAGGCCGGCGTGCGGCTGGCGCTGCTGGGGGACCGGCATCAGCTGTCCGCGGTCGGACGCGGCGGGGTCCTCGACCTCGCCGCCCGGTGGGCCGTCCCCGACGCCTGTCTCACGCTCGATGTGGTGCACCGGTTCACCCGCGACATCGACAACGTCGACGGCACCACACGCACCGTGCCCGATGTCGACTACGCCGACCTCACCATCGCGATGCGCGCCGGCAACGATCCGGGCGACGTGTTCGACGCGCTGCTGGCCCGCAACCAGGTCCAGCTTCATTCGAGCGCCGCTGACCGTCAGGCCGCGCTCGCCGAGACGGTCGCGGCTCACTACTCGAACGGCGATCACGTCGCGGTCGTCGTCGACACCCGCGACCAGGCCGGCGCACTGAACGCCGCGATCCGTGACCGGCTCGTCGTAGCCGGGCGGGTTGACGACTCGCGCGCGACCAGCACCGGCGCCGGACAGCGGATCGGTGTCGGCGACCGGGTCGCGACCCGCCGCAACGACCGCGACCTCGATGTCGCCAACCGTGACATGTGGACCGTCACGGGCGTCGACCGGCACGGCCGGCTCACCGTCACCAGCCACGACGCCGGGCAGCGGGTACTGCCCGCGGACTATGTGCGGCGCCACGTTGAGCTCGCCTACGCCACCACCGCGCACGGCGTCCAAGGCGACACCGTCACCGCCGCACACGCGGTGGTGGGGGAGCACACCGGCGCCGCGTCGGCCTACGTCGGAATGACCCGCGGCCGCAACAGCAACGTCGCCCATCTCATCGCCGCCGACCTCAACCATGCCCGCGAGCAGTGGGTCGACGTGTTCACCCGCGACCGCGCCGATCTTGGACCCGCGCACGCCGGCGTACTAGCCGCTCGCGAAGCCGCGAACTACGCCCAACCGCGTCCACTCGACCAGGCTGGCGGAATTGCACGGCGTGTGGGACCGCGAAGCACGATGCCTGGAACGGCTAGAACGGGAGGAGGCGGGCCGCGACGATCTTCGCGAGATCGTCGTGCTGCGCCGCACCCTGCCGGCCGAAGCCGCCGCAGCCCAGGAGCGGTACCAGCACGCCCGCACCCTCCACGCACAGGCGATGCAACGTCTGGACCACATCGACGCGCTCATCGCCCGGGACACCGCCCGGCTCCGTGACCATCTGCTGAGCGCGTGGGACCGCGACCGCAACGCGGCCAGCCTCGCCGCCCGACTCGTCGAGCACAGCCCGGGACGGCTCGGCTTACGCTTGGCCGCGGTCAATCGGGCTCGCGAGGAACTGGCCCGCTGGTCGGTGAAGTGGCAGCCCTACCTGCCCGACATGCCCACCGACAACGACCAGGTCGTCCACTACGCGAATCGCTCCGACAACCGCCCCCGAATCCGGCAGGCGTTCGAGGACTACGCCCACCAACACGCCGAGGCGACCCATCCCGAACGCGCCGTGATCGCGATAACCGCACAGACCGCGAACACCGAGGTGGCCGCGGCATGGCGCAGTCTTGCCCACATCGGTCAGCGCCACGACCAGCAGCTCGGCTGGTACGGGCCAGTCGGCCGCACCGACGACCCCGACGCCCGCCTCGAACGACTCGAGCACGCCGTCACCGCCACCCGCGCCGAACTCGCGACCGTGCAGGAGCAGATCGGCCGGCTCAGCGCCGACCCCGCCATCCGCGCACTTCCCGCCGGCCGGCTCACCCGCGAACACGACCTGTGGCGGTTCGGCTACGACACCGCCCGCGAGTTCGAGCACCAACAAGCACGCCCGCGCGCCGACGACGCCGGCGCGTGCACTGTTCCGACCACGCCGCGGAGCAGGTTTCCGGGCACATCGGACCGGATCGCGACCCCGGCCCGAGCATCGGCCGATGAACCAACGATCCCCGACCAACACCAGCCAACACCGCAAGATCACGAGTCGATAACGGTTACCGAGGAAGTGGCGTCAACGACCCAAGAAATTCACCTATCCCAGGTGAAGGCCACTGCCACCCCGACGTCGCACGGAGCGATCATGAACAGCCACGACCAACACGCGCACCCGCACGACCACGATCTCCTCACCATCGACGAAGCAGCGGGCATCCTCCGCACGCCCAAAGCCACCCTGCGCTACTGGCGCCACCTCGGCACCGGACCTCGCAGCTTCCGCCTCGGCCGCCGCGTCCTCTACCGCGCCAACGACCTCCACGAATGGATCACCGCCCAACACGACCACGACGGACCCACCGCAGCCTGACAACGCGTCGGGTGACGGAACCAAACGGTTCCAAGCTGCTGGAACAATCGGTACCGAACCAGATTCGCGTCGGGGCAACACGCGTAGAACGGGAGGTCCGGGAGTGGCAAGCATCGAAAGGCGTGTCCGCGACGGTGAGCTGCGGTGGTACGCCCGCTTCCGCGACCCCGCCGGCGCGCAGAAGGTCAAGGTGTTCACCCGCCGCGTCGATGCAGAGCGTTTCCTCACCACCGTTGAAGCGTCCAAGCTGACCGGCAGTTACATCGACGCGAAACGTGCTGCCATCACTTTCGGCGCCTTCGCCGAAGAACACTGGGCCGCGTACTCCCACACCCTCGCCGCCGACACAACCAGGGTGCGTAAGCGTTCAGTGCTCGATCGGCACATCCTGCCAACGATGGGGAATCGCCCAGTCGGCACGATCAAGCCGAGCACGGTCGCTGCCGCGCTCGGCACGTGGTCGCGGACTCTGGCACCGGGAACGGTCGGCCAAGTCCTGCGGCAAGTGCGTCAGATCCTCGACGCGGCGCTCGCCGACGGCCTGGTCGCGAACAACGCAGCCAAGTCCGTGAAGGCCCCGGCCGCGCCACGCCGACGCAATGTCCACCTAACCGATGACGATGTCGCAGCGCTCATCGCCGCAACCCCGGAACACCACCGCGCGCTGGTCATCACGCTGGTCGGAGCGGGACTGCGCATCAGCGAAGCCTGCGGACTGCAAGTCGAGGACATCGACTTTCTCCGGCGCACCCTGCGCATCCGCCAGCAGCGTCGACCCAGCGGCGAACTCGGTCAGCTCAAGACCGATTGCATCCCGACGCGACATCCCCGCCGACGACGCCGTCCTGGGTGCCCTCGCCGAACAGATCCGCCGGTGGCCCAGACATGACGGCCTCGTGTTCAGCAGCAGCAGCGGACGTCCGCTCACCAAGGCCATCGCCGGACACGAATTCGACGCCATCGAACGCACTGTGGGCTTCAGCGTGTCGCCGCACTCGTTGCGGCACTACTTCGGCGCGAGCCTCATCTCGCGAGGCGTTTCCGTCGTCGCCGTCTCCAGCTGGCTCGGCCACTCCAGCCCCGAAATCACCTACCGCGTCTACGCCTACCTCAAGCCCGACGACGAGCAAGCCGGCCGCGACGCGATCGCCAAAACCATGCGCCAGGTCCTCCCGCATGTGTACCCAATGTGTACCGAGAAGGGTGCCGAGTGACCTCAACCCCAACAAATACGGGGCTGGAGGTGCAAGCCGTGCTGTTCGACCTCGACGGCACGCTCGTCGACTCCACCGCAGCAGTCGAACGCTGCTGGCGGCGGTGGGCTGTCGAGTTCGGCGTCCGTCTTCCCGCCGTGCTCGAGCACGGCATGCCGGCCCGCACCGGCGTTTCGCGGTACCTGCCGGCGCATCTGGTCGAGGCCGGTGTCGCCCGCATGGAACAACTCGAGGTATCCGACACTGAAGGAATCACTGCCCTCCCCGGCGCCAGCGAGGCGCTGGCGACCGTTGGGCCCGAACTGGCCGCCGTCGTGACGTCGTGCACCGCCGAGCTGGCCCAGGCGCGCATCAGCGCTGCCGGTATAGCGGCACCGAACATCGTGATCACCGTCGATCAAATCGCTCGCGGCAAGCCGGACCCGGAGGGATTCCTACTGGGCGCCCACCGCCTCGGCGTCGAGCCCGGCTCGTGTCTTGTCGTCGAGGACGCACCCAGCGGGCTCGTAGCTGCCAGAGCGGCCGGGTGCGCGACGATTGCGCTGACCACGACAACACCACGCTCGGCACTCGTCGCAGACCTGATCGTGAACTCGCTGGCCAACGTCCGCTTCGAGATAGTCAGGGATGGAGTTCGCGTCGCAATGGCTCGCTGATCCTGACTCCGACCATGCCTGGTGGCCCGTCGTAGAGGGTCGCATTGCCCTGCCATCTGATGAGGTGGAGGCGCGCAGGGCTATGCAGGTGGTCCCAGGTGAGCCCGGCCAAGCCTCCGGTCGGTTATAGGCCGCTGATCGCCTCGATGATGTCGGCGATCTGCTCGCCGGGCACGCCGAAAGGGGCAACGAGCGAGAGAGCGTCGGCGTGTTCGAGCCAGGCCCGGCACAGCTGGGGCGCTTCGTCGTACGTGCCGTATAGCAGCACGTCCTGTGCCAGCCGCTCGGCCGCCGCCGGCAGGCGTGCGTGATGCGGGTCGGGATTGGCATCGAGGATTGCGTCCAGCTCGAGGTGGTAGCCGTGCGCGCGCAGCGCCCGCGGGTAGAGCGGGCCCATTTTGGTGGCGTACGTGAGCAGCCAGCGGGTGGCGATGCGGGCGGCGCCGTCACGATCCGGGGCGAGGGCAAGCGGGACGGAGGCGGTCACCGTGGTGGCGGCGGTGCGGTCGACGGCAGACCCGACGGAAGCCATGAGATCGCGTCCGGCGTCGATTGCGGCGGGCGGAAGCAGGAACGGTATCCACCGGTCGGCGAAGATGCCGGCGAGTCGGATGCTCGGCGCGGCGATCGCCGCCAGTGCGATTGGCACGGGCACTGGCGGCGGGCAGCCCAGCCGAAGCGGTCGGGCACCGTCCGGAGCATCCGGGAGCCGTCCTCCGCCGAGCAGGGTGCGAACCGCCACGAGGGTGTCCCGCAGCTTGCGCAGCGGCGCGCGCCACGGCTGCCCGTGGAAGCCCGCAGTGATGGGCGCCGTGCTGGCGCCCAGGCCGAGGACGAACCGGCCGCCGGACGCCCGCTGCAGCTCGGCGGCCGTTAGCGCGAGTGTGGCGGGGGTGCGGCCCCACACCGACAGCACACCGCTCATCAACCCGATCCGCTCGGTGCGCTCGGCGAGCCGGGCCAGCACGATCGGCGCGTCCAGCGTCATCGCCTCGGCGACCCCGACCGAGTCGAGCCCGCGTTCCTCGGCCAGCACCGCGGCCCGCTCAATCACCTCGACCCGCTCCTCGAACGGTGTGAACGCGATCCCCACCGAAGCCCTCATTTGTTTCCCCTTCGTGTTGCTCCGGGCGCAAAACACGGGCGCGGTTGGACCTAGGGACGAACCTCAACTGTGCGCCGAGTGCGTAGCCGCCCGGCCGTAGCAGCGCCGACCGGGGTCATCGCGCTGAGCTCAGCGGATTTGATCTGTTGCCGCGTTCGAAGGGTAGTCGTAGCCCGGGTTTCCGCGCCGGAATGTTGCCCGATGGTGGGGCATGCTGACGGTGTGAATCTCGATTCGGGTGCCGGGTTGCTGCATCGACTGACGCGGGTCGACGCGGGGCGGGGTTGGGAGGTGTTCGCGACCGACGATGCGAGGTTGCGGCGCGATCTGGTGTACGACGCGGTGGAGACGCTGGCGCCGCAGGTCAAGGCGTATCCGGCCGGGCTGCCGACCGTGGTGTTGCCGCGGGCGCTGCCGACGACAGGCGCGAGCGCGACGGGGGCGCTCGCTGGGGTTCCGGTGCTGGCCCAGCGATTGGATGCCTCGCAGCTCGGCCGGGCGCTGTTCCTCGGCGCAGGCGTCGTGCGCACGTCGCAGCGCCGTGGGCGCACGTGGTTGTTCCGTGCCGCCGGTTCGGCCGGTGGCCGCTTCCCGCTCGAGGTCTACGCGAGCACGAAGGGCGTCCCGGGGGTACCGGACGGCGTGCACTGGTACGACCCAGTCGAGCATGCGCTGCGCTGTGTCGGCCCGCCGGCGACCGGGGAGGCGACGACGCTGGTAGTGACCGGGGTGCCGTGGCGCACTGGGCAGAAGTACGCCGAGCGGGGCTGGCGGCATCTGTACTGGGACGCCGGGACGCTCGTCTCGCAGCTGGTGACCGCGGCGAGCAGCGCGGGACTCGATCCGCAGCTGCGCACGCTGTTCCCGGACCGGCAGGTGAGCGAGCTGGTGGGCGCGGACGGGGTGCACGAGTTTCCGCTGCTGCTGGTCAGCCTCGGCGTCAAGTCGCCCGCGGTGCAGCCATCGGGACTGGCGACGCGCGGACGGCTGCCCGAGATCGAGTTTCCGTTGGTGACGGCGGCGCAGCGCTCCGGCGACCGGGACGTGCTCGGGCCTGCTTGGCCGCTGGGTGCGCCGCTGCCGGACGTGCCGGACTCGCAGCCGTTCGAGCAGGTGGTGCTGCGGCGCGGGTCGCAGCGCCGCATGAACCGCTCAGCGACGGTGCCCCGCGAGAAGCTGGACTGGCCGATGCGCGCGGCTATGCGGGGTATCGACGTGCCGCACTGGATCGCCGTCCACGGTGTCGACGGTGTCGCGGCCGGTGTGTACCGCTGGCCGGACCTGGACGCGCCGATCCGCACCGGCGACCTACGAGACCTGGTGGCCCACGTGGCGATGGACCAGCCGCTGGCCGGCGAGGCGAGCTACGTCACCATCTCCGCCGTCCACGGTGGAACCCTCGATGAGCGCGGCTACCGCGAGGCCCAGCTGGCCGCGGGAATGGTCGGAGGACGGCTGCACCTGGCCGCCTACGCTCTCGGTGCCACCGCAACCGGAATGACGTTCTACGACTCCGAGGTGGCGAGCCTGCTCGCTGAGGCCGACGACCTGATCAGCCTGCTGTTCACCTGCGTCGGCGTTGCCGAATACCGGTCGACCCCGGGCGGCGGCCCGGCCGCACCCGTGTCCGTGCGGGTCATCTCCCCCCGCCTGCCAGCAGACGAATGACCGGGCCGCCGCGGTCGCCGCGCCGCCGCGGTCGCCGGATGAGCTGCACCATGCCGTTGTCGGCTACCTCGCGTTTTGCGGGGGCTTAGGAGCAAAGGGCAGGAGCTGGTCGCCTCCCTTGCTGACCACTCCGTAGCTGGCTTCGGGCATCTCGATCCAGGCGCCGGGCAGGTCGCCGATCGGTTCGGAGACGACCAGCCGGGCGTCGTCGGATACCTCGCGGAGGATCTCCCGGTCGGGGTATTGCTGGCGGAGGGTAGGGACGTCGCGGGTGAAGAACAGTGACCGTGATCGGCCTTGGCTGGAGTAGCGGAACGCCCACATACTCTCGCCGTTGGTTGCGGCGATGGTGCCCTGGAACGGATAGGCCACGTCGTGGGCCTGCCCGCGGGCCTCCACCAACCCGATGGCCCGGGCGATGGCCTGCGGCGGGTCGTCGGCCAGCCCGAACGTGAGCGCCAGGTAGAAAAGGATCTCGGTGTCGGTGGTGCCCGTGATCAGGGGGAACAGCGACTCATCGATCGCCAGCACCAGGTCGCGTTTGATCTTCGCGAAGCCGTCGATGAAGCCGTTGTGCATGAACAGCCAACCGTCGTGCCGGAACGGGTGGCAATTCGTCTGCTGCACGGCCGACCCGATCGCGGCGCGAATGTGCGTTGAAGAACAGCCCAGAACGGATGTGACCGGCGAGCTCGCGGAGGTTCTGGTCATTCCAGGCCGGCTCGATACTGCGGAAGACGCCCGGGACCGGGCTGCTGCTGTCGTACCAGCCGACACCGAATCCGTCACCGTTGGTCGTCTCCGCCCCAAGCCGGGAATGCAGACTCTGATCGATCAACGAGTGAACCGGGGTGTACAGCACCTGCGTGAGCAGGACGGGTGAACCCGTATACGCCAGCCACCGGCATATGCAACTCACCTTCCTGTCGGGCTGGAGCACTGGACCAGCCAGCACCGTGTAGACCCTCGTTGCTTCGCCAGCTAAGTGGTGTCCTTCTCGGCGTGTTTTCGCGCCGGCACGGCGTCGGGGACGAGCTCGACGAAGCGGAAACGCTCGTTACCCGCGTCGATCGCGCCTTGCACGATTGGCATCGCGCCCTCCCATCGCGCGGACAGGTGGACGAACGAGCGGGTGACCAGCAACAGCAGGGCAGCGGTGCGCTCGTCCTGTGGCATCGCAACGGTCGGCGTTGTGCCCAGGTAGGCCGAGTCATGCCCGGTTCGGAAACCTGTGACGGGGTCGGTTTCGGCCCAGACTGGCGTCCAGATCACGACGAACAGTTCGGGCGGCTCGCCCGCCTTGCGTACCAATTCCGTCTCGCAGTCGTACAGCGGCGAAAGGGCGTCTGTCCGGAGCCGTTTGTTCGCGTCGAACGCAACCAGCTCAGACTCGACGAACAGCTGGGCAAAGGCAACGAGAATCGGGTCATCGCTCGGCTCGAAGTCTGGCTCGGGATGGTGTTCGGCCGGAACGCCAAGCCTCTCGCGCCAGGTCCGGTGCCCGCTCATGCGTCAGTCCCCATGACCAGCTCCCTCGAATACATGTGGTTCATGCTAGATCGGCATCAGCGGCCGGATGGTCGAGTAGCCGATCAGCCGACGCGGCCATCATCGTGAGCGGCGCAGTCGCGATGGCGAGGATCGCGAGCGCTACCAGCCCGAGCAGGCGCGACGGGGAGAGCTGCCCGAGCGCCTCGCGCTGGAACAGGACCTGCGCGAGCAGGAACAGCGCCGGGCCGCCGAACGTGAGGATGCTGAAGCCGAGCGTGGCATCGTCGCTGGGATGGGCGATCGCGAGCTCGTCGCCGACCGCGATCCCGACGAGTGCGAGGACTGTCAGCGTCAGCGTCCACGTGCCCCAGTACCCGACGGCGCCGGCACCCTCGGCGCTCTCGGCAGCCTCAATACCGATGGCCTCGGCACGCTGGAAGTAGCACCACCAGAGCGCAACCGTTCCGGTGAAGCAAATCGCCAGCGCGAGCAGGCGCTCGAACTTGAACGGCTCGCCGACGAACGCGGCCCCATCGTCAGCACGGTCTCGCCGAGGGCGATGATGAAGAACAGCCGAAAGCGCTCGATGATGTGCCGACCCGAGATCTCGGTGTGCCCGAGGTCCGTGCGTTTCCCCCCGGCCGGGCAGCCAATGCAGGCACAACACGCCGCCATAGTTGGCCACGACCGCAAGCGCCCAGAGCACGAGGCGCCTTCGACGATCGCGCCGGCTACCCATAGGCCGCCAGCGAGCAGCTCCCAGACGAGGACATTGACGAAGTGCTCGCCGAGCGCTCGGCCGCGCAGGGCGACGATGAGGAATACCGCGCGCCCGACTTGCAGGAGCAGGTAGCCAGTGACGAACAGCTACGCACGTCCATCGAACGCGGCGTCGATCGCGAGGGACATGAGCAGGCTGGCAAACATCAGCCCGACGAGCGCCACGCGCACTGCGAGCCGATCCGGCTCGAGCCAGTTCGATCCCCATGCGGTCATGTACCAGGCGTAGAAGACCGCAAGTTTCAAGATCACGGTTTCGGTGCCCGTCCGCAGATCTGGACCGGGTTCGCAAACACCGAAGAGGACTGCGCAGACGCGTACATCGGGAAGACGACGATGCTCACCGGCTCCGGTACGGGTGTGGTTAGCCACAAGCGAATTGGGAGGCTTGCAGCATCGTGGCGTGGAACCCTTCAGGCTTAGTTTCAGAGCGTTCTAACGAGCCGAAGGATGCGAGGCGCAAGAATGCGACTGATCGCGGCAGCGCCCGGCTTCGCGGGTCGGCTGTGGCGTTCGGCCGCCACCTGTGGCTTGCACCTGCCGCTGACCATCGTTTATCCAGTCATCGTTCTTGTGCTGTTTGTCCTTTCTATCGCGCTGCTGCCGCTCTTTCTGCTCGGGCTTCCGCTGCTTGGGGTGACCTTCGCGGTGATGCGGGCCTTCGCGTCGGCCGAGCGTGGGCGGCTGCGTGGGGTGCTCGGCGTCTCGGTTGATGCGCCGACCCGTCGGAGCACGGGTTGGTGGCGCGGTGTTTTCAACGATGTCCGCTCCGCGCGAACCTGGCGGGAACTTGGTTACTTCGTGGTGGTGTTGCCGGTGCTCGGCACGATCGGCTATGTGCTGCCGTTCGCCGTCGCTGGGTTCGGCGTAGCAGCGGTCATGGTGCCGTTCCTGCGATCGACGATCCCAACGAATCCGGTGGTGCACCTGGGGATTCATCGGCTGGGTTGGTGGTGGCTGCTGTTCGGTGTCGCGGCACTCGTCGCCGCGTGCTGGGTCGTGGAGGGCTGTGCCTACGCGTGGTTGTGGGCAGTGCGGACCTTGCTGGGCCGCGGCGTAGAGGAGCAGCTGTCCGATCAAGTCGAGACTCTAACCGAGTCCCGGGATGCGCTGGCAGCCGCAGCCGAGGCCGAGCGGGTGCGCATTGAGCGCGACCTGCACGACGGAGCCCAGCAGCGTCTCGTCGCACTGGCGATGAATCTCGGCCTTGCGCGCGAGAAGCTGGAAACTGACCCGACTTCAGCCGGCGGATACGTTACTCAGGCCCACGAGGATGCCAAGGCGGCGCTTTCCGAGCTACGCAATATCGCGCGGGGTATTCATCCAGTCATTCTCGCCGATCGTGGCCTCGACGCTGCTGTGTCGGCAGTTGCCGCCCGGCTGCCGATCCCGGTTGAGGTTGACGTGCAGGTCGACCCTCGAGCTCCACGGCCAGTCGAAGCCGTGGCGTACTTCGTGGTTGCGGAGGCACTCACCAATGTTGCGAAGCACGCCGATGCCACAGCGGCGGTAGTCGCCGCGCGACGCACCAACAACCGGCTCTCGCTCACCATCCTGGACAACGGACATGGCGGCGCTGACCCGGCTCGCGGGACCGGGCTTACCGGGCTCGCTCGGCGTGTTCGAGGAGCCGACGGCACCATGACTGTGGTCAGCCCGTCGGGCGGCCCCACGACGATCACCGTGGAGTTGCCATGCGAGTCGTGATCGGCGAAGACCAGGTTCTGCTGCGTGAGGGTCTGGCGCGTTTGCTGGCTGAATACGGTTTCGAGGTCGTGGCCCAAGTTGGCGACGCCGAACAGTTGCTGCGCAGTGTCGAGACGCATCGGCCCGATGTCGCGATCTGCGATGTGCGAATGCCGCCGACCTTTACTGACGAAGGGTTGCAGGCCGCCCTCGTTATCCGTAGCCAGTTGCCAAACACCGCGGTTCTGGTGCTGTCGCAATACGTCGAGGAGCGGTACGCGATAGACCTCATCGCGCACGACACCAGCAGGGTTGGCTACCTGCTCAAGGACCGAGTCGCCGATGTCCGGGACTTCGTCGAGGCAGTACGTCGCGTCGGCGACGGCGGCACCGCGCTTGACCCGGAGGTCGTGTCACAGCTGCTCGTGCGCAGTCGCCGCCGCAATCCGCTTGGCACGCTCACCGACCGTGAGCAGGACGTACTGCGACTAATGGCTGAAGGCCGCTCCAATTCGGCGATCGGGAGCGTTTTGTTCATCAGCGAAAGCGCAGTGGAAAAGCACGTATCCAGCATCTTCACCAAGCTTGGCTTGCTGCCGGCCGATACCGACCACCGTCGAGTGCTCGCCGTGCTGAGGTACCTCGAATCGTGAGTTCGGAGAACAATATGACTGCCACCGTGCTTCCACCGGCCACGACCGGCGGACCTCGTCCGCGGCGACGTCCCGGTTTGGTGGTGGTCACCGCGATTGGGCTACTGATAGCCCTCGCAAGCATCGCCTGGGCCACCTTCGCGGCGCTCACCGTATCCGTGCGCCAGGAGGCATCGGATTCGGCCAGCTATACCGGTGTCCAGAGCATCACCGTCGACACCGACGACGCGGACGTCACTATCACGGCGGCCTCCGGTGACGCGACCCGGTTCGATCAACAGGTGCAGTGGTCGTTCCGGCGGCCAACCGTGAGTGTCGCCCAAAACGGTAACCAGCTGATTATTCGGTCGCACTGCCCATTCCAGTTGGTATGGAGCTGCTCCGTCCGTTTGGCCGTGCAGCTGCCGCCTTCAACGGCGGTCGAGGTACACACCGGCTCCGGCAACATCGCCGTTGCCGGCCTGACTGCCGGCGCGACCTTGACAACAAGTGATGGCAGCATCAAAGCCACTGGCGTCGTCGGTAATCTCACGATGCGTTCCAGCAACGGCAACGTGACCGCTACTGACACACGCTCTGAAACCATAGACGCAGCTAGCAGTGACGGAAGCGTCCGAGTAGACGTGGCGTCGAGCCCAACCGAGGTCCGCGCGACAAGCAGCAACGGCAACGTCACCGTCCTCGTGCCCGATCAGCCTGGAGTCGCGTATCAGGTCACCAGCCATACCGGCAATGGCAGTCGAACCGTGGCTGTGCGGACCGATCCGTCGTCACCGAGGCACATCACGGCCCGCAGCAGCGACGGCGATGTCCGGGTGGGATATCGCTGAAACAGACAACGACGGCCTCGACCGAGCGTCGGTCGTGATCTCAGATCTACTGCCCCCAGGCGACGATAAGTCCAGGATCATCATCAGGACCATCAGGAGGTCTCGACGTGCATCGCATCGATCAGACAACTGAGCAAATGATCCGCGGCGTTCTGGCCTACGCCGAGAACAGGCTTCGGATGGATCCCGTCCCGTTAGACCATGGAACGTTGACCAGCAGCGAGCTGTATGCGCGCCTTCACGGCGTGATCGGTGATCGCAGTCGGGCGCCGGATGAGGTGCTGGGAATCTACGCGTCGGTGATTGCGCCCAGCGTGATCTCGGCGGATAGCCCGCGGTTCCTCGGCTTCATCCCCGCGGCGCCGACCAAGGCCAGCCTACTTTTCGACATGCTCGTCTCATGCGCCTCGATACAAGGCATCTCTTGGCTGGAGGCCTCTGGCGCGATCGCGGCCGAGAACACCGTACTGCGCTTGATCGCCGATGAGGTCGGATTACCCGCCGCAGCCGGCGGGTGCTTCGTATCGGGGGGATCGGCCGGCAACCTGTCGGCGCTTGCCGTTGCCCGCGAGACCGCGAAGCAGCGTACCGGCCGATTCGGCCGATTCCGGGTGGTCGTCGGCACGGACGCGCATTCCTCGATCGTCAACACGCTGCGCCTGCTCGAGATGGACGCCTTGGTCGTGCCGACGCCCGACCATCAGCTCACCGCCCGTGCGGTGCGCGGTGCACTGGAGAATGCCGGCGACCTGTCCGACATAGCTGCCGTGAGCTGTACGTCCGGCACGACGAACGCCGGGATTGTCGACGACCTTGCCGGTGTTGGCGCCCTGGCCGAGGAGTATGGCTGGTGGTTGCACGTCGACGGTGCCTACGGCGGATCCGCTATCTTCGCCCGCTCGGTCCGAGCGAAGTACAACGGCATCGAGCGGGCCGATTCGTTCATCCTGGACCCGCATAAGTGGCTGTTCACCCCATTCGACTGCTGCGCGCTGGTGTACCGGGAACCGGCGCTGGCCCGCGCGGTCCACACTCAGGACGCGTCCTACCTCGACGTGATCCACGCGCCTGGCGCCGAGTGGAACCCAACCGACTATGCCTACCACCTGACTCGGCGGGCCCGCGGGCTGCCGCTGTGGTTCTCCATGGCGGTCTATGGCTTGGATGCCTACCGCGACGCTATCGAGGCAGCGCTGTCACTGGCTCGCGAGACCGCCGCGCTCATCAAAGCCACTTCGCATCTTGAGCTCATCCGCGAGCCCGACCTCGGCGTGGTTCTCTTCCGCCGTATCGGCTGGAAGGCCGACGACTATGACGCCTGGGCGCAAGCTCTGCACCGTGACGAGATCGCATTCATTCCACCGAGCAAATGGGAGGGCGAGACGGTCGGACGATTCGCCTTCCTGCATCCGCACACCCCGATGCACCTCGTACGCGAAGTGCTGGCTCGGACCGCCTAGTGTCCCGCCGGCAATTCGTTCTGCCCAGAGTGGACGGCGAGTTGATCTCAGGAGTTAATGGCAAATGGCGACCGTAAGTCTTGGATCACCGCCTGCACCGCCTCCTCGACACACTTGGCGCCGGATCGAGATGGATGGTTAGGTCCATCCATGCCAGACGCGATTGAGCACCAGTCCATCTCGCGTTTTCGCGCGGCCTGGTTCTCCGCTGGCGGCACGGGTCGAATCGTCGTCCTGCCGGAGTCGGTGCATACCGCCGCGCTAGCCGCGCGAGCCCTCGGTTGTGAGATCGGCGCAATCGCCAACAGCCTGCTCTTCGATAGCGGCAACGGCCCGATCCTGATTCTCACCAGTGGCGCGCACCAGGTGGACACCGCCAAGGTCGCGGCCAACATCGGCGTCGCCCGGCTGCGGCGGGCGAGTGCCGACTTCGTTCGCGAGCACACGGGCCAGGTCATTGGGGGAGTCTCGCCGCTGGATCACCCACGTCCGATCCCGACGTACGTGGATCGGGCTCTGAAGCAGTACCGCGAAATCTGGGCTGCGGCCGGACACCCTGCTGCTGTGTTCAGCACGACCTACGACGAGTTGCGCGCGCTTACCGGCGCCACCGACGTTGATGTGAATCACGATTAGCCGCAAGGTCCACTCGGCCAGTCGATCGGCGTGGTGCAGTGAGATCGGGCGCGTGCAGTTCACTGCCTGATCCGGCTATCTCACCAATCCTGCCGATCTGAGCCCAGCAGATTCCCCTCTAGGAACGCAGTAGGTCGCCCAGAAGGGGATTGTCAATGTCTTGGGCGAGAAGCCGTGCGGATATGAGAGCGGCCTGGTCGCCGGTGCGATAGCGATGCAGGTGGGCTCGCACGATGAGCTCGCGCATATCGCATCGCGCGGCGAGCGTGGCCAGCGTTCCGATGAGCGCGGCCGCGAGTTCGTCGGAGCCTCGCTCGAGAGCACTGGTGATCATCGTATCGAGGACGTGAGCGTGTACCCATTGATACCGGTCGGGCACGCGAGTGCTGCGAACGGCCGCCTCGGCGAGCCATCGATCCGCCATGTCGTACTGGCCCTGCTTGGTGTTGAGCAAGCTCAGACCGCGAGCAGCCATGCCTTCCCAGCAGGCGTCGTTGAGCTGACAGGCGAGGTGCCATGCTCTTTCGAATGTCTCGGCCGCCAGGTCACTCTTCCCGGCCGCGAGGTCGAGTTCGGCTCGCAGCGTCTGCGGCCATGGCAGGAACGCCATCCAACGTTCTTCGTAAACCAGCTCGATCGACTGCGTTAGCGCGGTCGTCGCTTGACTCCGCTCGCCACGGAGCAAGTGCGCGCGTCCGATCAGCGAGAGTGACCAAGCCTGCTGACGGCGATCGCGGCAACGACTAGCTCGTTCGACGGACTGCCGCAAGAGCTGAAATGCCCGGGGATAGTCCGCTCGATCCGACGCGTCCATTCCGCGGACGCCGAGGATTGCCGCCAGCTCTTCGTCGGTCTCGGCGTGTGCTTCAGCTTTGCTGAGCGCCGCTTCAGCGGTCTCGCGCCGGCCGGCCTGTACCTCGACGAAGCCGAGCTCCCGGAAGGCCGTGACGGCAGTGGGACGGTCCCCGGTCTGCCTGGCAAGTTCGATCGCTTCGTGCAGCAAAATCGAACCCTCCTCGTCTCGCCCGCGTGCGGCGTGGATCAGCGCTCCGCCCAACGCGGCGAGCGCCTCCCCCTTCAATTGCGTGTCCGCACAGCGGTCTGCTTCGGCCACGGCCCATCGGAGACACTGCAGTCCGGCCTCTACGGCTCCGGCGGCAATCGCGGCGCGACCCGCTTCGAGCTGGCTGAGAGCAGCCGCTCGCCCGCCGAGAGGCGCGATCATGGATGAGTTGGAGCCGTTGGTGGCCGCATCGCGCAGAGCCGCAGACGCTGGCATTCCGAGCTCACGTTGCATCAGGTCGTCGGCCACCGCGACCTCCCGCAACGCTGCGCCGCGATTGCCCGACATCGCCAGACTGCGTACAAGTAGCTCGTGATTGCCTTCTTCCAGCGGATTCGATGCGACGGCGCCGGCTGCGAAGGCGACCGCGTCGCTGGGCTGGCCGGTGGCCAGCAGGGCAACTGCGGCCTGCCGCAACCGCGCCTCCCGGGTCGCGGACAAGCGGTGTCGCTCGACGACGAGCCAGGAGTCGAGTGCCGGGCTGCTGGACAAGTCCAGGCCCTCGAGCAGTTCGCCGTCCAGCGCGAGGAGTTCGGCCGGATGAGCCTGATCTCCGACCAGGGTATGGACGTCCACCACGACGTCCGCACCTATCGTGCAGATGAGTGGATCCCCTTCGAACGTGACGGCATCGCCAAGGCAGCGCCGCAGTTCGGCCAGAGTCCAGCGAAGTGCGCGCAGCGGATCGTCGGCGTCGCCGAATAACATCTCGGCTAGGCGGCGGCGGCTCGGTGGTCGCCCCGCCAGCACCAGATAACCGAGCAGCACCCACGCCTTTCGGCCGCGCGGCGGCCGTAATGGCTGCCCGTCCTGCTGTATCGCGGGAACACCGAGCAGTCGGATCGTGACCACGGGCCTCACCCCGTCTGCTTGGATCTTCGCCGCTGTGGCCCGGCTAGTACAGCCAAACGCTTGCTGACCGGAGAGGCGGCGCCCGCGCGCCGAAGAGCGGCGAGCTACTCCGTCGCGCCTGAAGGTCAGCGGGTGATATGCGCTGACCGCCGAACGCCCAGTCGCGGTGGCGTGACTTGCCTGTCGACGACTCACGGTCCTCGACGACCGTGTGACGAAGCGTTTGAGGGTGAGCATGTGCTGATGGCGGAGTGGCTTAGCTCACGAGTTGGTTCGATTCGCGGGCTGTCACACGCCCCGTCACACCCTGCCCGGGGACCGTCGGGACATCAGGCAACCGACCGAAGGAATGGTTCCACGATGATCACGAATTTCGCCGCGGCGCTGGCGGAAGAGCAGCTCGACCGGCGGTTGGCCGAGGCTCGCGCCACCCATGCAGCGAGCCTGGCACGTCAGGCCGGCCGGTCCCACATGCGAGCAAAGACCCGCACATCGGCGCACTGGCTCCTCGGACGAATCCAGAGGCGATCTGTCGCGGACCGCGTGACGGCGGACCCACAGCCGGTTCTTGAGCACCCGCAGAGCTTGCCGCGTCGATCCGGCGACATGAGCAATCGCATCGCGTCTGTGTCCGCTGGGCGGAGTCTCGTTCGCGCGGACCCCGTCCTGACCGGTGAACGACCGTGACGGCCTACGCCGCTCCTCGGCTGCGTTCGACGCTCAAATTGGGCGAGATAGGTGCCGCCCGCTACACCGCTCACCGGGCGCGCCGTGGCCGAGCGCTAGCCAGGCAGCTGGTTCTCCAGGACGGCAGCACCGTGCTCCTGCGGCAAATTGGGGTTACCGATGTACCACTCTTGGTGGATGGCTTCGCCCGCCTGAGCGCCGAATCCAGGCAGGCGCGGTTCCTCATCCAGAAGGACGAGCTATCTGAAGCAGAACTGCGATATTTCACAGACGTCGACCATCACGATCACGAGGCGATCGTCGCGCTGAGCGCCGTCGATGGTCGTTGCGTGGGCGTCGCGCGTTTCGTCAGAGCTGTCGACGACGACGAGGCGGCGGAAGTCGCGGTCACCGTGGTCGACGACTGGCAGCGACGTGGTATCGGCGCAGCGCTGTTGCGGCAACTGCGCGAGCGGGCACTGCAGGAGGGCATCCGGCGATTTACCGCGTTGATCGATGACGGCAATGCTGCGGTGCTCGGGCTGCTGCATGGCCTGGGCGTTCAATCACGCGTCGTAGAACGCGAGTCTGGCGCCACCGAGTATTCGATCAGGCTTGATGGAGCGCACGAACGGTCCACCTTCACCCGGCCGCACGTCCAGCGAGCCACGCGTCGAGCGGTTTCGAGCGGGTAGCCGCGCCAGGGCCGCGAGCTGACCGTGATCTCCGCCCGACTAGCACGGCGGTGCATTGCGGCGTGCCGAGTGGATCCGTGCTCAGTCGGCGACGTCGATCAGGACCTTGCCGACGACCCCGCGCTCGACCGCTGCGTGGGCGGCAGCCGCTTCGTGCAGCGGGAAGTGGTGCAAGGGAAGTCCGGCGTGGCGGCCGACGTGGATAGCGCGGTCCCGCAGCGCGTCCGTGACCCCTTCGACCGCCTCGGCCATGGCATGGCCCGGCGCGGTGTACATCAGCATGAATTGCCAGCGGGCGTTGCGCAACATGAGGGTGCGCGTAGGGATGGTGAACTCGTCGCCGCCGTTGTTCGCATAGATCGCCACCGAGCCGAGTGGCGCCAGGACCGCGGCGTCGATGGCAGCGTTCTGAGCTGGTGAAACCTCGATGACGGTGTGCACGCCGCCGGCCGCGATCTTGTGGATCTCGGACTCCACGTCCTGGCGGGTGTAGTCGATGACGTGGTCGGCGCCAGCCGCCGCGGCGAGTTGCGCCTTCTCCGGGCTGCTCACTGTGGTGATAACTGTCGCGTCCGACCAACGGGCGAGCTGGATGGCCGCGTTGCCAACGGCGCCGGCGCCGCCAGCGACGAGCACGGTGCGACCGTCGAGAGTGCCCGGGCCGAGTCGGTGCGGCCCATCCTCGGTGACCGTGAGGCAGCGATGTGCGGTGAGAAAGGGCACGCCGAGACTTGCGCCAACGTCGAATGACGCGTCGTCCGGCAGCGTAATCACCCGCCGTGCCGGAACGAGCGCATACTCCTGCGCCGTGCCCTCGGGACGCTGGTAAGCCGCCTCCCAAACCCACACGCGCTGGCCGACCCACGTCGCGTCGACGCCCTGGCCCACGGCGTCGATCACACCGGAACCGTCCTGGTTCGGCGTCTGGGGCGGACTCACCGGTTGCCCGGCTGCACTGCCACGCCGGGACTTCCAGTCCGTCGGATTCACGCCCGAACGGACGATGCGTACCCGCATCTCACCGGGACCGGGGTCGCGGAGCGGTTTGTCGATCAGTGTCAGGACGTCGGGATCACCGTTGCGCTCATAGACGACGGCTCGCATGGTCCGACCGTAGTGTGGAATGTGTAGCCGCCGCAGAGGGCTAGGCGAGTCCGAAGCTGTTGACCTTCTCCGGATGGATGCGGATGAAGGCACCGCTGAATCCCGGACCGAGGCCGGCGCCACCGGTCGGAATCGCCTCGGCGCGGCCTCGGATCTCGAGCATGCGCGGCTGCCAAGGGTTGATAGACATCAGATCGTCGATGACGATTGCCGCCCAACCGCTCTGCTGCACATCGCGGTACTTCTTGGTCGTGTCGACGTGGTGACCACCGACGTCGATCGTGCCGAGTTCCGCGTTGTACCGGAATGATGTCGGGACGACGTGCGGCTTGTGGTTGGCGCCCGCCGTGGCCAGTCGCCCTAGACGCTGGCCAGCGAGATAGTCGATTTGGGCTGCGGTGAGTTCGACCATGTGCCAAGTACACATCTTTTGGTGGACTTCAGGTCAAGCGAGCCGTACCGCGGTGAACCCTGGCTAGGGATCACTCGTCAGATCACATCCGGGAGTGGTCAGTCTGGTGTGGCGGTCCTGGCTGGTGTTGGTTGTTGTTGGATGGTGCGGGTGAGGTGGGTGGTGCCTTCGATGTCGAGGTTGGGGGTGATGCGGTCGAGCCATTTGGGGATCCACCAGGCGTGGCGGCCGAGGAGGGACATGACGGCGGGGACAAGGATCATGCGGATGATGCTGGCGTCGATGAGGACGGCGGCGGCCATGCCGATGGCGAGCATTTTGACGGTGGGGTCGGGGTCGAGGACGAAGCTGGTGAATACGACGATCATGATGGCGGCGGCGGTGGTGATGACGCGGGCGGTGCTGCCGATGCCGATGGCGACGCTGCGGTGGGCGTCGGTGGTTTTGGTCCAGGCTTCGTGGACGCGGGAGATGAGGAAGACTTCGTAGTCCATGGATAGGCCGAACACGATGGCGAACATGAGCATGGGGACGAAGGCGGGGATGGGGAGTTTTTCGTGGATGTTGATCAGGGAGGAGCCCCAGCCCCATTGGAAGATGGCGACGACGACTCCATAGGCGGCGGCGACGGAGAGCAGGTTGAGGATGGCGGCTTTGGTGGCGAGGACGACGGAGCGGAAGGCGATGGTGAGCAGGATGAAGGCGAGTAGGACGACGGTGAGGATGAGCCAGGGCATGCGTTGGGCGATTTTCGCGGTGAAGTCGATGTAGCTGGCAGTGGTGCCGACGATGTAGGTGGTGGCGGGCACGGTGGGCAGCACCGTGCCGCGGAGGTGGTTGGCCAGTTGGGTGGTGGCGGCGTCTTGCGGTGAGTTGGTGGGCACGACGGTGATCACGGCGGTGGTGTTGGTCGCGTTCACCGACGGTGCTGCGGCGGCGGCCACGCCCGGGGTCTTGCTCAGGGTGGTTTGGGTGTTGGCCAGCAGGGTTTGGTTGGCCTGCGGGCTGTTGCCAGCCGGGAGTTGGACGACGACGTTGAAGGGGCCGTTGGTTCCGGGCCCGAAGTTGGTGGCGATGAGGTCGTAGGCGCGGCGGATGGTTTCCGAGGTCGGGTTGGTGCCGGCGTCTAGGACACCTCTGATTTAGCTGGGGCGCCTCCGCCTGTTGATCACGCGGTGTCGGGAAGATCGTTGTGTGGCGTTGGGGCGTTCGGATGGGCAGGCGAGGTTCGATGACGCGGGGATGCTGCTCGGGGAGCGGTTGAAGCCGGGCAGTGTGTATCGGCTGCTGGCCGAGGATGGTGACGAGCTGTTCGGTGATGAGTATTTCGCCGACGTGTTCACGGTGTCGCGGCTGGGCCGGCCGACGGTGCCGGCGCGGACGGTGGCCACGGTGATGTTGCTGCAGGCCCACGAGGGTCTGTCCGACGGCGAGGCGGTTGACCGGCTCGCGTTTGATCTGCGGTGGAAGGCTGCGGCGGGGTTGCCGGTTGCTGCCGAGTCGTTCCACCCGACGGTGCTGGTCGGGATGCGCAACCGGCTACGCGCCAGCGTCCGGCCGCGGCGGCTGTTCGAGGATGTCGCCATGGCCGCCCGGTCGGCGGGGTTGTTGACCGGGCGGCGGCGGGTGTTCGATTCGACCCCGCTGTATGACGCGGTCGCCACGCAGGACACGGTCACGCAGCTGCGGGCGGCGATCCGCAAGCTGCTGATGGCTGCCGACCGTGACGCGCCCATGCTGGCCGCCGTGGTCCGTGCGGCGCTGGCCCGGGATGATGACTACGCCACGGTCGGCAAGCCGCCGTGTGACTGGGACGATAAGGCCGCGCGCGATGCGCTGGTCGATGCGCTGGTCTGCGACGCGAACGCCGCGCTTGCTGCAGTGGAGGGCCAGCAGGTGACCGGCCCGGTCGGTGAGGCCGTCGAACTGCTCGCCCTGGTCGCCGGCCAAGATGTCGAGCAAGGCGAGGACGGAACCTTCCGGATCGCCCAGAAGGTGGCCCGGGACCGGATCATCTCCACCGTCGACCCGCAGGCCCGGCACGGGCACAAGTCGCGGGCGCGGACCTTCGACGGGTACAAGGCCCATCTCGGTGTCGACCCGGACGACGAGCTGATCACCAACGTGGCCGTCACTGCCGCGAACACCCCGGACCGCGACGTCGTCGACGACCTGCTCGATGAACCCGCCGACCCGGCCGACGAACAGGGCACGGTGATCGAAGGGAAGCAGGTATTCGCCGACTCCGCCTACGCCGATGGCGCCACCGTCGAGAAGCTGACCGACGCCGGGCACGACCTGCACACCAAAGTGCCGCCGGTCGGCAACGTGCACGGATACTCCAAGGACCGGTTCACCATCGACCCCGACGCCGGGACGGTCACCTGCCCAGCCCGGCACACCGTCGCGATCCGGCCGCAGCACCGCGGTGGACAGGCCCGCTTCGGCGACCTGTGCACCGACTGCCCACTGCGCACTGCGTGCACCAAATCCCGCACAGGACGGATGATCGCGATCCACCCGCACGAGCAGACGCTGCAACGAGCGAAAGCCGCGCAGCGCGACCCGGACCGGCAGGCCGTCTACCGGCAGACCCGCCCCACCGTCGAACGCAAGATCAGCCACTTCACCCACCGCGCCTGGGGCGGACGCCGAGCCCGATGCCGCGGCACCGCCCGCATCCTCACCGACGTCATGCACCGCGCAGCCGCCGTCAACCTCGCCCGCCTCGCCGCCCTCGGCCTCCACCGCACCCCAACCGGATGGGCAATCACCTGACGGGCCAGACCGACCCCGGCACCCAACACGACCGCAGCCCCCAGCCGCACACACCAGCCACGACCGCCCCATCGCAGACCATCGCCCGATCAACACCGACGACGCCCTGCCAGATGCCCACAGCCCATCAAGAGCTACTACAACAGAGGCGTCCTAGTTGCCCGAGCCGCATCGAGAACAGCGGGATCGCGAGCACGATGAGCACCCCGGTGGCGGTGATGGCCCAGGGCCAGGGCCGGTTGCTGACCTTACGGCCCCAGCGGGCGAAGGCGCTGTGTTCATGTGCCTCATCGCTGGCGGCGGTCAACGCGGCCAGCCGGGCGGCCGCTGTGGCCTCGTCGTGACTGCCACGGGTGGCGTGTTTGGCGGCGCGGAGGTCTTTGATGGCGCGGACGTTCTGTTTCGCGACGCCCATGAAGGCGGGCAGCAACGTCAACGCGGCCAGCATCGCGACCGCGACCACGATCGCTGAGGCCAGCCCCATCGCCCCCACGAACGGCACCCCGGAGACGTACAGGCCGAGGATGGACACCACGACGGTGCTGCCGGCGACCACGATCGCCGCCCCCGAGGTGGGCGGTGGACCGGCCGGCCGAGGTGACCACCGGCAGCCCGTGGTCGAGTTGTTCGCGGTGCCGGGCGATCAGGAACAGGCCGTAGTCGATGGCCATCCCGAGACCGAGCAGCGTGGCGACCGTGGGTGCGGTGGTCGGGAAGGTGATCGCCGCGGCCAGCAAACCGACCAGCGCCAGCCCGGCGAACACGCTGAACAACGCGGACAGCAACGGCATCACCGCGGCCACCACCGACCCGAACATGAACAGTAGCAACACCAACGCACACGACAAGCCGATGATCTCCGACGTCCGATCGTCGGTGGTCTGCCCGATCTGCCCAGCCCCGCCGCCGTACTCCATCTGCAACCCCGCCGCCCGGGCCGGCGCGACCGCATCATCGAGTTGTTTGAGATAGGCGGTGTCCAACGACGGCGGCGCCACATCCCACGACACCGTCCCGTATGCGGTCGTGCCGTTCTTGGCCACCTGCGGTGAGTTCGGCACCGCGAACGGGCTCACCGCGCTGATCACATGCGGCAGCTTCGCGACATTGCCCATCGCGGTGTTCACCGCGGCCGACTGCGCCGCCACCCCGCCGGCCGGGGCGTGGAACACGATCTGCCCGGCGTAACCGCCCTGCGCCGGGAACTCCTTCTTCAACACCGAAAGCCCCTGCGCCGACTGGCTGCCGGGCACCGTGTAGTCGTTATGGAAATGACCGCCGAACACGCAGCGCAATCCCAACAACGCACCCAAAATGATCACCCACGCGACAATGACCTCCCAATGCCGCCGAGCACATCAACGGCCAACAACATCAAGAAAAGCGTTCACAACCCACCCCCAACACAAACCACACCACCACACACCCACCAGACACACCGCCGCCGCGTGGAGCTCCCAGCAGGGTTGCTCTACCGACCCTGGGCAGAACGTCTACGACGACGATGCGCGGCTGGCTGCGGCGTGCAGCCGCCAGCGACTTTCGAAGCAGCCCAAGTTGCCCGGCTTGGCCGACGAAAACGGCCGTACCACTGGCACTCATCGTCGGACCCCCCGGCCGCAAAGGTGCTGTCAGACTACATGGCAAATTCCTGGGAACGGAGGACTCGTGATCTTGGACTTGGTGCTCTCGGACGCCCACAAGTCCAAGATCATCAGCGGGGGATTAGCGCCCAGCTGAGAAGGAAGCGCAGAAAGAATTCAGCTCGATTGTGGCAATTTAGCCGGGCGACGACTGGTGCGCGGCGCCGACGGCGGCGGTACGACGGGCCCGATATCCCCGTCAGGAGCCTCGTCCAGATCGACGATCACTGGCGCATGATCGCTGGGCGCGGTTCCCTTACGAGCGTGCCGATCCACCCATGCTGCCTTGACCCGGCTTGCGACCGGCGCGCTCGCGAGGATCAGGTCGATGCGCATGCCCAAGTCTTGGTGGAACATGCCGGCCCGGTAGTCCCAGTAGGTGAATACCCGATCGGTAGGCCAGTGATCGCGGACGACGTCGTGCAGGCCGAGGTCCTGCAGCGCATGTAGTGCCGCGCGTTCTGGCTCGGTGACATGGGTTTGTCCGACGTAGGCCTCCGGGTCGAACACATCGGCATCAGTGGGTGCGATATTCATGTCGCCGCAGATCACGGAACTCGACGGCGCGCTCGACGCGGCGTCACGCAGCGCCGCAAGCCAGGCCAGCTTGTAGTGGTAGTGCTCAGATTCTGGCACTCGTCCGTTGGGGACATATACCGACTGCACCCGGATCCCGCCGCACGTCGCCGACACCGCCCGAGCCTCGAGATTCGGAAAGCCGGGAGCACCCGGTAGCCCCGGCGTAACATCCTGCAGCCCTACCCGGGAGAGGATCGCGACACCGTTCCATTGAGCTTCGCCGTGGTAGGCGACCGCGTACCCGCGCAGGTCGAGTTCCGCACCGAGCAGCTCGACAAACACGTCGTTCGAGAGCTTCGTCTCCTGCAGGCACACCACATCGGGTCGACGCTGGTCCAACCAGGGCAATAGCCGCGGCACCCGCTGCTTGACCGAATTGACGTTCCAGGTCGCGATGCGCACCCGACCTACCGTAGTCGGCTGCCCGGGTCGCCGAGCCGTTGCGCCGGGGCGAGCACCAGCGAGGTAGCTCCTGGCCGCGATAGGTTCCTCAGGGTGGGGCGTGAGCCGACGCGACTGCTGTTCGTCTGCCTGGGCAACATCTGCCGATCACCGACCGCAGAAGCGGTGATGCGGCAGTTGATCACCGCCAACGGGCTCGACTCGCGGTTCGAGGTCGACAGCGCGGGCATCGGCGGATGGCACGAGGGCGAACCGCCGGACCGGCGGGCCCGGAAGGCTGCCGCCCGCCGCGGCGTGCACCTCCGCGGGCACGCTCGAACGATCACCACTGCCGATTTCGACCGGTTCGACCTGATCGTCCCGGTCGACGAGTCGAATCTGGCCGCGCTACGGCGGCTGGCTCCGGCCGGTTCGCGGGCCGAGCTCCGCAAGCTGGCGCCGGAGGACATTCCTGACCCCTACTACGGCGGCGCCGACGGATTTGCGGCGGCACTCGACCTGATCGAGGCCGCCTGCGCTCGGCTGCTCGATGAGCTTCGTCAAGACTGATCCGTCTCCGTTGGAGGCGGCCGGCCTACGTTGGTTAGCTGACGCCGGGGCGCGAGTGCCGGCCATAATCGAGGACTCGCCGCGCCGCCTGGTACTGACCCGCATCATGCCCGGACGCCTCGACACCGACGGGGAGGAGGACCTCGGCCGCATGCTCGCGGCCATGCACCAGGCCGGAGCACCGCATGTCGGGTCACTGCCGGCGCCGGGCCGATTCCTCGTCGGACGCTGCGAGCTCGATTCACCCACCGATGCGACCGACGATTGGAATACCTACTACCTGCAACACCGCTGCCTGCCGCTCGCGATCCGGGTCGGCTTGTCCACCGTGGTGGAAGGGGTCCGGGTCGAAGCGCCGGTCGAACCGCCGGCGCGGCTGCACGGTGACCTGTGGAGCGGCAACATCCTTGCCGATGTTCATGGTCGCCCCTGGCTAATTGATCCGGCCGCCTACGGCGGCCATCGCGAGATGGACCTGGCGATGCTCGACCTGTTCGGGCGGATTCCGGACCGGACCGTCGCCGCATATGAGGAGGTCACCCCACTGGCCAACGGCTGGCGTGAACGCATCGGTCTCTGGCAGTTGTTTCCACTACTCGTGCACGCTGTCCTCTTCGACGGTGGGTACCTCAGGCAGGCGCGGGACCTGGCGTTGCAATTATCTCGATAAGCGAACGAACTCACTCGGGCGCTATCGTCCGAGCGACTCGGGCCAGCACCGGCCAGTCCGGCGACTCTTGCACGCATCGCGCGAACAGCCACAGTCGCAGCCGATGGGGGTCGAAATCGAGCAGGCCGGCCATGCGTCGCACCAGTCCGCGGGGATCTGCGAGCAGTCGCGACTCGCAGTTGAGCATGTGCTGCAGGGCGTCGTAGGTCGGGTCGCCTCGGTACGGCTTTGGATCGATTAGGAGCCACGGTTCGCGCTTGGCGGCGAGCACATTGCCCGCGTGCAGGTCGGTGCACAGCAGCGTCTCGTGGGTGGCACTCGACGGCAACTCGCGAAAGAGGGTCATGCCGTCGCGCGCCAGGCCGCTATCGAGGTGAGTGGTCCGCCCGGCTTTCTCGTCGAACTGCGCCGCCCACAAGTCGCAGAGGGATTGAAGCGGCCGGAAGGAGCCATCGGCCGGTGGTTGCCGCCAGAGTCGTGGCAGCAGGCCGGCGATGATCAGATCCTGATCAGGATCGGGAAGCGTCTCTAACGTGGTGCCCGGCCGGCACCGCTCCAGCAGGAGTGCCAGCGTGCTGCCGTCGATCTCCTCGACCGCGTGCAGGCGCACGGCGCCATTTCCGTCCCAGATCCGCAGTCCGTCGGCTTCGTGGTCCGCTTCCGGGTGTCGCCATGCGATCTTGACGACGAGATCGTCGTCGGCACCGGACGCCGGCGCAACCCAGGCGGTCTGGCCGCCCGGCTGGAACGGCTCACCGACCCGAATCGACCAGATGTCTTCGACGAAGGCGACCGCCTGCGGCAATGCCCGAAGCCATTCCGATCGACTCTCCTGGGAGGCCGCATCGACGAGGTTTGCCGGCATGCTCAACGGGTCCTTCATCCGGCCCATCCTGCTCGCCCAGACCAAGTCATCGCGCCGGTTCCGATCGTCACCTGCGCCCAGCATGGACGAATGCGGATCCGAATCGAGGGAAGTAGCCTGCCTGGCGGAACTGCGCCGCCGAGGGACACTTCCCGGCCTACGCCAACATTCACGTCGGGATTCAACACCGAGACGCGAAAGGCTCCCGTGTGTGCCCGAATCAAGCAGCCTTGCGTGAAATGATCAGCCGAGTAGTAATGACCACTTCATCGTTGGCGACCGCCAGGCGCGCGCCGGCGCACAATGTGTTTTCATGACGTGGCTGCCCATTGACTCCGACGAGCTGGAGGGCTGGCGGCAACGGGCCCGAGAGTCGATCCTTGATCTCAACGACGGCACTGTGTCCGCCGCGGGCATCGCCGAGGGCTTCGCAGCGCTGGCGCCTCAACGGGCACCCTGCTTGTCGCCGGGGTGGCGACCATCATCGCCGGAGGATTCACGGCCGCGGCCGGCCGCTACACCGAGATCCGGACCGAATGGGAAATGACTCGAGCGGTGATCGAGGCTGAGCGGGCCAGTATCGAGGCGAATCCTGAGGCTGAGTTGGAAGAACTCGTGGGCATCTACCAGGCTAAGGGCCTCAGCGCCGATTTGGCCTGGCAGGTTGCGTCGGCACTCACCGAGCGTGACCCGGTAGCGGCCCATGCCGATGCGGAACACCGGCTCGACGAATTGGGTTCCACGAGCGGTGCGGCGCCGGCTGCTGCCGTTGCCGGCTTGAGCTACGGCGTTGGCGCCTGCCTACCGCTCGTCGCGATGCGGTGGCTCCCGCACGATGAACGGATGATTCTGACGTTTGCCGTCGTCCTGGTTGCACTGGCGCTAACCGGTTGGTTCGCATCGTGGCTGACCGGGCTGCCAGCTCTCAGAATGATCCGTCGTAATCTCATTCTGGGTGGTGCCACGATGGCGGCCAGTTTGCTGATCGGGCTTGTGATACATGTCTAGGCGACACTTCCTGACATGGCAGGCGAGGCGATGACGGGTTCCTTTCTCACACCTGTGCCGGAAGATCGTTCTGTGCTCAGCGGTCCACCCACCTCGGCCGACCGAGTGGCGATAGGACGCGCGGCCCGCGAGCGCACACCGCTGGAAGGCTTGGCTGAATGGGATCCAGCGACGCGTCGCGCTGACGCACTGTCCATCGTGCTGAACCAGAACGAGTCGCGGATGGCTCGTCTGATTCCCCTCCGCATGGCTCGAATGGCGATCTCACCATGGACGTACTACCGCGGTGCGGCCGCGGTAATGGCCTCGGATCTCGCGGGTTCCACGAATACTGGACTGGCCGTTCAGCTATGCGGCGACGCTCATGTGTTGAACTTCGGTTTGTGGGCGACGCCGGAACGGCAGCTCTCATTCGACCTGCGCGACTTCGACGAGACCCTGCGCGGTCCGTTTGAGTGGGACGTGAAGCGTTACCTTGCCAGTCTGGTCGTGCTGGCGCGAGACAATGGCCTGTCCGAAGGCACGGCGCGACGAGCGTTGCAATCCGGATTACGCGCCTATCGCAAGGGGATGTCGCACTATGCATCCTCGGGAATACTCGAGATCTGGTACGACCTCGTGACCGCAGGCGACCTATTGCCGGTGTTCGAGCCGGAGGAGCGGGAACGAGTCTCGGCGCACCTGGCGAAGCGGGCTCGGCGTCGCACGAGCGCGGGCGCGGCGCGGAAGTTGACCCGGGTCGTAGACGGGCGTACCCGGATTGTCGACGATCCGCCGATCAGGGTTCGACTCGACGGCAAGGTCTCCGACGAGGATTCCGCTGCTTTCGCAAGCGAGATCGTCCAGGCGTACCGCGACAGCCTTCCGTACGAGCGCCGCTACCTGTTGGACCGGTTCACCTTCGTCGACGTGGTCCGGCAGGTTGTCGGAGTAGGCAGCGTTGGCATGCAGGTCTACCTGGTGTTGCTGGAAGGCCGCGGTCGAGATGATCCGCTGTTCCTGCAGATCAAGCAGGCCGGCCCGTCGGTGTACGAGCAGTATCTCGGACCAAGCCCGTATCCCAACCACGGACAGCGGGTGATCACGGGCAAGCGTCTGATCCAGGCAGCGAGCGACATCTTCGTCGGCTGGACGAGAGTACGAGAGCTGGACTTCTACGTCCGGCAGTTCCGCGACATGAAGGTCATCGCCGACGGACAGACGATCACACCGTATCTTGTCCACTTTGCCGGGCAGTGCGGTGCCGTGCTGGCGCGAGCACATGCTCGCAGCGGAGATCCGGTCGCGATAAGCAGCTACATCGGCAAGGGACGTCGCTTCGACAGGGCGATGATGGCATTCGCCACGCGATACGCCGACCAAACCGCTCGCGACCACGAGCAGCTGGTCGGCGCCGTAGGATCAGACTCGACGAGCTGAGTCGATAGCCCGTCGGCTGATTCCCTGTCGCGTCACGTTGCCGGCTGCTGTTGGTAGACGAAGTCCTTCTGGCGAATCGCCATGAAGGCGACGACGCCGGCGGTGAACGCGATGATGGCGGCGACCAGCAAAATGTAGTTGAGGCCGGTGGTGAACGAGCTAACCGTGATGTGCCGTACCTGCGCCCGAGCTGACGCCGGCACTCCGCCCAGCGCCTGCGATGCCCCGCCGGACTGGACCGCCGCGGCGATCTTCGAACCGTTCCCGGCGAGGGATGGAACTTGTGCAGCCTGACTGGTGACTTCGCTCGTGAATCGACTGGTGAACAGGGAGCCGAGCAAGGCTATGCCGGTCGCGATGCCGACCTGGCGGAAGGTCGAGTTGATGCCTGATGCCATGCCTGCGCGCCGCGGGTCGACGACTCCGATCGCCGTGGACGCCAGCGGCGGATTGACGAGGCCGACTCCCGCGCCACAGACGATCAGACCGGGTAACAGGTGGGTCCACATCGAGTTGACGTTCAGCCCGCGCATGAGTAGCAATCCGACTCCGATCACCACCAGGCCCGGGCCGATGAGCAGCCGTACGGGGACGAATGAGCTCAGCCGTCCAGCGACCGCCGACATGACAAGGATCGCGCCCGAGGTCACCAGGAGGCGAACGCCGGTCTGCAGTGCACTCAGCTGCAGGATGTCCTGCAGGTAGAGGACGAGGTACAGGAACATCGCGAAGATCGACGCGCTGATTCCGAAGGCCGCAACCAATCCACCGCTGAACGTCGGCAACCGGAACAGCGAGAGGTCGAACATCGGCGATGGGGTATGCAG
The DNA here is from genome assembly GCA_963748415.1 of uncultured Actinomycetota bacterium. Lineage (GTDB taxonomy): Bacteria > Actinomycetota > Actinomycetes > Mycobacteriales > Jatrophihabitantaceae > CAVVJA01. The sequence continues at coordinate 570,377 of CAVVJA010000020.1, read as the reverse complement.
CTCCACGAGAACGAACGCGACCAGAAGCACGCCGGCGGCGACAAGGCAACCGATCACCAGGCCGTCACTGAACGTGCGCTGATTCGACTCGATGAGGCCATAGACCAGACTGGCCAGCGCAAGGGTAAATGTCGCGAATCCGGCCCAGTCTGGGCGGCGGGCACGGGGATCGCGAGACTCGGTCACCTTAGCGGCGGTCAACGCAACCGCGGCCACGCCCACGGGCAGGTTGACATAGAAGATCCACCTCCAGGACAGGCCGGTTGTCAGAATGCCGCCGAGCAATGGCCCGATCGCGACAGCCAGCCCGGTGATTGCGCCCCACACTCCGAAGGCGATGCCCCGATCCTTTCCCCGGAAGGCGTTGGCGAGCAGCGCCAGCGAGACCGAGAACATGATCGCGCCACCGATGCCCTGCACCGCCCTGGACAACTGCAGCATCAACGTGCTCTGCGCGGCTCCGCAGAGGAGCGAGGCCACCGTGAACAGGCCTAGACCGGTCAGATAGAGGAGGCGACGTCCGTACATGTCGGCCAGGCTGCCCGCGGTAAGCAGGAAGGCGGCCAGGGTGAGGGCGTACGCGTCGACGACCCACTGAAGGTCGGAGAAGCTGGAGTGCAAGGCAGATTGGATGTCCGGCAACGCGACGTTGACGATGGTGATGTCCAGCAACAGCATGAAGGTGCCCAGGCACACCGCGACCAGCGTCCACCACCTGTCGTCGGCCGACGCCGAGGCCGGTTGAGCGATGCCTGGCGTCGGCTCGCGCTCCGTTTCGGTAGCGGCTGATGCGGCCGTCCCGTCTGGGTCGCTGATGGTGCGCACGCGCTCGTCAACCTCGCCGCCCGCGGCGGCTACGACCTGGGCGACGCTGACGGACTGCGCCGAAGGCACGTGGCGCCCTGGACCTCCATCGGCTGATATGCCGGCGTCGTCGGCCGAGAGGCGCTGGTGGGCAGGACTGTCTTGGTCGTCCGGGCCGCTAAGGCGGACGGAGTCGTCGCCCCGGACAGGCGGGGCAGCATTCGGGTCCGTCACGGCACCTCCCATGGCGTTCGGCGGCGGGCCGGTCGAAACGACCACGTCCGACAGTAATCACATCGTCCGACATCCCCGAGGGGCGCCCGGAGGACCTGTGCATACCAAGGACTCTCTGCATGGGATCGGCATCGCGGGTGACCTGAGCGGTGCTGCTGGCCCCTGACTCGCCCGTAGCGGGTGCCGCCTTCAGTACCTGATGAGACCGCCGAAACAACGGAGCTCGGATACCCGCCGTCCTTCGTGCTCATGATCCGACGTGCCCAGCCGGAAGGAAGAGATTTGGCCGCCGACGCCGCGTAGGTCGCGCGCTTGGCCATGACGATGAAGTCGTTCACGCCATCGTGGTGGACTCAGGCGAGCCGGGCGAAGTCTTCCGTCAGCCACAGCCGTCCGTGCGCAGGGTCGAGATATATGTCGACGCCGACCACGGTGAACGTCGAGGACAAGATATTGCGCCGGTGGCCGTCATTCGGCGGCCTCTCGCCAACCATGCTGGCCTCGATCGACAGCGCGCCGGCCTGGGTCATGTCGCTGGTCCATCCGATGTTCTCGCCAGCGGCAGTCCAGGTCACGCCCGCGTTCGTCTCGCGGGTACCGAGGTCGGGTTCGCCCGGCAGCTGGTGTGACAGCTGGTTTGCCGTGGCCATCGCCAGGTCGTGCGCGTGCGCGCTTGCTTGCAGGCCGGCAGAGACGGTGAGCGCGGGCAGCCCCTGCTGGGCTCGTGCCGAGTTGATGGCCGCAACTACCGCGGAGGCGATCGAGGCGGTGGCTGTCGATACTCCGCTGCTGGGCGACGGAGCGTGCGGCGCCGGAGCCGGCGGTCGAGGCGGCTGGGCGGTCGTCGCCCGAGGGACGAGTGTCGTTCGGGAAGCGGACTCGACGGGTGTGCTGGCCGCGCGTTCGGACGGACGGGTTGCCTTCGGCGGCCCAGGCGGCCTGACGTGGGTACGGGCGGTGCCGTGGCTGGGCGGCGGCCCGATGCGTGACGATCCGGTGACTGGAGCTGCTGCGGCGGGAGCCGGCGCAGTCGACGTTCCCGGCCGGGCGTCCGGATGTGGGCTGGCCTGTTCCGCCCACCCGGCGACCGCCGCCGTGGTCGCTGCGGCGAGTACCGCTGCGGCGGCTGCGGCCACCCAGTACCGGATCCCAGCAGCTGACCGATGCAGGCGTCTATGCCGCCCGACGGAGCGACCTTTTGATGACATCGGCCCACCATCATGGCGGAAGTGACGTGTGAAGCCGGTGTGGCCAGGCACCTCTCCGACACTGCGTGTTGACGGCGCTCGGTCAACCCGAGTTATTTCAGGCTCGACGTCAGCGGCCAGGTCGACGTAGAACCGAGCTATCGTGCGGTTACCGTCTTGAAAAGCGGCGATGGGAAACGCGGCAGCACGCGCTCGCCGGCTAACCAGTCGGTCAGCTTCGCCGCCTCGCGTTGGAGCTGGGTCCGTGCCAGTTTGGGGATTCTCTCGACGACGTCGAGCACCACCTTTCCGGATGGCTCCTGATGCCAGCCGCCGACAATGCGACCGTTGCACCATGCGGTCGGGCCAGCATTTCCATTTGAGTCGAACAATACGACCCGATGCGGGCCGAGGTACCAGTCCCGGTCGGCCCAGCCCATCGTAGTCGGATCCAACGCCGGCAAGAGGGCGACCCAAGGTTCGACTCCAGCCACTGGTTCAAGATCGTCGGGGAGCACGTATCCGACGCTGCCATCGAGGTCGACCTCGACGGCTTCGACATCGGTCAGGGCACGTTTGACGTCGGTCGTCCGCACGCCCAGCCACCACTTGAGATCGTTCGCGGTGCCGGGGCCAAATGTGCGGAGCCAGGCTTGTGTCATCTGGGCAATGCCAGCGGTGGCGTCCATGCGGTCGAGGGGCGAGCCCAGCCAACGCGCCATCGAGGTCCACATCGGGCGGGACACGTTCCAACCACCACGGTTCGTGCCACGCACAGCCAGCCCGGCGGCCGACAGGATCGTCAGCAGTCTCGGTCCGACCGGTGCGTCGGTTCCCCACCTGCCCGCTCCGCCGACGCGAATCTTGACATCGACGATGGGGGCTAGGTCACGTAATTGCGATGAGCTCAACTCGGGATGCGAGTCCAGGGCGGCGAGGACGGCTGCCTCGGCGTCATCCAACCAACGGAAACCGTCGGGAGCAACCCCGCTCGCTTCGACCTCTCGAACTGTCCGGCGCCGTTCGGAATCGGCAACCCGCGCACCAGGGCCGGCAGTGGCCGCGGCAAGCCGATCACGGGTGAACACGAACAGCGTCCGCCGCATCGACAAATGTTTGATCAACGTCCGGTCGGCATATAGCGCGCGATCGAGATGCGTTCGGGCTAGGTCGGAGACGCGGGCTCGGGCCGACAGGTAGACGCTGGCCGGGTCAGTTGCGTGCAGGCAGACCATCGAGCGCGTTGCTTCGACGACGTCGCGTGCCTGGTGCTCGACCGCGATGCGGTGTCGACGCGCCAATCGGGCGCGCCGTTCGTCCGCGTCGATGCGTCGCACGCGACAGATCTTGCCAGTGCCTTACGACATCGCTATGTGATGGTTCGGACGTAAGCGTTGGCGTCGGCGAGGGCAGCCAGATGCTCGTCGACGTGTGCGAATTGTATGCCCATCGTGTTTACGCACAGGTGAGTTGCTCCGAGCTGCTGCCAGGCGGCACGTAGCCGAGCCAGTTGTCTCGGGGCTGACCGGCGATCGTGAGCCGGGCTTCGATACCGATCTCCGTCGGGGGGCGACCGGCCTCCTCGGCGTAGCCCCGAATGCAGTCGATCATTGCCGCGGCCTTGTCGTCGGGTCGACGTAGCGGTAACCAACCATCACCAAGGCGTCTGACTCGCCGCAGGACCGGCTCGGCCGTGCCGCCGATCCAAATCGGAATGTTTCCACGCACGGGACGGGGGTTGATGCCGGCCTCGTCGACCTGTTGCCATCGGCCGTGAAAGGTGATGGTGGGCGCGGACCATAAAGCGCGCATGAGCTCGATCTGCTCCTCGCTACGAGCTCCCCGATTGCCGAAAGCCTCGCCCAATCCCTGATATTCGACCGGATTCCAGCCCACGCCGATGCCCAATCGCATCCGACCGCCGCTGAGCACATCGACCTGGGCGGCCTGCTTGGCCACCAGTACGGTCTGGCGCTGCGGAAGGATCAACACCCCAGTCGTCAGCTCGACCGCAGAGGTGAGCGCAGCGAAATGACCCAGCAGCACGAACACTTCGTGAAAGCAATCGTCGCTGGTATACCCCCGCCGTCCCGCCCGGGTCGAGGTTCCGGCGCCGAGCACATGGTCGTAGACGAGGATGTACTCGTAACCCAGTTGTTCGACCTGCGTCGCCCAGTGAGCGATGTCAACCGGATCGCCGCCGATTTCCAGTTGAGGGAAGACCGCCCCGATGCGCATATGTGATCACACTCGCGGTTAACCGGTTGACAGGCAGGCGGGGTTTAACGGCACGGTGGTGGGAGAAAGCACGTGCAGATATGTGTTGAGCGCGTGGGCGCAGCTCAAACTCCAACGCGCCTTTCCTAAAGAATTGATCGCATAGCCAGCTGTCACCGGCTGGTAGCGATCCGAGCTATCGGCCGGGAAGTAGGGGACGACGTCGACCAGGTTGTAGATTCGCCAGGAAACCCCACTGAGGCCACCGTAGCGTGCTGCGAAAGTGGCATCCCCGACGCGCGGCGAGGCGAATGTCCAGGCCTGTGGCTTGATGGGCGTGTTGGCAGCGAGGTCGGCAACGAGAAGTGTGCCGAGCGCCCCGCCCAGACTGTGGCCGGACACGATGGTCGGCATCGTTGGGTCAAGACCACTGCCGAAGCCGACGATCGCGTCTGAGACTTCGACGGCGAACTCCCTCGATGCTTGGGAAGTCGCTTGCTCGCCTGGAGTCATTGTGCCGAATGTTCGGTAGACGTCGAAGAAGCCCTCGGCAACCTGTCCGCCGTCGGCGACCGAGGTGAACGGCACGAGCTTCCAATGCATGTCCTCCCACCATTCGGTCGCAGACGCGGTACCTCGCAACGCAACGACCGCGGTGACGGGGTCGCCGCCGACGGCGACGAAACCGTAGAAGACTCGCGACTGCGTCGGACCGAGAAAATCTGACATCTGGATCGTGCGCACCAGCGTGTAGCCGACCGGCATGTTCCTGATCGTGGCGGGATTGATTTGGCTGGGATCGCTGACGTACTGATCGTAGGCGGCTTGCACGAACGGCCCCCAGGTGACCGCCGTCGCCGGGTTCATGGTGTCAGTAGGCATAGCCTGTCCAGCCGCCGATCTCCAGCCTTGTCTCAGGGCTCAGCAAGCATAGAGCGAGCGCGTGGATCAAGATCGGCCAGTTCGCCGACCGGAACGGCTATCCAGCCTTCGATGATCGCCTCGGAGATCTCGTCCGGTCCGGGTACTGAAACCGCGCCCGGCAGTGTCGCGGCGCGGGCGTTCAGCGCGGCGACGACGGCATCGAAGACATCGTCGGATTTGACACATGCGGTGCGGTGTTCGCTCGAAATGACCAGCCAAGGCGACGTCGCGTCAAAAAAGCGATCCACGAGGGTCCGTCGGGTTTCGGTATTCAGCCCGCCCTTGTAACGCCGCGATTCATATCCCCACCGGCTGAGGGCCGCTGCCGGGTACACCTCGACAACCCGGGCGCGGCCGGACCGGTCCTTAGTCTCGCCCGGCATCGCCAGGGCGGACAGCAGCCCTGCGGCCCGCATCGCGGCTCGCCCGATCCGGTCGCTGGACACGCTCAACGGGATCGGGCCGCCAGCACGGGCAACCGCGAGATCCGTGCGTCGGTACGCAAGCGGCCGTCGAGCTTCGATGTCTCGACCCTCGCCCGGCCGGATGTCGCCGCGCACGTGACGCTGGACAAAGTCGACGAACGCCACCGGCCACCCGAGCGGGCAGTCGATTCCGACCTTGTCGGCCGGGCGCGCAGCCTCGACCAGCACGCGATCGGTCGCGCCCAGCGCCAGCTGCTCGATAGCGGCGTCCGTCTCGCCCCAGCGGATCGCAGCGACCGCCGACCTCGCAGCTTCGGCGGCAAGATCAATGCCGACTGTTAGCACCGGAAACACTATAGGTATCCATGGATTGCGAATTGATCGCGCACTGCGAGCGGATCTCAATCGATGATCGGCGACTACACTGCGGAACGTGGGCTCGAGCGATGCGGGTGCAGCGAGTGACTGGCGCAGCCACGGAGTACGGATCGTGCCATCCGACGCGCTTGACGCCAGCACGCCGCAGACGCCGGGGATGATCCGCGCTACCGCGGTGAATCATGAGCGGGCCGGTGCGGAAAAGCTATGGGGCGGGACGGCCAGAATTCATCCCGGCGCCAGGACCGGGCCACATCATCACGGCGAACTCGAGAGCATCATCTACGTGGTTCGCGGACGAGCGGAAATGCGGTGGGGAGAGCGTCTCGAATTCACCGCGCAAGCCGGACCCGGCTCATTCATCTTCGTTCCGCCATTCCTGCCGCATCAAGAGATCAACGCCCTAGCCGACGAGCCGCTGGAGTGCGTGGTGGTTCGCAGCGGCCAAGATCCGATCGTGGTCAACCTGGACATCGAGGGCGTCGCGGACCCAGAAATCGTGCCCTGGATCGACTCGACGCACCCAGTGGCGTAGCTGATCGGTGCGCCGGCCCGCTGTCGAGCGAGGATGCAAGGGGCCGACGGAGTAGCACTGGGCAGCGCCTACGTAATGCCCGCGATGGCGAGGGCCTCGGCCCGATCGCGGCAGGCTCGGATGGCCACGATGTGTCCGTCTCGAACGGTCAGCACGTCGTAGTTCCGATCGTCGGCATGCCGAACCCGGTGGTCCTCGATGCCGGGGATACGGACGGTCACGATGACCTGGTCACCATGGGCAATGAGTTCCTCGAGCTGGAGGCTCAGGCCGCGCCCGAGCTGCCGCTGCAGTGCAATCTCCAGCTCGCCTCGACCATGGCAGATTTTGCGGTTCCGGGCTCGCCTCGCTCGGGTCGAGATAGGTCCAATCCAAGTTGGGGTCGATAGTGTCAAGCATCGCCGTGACGTCCCCTCGTTCGTAGGCCGCATAGGCGGCGCGTACGAGCGTCTCGTTCGCAGTCGACATGACAGGGTCTCCATCCCAGTGCAGGACCTACCAAGCATCGCTCGCCCATCGTGCGCGTCGGCCCGGATTACCGGCCGCCTGTATCACCGGCGGCACATGAGTCCTCCTGCAAGACGAATTCAGGAGAGCAAGACGCGGGGGAAACTCACCATGCGAGTGGCCATTATCGGTGCCGGGCCGACCGGCCTGTTCACAGCGGTCGCGCTGGCTCGGCGAGGCCATGACGTTTCGGTTATCGACCGTGATCCGGGCCCGAACCGCAATGGGTGGTGGCCGAGGGCCGGAGTGATGCAGTTTCACCACCCCCATGCCTACCGGCTGCAGGTGATCGAGGCGCTGCAGACAGAGATTCCGGAAATGTGGGACGCCCTGCTGGCCGCTGGAGCGGTGCCGGTTGACGCACCCGGCCAGCCAGGCCTGCCGATAACGATCCGCTGCCGGCGGGCGGTGTTCGAGACTGTCTTGCGATCGCAGGCATCCGCCCAGCCGCGTGTGACACTGATACAGGCGCATGCAACCGGCGTGGCCCACGAGCGTGGGCGCGCCATCGGCGTGCGGCTGGGCGACCGTATTCTGCCGGCCGATCTGGTACTCGACACGTCCGGTCGGGCCGGGCGACTGAGCCGTTCGCTACGCGCGGCGGCACCGGAGAGCGCCGATTGCGGGCTCGCCTATGTGTCACGTCAGTACCGGCTGCGGCGCGGCGCCTCGGAAGGACCCACGAACGCGCCCCCGGGTCTGGTAACGGTCTATCCCGGATACCTGGCGATCGTATTTCCGCACGACAACCGCACGTTCTCGGCGTTGATCGCGCAAGCCAGTACGGACCGTGACCTAGCCGGCCTGCGAGGCCTTGCCGCGTTCGAGGCCGCCACCCGGGCCATCCCACCTCTGGCAATCTGGACCGACCCGCGGCGCAGCCGCCCGATCACACCGGTGCTGCGGGGCGGTCACCTCTACAACAGCTACCGCGGGCAGCGAAATGATGCCGGCAGGATTGCCCTGCCGGGGCTTATCGCTCTCGGCGACGCGGTGTGCACCACCAATCCGAGTCTTGGGCGCGGCATCGCGACGTCATTCCTGCAAGCTCAACGGCTCGTCGCTCTCCTTGACGAGCCCGGAAGGGATTTCGGCGACGTCGGGCTGGCCTTCGATGACTGGTGCGCCGAGCACATCAAGCCGTGGTTCGCCGATCACGTGTACACGGATGCCGATTTGCAGCGACGCTGGGCCGGCGCCGACGTGGACGTCTCTCGCCGGCTCCCGTCCGACCTCATGGTGGCGGCCGCCGAGGCGTGTCCGGAGCTGAACTCGACGATCATGCCGTACCTCATGATGCGAGCGCTGCCGAGCAGCTTGAACGCGATCGAGCCGCGGGTGCGCGATATCTACGCCGGCGGCTGGCGCCCGGCGATGCCTGAGGGACCCAGCCGAAGCGAGCTGGCCGAACTGATCGCTGGAACCGCCGGCCGTCAGACCCGAGCCGATCGGGCCGCGCCGCGCGTCGTGGCCTGACGACCTCGCGTATCTGAGCTGCCGCGTGGGCGCGCGGCTGCCGGTGAGTCCTACCGCCGTTGCGTAAGCAAGCGTATGCTCTGCGCGCGGTCTTGGGGACCATACGGACAACGACGACGAGACCTCTCGGACGCTCCAGCGTCGGAGCACGCGCTGGGGCATGCCGTCGTCTTACTCAACGTCGCCGCGCTCGGCTCGCGCCTTTACCCAATTCTCCGGCGCCCCTCAATTCTTGCGTCTACGTCGTCGAGTGAGGGGAGGAATTTCGCCGCTGCCTTGTCGGAATGCGGGCTAGGACCAGCAGGCCCTACCGGGTGGACTGGCTGCCCGCCCGCGATGACCTGGCGCATCGCCGGGGCGCGCGGATCGGGAACAAAGGAGAGGTCATTGAAGCGAACTCGGCTGCTCACACTGAGCCTGTCAGGCGTATCGGCCTTAGTGGCGTTAGCACTGCCCGCTGCCGCGGCGGGCCAGTCACCTCTGACTGGCGGCGCCGCAACCCGCGCGTCGGCTGCGCAGGCCTACCACGACTCGTTGTGTCAGAGTCATTCCTCGTTGTGCGCCGATCCATACAGCACGTTGGGCGACGAATATGTCGGGCACGACGAACCCTCAGTTCTCTTCAAGTCCGACGTCCCTGGATCGGGCAATGACATCACATACGTCGTGACGTTACCGAAGGAGCCGAACGCGCGGCCGTCCGCGTCCGGCGCCGGTGGCGGAACCTGGAACTTCCAGCTGAGGCCGACATTCTGGTTCGGCTTGACGCTGTGCGACACCGAGTCGGCGCCCGAGTTCACCAAGACCTGCACGCCCGACTCCGACGCCAACGATCTGGTCGGGACCGATCCGTCGGCAGCCGACTACATCGGCAAGCATCCTGGCAACGCATTCATGGAGTTGCAGTTCTACGGGCCGGGTTACGTGCCGCAGTTCGAGGGATTCGGCTGCACCGCAACTCAATACTGCGCGGCGATGACAATCGACAGTCTCACCCTCGACCAGAACCACGGAACCGGATCCGGGACCCCGAACAACGGGGATTGCAATAACTACATATTGGGTGGAGTCGAGCCGATCAACTGGGCGTACATCACGAAGGACGGTGCGTCCCAAGCCCCCGCGAACCCGCTGTTCACCGGCACGTTTGATGCGCCAAACTTGAGCGCGGTCAATCCTAATTTGCAGAAGGATCTGCTGATGAGTCCGGGCGACCGAATTCGCATCCACATGCACGACACCGATGCTGGGTTCCGGATCGACCTGTTCGACCTGACGACCGGTCAGAACGGATCCATGACTGCGTCCCTGGCGAACGGCTTCGGGCACATCTTGTACGAGCCCACCTCTGACACGTGCCACATGGCGCCTTACGCGTTCCACCCGGAGTACTCCACTGCCAACCCGCGGGGCAACACCTGGTCGGCGCACACCTACAACGTGGCCATGTCGGATGAGATCGGGCACTTCGAGAACTGCCTCAAGGTCGACTCGAACTTCAACTGCGTCAAGCCGGGAGCGCAGGACAAGGGCAGCTTGGATCCGGATGATGGCAACAATTTCTGCGTTCCGGCCAAGGACTCCAGCCTGATCAAGATCAACGGGTGCTTTAACGCGGACGGGGATTGGGATGGACAGTCCTACCAGTTGGACTGGCCGGGAACCGACCCGAACGTGCAGCGGGATCAGGCGTTGCACCCATCGCCGGTCCTGTTCACGAGTGCGCTCACGAATAATGGCCGTACGAACTACTCCACGGTCGCCTTCGAGGCCGATCTGCCGCGGATCGAGGCATCGGACTCCCAGGACAACCCGCCGTTCTGCGACCGGAACACTGGCGAGAACTGCGTGAACCCGCCGAACGGCGCCCAGTTCTATCCCTTTTACTCGACGCGGATTGCGAACGGCACCTGCACATGGCAGGAAGGCGGTCCGTACATTCCCGGCACGACCAACGATTTCGGTGGTAGCTCGACATCCGAGTACGGCCCACTGCTGAAGACCGTCTACCCGCGCCCGGGCTTCACGACACAAAGTCTGTTCAACAACTTCAACAGCGGAGACCTCGACAACCCCTGCCCGGTTGGCTAGGTCCCTGACGTCGGGGCGAGATTCCTGACGACCCGGTGGCCCGGTGCCTGGCGCACCGGGCCACCGGCTTGACCGAGAGGTTGCGTCAACGTAGGACGCATCCTGCGAGTCATTGGAACGCCTGCGCCCCGCGCCCAGCCCGGTCGACGACGACGTCGCGACGATCCGATCGTCTACCATCGCACGGGCATGGTGGTGCGCCTGGGAGATGCCCCCGTCGCCACCCGAGCGTGACCGACTGGAGAACTCTCGTAGTGACCGTGACTGACACGACGTTGCACATTCCCGCCCATCTCAAGCCAGCGGATGGGCGTTTCGGCAGCGGACCGACCAAGGTGCGTCCCGAGGCGTTGGCTCGATTGGCCGCTCGGCACGATCTGATAGGAACGTCGCACCGCCAGGCGCCGGTCAAGGATCTGGTGCGACAGGTTCGCGACGGTTTGCGGGACCTTTTTGCCGCACCCGACGGGTATGAGGTGATGCTCGGTAACGGCGGCGCGACAGCCTTTTGGGATGCCGCCGCCTGCGGGCTCGTCCGCCGGCGCGCCCTGCACCTGGTGTACGGCGAGTTCACCCAAAAATTCGCGACCGTGACCGCGGGCGCGCCGTTCCTTGCCGAGCCGATCGTCGTATCTGCGCCGCCCGGCGACGCGCCGGAACCGGTGGGCGACAACGACGCCGATGTCATTGCGTGGGCCCACAACGAGACGTCGACCGGTGTGATGCTTCCGGTGCGGCGTCCGGAACGCGCCGACCAGGCCCTGGTCCTAATCGACGCCACATCGGGTGCGGGCGGCATGCCGGTGGATGTCGGCCAGGCCGATGCGTACTACTTCGCGCCGCAGAAGTCCTTTGGTTCCGATGGTGGGTTGTGGCTGGCGTTGGTGAGTCCGGCGGCAATCGAACGAATCGGCGAACTCGGCGCCGCGACGAGCCGCTGGATCCCGGCCTCGCTCTCCCTCGCTACCGCGCTCGACAACTCCCGCCAGCAGCAGACGTACAACACGCCCGCATTGGCGACCCTTCTGCTACTCGCCGATCAGATCGACTGGATGCTTGCTGGTGGCGGTCTCGACTTCTGCGTTGCTCGGACCCGCGCCTCGTCTGATTATCTCTACGGCTGGGCGGACTCCTCGCCGTTCGCGAGCCCGTTTGTGATCGACCCGGCCAAGCGCTCCCTTGTCGTCGGCACAATCGACTTCTCCGACGAGGTAGATGCCGCCGCCATCGCGCGGACACTGCGGGCAAACGGGATCGTCGACGTCGAGCCGTATCGCAAGCTGGGGAGGAATCAACTGCGGATTGGGATGTTCCCGGCGATCGATCCGGCCGATGTCGAAGCGCTCACGGCGTGCATCGATTGGGTTGTGGCGGCATGAGGGTCCTGATTGCGGAGAACATTGGCGAATCCGGCGTCGACCTGTTACGGGCGGCGGGCTTCGACGTTGTGGTCGGGACGGGCTGGGGTCGCCCGGAACTCGAGCGGCGAATCGCTGAGTTCGACGGGATTCTCATCCGATCCGCGACCCAGGTCGATGCCGACCTCCTGGCGAAGGCGGATCGCCTACGGGTGGTGGCCCGGGCGGGCGTCGGCGTCGACAACGTCGACGTCGACGCGGCAACCCGGCGCGGAGTCGTGGTAGCGAATGCACCGCAGTCGAACATCATCACGGCGGCCGAGCACACGATGGCGTTGCTGCTGGCGCTGGCCCGGAATGTGCCGCAGGCCCATGCCTCGCTGGTCGGAGGAACCTGGGACCGGGCGAGATTCAGTGGCGTGGAGCTGAACGAGAAGACGCTTGGAATTATCGGGTTCGGCCGGATCGGCCAGCTCGTGGCTCAGCGGGCGCGGGGCTTCGGCATGCGGGTCATCGCGTTCGATGCCTATCTGGCCGAGGAGCGGTTCCGCGATCTCGGCGTCGAGCGGGCGAGCAGCGTTGATCAGATCTACGCGGTCGCGGACTTCATCACGCTGCATCTGCCGAAGAACCGGGACACCGAGGGCTGGCTGAACGCGGCCGCGTTCGCGCACATGAAGGATGGCGTGCGGATTCTCAACGTTGCCCGCGGCCCGTTAGTCGTGGACGTAGACCTGCAAGCCGCGCTCGATTCGGGCAAGGTAGCCGGCGCTGCGCTAGACGTGTTCGGTACCGAGCCGGTAACCGATCATCCGCTGTTCGGCTATCCCAACGTAGTCGTCACTCCACACCTGGGGGCTTCGACGGCCGAAGCAACCCATCGGGCGGGCTATCAAGCCGCCGAGCAAGCGGTCGCCGCCTTGACGGGGGTGGCAGTGACGAGCGCAGTGAACGTGCCTTCGATCGCTGCAGAAGACATGGAGGCGGTCGGTCCGTTCCTCGGACTGTGCGGCGGCCTGGGCAAGATTGCGGCCGCGCTAGCTCCGGGAACGTCCGTTGACGCCGTCGACGTCGAATTCCTGGGCCGGATCGCCGAGCGTGATAGTCGATTGCTGACGATCCAGGTCGTCAAGGGCGTGCTTGCCGGGCATATCGAGGAGGCGGTCAACGACGTCAACGCGTATACGCTCGCCCAGGAGCGCGGTATTGCGATCACCGAGCGGAGCACACCGCAGGCCCACGACTTCACCGACCTCATACGCGTGCGGCTTCGTGGAGGCGGCGAGACCACGCGAGTGGTAGGCACCCTGTTGGGACGGCGTAACCGACCACACTTGCTCGAAGCGTGGGGTTCGCGGTTCAACGTGCAACTCGAGGAACACCTAGCCGTCTTCCGCTACCGCGATCAGCCGGGAATGCTAGGACGGGTGGGCACGGCGCTCGGTGACGCAGGGGTGAATATCATCTCCGCGGCCGTCGGGCGCCGGCCCGAAGGCGACAGCGACGGCGAAGCGGTCATGGTCGTCACGGCTGACTCGCAGGTGCCGGCGAATGTGTTGGCCATGCTGCTGGCCGGCAGCGATTTCTTCGCGGCACGAGCGGTAAGCCTGCAATAGCCGGGACGTTCAGTCGACGATGTGACACTTCGGCCAACCGGATCGAAGGAGACGCGCATGCGGCGACGCCTGATGCACAGGTGTGCAGGCGTACATCCGGTGATCGTGAGCTGCGTTGTCCCCGCCCTCGTCCTCGGTGGCTGCTCCTCGTCTGGTTCGAACGGCTCCTCGTCCGGGGCATCGACGGCGACCAGTGCCATCCTGCCCGCAGTGAAGCCGCCCACCTGGGCAGCCGGGTACTGGATCGGCCATGGCCGAACCCTCGATCTGGCCCCCAATGGACTCGGGCTGCTGGTGATTAGCCTCACCGGAGGGGGCGAAGGGCCATTCGCCACGATCCAGCTGCACGTCATAACGGCAGCTTCGAGTCAGGCGACCGTGGTGATCGACAGCAGCGACGATCCGAAGACGGCGGTCGGCTCCACGCACGTCGTCCGCTATAACCCAGCCGCCGATGTCATCACGGTCGACCTCGATCAGCAGAGCCAAGACTTCTGCGGCGTGACAGCTGCGCCCGGCACCTGCGGGGCTTGATCTCAGGTTCCGGGCTGTACGCCGTTACCGATCACTGACCCCAGATTGGGTCGCCGGCGAACTCGTGTAGGGCGTCGATGTTGCGATGGGCAGGATGCGCGACGCCAGCCGGCCCGGCGCTGAATGCCAACAGCAGGTTGGTCAGCTCGCCGCCGATAACCCGAGCGACCATGCCCTTCGCGCCCGCTTCGGGCAAGCCAAGGGGGAACCAGCTGGTGCCGGCATCGAACACGCCGGCACCGCTGCGAACGGTGTAGTAGGCGCTGTCCGCGAAGCTGTTGGCGCCTTGGCAATTGACGGGGGAATGGGTGACGACCTCGATGTTCTTCGGGGTCGGCACGCCGGGGTTGACCCGGTCGTACTCGCTGCCGACGAGGTGTGGCAACCGCATGCCTAGCTTCGCGCCCGTGCCCGCGAACAGCCAGTTGCGCGGATTAGTGATCACCATTGGCGCGTCGACCGGATTGCACTCGTAATACGCGCCAGTGAGGGAGCTCTCGGGATCGGACAACGGTGGCTCCCGCCAATCGACAGTGACCTCCGCGTTCTTCTTTCCGTACAGCGGATCGGTCGTCCGCTTGTAGTTGATCTCGATGCGATCGCGCCCAGTTGGCGAGGAGGCGAACCGGATGTGCCGGAAGACCGCGTTGGCACTCAGGAACGCCAGGTTCACGCCGGTATCGCGGGCGGCGGTAACTGCGTTGCGCATCGCGGTGGACCAGTACTCGTCATGTCCGAGGCTGATCATCGCAACGGCACCATCGAGTAGCTGCGGATTGTCATGCAGATCGACATCGGTGGCATACGCCAGCGGGATACCGAGGCGCTCGGCGTGCGCGATGAGCGGCAGTTGGCTGCCGACAAAGTCCGACGCGCCATCGGCGGTGTAGGGCCGGTCGAACGACACGGCCACCGATCGGTTGTCGAAGTCGTTCGGTCCTCCTGGCCCGTGGTAGAGGCTGTAACCGCCCCAGTCGTTGTAGGCCTGCCAGGTGGTCACGGGAAGGATGAGTACGGTACGTCCCGCGGTATCCGGTGATCGGATGGTGAGCGGCACGTACCGCTGCCCGGTTTGACCATCCAGCCGCAACAGGTAGGCGCCCGGCGGCCAATCGGCCGTCGGCAGGGTCAGGCTTGGCCGCCAGGCTGTCTGCACGGTGTTGGTGGCGGACCGGGTCGGTTTGGGCTGACGGACGCCCGACTCGCTGCCGGATTGCCAGACTCGCTGCGCCAGCGCGCCCCCATACCAACCCATTCGGTAGGCGGTCACTCGCCATTCGTGGTCGACGGTCGACACATGCAGCTTGACCGCCTGGCCGGGTAGCACGCTCACCCGATCGACCCATCCCTCGATCGCGTTTGGCCGGCCCAGCCGCACAATCCGCCATGCGGGGTCTCCGATTGCCGACTGGGCGCTCGGCGCCGGAGCGGAGCCCGGCACGCCCGGGGGGAATGCGGACGCGGCCGAACTTTGTGCCGCTGACCCGCTGAGCTCTCGCGTCGAGTCCGCGGCATGGGAACACGCCGATGCGCACAGCAGGGTGCAGCAGATGAGGAGCGAGGCCCGCAGCACAAACTGAGGGTAGCGGCCGATTCGCTACCCAGCCCCGCCGTTGTTGGCGGCAATTGCGTATCGCTCATCATGTTGCCGGGGTTTAGTACGTCGCGCAGCCGGGTAGATCTTGGCCAGGACAACCTCGTGACCTAACCGGACTCATGTCCACTTGGCTCCGGTCAGCGAGCCGCCGATTGGAGAGGAACGCACCCTAATGTCGACCACCGGAATTATCGTCCTTGTCGTCGTAGTCGTTGCGATCGTGCTGATCGCAATGGCGGTATGGAGCATTGTCAGACGCCGGCAGCTGCAAGCACGATTCGGCCCCGAATATGAGCGAACTCTGGCCGAGCAGCCTAGTCGAGCGGCCGCAGAGAGTGAATTGCGCGCGCGCGAGAAGCGACATGCCGAGCTCGACATCAAGTCGCTCAGCCCCCAGGATCAGGATCGTTACCTGAAGGAGTGGACTCGGGTCCAAGCCGCATTTGTGGAAGATCCCAGCGACGCGGTCAACTCCGCCGATGCGCTGGTCACTCGAATGATGCGGGCGCGTGGTTATCCGATTAGCGAATTCGACGATCGCGTCGGCACATTGTCGGTCGAGCATGCGCGAACGATCGACCACTACCGTTCTGCGCACGAGATCTTTGAAGCCAACCTGCGCGGTCAAGCGAGCACCGAGCAGCTACGGCAAGCACTCGTGCATTACCGGGTACTAGCGACCGACCTGCTCGAGGTCGACGACGTCGGCGATCGGCACGGCGCCGACCAGCTGGATTCGTGAAAAGGAGACACGTGATGAATCAGCCAACGCACGCCGCCGACGAGACGATGACGGCCAGGAGCCGACGCGACGCCAGGTACGACGACCAAGCGACGACCGAAGGTCGACGCGAGCCCGGGTACGACGACCAGGCGACGACCGCAGATCGACGTGAGGCCGGGTTCGACGACCAGGCGACGGGCATGGGCCGCCGGGAGGCCGGGTACGACGACTACGCGACGACCGGAGATCGACGCGAGACCGAGTTCGACGACCAGGCGACGGGCATGGGCCGACGGGAGGCCGGGTACGACGACTACGCGACGACCGGAGATCGACGCGAGACCGAGTTCGATAATCCGGCCCGCGTAAACAGCCGAGCGGAGGACAACGTCGAAGAGCGTACCGATGTGATCGACGGGCCAACCGGGGAACTGACCCGAGAGCAGCGGATGCGAGAAGTGGACGACGAGCCCGCACGGGCACCAAGTGACGGGAATCTCGGGCCTGGACAGGCCCCGAACGATCCGGTCGCAGCTTTGTGGGGTGCAGATCTCGTCGAGCGGTACCGAATCCAATGGCGTGAGTTGCAGCTGACGTTCGTCGATGACCCGCAGCGCGCGACTGGTGCGGCCGCGAGCCTCGTGGATGACGCTGTCGCCTCGCTGACGAACACCCTACTGGCGCAGAAGCAGGCGCTCGACGGCTGGCAATCGACCAAAGGCGACGACACCGAGGTTATGCGGGTGGCCCTACGGAACTACCGGGATTTCCTCGATCGGCTGCTTGGTCTCTGACAGATCCAAGGAGGACACCATGGCATGGCGATCTCGCACGGACGCGCCGGTTATCCGGCGACGCCGTCCGCTCGGGCGACTGGTGAGCCTGCTTCTCGTCCTGTGGCTCGTCATCGGACTCATCGCGGCCTGGCAACGCAACTATTTCAGTGGTTCGGATACGAACTGCGCCAAGATCGGCACGATCACGGTCACTATCCTGGCCGGCCCGCTGAATTATGCGGGTGTGAACCCCAAGATCGACTGCACATTGCCGCAACCCAGCAAGTAGCTGGACCGGGCCGGCGTCGCGCTTCCACGATGATCAGTGGGGCCGATGCCGGCTTCCCGGCCTGATCGGCCTGCGACGTCCTCATGACACGATGACCTCGTGGCGAGCGACGACCTGCTGCAGGACGCGATCGACGAGCTGTATAGCGTTGCCCCGGCGCAGTTCATCGCGCAGCGCGCCGCGTTGGTCGGCGCCGCGAAGCAGGCAGGCGACCAGGTAGCCGCCAAGGCCATCGGTGAATTGCGGCGACCCACGCAAAGCGCGTGGACGGTTAACTGCCTCGTCCGGTCCGACCCGGCGGTAACGCGCGAACTCGCCGATCTCGCGGAGCGGTTGCGCGGGGCCGAGCGGGCCTTGGACGGCTCTGCTATGCGTGAGCTGTCGAAGGAGCGACGGCGGCTCATCGACGATCTGGTTGAGCGGGCGTTCGCCACCACTGCACAAGCTGACCCGTCTCCCGCCCTGCGGGACGAGGTGACGGCCACGCTCGAGGCAGCGCTGGCCGATCCGGACGTGGCTGGACAACTCGAGACCGGCACGCTGCTTCGAGCGGTCCGCTGGTCAGGATTCGGTGCCGCCGGTCCGGCGCTGAGCGCGGTGCCGGCGCGATCGCCGTCACCGCGGGACGCGGCATCGGGCAAGAGCTCCGATCGCAAGCGCCTGACACCGTCGAAGCGAGCTGAGCCGTCAGCCCGGCGAGCAGCCGATCGGGAACGGGAACAGGACCGGCAGCGCCAGCTCGCGGAGGCCCGGGACCGATTGGTGGTCGCCAAACGGGACAATGCCCGACACAAGCAACGTTCAGATCGACTTCGACGGGAGGTCGAGACCCTGCGCCAGCGCCTGGACGAGGCGCGCACCCAGCTCGGGGAGGCGGAGCGCGCGTTACGGGCGGCGCAGCGTGACCGGCAGGCCGCCGATCGGGCGCTGGCCAAGCTGCTCAGCGATTCGAGCCATCGGTAGCGTCACGCCGGCACGGAGTCGACGGTGGCCGGGAACCGCTTGGCACTGCGCGCTCGCGCCTTGGTCGTTTCGACGGCACGGTCCTTCTTCGGCGCTGTCGTGACGAGCGTGTCGAGCAGATGGTGCGTGATATGGGTGATCTGCGCCACGGCATCATCGAACGCCGCGCGGTTAGTGGCCGATGGTTTGGTCGAGCCGCTGACCTTCCGGACGAATTGCAACGCCGCCGCGTAGACCTCGTCTTGGGTGGCCGGCGGCTCGTAGTTGTTCAGTGGGCGGATGTTGCGGCACATGACCCCAGCCTGACACGCCAGCACGCTGCCCGTCATCTGATTGTGATTGCGTGCCGCGCCCGTCGCGCAGCGAAGCCCAGAGCCGCACAGCTCGCGCCGGGGCAGCACACAGCGGGTGTGTCTCCTGGCTGGGGTAGCGCTCGTCACCGTGTTGATCGGGTCGGAGGCGTAATGGTCGGGCTGTGTTGGCTTTTCGTCATGGCCGCGGTATTCCGGGCTGGGCCCGGTGCCGCGGCGTGATTACCATGATCGGATGGGCGCCGCCGGTGGTGGTTCAGACGCCGATGAGTCGTTCGCGGTTCTCGCCAACCGATCTGCTCGCCCACCATCCGGAGGCGACCGAGGGGACCGGCTTCGGGTCGAACCCTGGCCTGCGAGTGCACCGCAAGATATTCGCGATGTTGGTGCGGGGGCAGCTGGTGGTGAAGCTACCCGCGTCGCGCTGCGCACAACTGCGCGATGACGGCGACGCATCGGCCTTCGACGCGGGCAAGAGTCGTCCGATGCGCGAGTGGATCGCGGTAAGCGACGACTCGATGGCCCGTTGGCCGGACCTCGCCGTCGAAGCGCTGGAGTACGTTCGGTCCACGGTCGCGAGGCGAGGAGCCTCGGTCGGGTCTGCCGGGGGTGAGATACAACGTGGCGATGCCTAGTGCCACCGATGAATTCCGCGCCGCACGGGATTTTCTTCTGACCCATCGGACGGACTACACGACCGCCTACACAAAGTTCCGCTGGCCGCGACCTCCGCGCTTCAACTTCGCGATCGACTGGTTCGATGCCGTGCTGGCCGCGGAGCGCCCCACCCACACCGCCTTGCGGATCATCGAGCCAGACGGAACCGATGAGTCCTACAGCTTCGGGGCGCTGTCCGAGCGATCGGATCAGGTCGCGGGATGGCTGCGGGGGGAGGGCGTGCGACGCGGGATGCAGATCCTCGTCGTGCTCGGCAACCAGGTTGAGCTGTGGGAGATCACGCTCGCCGCGATGAAGCTGGGTGCGGTCATCATCCCAGCGACGACCCTGTTGTCGACGGATGACCTCCGGGACCGGATCGACCGCGGACAGGTGGATGCGGTCGTCGCTCGCTCGGACATGACCGAACACTTCCGCGATGTCCACGGCGGCTACCTGCGAATCGCGGTCGGAGATCCGGTCGTGGGCTGGCTGCGCTATTCCGACTCGTTCGACAGCCTCGAACCGTTCGAGCCGGACGAGCACACCATGGCCGACGAGCCGCTACTGCTGTACTTCACCTCAGGCACCACGGCGTTGCCCAAACTCGTGGAACACACGCACGTCAGCTACCCGATCGGCCATCTGTCGACGATGTACTGGATCGGGCTACAGCCGGGCGACGTGCACATGAACGTCATTCGAGCCCAGGCTGGGCCAAGCACGCCTGGTCGTGTGTATTCGCTCCCTGGATCGCAGGCGCGACGATCTGCTTGTTCAACTACGAGCGCTTCGACGCGCGGGCGCTGCTAGACGTCGTGCGCGATACGAAGGTGACGACGTTCTGCGCGCCGCCCACGGTGTGGCGGATGCTCGTGCAGCAAGACCTGACCTCGTGGCAGATGTCCTTGCGGGAACTGGTCAGCGCCGGCGAGCCGCTCAACCCCGAGGTGATCGAACAGGTCCGGCAGGCCTGGGGGCTCACCATTCGCGACGGGTTCGGCCAGACGGAAACGACCCCTGCAGATCGGTAACTCACCTGGCCAGCCCACTCGGTTGGGGTCAATGGGTCGGCCGATGCCCGGATTCCGCATCGCCTTGGTCGATCCCCTATCGGAAGCGATCGCCGACGAGGGCGAAATCTGCGTCGAATGTGAACCCGAGCGCCCCGTTGGGCTGATGGTGGGTTATCGAGGCGACCACGAGCGGAATGCGCGACGCCTTCGCAGGTCACCGTTACCACACCGGCGATGTCGCCACCCGAGACCAAGACGGGTTCATCACGTATGTGGGCCGCACCGACGACGTGTTCAAGGCCAGCGACTACCGGATCAGTCCGTTCGAGTTGGAAAGCGTACTGATCGAGCACCCCGCCGTGGCCGAGGCGGCGGTCGTACCAGCACCCGACGAACTGCGGTTAGCCGTACCGAAGGCCTTCGTAGTGCTCGTCAGCGGATACGAACCGAGCCCAGCGCTCGCCTCGGACATCCTGCGCCACTCTCGGGAGAAACTCGCTCCGTACAACCGGATTCGCCGCCTGCAATTCACGGACCTGCCGAAGACGATCAGCGGGAAGATCCGGCGGGTCGAACTGCGGACGGAGGAAGCCGAGCGGGCCGGCGTCCGGCCGGAAGGTGAGTACCGCGAGGAGGATTTCGCGAACTGATCGGCGACGGCCTCTCGCGCTTCCGCTCAACTCGGTGATCAGGCCATTGGCTTCTCGGTATCCAACGGCACATCCGAGGGCTGAACGAGTCCGAGATGCACCGCCTGGCGCGGCAGGACGGCTTCGGTCAGCCAGTCGACCGCCGTTCGCACCCGGTTCCCCGGAAGCGAGAAGAGGTGGTAGCCCCGGGTCGCCACCTTTGCCGGCAGGCCGGATAACGGCACCTGGAGCGGATTAGCCGCGGCCTGGAAGCCTCCGAGATCGACGACGAATCCGAGATCGTGGTGTTTGTAGGGTCGGCGCGTACCGCGACCGAACGTGGCGGCGATATTTGCGGCTGCGCGCTTACCCTGCCGCTGGGCGTGCTGCGCGCTCATCGGGGTGATCTCGCCGGGTCGAGTCAGATCGGGAACCGCGGCGACGTCTCCGCAGGCCCAGAGATCGTGCTGCCCGGGACCTCTAGGAACTCGTTCACGACCAGCCGCCCCCGCTCGGTCGCGAGGCCGAGGTGCTCGACAAGGGGTTCGGGTCGAACTCCGACGCACCAGATGAGCGATCGGGTCGGGACAAACATTCCGTCACTCAGGCGTACGGCATCGGCCGTTGCCTCCGCGACGGACGTTCTGGTGCGCACGTCGACGCCCCGGTGCCGCAGCACGCGGTCCGCCGTCCGGGCCAGGCTCTCGCCGAGCCCGGGCAGCACCCGGTCGGCCGTGTCGATCAGCAGCCACCTCGGCTGATGGCCCGCCAGCCGAGGGTGGTCTGGGTGAGCTCCGCCGTCATGAGTGCGCCTTGGGCGGCGACCTCGGTGCCGGTGTAGCCCGCGCCGACAACGACGAAGGTCAGCCGAGCGTCCCGCTCCGCCGGATCATCGGTGCTATCCGCGAGTTCCAGTTGCAGCGTGATGTGATCCCGCAAGAACAGCGCCTCGGCAATGTCACGAAAGCCGTGGGCATGCTGCGCGACACCGGGGATGGGCAGAAGCTTGTTGACGCTGCCGGTCGTGAGGAGCACCTGATCGTAGCCGAGCGTGGCCGCTCGGCCCTCCGGGTCGACATATGCGATCTGGTGAGCTGCGAGATCGACGTTCTCGGCGGACCCGAGTACGAGCCGGACCTTTGGCAACGTGCCCGGGATCGACACGGTGACTCGCCGCGGGTCCAGGATGCCGCCGGATACCTCCGGCAATAGCGGCAGGTAGAGAAAGTAGTCCCTCGGATTGAGAATTACGACCTCGGCCTGGTCCGGCAGCTTCCGGCACAAGGTTCGGGCCGCGTAGTAGCCGGCGAAGCCGCCGCCGACGATGACGATCCTGGGTGGGGTCATGCGCACTGATCCTGCCAGGCGCCGGCTCGGCGCGGTCATGGCGGAGAGCGATCAGCTACCCGACAGCGTGAGCTCGAACGCGTAGCGATCCGCGCGGTACACGTGCGTCCCGAAGTCGACAACCCGACCCATCGCATCGAACGCGGTGCGAGTCATGGTCAGTAGCGCAGCGCCGCGGCGCTCTTGCAAGATCCGGGCGTCGGCGGCGGTGGCGACGCGGGCACCGATGACCTGCGTTGCGATCCGCGGTTCGCTGCCTGCCGCCCGGAGCAGGTTGTACAGGCCGTGCTTCTCCAGGCTTTCTCGATCGAGCTTCACGACCGAGCAGGGAATGGAGTTGGTCATGATGGCCAGCGGCTCGCCGTCCGCGTAGCGGACCCGTTCGAAGTGGCTGACGTCGTCCCCCTCGGTAACGCCCAGTTCGGCCGCGACACCCAGGGACGCTGGCGCGATCGTGAAACTGCGCACCATGGTGGACGGCGCTCGACCCGACTTGGCCAGGTCGTCATACAGGCTGGAGAGCTCGATCGTACGGCGGACCTTCGGGTGAACGACCTGGGTACCGACGCCCCGCTTGCGCACGACCATGCCGCGTTCGACGAGATATTGCATGGCCCGCCGCATCGTAGGCCGGGACACGCCTAGTCGCTCGGCCAGATCGACTTCGTTCTCGAACCTCGTGCCAACCGGGATGACGTCGGATTCGATCAGCTTCTGCAGTTGCGTGGCGACCTGGAAGTAGATCGGAATAGGGCTCGAGCGGTCGACGATGACGCCCCGTCCGGCGCTGAGCTCTGTCTCCCAACTCATAATGCCTTCCCTTACTTTGTCATGACAAAGCATTGACAGACCTGGCTATGACGGTATTACATCGCAGATGCATCACGGGAGTGCTGGTCGACGTCCGAAGCCGGCATGGCTCACCCGAGTTCGATGATTTCGCCCCTGACCGCCGAGTTCAACCCAAGCACCGGGTCATCGTCCCTGCCGAACCCGCCTAAATCACCCACACGTCGCCGGAAAGTCATGAGGTACGGACAAGATGACTACGCCGTTCCACCCAGAGGTGTTGACGATGGGTCGGATCAGCGTCGATATCTACCCGCTCCAGATCGGGGTCTCGCTGCGAGAGGTGTCTACCTTCGGCAAGTTCCTCGGTGGGAGCGCCACGAATGTCGCCGTCGCGGCCGCCCGCTATGGCCGGCGCGCGGCCGTCATCACCCGCACTGGCCGCGACCCGTTCGGTGAGTTCCTGCACGACGCGTTGCGGGGCTACGGCGTCGACGACCGGTACGTCACGCCGGTGGACGGCTTGCCAACACCGGTGACCTTCTGCGAGATCTTTCCGCCGGATGACTTCCCGCTGTACTTCTATCGGTTGCCGAAGGCACCGGATCTCGAGATCTACCCCGAAGAGCTCGACCTCGAGGCGATCGCTGCGGCCGACATCTTTTGGGTGACTGTCACCGGGCTCTCGGCGCAGCCGAGCCGAGAAGCGACGCTGACTGCGCTGAAGGCCCGAGATCCATCCAAGATCACCGTGCTCGACCTCGACTATCGGCCAATGTTCTGGTCTTCGCGTGAACAGGCCCGGCGCTCGGTTGCCGAGGCTTTGCCGTTCGCCACTGTCGCGGCGGGAAATCTCGACGAGAACGAGACGGCCGTTGGAACTCGGGATCCAGAACGGATCGTGGCTGCCCTGCACGAAGTTGGTGTGCAGCTCGCGATCGTGAAACAAGGGCCGGCTGGCGTGCTTGCCTCTGACGGAACACAGGTGATCCGGGTGCCGCCGGCCCCGGTCGAGGTCGTCAATGGCCTCGGGGCGGGTGACGCTTTCGGCGGCGCGTTGTGCCACAGCTTGCTATCCGGCTGGGATCTGGAACGGGCCATGCGCTTCTGCAACGCGGCCGGTGCGATCGTGGCCTCGCAGCTTTCATGCGCAGACGCAATGCCGACCGCGGATCAGGTTGAACGCAAGCTGCAGGAGGCGGCACGTGTCTGACGAGCGCTTCCGCGCCCTGATCGAGGCGCGGGTCACCTCACCCGGCGCCGTCGCCGAGGCCGCTCAGACCCGCAAGCCAGCCGCCAGTCTGCTCGGCGAGCACGGCAAGCTGATGATGATCGCGGCCGATCATCCAGCCCGCGGCGCGCTGCGGGCCGGGCCGGATCCGTTGGCGATGGCCGACCGGACCGAGCTGCTCAACCGGCTCTGCCTCGCATTGTCGCGACCAGGCGTCAACGGCGTGCTCGGCACTGCGGACATCCTCGAGGACCTGCTCTTGCTTGGCGCCCTCGATGAGAAAGTGGTCGTCGGTTCCATGAACCGGGGCGGCCTGGCCGGGACAGCGTTCGAGATGGACGACCGGTTCACCGCCTACGACGCGCAGAGCATCAAGGCCGCGGGCTGGAACGGAGGCAAGATGCTCATGCGCATCGATCCCGAAGATCCGGCCACCGTGGTCACCCTGGTGGCGTGCGCAAATGCGGTGAGCCAACTGGCCGACCTGGGCCTGATGGCGATGATCGAGCCATTCATCTCGCATCGCGCGGACGGGCGAGTCCACAACGAGTTGACGCCGGAAGCCATGATCCGCGCGATGACCGTCTCCGCCGGACTAGGTACGACATCCGCGTACACCTGGCTCAAAGTGCCGGTCGTCGAGGACATGGAGCGCGTGATGTCGGCGACGACGCTGCCCGCGCTGATTCTCGGCGGCGAGGTGACCGCGGATCAGGATGCGGCGTTCGTTCGCTGGCACCAGGCGCTGAAGTTGCCGACGGTCAAGGGCCTGGTCATCGGCCGATCGCTGTTGTATCCACCGAACGGTGATGTCGCGGAGGCGGTCGATGCCGCGGTGAGCCTGCTGTGACGTCCGGCGTGCTGCCGCGACACGTGCGCCACGGCGCCACGGCGGGTGACCAATTCAGCCTGCGGATCAGCCCCGAAGCGGCCGGGTGGGACTACAGCGGGCTCCGCATTCTCTCGCTCGGCAAGGACGGGCGAGCGAGCTTCGCGACTGGCGATGACGAGGTGATCGTGCTGCCGCTGACCGGATCCGGCGCCGTCACCTGCGACGGCGCGACGTTCACGTTGCACGGGCGGAGGAGCCCGTTCGCCGCAGTGAGTGACTTCGCCTACGTTCCCCGGGATGCGGAGGTCACGGTCGAGTCCGCACTTGGTGGCCGGTTCGCGCTGCCGTCGGCGCGAGCAACCCAGCGGTTGCCGTTTCGGTACGTGTCCGCCGCGGACGTGTCGATCGAACTGCGCGGGGCCGGTCAGGCGAGCCGGCAGGTCAACAACTTCTGCGCGCCTGATGCGTTCGCCGCTGATCGCCTCATCGCCGTCGAGGTGCTGACGCCAGGTGGCAACTGGTCGTCCTACCCACCGCACAAGCACGATGTGGAGCGGGACGTCGAGTCGGCGCTGGAGGAGATCTACTACTTCGAAGTTGCCGATGCCGCAGAAGCCGAGCCGGGAGTCGGCCGGGCCTACCAGCGTGTCTACTCGTCTGGGCCGGACCGGTCGATCGACGTGTGCGCGGAAGTCGCCACCGGCGACGTCGTGCTGATCCCGTACGGGTACCACGGTCCATCCATGGCCGCTCCCGGGTACGACCTCTACTACCTCAATGTGATGGCGGGGCCGGGGGAACGGGTTTGGCGCTTTTGCGACGACCCGCGGCACGCCTGGATCCGCGATAGCTGGAACGGCATGACGGTCGATCCTCGCTTGCCGCTCAGCACAGCGAACAGTGCAGATAGCGAGGTGCGTGAGTGACGATACGGCTGACCGTCGCCCAGGCGACGATCCGCTTCCTGGCCAGGCAGTACAGCGAGCGGGACGGCGTCGAGCGCCGGCTTATCTCTGGATGCTTCGGCATCTTCGGTCACGGCAATGTCGCTGGCATAGGTCAGGCTCTGCTCGAGGCCAAGCTGACCGACAGTGCGGACCTGCCGTACTACCTGGCCCGGAACGAGCAGGGCATGGTCCACGCGGCCGCAGGATTCGCCCGGATGAACAACCGGCTGCAGGCCCTCGCCTGTACCGCGTCGATCGGGCCGGGCTCGACCAACATGGTCACCGGTGCGGCCGGCGCGACCATTAACCGCATCCCGGTGCTGCTCCTGCCCAGCGACATCTTCGCGACCCGGGCGAGCGGACCAGTGCTGCAGGAGCTGGAGGACCCCCGCTCGTTTGACGTGTCGGTCAATGACGCATTCCGGCCGATCTCCCGGTTCTTCGATCGGATCAACCGGCCCGAACAACTTCCGTCCGCGCTGCTCGCCGCGATGCGCGTTCTCACCGACCCGGTTGACACCGGCGCCGTGACCATCGCGATGCCACAGGACGTGCAGGCCGAAGCGTTCGACTGGCCCGAGGAACTGTTTGCCCGGCGAGTGTGGCACGTGGGGCGCCCGGAACCGGAGCCGGTCGCTGTCGCGCGGGCTGCCGACGTCATCCGGGCCGCGAAGCGGCCGCTCATCGTGGCCGGCGGGGGAGTGCTGTACGCGGAGGCCAGCGACGCGCTCCGTCGCTTCGCCGACACGACCGGGATCCCGGTATCCGACACTCAGGCCGGCAAGGGCGCCGTGCCATGGGATCATCCGATGGCCGTTGGCGGCGTCGGCGCGACCGGTACCCCGGTCGCGAACGCCTTGGCCCGCGACGCCGACGTCGTGATCGGCGTAGGCACCCGATACAGCGATTTCACCACCGCCTCCCGGACGGCGTTTCAGCGCGCTGACGTTCGGTTCGTCAACATCAACGTCGCATTGTTCGACGCCGCCAAGCAGAGCGCCACGGCGATCGTGGCCGACGCCCGTCGCGGCCTCGAATCGCTCAGCGAAGCAACGGCCGGCTACCGGGTCAGCGCGGCCTACACCCGTGAGTTCACCCAGCACACCGAAGCGTGGACCAAGATCGTCGACGCGGCGTATTACCTGGGAAACCAGCCACTGCCGGCCCAGACGGAGGTCATCGGCGTGGTGAACGAGGTCGCTGCCCCCCGGGACGTCCTGGTTCAGGCCGCCGGGAGCCTGCCTGGTGACCTGCAGATGCTGTGGCGATCCCGGGATCCCAAGGGTTATCACGTCGAGTACGGCTACTCCTGCATGGGCTACGAGATTGCCGGCGCGCTCGGGATCAAAATGGCCGACCCGAGCCGCGAGGTGTTCGCCTTGGTCGGCGACGGATCGTACTTGATGATGGCCCAGGAGATCGTCACCGCGGTGTCGGAAGGGATCAAGCTGACGATCGTTCTTATTCAGAATCACGGGTTTTCCTCGATCGGCTCCCTGTCGGAATCTGTCGGATCGCAGCGATTCGGCACCCGTTACCGCTACCGCAACCCCGCGACCGGGATGCTGGACGGCGACCCGCTGCCGGTCGACCTGGCGGCCAATGCGCAGAGTCTGGGTGCCGACGTGCGGCGGACGTCGACCATCGAGGAGTTCCGATCTGCGCTGGTACAAGCCAAGCAGTCCGACCGGACGACCGTCGTCTACATCGAGACGGATCCATTGGCACCCGTCCCGTCGTCAGAGAGCTGGTGGGACGTACCGGTATCCGAGGTCGCAGCCATCGAGAGCACCAACGAGGCATATGGCGCGTACCGCGAGCAGAAGCGGAAGCAGCGGCAGTACTTGTGACTGAGAAAGGAAATCGTCCATGACCACGATCGAGCATTGGGTTGGCGGAGCGCCGTACACCGGAGCATCCACCCGCACCGCGAACGTCTGGAATCCAGCGACCGGCCAAGTGCAGGCGCAAGTCCTGCTCGCTGAGATAGCTGACGTAGACGCCATGGTCCAGGCCGCCGGCAAGGCGTTCGAGAGCTGGTTCGACGTTTCGCTCACCCGCCGCGCGCGGATCATGTTCGCCTTCCGGGAGCTGGTCAACAAGAATCTCAACGAGCTGGCGGAGATCGTCAGTCGAGAGCACGGCAAGGTGGAATCTGACGCCAAGGGCGAGGTCATCCGCGGCATGGAGGTCGTGGAGTTCGCCTGCGGGATCCCGCATCTGCTCAAGGGTGAGTACTCGGAACAGGTATCAACCGACGTAGACGCCTACTCGTTCCGGCAGCCCCTGGGGGTCTGCGCCGGCATCACGCCGTTCAACTTTCCCGCGATGGTGCCGATGTGGATGCATCCCATCGCAATCGCCACGGGCAACACGTTCCTGCTCAAGCCCAGCGAGCGCGACCCATCGGCGTCCAATTTCATCGCCCAGCTTTATGCCGACGCCGGCCTCCCTGAGGGAGTGTTCAACGTCGTGCACGGTGACAAGGTGGCGGTCGACGCGGTACTCGACCATCCCGGCATCGCCGCCGTATCCTTCGTCGGTTCCACGCCTATCGCCAAATACGTGCACCAGCGGGCTTCCAACAACGGCAAGCGGGTGCAGGCGCTAGGCGGCGCGAAGAATCATGCCGTCGTACTTCCCGACGCGGACATGGACTTCGCCGCGAATCACATCACCGCAGCTGGCTACGGTTCCGCCGGAGAGCGGTGCATGGCGATCTCGGCCGTCGTCGCCGTCGGGAGCGCCGGGGATGCGCTCGTGGCCAAGCTCAAGCAGAAGGCGGAAGCGGTCAAGGTCGGCCCCGGTAATGATGGGTCCAGCGAGATGGGTCCCATCGTGACGCCGGAGTCACGGGACCGCATCGTCGGTTACGTCGACCGCGGTGAACAGGCCGGGGCCACGCTCGTTGTCGACGGCCGCGGGCTCGTGGTTGAGGGCCACGAACAGGGATTCTTTGTCGGTCCGACGCTGTTCGACCAGGTGCAGACCCATATGGACATCTACACCGACGAAATTTTCGGCCCAGTGCTGTCGGTCGTCCGAGTGGAAAGCCTCGACGAGGCAATCGACCTCGTCAACGCGAACCCGTACGGCAATGGCACAGCCATATTCACCAGCAGCGGTAAGGCAGCGCAGCACTTCCAGCGGCACGTGCACGTCGGCATGATCGGCGTGAACGTGCCCGTGCCCGTACCGATGGCCTTCTACTCCTTCGGCGGCTGGAAGGACTCACTGTTCGGAGATACTCACGTGCACGGCGCCGAGGGGGTTCGCTTCTATACCCGAGGCAAGGCAATCACCAGCCGGTGGCCGGATGTCCAGTACGCGGAGCATCACAGTGCCCATATGCATTTCCCCACCGCGGTATGAGCACCATCGACGGTCGTGATCTTGGACATACCGCCTAAATGTCTTAGATCATCAACGGGAGAGGCGCGGCCGAGCCTGGGAGCGGGTCGGCCGCGCCTGCGCATCCAGTCGGATCCCGGGTGCCGGATCGGTTAGCCCAGGGCCTTGGCCTTGGCCTGCTGGAACTCGGCTTCGCTGATCACGCCTTTGTCCCGGAGGTCGGCCAACCGCGCCAGCTCGTCGGCAGTGTTGCTACTGCTCGGGGCGGCCGCGCTCTGGACGTACTGGCGGAACTCGGTGTCCTGGCGTTTTGCGTCCGCCTCGGCGTGCTCTTGCATGTGGCGGCCACGAGCGATCAGGTACACGAAGACGCCGAGGTAGGGCACGATCACGACGAAGATGATCCAGAGGGCTTTAGCCCACCCGGACAGGTCGTGGCTTCGGAAGATGTCGCTGAAGACGACGATCAGTAGCCAGATCCAGATGAAGAACAGGAAGAACCACAGGAAGGACCAGAACACTTGCCCGGTCCCGAACTCAGCAGCAGCTGGCACGACTCACTCTCCCGACGTTGTAGCTAATTGCCCCGTGGACTCGGGATTGAAAGGTCCCGAGCGATCGGATGGTATCGGCCGTGAATTTCGGCCGTTGCACCGGCCGGGCCACAGACTGCTCCTCGCTCGACGTGAGCGGATAGGCAGCAACTGACGAGTGCCATCACCGGCACGATGGTGGCAAACCGGGTAGGACAGCACTACCCGGATCGACGCAATGGTTGATAACGGTGTCGCAACGATTTAGAGGAGGCGCGCAGAGGCTCTTATTGACTCACTCGCCGCGCAATCGCTTCCAGCAGCTCGAGACGTGCGCCCGCCTGCCGCCGCAGCTGCAACTCGAGGCCGGGCGAAAGGTTCGAACCGTCGGCAACGAGCACGTCTTCCAGGTCCGCTCGCTTCACCTGTAGTGCGATTGGATCAGCCGCGCAGCGCGACAGATACTCGTCCTCGGATTCCCACTCGTCACGGGTGAGACTTGCGACGAGCTCCACCAACCGAGCGTCACCAGTAGCGGCGAGCAAGTCCTCAGCGGTTGTTCGCCCGTTCTCGATTACGTCGTGCAGCAACGCGACAGCGAAGACAAGGTCCCCCTTTCCACGGACTCGCGCGGCGACCCTACGCGCATGTGATATCTGCAGTCCGCCCATCCGGGTACGCGACCCACCCAGGAGGCGAACGGCCAGCGAGTCGGCCGCTCGGGGCAAGATCGATTGCGGCCCGAGACCGCTGATCTCACCGTGTGTCGCGTCCCACATACGGACAGCAGAACATTCGCACGGCGCGGCCGCAACACCCTTTGCGGAGTAGTTCGCGGCGAGGCGGTTGCCGCCGCAGATGGACGATCACCCTGTCGAGGTAGGGTCAGCCACCCAATACCGCGCCAGATGGGTCGCGCGTGCGGGACATCGATTTGAGAGGAGAAGCATCCGCCATGGACGCTACGGAGTCCGGACCCGTCGACATCGTCATGCTCAGTTTTTACCGGCAACAAATTCAACGGCGAGATCGCCCCGGCGCTACGGGATCTGGTGGTGCGCGGCCTGGTACGGGTCATCGACCTCCTGTTCGTCTACAAGGAGGCTGACGGCACCGTCGGGTCGATCGAACTCGGTGATCTCGGGGCCGAACTCGAGCCGTCCTTTGTCGACTGGACGGGCAGCTCGGCGGTGGCTTGCTCGATGCTGAGGATGTCGAGGAGGTCGCGGCCGGGATAGCGCCGGGTGACTCCGTTGCGACGATCGTGGTCGAGAACCTGTGGGTCGTGCCTTTCGTCAACGCAGTACGCAATGCCGGCGGCGAGCTCGTCGCCCAGGCGCGGATCCCCGCCGATGTGGTGGCGGCCCTTCGTCAGGGTGGCCAGCCCAGTCCATGATCACGAGGAGCGGACGATGGGACTCGTCCGGGGCGTGGCCCGCACCGCGGTAGCTGCCGGCACGGCAACCGCGGTGTGGAACCGCGTCTCCCGCCGTTCCAACCCCTCCCGAGAAACTGGCAGTAAATAGACGAAACGCCTGACAACCCGATTGAACGACACGCGAACGGCCGATGTACAACTGGTAAACTTTGGCCGAGCCATGGTGTTTCGATCGTCATATCTTCCAAGCGCGCCAGCGAGCACCCCGCTCACCTGGGTTGGAGCTGCCGTTCCGCCGGACAAGGGGCGTGTCGAGGCGTTATTCGGGGGCGCTCTCAATGGCCATTTTGGCCTGCGATCCGGCGGCATCGAGCGCCGTTCGCTGATTTGCCTCGACACCGCGGATTGGCGGCTGAGGCGGGCCGGACTTGATCTTGTTTACGTCGAAAGGGACGGCGTTCTCGCCCTGTCTCGCCCGCAGAGCGGGCGCATTGAGCAGACGACCGGACGCTTGCAGTGGCCGGCGGTAATCAACGGTATTCCGGCCGGGCCGATCCATGATGCGCTCAGCGGCCCGGTCTGGGTACGTGCGCTGCTTCCCATCGCGAAGGGCCGCCTAATAGGGCTGAAGTTCGCCGTCCTGAACGACGATGCGAAGACGGTCGCGCGGCTCGTGTGGTGGGACGGGGCCTTGCAGGCCCCAGGGCAAGCCGCGCTTCCAGTCAGAGTCGACATCGAGTGCTTGCGTGGGTACCAGAAGGACGCGGGGGAGGTCGAACGGCTGCTTCGCGCCGGTGCACCCCTTGCGTCGACAAGCGGCTCGTGGCTGGACGACGTGCGCGGCATGGCTGGCCTTGTGCCGATCGGCACCCGACGGTTCGAGATGCGGCCGGATCAGCCGGCGGACCTCGTCGTCGCGGAGGCCTTGCTTGGCTATTTGTCGGATCTGGAGGCGAATGTCGCTGGCGTTATCGGCGACATCGACACCGAATACCTGCATGACTTGCGAATCGCGGTTCGCCGAACCAGATCGATCGTCAAGTTGCTCGGTGACATCTTGCCGGACGGCCTCGCGGAGCAGATGGCCCCCGAGTTCCGGTGGTTGGGTCAGGTCACGACGCCCGCGAGAGACCTCGACGTGTACCTCCTCAGCGTCGATGAGCTAGCGGCCAGTGCGAGCAGACCGGCCGACCTCGATCCATTCGCGGAGCACATTCGCGGCCAGCGGTCGCTCGCGTATCGAAATCTCGTTCGGGCACTCCGGTCCCGACGGTTCGCGACGTTGTGTCGGGGCTGGCGAACGGAACTGGAGTCAGTCGTCGCGGCACCGGCCTGGCACCAGCTCACCGCGTCGCAGCTCGCGGACGAGCGGGTGCGGCGCATCTTCGGCAAGGTGCGAAAGCGGGCGCAACTCATCGACGCCGACTCACCCG
This sequence comes from uncultured Actinomycetota bacterium, assembly GCA_963748415.1. Classification (GTDB taxonomy): domain Bacteria; phylum Actinomycetota; class Actinomycetes; order Mycobacteriales; family Jatrophihabitantaceae; genus CAVVJA01. The sequence goes on along the minus strand of CAVVJA010000020.1, from coordinate 537,288 downwards.
CTCCGCAGGTGCACGGACTTCGGAAGACGTGCAAGGAAATGCGGTACCTCGTCGAGCTGTTCAAGCCGCTTTGCGCTCCGAAAGCCTACAAACAAGTCATCCGCGACTTCAAGGATCTGCAAGACATACTTGGCGAATTTCAGGACAACGAGGTGCAGGCTGCGGCCGTGCGTGTGTTCGCCCAGGAACTGATCGACGGCGGTGCGGTCAAAGCTGGCACGATCCTCGCCATGGGAGAACTATGCGGCCGATTCGACGCCAGCCAACGCGTCGCGCGGGACGAACTAACCGCCCATCACGATGCCTACCTCGGCAAGCAGGCCGCACGGCACGTCAAACGTCTGGTACTGCGCTGAACACGATCGCCTCATACAACGTCAAGGGCGGCGTTGGTAAGACGACTGCCGCCGTGAATCTCGCTTACTTGTCGGCGAGGGACAATCGGCGGACGTTGTTGTGGGACCTCGACCCGCAAGGCGCCGCAAGCTACCTGTTCCGCATCCGCCCCCGCGTCAAGGGCGGGAGTCCGAAACTTGTCCAGCAGTCCCGACCGTTGCTCGATGCGGTCAAGGCCACCGACTTCGAAGGCCTGGATCTGCTGCCGGCCGACTTCACCTACCGGCATATGGACATCGACCTCAACGAGCACCCCAAACCCGAGCGGACACTGCGCCGGTTGTTGCAGCCGCTCGAGGAGGAGTACGACCTTGTCGTTCTCGACACGCCGCCGAGCATGTCTCTCGTCTCGGAGAATGTGCTGAATGCCTCCGACGTCGTCCTGGTACCGCTGATCCCGACCGTGCTTTCTGTCCGCACCTTTGAGCAACTCAGCGGCTTCGTCGCCGAACTGGACGGCCGCGTGCCCGTGATACGCGGGTTCTTCTCCATGGTCGATCGCCGGCGGCGCCTCCACCGCGACATCCTGGCTAATCTTCCGACGCAAAACACGCAGGTCAGCACGATTGCCGTGCCGGCAGCGAGCAATGTCGAGCAGATGGCTGTCCGGCGTGCACCCGTGACCGCATTCGCGCCCCGAAGCCCGGCGGCGATCGCCTATAACGAGTTGTGGGCCGAAATCACCGATCTGCTCGCGGTGCGCTCTTCAACCGCTCCGTGACCGGGCCTACGTCAAGGCGAAGATCGGATGGTTGGCCGCGATCGCGGCGATCTCCTCGTCGCTGGACTGCGCGCTCACGCCCTCGAAGAAGACGCCGACCTCGGCCTTCCACCTCTTCAGATATGCCCGCAAGATCGGCACTCTATCCGCATCAGCAACCTCGATGGCGTGCCGCGGCTCGCGCCGCGAGCCGAGCAGCAAGGTGAGCTCGCCGTTCGCGGCGCGTAGGTTGCGGACCCATTCCCCGGTACCGCGGGCGGACACGAGGTAGTCCTTGTCTTCGTAATGCAGCAGATTGACCGGCACCTGCCGCGGCTCGCCGCTCTTCCGGCCTTTGACCTCGAGGACCCGGCTGCCCCACACGCTCACCCCGAGGCGGGTTAACCCGGCGACGGCGCGGTTCGCCACGTTGCGAGTGAACCACCCGGGCTTGCGGTAGTGGGGCTGCTCGGCCATGGATGGACCATAGCCCGATTCGCATGCATATTCGTCTGCCAATGGAACACGCAAACCGTCGGGATCAGCGGCGGGCAGCGTACAACGCGGGTCGTTCGGGCAGCTGAACCACGACTCGGGAATTCGTCCGACGGGCTTGCAGCGCGGCGTCTGAGACCACAGCCGCCGCGTACCCATCCCAGGAATTTGGGCCGAGCTCGCCGCCGGTTCGGACGGCGTCGATCCATTCTTGCAGCTCGATGTCATACGCGCGGATGAACCGCTCCCGCCAGTCGGCCGGGACCCGGTTGACGACACCGCCATCGAGCCGCAGCGTAATGGGGCTCGCCGCCCCGAGCGCGACAGTGCCGTTCTCGCCGACGACCTCTCCACGGATGTCGTACCCGTAGCGAATGTTCACCGAGATCTCGACGTCGACGAGGATGCCGCTTGCCATCTCCAACAGCAGGATGAGCGGGTCGGGAAGGTCGCCGCCGTTGCGGCTTCGGCGCGGGCTGAGCGTCGCGGTCGCGACGATCTCCTCGCCGAACAGCCACCGCACCATGTCGATTTCGTGGACTGCGGTATCGGTGATCAGCGAGTCGCTGTCGTAGTAGGTCGGCACGCTCGAATTGCGATGCGTGCAGTGCATCATCAGCGGCAGGCCGATCGTCCCCGCGTCGACCGTAGACTTCAGCGCCCGATAAGCCGCGTCGTAGCGGCGCATGTAGCCCACCTGAACGAGGCGGCGTCCGGCGGCAACCTCCGCCTCAAGAATGCGCATGCAGGCGTCCTGGGAGGTGGCGAGCGGCTTCTCGCAAAACACCGGCTTTCCGGCGGCGATCGACGCGAGAACGTAATCCTCGTGCGTGGGGCCCCACGAGCAGATGACTATCGCATCGACGTGGCTGTCGTTGATCAGAGCCTTGCCGTCCGGGTGGACCAAGGCGCCGCCAGGAATGTCTGCAGCAGCCGCCTTGGCCATCTCGGCGTCGACATCCGTCACGGCGACCACATTTGTGCCCGCCAGCACTCTGGTCAGCCGACGGATATGGTCCTTCCCGATCATCCCAGTGCCGATGACGCCGACCTTCAACGTCACGCCTTGTGTCCCTCCTTCACGAGCCAGGGATAGTCGGGATCGACCCCAAATCGAATCGTCGCGGGCTTTGTCAGTTCGTGGTGCCAATCTCGGCTGCGATTTCCTGTCCTATAGCGCTGGTCTCCGTGTCGCCTTCTTGCTCCAATTCGTGGGCGAGTTGTTCGAGTTCGGCACCACCGGCCATCATGCCGGTGAGTTCGGTCAGGCTGATCTCCGATTTGTCGAAGTCACCGAGGCTCTTCCCACGTTTGAGCAGCAGGAAACGATCTCCAACCGGGTACGCATGGTGCGGGTTGTGCGTGATGAAGATGACGCCGAGGCCCTTATCGCGCGCCTGGAGGATGTACTTGAGGACCACGCCGGATTGCTTGACCCCAAGGGCTGAGGTCGGTTCGTCGAGAATCAGCAACCTCGCGCCGAAGTGCACCGCACGAGCGATGGCCACGCATTGCCGCTCACCGCCGGACAGCGTTCCCACTGGCTGGTCTGGATCGCGAATGTCAATGCCCATATCATGCATCTCGTCGCGGGTGATCTTCTTTGCCTTCTCCTTGTCGAACCGTTTCAAGGGCCAGAAACCCTTTCTAGGCTCTGAACCGAGGAAGAAGTTCCGCCAGATCGCCATCAATGGCACCATCGCCAGGTCCTGGTAAACCGTGGCGATTCCCACGTCGAGGGCTTCTCGCGGCTCGTGGAACAGCACTGGCTTGCCGTCCATGAACAGTTCGCCCCTAGATGGTTGATGGACGCCGGACAAGATCTTGATGAACGTGGACTTACCGGCGCCGTTGTCGCCAAGTACACACGTCACCTTTCCAGCCCGCACCGTGGTCGAGATGTCGGACAGCGAAATGACGCTGCCGAACGTCTTGGTCACGTTTCGGATCTCGAGCATCGGCGTCTCAGAATCTGACTCTGACGCCGGCGGCGGCTGCTCAGTGACCTCGACACTCATCGCTATCTCCTACCCTGTGTGGCGAGACGACGTACGAATTGGTTGGCCAGCACTGCGAGTAGCAGCATGACGCCCACGAACGTCTTGAACCAGTCAGAATTCCAGTTGGCGTACACGATGCCGGACTGCGTCATTCCGAAGATCAATGCGCCGAGTGAGGCGCCGATAACTGAGCCATAACCGCCGGTGAGCAGGCAGCCGCCGATGACGGCCGCGACGATGTAGATCAGTTCCTGGCCGATACCGACCTGCGCCTGGATAGTGCTGAACCTGAGGATTTGCGTGTTACCAACGAACCAGGCCATCGCCGATGTCAGCATGAATAGCGCGATTGTCGTGCGAGCCGTCGGCACGCCGACGTTCTTGCTGGCATTTGCATCGCCGCCGGAGGCGAAGATCCAGTTCCCAAACCGAGTCTGCGTCAGCAGCCACGAGCCGATGATGGTGAAGATGATCCACCAGAGGATAGCGATCTGGAAATCATGGCCACCAATCGAGATCGTGCTACCGAAGATGTCCTTCAACGCCTGGTAGCCCGGTACCAGGTTGAGATTGCTGACCTGCACCGTATTGGTGACCTGTTTGGTTACGCCCAGGTTGATGCCCTGTAGGGCGAGGAACATGCCCAGCGTGATGATGAAGCTGGGCAGGCCAGTGCGGGTCACCAGGAATCCATTGATGAATCCGATGAGCAACAACAGGCACAGGCTCACCACCATGGAGGCATAGACGTTCAACCCCCAGTACGTGGTCATGATGCCGGTGGCCAAGCCCGCCGTGCCGACCTGCACGCCGGCGGACAGGTCGAAATGCCCGCCGATCATCAATAGCGATACCGGAATGGCCATCAGGCCGACGGTGGACGCACCGTCCAGCCAGTTCGCCGCACCTTCCGCCGACCGGAATACGTCGGACTGGAACGAGAAGAACACGAAGATGACGATGACGCCAACCAGCGCGCCGAATTCCGGCTTGACGAGGAGCCGCCGAGCCAGGCTGACCCGCGCGACCCGTTCGTCGGGTTGCGGCTGGGCGGGTGGCCGTTCCAGGGTGGTGGTCATCGGGTACCTGCCGCGGCGAGTTTGAGGACTGCAGCTGCGTTGGCTTTGGTGATCAGGTTAGGCCCGGTCAACACCGGCAACCCACCACCAAGCACATTCAGATTCGCCTTGTACTGGGTGAGCATTACCACCGCAATGTAGCCCTGCAGATACGGTTGCTGATCGACCGCGAACAGGATCTTGCCGTCTTCGACGGCCTTCGCCACATCGGCGTTCAGGTCGAACGTGGCTAGCTTCGCGGTGCTGTTTGCCCCCGCAATGGCCGCCTCGGCCACGCTCGCGACCTGCGCCCCGAGGGTGACGACACCGTCAATCGACTTGTCGGCTTGCAGCTTCGCTTGGATGAGAGACTGAGCGCCGGGCAGGTTGTTGTTGTCAACCTGCAGGTTGGTTACCGTGCCTCCGAGGGTGGATTTCACGCCCGCGCAGCGCTGCTCCAGACCGACATTGCCGGCTTCCTGGACAACGCAGACGACGTTCTTGACGCCAGCCTGCTTCAGGCCGGCGCCAACCGCCTGTCCCGCGACGGTCTCGTCTGATCCGAAATGCGACAGAGCGCCGTAGGCCTTCGACTGTGCCTGGCCAGAGTTGATCGTGACGACCGGTATGCCGGCTGCGACGGCCCGCTGAATAGATGCCTTGAGTGCGTCTGGATTGGCCATCGAGACAATAAGGCCATCCGGCTTCTGGTTGACCGCGGCATCGATCAACTGCGACTGCTGGGTCGGATCGCCGTTGCTCTGATACGTGACGGTGTCACCCATATCCTTGCCGGCTTGTTCACCGCCGGCTTTCACGATGCTCCAGAAGGAGTCACCGGCGCCGCCATGGGTGACCATAGCGATCTTGTAGTGGTATCCGCCGGCTCCGCCGCCACTCTTGTTGTGCTGGACGTTCACGGAGTTGGCGCTGCTGCAGGCCGACGCCACGACGGCGGCCGCGACGATGGGCACACCCCATCGGAGCCTTGCTGCGATCGGTCGGAATGGTGCCGATTTCATGGGTTCGGTCCTTCCGGGTACGGGAGCTGGTTACTGAGGTGAGCTGGACGCGCTGTCCGCAGCGGCTGGGTCGAGTGATTCCAGACCGCAGGAATTGAGGTAGATGCGAGTGGTCGTCGCGATCGGCAGCGGCACGTCGAAGTCGACGGGATACATGTCCTGCTCGACCACCACGCACAGGTCAGCCTCAAGCGCGCGCAGCGCTTCGAGTACCGACGGAATGTCGGGAACTCCGGTGGGCGGTGTGCAGCTTGCGCCCATCGCAACGGCTTGCCCGAACGCGAGGTCGTCCCGCTCCGCCGCCGCGACAATCTCCGGATCCATCTGCTTGATGTGGACGTAGCCGATCCGGTCGGGATAGCTGCGGATCAGCGCCGGCACATCGGCCCGCCGGTAGGCGAGATGGCCGGTATCCAGGCAGAGAGAGACGAAGCGCGGATCGGTGTCGTCAAGAAACCGCTCGGTCTGCTTCTGGGTTTCCACGTGGTAGTCCGCGTGTGGGTGAAATTGCAACGTCAGGCCGTACTCCTCGGCGACGATCCGGCCGAGTACGTCGACCGCGCCGATCATGGTGCGCCACTCGTCCACGTCCAGCTCGGCTGGTGCCAGGTAAGCCCCCGTCACGTTGTCGCGATATCCCGGGACTGGAACGAAGATCAGGTGCTTCCCCCCGACGGCTTCCGTCAACGCCGCCACGCGACGGGTCTGGGCTGCTATGGCGTCGAAATCATTCGGGCGATGCAGGCCAGACAGGCCGTGCATGGTGCCGCCGGTGACCCAGAGCGAGCGTTGCGCGAGTTCATCGCTCAACCGACCGGGATCGGTCGGCAGGTAGCCGTACGGCCCGAGTTCGAGCCACCGATAACCAGCTCCGGCGAGCTCGTCGAGAAAGCGTTTCCAGGGCGTCTGTCGCGGATCGTCGGCGAACCACACCCCCCACGAGTCGGGGCAGCTTCCGAGACGGAGCCGTCCCATCTCGCAGTTGGTCACTCTCGACCTCCGTCACCTCGGTTGGGAGCCTAGACACGCCCGCCTCAGAATGACGGCACTGTTATCGGCTTGTTGCATCCGCAGCGCCGTGCCAGGAGTATGTAATTGACCGCTCAGACTGTCAAGAGTTTGTCCTAACATTTTCTCAATTGTCACGCGCGCGGGCGAGCCGGTCGGATCCGTACCGACTTCCGGGTTCCTACGCCCTCGCGAGGCGAACTGGGTCAGTCGTGCTGAACAGCCTGTCCCTGATCACCAGTGCTCACCATCGAGCGGGCGTCGAAATCGATCGGTGGGTGTCGGCTGCCGGGCCTGATTTCGTCTGCACCGTCCGATCGCGCCTCCGACGGCGCAGCCAGAACGCTATCGGAATGCCCTAGACAGAGACAGCGCAAAGTCCTGGGCCGGATCGGTCCACCACCGCTGCATGGTCAGTCCAGCCCTGCGCAGCTCATCGTCGACCCCCGCCCGCCGGAATTTGGCTGATATCTCGGTCCGTACTTCCTCGCCCGCGTCGAAGGGAATCTGCAGATCGATGGCGCGAATGTGCACAATCTGCGCGACCTGTGATCGCAGCCGCATCTCGATCCACTCGTTCGTCGCGTCCCAGATCGCGACATGGTCGAACCGGGCCGGGTCGAAATCCGCATCGAGTTCCCGGTTGATGACGGCGAGCACGTTCTTGTTGAATGCCGCTGTGACGCCGGCAGCGTCGGCATAGGCGCTGACCAGCCGCGGCACCGGCTTGACGAGGTCGGTGCCGAGCAGGAATGCATCGTCGGGTCCCATCGTCGCCCGCACCCCGCGGAGGAACTCGACACGCGCCACGGGCTGCAGGTTGCCGATCGTGGAGCCGAGGAAGGCGGCGAGCCTATGCGGATAACGCGGCAGCGCAGCCAGATGCCGCTCGAAGTCACCAACGATGGTCTCGACCTCGATCGGGCGGAACTCGGCGTCGACCGCGCGACCTGCTTCGAGCAGCACGGCCGGATCCACGTCGAAGGCGACGAACCTACGCAACGTCCCGGCCTCGCGTAACGCACGCAACAGCAAGCGCGTCTTCTCCGACGTGCCGCTGCCAATCTCCACCAGGGTCTCTGCGCGCGTGATTGCGGCTACATCAGCGGCGTGCGCCCGCAGGATCGCGCGCTCCGTGCGGGTCGGGTAGTACTCGTCCAAACGAGTGATCTGATCGAACAGCTCGCTCCCTGCCGCGTCGTAGAAGTACTTGGGCGGCAACGTCTTGGGCCGCGCGCGCAGCCCGGCGCGGACGTCGGCGGCCAGCGCAGCCGTCTGTCGGGCCGGATCGAGATGCGTCGTAGTCACGAGGGTTTCTCCAGCTCGGTCAAGCTGATTCGCTCATCGATCACCTGAAGCAGGTGATGGTCGGGGACGTCACGCCAGCCCGGGTCGTCGTCCCAGGATTCGCTCGCGACCACCACCCCGTCGGGTGTCTGGAGGTAAGTGAGGGTGTCTCCCCAGGTCGTGGCCAGTAGCGCGCGCCCGTCTGTCATCAGCAGGTTGAGCACCGCGAGCGGATCTCGGCGGGCGACATCCGTGACCGTCGCCCCGAGCTGATTCGGGCCGCGGGCGAAGATGTGCGCGGCGAGAAGCGCGGAGTCGCACGTCGATTCGGCGGTCCCGTCGATCGGCAGGGTCGTCGGGTCCACGCGGCCGTTGTGCGACAGCAGCCAGCGCCCGTCGGAGAACGGCGCGGTTGCCGTCTCCGCCACCGGCATACCTTTCGTCGCCGATCGAACAGCGGCCAGCACGCACGTCGAGGACAGCACCGGTGCCACTGACGCGAACGACGCATCGCTCCATAGCGGGCGGTCCGACCGCCACCGGATGGGTTCCGCGTGATCGGCCGCATAGAACCCGACGCCCCACCCGTCGGCGTTGAGCAGTCCGCGGCGCTGCCGTCTCGGCGCGTAGGACTGCCGGAGCAGACCGTGCGGCGGGTCGAGCACGAGCGAGGAAATGGTGCGCGGAGCGCCTAGCCAGGCCAGGTGACGGCACATCTCAGGCGTCCCAAGCCAGGCGAACGCCGCAGAAGATCTGACGTCGGATCGGCAGATCCCAGTTACGGAACGACGGACGGATCGTGCCCGGCGCCACCGCCCAGGATCCGCCACGCAGCACCCGGAAGTCTCCGCCGAAGAACGGCAAGCTGTAGCGCTCGTACAGCATGGGGACGAAGCCAGGCCACGGCTCGAACGACGATGATGTCCACTCCCAGACATCGCCGATCAGCTGCTCGGCGCCATAGGCCGACGCACCGGCCGGATATCCGCCGACGGGTGCGGGTCGCAATGCCGCGCCTCCGACGTTTGCCAGCGACGGAGTGAGCGCGGAGTCTCCCCACGGCCACCGGCGGCGTCGGCCATGTGCCGGATCCCAGGCGCAGGCTTTCTCCCACTCCTGCTCGGTGGGCAGGCGAGCACCGGCCCAGGCGGCGTAGGCCTCGGCTTCGAAGTAGCACACGTGCTGGACCGGCTCGTCTGGCGGGATTTCCTCGATGTGACCGAAGCGGCGCCGGCTGCCGTCCGGCGACCAGAACAGCGGGCGGGTCAGCTCGCGCTCAACCCGATGGGCCCAGCCGCGTGGCGACCACCACTGGGCGCGGTGATATCCGCCGTCGTCGACGAAGGCCTGCCATTCGGCATTCGTGACCGGCACGCGCCCAATGCGAAAGGCAGGCAGCTCGACCACGGTGGCCGGGCGCTCGTTATCGAGAGACCACGGCTCACACGAGGCGTCGACCCCGAGGACGAACTCGCCGCCCGGGACCAGCACGGCATCGCGCGGCACCGCGCGCGGTTGCGGTAGCGTGCTGCCGCGCCCGAGCAGAGGGGGCCCGTCGCGCAGTTGATGGGTGGCGAACATCGTCTCGACGTGCTGCTGCTCATGCTGTTCGACCATCGCGTAGGGGAACAGGTCGTCCGCTCGGTCGAGCTGGTCGAACGCGCGGGCGCGCACCTCGGCGATGAACCGTCGAGCCTCGACCGGAGCCAGCAACGGCATACCGGCGCGGTCGGCTCGAGAGGAACGGAATGCGTCGTAGAGCCGGTCGACCTCCGCCGGGAGCACGCCGTCGCGCTGCGGGTTGCCGCCCCTTAGCAGCCACAGATCCTCCTGCTGGCCCACATGGGCGAGGTCCCAGACCAGCGGGCTCATCAACGCGTGGTGCTGCCGCACGAGTTCGGCGTCGTCGAACTCGTTCAGGGTTAGGGTGCGCTGCCGCGCGTGATCCAAGCCGCGAGCGATCGCGTCACGCATCGGCCACCTCCTCCAGCACGCGGAGCGGCCCGTGCACTCGCGCGCGCTCTCGCAATTCGTCACCAGGCGTCCGGCCATCCCGGACCAGCTCGGCGTAGGCCTCAACTTCTGATCTCAGAGCCGGTGGGCAGCGCTCCGCCGCCACCTCGGCGCAGCCCCGCGTTGCCGCGAGCAACGCTCGGTGACCGAGACCGTCACGGGCGGCCGCTGTCCACGAGTCGCCGAGCCCGCCACACAGCTCAGCCGCCCGATCCGCCGCGACGTCGTCGTCGACGAGGGTGACGACGAGCGCAGCCAGTGCCGGCCACCACCGGTACGGCATAGCGTCGAGATACCGGATTTCTAGGTAACCGCGCAGCCGCACTGGCGGAAACAGGGTCGACAAGTGGTAGTTGAGGTCGGCCGCCGTGGGCGCGCGACCGAGCCGCGCGTGGCCGGACACCCAGTCGGCAAACGGAATTCGATCAGTGACGGCGGTCGTCGAGGTCGCCGACGGGTTTCGCAGCAGCATGACCGGCGCCGCCAATGCATATCGCGCCCAACCTTCCGCTGGATCCGCGGCGTGCAGCGGCCGGCAGCGGGCCTGGTCGAGCTGCCCCCAGATCTCTTGCCGCATTGACCGCCAGCCTGACGATCGTCCGGCGACGAGCGGTGAACACGCGGACAGGGCAATCAGCACCGGACCGATGCGGTGGATGTGGCGAACACGCTCGGCCCACTGCTTCGTAGGACCCGCGTTGAGGTTGATCTGCAACGCGGCAGTCGCCGACATCATCGCCCGGCCCGGAGCGCCGTACGCCAACGCGTCGAAATGCCGTTCCATCGCGACATATCGGCTGGATGGGTTGACGCGCCGCGCCACTCGGGCGGGGTCGGCGCCGATCGATGCGATGCCATAGCCGGCGGCCCGGAGGGCGTCGTTGAGGCGACGGTGGTCGAGTCGTAGGGCCGCGATCGCGGCGACCACGTCCGGTCGGGGCGGCGTGGACAGTTCCAGTTGCCCACCAGGCTCTACGGTCACCGCGCTGCCACCTGGCAAGGGCGGCACCGAGTTCAGCAACCGTCCGATCTCTGGCCAGCTGATGCGCCTGGATGGTCGGGCGCGGTCGACGAGATGGAATTCCAGCTCGAGGCCGACCGCACCGACCTCCGACGGGGCGAGCGCCGCGGCAGCGGCCTGCTCTCGGGCGGCCGCGACGGACGCCAGTGGACGATCGGCAACGACAAGCGCGTAATCGGCGGTCATCCCGCCCCCTCCAGGTCCGGGCCGGCCGCCCAAGAGCGACCGCGGGTCGGTGCGGGGGCGACCGATGACCGGCCGTCCTCATCTCGATTGTTACTCGGGCCTCTGACAACGGGACGAACAAGTAAGAACTTTGAAAGGTTCGATCCCCGCCGGGCCGATGAACTCGTTGACTATGCGGTACTCGTCTTCGGAATATGTCGGGCAGAACTCACGAAACGTTCACTGAATGCCGATGGCCGCTCGGTTCAGGCCTGTGGCTGGCGGCCGCCGGTCAATGGCCGCGTTGTCGCGCTTCAGCCTTCACCAGCCCGGGCCTCGGCTTCGGAGATCGCCCATGCGGCGTTGACCAAGCCGATGTGGCTAAATGCCTGCGGGAAGTTGCCGAGCAGCTCTCCGGTGCTGGGATCGACCTCCTCGGCGAGCAGCCCGACGTCATTGAGGGACGCGATCGCGGTGGTGAACACCCGTCGAGCCCGCTCGAGCTCCCCGGCCTGTGCGAGCGCCTGGGCAAGCCAGAATGTGCAGAGCAGGAACGTGCCTTCTCCGCCCGCCAACCCGTCGACGCCTTCCTCAGTGCGGTAGCGGTAGACGAGCCCGCGTTCGTCGGTGAGCCGGTCAGCGATCGCGTCGATGGTCGCCAGCATCCGCGGGTCATCAGCTGGGAGGAAGCCCACGATCGGCATCATGAGATTCGACGCGTCGAGTGCTGTCGAGCCCAGGCACTGGGTGAATGCCCCGGCCTCGTCACTCCAGCCCTCGGTGACGACTGTCAGCCAGATCTCGTCCCGGCTGCGCTTCCACTCCTCGACGCGATGGGCCGCGCCGAGCAGCGCCGCGAGATCGATCGCGCGGTCGAGCGCCACCCAGCACATCACCTTGGAATAGAGGAAATGCTGTGGATCGCCGCGGACCTCCCAGATTCCTTGGTCCTTGTCTCGCCAGCGGATTGCCGCCGCATCCGCGCACGCGATCAAGAAGCGCTTGGTGTCCTCGTCGACAGCCGCCAGCTGATCTGCGAGGCGATGCGCCGCCCCGAGTAGTTCGCCGTAGACGTCGATCTGCTGCTGGTTCCACGCGCCGTTGCCTACCCGAACTGGACGACTGTCCCGCCAGCCGGCCAGATGCCGCAGCTCCCGCTCGGCCAAGTCGTGCTCGCCCCCAACGCCGAACATGATTTGCAGGCCGTGGTGCGGTCCAATGCCTGAGGCGGCAGCCGTGGCCATGAACTCGAAGAAGTCGCTGGCTTCGTCCGGACACGCCGCCACCCACAGCGCCTCCATGGTGAAACTAGCGTCGCGGACCCACGCATAGCGATAGTCCCAGTTACGTTCGCGGCCGACGCTTTCGGGCAGTGAGGTCGTCGGTGCTGCCACGATGGCACCACTCGGTTGGAATGACAGGCCTTCCAGGACCCGGCCGCTGTGGTGCACCAGATCCGCCCAGGGACCGTGGTAGGTCTGATGAATGGCCGACCACGACTGCCAGGCGCGGACCGTGTTGTCTGCTTGGGCCGCGAGCTCGTCCTGCGACCAGACTCGCGCCGGCGTCTGCTCCAGCGTCGAGCGGTGCAATGCGAAATACATCGTTCGCCCGGCAGTCAGCGTGTGCCGCCCGTGCCCGCGCGATCCGTCCAACGTCAGGAGGATCGGGCACGTCAGCACCAACCACTCCGCGCCGCCCCGCGCGGTTACGCCGCCATCGATCGCCGAGAGCAGAGGCACGATCAGCCCGTACTCCGGTCGTGGTTGGTAGGAGACGTCGATCTCCACCGAACCGGCAGCGCAGAACACCGTGCGGACCAGCAGATGCGGTACCTCCCGTCCCAGGCGATGCCCATCGTTGTCCGGGCCCATCGCCAGCAGGTCGACGAGGACCAGCGTTCCGCTCGGCGTGGTGAACGTCGTCTCGAGCGCGAGCGTCCGATCCAGGTAACGACGCTGGCTCGTCCACGGGCCGATCGGGCGGATCTGCCAATGTCCGGCCTGGGGATCGAGCAGCCGTGCGAAGACCGACGGGCTGTCGAATCGGGGGCAGGTCAGCCACTCCACCGAGCCCGCTCGGTCCACCAGCGCGCTCGAATGACGGTCGGACAGCAAGGCATGATCGCCGATAGCCGTGGCTGACATCGCGGCTCCCCTCGTCCTGGCTCAACCCATACAGACGTCGCGGCGTGGCTGCGTTGTGCCGGTCAACGGCACCGAGTGTCGCACCGCTTATCCTGCGCGCTGGCTGGGTTGCCAGCTGTCCGTACCCGGCGCGGAGCCCCTCACGCCAGCTGGGGTAGCGCGTCCAACCGTGCTCGCGGGACTGGTACAACCCGCCTAGGGTCGGTCGGGCCCCGGTCCCGGTGGCTGCAACGGCTTTGCGCCAAGCTCGATGAGGAAGCGCGCGAAGGCCTTACCGCCTGGGGTCTGGGTGCCGTCGGGCGCTCCGTTGTAGGGCGTCGCCGGCACCGGGCTGGTCCCTGGCGCGGCTGCGTATCCCCACTCGGTTTCGGGCCCACCAGGTATCGCGGTCGCGATCCGCTGGCCCGCCTTGACCACCGTGCCGACCGGCACCAGGTCCGTCAGGCTCTCGGCCACGAATATGTACAAGCCCGCGTGATTGCCAGACGTCAGGCCATAGGCGATGAATGCGCCTCCAGGCCACCCGGTTCCGTCCATTCTTGAGTATGTGACGATTCCGTCGCCGATCGCGACGACGGGATTGGGTCGGCTCGCGTTCCAATCGACTCCTTGGTCGGTACGCGACGGCGTCCAGTGGCCGTAGGCCATCGGATTCACGTATCCGGTCAAGCCACCGCAGGCACCCGTTGACGACGCATCCGCATCCGCCTGCTTGGCGCACGATGCTGCCCACTGGACGATGGCGGCGGAGGTTGACGCCGCTGTCCCAGCTTGTTCGGCGAGGGTCAGCGTGGCGCGCAGCCGGGTGTACATCGCGGCTTTCGCCGTGATCTTCGCGCGCTGGGCACCGAGTGAGTTGCGCCGAGTCTGCGCGGCGGCGAGTAACGATCGGGCCGTGTCCCGGGCAGAGGCCGCGCGATCCCGCACCGCCGAAACCTGTGCGATCAGATCCGCGCGGCGACTCGCAAGCATCCGCAACGTGTCCATCGCCTCGAGATAGCGCTCCTGGTCGGAGCTGGTCACGAAGGCGGTGACCGAAGCCAGCGAACCCTGCTCGTACTCGGCGGTCGTCAGGTGCACCAGCTCGTGGCGAGCCGCTTCATACGCGGCCTGAGCCTGCGTCGCGGACTTGGTGGCGATGTCCGCTTGCATCTGCGCGAGGCGAACGTCGGCCTGCGCCACGTTGTATCGCTGGGCGAGTGATCTGGTCTCGTCAGCCAGCGCATCGAGCCGCACCGTGATAGCGGACACAGTCGGTGCCGGCGATGGTGGCGCGGTTGCAGTTGCCTCAGGGATGACAAGCCCACCCAGCACCACGACTACAGCTATCAACCGGGCAGCCCGGCCACGTCGGCGAGTTGACGCCACCCTCGGCGGAACTCCGTTCTTCCTAAGTCCGCCTACCGGGTTAGCTGACGGGTTCGGGCCGGAAGACGCCCTACAGCACACCGAAGCCGACGGCCGTGAGCCATCAGCCTCGCTGGGCCTATTCACCCCATGGGACCTGGGTCCCCGGTTCGCTTGGTGGTCACAGAGAAGCGTGGCCACCGGACGCGCGATTCGGCGGTGACCTGCCGGCGGTCCCCGGCGGGACCGGTCGACCGAACAGGCCGCGTCGAGGCTACTGGCTCGCGTCTGCGAGCACCAGGCCGAGTTGTAGCTTCGTCGATCGGCCGGGTGCATCTCGAGCTGGCTGCTTAGAGGGGTTGGATAGCCCAGACACCTGATCACCAATCGACCACGGGGACACACCGGTGAGCGAACTCGAGTCGGCCAGCAAGCTCGCAGCAACGCGGGATGGGTGGCACCGTGTCGCCGAGCATGTTCTCGCCGCCGCCCAGTACGCCGACACCGGCAAGATCGGGCTGCGGCCGTCGACGGCCGGTTTCGCTACTGCTCGCCCGCTACGCGGGGGACGCCAGCTCCGGGTGGCGGAGGCGCAGCTCATCGTCATCGACGCAGCGGGGACGCGCAGCGCGCCACTCCGCACGGTCGGAGCGGCCGCCCAGTTCGCCGGCGTCACACCGGGGATGCCGGAGCGCGTCTACCAACCAGCGACGCCGCTGGACCTCGATGATCCATTGGCTATCGACCCGGCGAGTGCCCGGGTACTCGCCGACTGGTATCAACTCGGCGACCAGGCGCTTCGGCGGTTCGCCGATGAGGTCGGGGTGGACCCCGGATTGCCGATCCTCTGGCCGGAGCACTTCGACCTTGGGATCACCATCGACCGCGCGAACTACGGCGTGTCGCCGGGAGACGTCTACCTCGAGCGCCCATACCTCTACGTCGGGCCCCAGGCGGGACCTCCGGTGCGCGACACGTTCTGGAACGCCTCGTTCGGCGCAACCGTCACTATCGACGAGATCGCATCTGCCGACCATGCGGTGGCGTTCTTCCAGGAGGGCCGCAAGCGGCTACCGGCCTGATAGCGCTACAGATCGGCCAGCACCCGGACCGGTGACTCGACGCAATCCGCGACGTAGCGGAGGAATCCACCGGCCACCCCGCCGTCGCACGCCCGGTGATCAAACGCAAGGGTGAGCTGACTGGTCTGGCGCACCCGCAGCTCCCCATCAACAACCCACGGACGAGACATGATCCGGCCAAGGCCCAGAATCGCGACCTCCGGGTAGTTGATGATTGCGGCCGATCCATCGACGCCGAAGACGCCGTAGTTGTTGACGGTGAACGTTCCGCCGGTGAGCTCGTGAGGCGTCAGTGACCCCGAGCGAGCACTGGCCGTGAGCCGGGCGATCGCGGCGGACAGCGAACGGGTTGTAAGCTGTTGCGCATCCTGGACAACGGGCACCACCAGCCCGTGATCGGTTTGGGCGGCGAAGCCAAGGTTCACCCCATCGACGAGGACGACCCGGTCAGCCTCGACCCGCGAGTTCAGCTCGGGATACCGGCCGAGGCCGGCGATCGCAAAGCGCGCAAGCAGGCCGAGGATGCTCACCGGCGTGGCCTCCGGATTCGCGTTGAGCTCGACGCGCGCCGTGAGCAACTCGGTCGCGTCAACGTCGACCCATACCGTCGCCTCGGGAATCTCACGACGTGATCGGGACAATCGCTCGACCGCGGTCCGGCGCGCGCCTCGCAACGGAATCGTCCGCTGACCACTAGCGGACTGGGCGCGCGTCGACTCGCCGGCATCGGGTGCCTTCCGCGCGATCACCGACTCGACGTCGTGACGCAACACGATGCCGTCCGGCCCGGAGCCGCGGACTTGTCGCACGTCGACACCGTGGTCGTGGGCCAGCCGCCGCACGAGAGGGGAGATGACCCCCGCTCGGGGAGGCGTCGAGCTGTTGCGCTCGCGGGCAGGGCGGGAGCGCTTTGCTCGGCCGGCCGAGTCGCTGATCCCGTATCCGACGAGAACCGGGCCGCCGTCGGCGGGCGTGGCGGCCTCGACGGTGAGTAGCGCCGCTCCGACGGAGACCGAATCTCCCGCCGCGCCGTGTAATGCCTGCACCGTTCCGGAGAACGGGCTCGGCAGTTCGACCGTTGCTTTCGCGGTTTCGACCTCGACGACCGGTTGATCGACGGTGACTTGGTCGCCAATCCCGACCAGCCAGCGGATGATCTCCGCCTCGGTGAGTCCCTCGCCTAGATCGGGCAGGAGGAAATCTGGCATCAGGGCACTAGCCCATCTCGTCCGGCAGCACGACGTGGTCGTCCCACTGCAGGCGTTCTATCGCGTCCACTATCCGGTCGACGCTCGGCAAGTGGTGGCCCTCCAACATCGGCGGCGGGTAGGGAATGTCCAGTCCGGTGACGCGCAAAATCGGCGCTTCGAGATAGTGAAAGCATGACTCGGTGAGCCGCGCGGCAACCTCGGCGCCGTAGCCGCAGAACCCGGATGCCTCATGCACCACAATGGCGCGCCCGGTCCGGCGCACGGACTCGCTCACCGTCGCGTCGTCGAACGGCGCGAGGGTTCGCAGATCGATGACCTCGACGTCGTAACCGAAGCCCGCGGCAGCTTCGGCCGCCTCGAGCGCCGTGGTCGCCATTGCCCCATAGCTGATGAGGGTCACACCTGATCCGGGGCGCCGAACGACGGCGTGGGTGAGCGAGCGAGCGTCGAGACGGCGGGCAATCACCCTCCTGGCCCAGTACTGCCGTTTCGGCTCCAGGAAGATCACCGGGTCGGGACTGTCGATCGCGGCCCGCAGCATGGTGTAGGCGTCATCGGGCGTACCCGGCGTGACGACCCTGAGCCCGGCCGTGTGCGCATAGAAAACCTCGGAGGAATCGCTATGGTGCTCGACGCCGCCAATTCCGCCGCCGTACGGAATGCGGATGACGACCGGCATCTCGATGCGACCGCGAGATCGGTTGCGCAGCTTCGCGAGGTGGCTCGTGATCTGCTCGAACGCTGGATAGGCGAAGGCGTCGAACTGAATCTCGACCACCGGCCGCAGCCCGTTCATCGCCATGCCGATAGCGGCGCCGACGATGCCCGCCTCGGCCAGCGGCGTGTCGAACACTCGCGTCTCACCGAAGCGCCTGGCCAAACCGTCCGTCACTCGGAATACGCCGCCGAGCGTGCCCACATCCTCGCCATACACCACGACTCGCTCGTCGGCGGAAAGGGCGTCTGTGAGCGCCAGATTCAGCGCCCCGGCCATGCTGACCGGCTCATCAGTCGACCGCGCCGGAGCGTCGTGCGCAGTCTCGGTCATGCCGCGTCAGCGGCGACTCGGCGGGCCTGTCGGCGCAGGTGCTCAGGCAGGTCGGCATACACGAAGCGGAACAGATCTTCGGTGTCAAGATCGGGATCGACGCTCATCCGCTGTCTGAATGACTCCGCAAAGGACTCGGCGTGATCCGCGATCGCCTGCCGCGCAAAGGTGTCTAACGATCCGCGCGCCGATAGATAGTGATCCAGCCGGTCGACGGGATCGCGGGCCAGCCAGAGCAGGACCTCGTCATTGCTGCGGTACCGGCTCGCGTCGTCCGCGTTGGTATGCGCCTCGATCCGATAGGTGCGAGCCTCGATAAGCGTCGGTCCACCGCCGCGGCGGGCGCGCTCGAGAGCATCGCCCACCGCGACCGTGACCGCGGCGGCGTCGTTGCCGTCGACGTACTGGGCGGGCATCCCGTAGCCGACGCCCTTGTGGGCGAACGACTGCGCCGCGCTCTGCTTGCTCGTTGGCACGCTGATCGCGTAGCCGTTGTTCTGCACCAGGAACACGACCGGTGCGCGCCAGACGGCCGCGAAGTTGAATGCCTCGTGGGCGTCGCCCTCGCTCGTTGCGCCGTCACCCATCATCACCAACACGGCCGTCGACTCGCCCTTGAGCGCCGCGGCGCGGGCGAAGCCCACCGCATGGCAGGCATTCGTCGCGAGTGGCGTGCACTGTGGCGCGACCCGAAGTTCGTAGGGGTCGTAGCCTAGATGCCAGTTCCCTCGGAGCAGGGTCAGTGCAGCGACCGGATCAACGCCGCGCGACACGATTGCGACACTGTCGCGGTAGGTCGGAAACAGCCAATCCTGATTCTGCAACGCCCTAACGGCCCCGACCTGGCATGCCTCCTGCCCGCGTGAGGATGGGTACACGGCCAGCCGCCCCTGCTTGGTCAAGGCGGTTGCCTGGGCGTCGAATCGGCGGCCGAGCACCATCGCGCGGTAGAGGTCCAGCACCACGTCGTCGGCCGGGCGTCGCAACCCGCTTCCCTCGACGGGCGAGCCGTCGGCGGCGATGAGAGTCAGCGGTTCGTCGGTCGGGAGCGCGCCGGCTGCCGACTCTGCGAACCGTTCGGTGGTGGTCATCGCACCTCCAACTCGGCGGCGCACCCCCGCGGTGGTCCGGTGACGCCATTGTCCGGCGGCGCGAGCCATGTCTCCACCGATGCTCGTTACTCGTGGACGATTGGCTCCATATCGCGTTAATGTCGTGCAACATGGATCTCACACCACGCGCCCGGGCTGATGACTCTGGACATCCGGCATCGTTGGATGAGACGGACTGGCGGATCGTCCGCGCGTTGCGCGCGGATGGCCGGTTGTCCATGCGCACCCTCGCCGCTCGGCTGCACATCTCCCGGGCCGGCGTGTATGCCCGGGTCGAACGGCTGGAGCGTGCCGGAGTGATCGTTGGATACTCCGCCGTCGTTGATCCGGAGCGCTGCGGTTACGGCATCTCGGCGTACGTTCACATCAAAATCAGCCAGCATTCCTGGAAGTCCGTGCGCCAGCGCGTGACGAACATCCCGGAGGTCTGGCACGCCGCACTCGTCTCGGGCGAGAACGACCTCGTGCTGCTGGTCCGCACCCGGGACGCGGCAACCATGCGGGACTTGGTGCTCAACCGGCTACAGACGATGCCGGACGTGCTCTCTACCCAGACGATTCTCATTCTCGACGAGCCGCGGGTGACTGGCACTGCCGACGAATTCGAGCCGGGGAGTGCCGGATGACCGACGCGCGCGTACGCCTGGACGCGCGGATCGAGGGCTGGGTGCAGGGCGTCGGATTCCGCTGGTGGACGCGGGATCAGGCGCGCCGGCTCGGCCTGTCAGGCCGGGCGACCAATCTCGGTGACGGTTCGGTACGAATCGTGGCGGAGGGGTCGCAGCGCGACTGTGCGGCGTTGCTGGATCTGGTCCGCAGTGGCCAGGCCCCGGGCGTTGTGCGATCAGTGGACGTTGAATGGGGCCAGGCAGCTGGCGGATTCTCAGGATTCTCCGTCAGTTGAGACGCTCTTGCGCAGCTTCGCCCAGCGCAATGCCAGTGGTATGGCCATCACCATTCCCAAGAAACCTGCGAGGGCGAGGGCTTGCTGCACGTCGAGAACCTGCGCAAGGGCGCTGAACAGGAGGATGCCCAGTCCCTGAACCCCGAGGAGCCCAGCCGCGGCCAAGCCGAACGCGCGGGCCCGCTCGGTCGGATCCACCAGTTGGACGAATGTGATGGCGGCTTGTGCCTGGTAAGCGCAGCACAGGCCGGTGATGACCCAGAGTCCGATCGACACCCAGAGGCTCGGCCCGGAAAGGCACGCAACGAGGGGGGCGCCCGCGAGCAGAGCCAGCCAGCCGATGGACGCCGCGCGCCTCCGGGGCGGTACCCAGCGTATGAACAACCAGGTGGCGACGGCAGTGCCGGTTGGTATCGCGGCGAGGAGCAGGCCGACGGAGCCGGCGCCACCTGCGCCGATGTGCGCGGCGTACGGAGCCGCAAGTCCTTCCGGCGCCGTGTAGAACCCGGCCAGCCAGGCCAGCAACATCAGCGTTCGCAACCGCGGATCGCCGAATACCAGCCGCACTCCGGACGAGACCATGCGCAGGTAAGGCTCCGCCGCTGGACTCGTCCCGCGCGCCGGCGCGGGCCGGTCACGAACAAATGCGCGAACGATCAGCGCGGAGAAACCGAATGTCAGGGCATCGAGGAACAATCCCCAGTGGGCGCCGATCGTCACGATCAGCGCTCCGCCGCCGGCAAAGCCCACGAGCTGCGTAACCTGCAGCGTCGTCGTTCGCAGACCGGAACCGAGCGCGTAGAACTCACCGCTCAGGATGTCGGGCAACAGGGCGTTTTCGGCAGCGAGGAACGGTCGGCCGATCAGCACGACGACCACCAACACCGCGGCCAACGCTGGCAGTGGCAGCCACGGAAGCGCCATCACTATGAGCAGCACCGTGCGGATCAAATCGCACCAGATCATCACGGCGCGCCGGCGGTATCGGTCGGCCAGGGGTGAGAGGAACGCTCCGCCCACCACCGAGGGCAGGTAGGTCAGCGCGTAGGTGAGGCCGGTGAGTGCCGCGGAGCCGGTGCTGGAGAAGACGAGGACCGTCAAGGCAACGCGGGCGATCTGGTCGCCGACAAGAGACTGCACATCGGCGATCCAGATCGCGCGAAACTCGGTGACCCGCAGAACGTCGGTGTACGTGGGGCGCCGAACAGCGCTACCCACGGCGGCTCCCATGTCTCCCACTGTAGGGGTGGGTCCGACATGTCCCTTTTGTAGTGGTGGCGACACTTTCGTCGGAAGGTATTGACTGGCGTCGGGTCTCAGCCGTGATCTTGGACTTATGGCCTCAGGACGACGGTATCTCCAAGGTCACGTCGGCGCGGGAATCAGTCGGCTGGCTGGGAATCGATCCTCGACCTTGGGATCGTGCGGGAGGACGCCCGCAATGCGTAGCGGGCCCGTTCGACCGCCAGGCAACGATCTTCGACGTAGGCGACACCGGCCTCGTCGGCGATCCGGTGCGCCTCGGCTGAGACGATCCCCTGTTGCAGCCACAAGGCCCGGGCGCCCGCTGCGACTGCCTGCCGAGCGATGTCAGCGGCGTCGCGAGACGGTCGGAAGACGTTGACCAGACCGATTGGGCCGTCCGTAATGTCGGCGAGCTTTCGGTAGACCCGTTCGCCGAAGATCTCGTCGGCGTGCGGGTTCACCGGGATGATCCGCCAGCCGTAGCGCTGCATCACCGCTGGGATCGCGTGGGCAGCCTTCTCCGGATGCACGCTCGCACCGACGACAACGATCGTGTCGTATGTGCGGAGAAGCTCTTCGGTGTCGGCATACCTCACGACGCCACGGTAGGCGCGCGCGCTGCCCGCCGCCGCCGCGGCTCCGGTTTGAGTCGATCGGGCAGCCGCTGGACGGCCGCGCCGATGATGATCGTCAGCAACACGTAGCAGGCGGTCAGCGGCCCGATGTGTGGCTCGGCGCCCGCCGCGACGGCCAGCGCCGCCATCACCACGGAGAACTCCCCCCGAGGTATCAAGGCGACGGCGGCGCGCCATCGGCCGCGCCGCTTGACCTGGACTCGCTTAGCGGCAATGTAACCAGTTGCCAGCTTGGTAACGGACGTGATCACGGCGAGCGCCAAGGCTGGCAGCAGCACCGGGGGGAGGGATCCCGGGCTGGTCGAGAGCCCGAAGAAGACGAAGAACACGGCCGCAAACAGGTCTCGCAGCGGGGTCAGCAGCTCCGCCGCTGTCTCTGCAACCGTTCCCGAAACCGCTATGCCGACGAGGAAGGCGCCAACCGCGGCCGACACCTTGAGCTCCTCGGCGATGCCGGCGACGAGCAGCGTCAAACCAAGGACGCCGAGCAGCAACGACTCGTTGTCCTTCGCTCCGACCAGCGTGGTCACGTGGTGTCCGTACCGCGTGGCGACGAGCATGACGACCGCAATGGTCGCCACGGCGATCGAGATCGCGAGGAAGACCCCGCCGGTGTCACCTCCGGCGAGCAGCGCGGTGAGCAGCGGGAGATAGAGCGCCATCGCCAGGTCTTCCATGACGAGCACGCCCAAGACGGCCGGCGTCTCACGGTTACCCAGCCGGCCATTGTCCGCGAGCATCTTGGCGATCACACCGGACGAGGACACCCATGTGATACCGGCCAGTGCCACCGTCGCCGGCACCCCCCAGCCGGCAATCAACGCCAGCGCAGCGCCAGGCAACGCGTTCAGCGCTCCGTCGATAACTCCGATAGGCGCCTGAGTCCGGATATTCGCCGTCAGCTCATCGGCGGAGTACTCCAGGCCAAGCATGAGCAGGAGCAGGATGACGCCGATGTCCGCGGCGACGTTGACGAAATCGCGACTAGCCGATAGGGCGAGGAATCCGCCTTGGCCGAAGGCAAGTCCGGCCAGGAGGTAGATGGGAATGACCGGGATCCCGATCCGCTGCGCGAGCCGGCCGAGCAGACCCAGCACGAAGAGGATGGCGCCGAGTTCGATGAGCAGGATGGCGACGTGCGCACCCGAGGTCTCCGCTGCCGCTGCGACCTCCATCTGGAATCAGCCGTTGGGTGTTCTGTCCGCCGAATCGGCTGTTCCGTCAAGGATGTGCGCGACTTGATCGATCGCGGCCTGGGTGCCCACGGTCACGACAAGATCACCGGGCAGCAGCACGAAGTCCGGTGTCGGCGACGGCAACGCCGCACCCTGGCGGAGCACGGCCACGATGGACGCGCCCGTACGCGTACGAGCCTGGGTATCGCCAAGGGGACGGCGAGCGTAGGGCGAGTCAGCCGGCACTGGCAACTCCTCGACGATCAATCCCTCGGCCTGGCGCTGAAGCACAGCAAGTCGAAATGTCAGCGCTGGAGCACCCAACACCTCTGCGATCGCGTTCGCCTCGTCTACGGACAGAGAGACGGCCGCGGCCGCGCCATCCCCCTCCTCGTCGTAGAAGATCAGATCCCGCAGGCCGTTTCGCCGGGTCACGACGCCGATACGGTGGCCATCACGAAGGTCGATCTCCTGACACACACCGATCCCGGGCAATACCCGGTTGGTGATGTCGACATTCATCTTGTGCAGACTACGGGCATGACCTCGGTAGGGACGTTGACCTGGACGTCCGCGGTTGAACCACTGGTTGCATTGCCGGTCGCGACGGCGTTGGCCGGGTGGCCGCCAGGCGACCTGGTTCGCGCGGCGCCGATCGATCCAGCTGTTGCGGACACCGCGGAGTTTTGTGCACGTTACGACATTCCGCTCGAGCAGTCCGCGAACTGCGTTGTCATCGCCGGTCGACGCGCGGGCCAGACGTCCTATGCCTCGTGCGTCGTGCTCGCCACGACGCGGGCCGACGTGAACGGTGTGGTCCGCCGGTTGCTCGGCGCGCGCAAGGCGTCCTTCGCTCCGATGGATGAGGCCGTCGAGCTAACCGGGATGGAGTACGGAGGGATCACGCCGATCGGGCTGCCGGCTGGCTGGCCGGTGCTGATCGACCCGGCCGTACTCGAACAGCAGTCGGTGGTCATCGGCAGCGGACTGCGTCGCTCGAAGCTCCTGTTGCCGCCGAAACTGCTCACCGAGTTGCCCGGCGCCGATGTCGTCGAGGGGCTCGCTTCGTAGCCGGGCGGACAGCGCTCAGCGGACTGAGGGTGTCCGCCGCAGCAGTGACGGGAGGTATTGCGCTCCAGCACCTGCGACAGCGGCCACGTCGCCCGGATTGGAGATCGCGCAACGCTTGAGGGACAGGCACCCACAACCGATGCACGAATCGAGTCCGTCCCGGAGTGCCTGCAGGGCGCTGATCTGCCGATCCAGGCGTGCGCGCCAGCCGTGCGACAACCGAGCCCAGTCGGCGCGCGTAGGCGTCCGGCCCTCCGGGAGAGACTCCAGTGCGGCCCGCACCTCCTCGAGGGTGAGTCCGACATTGCGGGCGGCCCGGATGAAAGCGAGTCGGCGCAGCACGCCGCGCTCGTAGCGGCGCTGGTTGCCGGTCGTCCGGGTCGCCTTGATCAAACCTTCCCGCTCGTAGAAGCGTAGGGCGGACGCAGCGTAGCCACTGCGCTGCGCCACCTCGCCAACTGTCAGATGATCCGTCGTTCGAAGCAAATCTCAGTTCCTTGACTTGAAGTCAGCTTTAGGTATCACGATGGCACGAAAGATCCGTCACCGGCAAGGAGACTCAGATGCCAGTCGCGCTCATTACCGGGGCATCCCGTGGATTGGGGCGGGCGATCGCCCGCCTGTTGGGCGAGCGAGGGTGGTCGATGGTCATCGACGCCCGAGGCGCTGACGCCCTGGCGGCCGTAGCTGCCGAATTACCGACCGCGCGAGCAATCGTCGGCGACGTCACCGATTCGTGGCACCGCGCGGCGCTCGCTGACGCGGTGGAGTCATTCGGCGGGCTGCACCTGCTCGTGAACAACGCCAGCCATCTCGGGCCGAGCCCACAGCCGCAGCTCGCCGAATATCCGCTCGCCGATCTCGCAGACGTCTACCGAGTCAACGTAACTGCGCCGCTCGCGTTGATCCAGCAGGTCCTGCCCGCGTTGCTCGCCAACCGCGGCACGATCGTCAATATCAGCTCCGACGCGGCCGTCGAGGCGTATGCCGGGTGGGGTGGCTACGGATCGGCCAAAGCTGCGCTCGATCAGCTGACGGCAATTCTCGCCGCCGAACAACCAACGTTGCGCGTGTACTCCTTCGACCCCGGCGACATGCGGACCGAGATGCATCAACGGGCCTTCCCCGGCGAGGACATCTCTGATCGCCCGGAGCCGGAATCGGTCGTCCCGCCGTTTCTCCGGTTGCTCGAGGAGCGCCCGGAAAGTGGCCGGTATCGCGCGAGCGATCTTGCCGTTCCGGCCCTTCGGTGATCGGCGGGATGGATGGGGCAATGATGGCCATGGAGAGCACGTACTTCGTCCTTCCGGGTGAGCTGCAGGCCCGCGAGCCACCGGAGGCCCGGGGCCTGCGCCGGGACGGGGTGCGGATGCTGGTCGCTGCGTCGGCCGGTCTCCGGCACCTGCACTTCGCGGATCTGCCAACCGTGCTGGTGCCCGGTGATCTCGTCGTCGTGAACACCTCGGCCACTCTGCCGGCCGCGGTACCCGGGTCGCGCGGGAAGGCTGGACCCGTCACCGTGCATTTCTCCTCGCCGGCCGCTCCGTGCGTGTGGCTGGTCGAGATCCGTCCATCGGTCCGGGCCGTGGGCCCGGTGACCGACGCGCACGCCGGGGACCGGATTGAGCTGCCCGACGGAGTGTGGCTGACCCTCGTGGCTCCGCACACCCGCACCCGAGACGGGCTCGTGCGGCTCTGGCGGGCGTCCGTTGCGGTCGAGGGCGACGTCGCGCAGTACCTTCAGCGGGTCGGACAACCCATCAGCTACGGCTATGTATCCGGGAGCTGGCCGCTTCGCTACTACCAAACTGTGTTCGCCCGGGAGCCGGGTAGCGCGGAGATGCCGAGTGCCGGCCGGCCCTTCACGACCGATCTGGTCACTGCTCTGGTTGCCGGCGGAGTGGTCATCGCGCCCATCTCGCTGCACACCGGCGTCTCGTCCCTCGAGGCGGGAGAACCGCCGGTCGCAGAGCGCTACCTCGTCCCTCCGGCAACGGCCCGGCTCGTCAACCTGACCAGACGCAGTGGCGGGCGGGTCATCGCTGTCGGCACCACAGTGACTCGGGCCTTGGAGACCGTCGCCGACGATCGGGGAGAGGTCAATGCCGGCGCCGGATGGACCGATTTGGTGCTCGATCCCGGTCGGCCGGCCCGAGTGGTCGACGGGCTGGTGACCGGGTGGCACGCTCCGGGTGCGTCCCATCTGCTGCTGCTCGAGGCCGTTGCCGGCGCCGAGATGGTTGCCGCGGCATATCGCGAGGCCTTGCGCATGGGCTATCTCTGGCACGAGTTCGGCGACAGCGCTTTGCTGCTCGCCGACCCCCGATAAGGCACGCCGAAGACTCGAGTGGTCCCGGACGTTGCGGTGTCGGCGGGGGACCATCGGGCGGTGCACTGGCGGCGACGGACTGGCGTGCTGGCCGTGCTCCTGCTGCTCACCGCGTGCGGCGGAGGCGGTGCAGCTGCTCGGGAGCACTCGACGGGGAACTCCGCCGCCTCCCCCTCGCCCCGGCCGACCAGCCCGGCGAGGGTTGGTCTCAGCCTGCGGCCGGGGGAGAAGCCGCCGGTACTGGCCGCCGCGGCAAAGACCCACACTGCCGCGGGAGCGAAGTCGTTCGCGACATACTTCGTCCAGGCCGTGGACTGGGGGCTAGCCACTACCGACCCGTATCTGATCTCGGCAATAAGTGCGCCGAGCTGCCGCGCTTGCGCGGGCTACATCCAGAGCCTGACCGCCATGCGTGCTCGGGGCGACACGATTCGAGGCGCCCGGATTCAGGTCGTGTCCGCGGTCGTCATGCGGGGATCTCTGCCGGTGAAGGCCGAATACGGCGTGCAGCTCGTGATCAGAGAGGCAAGCTCCATTCGCGGCGTCGGCTGGGAGCGCTGCCCCGTCGACCGACAGCAGAGCAAATCAGGACTACGCGCGGGTCTATCTCGACTGGACGGCGGCCGGGTGGCAGGTCGTCGAGGAGACGGAGCGCTAACGCTGCGGCATAGCGCCCGTCACCTCTGCGGCGCCGAATCGCCGATGACGGCCAGGGCCGCACTGTGGAGCAGGCCATTGCTCGCGATGGCGCTGCCCTCGTGGACGCCGTCACGACCGTTGAGACCGGTGAAACGGCCGCCGGCTTCCACCACGATGGGTGCCAGCGCGGCCATGTCCCACAATGACAACTCCGGTTCCGCGGCCAGATCGACCGCTCCCTCCGCCACTAGCATGTACGACCAGAAGTCGCCGAACGCCCGGCTGCGCCACACCTCGTCGAGCAACGTGAGGATCGCTGCGCGCTCCGTGGGTCCACCCCACCCTCCGAGCGACGAGTACGACAGGCTCGCATCGGTGAGAGCGCGTACGCCGGACACGCCAAGCCGGCGTACGTCGTTCTCGATCTCGCTGCCCCACGCGCCGTCACCACGTGCCGCCCACCACCGGCGGCCGAGCGCCGGGGCTGACACCACGCCGACGACTGGATCGCCGTTATCGAGCAGCGCAATGAGCGTGGCCCACACGGGCACGCCGCGGACGTAGTTCTTGGTGCCGTCTATGGGATCGATCACCCATTGGCGCGACGCGTCGCCGGTCGCGCCGAATTCCTCGCCGCAGACCGCGTCGCCCGGTCGCGTGTCCGCGAGTTGGCCGCGCAGCGCCTGCTCTACCGCCCGATCGGCGTCGCTGACCGGCGTGAGGTCGGGCTTGGTGTCAACCTGCAGGTCACTTGCGCGGAATCGGGCGAGGGAGACGCTGTCGGCGATATCGGCCAGGGAGCGCGCAAGATCCAGGTCCGTCAGGTACGCGCCCACTATCGAACCGTAGCGCCACCTCCTCGCTGCTAACGTCCGGAGGGTGAGCGAATCCGGCCCGGACGTGCTCACGACGCGCATGATCGTCGGTCAGCTCGCGTCCCCGAGTCGGCTGCGGGTGGTCGCTGCGCTCGCGCTGGGAGCGCGCACCCCGTCGGAGATCGCCGACCGGGCCCAGCTGCCCGAGGATGAAGCGAAGGCGGCGCTGACCCGGCTGCTGAAAGCCGGCCTCGTCACCGTCGAAGATGGCGAATTCATCCTGCGTGAGCAGGCCTTCGCCGCCGCGGTCCGCGCCGAGACGCCGCCTCGGCCCGCGCCGTCATTTGGCCCGGTCGACGCGGCGACGAGCCGGGTACTCCGCGCGTATCTGCGCGACGGCCGGCTGATCGCGATTCCGGCGGCCGGACGTAAGCGACGAATGGTGCTGGAGTACCTGGCCTCCGCCTTCGAGCCCGGTCGGCGATACGACGAGTCGAGCGTGAACGCGACGCTTCGAGACTGGCACGAGGACGTCGCCGCGCTACGTCGCTATCTGGTCGAGGAAGGGTTGCTCAGCCGGGAGAAGGGGGAGTACTGGCGCACCGGCGGCTGGGTCGACGTTAGCGAGTGAGCGTGGAGCGAGGGGAGAAGGGGGAGCATCGCAGCGAGTGAATGCCGAGCGGTATGTGGGGTGCAGGGCGCGATGAGCGTTGCCGGGGTGTCGGCGCGCGGCCAGGTGCCGCCGTTTTACGTCATGCGGATCTTGGAGGCTGTGGCGCAACGGCGCGCTTCCGGCCTGCTGGTGTACGACCTCACCGCCGGCCAGCCGTCGACGCCGGCGCCGGCGCACGTGCGAGCCGAGGCGCACCGGGTGCTGGACGCGGACCGCATTGGCTATACCGGCGCGCTGGGGCTACCCGTCCTCCGCCATGCCATCGCGGCGCATTATCGACGCACCTACGGAATTGACGTGCAGCCCCGCGACGTGGCGGTGACCACCGGCTCGTCGGGCGCCTTCCTACTCGCATTCCTCGCGGCGTTCGAGCCCGGCGGCGTTGTCGTCGTCGCGCAGCCGGGATACCCGGCGTATCGGAACATGCTGACCGCGCTTGGCTGCACGGTGATGCCCATGCCCTGCGGGCCGGAAACGCGGTTCCAGCCGACGATTCGCATGCTCGATGCGCTCGATGCCGTGCCTGCTGGCCTCGTTCTCGCGAGTCCGGCCAACCCGACCGGGTCGATGGTGCCGCCGAACGATCTCGCCGCCATCGCGCGTTGGTGTGACGGTCACGGCACGCGACTCGTCAGCGACGAGATCTACCACGGAATCTGCTATACCCAACCGCCCAGCTGCGCGTGGGCGACGAGCCGGCGCAGCATCGTCGTGAACTCCTTCTCCAAGTACTACTCGATGACCGGTTGGCGACTGGGGTGGCTGCTCATGCCCCCGGAACTGGCCGACTCCGTGGACCGGCTCGCCGGCAACTTCGCACTCTGTCCTCCTACCCTCGCGCAGCACGCGGCCGTCGGGGCGTTCGAGGCATATCGGGAGCTGGACGACAACGTCCGGCGCTACCGCGAGAACCGTGACTTGCTTCTCACCCGGCTCCCCGACGTCGGAATAGACAAGATCGCGCCGGCCGACGGTGCGTTCTACCTGTACGCGGACGTATCGCGATATACCGAGGATTCCCAATCGTGGGTCGCGAAGCTACTGAGTGACGTGGGGGTTGCCGTGGTACCGGGCATCGACTTCGACCCGGTCAACGGCGGGCGATACATCCGGATGTCTTACGCCGGGGACACCGCGGAGATCGCCCAGGCGGTCGACGTACTCGGCGAGTGGTTGGACTGACCCGGCGCCATCGACGGCGCGCTGACGGGTGCTGATGGGTTGCCGGCATTGTGCGTTCGTCAGCTGCCGGCCGTCCGGCTGGCCAGCAGCCGGCGGAAAGCCGCGAGACGCTCAGCACTCGAGTGCCCGGCTGCCACCCAGGCGTCGAGGGTGCATCCGTCCTGGGCGGACGCATGCTCGCAGCCCGGCGGACACTTCGTGGCTCCGTCCTCGAGGTCGGGAAAAGCCCAGAGCAGATCGTCCGGGCTGACGTGGGCAAGCCCGAACGAGCGCACTCCCGGGGTGTCGATGACCCAGCCGCCTTCGGGAAGGGGCAGCGCGATTGCCGAGCTGGAGGTGTGTCGCCCTTTGCCAATCGCGCTCACGGCGCCGATCTCGCGTCGGGCGTCCGGCACCAGGGCATTGATCAGCGTTGACTTGCCCACTCCGGAGTGCCCGACGAGCACCGAGGCCTGTCCGGCGAGCGCAGCCCGCAGCTCGCCAAGGTCGCTGCCGAGTCCGGTCACGACGGACGGTAGGTCGAGCTCGGCGTAGCGGGCGAGGGCCTCGTCGGGCGGAGCAAGGTCGGACTTGTTGAGGCACAGCAAGGGCTCCATGCCTTCGGTGAGGGCGGCGACGAGACACCGGTCGATCAGCCCGTAGCGAGGAGGCGGGTCGGCCAGCGAGGCAACGATGGCCAGCTGATCGGCGTTGGCGACGATCACCCGCTCGACCGGATCGGTGTCGTCCGCCGTCCGGCGGAGCACTGTCTCCCGCTCGGCAATGCGCACGATGCGCGCCAACGTATCGGGCGCGCCGGACAGATCCCCGATCACGCCCACTTGGTCGCCGACCGCGATACCTCGGCGGCCGAGCTCGCGCGCCCGCATCGCGATCACCTGTGCGCCGGGGTTGTCCGGCGCGCCCATCAGGACCGTGTACCGCCCGCGATCGACCGTGACGACCATGCCGGTGACAGCCTCGTCGTGAGCGGGGCGCTGCTTCGACCGCGGTCGGCTGCCCCGCCCGGGACGGATCCGGACGTCGTCCTCGTCGAGGTCGCTGTGGTCGCTGCGCCGCCCGGTCGGCCCCGTCATCTCCGGCGCCTAGCGGCCGATCAACCTGGACCACAAGGCGGGGAAGTCGGGCAGCGTCTTGCTTGTCACCGAGATGTCGTCGACTCGCACGCCGTCGACGAGCAGGCCGAGCACCGCGCCCGCGGTCGCCATTCGATGGTCTCCGTACGCGTGCCAGACCGCGCCGTGCAGTGGACGTGGAGTGATGGCCAGGCCGTCGTCGAGTTCGGTGACCGCCCCGCCGAGCCGGCGGAGCTCTGTGACGAGTGCGACGATGCGGTCGGTCTCATGGCCGCGGGTGTGCGCCAGGCCCCGCAGCCGCGATGGACCATCGGCGACGGCGGCTACTGCGGCGATCACCGTGGCAAGCTCCGTGACGTTGCGCAGGTCGACATCCAGACCGCTGATCGATCCGGTCCCCGCGACGGTGACGGCGTCGGCGTCCCGTTCGACGCGCGCCCCCATGCGGGACAGCAGCTCCGGCAGGCCGTCACCCGGTTGGGTGGTCTGCCGGGGCCAGCCGGGAACGGTCACGGCCCCACTGGTGACGACCGCGGCGGCGAGGAACGGTGCCGCATTGGAGAGATCCGGCTCCACCGTCAGTGTGCCGGCTCGAATCGGGCCGGGAGCGACGTGCCAGGACGTCGCCGACGGCCGGGAGACATCTACCCCCGCGCCGCGCAGCATGTCCATGGTCATGTTCAGATGTGGCTGGGACGGGACGGGGTCGCGACCGGTATGGAGCAGCTCCAGCCCTTTGTCGTAGCGAGCGCCGGCAAGGAGGAGGCCGGAGATGAACTGCGAGGACCCGGAAGCGTCGACTTGCACCATCCCGCCGGCAACCGCGCCATTGCCGCGGACCGTGAACGGTAGCCGCTCTCGGCCGGCGTCCTCGATGACGACACCGGCCTGACGCAACCCGTCGATGAGCGCCCACATCGGCCGTTCCCGCGCTCGTTCGTCGCCGTCGAAGGTCACCGGTCCACGCGCCAACCCGGCCAGCGCCGGAACGAAGCGCATCACGGTTCCGGCGAGTCCGGTGGCGACGATGGCACCGTGCAGCGGTGCCGGTTCCACCCGCCAATCCTCGTCTTCGTCTGCTACGTGGGCACCAAGTGCCCTGAGCGCCTCGACCATGAGCTCGGTATCACGCGCCCGGAGCGGGCGACGGATGAGGGATTCGCCATCGGCGAGAGCAGCCAGCACCAGCGCCCGGTTGGTGATCGACTTTGATCCAGGCAACACGATTCGGCCCCGCACCGGGCCGACCGCTCGCGGCGCATTCCACGGCGTCGCCGCATGAACAGGCTCGGATCGCACGAGCCCAGTCTGCCGGAATCGCACCGGCCGCGGCACGGTCACACCCCATCGCTGTGCGGGGCACACTGGTGAGCATGTGTGGTCGCTACGTCAACGTCGCCTCGACCGCCGACCTGGCTGAAGAATTCGACGTCGAGGAGGCGCTCGGCGAGGACCTTCCGCCATCCTGGAACGTCGCTCCGACTGATCCGGTCCGCATCGTCGTCCAACGGCACCCGACCCACGACCGCGCCGCGCCAGCCGTCAGGCAGCTACGCACCGTGGATTGGGGTTTGCTGCCCAGCTGGTCCAAGGCCCGCACCGGCGGCGCGAAGATGATCAATGCTCGTAGCGAGACGGTCACTACGAAGATGGCTTTCAAGGCGGCCGCCGCCCGGAGACGGTGCCTGGCTCCGGCCCTCGGGTACTACGAATGGCAACACGACGGCGGCCGCACCATCCCGTACTTCCTCCATGCGCCGGATGATCAACTGCTTGCCATGGCCGGCCTCTACGAGGTCTGGCGCGACGACTCACTGCCCGAGGATGATCCTCGACGATGGGTCTGGACGTGTTCGATCATCACCCGCCCCGCCACCGACGTCGTCGGCGAAATCCATGATCGTTGCCCGGTGCTCGTCCCACGCGATCTGCAGGAGTCGTGGCTCGATTGCAGCGCCGACGACCCGCTGATTGCCAAGCAGCTGCTCGCCGCCATGCCTGAGCCACATCTCGAGCCACGGCGGGTGCCGAAGGCGGTCGGCAATGTCAAGAACAATGGGCCGGAACTGATCGAGGCGCTCGACGAGCAGCCGGACGACGTGCTGCCGCTGCAACTCGACGACGCCCAAGCGAGACGCTCCCGGTCATAAATGCCGGCCTACCAGGTGATCGCGTTCGCCGTGCCACAGCAGGCGGCATCCACACTCAATCCGGAGGGAACATCATGAGGACCGAACAGCGCACCGAACGCCGCGGTTTCGGCGCGTGCGAGTACGCGAAATGACCGCCGCCACGACGGCCGCAACCCAGCTGCATGCGGGCGCCGCGGCCGTGTTCGATGCCACCGTGCGCCAGGTCCGCGACGACCAGTGGGCGCTGCCAACGCCGTGTGCGGAATGGGACGTACGCGCATTGGTCAACCACGCCGTCGGCGAGGCCCGTTGGACCGCCCCGCTGCTCGCGGGGCAGACAATCGCGCAGGTGGGAGACCGGCTCGATGGCGACCTGCTGGGCTCGGACCCGCGCGCCGCCTGGGCGGCCGCCTACGACGAGGCGGTCGATGCCGCCGACCGCGCGAAATCCGAAGAACGCATCGTGCACCTGTCTTTCGGGGACACCCCGGCGGAGGAGTACCTGCGCCAACTGACGGCCGACTACCTCGTCCACTCCTGGGATCTGGCCGTCGCCATCGGCGCTCCCGACCGGCTCGACCCGGACCTGGTAGAGGCGGTCGCCGGCTGGTTCGGCGCTCGGGCCGCCAGCTATCGCGACACCGGCGCCGTTGCCGAACCCGTTGCCGTCGCTGCCGGTGACGACCCGCAGCAGCGGCTGCTCGCCGAGTTCGGCCGCGACCAGCAGCGGTGCGAGACCCTTTCCGCGGTCGCACGGTTCGATGCCGCGTTCGGCCGGCACGACGTCGACGCCGTGATGGCGGCCATGACGGATGACTGCGTCTTCGAATCCACTGCACCTCCGGACGGTGCCCGATACGTCGGCCAGACAGCGGTGCGGACGGCCTGGACGAAGTTCTTCGAGGCCGCGCCCACCGCCGTCTTCGAAACCGAAGAGCTGATCGCCTGTGGCGACCGGGTCGTCGCAGGCTGGCGCTATCGCTGGGCTGACGGCCATGTGCGCGGGATCGACGTCTATCAGGTCCGCGATGGCCTCGTCGCCGAGAAACGGTCGTACGTGAAAGGGTGACTTGGTGGCGACTGGGCCAGTCGGTGATCGGAGCGGTTGATGGCTCGTCCGGCCCTGCGCAGCGCTACCCGTCGAATCGAGGTCACCACGCCCCGCGGCGTGGCGTGGGCCGACGTGGATCGACCGTCTGGTAGGCCGGTCGGTCTGCTCATGTTGGGCCACGGTGCGGGCGGTGGGGTCGAGGCAGCTGACCTGCTCGCCGCGCGGCGGGCCGCTCTCGAGGCCGAATGGGCGGTCGCGCGAGTCACCCAGCCGTATCGCGTCGCCGGTCGCCGGTCGCCACCGGCCGGTCCGGTCCTCGACGGCGCGTGGCTACCCGTGGTCACGAAGGTGCGCTCGGGTCGCGGTCTCGGACTCCTGCCCGTGGTGTTCGGAGGGCGATCCAGTGGAGCTCGGGTGGCGTGCCGCACCGCGTCGGTCGGACATGCGGTCGGTGTCCTCGCGTTAGCCTTCCCGCTGCATCCGCCGGGCCATCCCGAACGGAGCCGGGTGGACGAGCTGGCCGAGCCGACCGTCCCGGTGCTGGTCGTGCAGGGCGATCGGGACCCGTTCGGTATGCCGCCACCTGCCGGCGGACGTCGCATCGTCGTCGTGGCGGGAGATCACTCGCTGCGCGGCGCGGCCGAGCCGATCCGCCTCGCAGTGACGGCGTTTCTCACCACGCTGGTCGGGTAGGAACGAGGTCGGCCGGCGTCGGAACAGCTCACGTAGTAGATATGGGCGCAATCTTTGCCGAGGTGAGATTCACCAGGTCAGCGGGCGCGAGCTCCACCTGGAGCCCGCGCTTACCGGCAGAGACGAACACCGTCGCGAATTGCTCGGCGGTCGAGTCGATCACGACGGGCAGCCGAGTCTGCTGGGCGAGGGGCGAGATGCCGCCGATCACGTAGCCGGTCGCTCGGGCAGCTGCCGCTGGATCGGCCATATCCGCCCGCTTTCCGCCGAGGGCGGCGGCCAGCGCCTTGAGGCTCAACTGGCCGGATACCGGGACGACGGCGCACACGAGCTTGCCGTCGACCAGCGCAACGAGCGTCTTGAACAGTCGCTCCTCGGGCACGCCCAGCGCCCGGGCCGCCTCTTCGCCGAAGCCCTCAGCGCGAGGGTCGTGCGGATAGGCGTGGATGGTGTGGGTCACCCGGTTACGCACGAGCAGTGCGGTTGCGCGTGTCGCGGTGGCCATGCAGCCAACCTATGTCGTTGCTCACGCGTCGGCCGCCCTGACCGCGCGCCGATCGCGTCGCTTCCTGCGCGTCCTTGGTGCTGGTGGGGGTGGCGGGATGTCCGGCAGTGATCAGCTGTCCCATTTGTACGCGGGACGCGACCTGTAGCGGGGCGGGACGGGACGCTTCGCTGAGCTGGTGTGGCCGATCCCCGATAGGCGGCGGGAATGCGCAAGCCGAGTCCCGCCGTTTCCCACACAGTGGCCTGACCCGAGCCCGCACGAGCAACCAAGCAACGGAGGGACGAACGAGTGAACGCGGTGTTGACACCGATGAGCCTGGGGCTGTCGTGGCCCGAGGAGTCGATCACCGTCCGGTCCGTCAGGCTGGATCCGGCCGCCGTATCCTGGCCAGAGCGAGGCGGAAAGGCTCCGGCTCGAGAGGAGAGCGCGGTGCCTGAGGAGACGGTCGAACAGCGACGAGCGCGTTTCGAACGCGACGCCCTGCCGTTCCTCGATCAGCTGTACGCAGCGGCTATGCGGATGACGCGGAATCCGACTGATGCCGAGGACCTCGTGCAAGAGACATACGTCAAGGCCTTCGCCGCGTTCCACCAATTTACCGAGGGCACCAACCTCAAGGCCTGGCTATACCGCATCCTCACCAACACATTCATCAATAACTATCGCAAGAAGCAACGGCAGCCGCAGGAATCGAATTCGGACACCGTCGAGGACTGGCAATTGGCGCGCGCCGAGTCGCACACCTCGAGCGGATTGCGATCGGCAGAGATGGAAGCGCTGGATCACCTGCCTGACAACGACGTGAAGAACGCGCTGCAGGCACTGCCGGAAGACTTCCGGCTGGCCGTATATCTCGCTGATGTCGAGGGATTTTCGTACAAGGAGATCGCCGAGATCATGGGTACGCCGATCGGGACGGTGATGTCCCGGCTGCATCGCGGTCGCCGTCAGCTGCAGGGTTTGCTCGCCGACTATGCCCGCGATCGAGGTCTCATCGGAGCGTCGGCCGGCGGTGAGTCCTGATGGTCATGGGATTCGGGCCGGGCGGCATCGACTGTGACGACGTGCTACGTGATGTTTATCTATATCTGGATGACGAGACGGACCAGGAGGCGCGCCACCGTATCCGGCAGCACCTGGACGGCTGCGGACCATGCCTGCGTGAGTTCGGATTGGAACAGGACCTGAAGGCGCTGATAGCCCGGTGTTGTGGTGGTGACGTCGCGCCCGCGACGTTGCGCGAACGGATCCGAGTGCGCCTCACCGAGGTGACGGTGGAGACGTCCTACCTCGAGTATCGCGCCGAATAGCAACGCCCGTGCGGTGTCCGCAAGCTTCAGGCGGGCGCCGAAGGCTGACGCCCCCGGATCACCGCTGGCCTCGCGCGACACTAGACACGCCGTGACATGCTCAGGAGCGTGTCGGCCCTCTCGGATCTGCTCGCCGCCCGCACCTCCCTGAACGAGGCCCAGATCGCTCACGTCCAGCGGCTCGTCGTGGAATGGCAGCTCCTCGCGGATCTGGCCTTCTCGGATTTGCTGCTGTGGGTACCGGTCGACGTAAGCAGCGATGGGGACGTCACGTTCCTATGCGCTGCTCAATGCCGTCCGACGACGGGCCCGACGGCGTACCTCTTCGACCAGGTCGGCAGCCTGCTCTACGGACACCGCGCGGCGCCGCTGCGCGTCGCGCTGCAGGAGGGACGCATTTACCGCGAGGGCGAGGCGTACTGGGACGGCGACCTGCCGATCCGTCGCGAGGCGATACCGATCCGCGTCGACGGGGTGGTCGCCGCCGTTCTTGGACGCGACAGCAACCTGGCGAGCGTCCGCAGCCCCAGCCAACTGGAGCTGGTTTACTTGCAAAGCGCTGCCGACCTCTCGGCGATGGTGGCGGAGGGCAGCTTTCCGGGACCCGAGTCCGACGGGGAGGATTCCGACGGTCCGCGAGTCGGCGACGGGGTCATGCGCGTCGGGGTCGACGGGACGATCACCTATGCCAGTCCGAACGCGCTGTCCGCGTTCCGGCGCCTGGGCGTTGCCGGCAACGTCCTGGGCGAGCCGATCGACAGCCTGACAACGGCCCCCGAACCCGAGGCCGAGTCCTTCGACGGGGCCGCTCTCGGATCGGCGCTCGACGCCGTCATGTCCGGGGGTCGGTCGACATTGCTGGAACTCGACGGCGCGGGTGCGAGCGTGGCATTTCGCGCGTTGCCGCTGTGCCCCCGCGGCGAGGCGCTGGGCGCTCTCGTGTTGGTACAGGACGTCACCGAAGTGCGACGTCGTGATCGCGCCCTGCTGAGCAAGGATGCGACGATCCGTGAGATTCACCACAGGGTCAAGAACAATCTCCAGACGGTCGCCGCCTTGCTTCGGCTGCAGGCCCGACGGGTGACCGTGCCCGAAGCGCGGGTGGCGCTGGAGGAGTCCATGCGGCGGGTGACGTCGATCGCGCTCGTCCACGAGACCCTCTCGGTCTCCGTCGAGGAGGAGGTCGCGTTCGACGACATCGTCGACCGACTCCTCGAGATGCTCGCGGATGTCATGGGCTCTACCGGCCGCGTCGAGTTGCGGCGGACGGGCACGTTCGGCGAGATCCCCGCGGAAGCCGCCACCGCACTTGTCCTGGTGCTCACGGAGCTGGTGCAGAACGCCGTCGAGCACGCCTTTACCCCCGGTGACGCCGGCCACGTCGAGGTGTCCGCCGAACGGGGCTCGAGGTTCCTGTCGGTTGCCGTCACGGACGACGGAACCGGGTTGCCCCCTGGATTCGCCGCCGAAACGAGCGACCGGCTTGGCCTGCAGATCGTGCGAAGCCTGGTGACCGCCGAGCTTGGTGGCGGACTGCAGTTGCAATCGCGACCGGATGGCGCATCCGGTACCCGTGCCGTGGTCTCCATGCAGCTCGCCCGCCGCAACGCTCAACCAGTTGGTTAAGCGTCAGGTCGCTTGGTGATGTAACGAGCGGAAGGCGAGCAGCTCTGGAGTGCGGCTGATCAGGCCAGCCGAGCCCTCGCCCGCGCGTTGCGCCGCTTCAGTGCACGACGTTCATCCTCGGACAGTCCGCCCCAGACGCCGGCGTCCTGGCCACTCTCGAGGGCCCACGCGAGGCACTCCTGAACGACTGGGCAGCGCCGGCACACGGTCTTGGCCTGCTCGATTTGGAGGAGCGCGGGCCCGGTATTGCCGATGGGGAAAAACAGCTCCGGGTCCTCGTCACGGCAAATCGCGCGGTGACGCCAATCCATGAGTCGATCTCTCCTTTACTGGGTTGGGGGAGTTTCCATGAACGCGTGCTGCTTGTGAATTCTTTCACGAGCAGGTTCATACGGCAAGATCTCTCTGCAGTAGATCCGCTGACAGGGGCCACATCCTTCTGGTACGACCGGCTGGCAGCAGCCTGCGTCTGGTCCGCGGACCAGCGTGACCGAAGATTGGGCATCCGGCAAGGCGTATGAGG
Source organism: uncultured Actinomycetota bacterium (assembly GCA_963748415.1). GTDB lineage: Bacteria > Actinomycetota > Actinomycetes > Mycobacteriales > Jatrophihabitantaceae > CAVVJA01. Next base: position 498,589 of record CAVVJA010000020.1, on the reverse strand, counting down.
ATACCGTTTAGTAATTCCTTGGCCACAAATATGGAGTAATCATACATAACGGTCAGGCTATGACTGAAATCGCTTCCAGTACTCGGCGGAAATGTATCTTCTCCCGATCGCCAAGGAGGTCCCCGTCGACCTGGATGGGCACCGCGGAGTCGGCCCGGATCACCAGGCCGGGGAGATCGTGGGTGACGCTAGACCCAATTCCAGCGCGTGGCCGCCGCCGCGCCATCGAGACCATGCTGAGCGACGCGCTCAACACCCCCATCCGAGTTCGGGCGTAGAGCTCCAGTCCGCCGTCCAGCGATGCCTCTGGCGTTGGCCGCAGCGGCCGCTGGCCGACATAGGTCCACGGATCAGCGTTTGCGACAACAGCCATGTACACGTCGTCAATCACCGTGCCGTCGGGAAGATCGATGTGAAGTTGGGGACGCCGGCGATCAGCGCGGAAGAACTCTCGTAGCGTGACCCGGGTGTACAAACCGATCGTCGACTTTCGGCCTTTCTGCCGCAGACGTTCCACGCCGGCGATCACAGCGGCGTCGAAGCCCACGCCCGCCGCGAAGACGAACCAGCGTTCGTCGAGGCGCCCGACGCTTACCCGCCGCCGGCGTCCGGCTCGAAGCGCCTCCAGGAGCGCGCCAGTCGCCTCGATCGGGTCGTTCGGAAGGCCCAGAGCTCGAGCGAACACGTTGGTGGAACCGGCCGGCACGATTCCGAGTGCCGGTATTCGGTCGTGCACACCGTCCGTGAGCAGGCCGTTGACGATCTCGTTGACTGTCCCGTCGCCCCCAAGAGCAACGACGACATCGACCTGGCTGCGCATGGCGCGGCAGGCCAGCGCGGCAGCATGCCCCCGATTGGCTGTCTCCTCGATCTGGAGTTCGTCCGCGCCGCCAAGTGCGTGGGCGAGGACATCACGTTGTCGCGCGGACATGGCAGTCGCCCGCGGGTTGCCGACGACCAGAATCCGCACGGAGTCAGGTTACCCGCGGGTATCGTCCGAATCGTGGTTGCCCAGGACGCGGACGAGCGCGATCCGAAGCGGGTCGCCATCGTGCCGACGCCGCTTCGGGTCGCCGTTGCCGTCATCATGCTGCAGGCTGCGGCGCTCACGGTGATCGCCGCGATAGTGCTGATCAAGACGGTTGTCGGGCATCCGGACAACGTGGCCCGCGCAGCGCTCGACGCACTGTTGGCACTCCTCGGCGCTGGGGTGCTTGCCGCATGCGCCCGCGGGTTGCTGCACCTGCGTCCGGCTGCGCGCTCGCCGGTGGTCGTGATCGAGTTACTGACCGCGGTGGTCAGCTTCAGTCTGGGCTTCCAGGCCGGGCTCATTCAGTACGGCGGGCCGCTCATGCTGACCGCCGTCGTCGTGCTGTATCTGTTGTTCACCCCTCCGGTGCGCGCGGTCCTGGATCGGCACTACGACTGATCGTCGGCGGACTCCGTCAGCGCGCTGCGAAGCTTGGCGAGGCTCCTCGTGACGAGGCGCGAGACCTGCATCTGGGACACGCCGACGATGGTGGCGATCTCGGTCTGCGACTTGCCGGCCACGAAGCGAAGCAGCAGAATGTGCCGCTCGCGCTCGGGCAACGCCTCCATCGCCGGGCGCAGCATCTCGCGCCGCTCGACCTGCTCGAATCGCTCATCGAGCTGAGACAACATGGCCTCGGCGGCGTTACCGCCGTGGTCCTCGTCAGTGAGCGCGTCGAGTGGCACGCCAGAGTAGCCGCGAGCCGCGTCCAGGGCTTCGATGATGTCCTCTTCGCGAAGGCCGGTGCGCTCGGCAAGCTCCGCGACCGTCGGAGCCCGTTGTAGTTCCTGGCTGAGCTCGGCCCGACTGGTGGCGAGCGTCGCCTGGAGTTCCTGCGCCCGCCGGGGCACGTGTACCAGCCATCCGGAGTCGCGGAAATACCGCTTGATCTCTCCGAGAATCGTCGGCGTCGCGTAGGTGGAAAACTCCAGGCCGCGGTCGGGATCGAAGCGATCAATGGACTTCAGCAGTCCGATCGCGCCGACCTGCACCAAGTCGGGCAGTGGCTCGTTGCGACCACTGAACCGGCGGGCGAGGTACTCCACGAGCGGCATGTGCATCTCGACGAGCTTGTCCCGCAGCTCCTGGCGCTGCCTACTGGATTCGGGCTGCCGCTGCAGCTCGGTGAGCAGCCGAATGGCCTCTGACCGTTCGGTCACCGGCCCCGGACCAGACGTTGCTTACCGATCGTGACTGACAGCACTCCGTCGTCGTTACTTACAGACAGGTCGTCGGCCAGTGCCGACAGGACCGTCCACGCCAGTCCACTTCGGTCCGGCTTCGCGGACGGGTCAGCTGGCACGCTGGCGACGACACGGAGCGCGCCGGGTTCGAGCGTGAACAGAGCGGTCAGGTGCGCGGGCGCCGCCACGTGTGGGAGCAGCAGCGAGCACGCTTCGTCCACGGCGATGCGGAGGTCCTCGATCTGGTCGATGGTCAGGTCGCAGCGAGCGGCCAGACCCGCGGTAAGCGTGCGGAGCGCCGACACGAACGCTCCGTCGGCGGGAATCCGCAGCTGAACCTCGCTCGCCTCAGTGCGATGCTCGGTCACTTACCTTGCCTCTTCGCGCTCGGTCACTTAAACCTCCCGGCCACGGCTGGATTAGGCATGTTCCATCGGTGGATGACCGGAATATCGTGCTCGGTCCCCAAAACGGATGGCGCGGCGGTATCCAGCGCAACCCGCGCACCGTCGGTTGCCTGCAGACCAATCCACCGCGCGCCGATAACTCGGCACACGTGCCCGTGCGCGACGAGCACGACCGGCCCTTCCTCAAGCCGGGCAGCCGCGCGCGCTAGCACCCGATCCGCTCGGGCCGCCACCTGGGAGGGAGTCTCCCCGCCTGGCATCGGATGGGTCCACAATGACCAGCCGGGCACAACCTTGCGGATCTCTTCCGTGGTCATGCCCTCGTATTCGCCGTAGTCCCACTCGACCAGGTCGTCGTCGATAGCGTCCACGGCCAACCCGGCGAGCTGCGCGGTGCGCACAGCCCGCTGGCGTGGGCTACACAGCACGAAGACAGGATGGACATCCACCAGCATGCCGCGCAAAGCGCTCGCCTGCCGCTCCCCGTTGGCCGTCAGCGGAACGTCGGTCCGGCTGGTGTGCTGACCTCCGCGACTCCATGCGGTCTCGCCATGCCGGATCAACCACAGCTGCGCATCGGCGAGCCCGGACGGGACCACGAAGGCCGGTTCCAGGTGGGAACCGGCCTCCATCGACGCGTCTGCGCTCACGCCTTCTTGGTCTCCCAGAAGATCGTGTCGATCTCGGCGATCAAGTCGAGCAGTTTCTGGCCTTCGGCCGGATCGACCGTGCCTTTGCCGCCGGCGGCCCCGGCCGCCTTGGTCGCCCGGTTGAACAGGTCATGCAGCTGCGGGTACTTCTCGAAGTGCGGCGGCTTGAAGTAGTCCGTCCACAGCACCCACAGGTGGTGCTTGACCAGCTCCGCGCGTTGCTCCTTGATGAACAGCGCCCGGGTGCGGAACACCGGGTCCTCATTGCCCTGGTACTTCTCCATGATCGCTTTCACCGACTCGGCCTCGATCCGGGCCTGCGCCGGGTCGTACACGCCGCACGGCAGGTCGCAATGTGCGTATGCCGTGACAACGGGGTGGAACAACCGCATGGTCGACCTCCTGCTTGCCATTAGTCGGACACTTCCTCGTGGACCCTACTCTGAGCGCGGAGAGGAGCATGGAGACCGTGTCGGCTGTTTTGTTGCCGTACCAGCGCGTTCGGATCAGCGGCCCGTCGATGGTGCCGACGCTCTACGACGGTGACGTCGTCGTCGTACGCCACACAACCCGTATCCGCTCGGGGGACATCGTTCTCGCGCGGTTTCGCGACCTTCCGGAGCGCTTGGTGGTAAAGCGGGCCGTCGCGCCTGACGGCAGCGGTTGGCAGGTACGCAGTGACAACGAGACTGCGGGCGGGGACAGCCGGACGCACGGGCCGGCCGATGTTGTCGGCCGAATCATATGGAGGTGGTCGACGCGAGCGACTCGTCACCCACGATGGCTTCCAGCTCGAGTCTGATCACGGCGAACGTCACGGTTCCTATCCCGGCCCTACCACCCATGCCACACTCGTCTGATCGGGCGATCTCCGCTGCGCCTGCCCTGCGCCGTGACCCCGCGCGATGGTCTCCACCGCATCAGTGCGTTCACGGTCGCCCGGAAAATGTGGAGCAAGCCCCGTGACTTTCGATCCCGCCAGCCCGGTGTTCCGGGCGCACGAGGGCGGCAAGCTCACGTGTCGAGCACCATACCGCTCGTCGATCGTGAGTCGCTCTCGCTCGCGTACACCCCTGGTGTCGCAGAGGTCTGCCTGGCGATAGCGGACGACATCTCGCTTGCTGATCGCTATACCTGGCGGTCCCGACTGGTCGCCGTTGTCAGCGACGGGACTGCGGTGCTCGGTCTGGGCAATATCGGCCCTGCGGCGGCGTTGCCGGTGATGGAGGGCAAGGCCGCCCTGTTTCGCGAGTTCGGGGGCTTGTCCGCTGTGCCGATCGTGCTCGGCACGACTGATCCTGACGAGATCGTCGATACGGTGACTCGACTGGCCCCGTCCTTCGGCGGGATCAATCTCGAAGACATCTCGGCGCCCCGGTGCTTTGAGATCGAGGACCGGTTGCGCCGGCGCTTGAACATCCCGGTCTTTCACGATGACCAGCACGGCACAGCGGTCGTGGTGCTCGCTGCTCTCCGCAACGCAGCGCGGGTAACCGGGCGGGAGATCGGCGACCTGCGGGTCGTGGTGTCGGGCGCCGGGGCGGCTGGTGTGGCCTGTACCCGGATTCTGCTCGCCGCCGGCATCGGTGACGTGGCTGTAGCCGACTCGCGCGGGATCCTTTCCCCGGATCGGTCCGGGTTGACCGATGTCAAGGCGGAAATGGCGCGCATCACCAACCGTGCCGGGTTGGTAGGCAGCGTCGAGGACGCGCTGGTTGGCGCGGACGTGTTTCTCGGCGTCAGCTCTGGACTCCTCGCCGAGGAGGCGGTGGCCGCCATGGCGCCGAACTCGATCATTTTCGCGCTCGCCAACCCCAGGCCCGAGGTGGCGTCAGACGTCGCCCACCGGCACGCGAGCGTCTATGCCACGGGTCGCAGCGACTATCCGAATCAGATCAACAACGTGCTGGCCTTCCCCGGCATTTTCGCTGGGGCGTTCGACTGTGGTGCGTGCACGATCACCGAGGGTATGAAGCTTGCGGCCGCGGCCGCACTCGGTGACGTCGTGGGCGACTTCCTGGAGCCGGACCGCATTGTGCCGACCCCGTTCGACGCTCGGGTCGTGCCGGCCATAGCCGCCGCAGTCGCGGAACAGGCTCGACGGGAAGGCGTCGCACGCGACCCGAGACGGGGCGTGGCGGCCGCTTCCTGAGCAGAGTCCGAGGATCAGGCGACGACGAGTTGGCGTAGCCCGGCTCGCGACCGGTCAAGCCCGCGCCATGCGTCGGCCAGCCGGCTCACCGCCTCCTCCAAGCGCGGTACGGGCAGCGAGAACGGCAGTCGCAGAAACCGTTCGAGCGTGCCGTCGATCCCGAAGCGCGAGCCCGAGACCAGGATGACGCCGTATTGTGCGGCCGCTACGGTGAGCGCGGTCGCCAGCGGCGCGTCGAGTTCCGCCCAGACGGACAGGCCGCCTGCGGGCACGGGTACCTGCCATTCGGGAAGTTGCGCAGCCAGGGCCGCGAGCAGGGCGTCGCGTCGCGGACGCAGTTCGGTCCGGCGTCCTTCGACGATCTCGTCCAGGCGAGCGAAGAGCTCGATCCCGACGACCTGATCTAACGCCGAACCGGCGAGGTCTGTCGCAGCTCGCTGGGCGGCGAGCCGGCGGACGAGATCGGTCGATCCACGTACCCAACCCAACCGCAGGCCGCCCCAGACTGGTTTGGACAACGAGCCGATCGTGACGACCGACGGGTCGATTCCGGCCGTGGTGATAGCGGTGCCGTCATAGCCGAGCTCGAAGAACGACTCATCGATGACGACTGTGGTGCCGGTAGTGCGTGCGGCGCGTAAAACGTCCCGCCGGTCGTCCTCGCCGACCAGCGCGCCGGTCGGATTGTGGAAATCGGGGATCAGCATGGCCAGCCGTGGGGCGGTCTGGCGGAGGGTGGCCTGCATGTGACTGACCTGCCAGCCTCCGCTGGGCGCCACCGGGACCGGCACCACCCTGGCCCCGTTCGACCGAAGCGCATCGAGCGCACCGGGATAGGTGGGCAGCTCGACCAGCACGCGATCACCCGGGCCAAGCAACAACCGGAGCAGCAGGTCGAACGCGTGCAGTGACCCGTTCGTGACGATGATCTGGTCCGCATCGGTAGCGACGCCGCGAGCTCGGAACCGGGCCGCGACAGCTTCCCGGAGCTCGGGAAGCCCGAGGGGGTCGTAGCCGCTGCCGCGGCCGAGCTCGGCGATTCGGACATCCGCGCCCTTCAGCACGTCGGGAAAGAGTCCAGGCGGCGCCGGAAGCGCAGCACAGGACAGGTCGATCTCGTCCGCATGGGTTGCCGGCGGGAACCACCGCGCGACTGACGGCATCGGTCGGGTCCCAGTCGGCAGCGTTACGTAGCTGCCGGCCCCGGTTCGGCTCTGCAGGAACCCCTCGGCTCGCAGTCGGTCGTAGGCGGCGGTCACGGTGGCCCGGCTGAGCCGTAGTTGTAGCGCGAGCTCGCGCTCGGACGGCAGCCGAGTCTCCGGCGCGACCCGCCCGTCGAGGACGAGGGACACGATGGCGTCGCAGAGCGCCGAGTAGACCGGTCCAGGCAGATCGCGGATGTCCGGGAGAAGCGCCTGTAGGGCGCGGCCGCTCATCCGTGGCGTGCCAACAATCACCGGGCCATCATCACACATAATTGGCTTTTTTGGACTGGCCATCCTGCACCAATTGGTCCGAGTAATGCTCGCAGATAGCCGAGATAGTGGGTATCGTGGCAACAAACGGCCTGGTTCGGCGGCTTGCGCAGCTCTACATTGGCCTGATCCTGTATGGGGCGTCCTGCGCACTCATGGTGCGAGCCCGCCTCGGGCTCGACCCGTGGGACGTATTTCATCAGGGCGTCTCCCGCCGGGTCGGATGGTCAATCGGGACCGTAGTCATCGTCGCCGGGCTGGTCGTCCTCCTGTGCTGGATTCCCTTGCGGCAGCTCCCCGGCCTCGGCACAGTCAGCAACGTCGTGCTGGTCGGGCTGTCCATCGACGGCGTGCTCGGCGTGCTGCCAACGCCGGGGCCGCTTGCCCTGCGCATCGGCTACCTCGCGGGTGGCGTCGTGCTTTGCGGTGTCGCCACGGGCCTGTACATCGGCGCGGACTTCGGGCCAGGTCCACGGGACGGGCTGATGACCGGGCTCGTGCGCCGGACCGCATGGTCGATCCGGTCGACGCGTACCGGTATCGAGGCCACCGTGTTGCTCGCCGGTTTCCTGCTCGGCGGCACGGTGGGCGTCGGCACCGTCGCCTACGCGCTAGCCATCGGGCCGCTCGCGCAGGTCTTCTTACCGATGTTCTCAGTTCGGCCGGACGGGGCGATCGCCCGGAGTCAGTCGTCTTCGTCGTCCGCGCGGGCTAGCCAGGTGGCCAGGCGGTCGATCGCGACCTCGAAGTCCGGATGAGCGTCGACGAACATCTGTAGTCGATCCGCGAGCCAGGAGAGGCTGACTTCGTCGTCTCCCCGGCGTCCGGCCAGCTCCTCGATTCCCCGGTCGGTGTAGTACACCTCTACTCCTCGTCCGCTTCGTAGCGCACGCCGATCTGCGCGCGGGCCTGGTCGATAACCTCGAGGATTTCGACGGTGTCCTGCAACGGCATCACCGCGCTCTCGGTCTCGCCTGCGCGTAATGCACGTTCCACCTCAGCCACCTCACGTTCGTAGCCGACGGAGTCGCCGGCGATGCCCTCGGTCTGATCGGCGCGATGCACTGTGAGCTGCGTCGGCCGATGCAGCCGCCCATCCACGGAGATCCAGCCGCCGGTGCCGCGTATGAGCGCAGTCATCGGGCTCCGGCCAAGGGTCGTGCACGATAATTGCGCGAACTGGCCGCCCGGGTATCCCCATTGCTGGGCTGACGTTGCGTCCGATCCAGTGGGGGAGAGCGCGCCGATTGCCTGAACGCGGCTGGGTCGGCCCAGGAACATCCATGCCAGGTGGGTCGGATAGATGCCCAGGTCAAGGAGAGCTCCGCCGCCCGCCGCGAGGTCGTAAAGCCGATGGTGCGGGTCGAACGGGAATAGTGCGGACAGGTCAGCGTGAACGCTGATCAGGTTGCCGATCGCACCGTCGCGAGCTAGGTCGACCGCCTTCCGGATCAACGGGTTGAAGCGCATCCACATGGCCTCCATGCAGAACAGCCCTGCGTCGCGCGCCACGGCGATAACGTCCCGGGCCTGGCGAGCGTTCAACGTGAATGCCTTCTCCACGAGGATCGGTTTGCCGGCGCGCAGCGCGAGCAAAGCCTGGTCATGGTGTTGGGCGTGCGTGGTGGCGACGTAGATGACGTCGACGTCGGCATCAGCGACTAACTCTCGATAGGAACCGTAGGCTCGCGACGCGCCGAGCTGACTGGCCAGTCGGGCCGCCCGATCGCGGTCGCGCGCGCCGATGGCGGCGACCTCGCTGTCCGGCGAGCCCGCGATGTCAGCGCCGACGGTCGCCGCAATGTTGCCGGCGCCGAGGATGCCCCACTGGATGGGCGGACTGGAGTCAGGTAGCAACGCCATGGGCGCCAACTCTATCTTGTCGATGATCTTGGACTTATCATCGCCAGAAGGCATTAAGTCCAAGATCACGTTCGATCGGCCGGCCGGTCGAATAGTTGTCGGTCACCGGTTTGCGGCTTAGCGGTCAGTTGAAGGTAGTGGCGATGACCTCGCGTTGCTGCGTTTCATGAACCTGGGTCGATCCGACCGCCGGCGAGGGGGCGGCGCGCCGGGACACCCGAAGCAGCGCTCGACCACCGAGGTGCTCCGGCAAGTTGAGCGCCATGAACGGCCACGCACCCTGGTTCGCTGGTTCCTCCTGCACCCAGACGATCTCGGCGTCCGGGTAGCGGTCGAGCTCCATCCGGATCGCCGCGGCCGGTAACGGGTAGAGCTGCTCCACGCGGACGATGGCAACATCCTCGCGTGCCTGCTGCGCGCGGGTTGCCGCGAGGTCGTAGTAGATCCGGCCGGAGCACAACACCACCCGGCGGACCGTCGCGGCGTCCACGGTCGGATCACTGATGACCGGGTCGAACCGCCCGTCGGTGAACTCGTCGATCTGGCTCACCGCCGCCTTGTGCCGGAGCAGAGACTTGGGGGTGAACGCGACCAACGGACGCCGTACCGGCGACAACGCCTGCCGCCGCAGCAGGTGGAAGTAGTTCGCGGGGGTGGAGCAGATAGCCACCGTCATGTTGTTTTCGGCGCACATTTGCAGGAAACGCTCCGGACGCCCGGACGAGTGATCCGGCCCTTGCCCCTCATGACCGTGCGGCAGCAGCAATGAAACCGCCGAACGCTGCCCCCACTTCGCCTCACCAGACGACACGAACTCGTCGACGATGGTCTGCGCCCCGTCAGCGAAGTCGCCGAACTGTGCCTCCCAGCAGACGAGAGCGTCCTCCCGGGCGACCGAGTAGCCGTATTCGAAACCCATGGCGGCGAACTCGGAAAGCAGCGAGTCATAGACCCAGAACGGCGCCTGGTCGGCCGAGAGGTGGCGCAGCGGCGTGTACTCCGCTCCGGTATGGCGATCGACGAGGACCGCATGCCGTTGAGTGAACGTGCCGCGCCGCGAGTCTTGCCCGGACAGTCGAACGGCGTGGCCCTCGAGCACGATCGACCCGAACGCGAAGATCTCCGCGGTGGCCCAGTCCACATCCCCGGCGCTCGCCATGGCGACCCGGCGGTCTATCTGCGGCTTCAGCCGCGGATGGATGGTGAATCCATCGGGCGGGTTCGCGTAGGCGTCCGCGACCCGCTTGATCACCTCAGCCGTGACCGCCGTGCTTACTGACTGGGTTGGGCTCAGCTTGTCGAGCTGCCGTTCCGGCCGCGCCCGTCCGCTCGCGTTGCGGGTCTCGACGAAGACTTTCTCTAGTTGTTGTTGGAAGTCCTTCAACGCCGCCTCGGCGTCTTCGAGCGTGATGTCGCCCCGGCCGACGAGAGCCTCGGTGTAGAGCTTCCGGACACTGCGCTTGTTGTCGATGATGTCGTACATCATGGGCTGGGTGAACGACGGATTGTCCGCCTCGTTATGACCCCGCCGCCGGTAGCACACCATGTCGATGACGACATCCTTCTTGAACTCCCGTCGATAGTCGACGGCGAGCTTCGCCACCCGCACGCACGCCTCGGGGTCGTCACCGTTCACGTGGAAGATCGGCGCGGCGATCATCCGGGCGATATCGGTGCAGTACAGGCTCGACCGCGACGCGGAGGGTGAGGTTGTGAAGCCCACCTGGTTGTTGACGACGACGTGCACGGTGCCACCGGTGCGATAGCCGCGCAGCTGGGACAGGTTGAGGGTCTCGGCGACCACTCCCTGTCCGGCGAACGCCGCGTCACCATGCATCAAGACCGGGAGCACGGTAAAACCGGATTCGCCTTTGTTGAGCTTGTCTTGCTTGGCCCGGGCGATGCCCTCGAGGATAGGGTCGACCGCTTCTAAGTGCGACGGATTAGCGGTCAACGAAACCGCGACCTTGGCGCCGCTCGGCGCGCGGAACGTGCCCTTCGAGCCGAGGTGGTACTTGACGTCGCCCGAACCTTGCGCCGTTCCTGGGTCGATATTTCCTTCGAACTCGTTGAAGATCTTCCCGTACGGCTTACCGACGATATTCGCCAGCACGTTGAGCCGGCCGCGGTGCGGCATGCCGATTACGACCTCGTCCAGGCCCTGGTCGGAGGCTTGCGACAGAACCGCGTCCAGCAATGCGATGACCGTTTCGGCGCCTTCCAGGCTGAACCGTTTCTGCCCGACGTACTTGGTCTGCAGGAACGTCTCCAAGGCCTCGGCCGCGTTGAGCCGGCCGAGGATGTGTAGCTGCTCGTTCCGATTCGGGACGGTGCTCTTGATCTCGATGTGGGACTGCAGCCACCGGCGCTGCGCGGGATCGGTGATGTGCATGTACTCGACGCCGACCCTGCGGCAGTACGCATCCCGCAACACGCCCAGGATGTCCCGCAGCTTCATGACCTTTTCGCTGGCGAAGCCGTCGACCGGGAATGTGCGGTCGAGATCCCACAGCGTCAATCCGTGCCGGGTGATATCCAGGTCCGGATGAGTCCGGACCGTGTACTCGAGCGGATCCGTGTCTGCCATCAGGTGGCCGTTGCTGCGGTACGCATTGATGAGCTCGATCACCCGGGCGCTCTTGTCGATCTGGCCCTCGTGAGTGAACTCCCGGTCGACCAACCACCGCACCGGCTCGTACGGAATGCGCAACGCCGCGAAGATCTCGTCGTAGAACTCGTCGGCGAGCAGCAGCTCGTGAACGCGGCGCAAGAACTCGCCGGACTGGGCACCCTGAATGATGCGGTGGTCGTACGTCGAGGTCAGTGTCATGATCTTGCTAATCGCCCGCTCGGCGAGCATTTCTCGGCTCATGCCGCTGAACTCGGCCGGATACTCCATGGCTCCGACACCGATGATCGTCCCCTGGCCCTCCATAAGCCGCGGGACGGAGTGGTTCGTGCCGATCGTGCCTGGATTGGTGAGGGTGATTGTGGTGCCAGCGAAGTCATCCGCGCTGAGCTTGCCGCTCCGGGCCCGCCGAATGATGTCCTCGTACGCGCTCCAGAATTCGGCAAAGGACATGGTCTCGGCGTGCTTGATGTTCGCAACGATCAGCGACCGGGCATTGTCCTTGCCGACGAGGTCGATGGCGATGCCCAGGTTGACGTGTTCGGGCGTGACCAGTGTCGGTCGGCCGTCGATCTCGGCGAAGTGGCTGTTCATTTCGGGGTTGTGCGCCAGCGCCTTGACGATCGCGTAACCGATCAGATGGGTGTAGCTGATCTTGCCGCCCCGCGCCCGGCGCAGGTGATTGTTGATCACGACCCGGTTGTCGGCCATCAGCTTGGCCGGCACGGCGCGGACACTCGTCGCCGTCGGCACGGTGAGGGACGTGGTCATGTTCGCCACGACGCGGGCCGCGGCGCCACGCAACGGGCTGGCGGTGGCATCGGCTATGACGGCTGGCGCGGCGCTTGGCCGTGACTCCGGGGTTGGCGCGGCGCGGGCCGGCTGGGGTTCCTTCGCGACTTTCGCGACATGTCCATCTCGACCCTGCTCGGCCGGCGTCAAACGAGCGGTCGCAGGCCCAGCCTCCTCAGGTGCCGCATCGGTTTGCGCCTCGGCCGGGACCGGCCGGGCGGGCGGGCCGTCGTGGGTCCGGGCCGCGTCGGCGGGCCGATAGTCGACGAAGAAGTCATGCCAGGCCGCATCGACGCTCGCGGGATCGCGCCGATACCGCTCGTACATCTCTTCGACGAGCCATTCGTTGGCGCCGAAGTTGCCGCTAGCGGCCGGGCTTGATGGGTTTGCTTCGGACTGCTCCGTGCTCGCCACGTTGGCCTCGCCGTTGTCGTGTGCTGTCGAGAAGACTCGACTATTTTCCTGGGGTCGATCGGCTTCCCAGATTACGCCCGCGTCAATCGCCGTCCGGGCCTCGTGCGGTCTTACCACGTGGTCGGCGGGACGGAGGGCGTGAACAATGCAGCGCACTTGTCGAGGCGTTGCGCCAGCAGGTAACCGGCATCGACGCCGACCGTGCCGGTGACGACCGCCGACGCAAAAGCGCTGGCCGCTGCATCGCGGTCGGCCCTTCGCACGGCCTGCCGCAGGCGTTCCAGCTCGACGGTTGCGGTCCCGAGCGACGTTCGAGCCGGCTGGAGCCAGCGGTCGCGTAGCTCGCGGCCGGTCTGACCGTCCGGGAGCCGTGAATCGGTCAGCGTGGCGACCGCCTTCTCGACGATCACATATCGATCGAGTGCGTAGCGAAGCGCGGCGCTCGGGTCGCTGGCCGCGCTGAGCTTTGTGATCGCCGCGCTCGCGTGCCCGCAGGTCGCGTTACTGCGGGCGGTGAATCCCGAGGGCTGCCTCGCCGCGCAGCCGGCGAGGGTGGTGATGGCGAGCAGGCTGAGCGCGGTGGCCCGGATGCTCCCGATTCCGGGGGAGCCGGGCTCAGGTTGGGGCCGGCCAGGATGCTCGGGCATTGCCGGTCACGTGATATCGCGACGCATCGTGATGGCAGCGCCCAGCAGCGCCATGCCGATACCCCAGATCACGAGCACTACGGCGGCGGTGCCGGGCGCCAGGAGGGTGACGTCGTTGAACGTGCGCTCGGCGTCGCTGCGGGTGACGATGGCGTTCACCAGGCCGGTCGGCAGGTACGCGTATGCGTACTTGAGTCCTGGAATTACCAGGACCAGGTTGGCCAATACCACGATGAAGATGACACCGACCGTCACCGCGACAACCTGATTTTTCAGCAGCGCCCCTGCGCCAAGCCCGAAAAGGGTGAACAGCGTCAGTACCACAAAGACCGCAAGTAATGCTCCGAGCTGGTCGCTCAACGAGTAGTCGATACCCCGGGCTGCGAGCCACGGCACGGCGACCGCCAGCTCGACGATCAGGCAGGCCAGTGCGTACGCGATGCCGACGATCACATAGGCGATGATCTTGGCGTTGATCAATGTCCACCGGGACGGCGTGGTGAGTACGGTCGGCGTGATCGTCTGGTAGCGGAATTCGGTCGTGATGGCAAGAACGCCCAGGACGAACAGCGGCACGTAAGTAAACGCGGCCGAGCTGGCGACGAACACGTCGCGCACCTGGGCCGCGAGTATGGCATCACTCTCCGCTCCCACGATGGTGCCGACGACACCCAGCACCGTTAGCGACATCGCGACAATAAGCATCCAAAACCACACTTGGGTGGTCAGCAGCTTGCGGAACTCGGCTTTGACGAGACCGGTCACGGAGCCCTCTCCGGGTCCGGCTCCGTGGTCGAATCGGCCGCCGCGTACTCCCCCCGGGTCAGCGAGAAGAACAACTGCTCGAGGTCGAAGCGATCCACGCGCAGCTCATGCAGCTCCACGCCCGCCTGGAATGCGAAATGACCCACGATCGCCGGGTTGTCTATACGCACTCGTAGCGCGCCGTCCTCCGTCGCTTCCCAGGGCACGCTGTGGCTCGAGAGCGTATCGGCCAATTGCTGTCCTTGCGGCGTGCGCACGACGACGGTGTCGGTGCCGGCCGTCAGCTCGGCGATCGAACCGGAACGGATCAACCGGCCGTGGTCGAGGATGACGACCCGATCGGCGAACTCCTGAACCTCATTGAGCTGATGGCTGGAGACCAGCACAGTCCGTCCTTGCGCAGCGAGCTGGCGAAAGAAGCTCCGTAGCCACACGATGCCTTCCGGGTCCAGTCCGTTGGCCGGCTCGTCGAGCACGAGGACATGTGGATTGCCGATCAGGGCCGCGGCCAGGCCCAGTCGTTGCCGCATGCCCATCGAATAGGCGCGGACCTTCCGTTTGCCGGCGTCGCGCAATCCGACCAGGTTGAGCACTTCGTCAGCGCGCTGGTCCGGAAGCCCCGCTGCAGCACACATGACGCGCAGGTGATTTCGGCCGCTGCGGGCGGGATGGAAGCTGGACGATTCCAGTGCGGCACCGACGACCGTCAATGGCTTGTCTAGTCGGTGATAGGGGACTCCGTTGATCGTCGAGCTTCCCGACGTCGGCTTCACCAGGCCGAGCAGCATCCGCAGCGTAGTCGTCTTGCCGGCACCGTTCGGTCCGAGGAAGCCGGTGACCGAACCCGGCTCCACACTGAAGCTCAAGTGGTCGACGGCCCGAACCCGGCCGCCGAAAACCTTGGTCAACGCGGTGGCGACGATCCGCCCGTACTGCGGCACCGCGTCGGACGGTAGACCGTCGATGGGCGCGGCGGACTGGCTCATCCAAGCATCCAAGCATGTCGAGCTTGGCGCCCGCTGTCAGCAAGACCAGGCCTACGCGTCGGGCTAACGGGAGCTGACCGCCGCTCGGTCGGCGAGCCGTCGCACGAACTTCAAGCCGGACCAGGTGGCGTCTATCGCCGCAACCTTCACGTCAACGAGTCCAACCAGCAGCCCATGCTCGCGAACAACGTTCTCGGTCAGATCCGTGGCCACCCCGCTGGCCCGCTTCGGCCAGCACACCCACACGGCACCATTCGCCACGATGCGGCCGCTGAGCTGCACGAAGCGCGCCTCTAATGCGTGCCGCCCGGTCACGAACAGCAGGACGATGTCGTAGGGATCGCCCGTGCGGCGGCGGTGCACAATCACGCCGCCTGGTAGCGGAGCAAGGACGAGCGTCGGCGGCGCGTTGACCAACAGCACTCGGCTGCCTTCGCCGATGCCGAGCTTGCGAGGTAGCGGTGTTCCTGAGTAGCCGGCGTCCAGCGACGAGATCCCATCTGATACGGATGATTCGGACTATCCACCAGATTGTCAGTTGCCCGTTGGGGCACCGTGCGCCGTGACCTATTTACCTGCCGCCCCGGCGTCGTCATCGTATGGCCATGACTGATGACTCTGCCGGCACTTCGCCGGACACGCCTGCGGCTCCAACCGCGCGAACGATCTCTCGATACGGCTGGGTGCGTGATCTACCGGACGCACGCGACCTCATCTATGCGGCACCGCGGCCGACCGTGGCTGCCCTCCCGGCCAAGGTCGACCTCACCTCACAATTCGGCGCGGTGTACGACCAAGGACAACTCGGTAGCTGCACCGGAAACGCGCTCGCCGGTGCCTTCGAATTCGATTTGCGCAAACAGAATCTGCCGGAGTTCATTCCGTCTAGGCTGTTCATCTACTACAACGAGCGGCGCATCGAGGGAACCGTGAGCTCCGACAGCGGCGCACAGATCCGCGACGGTGTGAAGACCCTCGTCCGCCAGGGAGTCTGCCCCGAGACGGCCTGGCCATATGACATCAGCAAGTTTGCCAACAAGCCGCCGGCTGCCTGCTACACCGACGCCCTCACCCACCAGGCCACAAGTTACCAGCGGGTATCTCGGACCCTCGAGCAGATGAAGGGGTGCCTTGCAGAGGGATTCCCGTTCGTCTTCGGCTTCACGGTGTACGACAGCTTCGAGAGCCAGGACGTGGCCAAGACCGGTGTCGTGCCGATGCCGTCACCCGACGAGTCGGTCCTCGGCGGCCACGCGGTAGTGGCCGTCGGTTACGACGACGCCGATGAGCGATTCCGGGTCCGCAATTCGTGGGGCACCGGATGGGGCCAAGAGGGCTACTTCACGATGCCCTACGCCTACCTGACCAACAGCGGGCTCGCGGCCGACTTCTGGACGCTGCGACTCGTCGAGGGGTAAGCAGGGCCGGCGCCCCAATTGCCGCAGGATCTTAGCCACCCGTCACTATCAGGCAACTGCCGGAGGCGGTGGCCACGACCTGCTCATCGAGGTTGCGGACAGCGCCTTCGGCGAATGCCACCCGACGGCCAGACTTGATCAGTCGCCCGCAGGCCATCAGTTCGCCATCAGGGTGCACCGGGCGCACATAGTTGACCTTGATCTCGATGCTCGCGTACCCGACGCCCGCGGGCAGCGTGGACTGCACGGCGCACCCGAGAACGGAATCGAGCAGGGTACAGACCAGCCCGCCGTGGATTAGGCCTATCGGGTTGTAGGCCGACTCGTCCGGAATGCAGCTGAACGTCACTGTGCCGACATCGACCTCGACCAGTCGCATGCCGAACAGGGCACCAATGGGTGGCGCGGGAAGTAGACCATCTCGCATCGCCCGCAGGTAGTCGATGCCGGCCATGCTCGCGCCAATATGGGCCGCGGCCAGAGGATCGTGCCAGGTAATGGTCTTCGTTCGCGGCTCACCCCAGTCCGGTCTCCGCGCAGCGATCGGGTCCCGGTCGCTCACCGAGTACGCCGGACTTGGGCCTGGCTGCTCGTGCCATCGGTCGGATCCGGCCCGTCCGCCACAATGTGGGCCAGCTGTTCACCGAGCCGTCGGGCCCGGGTGATCTCGCGTGCTGTCCATCGGCGGCTGTCGTGGCGGCTGAGATCGAGAACGCCGATTGCCACTCCCTCCGCGATGATGGGCACGATCAATAGGCCCTCCAGCCCACGGGCGGTCAGGTAGCGGCGCGCGGCCGGATGCAAGTCCTGATCGGCCAGGTGGGCTTCGATCAACGCGCCACTGTCGAGTGCGCGCCGGAGGGCCGGAAAGTCGGAAATACGATATGCCGGGTCCGCGACGCTGGGATCGGTGGCGGCGACCGTGCGCAACCGGGAGCCGTCGACGAGCGAGACGCTGACGAGATCGACGTTGTAGCTGTCGGCGGCCATCTGAACGACTGCGGCGAGATCGGCTGCCGGCGGCGCACCCATTCGGGCCGCGGCTGGGAGGTCGTCGAGGCCGCCTTCGACATGGTCGTACGGGGGTGCTCCGGACAGCAGCCGCTTGCGTACGGTGCGGCACGCCTCCACCGCTGCGGGGTCGACAGCAGGCATCGGGTCAGCCGCGGTGGCGATGATCCTGCCTTGGGCGTAGTCGACTCCGATCTCGGCCAGCGCGGCCAGATCGCGAAGCGACTCGACGCCCTCGCCTAGCACCCGCCAGCCGAGTCGGGCGGAGAGCGTGACCAGCGCCTCCACGATCGCGGTCAATGGCAGGCTGTCCCGCAGGCCAGTGACCAGCGTCCGGTCGAGCTTCACGATGTCGGGGTCGAGCGCAGCCAATCGCAGCAGCCCGGCATACCCGGATCCGGTGTCGTCGACCGCCACCTGGGCGCCGCGTCCGCGAAGCCAGTCAAGCGACGAACGAACAGCCGACGGATCCGAGAGACGTGCTCGGTGATTTCCACGATGATGCCGTCGAGGTCACCGGCGAACGCCGCCGATATGGCGGGATGGCTCAGGGCGTCCGGGCTCACGTTGACGGACAGTCGCACGCCTGCTGGCAGATCCGGCCGCCGGAGCAGAGCCGCTCGAATGCACGCGGCTTCGAGTTCTGCGCCGCGTCCCGACGCATGGGCGACGGCGAAGATCTGCTCGACGGGGGTTGGGGTCCCCGCGAACCGGGCCAGAGCTTCCGCCGCCACAACCGCACCGGTAGCCACCTCGATGATCGGCTGCAGGACAATCCGGACCGAGCCAAAATCGTCCGTACGGCTTCGGCGCCGCCGGCCCAGGCGCCGGATGCCCCCTAGTCCCTGCGTCCATTAAGTGACCGCCCGACTCGACGCCTACTGCTGTTTCCCGGTCCACGGTCGGTAGCCGGTGAGTAACCCACGTCGATGTGGTGAGCCGGTGATCCGAGGGTCTGCCCGGACGCACCGGAGTCGGAGCGACCCAATGTCATGTCGGTCACGCCCGACGTATGCGTGGTGTGAACTTTACTCCAATGACGCATCAACGGTGATATCGACGCCGGTCAATGCCTTGCTGACTGGACACGACACTTTCGCTTGTTCCGCTGCCTTCAGAAAGCCGTCAGCATCGAGGCCGGCTACCTCACCCCGCACCGTCAGCGCGATACCGGTGAGCCGAGAACCTCCGGCCGGATCGGGTCCGAGCGAGACATTTTCGGTGATGTCGAAGCTCTTCGGCGTACCGCCGGCTGCCGCGACCACCGCAGATAGCTGCATCGCGTAGCAGGACGAGTGCGCTGCCGCGATCAGTTCCTCCGGACTAGTCGTACCGCCGGCGTCGTCAGCCGTCCGTTTTGGGAACGACACGTCGAATGTCCCAACCTTGGAGCTGCGGAGTTCGACCTGTCCGGACCCGTCCTGCAGCCCGCCGGTCCAAGCGGTGTGCGCGGTGCGTGTAGGCATCGTGTTCCTCTCCGAGGCGAGTGGTCGTCATGTCGACCGTAATCCCATCACGGATGCACACGATCGACAGCGACCGGCCGCGATCGCTCGCCCGGGCGGGCCGGTCAGGCGACCCACCCGTCGTTGGTGGTCCACGGTGCGCGCGCGGCGAGGCCGTCATAGACGATGCGGGGGCGGCCAGTGTCGGCGGCCATCAACCATCGCACGGCCCCCCAGCCTCGAACCGCGGCCAAGCGTCGCAAGTGGGCCAGCACGGCTGAGGCCGCGCCTTCGCCCCGGGCCGCGGGGTCTACGAAGAGGTCGTCCACGAAGCAGCCCTGTCTCGGGCCGAACGTCCGCGGGAACGCGCGGTAGTGCGCCAGCCCAACCGGCGGCCCGCTGTACGTCCGGCGCACGACCAGCCCTTGCACCACATGGTTGCGATCGTGCAGCCCGCGCCACACTGCCTCGATCGTCTCCGGGCTGAGCTGGAGGCGGTGAGACCGCCCATACGCGCGGAATAGCGCCGCCCATTGGTCGTGATCGCTGGTTCGAACGGGTGTGACCACCCAGGCTCGCGCCTGCGTGAGGTTGACCACGCGCTGCTGATGTTTCGTCGTCACGGTAGCCACGGTAGGTACGGGATTGGCGTCGAAGAAGGGCCAATTCAGGTCATCATTTATGGGCCAATGTAGGGTCGCTGGATGGAGGTGCACATCAGCCTCGACGGCACGGGCGACCGGACGGATCGGATCTATCGCCAGCTACAAGACGCCATTATCGATGGACGACTACGCCCGGGCGAGCGATTGCCGCCGACGCGGGAACTCGCCGAGCGGCTGTCCGTCTCGCGCAGCACCGTGTCCGTCGCGTATGACCGGCTCATCGCCGAAGGATTCCTGGTAGGGCGGGTGGGAGCGGGCACGTTTGTGAGTGGGGACGCGGAACAGAGGCCGCGTCACCGGTCCGCACCTCCGGGCGCCGAGGTCCGTCCCCGCGCACTGTGGGAATCCGTCCGTCCGTTCCCGGCCCTGTCCGGCGTCGGCGCACGCTACGACTTCCGCGTTGGCATGCCCGATGTCAGCCTCTTCCCCGTCGATGTGTGGCGGCGACTCGTCAACCGCGAGCTCACCCGAACTGGCATCGGCCGAGGCGAGTATGTCGGTCCGAGCGGGCAACCGGTGCTGACGGAGGCGATCGCCAGACATATCGGGATATCGCGGTCCGTACGTGCGGCCAGCTCGGACGTCCTCATCACGAACGGAGCCCAGCAAGCACTCGACCTCATCGCTCGCGTGCTGATCGAACCCGGCGACACCGTCGCCGTCGAAGAGCCCGGATACCCGGCTGCGCGCCAGCTCTTCCGCACGCACGGAGCACGGGTGGTGTGCGTGCCAGTGGACACCGAGGGCCTCGACGTAACGCGACTCCCGGCCTCGGCCCGACTCGTCTACACGACCCCGTCACATCAATTCCCGATGGGCATGGCGATGTCGCTGGCGCGGCGCACCGCGCTGCTCGAGTGGGCCGAGGCGCACGGAGCGGTGATCATCGAAGACGACTATGACGCCGAGTTCCGGTTCGCGCACCGACCCCTCGAACCGCTGCAGAGCCTCGACCGTTCGGGCCGTGTGCTGTACGTCGGCACCTTCGCGAAAACGATGCTTCCGGCGCTGCGGATGGGTTTCCTGGTCGCGCCGGCCTCGCTCCGGAAGGCGCTCCGGCTAGCGAAGCAGTTGACCGACTGGCACAGCGATCCCACGTTACAACGCGCCCTGGCACGGTTCATCAACGACGGCGACTTGGCCCGGCACGTCCGCCGGGCCAACCGGATCTACGCCGTACGTCATATGCACGTCGTGAACACTCTCGAGAGCGAGGCCGCCGATCTCCTTGACGTCGTGCCATCGGTCGCCGGCCTCCATGTCTGCGCACGGGTCCGCGAGTCCAGACGACTGGACCTCGCACCGGCGATCGCGGCCGCCGAAGCCCGCAGCGTCCGCCTGATCCGACTCGCCGACTACTGCCAAGACCCACCGGTTCCGGATGGTCTGGTGCTCGGGTACGGCATGATCACCGAGGACCGGGTCGTGCCAGGTCTTCGTGAGTTGATCGCTTGTCTGCGCGCGGCCAGCCACTTTCCAGCTCGACAAGGATGGGGCCGGTGACCGGAGGCGGCCTGACCGAATATCGCCGCAAGCGGCGCCCCGGTCGCACGCCAGAGCCGATTCCGACCGCTCCGCCGTCTGCGGCAGACGACGGCCATCGCTTCGTGGTACAGGAACACCACGCGCGAGCCCTGCACTGGGACTTCCGGCTGGAACGAGGCGGCGTGCTCGTCTCGTGGGCGGTCCCCAAGGGCATCCCGCAAGACACCAAACGCAACCACCTTGCCGTGCAAACGGAAGACCATCCGTTGGAATACCTCGACTTCGAGGGGACGATCGCGGCGGGAGAGTACGGCGGGGGAAGCGTGTCGATCTGGGACCGCGGCACCTACCAGTTGGAGGAATGGTCGGACCGCGAAGTCAAGGTCGTTCTGAACGGCCACCGCACGCAAGGCCGCTTCGCGCTGATCCACACGGGCGGCAAGAACTGGATCATGCATCGCATGGGCGCCGCAGCGCACCCGGACTGGCAACCGCCGCGTCGGATCGCACCGATGCTGGCCACACTAGGTAACCTCCCGCCAGCGTCCCATGACCAACAATGGGCCTTCGAGGTGAAATGGGACGGCGTGCGCGCGATCAGCGAGATCGACGGCGGCCGGATCACGCTGTGGTCCCGCAACGATCGAGACATCACAGTCAGCTACCCGGAACTGCGTGAGCTTGGCGCACAGTTAGGAACGACCCAGGCTGTCCTGGACGGCGAGATCGCCGTCCTCGACAAAGATCAACGCTCGAGCTTCAATCGACTACAGCGACGGATGCATGTCGCCAGCGCGTCTGAGGCGCGCCGGCTCGCTGACCAAGATCCAGTCGTCTACCTGATCTTCGACTTGTTACACCTCGATGGCCGATCGCTGCTCGAGCTTCCCTACTCCGACCGCCGGCAGCTCCTCGATGGACTCGAGCTCGAGGGCGCGCACTGGCGGACCCCGCCGGTCCTGCGGGGCGGCGGCGCCGCGGCCCTTCGGGCGAGTCAGCGACGGGGCCAGGAAGGCATCGTCGCCAAGCGACGCTCGTCGCACTACCTCCCCGGTCGGCGCTCTCCGGATTGGGTGAAGATCAAGAACATTCGCACCCAAGAAGTCGTCGTCGGTGGCTGGCGGCCCGGTCAAGGACGGCGAGCGGGCACGATTGGCTCGCTGCTGCTAGGCCTGCCGAGCGAGGACGGGCTGCGCTATATCGGCAACGTCGGTACCGGCTTCACCGAGGACATGCTCGCGGATCTGATGACGCGACTGCGGAAACTTGCGCGGCGGACCGCACCGTTTGCCGATGGCGTGCCCAATGTCATCGCCCAAGAGGCGCACTGGGTCAGTCCACGCCTCATCGGGGAGGTCAGGTTCACCGAGTGGACCGGGGATGGCCGCCTCCGGCACCCGTCGTGGCGTGGCTTGCGACCAGACAAGCAGGTCAGCGACATCCGCCAAGAGAGCTGACAGGCTCAGGACACGCCGGCGCGACGGCCAAGCTCGCGAGCCGACGCACGCGCGTGCCTCGCTAGCGATTCGGTGTCGGCCGTGCGCATCTCGCCGGCCTCGACAGCCACCGAGCCACCAACGAGCAGCAACTGCAGAGTGGCAGGCGGGCCGAGAACGATGGCGCACACGGGATCGGCGATGTCCGCGTGCCCGAGATCGTCGATCCGCCACAGGGCGACATCGGCCAGCTTTCCGGCCTGCAGTGAGCCGATCTCGTCTTGGCGTCCGAGGCACCGGGCACCGCCCATCGTGCCGATCCGCAGCGACTGGCGGGCAGTGAGCGCACGCGGACCTTTGCGGCAGCGCGCGACGAGCACCGCCTGGCGCAGCTCCTCGGCCAGCCCACCGTGCTCATTTGACGCGACCCCGTCGACGCCCAGCCCAACCGGCGCACCGCTCGCAAGCAGCTCGGGGATCGGGGCGATGCCCGAGCCGAGTCGGCCGTTAGAGCTCGGGCAGTGAGCGACCGCAGTGCCCGAGGCCGCGAACTTCGCGATATCGGTCGACGACAAGTGGACGCAGTGCGCAAGCCAGATGTCGTCGCCGAGCCAGCCCATCTGCTCGACGTAGTCGACCGGACCGCAGCCGAACTTCTGCTGGCAGAACTCGTTCTCGTCGACGGTCTCGGCGAGGTGGGTATGCATGCGCACGCCCAGGCGGCGGGCGAGGTCGGCCGATTCGCGCAGGAGATCCCCGGTCACCGAGAACGGCGAGCAGGGCGCCAGCGCGACCCGCAACATCGAATCTGGCGCGGGATCGTGGTAGGTCGACACCGCGTGTTCGCACGCCGCCAGGATCGCGTCCCGATCCTCGACGACGGCCTCCGGCGGCAGGCCGCCCCGCGACTGCCCAAGGTCCATCGACCCCCGACAGGGATGAAATCGCAGTCCGATCTGCCGGGCCGCTGCTACCTCCGCGGCAAAGAGATCGCCGCCATCACGCGGAAAAACGTAGTGGTGGTCGGTCGTTGTGGTGCATCCGGAGAGAGCCAGGCTCGCTAGCGCGGCGCGGGCGGCGTGGTATTCGAGGTCAGCGTCCAGGTGCCGCCAGACGGGGTACAGCGTGGTCAGCCATTCGAACAGCGTCCCGTCCTGCGCATAGCCGCGAGTAATCCACTGGTACAGGTGGTGATGGACGTTGATGAAGCCGGGCGTCGCCAGGCAGCCTGAGCCGTCGACTCGGCGGGCTCCTTCGACGGCCGGTGCGGGGCCGTCAGCAACGACGTCGATCCGGCCGTCACGGATCACAAGGTGCCCGCGGCCGTACTCCTGGTCGGCGTCATCCACCGTGGCGATCGCGCAGCCGTCGATGACCAGAGCTTCGGAGGTCATGTGGACACCGCGATTGAATCGGCATCCAGCCGGTCGGCTCTGTCGGCGATCGCGACGTCGAGGTCACGCGGGTGCAAAACAGCCATCATCCGTCTTCCCTCGGGATCCGTTCCACTATGTGCTTACCCCGTGGCGATGATCTTGGACTTACGTGCTGGTTGGCATTAGGTCCAAGATCAACTCGGCGGAGGGAGGGTCGCCGGCCCCCGGGTCGAACGCGCACGAACCCCTTGGTCGCCTGTCGGCTACTGCTGATCGTCGCTACCGGTAGCTTCTTGCGCCTTCTCGACGACTTGATCGATCTGCTCACCGTGGCCGAACTTCGACTCCGCCATGTCGCCGGCCTTCTCCAGGCCCGCGTCGACCTGGTCGTCGTGTTCGTCGACCATCTTCTTGATGTCATCGAAATCTGGCATGTCGCGTCCTGTCCTTATCCAGTTGGCGGCCGGACACCACCACGGCGCCCGTCACATATCGGTCTATCGGAAACCCGCGGTTGACGCCAGATACGATCTGCGTCGCGAAGCGACAGCACACCAGGCAGGAGCACATTACGCTCACAACGGTAGGGCGTGTCTCCACACTGAATGATGGGTGGTCGGTCAGGCTGACCCGGTGACACGGATTGGGGCTATCGGTGCTGCGATGTGGAATCTGACCCAGCGGACGTTCGTCGGTTCGGAGGGCGGCTTCGCCCGGCCGACCGCGATCGCCCGGCTACTCGCGGTCGGCGTGCTGGTGGTCGCCGCGCTCGCAGCGTGCACGAAGGCGCCCTCCTCGTCGTCCACCCATACGGTGACCATCACGGCCTCCGGACCGACCAGCGGAAGCTCGTCGGCGTCGTCGTCGAGCGCTAGCAGCGCTACGTCGAGTCAGCCGGCCACGCCGATGACCAAGTTCTCCGGGAACTGCTATGCGCTCCTGACGTTGTATGACGTTCAGCGCGCCGCCGGCTACACGATCGGCGGCAAGACGGCGTTCATCGTGGGGATTCCGGACAAGACGCTTGGGCGCTTGAGCTACCTGAACTGTCGGTACGGCGTTCCGGCCGCTGCGCCGGGCCGGTCGGCGACACCGCAAATTGAGATCAACGTCGCGCTGTACAGCACGCCTGCGCAAGCTTCGAAGCGGGCCGCCAGCACGGTCTCGGACTATGTCGCCAACGGTGCGACGGCGACGCAAGTTACCATCGGGGACGTTCCCGGGACGATCTTGACTGGCGGACTTGGCGCGGGTTACAGCGTGCCGCTGCTCGTCACTTCCTCCGGCCAGCGAACAGTGGCGGTGAGCCTCAACAAGTCGGGTTTGTCAGCGGCGCGTCGGACTCAGATCCTGTCCAACATAGGAGCGCTTGCCGTCACCAACACCGCGTCCTGAGCCGAGCTCATGCGTATCCGGTATCCGCAGCTCGGCAGGATTTTGGCGTGCGCAGCCCGGCCCGGCCCAGACTCCGGCCAGCGAGTTGATCTTGGGTGTGCCACGAACGCAGAGAGGGAGTCGCCGTAGGAGATCTCTTGATGCGGTGCTGTGCAGGTGATGAAGGTTGCTGGCCCTTCGGCGTCGCCCTGCGGGGGGAGGCGTCAAACCACCTCATGCTGCGTTGGTTGATGACCGTCGTGGTGAGCGATGAGGAAAAGGCGCACGTGATGCGTCAGGTGGGGACCGGGAAGGCGAGCGTGAAGCGAACCGCTGTTGAAGTGTCGAAACAACTAGATGACATCAAAACCGGAGAGACAAGAGTCTCCGGGATGAGCCTGGCGGGTGCCCGCTTATTGGCCAGGCGGTGTCCGGCGTGCAGGCGGCGCGAGCCCGGTCTGCGGCTCCTGCACGGAACGTGGGAAGGCGGGTGCCGACACTGCCGCCCGTGCTGGTGGCATGGGGTGGCGAGAGGGAGCGCGTCGTACGGCGGAAACCGGAGACGCTGAGTACCGTCGCGGCGCCTGCTGGCGGACCGGCTCGTAGTAGCGGTGAAGCCCTGTAATGGGGGTGGAGCGAAGGGGCCGGCTCATCGATGGATTTGTTCGCGCGAGCAACCGGGACCGATGAGGTTCTGGGAGGAGACGAGTGGGCAGGTCAGGTCAGGCTGACAAGCCGTTTGATATCGAAGCAGCTGGTGTGGGAGGCGTACGAGCGAGTCAAGGCGAACAAGGGTGCCGCCGGGGTGGATGGGCAGTCCATCGCCGAGCTTCGAGGCCGATCTGCAGAACAACCTGTACAAGATCTGGAATCGGATGTCGTCGGGGACCTACTTTCCGCCTGCGGTGCTGGCGGTGGAGATACCCAAGACCGGCAGGGCGCGGGCACAAGGGTGCTCGGGGTGCCGACTGTGGCGGATCGGGTGGCGCAGACGGTGGCGGCGCTGACGCTGGAACCGCGGACGGAGTCGATCTTTCATGCCGACTCCTACGGGTACCGGCCCGGGCGCAGCGCGCTGGATGCGGTGGCGATGTGCCGCACGCGGTGCTGGCAGAAGGCGTGGGTCATCGATCTTGATGTGGCCGAGTTCTTCGACAGCGTGCCGTGGGACCTGATGGTCAAAGCGGTCGAAGCCAACATCACCACCGAGCAGCGTTGGGTGCTGCTGTACGTGAAGCGGTGGCTCACAAGCTCCGCTGCAGTTACCCGACGGCACGGTGCGGCAGCGGGACCGGGGGACCCCACAAGGGTCATCGATCTCGCCCGTCTGGCGAACCTGTTCCTGCACTACGCGTTCGATTCGTGGCTGGCGCGCGAGTTCCCGACGGTGGAGTTCGAGCGGTACGCCGACGACGCGGTCGTGCATTGCGTGACCCAGCGGCAGGCCCAGCAGGTGCTGGCCGCGCTCACGGCGAGGATGGCCGACGTCGGGCTGCGGCTGCACCCCGACAAGACCAGGATCGTGTACTGCAAGGACGGAGACCGGCGGCGCGAGCAGCATGAGCACACGTCGTTCACCTTCCTCGGGTTCACGTTTACCCTGCGGCAGGCGCGGGGCAAGGACGGGCTGTTCAGCTCGTTCATGCCCGCGGCCAGCCGACAGGCCCTCGCCGAGATGGGTCAGCGGGTTCGTCGGTGGCGGCTGCACCGGTGGGTCCAACGCGGACCTGGACGAGATCGCCGCGCAGATCAATCCGATCGTGGCGGGCTGGATCAACTACTACGGCCGGTTCTACCCGTCGCGGATAGTGCCCCTCCTGCAGCGCATCAACACCTACCTGATGCGCTGGGCAGGCATGAAATACAAACGGCTGCGGTCCTACAAACGCTTCAAGGCGTGGTGGTTCGGGATCATCGATCGAGACCCCGACCTGTTCGCGCACTGGCGCATGGTTCGCACGTTCGCCGGACTGCGATGAGAAGAGCGGAGTGACGGGAGACTGTCACGCTCCGTTCTGTGGGAGCCCGGGGGTGCGATCCCCCCGGGCCACCCGACAGTTAATGCCAAATAGCGACGGCAAGTCTTAGATCATCAAGTCTGGCCGCGCCGCTTGCCATGCCGAGCCCGATCCCGGCAGGCTAGATTCGCGTCGATCGCAGCAAAGGAGCCCGCATGAGGATCGGCATTGGCTTACCGAACCCGGTGCCCGGCACGCCTGGAACTCGTCTCGTGGAGTGGGCAAAGCGCGCCGAGGAGCGAGGGTTCTCAGGGCTGGCCACAATCGACCGGGTGGTGTATCCGAGCTACGACTCGCTCGCTGCCTTGGCCGCAGCGGCCGGCGCAACGACGCGGATCGGGCTGCTGACCAATGTGCTGCTTGCCCCGCTCTACCCGGCACCGCTGCTGGCGAAAACGACCGCGAGTATTGACCAGCTTTCCAATGGCCGCCTGACGCTCGGGCTCGCTCCGGGCGGTCGAGCCGACGACTTCGACGTTGTGGGTAAAGACTTCCACACCAGAGGTCCCGATTTCGATCGCGACCTGGAGACGCTACATCAGGCGTGGCGGGGTGCGCGCGTCGACGGCAACGCCAAACCGATTTGTCCCACGCCGATCCACGAAAGCCGGGTACCAATCCTCATTGGCGGTACCAGCGACAAGGCGGTGCAGAGGGTCGTCGACTGGGCCGTCGGATTGACCATCGGTGGCGCGCCACCCGAGCACGCCGCGGCTCTCGTCGAGCGGGTAGCAGCCGCGTGGCGGGAGGCCGGTCGGGTCGGGGAGCCGCGGTTTGCGGCCCTCGCGTACTTTTCCCTCGGCACCGACGCCGACGACGACTCCCGCCGATACCTGCGCGACTACTACGGATTCCTGGGGGAATACGCGGAGATGATCGCCGAAGGCGCCCTCCGTTCCGAGGCCGCGATCCGCGGTGCCGTGCAGGCGTTCGGCGACGCGGGAGTCACCGAGTTGTACTTCGATCCGACCACCGCGTCGCTCGATCAGATCGATCGGCTCGCCGACGTGGTCCTGTAGTCCGCGCGCCCTTGCACGGGTGTTGGCCACTTACTGGCGTCGCCCACGGTGCGTGTGCGTCCACTCCATGGCCGGTGCGCCGATGCCCTGAGGGTCGCTTGCTCGCGCGATCGCTTGGTCAGCCGCGTCGGGGAAGCCTCTCGTGATGCTGTCGTCCAGCAGCGAAAGTTCGGTGTGAATAGCTTCGCGACGATCGGGCGCGGCCACGACAAGCAGGCCGTTGAGCAGCGATCGCAACCGTCGGCAAACCTGGACGGAGTGAGTGCCATACGTTCGGATCTCAGTGACTGCCAGCTGGAGGTAATCCACCCAGGTGCGTCCAGGGATCACAACTCGCGGAATGCCTGTTGGATCGGCATATGTGTGTTGATCGCGCAGGTCCGCGGTGCAAATCCGGTGCAGGAAGATCTCGATGTAATCGAGTATCTGTATCGTTGTCGTCGGGTCGTTCACGGCCGGCGAGAGTGCCTTGATTCCGATGTCGACGAGAATGCGGAGGGCGAAAGCAGGATCCTGCTCAATCGTGCGTTCGACACCCAGAGCGACCAGTCCGCGCAGTTGCTTCGGGTCGGGTGAAGTATAGGTTTTGCCGTCAGTCCTGGTCTTGATCTCGACGAGTACCTCGCCGGGCGCGACGACGTCGCCCGCAGTGTGGCCAAGCACCATCAGGCAGTCGTGTTCCGTGGCCGTGGCCGCCAAGCCGCTCAGGTGTATCGCTTGAATCGCACCCGCCTGCTCGAATAGCACCGGTGGGTTGGACGTGGCGTCGAATTCGCTCGTAGTGTGATCGGAATTCAGAGTCTGTGTGGCAAGGATCTCCTGCCACTGATCAAACACTCGCTCGCCGGCCTGTTCAACCATGGCCGCCACCGCGACCGGGCGCAATGCGTGTGTAAATGCAGTTGCGCCAGCAATACACCGATGACGCAGCCGCATAACGGCAGTGCCCACAGGCTGCCTTTGAGGTACTGGCGTCGCCTGAACCTCGTGGCCCAACGGCTCATCATTTCTCCGACGAGTGCAAGTCTGACCCTGGCGGGCACAGAGGTCGAGCGTCCTCATTATGGTCGGGCGCGCAAGGCAATGCGCCGAGTAACGCGTCAGCACGCTTGCCCAGCTGCCTTGGTGCAGCTACCGCGCATTCGTGGTACTGGTGAGGCGCCTGATCACCTCGGATGTTGACTCGCGTCACACCAACCCGCGGGACGCGCCAAGGCGATGTTGCTCGAGTTCGGCCCGATGCTTGACCCGACTTCTACTGCAGAGCTTTAGCCTTATACGAGCGCCGGCTGCCGGCCCCGCTGGCACAATTCATCGGCGCGGGTGCGGTCATCCTTGTGGAAGGCACGGGCCTCCTCGGTCTCTATGCCTTCCAACCCGTCCGTTGTGATGACGTCAACCTCGACCGGATCACCGCACCTGCTGCATGGCTCGGCTCGGTCGGTCCGGGTCACCTTCGCCATGGTGATTATCCTGGCGGCCAATGTCGATCTCAGTCGATAGACACGCCGAAGCTATCGACGCCCGCCGGGCGTCAATCGAAGCGGGACGCATCTGGGCCGGTGATCCGCGACAACATCGGCAAGGTGGAGCCGAGAATCGCCAGCGCGGCGACGAGCCCTAGGGCAACGATCAGGTAGTACTGGAGGCCGGGCGCGACGAGGGTCTGGTCGAGTTGGGCCCGCAGGAACAGCGCTGCGGCCACGAAGCCGATGGCGATCGAAGCGGCAGCGGTGAGGACGAGCGGTACGACGGTTTCCAACGCTACGACCCTCCGCAACATGGCGAGCGGCACGCCGGTCAGCCGCAGCACGCTGAACGGACGTCGGCGGTCGGCGAGTCCCGCCGCGACGGCGACCGCGAGGCTGCAGCCGGCGATCGGCAGGCTGACGAGGATCACGACGTTGGCCAGCTGCTTGTACCCGGCGAGGAGGCGATCGGAGTCCGGGTTCATCGACGAGAGCGTGTCGGGAGGAAACCGACTAGGAACGGCGTCTTCTAGCTGCGTCCGCGCGGTCTCGACCGCCGCTGTAGATCCATTGGCGCCGACGACGAGTGCATGCACCGGCAACGCCGCGAGCGCTTCTGGGCTAATCGGAGCAGCCGGCCATACGACCTGATCGATAGTTGTTTTTCGGCCGAATCCGTTGCCGAGCATGCTGTCGATCGCAACCACCGTCGCGCCGCGCCGGCACTTACCGATGGCTGGCGTGTGGGTGAGCTGTGCGCAGAGGACGAGCCCATCCGGTCCCGGCTGATCCGGCTGCACCGCAGGGTTCTGGTGAATCACCGTCACGCCCGTAACTCCGCCGATGGCGCTGAGATTGTTGATCATGCGGGGCGGCACGGAGGGCACAGCGCTGACGAGCTGACCAGAAGAATCGTGCGAGAAATAGTTGACCATCGTGCTGGCGGCGGCTGATCCGCTCGACGGCCCGGCGAAGGCGACGAGTGTCGTGATCACGCCGATGGACACGCTCGTGATGAACAACGCCAGCACCAGGCCGCTGATCGCGCGGAACCCTGCCTGCGGATTGTCGGCCAACCTGCGGCCCGCGAGCAGGGTCGCCGGCCGCCGGGCCCGACCCGCGGTGAAGCGCGCACCGGCCATGGTCAGCCACGGGCCCGCGCAGATGAGGCCGACGATGATCAGCCCGAAGCCGGCGACGTAAGCGATCGTCTGACCACCGGTCGTACGTGGTGGCCCGACCACGGTGAAGTACGCCAGCTCGAGGATCCCAGCCGCCAGCGGAGTCAGCCGGTACGGGCGAGGTGGACGAGGCGTCACTTTCTGCGTAACACCCAGCGGTGAGATCTGCACGCGGTGCAGCGCGATCCGGGCTGCCAACGCTGCGGCCATGGGCAAGCCGATCGCCACGATCAGAACGTCCGCCAACGTCAGCGACAGATCGGACGGGAAGAACGGCGCGCCGGTAAACGGGATGCTGGCCAGCGGTGCGCGGATGACGAAAAACAACGGAAAGCCAAGCGCCGCACCGGCGAGGGTCGCCGTGGCCGCCTCGACCGCCGAGATGAGTGACACCTGCCGCGGTGTGGCACCCACCAACCGCATCGCCGCGAAGCGCTGTTCGCGGCGGGTTGCCGCTAACCGCGTCGCGGTGGCGATCAGGATCAGCACGGGGAACAGGATTGCCAACGCGACAACGCTCAATACGAGGGTGATGCCGTTGGCATTGATGCCGATCGCGGCGGGGCAGCCGGAGCAGCTGCTCGGCACCGTGGTCGAGATAGCGGTGACACGGTCCGCGAGGCCGCTGTGCGAAAGGTTGGCCACGGTTTGCCCGATGACGATGACGAGCGAGTCTGGCGCGGGCAGGGCGGAGTTCGCGATCGTGCCGACTTGCCGGCCGCCGTACCGGTCGCCAAGTTGCGCCGCTGGCGTGGTGCGCAGCAAGGTACTCATCGCGGGAGACGCATAGAACTCGCCCGGCCCGGGCAGATGCGCGATGCCTGGTGGGATCGGCGCACGCGGTCCGGTCGGGGCGACGTCCACGCGAGCCACGGTCTTGCCGTCGTAGACGTCGCCGGTGATCTGCCACCACAGCGGGTCGGCGCCTTGTGCCGCGGTCCGTGACTCGGGCGTGAAACCGGTCTCGAGCCAGGCGTATCTCGCGTTCTGCCCGTTGATCGCGTTGATTCCGGCGAGGGTTGCAAGCAGCAGCGCCACGCCTATTGCGACCGCGAGGACAATCGCGACGAGCCGGGTCAGCGCCTCCCGGCCACCGGCAACAGTGAGTCGTAGCGCGAGCCGGATCACGGGGCCACCCACACGGGGGCCGTGACCCGGCCGTCGCGCACGATGACCTCGCGATCGGCGTATGCGGCGACCCGCGGTTCGTGGGTGACCAGGACAACGGTGGTGCCCTGCTCGCGGGCGGTAGTGGTGAGCAGCTCCATAACCTGCTCGCCGTACAGGGAGTCCAACGCGCCCGTTGGCTCGTCAGCGAACAGCACCTCCGGGCGGCTCACCAGCCCTCGGGCCAGCGCGACCCGCTGTGCTTCCCCGCCGGACAACTCCCCCGACCGGCGTCGCTCGAGTCCGTCCAGACCGAGCCGGCCGAACCACGTCGCCGCTTCTCCCATTGCCGCAGACCGCGACGTCCCGCCGAGTAACAGCGGCAGCGCCACGTTCTCCTGGGCGGTCAGCTCGGGCACCAGCTGGCCGAACTGGAACACGAAGCCGAACCGATCCCGGCGCAGCGCGCTGCGCGCGCCCTCATCCATCGGGTCGAGACGCTGGCCGGCAAAGGTGATCTCGCCGCTGTCCGGCACAAGAATGCCGGCGAGGCAGTGCAGCAGTGTCGACTTGCCCGATCCGCTCGGGCCCATCACGGCGAGGATCTCTCCGGCGGTAGATCACGAGGGACGCGCCGCGGAGCGCCAGGCGTACGCCCGAACGAGAAAGTGATCTCATGTGCCTCGAGCATCACGACGTCAGCTCCTTGGCGAGAGCGTCCAGCCGAGAGGCAGTGAGCTCGATCCAGCGCAGGTCGGCCTCCAGGTGGAACAGGGCGTAGTCGGCGAGCAAGGCGTCGATGATCGAGCCGGTTCGCTTCAGCTCGGTCAGCTCGCGCATCCGCTTCAGGTGCGCCGCGCGTTGGATGTCCAGATAGTGCTCGGCCGAGCGGCCGGACATCAGCGCTAGCACGACCTTGACGAACAGCACCGTCTGTAGGTTCGGCTCGGGCGGGACCGCCTCGGCGAGCCACGCCTCGACCTCGGTGACGCCCTGGTCGGTGATCACATACCGCTTGCGGTCCGGCCCCCCGCCCGGCTCGGCGTCGGCGGCCAATACTTTCCCATCGCGGGCGAGCCGGGCGAGCGTCGCATAGACCTGGCCGAACGGCAGTGGCTTGCCGCGGCCGAAGTAGGCGTCGTAGTCGCGCTTGAGGTCATAGCCGTGGCTAGTTTTCTTCTTTTTTTCATTCTATCCCTTCCTACATACACCCTTACCTATCGAATCTCTTTGCCGCATCGCAGGTGGTGCAGGCCAGGCGTTGCTTCTGCCGTCACGGTGTCGTCAATGAACAGATCGCGCGGCGGATCGTGGTTGACTCGGACACGGTGCGTCGGTGGCGGTCGAGGTTCGCTGATCGGGGACCGGCCGGTGTCGTGGTGATCGCGGAGGGTCGTGGTCGTAAGTCGTCGCTGGTGCCGGGCACGGTAGCCGAGGTGGTCCTCTCACGATGAGCGAGACGCCGGTGACGGCTCGACGCACTGGACGACTCGGTCGATGGCCCGCAGGTCGGGATTGGCAAGGACGCGTGGCTCGGTCTGGGCCGACCACGGCCTCAAGCCGTGGAAGGTCGACACCTTCAAGGTCAGCAATGATCCGTACTTCGAGGAGAAGCTGGTCGATGTGGTCGGATGTTGTTCAATCCGCCGGCGCGGCGTGGTGTTCAGCTACGACGAGAAAACCCAGTGCCAGGCGCTGGATCGCACCCAGCCCAGCTTGCCGCTCACACCCGGCGGCCGCCACATGACCCACACTACAAGCGCAACGCACCATCGACCTGTTCGCCGCGATGAACATCGCAACCGGCCAGTGCTTACCGACTGCCAGAAAGCTCACGCGGCACCGACGTGCTGCGCTTCTTCAAACAGATCGACGCGTCGTGCCGCGTCAACTGCGATCCACGTGTGCTGGACAATCTGTCGGCGCACAGCGGCCCCGAGATTACCAAGTGCTCGCGCACAAAAACCGCCGCCGCTGGCACCTACACTTCACGCCCACGTCGAGCTCCTGGCTGAACCTGATCGAACGCTGGTTCAAAGAACTCACCGACAAGCGACTGCGCCGCGCCGTTCACCAGTGTCGCCGAGCTCACCGAGCCATCACCACCTGAGCCGCGCACTGGAACGACAACCCCAAGCCATTCATCTGGAAAGCGACCGCAGACGAGATCATCGCCAAGTGCAACGCGGACGCGAAAAATCCACAGATCAAATCAAGAGGTTGGCGCTCGAGCAGGCTGAGCAGAGTCAGCGGAACCGTCATGCCGACCAACAATACACTCAGTGTATACGCTGTGGTAGTAGCGCCGTAGCGGGGTTTCGAGCGTCGCGTAATAGCGGCGGATCGCCTCAATGCGTCGCAGGAAAACCACGTTCTCCACGCTGGTCTCCACCAACCGCACAACGGTGAATACCCAGAATGATCAACGCAGGAATACAGCGCATCACCCATCGAGGCCTCGGCACTAGGCGCGCGGAATGTCGAGGTGACTCTTGAACCGCGCGACGCTTCCATGAACTCTTGCCAGGTGACCAGTATCAGAACTCGGAACGAGACTCTGGCCGTTGGAGTTTTGCTCACGACCGTGGGCGGCTTCCTCGACGCATATACCTTTGTTGGGCACGCCGTCTTCGCGAACGCGCAGACCGGAAATATTGTCGTGTTCGGCGTCGAGACCGCTTCGCGTCACTGGCATGCGGCCCTCTTACGTTTGATACCGATCGCCGCATTCATGGTCGGCGTCGTCGCTACGGAATCGTTGGCTCGACCGAGCGTTCGCCGCCAGGTACGCCGACCGCTGCGGGTGGCGCTCGGCGCCGAAATTGTCATTCTGGCGGCAGTTGCGAGCTTGCCCGATGACGCGCCAGCACTATTGGTCACCGTTCCCGTTGCCTTCGCTGCCTCCATCCAGTGGTCAAGCTCTCGGATGTTGGTCGACGCGCCATACAGCACGCTGTTGGCGACCGGAAACCTACGCACCGCGACAGCTGCCACCTATCAGTGGATCATGGACCACGATCCGTCAGCGAGACGGCATGCCGGCAACTTTGGCGCTGTGGTGGTCGCCTTTGTCGCAGGAACAATCATCGGAGCAATCTGCACCAACAACTTGGGCCCGCCTGCGGTGGCCATCGCGGCCGGCGTGCTGCTCATCACGCTCGTCGCCCTTATCTATGAAACTCGTCAGCTGGAACGCCGAGCCGCCAACGCTCCGGTGGAGGCAGGTGCCGAAGAACCAGCGTGAGGAGGAGCGATGCGCGCAGTCTGGTACGACCGTCAGGGACCGGCTAGCGACGTCCTGCAGATTGGGGAGCTGCCTGACCAGGAGCCGGGGCCCGGCGAGGTCCGGGTGCGCGTGCGGTACTCCGGGGTGAATCCTGGTGACACGAAAAAGCGCCGTGGCTGGCTGGGCTCGTCAATGCCCTACCCACGAGTCATCCCGCATAGCGACGCCGCTGGGGTCGTCGACGCCGTTGGCGAGGGTGTCGCTCGCGATCGAGTCGGGCGTCGGGTGTGGGTGTACGGCGCGCAGTCTTACCGACCGTTCGGCACCGCGGCCCAGTACACCGTCGTCCCGGAGCAACTCGCGGTCGACCTACCCGATGACGTTCCCGATGACGTCGGCGCGTGCCTTGGCATTCCTGGCATCACTGCTCACCGGGCGGTGTTCGGTGACGGGCCGGTCACCGGTGCGACCGTGCTGGTGCACGGCGTGCTGGGAGGTGTCGGAGGCCTGGCCGCCCAGCTTGCTCGCTGGGGCGCGGCCACCGTGATTGGCACGGTCCGGAGCAGCAACGACCTGATTGAGGTGGATACGCCGGCGGTCGACCACGTCGTCCCGCTGGACCGGCCCGATCCCGCTGCCGACATCCGGGCCGTCGCACCGGATGGCGTCGACCGGATCGTCGAGGTCGCCTTGTCGGACAACGTCGATCTCGACGCCGCCGTCGGCAAGACCGGCACGGTCATCGCCGCGTACGCCAGCCGGCAGGACCGACCCACCTTCCCCTTCTGGCCCATGCTCTTCAGCAACATGACCATCCGCCTGCTCGGCAGCGATGACTTCCCCAGCGAGGCGAAGGAACGGGCCGCCACAGACCTCACTACCGCCGCCCGCGATGGCGCGCTGTCGATGTCTATCGGCGACACGATTCCGCTCGAACACGTCGCCGAAGCGCACGACCTTGTCGACGCAGGCACCCGGCACCGTGTTGTTGTTGCCCTGACCTGATAGACGATTCCTCGTCAGGCCAGGTCA
Organism: uncultured Actinomycetota bacterium; assembly: GCA_963748415.1. GTDB lineage: Bacteria > Actinomycetota > Actinomycetes > Mycobacteriales > Jatrophihabitantaceae > CAVVJA01. The sequence goes on along the minus strand of CAVVJA010000020.1, from coordinate 462,333 downwards.
GCCGAGTGCGCGCAAGAGCGCTGCTGTGCCGGCCGCCGCGAGTACCACGAGCAGGAATGGCGCTCGCCGCCAGACCAGGACGGCGGCGACGGCGAGCGCCGGCACGCGGGCGTCGAGCCCGAGCCGGTGGCCGTTGCCGAGCGTCTGGACAAGGATCAGCGCAGCTAGCAGCGGTACCGCGACCAGGTCGAGCGTTCGGCGGACTCGGGGCCCGAGCTCCCGGCCGCCGGCGAGAACCGGACCGACCGCCTTCAGCGCATACGAGGCGCCTCCGAGTGCCAAGAGCAGAGTCCAGCTCATGCGTTGGCGCTCCCTGCTTTAACGCCTCTGGCCACGAGCAGGCCAGGCAAGACGCCGGCGAGCGCCGCGATCACGGGCACGCCGGCAGGGGCGAACGGAAGCACCGCAACGGCGATCATGGCCCCTGCGACCGCGGCGGCGGGCGCGCCCGGACGGCGCAGTTGCGGCGCCAGGAGCGCGAGAAACGCTGCCGGGAACATCGCGTCGAGGCCGAGCGAGAGCGGGTCGCCAAGCCCGCCGCCCAGTAGTGCGCCGGCGAGCGTGCCAGCATTCCAGCACAGCCAGACGCTGAGACCGGTGGCCAGGAAGGCACGCCACGCTGCGCGCGGTTCGTCCTGTGCCCGCGCCATCGCGGTGCTCTCGTCGATCACCAGCTGGGCGACGATCGCGCGATGGCGGAGCCGTCCCGGCAGGATGGGGAGGAGCGAGAGCCCATAGGCGGCGTTGCGCAGGGCTAGCACGACCGCGGGGGTGATCGCCGCGAGTGCTCCACCGCCGCCGGCAAGCACGCCGACGAACGCGAACTGGGACGCGCCGGTGAATACAAGCATCGACATCACACACGCCTGGGCCGGGCTCAGCCCGGCTGCCACCGCGAGAACACCGAATGAGACGCCGTATACGCCGACCGCGATCCCGATGCCGGCCGCACCGCTCAGCGTCCGGCTCGGCGCTTTCTCAACCGTGGTGCGCATAACGCGAGGATAGTTATGAAGGCGCGCCATTTCCTTGCTTTATTGCGCGCTGGTTAGCTAGTTGCGGCATGATCTGCCAATGGATGCCATCGATCGCGCAATTCTGCGTCAGCTCCAGGCCGACGGACGGCTCACGAATGTCGAGCTCGCTGAGCGTGTTCGGCTCTCGCCCTCCCCGTGCCTACGCCGGGTCCGGGCGCTTGAGCAGGCTGGCGTCATCCGGGGGTATCACGCGGACATAGATCCCGCTGCGGTCGGCCGCGGTTTCGAGGTCACGGTGCACGTCGAGCTCACCCTCAAAGACCGGGCGACGGTTGAGGCCTTTGAGGCGGGCATTTCCGCCCTCGACGCGATCGTCGAGTGCCGCCGCATGTTCGGCCTGCCCGACTACGTGGTGCGTGTCGCGGTGGCCGACCAGGCCGCCTACGAGGCGTTCTACATGAACCAGCTCGCCGAGCTACCCGGTCTCGCCCGCGTCAACTCGCAGTTCACGATGAAGATGGTCAAGGCCGGCGGCGCCCTTCCTATCTGAGGATGACTGTGACGAAGCACCGGCGGCGAGAGTCGGAGCTGCGATACATGTCGTCGGGTTAGCCTCGCGGGCAGTTCCACCGGGGAAGGTCAAGTGAAGCTGTTGATGCGCGCTGAGGAACTCCACGTCATCCGACGTCGCTGACTTGGTTTACTCAGGGGCGACCGGAGTGTCGCGGGCGGATCCGCATGGCCATTACCGCGAACGGCGCTCGGCCCGGCGAGCAACGTAACGACGAATCTTCTCGTGAGTGCCACAGTCATTCATCGCACACCAGCGGCGACTGGCGTTCTTCGACCGGTCGAGGAATAGCCACGGGCAACCGGCACAGCGCTTCACCCGATGGAGATCCGGGCCCGTGAGCAAGGCGAGCGCTGCCTGCGCGATGGGCCAGAGCATGGCGCCGAAGTCATCCGAGTGTGGCCAGGTCAATTGGTATTCGCGAGCGCCTGTTATCGGCGTGATTTCGGCGTGGCTGATCGCTTCCCTGACGAAAGGCTGCAGCTCCGCCCAGTGTGTTGTCGATAAGCCGCCGCGAGTCGCAACGGCGGTGAAGATGCTGCTGAGAACGTGGCGCAGAGTGTGTGCCTTTCTCAATGCGGCCGCCGCGGCTCGTGGCTGGCTTGCCGCAGCCCGTTCGAGGCGCTTAGCCCGCTCTGGTGAGAGACCACCCGCGCGCACGCTCCAGCTCAGCAGACCCGTGAAAGTCGCGATGTGGTCGTACCGAGCAAGACCGAGGGGGTCGTCGACGGTGTTCGCGAAGTCGAGCGCGAGGTGCCCGGCCACCATGGGCAGCTCGCGCACGGCGCCCGTCTCGACAGCTGATGGTGTTTCCACTGAAACCCACCTTACCGGTTATACGTCCGACGGCCCTGGGTATGTTTCCAGCATGAAGAGTTTCGCTGGAAACAAGCTCCGACGGAGCCTATCCCTCGCTGTGATCTGCGTGGCGCAATTCGTTGTGGTCCTCGACGTGACAATCGTGACCACCGCGCTACCGGTGGTCCGGTCGTCTTTCGGATCGTCCGCTGGGAGCCTGCAGTGGGTCATCACCGCGTACACGCTGGCATTCGGCGGACTTCTCATCACCGGTGGTCGAATTGCCGACCTGATCGGACCGCGGCGGACGTTCTTGCTCGGCCTCGCCGTGTTCACGACCGCATCCGGGGCGTGTGCCCTCGCCTGGTGTCAGGCGGCCCTCGTCGGCGCTCGGGTCGTCCAGGGCGTCGGCTCGGCGTTGCTTTCACCCGCTGCGTTGGCCTTGCTCAGCCTCGTCAGCCCGCCAGGTGCCGCTCGCCGCCGCGCGGTGGGTTGGTGGACAGCAGCCGCTGCGACGGGGGGCGCGAGCGGGTGGCTGCTCGGTGGGGTGCTGACCGAGTATCTGACCTGGCGGGCCGTGTTCTGGGTTAACCTGCCAATTGGCATCGCCACCGCGTTAGTAGCAGCGCGCGTCCTGCCGGCGGGCGCCCGGACCTCCGGCCGGCGCTTGGACCTACTCGGTTCGGTCGGTATGAGCACCGCATTGGCCCTACTGGTCTACGGGCTGAGCCGGCTGGCCCCGTCATCGATGGGCTCCCCAGGAACCTGGATCCCGATCCTGCTGGCCACTGTCGGGCTCGGGCTCGTCGTTCGACACGAACGCAAGATCACAGACCCACTGGTTCCATCGCACGTGTTCCGGTCACGTGCCGCGGCCGGTGCCAACGTCACCGCACTGTTGATTACCGCAACAACAACCCCGGCGATGTATCTGGCGACCCTCTATGTTCAGCAGAAACTCCATCTGAGCCCGGCTCGTGCGTCCCTTTTGTTCCCGGTCTTCAACATCGCGGTCATCGGGGGGTCGACGCTCGGCCCCTACCTGCTAAGGCGGCTTGCTGCCCGCCCAACCCTGGTATCCGGATTCATCGGGATAGCTACTGGCGCGATGCTGCTGACAACGCTGCGCGGAACCGATGACGCGACGGCCAAGCTCCTCGCATCGTTCGCGCTTATGGGTCTCGGACTTGGGACGGCTTCGGTTGCCTCGACCCACACCGGAACCGAAGCAGTCGTCCAGGTGGATCGGGGTGTCGCAGCAGGCGTGCTCACTGCGGCTGCACAAATGGGCACGGCAGTTGGGCTAGCCGTGATAACTCCACTCGCGACGTCGGACACCACAGCCAATGGCTACCGGGTCGGCTTCACTGGCGTTGTCGTTCTCGCCACCGTAGGCGTCCTTCTCAGCCTGATCATCCCAGGTCGCTCCAACTCCGAGCGCCAAGGCACGACCTCCACCGACGAACAACTTGATCAGTCTCACGCGGACGCCGTTATTTCCTCCGTGCCGGTGCGTTGCGACTGCCGAAGATCACCCCGAGCGCTGGAACCCGAAGCTGAAGCTGGTCTGGGTAATCCTGCTCAGCCGGGAACCCGAGATCGCCCAGTTTCCAACTGTCCTTCGCCTGTACTACCGGTTGCAAGCCCGCAGCACTGCCTGGTCCCGCAAGGGAACCATCATCTTGCTTTACCCCTTCTAGTGTCGCGTTTAACGAACTGGCTTCACCTCGCCGCTCACTGACCTCGATCAGCCGGTCGGCGTGTGGACCCTGCCTTGATGCATTCATGACGATGCGCCGGCGACTTTCTCGTCGACGTATTTATGCGCTGCCGCGACGCTCCTCCCAGCATCGACGTGCCAGTAAGAGGGTTCAGATGTTCAGCTCAACTTTGGCGATACCGCTCAGGCGGACCAGGAAATGGGCGAGTCCAACCTCTACGACAAGGATGTCACCGGGTTCGACATCGATACCGCCGAACTGAACCATTCGTCGATCCGGGTGCTGATCCTCGGTGATGATCAGTGGGTTCGTGTCATCTTCGTCGCCTGGGCTGAACTCCCCAACAACGTGATCTTGCCGTTGGCGATCGAGTCCCTCAACTCCCGCGCGTTGAGCACGGATGCGTCCGAGGGCAACGCACTGCTGCCGCTGCGGTTGGTCGGCCAAGGTGTCGGTGGGGTGTTCACCCGGCTGCTACTGATGATGACGACCAATGAGGGCATCGGCTCAGGAACCGACAGCATCATCAACCTGACGGTGCGCAGCCGCGGCGGCCAGCGGCTGGTCGACTTCAACATCCCCGACACTGCCCAGGACGATCAGGAGACCGGCCAGGCGAACCTGTACTTCGTTCCGGTCGACGTTCCGTTCACCCGCAACGACCTTGAGCCCAGCGCCGTCACGATCACTACCGCAGGCAACAACGAATGGCTGCCGGCAAACATGTTCGTCTTCGGCCTCGACGGCCTCGGCCAAGAGCGGCCTACCTTCCTTGCGCCGCTGGTCCACATCAGGAACTGGCAGTTGGGGTCGCTCAGCACTCAAGCGGGGGAAGGCAAGCCGACCGTCACGCTGCCCCTCGTCCCCAGCGAAGGCGACCGGGCTTCTCGCACCGCTGACCACTGGCACCATTCCGGCAGTAGCCGCCCCAAGTGTCCCACCTCTCGTTGGCAATGTGAGCAACCGCGAAAGGCTCTCGGGCGGCGTTGATCCCTGCCCGGCCATGGCTTCCGATCGACCTCGAGGTGACGTGGCAGTCGCCACTCGATCCTGCGAGGACCGGCTGAGACCACCAGCATGTGCAAATTGACCAAACTTCGGCGGTCTTCGTCCGGCCGTGGGTTTGGGGACGCGGCCGTGGTCTCGGTCTCTGAGCCGGAAGACTTGGCCGATTTTGCTGACGCTGCCGCGTACGACGTTCTGGCTTGACCAGGCCATGGCGACCTGGCGCCACACTCTTGACAACTCGCGGGCGCGACCGTAGCTTCTGCATAACGAAATTAAAGTTCCGCTATGCGGATGTTTCGGCTGGAGGACGACAACGAAGTCTTCTAGGTCTCGGATGAGCCGGACGGCCTAAGCGAAGCCACCGTCCGGCGCGACTGACGCCGACGGGCGTCAACACCAACAGCGCACGTTCTCTGCACGGCGAGAGCTCCAGATCTCACCACACATCAGGCACCACAGATCCCGCTCATACCGATCCCACTCATGAGGAGGGGACCATGGCCAAGACAGCTGTCCAGGAGGGCAAAGCATCTCGATCGGTCCATCCCGTCGATCAGGTTCTCCCGCCGACCAAGCTCGCAGTCTACGGACTCCAGCATGTTCTGGCGTTCTACGCCGGCGCAGTGATCGTGCCGATCCTGCTCGCTAGCGCAATCCACCTCACCGAGCCGCAGCTGGTGTACCTGATCAATGCTGACCTGTTCACCTGCGGGATCGCGTCGCTCATTCAGACGATCGGGTTCTGGAAGATCGGTGTGCGCCTGCCGCTGCTTCAGGGCGTCACGTTCACCGCGGTCTCGCCGATGATTTCGATCGGGCTTGCGCAGGGTGGGGGGGTGCCTGGGCTGAAGGCGATCTATGGCGCTGTCATTGTCGGCGGCATCGTGGCGTTCATTATCGCACCGTTCTTTAGCCGGCTTATTCGATTCTTCCCACCCATTGTCACAGGCACGGTCATCCTGTGTATCGGACTAGTGCTTTTGCCGGTAGCCGCTCAGGAAGCGGGCGGCGGCAATCCGGCCGCCGAGGACTTCGGCTCCATTCGGAACATGGTGCTCGCCGGAACAACGTTGGTGATCATTCTCGCGGTTTACCGGATGTTCCGCGGATTCGTCGCCACCATCGCGGTCCTCATCGGTCTAGTGCTCGGGACGGTGATCGGGGTGATCTTCGACTTCACCGATTTTTCCGGCGTCGGAGACGCGCACTGGTTCGGTGTCACTACGCCATTCCACTATGGGGCGCCGACGTTCAAGGCCGCCGCAATCATCTCGATGATCGTCGTCATGTTGATCACCGCGGTCGAGACGACCGGTGACGTCTTCGCGACCGGCGAAATCGTGGAGAAGCCGATTGGCAAGAACGATGTGGCGCGGGCGCTGCGTGCGGACGGTCTGGCCACGACACTCGGCGGCATCCTCAACTCGTTCCCCTACACCTGCTTCGCCGAGAACGTAGGCCTAGTACGACTGACCGGGGTGAAGAGCCGTTGGGTGGTCGCCACGGCCGGTGCGATCATGATGGTGATCGGAGTCATTCCGAAGATCGGCGCGGTCGTCGCCGCGATTCCGCCTCCGGTCCTCGGCGGCGCCGGTTTCGCGCTGTTCGGCACGGTTGCGGTGATCGGCGTCGCAACGCTACGCCGGGTAGATTTCCACGACGAGCGTAACGTCGTCATCCTCGCCGTGAGTCTCGGCTTTGCACTGATTCCCGTGGGCTTTCCCAACTTCTACCACGTGTTGCCGACGGGGGTGCGAACCGTCGTCGCCAGCGGGATCACCATGGGAAGCCTGTCCGCGATCCTGCTCAACCTCATATTCAACGTCTGGGGAGGCAAGAACAACCTTGTTCACCGGGTCATGCCGACACCGCAGGAGAAGGAAAAGTTGAGCATCGACCAGGTCAACGGTCTGTCGCGCGAGGACTTCGTCAAGACCTTCGGCCCGATCTTCCAAGGTCCGCCTTGGATCGTCGAACAGGCGTATCCGGCCCGGCCGTTCGAGGACACCTATGGCCTGCGCAAGGCCTTCCACGACGTGCTTTTCGATGCGCCTGCTGAAAAGCAGCTCGAGCTCATCCGCTCCTACCCTGAACTCGCCAGCGTCGCCACCCGGGAGCACCGACTGAGCGCCAGATCTGTGCTCGATCAGGCCTTTGCGGGTCTCGACCACCTGACCAGCGAGGAGTATATGGGCTTCGACGATCTGAACCGGGCCTACCGGCAGAAGTTCGGATTCCCTCTGATTGTCGCGGTGCGCGAGAACACGAAGGAGACCATCCTGCGTGCCGGCCAGGCCCGACTGAGCAACTCGCCGATCGCCGAGCAGGCAACGGCCTTGGTCGAGATCGCGAAGATCGCCAACCTGCGCCTGCTGGACCTGGTCGAGGATGCCGACGCCGAGTTGGCGGCGGAGCGATGAGCGACACCGTGCCGGGTCACGATCGCGCCGACATTCTCAGTCCGCCGGCCGGTCTCGTGCGCGGGGCCGAGCGGGATCTACGCCGAGCCCTGGCTCGTCGCGCTCGGACGCTCTGGTCCGGGGGGGCGCGTTGAGCAACTCTACGACGGGATTGACGGAGCGCCGGCTTCGCTGGTTTAACGAGTTGTCCCACGACGAGGCGGTCGGAGCCCTCTTGCTCATATGCCACTCGCGGCGGTGGGCCGAGCAGGTGGCTGATCTGCGCCCATACGCCGATGCGGACGCGCTGTACAACGCCGCTGACGAGGTCTGGCTCGGTCTCCGGCCCGAGGACTGGTTGGAGGCGCTGGACGGCCATCCCCGTATCGGGGAACGGGGCGGTGCGTCCGCTGAGTCCTCGCGCATGGAACAGGCCGGGGTGTCCCGGGCTGATGCGGATGTACAGGCGGCGCTCGCTGCGGGAAATCGGGAGTACGAGGATCGCTTCGGCCACATTTTCCTCATCTCGGCTGCTGACCAGAGCGCCGAGCAGATCCTGGCGAACCTGCGCTCGAGGCTCGACAACGACCCGGACACCGAGGTCAAGGTCGCCGCCGAGCAACATCGGCGGATCACCCGGCTGAGGTTAGAGAGGCTCCTCGACTGATGAGCGCGATCACGACGCACGTGCTGGACACCTCGCGTGGAGCGCCCGCCCGCGACCTGGACGTCACCGTCCACGCCTGGCAAGACGGTGCCTGGTCACAGATCGGTGCCGGCAGGACTGACGCCGACGGCAGGGTGGCTGGCCTGCTCCCCGACGGACCAATGGCTCCCGGCACCTACCGGTTGACGTTTGCCACCGGGGAATGGTTCGCGGCCGAGAGGGTCGAGGGCTTCTACCCAGAGGTCACGGTCATCTTCGCGGTCCATGACCGCATGACCCACTGCCACGTACCGCTCCTCATCAGTCCCTACGGCTACAGCACCTACCGCGGGAGCTGAACACCCGAATCGTGATCACCAGGAATGCTGGCCGGTGGTCGCCACGCCTCCCGACTGCTGAGAGGCGTGGCGCGCACCGTCGCCATCGACCGGGTTAGGCAGCGATATGCGGCCTGCCCTCGGCGATCCACAGCGTTCGCGCGGTGACGGCGTATCGGCGTTGTGGCTGAATAGCCCGTCCACGCCAATACTGAAGAACAGTGTGTATTCGGCAATGGCGTCGCCGTAGTCGGCGGGGTTCGTGCCACGCTGGAAGTTCGCCGGCAGGAAACTGTTCTCGTTGCGGAAGGTGTATGGCCCGAGGAGTAGCCCAGCCCGGTGTGCGGACGGTAGCCGGCGGCGCCGCGATGGCCGAGAACAAGCGGTGCGGAGACCGACGGCGGATGCCCCGTTGAGGGGCTGGGCGCTGCGGCGGCAGTCGACACCGCTGTTGCCGCGAGCGCAGCGACCGTGACCGCCGCTAGGGGTAGAAGCATGTTCCGGGGCATGGCCTCTCCTTACCGATGACGGATGGACGGCCCAAATCTGCGATGCGCAGGTGAATGCTGACTTACCGGCAGGAAGCCAGAATCCGCGCAGCATGCGAACTGCCGTAGGGCGTCGTACTAGGGCTCCGAGAGGTTTCGGATCCTTCGTTTGCCGTTCATCTGGAGTTCTCGCGAACCCAGCGAACTCCTACGGCTACGTCGCGTTTAGCGTCGATTTTGCGCAGTTGATCATGATGAGCGAGCTGAGCCACGGCTTTCCGTCGCGGCGCAAGTCGACGCCTTCGTCGGATTTGCGATCGGCCGGAGCATATGGGAGGACGTCTTGACCGACTGGGTCGCAGGCCGTGTCGACCGCGACACGGCCGTCGTCCAGATCAGCGAGGGCTATCTAGGTTTCGTTGGACACTGGCGACCTTGAATCAGCAGCCGTGGCTTGGCCGGCGCGGTGATCGTTATTCGGGTCCATGGATTGCAGCTTTCATTTCCGCGCGAGTTTCGTCACGCCCCCACCGGACGGCTTAGTGCGGCCTTCGCGCCGCATTGACGATCCGGCGCCAGAATCCGAACACCAGAGTCGTCGTGCTGAGCCAGTACGACGAGCCAGCACGCGTCCGAAAGTCAGCGACCGCACATCGGGCTTGCGTAGCGGCACGCGACCGATTGCGGCGTCTCGACCGGCGCGCCCGCGTCGATCGACCAGGCGAGCCGGATGAACTGCGCGTGCGTCCAGGCGAGCGGGGTGGCCGAGAACGTCGGCTCGCCCGGCTGGAAGTCCGGCCCACTACCGGAGGGTGGCTGGTGGTCCCATACCTGCTCGGGCAGCAGCAAGCTTTACTCGTTGCCGGACCGGGCTATGGTGTCGAGGTTGTTCTGCGCCCGTGCGCCCGCGGCGAGTTGGTACTCGCCGCGTTCACCCGTGAGCAGCGGCCAGCCGCGCCCGTGGGTGATGTCCCGACCCGGTCGGGGTCGGCTCCCACTCCGACCCGTCATCCTTCTCGCCGTACCCGTCGAAACTCGCGCGATGCCAGAACGGCCCGTTGGGCGTGGTGAAGCCCAGTTGCTGGTCCACCACGGTCAGCGAATTGACGATGCGCGGGTCATCCGGACGCAGTACGCCGAGCCGGACGAGTTCCAGGAAGCTCGGGTCGACAACCGCGCGCTGATCGATCAGCGGCCCGCCATCGGAGAGCTGAATCTGCGTGCCCGCGTTGGCGTCGCCGTCAGGCGTGATGCGCAGGAAGTAGGGCTGGCTGCTGTAGGGGCCGTTGGTGGTGACTGTCCATTGCCCGAGGTCGGCGCGCCACGAGTCGGCGACCTGGAGGTAGTGATCTGCCGTGGCGTTGTCACCGTTCCTGCGGGCGATGTCGGCGCCGACCACCAGACCCGCGATCTCGGCGGCGATCGTGGCGGGAGAGTACCCGGACGCGTTCTCCCATCGCTCACCCGGCGTGCTCGGCCCGTTCTTGATGACGAAGTCCTCGGCCTCGCGGATGTGTTGCCCAATCCGCCGCCCCGGTCCGGCCGAGCTGTCCGGCGAGCACGGTCGGGAACGACACCTCGTCCATCTGCAGACCGCCGAAGACCGGCTCGCCGGATAGCCGGCTGTTCTGCGGATACGAGCCGTCCGGCCCCTGCTGGACGTTGAACAGGTAATCGAGCGCGCGGTTGGCCGCCGCCGGATCACCCATCGCGATGAGCGCGGTCGCGATCTCGTAGAGGTCCCGCGACCACACCGCGTGGTAGACGGCCAGGTACTGCAGCACGTTCGCCCACGCCCAGGGCCGGCCGGGAGCTGCCACGAATCCGCCGCGGATAGGTCTTGTCCTCGCTGGCGGCGAGGACCATCTGCGAGACGTGGTACTCGGTCGCGTATGCGCCGCCGACCTCGGCACGCGCTTGAGCGTCGCGAGATATTGGTGCCATCCGGCCGCGTACGCCCGCTGCATCGCGGCGAAGCCGGACGCCAGTGATGCGCGCGCCGCTCGACACGGCGTCGGTGGTCGTCGTCGCGAAGCCGATCGCGAGCGTCATGTGCTGGCCGCCGGCGAGCCCGCTCAGGCTCGTCTGGCCGATCTGCACGACGTTTCCGGGCTGGTCGGCGGTGTACGTCCAGTCCATCTGGTGATCAGTTGCGAGGTCGGTCCAGCCGTCGCTCGTGCCCTGGTATCCGCTGGACGTCTTGCTGAAACCGTCCGAGGCGAGGACGGCGTCGCTGTCGTCCCGTCAGTCGCGACGAGTGCCCCGCGCATGTCGTCGACCCGTGTCGTCATCGCCGGTCATCGTCAGCGCAGGATCGTGCAAGCACGTACACCTGGTAGGGTCCCCGGTGAGGGAGCGGAACTCGATGTCGACAAGCACGGTCGAGCGCGCCGGGTCAGTCATGTAGGTCTTGGTGATGAGGTACTTGCCCGACCGCGCAAGGTCGATCTGCTGATAGATCAGGCTTTTCGAGTCGAGCAGGCGGACGTGGTGGCTCGTGTCGGTGCTCTCCCGATCGGTGAACGTGCTTCCGTCGGTAATGACTAGTTGGGTGTCTCTCGTGCTGGGCGTGTCGATGCGCGGGTAGTAGATCTCGCTCAATTCGCCGTTGTGCAGCGTGTACCAGACCTTGCTGGTGGTGCCGCGGGCGGTCCCGAAGCCATCCTTGTCGCCGGTCACCCAGTCGCTCGCCGCCCCGGGTGCGCCCGGCGCGGCGCGCTCCGCTGCCGCGGCGATGGGCCGGTGATGCAGCGATCCCTAAAGCCATGACGAGCGCCGCCACTGATCCCAGACGTGACGCCTTTCCGGACTCTTGCCAGCATCATATGCACCTCCGCCGTGTACCCCGAACCACGCCGGACAGACATCCGACATCTCCGACAATCCTCACCATTTCACGGCGAGGCGGGCCCCACAAGACCCATGCCGGCCCGTCAACGGCGTCCCGCAGCACCGGCGCACCGACATCGCCAAGTCGGCAGGACGGGATTGAGTTAGACCGTTACCTCACCGCGCGGCGGCAAGCGCGGTTCAATCTGCACGCCTACGACCCGCGGGACGAGGCCCGCGGCTCGTACGCGTCGTGGTAGTTCCACCACTGGTATGGCGGGGTTTGGGGTAGTCCTCGGGCGAGTCCTCCCACTGCTCCTGGCGGCCGAGCGCGGTGATGTCGAGGTAGCTCCAGGTGCTGCCCATCGCCTCGTCGCCGCGACTGTCGATGAAGTAGGTGCGAAACACCCGATCGTCGTCGCGGATGAAGGCGTTGGTGCCGTGCCACTCGGCCACGCCGAAGTCGGCGTCGAAGTCGTCGGTCAGCGTGTACCACGGGATCGACTGCCAGCCCATCCGCGACTTCAGTCCCTCGATGTGCGCCTGCGGGGCGCGCGATACGAACACCAGCGAGGTGTCGCGCGCATTCAGGTGGGCCGGATTCGCTACCTGATCGGCCACAAGCGAACAGCCCACGCAGGCCCGCTCGGGGTAGGCGCCGCCCTCGGCGTAGGTCGTGACCTCCGGCCCGTAGAAGGCGCGGTAGACGATCAGCTGGCGTCGGCCCTCGAAGAGGTCGAGCAGGCTCACCGGCCCATTCGGCCCGTCGAAGCGGTAGTCCTTCTGCACGGCCATCCATGGCATGCGCCGGCGTTGGGCCGCCATCGCGTCGCGCGCCCGGGTGAGTTCCTTCTCTTTCACCAGCAATCGCTCCCGAGCCTCATCCCACTCAGCCCGGGACACGATCAGGGGTGTCTTCATTTCGCGGTTTCCTCCTTCAGCGCAGCTCTCGACGGGTTCAGGGGCGCGTGTAGACCTGGATGGCGACGCCCTCACCGACCACCGTTGATGAGGACAGCTGCAGCCGCTTCTTGTCGGTGGTCTCGCCGAACAGCCGCTTGCCCGTGCCAAGCACAACGGGAAAGACCATCAGCCGCAGTTCGTCGACGAGGTCGTTGTCGATCAGCGACTGCACCAGCTGGGAGCTTCCGTGCACGACAATGTCGCCGTCCTGCTCCCTCTTCAGCTTGGTGATCTCGGCGACCACCTCGCCGGACAGCACCGTCGAGTTGGTCCACTCCGGGTCGCGAAGCGTCGAGGACACGACGTACTTCGGCATCGTGTTGAACTTGTCTGCGAACTCCCCGTCGCGCTCGGGCCACGCCGCCGCGAACCCCTCGTAGGTCCGCCGGCCGAGCAGCAACGCGGCCGACCTCATCGTCTCCTCCAGTTTGAACTGGTTGCCCTCATCACCACGGTCGATCTCGAACGTCCACCCACCGTACTTGTAATCCTCCCCGCCGCCCGGTGCTTCGATAACCCCGTCCAGCGAGATGAACTCGGTGACCACAATCCGGCCCATGACAACCTCCTCGGTGCGACTGAATGCTGGTTGGACGGGCCAGCGTGCGAAAACTCATCGGAACCCGCCACGAAAGCCTGCAGGACGGGATCAGGCCACGACCGAATCGTCCCAGAAGCAGGCTTCCCGTCCGTACCCCAGGGGATGCTGGTCGTCGGAACGGCGGGTGCTGCGACGCTGAGCCAAGAGGAACAGGTCGTTGGCAATATCGGCGAGTGAATGCGCGGCCTCGGCAGCCATCGCCGATGAACCGGTGAAAACCGCTGCGCCGGCCTTGGCAAGCGTGACCCCAACATCCGCGCCAAGGGCTATCGATACGGTCCGCGTGCTGTCGTTCGGCATCGCCTGACCTCCACTCTCCTGAGGTGTGGCTGGTGTGGGCTAGTTGGGGTGGTTGGTGCGGGGTGCGAATCCAGCGAGGACGGCGTCTAGGGCGAGTTGCCACTTGTCGCCAGCGCCGGTAGATGGTGGTCTTGGCCACCCTGGAGCGGGCGGCGGTGACCGTTTACACGGTCAGCGCGCCGACGTCGCCGTCGTGGGCGAGCAGCTCGCGGGTGGCGTCCAGGATCGCCTGCCGGGAGCGGGCCGCCCGCAGGTCCGGTGTGTGCGCCGGTGCCGTGGTGGGTTCTGTCACGCCCGCACTGTACTACGAAACGTAGGGTTGCGTAACATGCCTGGGCTCGATACAGTCCTCCTCATCAGAAACGCTACGGAGCGTTTCTCTCCACCAAAAGAGGGACCCATGCGCTTCTTCCGAGGGACGGCGTCCGGGAAGCGGGACACGCTTGGCCGCGTGGTCCGCGATCACGGGGAGAGCGCGGGACCAGCTCTGCTGGGGCATGCAACCCGGGAGCGCGCGACATGACCGCGGCCCTGGTCGACGGGGTGGGTCCGACCAGCTGCGCGCGTTGCACGATCAGCACGCGCATGCCCTATGGTCCTACGTTGTCGGATTGACCGGTGGAGACCACGGCAAGGCCCAAGACGTTGTGCAGGAGACCCTGCTTCGCGCCTGGCGCAACCTCGCGGGGCTGGACCAGCTCGACGGTTCCGGGCGTGGGTGGTTGTTCACCGTGGCCAAGCGCATCGTCATCGACGAATGGCGGGCGGCGGCTCGCCGACCGACGGTGTCCACCGACCAGGTTCCCGAGCAGCTGGTCGAGGACACGACGCAGCGAACCGTGGACCGGCATCTAGTGCGCAGCGCGCTGCGGACGCTGTCGAGCGAGCATCGGCAGGTGCTGTTCGAGTGTTACTTCCGCGGCGCATCGGTGGCCGAGGCCGCCTCGACCCTTGGCGTGCCGGCGGGCACGGTGAAGTCCCGCACCCACTACGCGCTACACGCCCTGCGACAGGCAATCGACGCCGTGGGAGGCGTCGCCTGAGAACCACCGACCGTTCCAGCACGACATGCCCGATCGCGGCTCGTGATCACCGGCCCCACGCGGCGACCTGCCGGTCCGGTGGCACAACCAGGCTGGGTGCACCGCATGGCAAGCTGGCCTCTTGGAGCACGTGCAGACGGCAGACACCAGCGTGTGGGGCGCGGGCAGGAGTTGCGATGAAAGCGATGACTCGCTCTGTCTACGGTTCTGCGGAGGTGCTCGAGTTCGCCGACGTGGACAGGCCGGCCGCCGCAGACAACGAGATGCTGATCCGGGTGCACGCAGCCGGCGTCGGCCCCGAGGTGTGGCATCTGATGACCGGCCGGCCGTACCTGGTCAGGATCATGGGCTTCGGGCTGCGTGCGCCGAAGAATCCGATCCTGGGATTGGATTTCGCCGGCGTCGTGGAGGCGGTCGGCAAGGATGTCAGGCAGGTTCGGGTTGGGGATGAGCTGTTCGGCACTTGCGCTGGATCGTTCGCCGAGTACGCGTGTGCTCCAACGGATCGGGTGGCGGCCAAGCCGGGAAATCTCACCCTGGAGCAGGCAGCGGTCCTGCCGACGTCCGGGTGCACGGCCCTTCAGGGCCTGCGCGACGTCGGGCGGATCCAGGCGGGGCAGTCGGTGCTGATCATCGGCGCGTCCGGCGGCGTGGGCACATTCGCGGTGCAACTTGCGAAGGCGTTCGGCGCCGAGGTCACCGGGGTGTGCCGGACGGACGCGATCGGGCTGGTCCGGTCCATCGGCGCGGACCACGTGATCGACTACACCTGCGAGGACCCCGTCGACGGGGGACGCCGCTACGACCTGATCCTCGACACCGCGGGCCGGCGTTCGCTGAGCCATCTCCGCCGGGCCCTCACCGCACGCGGCACGCTGGTGATCGTCGGTGGCGAGGGTGGCGGGAAGTGGACCGGTGGGTTCGAACGGCAAATCCTGCGCGCGACCCTGCTCTCCGTCGTCGTGCCACAGCGGCTGCGCCCGCTAACCGCGACCGCGCGCCGCCAAGACCTGATCGTGCTGAAGGAGTTGGCCGAAGCCGGCAAGCTGACACCGGTCATCAGCAACAGCTGCCCGCTGCGCGAGGCAGCGAACGTCCTCAGCGACGCTGACGAGGGACATGGGCGAGGCAAAGTCGTCATCACAATCTGAGCCGCAGCTCGCGCGCTGTGGGCCGAGCGGATGACCTGCACGCCCGAGCTCACGCCGTCAGCACGAGATCCGGTTGCCAAGGAAACCTCAGTCGCTGCTGTATGCCCAGTGCTACCTAGCAGCCGATCACCGAGGGCCGAGGACTTCAGCGTGCGGTGGCTACGATCGGCACTAACGAAAGGGCGGTCCGAGTATGGAGGTGTACTCGATCACCGATGCGGGCGTTGAGCAACGGTCTGCTGAAGAGTTGAAGGTGCTCCTGGACCAGCCGGACGCGCTGATCTGGGTGGATATGCCGATCTGCCTGGCCAACGACGCCGCCGTGTTATCCGACGTCTTCGGCTTTCACGAGCTTGCCGTGCGTGACTGTGTCGAGCGCAATCACATCTCGAAGCTTCACTTCTACGACGACCACGTCTTCACCGTGTTGCACGCCCCTGAGATGGGCAGCGGTGGGCACGTGCACTACGTCGAACTCGACCAGTTCGTCGGGCCGAACTACCTAGTCACCGTGCACGGCCCGCTCAACCCGGCCGTGGATGCCGAGGTAGCCTTCGCCGACACGCGCCTGGTGCTGCGCCGTATCGAGCAGGACGAGATCCATCCGACCTCACCGATGGAGTTGTCGTACTCGATCGTCTCCGCGATGGCTCGCCGCGAAACCGACCTCGTCGCGGCGCTCGCGGAAGAATCCGGTCGGCTCGAGCAGCAGGTCACCGACGAAAACCACAACGACGATCCGGAAGTGCTTCTGGAGGAGCTGTTCCAGGTCGGGCACCAGCTGCTGGCCATCTGCACCATGGCCACCCACAGCGCCGCGACCTACGGCGGAATGGCCAAGCGGATCCGGTCTATCTCCGATCAGGAAAAGCCGCTGGTCGCCGATCTTGCTGACCTATTCGACATGGTCGTCAGCATGGCCGACGGCCAGCGGCAGTTCCTGCACGGTGTGATCGAGTTCTATCAGACCCGCACCAGCACACACCTGACCGTCGCGGCCGAGAAACTCGCTACGACGTCCGTGCAGCAAAACGACGACATGCGCCGCATCACCGCCTGGGTCGCGATCATCGCGGTACCCACCGCGGTGACCGGCTTCTTCGGCCAGAACGTGCCCTATCCCGGATTTGCCAAAACCGCCGGCTTCATCGCCTCCATCGTGATCATGGTCTGCGTCGCGATCGTTCTCTACATCATCTTCAAGACGAAGAAATGGCTCTGATTGCTACGTCCGTACCTGGCGTCAAGCCGGACCCGTCCGTCCTTTGCCGGACCGCCCGGGCGGCATGACGCCCCACCGATCAACGGGTCATGCGCACCTGTTGCCGATGGTCGTCGGCTCGTCTGACTGCGAGGTCGGTCCCATCGCGGGTGCGTGGCGCCGATGATTTCTGCTGGACCGCTACGTCCTATCGATACATGCGGCGAACCGCCGGACTCGCCCGCCATCGCCGCACACCACGTCACCAAAACTGGGGCAGCCATGGCCAAGGTAGTCGCGATCATGTCGATGTCGCTGGACGGCTTCGTCGCCGATCCCGCGGACGGGGTCGAGGAGGTCTTCCGCTGGTATGGGGCGGGCGGGGTCGACGTGCCGACCGCGAAGTCGGATTTCGTGTTTCACGTCTCCGCGCCGAGCGCAGCGCATCTCCGCGCCTTACAAGAGGAGATCGGCGCGATGCTCACCGGGCGGCGTACCTGTGATGCCGCCCACGCCTGGGGTGGGCAGCATCCCTTTGGTGTGCCCACCTTCGTCGTCACCCATCATGTTCCCGACGGGTGGCCACCCGACTCGAGCGTGCATTTCGTCACTGACGGCGTGGAGACTGCTGTCGCGCAGGCCAAAGCGGCCGCAGGCGACAAGTTGGTCGGCATCCATGGCGCGGACACGATCCAGCAGTGTCTGAACGCCGGACTCCTCGACGAGCTCCACATCGATCTCGCCGCAGTCTTGCTCGGTAAGGGTGTCCGCTTGTTCGACCGCCTCGTAGACACGCCCGTGACGTTGGGCGATCCGAGCGTGGTGGCCGGTGAGGCTGTCACGCATCTGCGGTATCCGGTACACACCGGTAGCTAGCAACAGCGCCGGCGACGGAAGGAACAGCCATCGCCGCCTAGTGCATTGACCGACGGCGTCGCCGCGACTACCAACCACAACCCAAACGTGAACGATGTCCCGAGAACCCTATGCACAGTGTGCCCGACAGTGTCTGAGTTCATGACATCGTTTACAGCTGTCGCGGGACATCGTTCACACCTGAATGAAGGGGTGAGCGATGGGTATGCCGCAGCTGATCGTGACCGCGGTGCTGGTCGAGCCGGGCGGAGCAAGAGCGAGGTCGCGCGGCGGTACGGCGTGTCCCGCCGGTGGGTGATCTCGGTGGTGCAGCGGTATCTGGCCGACGGCGACGCAGGCTGCGCTCGCGGTCGCGGCGGCCGTTGACCAGCCTGCGGCAGACCCGTGGCCGCGGTAGGCGCCGGTGAACACGGCGCCGTTGAGTTCCTAAGCGATGTCAGGGCTGTTAGGCGGCGTCGGTTGTCGTAGCGTCGATGGTGGACGGGCCGGTTGACGGAGCGCTTGGCGACTCCTTGCTTCGCCGGTCCGTTCCTGTGTTCGCGGTGCTGGTTCTGCGTCGGGCGCGAAGATTCTTCGGGATGGATTATCGCTCGGAGATGATCGTGCGGGCTTGGTCTGCGGTCACGGGTGTTCCGTTGACGTCGCGTAGTTGGTAGCGCTGTCCGGCGCGCCAGCTGGCGCGACCTCGGCGTAACGGCCGGTGTCAGGTAGCAGCGCAGCGACCCGCTGACCTACCGGCCGTCGGCTCGTCCCCGGGGCCGAGGGGCGTCCCGATGACACCGAGTGAATCGGCGAGTTGTAACCGCTGTACGCCACGTCGATCGCCGCCTGATTGGCCCGTGATGATCATGGCTGGCGTGGGCGCGACCTGTCCGCGGAGGAGCGCGCGGTTGAGCCGTCCACGGCGGAAAGGACATCGGCCAGAATCGCCAGTCCCTCGTCGGCTTCGGTCTCGGTCAGGGTCATGGGCGGGGACAGTCGCAGCACGTTGCCATGCAGGCCGCCCTTGCCGATCAGCAAACCGCGTTGTTTTGCGAGCTCGTGCACGGCGCTGGTCGCTGCCCGGTTCGGGGCTCCATCGGGGGTGATGAGTTCGATGCCGATCATCAGCCCCTTGCCCCGCACCTCCCCGACGATTGAGAAGTGCCTCGCGGCGTCCCGCAACCCGCCGATGAGTCGGGCGCCGAGCTTGGCGGCATTGCCTTGCAGGTCGTGGGAGAGCAGGAACTCCAGCGTCGCGCCCGCGGCCGCGGTCGATAGGGGATTGCCGCCGAACGTGGAAATCGAGTTGGCGGTCAGTGAGTCCATCAGTTCGGGTCGGGCCACTACGCCGCCGATCGCCAGTCCATTGCCCAGGCCCTTTGCGAAGGTCATCGCATCCGGGGTCACGTCGTGCGCCTGGATGCCCCAGAGGTGTTCGCCGGTGCGGCCCCAGCCGGTTTGCACCTCGTCGGAGATCAGCAGGATTCCGTGCTCCTGCAAGACCTCGTAAAAGGCGTGGAACAGCCCGTCCGGGCGGTGAGGCGAAGCCGCCCACGCCTTGGATTGGTTCGACGATCATGCAGGCGATGTCGCCGCTGGTCGCGGTGTCGATGACATCCCGCAGGTCGGCGACGCAGGCGGCGATGTAATCCGCGTCGGAGTAGCCACGGAACGGGCTGCGGTAACGGTAGCCGCCGTGCACGTAGCTGACCTTGATCGGCGACAGGGCGGTGGCCGACCAACCGCGGTTCCCGGTGACCCCGATCGCGGCGTGCGAACGCCCGGGTAGGAGTTGCGCAGAGCGAGGACCTGGTGGCTGCGACGGTGCTGGGTGGCCAGCATCAGCGCGGTGTCGTTGGCTTCGCTGCCGGAGTTGGTGAAGAACACCTTGGCGTCGTCGATGCCGGACAGGTGGGCGATCCGCTCAGCCAGTTCGACCTGCCGTCGGATCAGGTACAACGTCGACGTGTGCAGCACCCCAGTGTTGATCTGCGCGCGCACAGCGTCGGAGATCTCGGTGATGTCGTAGCCGATCGCGTTGGTCAGGATGCCGGCGAAGAAGTCCAGGTAGGCGGTCCGTCACGTCGAAGACGCGTCGCCCCTTGCCGCGCACGATCTCGATCGGATCTTCGTAGTACAGCATGAGCCAGCCGGGCATGACGGCCCGGTGACGCGCCAGCAAATCCGTCTCGGTCATGACGACCACTCTTGCCTACCCATGGCCCACCGTCGAGATACAGAACCCATCGTCTGCTTCGACTTCGCGGACACTTCGTCTCATAGTGGGAAGTTCGTATCGTGGTTGCCTCCCAGCCCGGTGGCGGCGCTTCCCACGGTGACCGAAGTTTGCTAGGACCGTCGACAATCACGTCGAGGCGCGTCTACGGCAGCACGCTCGATCTCCGCCCGATGTCCCGTGTCGTTCGTTACCTCGGCCGATGACGACTCAGCGATGCCCACGGCCGCAACGGCAACCCCGCCGTGGTGGCCGCTACGCTGCACCGGTATGAGCGTCCTCAACGCCGCCGCTCGCGCGATGATCGCTAGCGGCAGGCTCGCGCATCTGGTCACGCTCAACCGTGATGGCAGCCCCAGCTGAGTGTCATCTGGATCGGGCTCGACGGTGACGAGATCGTCAGCGGACACCTGGACGACCGGCAGAAACTGCGTAACGTCAGACGCGATCCCCGCGTCGCGCTCTCGCTCGAGACCGGGGTCGTGAACGCGATGGGGCTCGGCGAATACCTGGTTGTGCGAGGCGCCGGCCGGGTGACCGAGGGCGGCGCAGCAGAGTTGCTGCAACGGCTCGCTAACGTCTACCTCGGTCCCGATGTCAGGTTCCCGCCCGGCACAGACCACCCGCCGGGGATGATCTTGCGCATTCGACCCGAGCACGTCGGCGGGATCGGCCCGTGGGCAGACGGTTGAGAAGGTCGCTCATCGCGATCGAGTGAGGCCGGGCGGCGTCGAGGGAAGCTCCCGGTTAACGCCAGGTCGCTCGTCGCAGGCCGACCCTAAACTCCACCTGTAGCGAATCTCTACATAGGCCAAGAGCGATCTGCCCGATCAGATCCTGACAGCATGAGGAGCTCCAGTCTGCTCGTGCTTTCGACTACCTGCCGCCGATGACCACGGTCAAAGACTCATTCAGCCTGACATTGATGCCGCCGAGAAGCGAAATGTGCTCCGATATCCGTGCTAATGCCGTCGGGTCGCTTGCGCGAGGAGAGCTAGCGCGTCTGCCGATCCGCGCCATGCGTCTCCGTCGCGACAGACGAAGTCGATGTCCAGCGTTGCCAGTAGGTTCTCAAACGCCTCGCCGATGGGCGCGTTGAACACTGCGAGTAGCCGAGGATCGAGCCTCCCCACTTCTCGGTAGCAGAAGTGGCGGTAGATGAACAGCTGACCGATCGCGTCGCGAACAGCTGGTTCGGCGTTTAGGCCGACGGTCTTGGCCTCGACGAGCCACTCCAGGGGCCTGTCGACCACAACCAGGTCGCGTGGGTGGAGATCGGTGACGGCGGTCCGTCCCGTCGCGCGTACAGCGTCGCCGAACTCCTTGATGAGCGCGTCATGATGGCGGCCGCGTCGCTCCGCCGGCGCCGGAATGTTCGCGACATAGTCAGCGGCGTCCTTGGGCTTGAACTCTGGGATCACGGCTGGTTGCACCTGCCGCTGCTGCAGCGACCTGGCACTCGTTCGTACCCGGCGATTGGCCGCTAGCTCGTCTTTGAGCTCCACGCAACGGGAGTACAGAGCGGCGAACTCGGCGAGGTCTGCCGCCAGCGCAGCGTTTTCCGGGAGATTCGACATGGAGTATTTGACGGCGGCGATGCTGCCGGCCTCGTATGCGCGGGGGACAAAACGCGTCGCACCAAGCTCGATCGACCCCAGCGTGTGCGCCAGCCGTAACTTGTCCATGAGCTGCCGGAGCAACGCCGTCTCTACCGCGATCTCGTCGATGGCCGCTACCTCGGCTGCGCGACCCCTCCGTCCGTCCGCCTCAGCCGCCCGAAGGTGCTGCGTAGCGCCCTGGTTCATCGACAGATACACCGCGTCCATCCTGCTGGTGAACAGATACACGAGGTACAAGCCAGCCGTGGCCGTCGTCGTCACGTCCTCGTCGAGCAGCGCGATCCACGGCACGACCGGGAGACTCGGACCGCTGCCACTGACCACAATGCGCAGCCCGACCGGGAACTCAGCCGGTGGGTCTGCCGGAATCGACCGCAGGTGCAGCTGTGCGGACTGGTCCTTGCCAGCGCGGTGCGAATAGCCGGCGACGCCGCCAAGCGCGGTACGAGCATCCACAACCGACGACGCTAGGGCCAAACGGGTGCGGTGCGGCGCACATTCGCGCGCGCCGAACGCAGCCGCCGCGGCGCGGACAGGACCGATGTCGTCCCGCGGGCGATCGGCTACCGGGACTGTGTGCCGGTCACCGCGCGCGGGAGGTAGTCCCTGTCGGTGGCTTGGCGCAGGTCCCACAGGTCGGCGGTGGCGGTTGAGGTCTGCAGTTTGTAGGTCCAGAAGAACCAGCCGACGGCGGACCGCCAGGCCCGCAGTTGCGCGTCTGCGAGTGCGCGGTAGTAGATGAGTTTTTCTGCCTCGGGTTTCTGTTCGGCGCGTGGAGAGGAGGTGTCCAGACTCCATTCGCCGACGATGACGGGGACACTCCGCGCCAGCCGCCGCACCGTCCCGGTGAACTCACCAGCGATCGTGGCGAGGTAGTTGTCGAGGTCGCCGTCACCGACAGCCATGGTGTGGTGCATGAGGTACAGGTGGGTGTCGACCGCGACGCGTCGAAGGGCCGGGTCGGTGAAGAAACCGGACCATTCCGCGCTTCGGAAGCCGTCGTGGAAGACCACCCGCACCGTGGGAGCGTGCGAACGGATCCTGCGGTAGGCCGCCTCGTAGAACGTCTTGAGGAAGTCCGTCGGGACGGGCTCTGAGCCTCTCGCGTACTCCGGGTCGGCAGCAGGGTAGCGCTTGGGAACGTCGATGAGGTCCCACATCTTGCGCCGAGATGGGTTCGTTGAGCACCTCGATACCCCACAAACTGGGATGGTTGCGATAGCGGAGGGTCAGTTGCTCGAGCACGTCAAGGGCGAGGTTGACGTGCTCAGGACTGCGGTGCCACTTGCAGACGCCGCACAGGCCGCCGCCGTCGTGGCCGTTCTGGCTGTCCGGCACCGTGTGCAGGTCGAGGAGCACCGCGATTCGGTGACGCTCAGCCCAGGCGAAGGCGCGGTCAAGGTGATCGACGCAGCCGAAGTAGGGCTGGTGATCGCCGAACACGAAGTAGGGGACCGGGATCCGCACGGCGTCGATGCGGCGGCTGGCCAGGTCGGCGAAGTCCCGTTCGGTGATGAAAGAGTCGCGGTGCGCGCGAAGACGTTCCCGTTGCCCGTGATCGCAGAGCTCGGTCCACAGATGGGCTTCGCCCTCGGCCGAGGTGCCGGCGAACAGCGCCGGGGTAATCCACCTCTCGAGCACCAGCCAGCCACCGAGGTTGACCCCGCGGATCACGGGCGATCGCCGTAGCCCGAACCGGATGCCCCCGTGACGGACGGTCGGCGGTCGAGGTAGGTCGCGACGTAGACCAGCGGCGCGTTCCAGCGCACACAGATGTCGTTGGTGACCTCCGACGTCGGCTCGTCGAGATAGCAGCACTGGTGCGGCAACCCGATCAGCCGCGGGTCATGGGGGAAGTCTGGGTGCGGCCTGGAGTTAGCCCCGCCGGCCAACGCCCCCGGCGGCGGCGGTGGAAACGCCGGGTCGAGGTCATGGCCGAACTGGCGGGTCCGCTGGTGCCGGGTGTTGTCGACACCGTAACCGGTGACGTAGCTCTGCCCGAGCGCGTTGCGGCCGAACAGATAGTCCACCCCAGTGCTGACAGCGTCGGAGAATCGGCGATCCCCGGTGAGCAGGTCCGCCGCCACCAGCACCACCACGTTGTTGAGCAGGCGGCCGTTGGACCCCCAGTCCCAACCGTCGACCGGAGCATAGGGCTGGCCCCACGGCTGCCGATACTGCAGGTCGAGCAGCCTGACCGCATGGTCCACGACGCTGGCAGCCACCTGCTCGTGGCCGGGCAGAGAACGGCCGAGCAGAGCCAGGTCGACGTGTGCGGGAATGGCGACGCGGTCGAAATCAAAGCCGCCGAGGTCGACCGGGTTCGCGCTGTGCCAGGCGGAACCGAGCACCTGCTCGCGGTAGCCGGCGTCTCCGGTGGCGAGCCACAGCTCGGTCGCCGCCCAGTAGAAGTCGTCGCCGGGCTCGGCGTCTGCGTACGGGCCACCGCCGAACCGGGCATGGTCATCGGGCGCGAGCAAGCCGGGATGCCAGTGGGCTGCGATGTGGGCGCGTCGGGCCGCGGCCAGCAGTCGGTCGGCGTAGCGGGGGTCCACGGCCCGGAACAGTCGCGCCCCCTGCGCCGCGGTCGCCGCCAGGTGCAGGCTGGCGCTGGTCGAGGGCCTGTGCAGGACGCGCTTCGTCGAGTCCTCGTGCGGCCAGCCCGGCAGCGGCGACCACTCCGTTCCATGTACCCGGTGAAACGCCATCCCGGCCAGCGGATCGGGCGCCGGCACCTGCATCCGCAGCATCCAGTCCAGCTGCCAACGACACTCCTCCCGCAGCGCCGCGTGCAGCGCGGGAGCGTCCGCGTCGAGCGCGGTCAGCAGATCGATGGTGCCGAGCAGCTGCCACAGCGCGATGCCGCCGCTGGTCACGTACTTGCCGTAATCGCCGGCGTCGTACCAGCCGCCGGAGACATCGAAGCGGCCCTCGCAGCGCCATCCTGGGTAGAGCCGTTCAGCGTCCGGGCCCGCCCAGCCCGGCACCTCCGTGTCGCCGCGGTTCGGGAACAACCCGACATGCCCGGCCGGGCGGGCGTAGCCAGCGGCGACGTCGTCCGACACCGCCACTCCGGACCGCAACAGTGTCAGCACCCGCAAGGCGTCGAGCCCCAGCTGCCCATAAGGCACATTGCCGATCCGGAACGGGTGGCTCGCGTGCGCGCCGACCTCGAGCCGGAAGCCTTCGCCGCGATTTGGCGTGGCCGAGAAGTCGAGCACATGTAGCGACTGGCCCGACGTGGGTTCCGGCCGCACCGGCCACGGATCCGACCACCCCTCGAAAACGACAGCGCCGCTCGCGTCACGCAGCGCAAAGATCATCGGCTGCTCGGCGTCGTCGGCGACCGTCGCCGTCATCGGCCGATCGGGCAGGTAGCCCAGCTGGTTGACCCGAACCGCGGGCCGGTCATCCAGCACGCTCGTCAGCGACCACACCGGCCAAGGCATGCCGCCAAAATTATCCGGACAGCCCGCCGACCGACGCAGCATGTTGAATCTGCGCCTTCAAGCACAGCGGAAGGGTCCCGCCAGCCAGCTACAGTGCGTTTCCGGTTGCTTACACTCGCCAGGACGTCAACACTCCTGCGCTTCGGTGCGGCGGACGGGTAGCGCGCCGAGCGCGGGCATCCTGCGGGTCATCAGATCGACAGCCGGCCCGAGCATGGCGATGACGAGGAGCGTCCCAGGACCGATCGCAGCGCCGAGCAACCAACCACTGAGCGCACCGGTGCCCTGCACGATCGTGTAGCTCCAGCGAAAGGGTATTGGTGGGTCGAACGCCAACGCCGCGGCCTCGGTTGGACCAGCCCCGGTTCCGCTGCCGAGGTATCCAGCGACACCGGCCGAGAGGATGACGAAAGCGGCGGCCAATACAACGACGCGCGACACCACAGCCTGCGGAGCGGAGACCATGCTCAGCACCGCGGACACGGTTGCGCCGACGACCAACGGCTGAACGATCGTGCCCAGACCGGGCACCAGTCCGCGCCACCAGGCCAGCGCCACCAGCACGATTCCGACGGCGCAGTTCACCGCGACAAATGGAACATCGAGGGCGAGCGACAGCCCGTTGACGAACGTCGAGTACCCGTCCGAGCCGAGCGCCGCGAGCAGCAAGAGCGCAACACCGACACCAAGCACGACGCATGAGATGATCAGCTGCGGCAGGCGCGCCCAGCGATTGGCTGATCGATCGGCCGACCTCATGACCACCAACCGACAGGTCCGTCAACGTTCTGTCCAGCCTGTGGCCCGTAGCCATGGACAAGGGTCACCCGCATGAGGCCACAACTCGCGACGACGGCGCCGGCATTCCCCACCCGGCGGCATCTAAGATGCGATGCCACCGTTCCGCTGTACAGCTACCCGGGCCCGGCGCTCGCGTTCAGCCGCGGATTGGTCGACGATCGGGAACATGACGGACCGGCGACTTGCCGACCGGTCAGCAGTGACGACGGTTCGATCGCTGCCGCTGGACCGGCGTCCCGCAACTGCCCGAGATTGTGTCGCTGGTGCGCCGGATCCCGCCGAGCCGTCGCCAGGACGGCCACGATTGCGTCACGGTCTTCGCTCACCTGTCCGTCGCGTGTCAAGGCTTGTCAGTGTTGGTTCGCGGCCAGGTCGGTGAGCGTCGCGGCGCGGTGCTGTTCGACGTGGGGCCGTACGGGCGGGTGTGGTTGGACGACGCCAAGCGACTGGGCATTGATCTCGCCATCGTCGAGCGGGTCTTTCTATCGCATTGGCATTGGGATCACAGCGGCGCATTGCCGGTCGTGCTCAAGGCAGTCGCCGATGCGCGACGCGCCGCCGGGCTGCCGGCACCGGTCGTGGACGCATCCACCCGGTCAGCCGTTCGCTATCACCATCACGCAGCGCCAACGCCGGCGCAGGACGAGCAAGCATTCACCACTCTCACCCATCACAAAAGCGTCAACTAAGGACGGGCGGCGCCAGATCCTACGCGACGCGCTGGCTACCCCAGGCTAGGTGGCCCTCGGTAGTGATTGTGTGCGGATCATTTGGCCTCGACGGTGACCTTCTTCAGGACGCCGGTGAACCTGAACGGTGGCTTGTAGGTCGGCGACACCGGTGTGCCCCAGTCGGCGCCGACGTCGAAGGTGTCGTCGGTTGAGAAGACGACCGGGACGGTCTTGTCGATGCGGCCCTCGGCCACCTGCTTGTCGTTGACCGACAGCGTCCCGGTGCCGCCCTTGCCCGGGCCGCCGCCGTCGTAGACGAAGTCAAAGCGGATCGTGCACTTCCCGGCCGGCAGTTTCTCGGAGGAGGCGATCGTGTAGCGCTCGCGGCCGAGCCAGTTGTAGTCGAAGGTCGGCTTGCCGTTCTGCACTACGAGCGCGTAGCCGCCGGTCTCACCGCCGACCGTAACGAGGACGCCTTCGGCGTTGCCGCCGGGGTTCTCGAGCTCCGCGGTGAGCGTGAACGAGCGGTTCTTGATGTTGATGATGGCGTCTTCGGGGATCCGGACAGTGCCTGGGCGGTAGCTGGCCTCGTTCCCGGAGACGAGCCCTGGGCGCTCGGCGGACAACAACGCGAGGATGTTGTCGGCGAGTGGATAGACGTTGTACTTGCGGGCTTCGCCGTCGAAGATCGCCTGGAGTTCGGCCAGTTTCTCGGGGTGCTCGGCGGCTAGGTCGCTGGCGTGGCCGAAGTCGGTGGTCATGTCGTAGAGCTCCCAGACGTCCTGGTCGAACGGCACCGTGCCGGCCGAGGCAGCCAGGCCGTCCTGGCCGTGGCGTGTGCCCGCCCACCAGCCGTCTTGGTAGATGGCACGGGTGCCGATGAGCTCGAAGTACTGCGTTGTGTGCCGGTCCTCGGCTTCCGCGTCGTCGAAGGTGTAGACCATGCTCACGCCCTCCATCGGCTTCTGATCGATGCCGTTGACGCGCGTCGGCGCGGGGACGCCGGCGCTCTGCAGGATGGTCGGGGTGATGTCGATGTGGTGATGGAACTGGCGGCGGATACCGCCGTGGTCCTTGATGCGCGCCGGCCAGGAGATGACGGCGGCGGTGCTGCAGCCGCCGCCCGAGGTCACCCCCTTGCCGTAGGTGAACGGCGTGGCGGTGGCGTAGGCCCAGGCGGCGGGATAGGCGCCGTGCGACTTCGGGCCGCCCAGGTCGTCGATGTGGCCGGCGACCTCGTCAAGCGATTCCGCGACGCCGTTGAAGTAGCTCAGCTTGTTCAGGGTGCCGTGTAGGCCACCCTCGGGTGAGGGGCCGTTGTCGCCGGCGATGTAGATGATCAGCGTGTTCTCGAGATCGCCGATCTGCTCGACGGCCTCGACAAGGCGGCCGGCTTGGTGATCGGTGTGTTCGAGCGCGCCGCAGAAGATCTCCATCCAGCGGGCGCCGACCTTCTTGTCGGTGTCGCTCAATTCGTCCCATGACGGGATGCCCGCGGGGCGTGGCGCGAGCTTGGTGTCGGGAGCGACGATTCCAAGTTCCTTCTGGCGTGCCAGGATGCGCTCACGGAGCTGGTCATAGCCGTCGTCGAACTCGCCTCGGTATTGCTCCATGTACTCGCTCGGCACGCCGACCGGCGGCTTGTGCCCGTTCGGCGCGAAGTACGCGATCCACGGCTTGTCCGGATGGATCGACTTCTGCTGCTCGATCCAGGCGATCGTCCTGTCGGCCATGTCGGCCTCCAGGTGATAGCCCTGCTCCGGCGTTCTGGGCGCCTCCAGCGGCGTCGTGTTCTCCACAGCGGCGGATGCCACTGACTCACCCCGGCGCCGAAGAACCCGTAGAAGTACTCGGCGCCCATGCCGCCCGGCCAGCGATCGAACGGTCCGGCAACCGTGGCCTCGTGCACGGGGGTGAGGTGGGTCTTGCCGATCCAGGCAGTGCCGTAACCGTTCTGGCCGATCTCGAACACGGTCGCGGCGCTACGCGGGATCATGGCGTTGTAGGCCGGGAACCCGGTCGAGCTCTCCGGGATCACGCCCATGCCGACGGAATGGGAGTTACGCCCGGTCAGCAAGCAGGCACGCGACGCCGCGCACACGGCCGTGACGTGAAAGTTGGTGTACTTCAGGCCATGCGCGGCCAAGCGGTCGAAGTTCGGCGTGCGCGCCGGCCCGCCGAACGCACCCACGTGACCGTAGCCAATGTCGTCGCCCACGATGATCAGCACATTGGGTGCGCCCTCCGGCGCCCGCAGAGGCTCCGGAAAATCAGGCGTCGAGTCCTTGAGCGCCTCCTCGATCCGGCCCCGGAACGGCGGATCAGGCAGCGGCAAGACGGTCCGGTCGAACGAAGTCTCCTCAGGATCTTGGCCATGTCCCTCTCCTGACGACCGCGGCGATGACGGCAGCTGGCCGAACCGGCCGCGCAGCCAGATCGACCTCTGCCGAGCAAATCCAAAAGTCCGGCTGCCAAGCGGTGGCGCGACCCGCACGAGCCCCGTCCGAGCCAACCCTTACTCGCTCACCCTCGCCCGGATCCGGCAGATCCACATCACTCACAACGGGTGAACTCCAGCCACCTCGTTGATCCTGCCGTCCCGGCCGCAGGGTGCAGACGACCGGTCCTCGGGAGGTCACCGAAACGGTGCGCGTCGCAGTGCACCGACTGTCCGGACAGGACCAGGTGATTTGGCCGGGTTGGTTTCGTCGACCCGATGCGCTCGCCGGCGCGCCGTTAGTCCGGGTGCTGCTGGTCCGGGACGCCTGCAGCGTGTCAGGCTTAACTGTGTTGGCGTCGTTGTCGCGCGGAGAGGGGTTGCGGCATGGCACCCCCGATCTTCTTCGTATTGACAGGTGACCAGGCGGTTCTGGGTACGCTGACTGCCGATCTGGAGAGGCGTTTCGGCACTGACTATCGGATACTCGCGGCGAGTTCCGCGGCCACGGCAATGCGGATGCTGGAAGAAGCCGCCAATACGGGACAGCCGGTGGCGCTGATATTCGCCGATCAGCATCTTAGCGAGATGGCTGCAGTCGACTTCCTTGGCCGAGGGCGTGCGCTGCATCCGGCGGCGAAGCGGATACTCATAATCGAACGAGGCGACTGGTCGTCCGCGCACCCTGCGGTGACGGGGATGACACTCGGCCAGATCGACTACCACCTTTATAACCCCTGGCAGCCATTGGAGCAGATCCTCTATCCGGCCGTCAGCGACTTCCTCGGCGCATGGGCCAAGTCTTAGCAACCGCAGTTTGTGGCGATGCGTGTCGTGGGGCCACGATGGTCGCCCCGTTCCCATCAGCTGCGCGACCTCCTGTCGCGAGCCGGAATACCTTTCTGGTTTTACGACGAGGACTCGTCAGAGGGGCGCGCCTTACTGGCGGAGGCGGGCGCCGACGGCACTCGGCTGCCGGTGATCGTGTCGCACACCGGGGAGGTGCACGTCGACCCGTCACATGCCGAGTTCGCAACTGCGCTCGGTGTGCAGACGCGCCCTGACATCGACGCCTGCGATGTCGTGATCATCGGCGCCGGACCGGCCGGGCTTGCCGCAGCGGTGTACGCCGCTTCGGAAGGGCTGGACACGGTGGTCCTGGAACCCGTGATGCCCGGCGGTCAAGCGGGCACCAGCTCGCTGATCCGCAACTATCTGGGCTTTCAGCGCGGTATCAGCGGCGATGATCTGACGAACCGGGCGGTCGAGCAAGCGTGGCTGTTCGGGGCACATATCGTGCTCAGCCAGCGGGCAACCCACCTCAGCACCCGCGGATCGGACAAGGTCGTACGAATCACGGATGGAACCGAAGTCACCGCACGGACAGTGGTCATCGCGAGCGGCGTCACGTGGCGGCGGCTCGGGATCCCGTCAGTGGAGAGCCTCATAGGGGCCGGCGTGTTCTACGGCGCCGCCTCCTCAGAGGCGCGCGCCATGGCCGGCTTGGACGTCTGTGTCGTCGGAGCGGGTAACTCCGCCGGACAAGCCGCCTTGCACCTCGCCCAATACGCCGCATCAGTGACCATGCTCGTCCGCGGGAGGAACCTCGAATCGACGATGTCCGAATACCTGGTAACGGAGATCAACAACACACCCACCATCGCGATCCGGCTCCGCACCGAGATCATCGACGGAGGCGGCAACGGTCACCTGGCGACCCTGACCGTCCGGGACCATGCCACCAACACGGTGCAGACCCTTCCTGCTTGCGCCGTGTTCCTGCTCATTGGCGCCGAGCCCGGCACCGAATGGCTGGCCGATACCGTCAAACGCGACGAGCACGGGTACCTGCTCACCGGACGCGACCTGATGTCCGACGACGAATCCGCGACAGCGTGGCCACTCGCCAGGCCGCCGCTCCTCCTCGAGACCAGCCTGCCCAGCGTGTTCGCAGCCGGTGATGTGCGAGCTGGCTCAACCAAGCGCGTCGCGTCGGCGGTCGGAGAGGCCTACCGGTTCCCTTAGGAGGTGATCGCGGTCGCGGTGGGCTGGTACCTGCCCTACGGCCTGTCCTACCGCGATGTCGAGCAGCTACTGGCCGGGCGCGGTGTCGACGTCGACCACGTAAAGGTCTGCCGCTGGGTCAGATTGCCAGCGCCTTCGCTACGGCTCGCCGGGTGTTATGAGTTCATCAAGGTCGAGCAGGGCCGGCGCACGAAGATTCAGCCAATGGGTTGGTTGCGCAGCAGCTGAACCAGGGGCAACCTGCCGATGTGTCCTCCCGCCGGTTCACCCGAACGCGCACCCCGAATCGAGAGCACCCAGAGGCGCGCACAGAGATGGGCCGCAGCTCATCAGCACCTCCGTGAAATCGAAGCGGGTCCTTGCCGCTGCGGGTGTCGTGTCGCGCGCGTCCTCGATCATCCCCTGGTGGAGCGCGTCGCTGATTCTGCGTTTCAGCGCGCGGAGCGCGGCCTTGCGGCCCATCCCTTCGGTGATCTTGCGCTGGTGGTAGGCGCGGCCTTCGCTGCCGGGGCGGCTGATCTGGTTACCGCGGCCATGTGGATGGCGTGGTTGAGTTGCCGGTTGCCGCGGCGGGAGAGCCGGTAGATGACCCGGTCGCCGGAGGGGACCTCGATGGGAGCAAGCATCGCCACATTGCGGAGCGGTACACCGACCAGTACCGGCTAATCGTCCTTTCCTCGCGTACACCGGAGTCCGATTCGGTGAGATGGCCGCGCGACGCGCCGGGCGCGCGACTTTCTCCGGCGACGCCTCGTGATCGCGGAGTCCGTCACGCTCGTCGGCTCGCAGCAAGTGTGGGGCACACCCAAGGGGCATGAGCGACGCGAGATCCCACTCCCGAGCTTCCTCGTCGAAGAGCTCGCCAAGCATGTCCAGGGCAGAGCGCCGGACGACCTCGTCTTCACGGGGGGGTTCGCGGCCAGGGCGCGCTGCGCGCCGATCTTTCGGCGCGCAGCCTTCGACCGCGCTGCGGCCGCTATCGGCATGCCGGGCCTGCACCCTCACGAGCTTCCGCACACCGCGGCGAGCCTTGCGATCGCCTCGGGCGCGGAGGTGAAACTCGTCCAGAGAATGCTCAGCCATTATGTGGGTGATCGAAGATCACGCGCCGCGAGCGGCTCACATAATGCCTGATCATGCAGGTAATCGAGGCACTGTTCACTCGTATCAAGGAGCCTCACGATTACCTGCATATCAAACACAAGTCCGCCACGATGACTCTCGACCAGTACGGGCACCTGTTCGACGACCGATTGAACGACGTCGCCGACCGTCTCGACGTCGCCGCGCGGGCAGCCGATGTGTACCCGTTGTGTACCCGACCCGAAATCGTGGATCTTGACGACAAGCTGCGGAAATCTGCACGCCTGTAAAGCAGGCTGTCGCAGCTGGGTGCCCCCGACAGGATTCGAACCTGCGCTCCCGCCTCCGGAGGCCGGTAAGGAGGGGTATCAGGAACATCTATGCCCGTCTTTGCGCACCTTTCGCGCCGCCTGTGTGCGCACGATGCGCTCGAACCGCCGCTAGTTCATTCCACAAATCATTCCACGTGGATCGGCCACGGCCGCCTGGCCTAGCGCCGCCCGGGCGGGCAGGTCAGTCGCCGGGAAAGGCCGCGAAAGCCACGCCGGGCAACGTCCACAAGTCATCCAAGCACGACCGGAAGATCTCGGCGAAGCGGTAGGAGCGTCCGCGAATACCATCCGCGGCAAGCGTCAGCCGAACCTAACACCGAAGATCTGTATCGCCGATTACGTCGCTCGGCAGAATTCATAGCTCACGAACCACCCGATCAGCTGAGACGGCCAAGGCAGCCGTGGCCGCGCGCGACCCGTCTCGATAGGTGCCTATGCGCCGCAGCCGCCACCGCGAACAGATGGATCTCGTTCAGGTTGCGCGAGTGCGTGCGCTGAGTTGGTGGGCGAGAAAGGCCGCGTCAGTGCCGACGCCGGACAGCAAGCCGGATTTGAATGTGTGCATCCAGTGCAGGCCGAGGAAGAAGAGCCCAGGTATTGCCGTTACGCCGCGCTGTTGGGTGGGGCGCTTGTCGGAATCGATGACGTCCGCGTGCAGCCAGCTGTAGTCGTATTCGTACCCGGCCGCCCAGATAACGCTGGTGATTCCTTCCCGATCGATGTCGATCTCGTCGACTTCCGGTACCGGCGTCCCGCTCGGGACGACACCGTCGTCGTCGTCCAGCGATTCCTCGAGCGAGGCTGCAAATGCGCGCGCTGCCTCGATGAAGGACAGGTAGGCCGCATCCGCGTCGTTCAGTATTTGGTTTGCGTTGTCGGCCAGGACGAGGCGGGTGCCGCTGACGCCGCGCACGGACCCGA
The DNA here is from genome assembly GCA_963748415.1 of uncultured Actinomycetota bacterium. Classification (GTDB taxonomy): domain Bacteria; phylum Actinomycetota; class Actinomycetes; order Mycobacteriales; family Jatrophihabitantaceae; genus CAVVJA01. The sequence goes on along the minus strand of CAVVJA010000020.1, from coordinate 428,867 downwards.
CGACGCGCTGAGCCTCCGCTGGCCAGCCTGCGGAGATCTATGTCGTAGCCGCCATTGACTCCGGTCACTGCGGTGTGCGGCGGCCAGCGTCGGTCCGGGAATGTGTCGATCGTCTGCTCGAATCGGCCCATCCGATCCAGCCACCAGTAGACATCGCGGCCGCGGAACCGGCGTGGAATGCGCCGGTGCCGGCTCGCGGCGAGGAAGACCGTGCGGCCCGCGCCGATCAACTCCTCCGCAATCTGAATGCCCGACGCCCCGGCACCGATCACCAGGACCGAACCGGGAGGTAAGCCAGCCGGGTTGCGGTAACGCGTCGGGTCCATCTGGGTGATGTGCGCGGGCAATTCCGAAGCCAGCGATGGAATTCGCGGCCGCTGGAAGGGTCCTGTCGCGACCACGACCTGCCGCGCGTGCAACAGACCATCGGTTGACGTGATTGAGAACTCCTCGCCCACGCGTCGCAGCGACACCACCTCGGTGTGTTCGCGCACCGGAGCTTGCACCGCGTATTCCTTGATCAATCCGGCAATCTCTGCAGCGGTCGCGAACCCGTCGGGGTCCGTACCCGTGTAGCGGAAGCCCGGCAACGCAATCGACCAGTTCGGGAACTGGAACCGCAGCGAGTCCCAACGTTCGCTGCGCCACCTCTCGGCAACCCGAGACCGCTCCAGCACAATGTGATCGCGGCCGCAATCGCGCAGGACAGCGCTCATCGCCAGGCCCGCCTGGCCTCCCCCAATCACGACGGTGTCGTGACGCACCACCATGACAAACTCCGCCACACCGATTGGCACTGACGGGCAACAGTCTCCCGAACCAGCAGCCGACATCAAGTGCGGCGACCGCGAACGTTCCAACGCACCACCGTCATACAGTCGCGTGACGCCACGCACAAGAGCCCGGCACAGGCCGCGCGGCTGCCCGCCGAACATTGGTCACCGTATCGGGCAGCGGGTTCGGCGCCGACTCCACGGTGTCCTGGGATGGCAGCGCACCTGTGAGTGTGGTCCGTCCGTGAGTACTGGATGCCTCGCCTGTCGGAACTGACCGCCGACGGGCGCGCCTTGCTCGACGAGCTCGCCACAGCCGTCGCCCCTGCAACCCGCCAGCTCTTACCGGTCTTGACCCCAACGACCTGGCCGTGGCCCACCGCGTCCTCGTCGACCTCATCCAGCGCCCCAGGCGATGACGAGCGCTGCCTGACCTGCGCCCGCACCCGCAACCGACTCTGCCTCCGTGGCGGCGCTGGTGGAGCGCCAGCCCGAAAGCGGGATCCCCTTAGCGGAAACGGTCAATCCTGCGACAACGCCAATAACGACGTGTCCGACCCCCACTGACCCGTACCCGAATTGGCGATCGCGAAGCGGATGTGCGTGACCAACCACGGCGCGCGCGCATCGCCGTCGATCTCGGGTTCCCCGACGACCGCGCGATATCGGAGCAGATCACCGTTCGTGCGCTCCCGCGGACCGTGGTGAAAGGTATTGTATTGCTCAAGATCAACGGCACTATATTGCGGATGACGTGGCATCTTCCTGCTCGCACTGCAACTCTTCCCATCTCCGCTGGTCGATTTCGGCGACAGATTTGAACCAGCTCGGGCGTCAAGATGTGCGATGGGTCGACCGAGGTCAAGTCCCGCGGTCATCGGAGGGGGTCAGGCGCGCCTGATGCGACGCGCCGCGCCGCGGGCTTCCTGATATATGCCTCGCGGGGATGAAGAGCTGAGCCGACGGCTATGGGCACGACGCCTGGCATACAGACGCCGTTGTCGACACTCGGGCTGATGCCATTCGCACTTGACCTTGGCGGGAGGGGTTTGCTTGTTGGCGCGTGGGGAGGGCGTGGCTGGTCTATCGACCACGGCGGCCGAGGGCTAGACCGGTCCCGGCGACCCAGATCAGCAGTAGCGGTAACGACAGGGCTGCTGCCTGGGCGACGGTGTTGTTCAGCAGTAGGTAGCCGACGCTGGAAGCGGTCATTGCCGAGGCGAGCAGTACGGCGGTGTGGCCCAGCCAGGCCGGAAGCAGACGGTCGCGGTGCACCAGGCCAGCGGCGCCGAGTGCCATCGTTGCGAGGGCGAGCATCTTGACGCCGTCCAGGCGATTGATCAGGTCGAACAGGGCTCCGGCCCGGTTGGCATTGCCATCGGGGTCCGCGGCTCCGGCCAGCAGAAGCCCGAGGACGCATTCGATCAGGGACACGATCGCCGCCCCGATACCGGCGACAACGCTGAGGCGGCCCAGCCGGCCCGCACCACGCCGGCCGGCAGCTTGCCCGAACGCAACCACAACGACGGCGAGGGCGGCCGCGGCCACGCCCTCGACAAGCTGGTACTGCGTGACTGCCGCACCTTGGTGTCGGGTGTAGGCGGTGAACACTGTCGCATCCGAGGCGTCGAGGGCCAGATTCGTCGGCCATACCGCTAGGCCTGCCGTCCACGCCGTGACGAAGGCGATACTCGCCACGGTGGGCACGCTCGTCAGCGCGCGACGCCGCAAACGGGTGGGCGTGCCTGGTGTGGTCGTGCTCTGCGTGGTCATGGAGTGGCTCCTGAATGTTCCTCGGTGGCAACGAGGCTCGCCGAGGTCATGCTCGTTCGAGGAGTTGTTTGAGGACGTCGAGGTTGGCGGCGACGGCGGACTTGATCCGGCGAGTCGCGAGGGGGCCAGCAGGCTCAGCGGGCCAGGCGGGCTGGAGGTCGACGGTGTTGGTGAGAGTGGTGGCGTTTCCGTCGGGGCGCAGCGTGTAGCTGAGCTGTGCGGGAAGGGTATTGAGTGTGCCGCGGATGGTGAGCTTGTGGTCGGGCTCGAACTCGATCACCTCCAGGCTCTCCTCGCGGTGGACACGGGATCGTCGCGGGTTTGCTGGTATCGGGTGCCGACGCTCGACGGGCCGGTGGTGAGTTTCCGGGTCTCGTGGATGGCGTAGTTCCACGGGGCAGGTTCTCGAGGTCGGCCAGGTAGGCGAACACCGCGGCCGGCGGCGGTCGATCGTGATCGTGTTGGTGAACTTCATCGGGGCCGCCTTCTCTCGGGCGCTGTCGAGTAGGCGCTGGGCCGCGGTCGGGTCGTGGGCCGGCAGGATGACCAGGCCGGGCATGCGCTCGGCCAGGGCGAGCACCTTGTCGGTGGTGCTGGCGAGCTGGCCTCGGTCGCCGACGCCAGGAAGTTGGCGACGATGCGAGCAGGCGCGGCGTCGTAGGTGAGGTCGCCGACCAGCAGCAGTGGTGGCAGGGCGCGTCGCCGAACGAGCAGCGAGATCGAGCCGGCCGTGTGGCCCGGTGTGGGGAGCAGGACGAGTGAGCCGTCACCCATGACGTCGAGCGATTCGGTGAACGGCGCGAGTGCCGCATCGCTGGTTCGGTCGAAGCTCGACGTGCCTCCACTTCGCGCCGGGAACGTCGATGTGCGCGCGGAGGAAGCCTCGCGCCTCGGGGGAGAACCCGGAAAGCTGCGCCCATTCCGCGGCCGTGATCAGGAGTTCCGCGTTGCCGAGCTGGCGGGATCCCGCCGATGTGGTCCTGGTGCAGGTGGGACACGACCGCGGTGTCGACGTCGGCGGCCGAGTATCCGAGGGTTGCCAGCTGCGCGTCGAGTGTCTCGTCCTCGCTGATGTGGAACCTGGCCAGCCGGTCGTAGACGACTCCGGGGAACCCGCCGGGGAAGTACGACGTCGTCCGTGACCGAGGCGCGGTCCTGGCCGGTGTCGAACAGCAGCAGTCCCTTGGCGTGTTCGATGACGTAGACATTGATCGGCCGGGGCGGCAGCCACCGGCGCGAGGTGAGCAGCCACCAGTAGAGCGGCTTCTTCGTGCCGAGCGCGTGTTCGGGGTGGATCTCGACGCTGCCGGTGCTGATCACCGACACCGCCCGGATCGGGTCCGCCGGTCCCGCTGTGCGCGTGCGACGTGTGAGTCAGCGCTGGACATGTGGATCTCCTCGATTGCTGATCGGCCCGATCGCATTCGGGCCCGAGGACATCAGCCTTCGCCGGCCGCCGCGGCGTGTCTGTGACTTCGGTAGCGCGGTCTGCGTAACCGAAGTCACCCGGCGCGTCGGGTTCCAGGTCTGATCGTGCAACCGCGTCGGGTCGAGGATGCGGACGCTGTCCGGCGAGGTCGCGACCAGACCGCGCCAGCCGCAAATCCCGCAGCACTCGCGCGACCACCTCGCGCACCGAACCCACGGCATCGGCGAGCTCCTGCTGTGACACCCGGGCGACCAGCGGCCCGCGGGACGCTGCTGGGCTGAGGCCAGGTCCAGCACATGCAGCGGCGACCCGCTGTCGCACCGAGCCGAACGCGTTGATCGCGGTCTGCCGCAGATTCTCATACAGCCGACGATTCAGCTCCTCCGCCAACGCCCAGGCAACCCGGCCATCGTCACGCGCGGCGGTCGTCAACATCGCGGCGTCGATCCGGAACAAAGTCGATTCCGCCAGCGTCTGCGCACCGACATCGGCCGGTCCCCCGACCAGGACCGCGATCCCGAGCACGTCGCGATCGCGCGCGTATCGAACCGTCACCTGACGCCCCTCGGGCGAACTCATGTACACGCGCACCAGCCCACGCACGACCAGCAACGTCCGGGCAGCAGAACCCTCCCGATAGATCGTGGTACCCGCCGGATACTCGGCGCGATCCCCCGACGCCAGCAATCCATCGACCAGCTCGGACGGCAGCTTCCCGAGGAAGCTACCCGCCATCGCGGTAACGACGTCCGCATCGGCCACCAGCCAAGGATCCGGCACGGGGCCGTCCACCGGAACACCTGAGACGACGGAGCCGACCGCACCGCCGGACCGCGCGCCCACCGACGACCAGCACACCTCATCGGCACGAACACGCACACTGGCGAGGCCGCGATCACGCCAAGATCAAACCGGACACGCCCGCTCGCCATGGTCGTGCCGGCCGGGTCCACGGGAACAGCGTCGGCCAAGCTGTCGACCGAAGCCTGGCTGGTCTCGGCGATCTTGTTCGGCTTCAATGTCGAGGGGCTCGTCGCGAAAGCGGCGGGAAGCGCGCTCGGTGCGGCAGCCAAGCACGCGAGCGACCGCCTGGCTGTCCTGTCCCTTACCGTGCCGTCGCCGTCGGCCAAGACTCTCAAGGCGAAAAGGTCGCCATCCGAGAGGTCACGGAAGCTCGTCGGCATGGCTCGGCAGGCGGTAGAGCAGGGCGCGAGCGAATGATCTTCGCCAGTGAAGCGCAGGTTGACCGTCTGCCGATGACCAGAAAGTTCGGGCGCCGGACACAGCTGTGGTTGCGCTGCTCCGACCGCACCCCCATGCATCTCGATGGATCCGATCATCGCCTTGGCCCGGGCGGGATAGCGCTAGCGCCTCGCGGAGTCCCGCACGCATTCATGGTCACCACTGATGAAACCCGGCTCCTGTGCCTGCACACGCCGGGCGGCGGTGAGGCGTTCTACCGCGGCGCGAGCGCGGCGTTGAACGAGATCGCCGATGCCGACCGAACGGTGGACTTCGAACGCGTCATGCGCTCCGCGGAAGACAACGGCGGCATCGAGATCATCGGACCCCCGCCCTTCGCCTCGTAGCGGTCCGGAGCAGTCAATCGTGGTGCGTCCACGCGCATACTTGCCCCGGGAACCGATCGCCAGGGCGACCTATCGGCGTGCATAGTCGGCGATTCGTTGACGTTTGATGTGAACTCGAGGTCGTCGCCGAAGACCTGACGAGTGCCTGGCTTTGGTGCCGCGCGCGTGATGGTCGTAAGGGCTGGGTGCCCATCAAGACTCTCCAAGCATCCGAGTCGCCCATCTCCGACCAGCGTCCATAACGACATAACGCCAAGTCCCCAAGCGGTTCATCAGGTGGCCGCAGTCGGCAGCCCGTGTCGAGCGAGGGTGTGTGTGGCCCTGACCGGCGGGAGGGAAGGCAGGGATTCGACCAGGCCGGCTCCGCGCAGGGGTATCTGTCCCCGACCTGTAGGCGTCCGCCCGGCACGAACATCACATCTCTGCGCCGGCGGAACGGTCGCACGGGGGAGTCCCTATACCGGCCATATAGGCACGAAAACCGCCCAGGCCAGACGACACGTCCGAGACCTAACCCGTTCCCGGCGACGGGAAACGGCGTTCACCGGGCACCGGTGGGCGGCTGACGCCCTTGCCGCCGAGCTGGGCAACGGCTCGCTCGCCCTGTCCGCTGACGTGACCGACCGTGACTCGCTCACCGTTGCGGCTGCGCGGGTCAACGACGAGCTCGGTGGTGCCGACGTGCTGGTGAACAACGCCGGAGTGATGCTGCTCGGGCCCTTCACCACCGATTGCCGTGACGAGATCCGCCAGATGGTCGAGGTGAACCTGCTCGGCGCGATGACCGCGACCGAGGTGTTCCTCGACCAGCTGCGGACAGGCGAAGGCGGCGACCTGGTCAACATCTCCTCCGTCGCTGGACCCACCGCCCGCGCCGGCAACGCCGGATACGCCGCCACGAAGTGGGGGCTCAACGGTTGGTCGGAGGCCATGCGGCAAGAACTCCAACCAGACCGGTTGCCGTCACATCAATCACGGAAGGGCGCGAGCCGAATGCTTAGGTCGCTCATGGCGAAGCGGTGCAGGTACCAGGCGCGGCCACGAGGGACTTGCTTGGCCTCGGCTCGGAGAAGCCCGGCGAACTCCCGCTTGAAGCCCAACCGCGGGTACTCCTGGATGACGCTCTGGCGGACTGCATCGGGTATCTCGTTGCTGCGTAGGCCGAACACATCGACGGCTGCGCCGGCAGATAGGAGGTAGGCCTCGGCACCGGATTCGAGGCCAACGCCGGGGGTGTAGTGCATGGCGATCGCGTTTGCAGCGAGCTCGCGGATATCGGCAGGCACGTGGTGGCTGTCGGTGAACTCGCGTGCCAACGCGGCGCTGCGAAGCGTGAAGTCGACGTCGGGCACCGGGCTCGGGATCCCGGTGTCGTGGAACATTGCAGCCAGGTACAGGAGCTCACGGTCGAACGTGATCCCGTGAAGTGCGGCGATGGCCGCGCCCCATGTGTAGGCACGACTGGAATGGTTGAGGAGTGCCGGTGTCAAGATGTCCTGCGCGGCGACCTCGGCATCTCTTGCGAGAGGGGAGTCGGGAGGCACCAGGCTCGCCGGATCGATGGAACTCCGGCGTCCCGAGTGCATTCGGAGCACCATCGCGAGACGGCCGGCAAGAATGCTGAGCTCCCCCCGCAGCAGGGGCCGGGCAAGTGTTAGGCATTCCCGAGCGGTCAGCACTCCCCCAGTGCGTTCGGTCCATCCAATGGATCCGATCGGATCGGTGGGTCGTGGCTGGCTCATGGGGGCCTCTCAGTTCGGTCGTGTCGCGGTCAGGTGGCGGGGACAAGCACGCCGATGAGTCACCAAGCCGGCGCCGGGGCCCGAGAGCTCTGGTCAGCATCTCAGTGTCGCCGATAGGCGCCACCCGCGCTCCGCGACGGGAGACTCGCCCACGAGTGGCGCTGACGCTCAGCTCGCTGACCTCGTGCCGGCGTGACCGTTCCGGGGACCCTGCCCGACCTGTGGATAACGCCCGCGCTGCGTGGACAGTCGCGGCACCGAGCGACAGCTCGCCCTGCTCATCCGGGACGAGGTGGCTCGAGTTTGGCGTCGCGGACGCGGCGCACGAATTACTAAGCGCCCCGCGTCGCGTGACGCCATCACAACGACCGGGACTTGATCGGCTAGAAAGGAGCCGACCCAATGTCAAGCACATCACAAAACCGGTCCGTCGCGGCAGCGGCGGACCTCATCGAAGCTGAAAGGACGTTGGCCGCGTTGCCACTCGCCCGGCGCGGCGACGGGGACCGGGAGGTCCTGATCGCGTTGGTCAATGCTGTTTTGTCAATCGCTGCGAGCCTGCTCGGTAACGGGCAAACGTCGCCGGGCAAGAGGAGGAGCCAGAGTGAACGACACGCGCTATTACGTCGACCGGATGGGCGAGCCGATGCTTGCTGCGCTCAGACGGCCATTACCACGAAAGGTTCCTCGACGGGGCGTGGCAGCCAACCAAGTTGATCATCGAATATATGCTCGGCCACAACGATTCCGTCGATGACGTCAGCGAGGCCGAAGCGCGCCAGATTGCCCCAGCGGATTTCGTGTCCTAAGTGGCGTCGGCCCCAGATCCCCTACTGCACACGAAAACGCATGTGGAACAGCGCTAAGCCCTGCCTGCCTTGAGTCCACCGCTCCGCTGCGCGTTACGAAGTTCGTGCTCGGCTCTGGGAGTGCCCGTCGGCGTGGAAGAAGGCATACACCAACAAGATCATGATCATGATCAACGGGCTGGCCATCAGCAACAGCAGAAAGACGATTGGTCCTCCCGCGATCGCCAACATGCCGAACAGGAACAACAGCCCGAGGGTCAGGATCGGCGGGTGGTCACGCTTCATGACGACCACCTCCTCCGCAGAAATCGGACGTCTTTGACTGTGCGGCGCGCCTACCCGGCCCCGCTAGTGACCTACGACTCCGCGTTGCTGGTCGAAGGTCACCACCTAACGTGCCAGCAGTCACCCGCTCGAGATCATCCGGCTGGGCCTGCACATCGTTCGGCGGCCGGGTGGTCAGTGCACGGTAGAGATCGCGGATGGCCGTCATGGTCGACCCCGCCCGCGTGCCCGGCGAGCACGACATTCTCATCTGTTGTGATGACGAGTCCGCTAAGACGCAGGTGCGCGAGGTTCTTCAGAGCTTCGGATGGCCGCCGAGCGCGATCATCGATCTCGGCGGCATCGCCTGCGCACGAGGCAGCGAAGGCCACGCACTGCTGTGGCTGCGACTGTGGAGCGTTGTTGGAAGCGGCGATTTCAACATCAAGGTCGTCCGATAGCCACGACGTCGGACCTGCACGAAGCACGCATCACGCGAAGCCCACTCGCACGCGGTCGTGGTGGTGTCGGTGCGACGAGGGGTTGCGGTCCGGAGGCGAGACTCCCCGTCTTGTGACGTTGGGTCAATAGGCGGCAAGAGAACGCCGCGCTCAGTTGGTCCGCCTCCGGATCGTGTCCCTCCGGGTCTTCCCCGGTACAGCCAAGCGTTGTCGTTCGGTGTGTGGTGCGCCAGGGTCGAAGGTCCCGTTATCGGGTGGCGCTGCCGGGCGCGCCGAACGACCACATCATTGCTCGGCGTCTGGTGAGCCGCGCAGCGTTGGACGGCTTCGGAGTCGCGGAGAGCGACACCACGAGCGTCGGCGCGCTCGCCGAGCGCCGGGTCATCGCAGGCCGCCCAATTGTGACCTAAGTCAAGGGAGTGCGGGTCGGTCCCGGGCGGCCAGCCAGCGGCGATCCGGTCAACCGCTCAGATCTTGTGAGCTTGCCCGGGGGCGCGGGACTTGTGGACCGCGGGTCGTGCTCGGCGGCGAACGCCGAGGTCCCGTCTACGATCCGCTGACGAGCTGCTCGAGGGCGTCGGCGGCGGGGATCGCGCCACCGGTGCGGGTGAAGGCGGCCGCGACGCGTTCCGCTCCGGGGCGCATGTCGATGGCCTGCCGTACCGCGGCGCGAAGCCGCGCCGGGTTCAGTTTCCGCGCCGGCAGTCGCACGCCGGCCTGAGCGACCTCGACCCGGCGAGCCACCTCGGGTTGGTCGGGGCCGAAGGGCACCGACAGTCGCCAGGCTGAGCGAGCACCAGCGACCCGCAATCTCCGACAGCAGTTCCCGCGTCTGCCCAGCCTACCACAATCGTGCACCGGGAATGGCGCGCGCCAGAGCTAGTCCGCCGCTGGGCGACACCAGTGGATCGTGCAGGCCGTGGATCACGGTGTGGGCACCCGAAGCTCGCGGAGGCGCGGCGCTTGCGGTCCCGCTGCACCAGGCACGCGGCGAGCTGCCGCAGGTAGCCCTCGGGTCGTAGGCCCGGTCGTAACTGCGCCCGGCCAGGCGCTGGAGATACTCCTCGTCGAAGACATACCCGGGCGAACCGATCAACCGGAACACCGACACGGCCATGGCTATCGCCGCGGCCCGATCACCGACCGACCGCCCGGCGCAGCAGTCGACGGGCGACCTTCGGCGAGGGGTAGCCAACGCGCCGCGACCCGGTCGACGTCATCAGCAACGTCAGGCTGCGCAGACGGTCCGGGCTGGCCAGAGCGGCAGCCTGCGCGATGAAGCCGCCCATCGAAGCGCCCACCAGGTCAACCCTGTCCAGGCTAAGAGCGTCCATCAATCCGAGTGTGTCTACGGCCATCTCCTCGATCGAGTACGGCGCCGTCTCCCGGCGGAGCAGGACACGGGCAGGGTCGGGGGCTGCGAGCAAGTCCAGATGGGTGGACAAGCCGCAGTCACGGTTATCGAAGCGAACGACGTAACGGCCGGAGTCGGCAAGACGGCCGCAGAACTCGTCCGGCCAGGCCAGCATCTGCGTGCCCAGGCCCATGATCAGCACCACCGCCGGATCGGATCGGTCGCCGAAGGTCTCGTAGGCAATCTCGACGTACCCGACCGGTACCCGCTGGATGTGCTGCACGCGCCCATTCTTCCCGCGTCAGCGCTGATACCGAGGCGCGCTGTTGGCGCGCTCCGGGTCGATCGCGGGCAGGACCTCGACGGTGATCTTCGCTGGCAGCGGCCCCCCGCCGGGGAGATCGAGCACGGTCACACCCTGGGGGCGTCCGCCACCGTGATAGGCGGCGGCGGATCCAAGCGACAAGATCGTCTCTGGTATGTGGATCTACGAGACACCGGGGATCCTCGGACTACCGGTCCGACTTTTTGTTGGTGTGTGGGTGTGCAAATGGGCGGCGTAGCAGCGACATCGGTTCCGCGAGATCGCAACGACGGCGCTGGTCCGGTCGGATTCCGACATGACCTGGTCGATGTGCTGCCGCATCCGCGCCAAGTGGTCTTTCCGCAGCGCGCACGACGCACGCAAGGTCGAGCCGAACGTCACGGCCACCTTGTCGGTGAACGGCTTGACCGCCCCGCGTGACGGATTGAGTGGCCGCTACCCCGGGTCTGCCGACGCGGCCCGGGGGCTCTCGAGCAGATCATGGTGCTGGCGGCCTTACATGACTGAGCTCGATACCGTTCGACCGCTTGATGGGTGCGCTTGAGATGAGCGCTTGGCGTGTCGCCCACGGTCGGTAACGTCACGTTCGCAGCGCGAGGCTCGGACAACTCGTACCCGCCACGGCGGCTGCCGTCCGTCCCGCTCTGGAACGGCACGTGTCGAAGGAACCAGGTCTGCAAGTCCTTCCAATCTTCTGCAATGGATTGCTAGCCTCTTCACGGCTGTTGCCGAATTTCGGCGGCGTCCTGGCTTTGAGGAGGACTGCCGTGAAGCAGCGACTGATTCGCGTTCGGGTTGCGATGCTGGTGGCGGTGTTGCTGCCGGCTGGTTTGTTGGCTGGAGCATCGGCGGCTGCCGCCGATCCGCAGCCGAGCGCCGTGTCAGTGCCGGGCAGTTTCGGCGCACAGGTCGGCTGCCCGGGTGACTGGCAACCGGACTGTGCTCAGGTGCAGATGATCCGGCGCAGCAATGACGACGTGTGGTCGCTGACGTTGACGCTGACTGCTGGCTCGTATGAGTACAAGGCCGCGCTGAACAAGACGTGGGACGTCAACTACGGCCTGCACGCCGTGCAGGGCGGCGCGAATATCCCATTCGACGGTCCCGGCCGGTGGCGCCAGCGGTGACCTTCTACTACGACAACGCTCACCCACTGGGTGACCGACACGATCAACACCACGATGGTCACGGCGGCGGGCAGCTTCCAATCGGAGTTGGGGTGCCCCGCCGATTGGTCTCCGGACTGTCTGCGGTCCTGGCTGGAGGATCCGGACGGAGACGGCACCTTCACCTTCACTACGACCGCGCATTCCTGCCGGGGACTACCAGGTGAAGGCCGCGATCGGCCTGTCCTGGGATGTCAATTACGGCGCGGGTGGCGTTCCTAACGGGCCGAACATCGACTTCACTGTGCCTGCCGCGGGCAGTCCGGTCACCTTCAGCTACGTCGCCGCCACACATGTACTGACGGTGATGTCCGGCAACGGATTGCCCAGCCTCAAGACCGCAGAAGGCGTATTGGCTCAGCCCGCAACTACATTGGGTGGGACGCTCGGCGCGAATGCTGCCGGCGCAGTCTTATCGTCTCTACGCCGCCCCGGCCGGTGGGCTGACGCCGACACCGACCGATATCACCGGCGGCACAAGCCTCCCCCTGACCTATGACCCGGCCGGGCTGCCCGCCGCCGTGAAGGCGAAGTTCCCGGCCCAGGCGGCTCTCGGCGCGCTGCGGCTACCGGATGGCGCCTGGCGGCCCAGGCCGAGCAGCTCCTGAAGGGGCAGGTCGCGGTGGCGGCGTTCGACGCCAGCGGCAACCTGGTCGACGCGACCGGGCCTGCAGATGCCCTGGCGTGCTCGACGACTTGTACGCCGGAGCCGCGCACGCGGACGCTCGGTCCGATCTGGCACGGAGCGGCACGCCGACGTTGGCACTGTGGGCGCCGACCGCGCGGGCCGTGTCAGTCAACCTGTACGACCGCCGGCGCGGCTCCGACCCGGTTGCCGACCGTGTCCGATGCGTGACACCGGGGACGGGGTGTGGTCGGTGACCGGAACGCACCTCGTGGACCGGCGACTATTACCTGTTCGACGTCGCAGGTCTACGTTCCCGAGACCGGCCGGGTGGAGCACAACCTGGTCACCGACCCCTACAGCGTGGGCCTGTCCACGCAACTCCCAACGCAGCCTGCTGGTCAACCTCGACGACCCCGCGCTAGCCCCGGCGGGCTGGTCGCAGCTGCGGAAACCGCCGCCGCCCGACGGCAGTCGATCAAAGCATCACCGAACTGCATCTGCGGGATTTCTCGATCAGCGACCCGACGGTGCCCGCCGCGCATCGCGGCACCTACGAGGCGTTCACCGACCAGTCCAGCAACGGCAGTGAAGTACCTCACCGGTCTGGGCCGGTCCGGGCATGACCACCGTGCATCTGCTGCCGCTGGCCGACTACGCCACCGTCAACGAGGACAAGGCCCACGCTGGCAGACACCCGCCGTGCGATCTGCCGTCCTTCCCGCCGGACAGCGATCAGCAACAGGCCTGCGTGAAGCAGGTGGCCGCCACCGACGGATTCAACTGGGGCTACGACCCGCTGCACTAGACGACCCCGGAAGGCTCCTACGCCACCGAACCCGGAAGGCGCCGACTCGCACCCGCGAATTCCGCGACATGGTCGCCGCGACTCAACCACGACGGGCTGCGCGTGGTCATGGACGTGGTCTACAACCACACGACCGACGCCGGGCAGGACGCCGCAATCGATCCTCGACCGCATCGTGCCCGGCTACTACCACCGGCTCAACGCCGACCGGGCACGGTCGAGACCTCCACCTGCTGCCCGAACACCGCCACCGAGCACCCGATGATGGGCAAGCTCATGGTCGACTCGGTGCGTCACCTGGGCCACGCGAGTACAAGGTCGACGGGTTCCGGTTCGACCTGATGGGCCACCAGCCCAAGGCCTGATCATGCGAGCCTGCGGCGCGCGCTCGACCAGCTGACCCTCGCCAGCGACGGTGTCGACGGGAAGAGCATCTACCTGTACGGCGAGGGCTGGAACTTCGGCGAGGTCGCCAACAACGCGCTGTTCGTGCAGGCCACCCAGGCGAACATGGCCGGCACCGGGATCGGCACCTTCAACGACCGGATCCGGGACGCCGTCCGCGGCGGCGGCCCGTTCGACGAGCGACCCGCGCATCCAGGGCTTCGGCAGCGGGCTGTACACCGACCCGAACGGGGACCCGGTCAATGGGACCCCGCAGCGAGCAAAAGGCCGCGGTTGCTGCACAACCATGGACCTGATCAAGGTCGGCCTCGACCGGCAACCTGAAGGACTACACGCTTCACCGACCGCACCGGCGCGACCGTCACCGGCGCCCAGGTCGACTACAACGGAGCACCCGCCGGCTACACCAGCCGACCCGCAGGAAGCGATCAACTACGTCGACGCGCACGACAACGAGACCCTCTACGACGCCCTGACCTACAAGCTGCCGGTGGCCACCACGATGGCCGATCGGATCCGGATGCAAACCCTGTCCCTGGCCACCACCGCGCTTCTCCAAGGCGTCTCGTTCTGGCAAGCCGGCTCGGACATGCTGCGCAGCAAGTCGCTTCGACGGCAACAGCTACGACTCCGGCGACTGGTTCAACGTCGCTCGACCCATCACTGACCATACCAACGGATTCGGCCGCGGGCTGCCACCCAGCGTCCACCGAGCAAGTGGCCCTACGCGAAACCGCTGCTGGCCAACCCCGCCCTCAAACCCACCCCCGCCGACCTCAACCGCCGCCGAAACCCAATCCCAAACCCTCGCTGCTCGCGATCCGGCAGACCAGCCCGCTGATGCACCTCGGCTCGGCCGCGCTGATCCAGCAGAAGCTGTCCTTCCCGACCAGCGGCCCGAACCAGACACCCGGCGTCATCGTGATGCGGCTCGACGACACCGTCGGGCCGAACGTCGACCCGCAGCTGCGCGGCATGGTGATCATCTTCAACGCCACCCCGAACACCGTCACCCAGCAGATCGCAGCCACCGCCGGGCAGCAATACAACCTCGACCCGTTCCAACTACTCGGCCACGACCCCATCGTCAAACAATCCGAGAACTACCCGAGCACAGGTACCTTCAGCGTTCCTGCCCGGACCGTGGCAGTTTTCGTGGCACCCGGGCGATAGGGCACGGCGGCGGCTGCGCTCATTTCCGCGCGGTCCGCCTGGTCGACCGGCATGTTAGCTGATAGGTGTCACGGAGGGGTCGGGAGCGGTTGCTATGACAACGTCCGCTTCCGCCGTGACACGGACGTATCTGCACCCGGCCAGATGAATCGGCTTCCTGACCGCGCTGCTCCTGGCATCTACCGGGATGGCCATAACCTCGACCCCGGCGGTTGCGGCGGCGGCCCAGCCCGTGCGGGGCTGTGAGAGCCTTGCCTCCCTGTCACTGCCGAACGCGATCGCAAATTGGCGCGTGCCGGCCGGCATGGGCAGTCGCGTACATGAATTTGATGCCCGCCAGGGTGGACACTTTCGAACCGCACCGCGCTGCTGATGTACGGCACCGACACGGTGCCGGTGCCGTACCCCCCGGCGCCGAGGGCCACACCGTCGAGAACGGCAAGACCACCCATATTACGATCACCTTCGACCGGCACCCGTGTCGCTATGCCTCATGGCAGCGTCCGGAGGTTGGTCGCGCGTCACCGGTGGCGCGGCGCGAGATGAGTATCGGCGCGGCCGCTAGGGCAGTGACGATCAGTGCGGCAATCGCACAGCTGCCATGACGACGGCCTGCGGCCCAGCACTGAAGATGGGCTGCATGTTTGTGCGTTCGGAGGGATCGCGATGCGGCACAGTAGCTGCGTGAACGTCAATCGGAGCTGGTGGAACGAGCGTGCGGCCGTGCACGGTCAAGACGATGTCTACGATACGCGTGGCTTTCTCGCCGGCCGATCCACTCTGTACCGGCTCGACCTCGACGTCACCGGCGACGTGACCGGCCGTGACCTCATCCACCTGCAGTGCCACACCGGCATGGACACGTTGTCCTGGTTGCGCGCCGGCGCGGGCAGTGTGACCGGGATCGACTTCTCCGATACGGCGGTTGCCAAGGCGGCCGCCACCGCCGAGGCAGCCGGACTGTCCGATCGGGCCACGTTCATCGAGGCTGACGTGCTGGCCGTCCCCGACTGGCTGCATGGCCGGTTCGATGTCTGCTATGCCAGCCGCGGCGTCGCCTGCTGGATCGGGGACATGGACGCGTGGATGCGCACGGCCGCGTCGGTGTTGCGGCCGGGTGGCCGCCTGGTTCTGGTCGACACGCACCCGCTGTTCAACATGGCCGCGTCCGTCGACCCGCTGCAGCCCGACTTTCCCTACGTCAACGACGGGCCGCGGCGCTTCGACGACCAGGGCGGGTCCTACGCCGACCCGGACGCCGTCACCGAGCACAACGTGACCATCGAGTACGGCCATTCGCTCGGCGAGTTGGTGACCGCGGCGGTCAACGCTGGGCTGGTCATCGAGCACCTCGGCGAGCATGTGGCCGTCGAGTCCGACATTGGGCGACGGCTGCTCGCCCGCGACGAGGACGGCCTGATGCGCTGGCGTCAAGACCGCGAGCTGCTACCGATCATCTTCAGCCTCCGCGCTGGCAAGCCACACTGACACATCGCCCGCGACAAACGCACTTAGCAGTCGACGATCAGACGACCCTCGCTCACACATCCCGCACCGGTTCCGGTGCTCGCGCGAGGCGTCACGAACACCGAATAGCTCGTGGGCCCCAAAATGGGCCCCAAACTAGTGCCCACCGATGCCAGCAATGCCCAAATCGGCGCTAGCCATGCCCACGAACCCCGCCCGATTCCACCCGTTACCTGCGTAGCCCCATCACTGGCAGCGTGGAGACTCGGAGGTGCGACGCCGCTCAGGATCCGTCTGCGTGTGAGATGGCTGTACGCAGCAACGGAATCGTGCGCGCAGATCAGTCTGTATGTCGTCGGTTCGCGGCCCAGCCCGAGCCGTTCCCGCACGTCGCCCGTTCACCGGAACGGATCACCGGACAGGTCAACCGGGACTGAGTCATGTCCCCGTATCGGCATGCGAGCCCCGCCATGATGCGCGCGGCGCTGGTGGTTCCGCGATCGGGACCGATAGATCAGCAACACGGCGGCTTGCAACAGGACTTCTCATGCGTCCCGCACCTGTAACAGCAGTCCGCCGATAAGGAGCGCCCGACGGCCCAGGCGGTGAGGACGCCGAGTCCAGCCCAGGGGCCGATGGGTAGGGCGCGGAGGTTGATGATGGCTTGGATGGCGAGCCCGGCGGTCATGGGGGCGATCTGCTGCAGGTGTCGCCGCAGCGGGTCGGTGACGGCGTGGGCGAGGATGGGGGGCAGGTCGAGCAGGCCGAGCACGGCCCCGATCGATACCGCGGTGTCGCGGATGGCGGTGGCGACGCCGAGGCTGAGCAGGGCGATGAGGACGAGGTAGAGGACGCTGCCGAGCGCGGCGCGTTCGCAGCCTTGTGGTCCTACGGCGAAGTCAGCCAGCAGGCTGACGCCATCCTCGACCGGCTGCAACCGGCGTCATGCCGTGCGACGGCGCCCGGCCGCTATCGAACATTGACCTGTTTCAGCGCTGGGTCGGCGCCGGCAAACGGAGCTGACGTGGCCCGATCGAGCGGTGCCGCTCTGTCGCAATCCGGCTGCCCGACTTGGCCGTCGGAATACCGTCTGGTGTCGGGTTCGTTGAGCTGCACGTCGGAAGGAACGTGAGGCGTTGAAGGTCCGGAACTCGTTGAAGTCGCTCAAACGGAAAGACGGTGCGCTCGTGGTCCGGCGGCGCGGCCGTGCCGTCGTGGTGAACAAGAAGCACCCGCGATGGAAAGCCCGCCAGGGCTGAGGTTGCCAGCTGAGTGGATGCTGCTCGTGGCGGCGCGCCGGGTGTGCGTATCCGCCGGGCGGCGGCACATGGGGGCCATGTGCCGGCGGGTTCTGTTTCGGGAGGAGGTGGCCGGACCGCGATGAGGGAGCGCGCAGGCAGCTCTGAGGGCGCTGACGCAAGTGGGTCTTCTCCGCGGTCCTCTGCCGGGGGCAGCGGGGCAGCTTCGCAGCAGGCTCAGGCCGGGCGCAGCCCGGTCCTGGATGTGGCACAGGTTGAGGTGCTGCGCAGGTACGGCAGTGAGCATGAGATGGCCGCGGGAGACGTGCTGTTTGCCGACGGGGATGTGTCCTATGACCTGATCGTGGTGGTGGCAGGTGAGGCGCGGATCGTTGAGCGCCGCGGTCAGCCGGGCGAGACGGTTATCGCGACTTATGGCCGGTCGCAGTTCCTGGGCGAGATCGGCCTGCTCACCGGCCAGCGGGCTTACCTGAGCGCGGTGGCAAGCACGGCCGGGCGGGTGCTGCGCGTTCCGGTAGAGCGGGTGCGGGTGGTCATGGCGCAGGAGCCCGGTCTCAGCGAGCTGATCCTGCGGACGTTCCTGCTCCGGCATTCGATCTTGACGGGCCGGGGCTCGGGCCTGACGCTGATCGGATCCCGGTTTGATGCCGGCACTCGGCGGCTGCTGGAGGTCCTGGCGCGCAACCGGCTGGCGTCGAGGTGGCTGGAGCTGGAGGGATCACCTGAGGCTGAGGGGATGCTTCGGGAGCTGGATGTGCCCGTCGGGGACCTGCCGCTCGTCGTGGTCCCTGGCGGGCCGCTGCTGAGGAACCCGGGCAGCCGCGAGTTGCTCGATGCGCTGGGCATGTCCGGCCCGAGCGACCCCGATCTGTCCGGCGTGTGCGATCTGCTGGTGGTGGGAGCGGGTCCCGGCGGTCTGGCGGCCGCCGTGTACGGCGGGTCTGACGGGATGGCGACGGTCCTGGCCGAGGACACCGCGCTGGGCGGCCAGGCGGGTACGTCGTCCCGGATCGAGAACTACCTGGGCTTCCCGGCCGGCCTGTCCGGGGAGGAGCTGGCAGCGCGCGCGGCGCTGCAGGCGCAGAAGTTCGGCGTACGCATCAAACTTGCGGCCAAAGCGGTGTCGCTGTCATCAGACTCCGGTGTGCACCGGGTCAGCTTCGACGATGGCGATGCGATCACCGCGAAGTCGGTCATCATCGCGACCGGGGCGCGTTACAACCGGCTGCCCGTGGACCGGCTGGCCGAGTTTGAGGGCGTCGGCGTGTATTACGCGGCCACCCAGATGGAGGCCCAGGCCTGCCGTGCTGACCCGGTCGCCATTGTGGGCGGCGGCAACTCCGCCGGCCAGGCCGCGCTGTTCCTGAGCCGAAGCAGCGCCCAGGTGCACCTCATCATTCGGGGCGAGACCCTTGAGACGTCGATGTCGCGCTACCTGATCGACCAGATCGAGCGGAACCCGCGCATTACCGTCACCCCCGGAACGCAAGTCACCGCGCTGCTCGGGAAAGATCAACTAGAGGGCGTCGAGCTGCTGGACACCAGTCGGCAGCAGAGGTCGGCACTGGCAGTGCACGGCCTGTTCGTCTTCATCGGCGCACAGCCCAGCACCCAGTGGCTGGCGGGCCAGCTCGCCGAAGACACGCGCGGGTTCCTGCTCACCGGCAGCAACATCCCGCAAGCTCACCTCGACGACAGGGACCAGGTGCCGCTGTTCCTGGAAACCAGCAGGCCTGGGATCTTCGCCGTCGGCGACGTCCGCAGCGGGTCAGTCAAACGGGCCGCGACCGCCATCGGGGAAGGCTCGATGGCGGTGCGGCTTGTCTTCGAACGCCTCCAGGCCACCGGGAGTGCGGTCGCCGATCCGCCCCGCGCCGACGGAGAAGGGCGCAGCGCCCCACTGGCCTGACGCCCGGCCGGACATGACAAACCAGTGGCAACAATCGAAGCGACCCTGATCGTTGCGCGGACGCGTCATGGAACTGGCACCCGCATAGTCCGCCTCTTCGTCAAAGATCATGCTCGGCGGCCACCTCGTCCACCGCAGCCGCCAGACAGAGTGAGCCACGAAAGAGCAAGGCACGCCAGCCGCGCAGCGCATAATCGCGCACCATGGCCGGGGATCTACCTCTCGTCAGCGACGACATAGTCGGCGATCCCGTGTGCCGTCACAGACTGCTCAGCAAGCCCAGTCGATTGCTCCGCTCGGCAATAACTGCCGCACCAAATACCTGCTCACCAACAACGTCGACTACCACGACCTGGGTGCCGACGACTTCACCGCCGCAACCTGGACGTGTCCTACGGCGGATCACCCAACGGGCAAACACACTTGGCTGCACCGTCCGGTTCGACCCATCCCACAGACCCACAAGGCAAGCTGACGCCGAGCCTCACCGTTCATTTTCGAGGCAGACTGGCTGCGTTCGGCTCTGCGGACCGGCACGTGCCCCCGGGGCTGCCTGGACGGCGTCGACGCCGGCCTCGACCGCGTCTCTCGCACGCCGCAACCCGCCCTGCTGACAGACGGCGGCCGGCTCGCCTCCTCACTGGGGGCCGCCGGCGAAGGACCAGGGCGCGTCAGCTTCAACGTAATAGGAGAACCCCGCCCGGGGAACGTCCAACGCCTCGCCAAGCTCCTCGACAACGGCCGCGCTGCGGGTCCATATCTACCCGCAGTATCCGCTCGGCGCAGGCCGTGCAGGCGTCGACAACGCGCCACACGCAGGGCAATTGCGCGTGCGGCTGTCCGTTCGCGAACAGCGCGGCGATCTCGCGGCGCCCCGGGCCCGGCGGATTTGTACGCTTGCCGACATGGCTATCTCGTCGCTGATGGTCCCCCTCGGCACGCCAGCGCCCGATTTTGCCCTCCCGGACCTGGCGGGCACCACCGTCCGGCGCGACGACTTCGCCGCGGCACCTGCACTGCTGGTCACGTTCCTGTGCAATCACTGTCCGTATGTGCGTCACATCGAGGCCGAGCTGAGCAAGGTGCTCGCGCAGTGCCCCAGCCTGGCAGTCGTGGCGATCTGTACCAACGACGTCGAGGCCTATCCGGACGACCGACCCGAGCGCCTGGCCGAGCAGGCCCAGCGTGCGGGCTGGTTCTTTCCATACCTGGTCGACCACGACCAGCAGGTCGGTCGTGCCCACAACGCAGCCTGCACGCCCGACTTCTTCCTGTACGACCGACAGCGCAGGCTGGCATACCGCGGCGCGTTCGACGAATCCACGCCAGGCAACGGCAAGCCGGTGACCGGAGACCTGCTGCACGCCGCAGTCGAGCAGGTGCTTGCCGGCAAGCCGGTGCCCGAACCGCACAAGCCAAGCGTGGGGTGCTCGATCAAGTGGCGATCATAAGCCGTCTTGACGCACCCATCCGGTCAGCGTTCCCTTACCGATCACGGTGATCAGCTGCTGACCCGGATCGACATCGGCAGACGGAGGCACGCCTGCAAAGCACGCTCCGAGAGGCCGAAGGGCTTAAGCAGGCCGCGCTGCGGTGCCCGATCGTCACCTGGCGGTGCTGGTGGCCAACGGCAACGCCGGCAACCGCTCGGGGCGCGCGCCGCTCGCGCGGGCGCTGTCCGAGCGGGGTCTTGCGGTGTTGCTGTTCGACTATCGCGGCTATGGCGGTAATCCGGGCAGCCCGAGTGAGCCTGGCCTTGCCCGCAATGTGCCGGCGGCGATGCTCGCCGATCGGTCGCCTGCCGATCCGACGGACCGGCTGTGGGACGAGATGCAGGACACGCCGAGGTTTCTCGCGACCGTCGTGCCCGATCCGCGCCATGCGGTGCTCGAGCTGCTCCGTGACCGGATGTCCAACATGCGCGAGGTCATTAGATGGCGCGGCGGTCGAGCAGGGTGAGGACGATGTCGATGGCCTCGTTGGCGAAGCCGAGGACGCCCAAAGTCACCGCCGATGGACTTGGGTGGTTGGGCGATGAGGGTGTCTAGCTCAACGAGTCATGGAAAGTCAATGTCGATTTGAAATCGCCAGGCGACATCGGCGAGGTAGTTGCGGAACGCAGACGACCAGCCGAGTACCTCGGTTCTCTCAGCTGTATCAACCCTCGATGGGCAAATGGCGCGACCAAGTAAGGCAGCGTCGAATTACTCACCGGCCGCTAACCGCGAGCGGATGTCTCGTCCAGCCGCGGGAGCCCCCAGACCATGAGGTAGAGCACCCGCGGCCGGCCGGTGGTGTCGAACCCGCCGAACGTCACGGTCGGGTTATTCGGATCGCCGGGGTCGACGAGGAAGACTCGCTCATGGATCGGCAACGCCTCGGTCGCCTGGTGCTCGTCGTTGATCACGGGACCGCTCCCGGCAGGGGTGACTTCGATCCGCCGATCGGGCCATGCGTACACGCCGACGTGTCGCGAGAGGTCGCCCGCTGCACCGGGTGCTGCCTCGAGGCGCAGTGGTGGGATGCGGATGCCGAACAGTGAATCCATCAGATCGGCGAGCAGCGAGCGATACAAGCACGTCCGACGGTGCTGTTCGTCATCAAGACAATGGCAGCGCGCCGGTCCGGCAGGATCCGGAGAACGGATCGCTCGCCCTGCCGTCCCGGAGCGAGCCGACGTAGAACGTCGACCCGGTCCCGACCGCGATGCCTTCCGGCTGGAAGTCCCCACGGGCAGTGGGATCGAATACGCGCGGGGCGCCGCGCCGGCAGGCGCCGCCGCCGCGAAACCGGCGCACAGGATCGACACGAAGAGCAAGCGACGAATCATGCCGTCCTCATGGGCAGGTTCGAAAGCAGCCCTTCGCGTTTCATGCCATGTGTAACCTTTTTACGAACATCTGCCTCCGGTCCGGTTAGCGTTCGGCAACGCTGCCGCAACGGGCGTGGCGGTGGGAGGCGTGGATGGCGGGCGTTCCGCGTGTGTTGCGACTGCGGTCGTTCCGGGTTGCACCGAACGGGATCATCGACCGGCTCACCGGTGAGGACCTGATGCAGCTGACTGCGGACGTCGGATCGGTCCCGTGGCAAGTCGGGGCCATTCTGCGGATGGGCGCGGACAGCGGGTTGAGCCTGTCGAGCGTTTCTGGGCTGGTGAGCGAACGCATCATGGCCGTGCCCCGGCTGCGGCAGGTGCTGGTCCGTCCGCCGTGGGGGTGTGGTCGGCCGATCTGGGTCGACGATCCAGGCTTCGACGTGAGGCGGCACGTGGGGTCGTGGTGTGTGCGCGAGCCGACGATCAAGGCGCCGTGTGGGACACGTCAATGACGGTGGCAGTGCAGCGGTTGCCAAGGCACCGTCCCTTGTGGCGGCTGACCGCGATCACCGGATCGGAGGACACGCGGGTAGCGCTGGTGGTCGTCTTCCACCATGTGCTCGCCGATGGCATCGGCGGCCTGGCGGTGCTGGCCCGCCTGGTCGACGGTGCTGCGACTGCGGCCGCGACTGGGTTTCCACGCCCGGCGCCGACGCGACGCGCGCTTGCCGCCGATGCTGTTCATACCCGCCTCGAGGTGCTGTCCCAGCTGGGCGAGGTCGTGCCGACTCTGCGTCGGGCCGCTACCGAGCTCAAGCCGTCAGCGGCGGGGCGTGCGCCGGTCACCACGCTCAACGGGCCGACCGGCGGCCGGCGACAGCTGGCTGTTACCCGGGCCGACCTGGCCGGACTGCGGCACACCGCCCGCGCGCACGGGGCGACGATCAACGATGTCGTGCTCACCGCCATCACTGGTGGAGTGGCGGCGTTGCTTGACCGGCGCGGCCAACCTGTTCGACGACTTGGTCGTGTCCGTTCCGGTATCCGCTCGCTCGTCGGCGATCGCCAGCGATCTGGGAAATCGGGTCGGCGTCATGCCCGTCCGGCTGCCCATCACCGGCAACCGCATCCGCCGTCTAGAAAAGATCGCGATCATTACCCGCGCCCACAAAGGGACCCAACGCGGCGCGTCAGCGGCGGTCCTCGCCCCGATCGTGCGACTGCTCGCCTCGATGCGACTGTGGCACTGGTTTGTCGACCACCAGCAGCTGGTCAACGTCTTCGAGACGAACCTGCGCGGACCAGATCAGGAATTTGCGATTCGGCGGAGTACGCATTACCGAGGTCATACCGATAACGACCATCGCCGGAAACGTTGCCCTCAGCTTCGCGGCCATCTCCTACGCCGGAACGATGGTCGTGACAATCATGGCCGATCCTGATCGGCTGCCGGATCTGAACGAGCTCACCGCCGCGCTGCAACACGAACTCGATCAACTCGCCGAGCACGTCGCCAGCGACACATCATGACAGCCGCGCCAGGCAGCGAGCCGGTGACACTTACGAGTCGAATATCGCACGCTGGGCAGGCAGGCAGTTCAGTCCCGCGCGATCTTCCACACCTCATCCATCGTGACATCCCTCAGCGGCTGACACATAGGCGAACCTACCCGCCGCCTGGTTGCCGCAGGATCTCCTCACACCTCGATGGCGATGTCGATGCGGTCGCCAACCATGACCCAGTCACCCTCGAGCGGAGCGTTGAAGGTGATGCCGAACTCGCTGCGGTTGAGCGACCCGGTCGGTAACGGATAGGAATTGGCTCTGTCCCGGACCGGGGCTTGTGCAGGTTGCGGCTGCGCATCGGAGCAAACGACCGACGTGGTGTCCGGTGGTGGGTGTCGCTCGGACTCAGCTTCACCCGTTCACTGCCGCCCAACCAGAACCCCGTCTTTGCCGGTGGGTGCTGCAGCTTTTTGTGTCCGGAGGTGGAACATCCCCAGCAACGCCAGCGCGGCGAGCGCGGCCAGTCCTTCCGCCAATGCGCTCAGCGTCTTCTCGGGCGGGGCCCAGTAGGGGTCGTACATGTTCGGGATCGGACCGATCGCTCCGACGTCGACATACCGATACACCACCACCGCTGCCGTCCCAGTTGCGGCAACCAGGAATGCGAATGCCGCCGTGTAGCGACGTGGGCGAACCAGCAGGGCCACCGCGGCAGCCACGGCCGCGATGGCTTCGAGGTGGAACAGGTCGGCCCCGCTGAGCGTGCTCGTCTTGTTGTGCTCGAATGCGGACGCCAGATGGAAATGGACGAACGCGTCCACAGCCAGGCCAGTCAACACGATGGCCGTCAACGCCACCTGGATCGCCAATCGGCCTCGAGCAGTCATCACAACCACCATTCCTAGTCCGCACTGCATGGCATTACCTGCTTGCGCCGAAGCGGACATCACGAGATCCCCTTTCCTTCACGAGTACGCGCACCGAGCCTCGATCGGTTCATTCCGACGGGTGCACCCGCGAACGGCGTGAACCGGGGTGGTGACTCATGGCAGGAGCCGGTCGGAGTTGCGGAAAGCCGTTGTCCGTCTGCCTCGATTTCGATTGTCGGGTACGTAGACATCCTGCTGTCGTGACTGTTGCAGCAAAAGGCCGGTCGGCTGCCGCCCTGCCGTGTGGTCGGGAGTGTTGGGGCCACCTTGAGGTCCGGCGACGTGATGGCAGGCCTGTGCCGATCGCCGCCACGGACGTGGCCTCGGTTAGTCCCCGCATGCTTACCCTGTTAGCTCCGCTCCGCTGGTGGCGCCCCGTCCGGTCGCCACGATGCTGCGGTCGGTCGTTGTCGCCTGGGATGTTCGTTCACGGCGCCTTCCTTTTCGCGTCGGCCAGCCGGGCGTCGAGGTGGCCGGCCAGGTGCGTGTGGAGATCTGCGATTCGTCGAGGCTGGCAGCCGGTCGCGATCACGAACGGAAGCGAGCAACTGCCGCAGATCACTACGCCGGGCCGAAGCGTATGAGCCGGAACTGTCCCTGCGGACGATCGACAACGCGGACGGCGGTTGTGCCGGTGCTGAGCGGCGGACCCGTTTGGGGTTCGCCGCTGAGCGGGATCTCCTGTTAGCGGGGTGGGAATTGTGATCCGGGGACGGGGTCGGCGAGGTTGGCTGTTGGGGCCTTGGCGGTGAAGCCGATCACTGCGCAGTTGATGTCGACGCCGGCTGATCCGTACGGGGCGCCGCCGGGGCCGGTGATCAGGTCGGGTCGGGTTGCTGCCAGGTTGAACACCTGCACCTCGTCGATCTGCCTGGTGTTCAAGCCCTCACTGATGGCCTTGTCGGTCCATTGACCGAGCTGGGCATCCCACAGCGGGCTGTAGGCCTGGGCGTGGCGCGGGTCGGTCAGGGTGGGGAAGTCGCCGAAGACGTTGAGCAGGTCGCCGCCGTTGCGCAGCGCGTCGATCAGCGCGGTGTTGCCGGCGCTGGCGTCCTCGGAGGCGTGGCCGTCTTTGATCAGGTGGATGAACCCCTGGGCGTTCTTGTTGTCGGCGCCGGTCTGGCCGTTGATGAATCCGAAGAGCCGTTCGCGGGCCGAGCCGAGGAAGTCGTCGCCGCCGTTGTAGGCGGCCCGGTCGAGTGCCGGCACGTAGGTCGACCGCTCCAGGACCGCGGTGAGCGGCTGCCCGGCGTCGGTGCTGATGTAGACGATGGGCTGGCCGGCGTCGAAACCCTTGACGAACAGCAGGTCGACCCACGACTCGGCGAACTGTCCGGGCGCGGAGGGCCCGGCGATGTGCACGCCGAGGACCCGGTCACCGGTGTTGGTGTGGTGCACGACGTCGAACGGTCCATCGCCGGTGGCGACGATCGGCGCGCTGTACACCACGTCCGACCCGGCGACCTTGACGAACGGGCTGTAACCTGGCCGGGCCACCGCGCCGGGCTGGAACGCGGCCAGCGGGAATCCGTCCGGTCCTGGCGTGGCGACGCGGGTCGGGCTGAAGTCCGGGGCGCCGTGGAAGTCGACGACCGCAGGCCCGAACGGGTTGTGCGCCGGCGTCGGCGACTCGAGGGTCACGGTCTGGACACAGTCGGGACAGCCGATGCCGATGTTTGCCAGCTTCGGTGCGTAGTTGATGCCCAGGTCGTGCGCCAGTCCGGCGTCGGAGGAATCCAGCAGCACGTACCACACCGTCTGACCGTTCGCCTTACCCGGATAAAGCGGCAGTCGCACGGTCTGCTTGCTCAGGTCGACCTGAAGCGCGCTCTCCACCGTGAGATGATCGCGCGGCAGCAACCCGGTGAGCTGGCCGAGACCACGCGCCGCACCGGGCGCATCGTCGGCCCGGGCGAGCGCCTGACTAGTGGCCACCGCGGTTGCGGCTGCCAGGACCGTGGTCAATGCCAGCAGCCATCCCGTTCTGAGGGATAACGTTCTCATGGGTTCTCCTTTCGCGCGGCGCAACGGCCGCAGACGTGGGTCGGGTGACGCAGACAGGAGGGAGCCCCGCGCAATGCGAGCTGTCCACCGCCGCAGGGCAGCGGACAGGCCCGCATCGATCAGGACAGATCCGGGGGGAACCGATGGTGCTTCATTGCTGGGGTGTTGATCGCGTGGTCCGCTCGGCCGAGTGACGGCTATGGCTGATTGACAGCACCGGTTCGGCCGGACACGGTCGGATGGATTCGATTCTGGTGTTGATCCCAATGACGGCGACCGCTGGGCGGGGCGCAATGCTGCCGGCACTTATTGGGATGATCACCAGGCTTGCTGCCGACGCGTGCTTCTCGGTCAACGGCCCACCGGCGATTCTTCGGCCGGAAAGGGGTGTGGTGGTGCGTCATGCTGCCTGCGCCCGTGCTTGGACTTGGACGATGTCCTGCTGCGCGAAGTGGATCAGGAAAGGGAACTCCGCCGTGAGGACGGCCACCGCCTGATCGCGCTCAATGTTGATGACGTGCAGGTCCCAGTCGTTGATGTGGAGGACGTCTCCGACAGCGAGGTCGCGGGCGGGGATTCTCATGGGAACTCCTGATCAGGCAGCGAGCCCGCGGTGGTCACCGCGGGCTCATGTCGAAACGATTGCGGCGACCGGTCCTCGGGCAGGTGGGCGTCAGTGCTTTGCCCAACGATTGGTGGCTGCGTCTGCGAGTCGCGTGTCCGACCCGGGGGCGGGATCGCCATGCGGCCAAGGGCGGCGCGCGCCTCGGGAACGGCCACGATGCCGACGAGGCGCCCGTCGTCCACGACCGGCAGATACCTGACCCCGTGGTACCTGATCGCGATCGCGGCGTTGCGGACGCTGAGGGCGCTCTCGACGCTGAGCGGCAAGTCCATCGAGCCGTCGCTTACCCGGTGGTCGTGTCGGATCGCTTCCTGCCGCACGTCGATCACCGCGGACAGCAGACGGTGCAGACCGAGGAACGCTTCATGGCAAGTGCCTCCGAATCGTGGATTCGCGCCTTCCGCAACGTCGGCGCGCCGGTGAGCCGACATCTGGATTAGCGTCAAGCCGGCGGGTGCTCTTACCTACCTGGCCTCAGAATGTGCTGCCCGCTTGGTGATGTCACCGTTATGGGCATCCGGTCAGGGGTGTCGCGGACGGCGGCCAGCAGTCCCTCGAAGTCCTGCGAGCAGGGCCCGCACGCGCGCAGGTGCGCTGCGATGCCGGGGTAGCGGCCCTGAGGCGACCCCGGTCAGGTGGGTGTTGCTGGCCGTTCGATGTTTGCTAGCCGTTGATGAACACGTAGTCGGCCTGGTAGGGGACGTTGACGATCGGGGTGGCCTGCGGGTCGCAGGTGCCGGTCGGGGCGACGCCGCCGACGGTGTTGAGGCGGAGCACCGCGCCGGCGTGGGCGAGCAGTCCGGTGGAGGTGCCGATCTGGGTGGCGTCGAGGTTCAGTTCGGCGATGTTGCCGGCGCCGTTGGCGTTCCTGTCGACGACCGTGCCGCTGACCGCGCTGCCGTCCGGTGCTTGCCACTGCGGCGGGCCGGCGGCCGGCTGCACGAAGGTGTGGTGGATGAGGCCGTTCAGGCGCGCCTCGACGCCGAACTGGGTGAAGGCGAACGAACCGTCAGCCGTCGGGGTGCAGGCGTAGATCTGGCTGCCCAGCACGACCGACTCCTGCAGGGCGGCCACGCCGTTGGTGGCGACCGGGTGGTGGAGCTGGTGGAACTGGGCGCGGGCCGCGCCGTCGGGGAACTCGGTGGTGTGCAGGTCGGCGTAGAAGCCGCTCGGGTTGGCGCGCAACGCGTCGAGCACGGTCGGGTCGGTGACGGTGACGGTGCCGGACGTGGAGCCGTCCGACGGGCGCGGCGTGCTGAACAGCGGCACCACGACGGGGCCGTCCACGCCGCGGGCTCCGGCGTGGATGTCTGCCTGGGTCGGCGTGCCGATGCCGCGCCACGAGATCGAGTAGCTCAGCGTGTTGCCCTGGATGCCGACCAGTTCCAGCGCCTGCCCCTGCGGCGCCCCGGCGGTCACCTCGTTGCGGCCCTCCAGGCTGGCGACCAGGGTGGCGGGTGCTGCGGTCGAGTCGCCCGGCACGGTGATCCCCACCGGCGGTGTCACCTCGCTACTCGCTGACGCCGCGCTGATCGCCAGCGTGCCCAACGCGGCGGCTGCGGCGATTCCGGCGCCGATGCCGCCGATAAGGCGGCGCTTCGTAATGCTGAACATGGTGGTCCTTTCGGATCTGGGGCCGACACCGAGTACGGGCCGACATCGAGTAGTGCGTCGATGGGCGGGCCGGCGCCCAACCGAAAACAGGAAAAGGCTGACAACCGTCTGGGTGAGCCGATCAGTGCCGCATGCGTATGCGACAGCTGCGAATCGTTGATTTGAGCCCGCCGGCACGTCCGCTCGCCACTGAGCTGACATCTGGATTAGCGGCGCGCTGGCGAGTGTTCTTACCTGGCCGCGAGGTGGCCTACCCGCTTGGTGATGTCACGGCTGCGGGCGCGGTCAGGCGGTATCGCGTAGCGGGGCGAGCAGTCCGTCGAAGTCTTCCGGGCAGAGCCCGCACACCCGCGCAGGTGCACGGGGATGCCCGTGAAGCGCGGCGTCGCGTCGTCGGCGCGAGCGTTCAGGTCGACATAAACATGTAGCAGCGGCATCGCCTCGCCGCAGCCGACGTCACCCGGGTCTGCCTGCAGAAAGCGGTCCAGTTGCGGTCAACCGTTCATGAGCGCCTCGACGTCGTTTTCACCCCGGGACAGCAGACTCAGCGGGCTTAGCCCATCGGAGGTGACGCAGACAATATCCAGAATCGGGCCGGTCGGGAACCGGGGCACTGGCAGGCGTCCACGTCCGCGACGATGGTTTACGGGACGTCATTCGTCGCTCGGCCGGGCCAGTTGCTCAGTCAGTCCAGCACGATCAATCTGAATCCAATACTGCGTGATCACACCGTTCTCGACGTGATAGACGACGGAGCTCATCTCCCGCACCACTCGGCCGCTAGCGTCGTGGCCATCAACCGGCGCGATATGACGTCCTACCTGGGTCAGCCGCACAAACGCCCGCGACGCGTCGACAAGGAACTCATCGACGAGAAGATCAAACTGGCCCCAGGTTGCGGTCATCTCACGGACGTGATCGGCGTAGTCGTCCGGGCTGCGCTCGATGGTGACTTCATTCTCGGATTGCACCTGGTGCGCCAGGACCACTGGGGCCATGAACTCGGACGCCCGCTGCGGCGCACGTCCGGAGCGCACGTACTGCAGAAAATCGGCAACGACCCGGCGGGTCACCTCAGGGTCGGTCACACAGCGCAACTCTGCCACGACCTGGCTCTCAGCGCTGACGGCAGGCAGCCTGCCGGCGGATTCGGCACGCGGAGGAGTTGCCGGCTCGCCGACACGGACCACGCGGCACAACAGCCAGTGGTTCGGTCCGCGATGTGCATACCACCTTCCCGCAACACGCAACGTCGTCAAGATCGCCACACGGTCGGGCCATCTCACCGCGCTCAGGTTGCGGGGTGGAGGATCAGGGTTCCGTCGGGACGGGTCATCTGAAGGCTGCTGATCTACTTGCGGGGCTGGCGCTGTGCCGCTGGCGAATGTGGTTTCTGAGCCGGATTTGAGGGATCACGTTCCGAGGTCGCGTGTCGCGCCCATGCGGTCTGATATCAATGAAGCGGCGAACTGAACGCCGGTCTCGCACCTGTCGATCCGAAGAACGGTGCTTCGTGTAGCCGGTGGGACGCTGGCGAAATGTCTCCCGAAGACAAGGGCGCTGATGAGGATGAACCCGATAAGGACCGTGCTCACGGGTCGAGGCCTGGTCGAGTCGCCGCGCTGGCATGATGACCGCTTGTATTTCTCCGACTGGTCTGCCGGCGAGGTCATCGCCGTCGATCTCGCCGGGCATAGTGCCGTGATCGCACGCGTGAAGTCGGTGCCGCTGTGCACCGCCTGGCTCCCCGATGATCGACTGTTGATCGTGTCGTCGACCGAGGGGCGGCTGCTGCGTCGAGAACCCGATGGGCACCTGGTCTCGCACACGGATCTTGGCCAGTCGGGCTGGAACGACATCGTGGTCGATGGTCGCGGCAATGCCTACGTCAACCGCGCCGGCTTCAACCCGATGGCTGGTGAGCAGGTCAAACCTGGTTTCGTCTATTTGGCCGCTGCGGACGGAGCGGTACGCCAGGTGGCCGATGACATCGCGTTTCCCAATGGGATGGCGGTGACCGCGGACAACTCCACACTGATCGTGGCTGACTCATATCGGCACAGCTTGGTGGCCTTCGATATCGACGAGGACGGTGGACTGGCCAGCCGACGCCGATGGGCCGACCTCGGCGGGGGTGTCCCGGATGGTATCTGCGTCGACGCGGAAAATGCTGTCTGGTACGCCGATGTGCCCAACCGGCGCTGCGTCCGCGTCGCTGAAGGAGGATCGGTCCTCCAGAGCGTTGAACTGGACCGCGGCGGGTTCGCTTGCGTTCTGGGCGGCCCTGACCGGAGGACGCTGTTCATCATGGCCGCCGAATGGAAGGGCATGACCGAGTCCGAGTTGGTAACGCCCGGCACCGGACAAGTCCTCGCCACCCAGGTCAGCACGCCCGGGGCAGGCTGGCCGTAATGCACTCCGACCGTCACCGGACCGCGGCCACCCATTACGACCACCCACGCCTCTGACTAACTGAGTGACCGCCGCGACGAACATGCCCGGGCTTCCACGGACCACCACGAACTACGATTCGCCAAAGACACTGGTCGATCGCACGATCGCGGGCGCGCACAACGGCACCTCCACATGAGTCAGCGGCGACTGCGAAGACCGCAGAGTCGGCATACCTGGCGCTCAGGCCACGTGAAGTGTGACCTGGTGACGCGCACGGCGGTAGCCGGTCGAGGAGTGGCCGACCCGCCGCGCGCTGACGGGATGGGATGGTGCGCGTTGTCCGGGCCGATTGATCTGGTGAGCCCTGGGCCGGCGATTGTTACTCGGCCGCGGCGAGCGCGGCGGCTTGCAGGTCGGTGTGTACCGCGGGCGCCTGTGGGGTCTCGAACAGCCGCTGGGTGAGCACGATCACGGCGAGCTCGCGCGCCGGATGTACGAGGAACGATGTGCCGAGCCCACCGTCCCAGCCGATCGCGCCGGCCCATGGCCCGTGCAGCACCACCGATGTGCCGAGGCCCCAGCCGCGCCCGCCGAGGAACGCCGCACCGAACTCCCGCTGCTCGGCGGTCAGGTGGTCGCGGCTCATCTCGCGCACCTGGTCCGCGGTCAGCACCGGATCACCCCCGCGCAGCAGCATCCGCGCGAACGCCAGCAGGTCGTCGACCGTCGACACCAGCCCGGCGGCCCCGTCGGGGAACGCCGGCGGCCGGCTCCACTGCCCGTCCGGCGGGTCCCACACCACGACCCCGTCCGTAGTCGGCTGGTAGGCCGTCGCCAACCGCTCGACGTCCTCGGTCCAGAAGCCGGTGTCGCGCATGCCGAGCGGCTCGAAGATCCGGGTGCGCAGCACCTGGTCGTACGACATGCCGACGGCTCGGGCGCACAGCACGCTCAGCACATGCGCGCCGGTGTTGTACAGCCACCGCTGACCGGGCTGCGCCAGCAACGGCAGCTCACCGAACCTGGCGATCCAGGTATCCGGGTCCACGAAGGCGTCCGGCTGCGGCGGCCCGATCGTGGCCAGCCCGGCCTGTGCCGCCGCCGCGACCACCGGCCACGGCTCGGGTGCCACAAACATCTGAAGGGCCATCCCGAACCCGAACGTGAACGTCAGCAACCCCCGCACCGTCACCGGACCCGCGGCCGGAACCGCGTCCTCGACCGGGCCGTCCATCCGGCGCAGCACCCGGCGATTCGCCAGCTCCGGCAGCAGCCGGTCGACCGGCTCATCCAGGTCGAGCAGGCCCTCGCCGACCAGAGCCAGCGTCGCCGTCGCGGTGATCGGCTTCGTCGTCGACGCGATCCGGAACAGCGACGTCCGCTCAACCGGCCGGCCGCCGACCGCGAGCGTCCCGAGCGCCTCGACGTGCACCTCGTCGCCCTGGGCCACCAGCGCGACCAGTCCCGGCACCTTGTCATCGCCCACGTGTGAAGCCGCGACCCCGGCGAACCGTTCCAGCCCGTCCTTGTTCAGTCCCATGCCCACTCCAGTCGTCAAACCGTCACCCGACAACCTAAGGACGCGTCGAGTGTGGCCGACTCATCGGCCCGCGCAGGATTTGTCGGCAGGACGACACGAACGACCACCACGGCAGGTACTCCGGCGGACCTCACCCCAACGGCCCAACCAGGTCGCATCAGCATCGACACGCGCCCCCACCGTGATCTTGCATTGCGAGGTACCGCGGTAACAAAGTCGCCGACCGGCGACAAGCCGCGTGTTCAACCGCCATCCGCGACGCACAATGCCACCGATCGAAATCTCAACCAGCGTCCGCGATTCGGCGATCCCGTAGCCCCAGCGACGTGCCCCGACGAACTATCGGTCGACACGCGCAACACCGTCGATATCTCGCAGCCTCGGCAGGCGGGCGACGCGTGCAGATGGATCTTTCTCGGACAGCGCTGGAATGTCGAACCTCAGGCCCAGCGCAGTGCCAAGTCTCATGAGGGCGGTGACCGACTCGCTCGGGAAGTGGGTGACACGTCCGACGAGACAGCGCGGTCTCGGTGGCGGTTTCCCCGCTGCCGATCGGGATCTCGGCGATATTCGCGGCCTGCTGATTCCATGTCCAGTGGGTCTGTCGTGTGGATGACAGGTGTCCTGTCGTTGTGGTGACTGTCCGTGGGTGGTGCGGGCGGCACGATGTGTTTCGTCGGCGCGACACCACGGTGATGGGAGCAGGAGCCATGAGACTGCGCCGCCTTGAGGCGGCGGAGGTGGTGAGGACACCGGCCGGGTGCCGGCCCAGACGGGGGTGCGGTGTCTTCCCGGGGGGGTCGAGGCGGACGGTGATGCCGTCCGCCTCGACGTCTACTGCGCGGCGCCCCTCTCGTCGTCGTACCGTCGCAGGTCCCTCTGCGGCATGATCTCTATGGTCGTGCCGCGGGAGGGCTTGCTCGGGTGACCGATCCCTGGCCGGATCTCTTGCGGTGGCGCGACATTCTTGGCCATGCGCGGACACGACTCGGCGCGGCCGCCTGCTCGATGGCCCTGTTCGACGGCGAAGCGCTGCGCTACGTCGTGGCGGTGGGTCCGCGGGACGGTCGCGCGGATGCTCTTGGCGTACCCGCGGCTGGCGGCCTACCAGGTGCGGTCGGTGCTGCGCAGCGTCGCGGCGGACGTGAAGATGCGGATGTGAGGATCGCTGATGAACTTGCGGCTTTGGGGTTGTTCCACCGCCTCGGCGAGGCGGACCGCGCGTCGATGTCGTCCTTGCCGAGCAGCACGGTCTTCGCGGCGCCACCCGTGGCGGGTAGCTGTTGCGGCTGGCCACCCGAATGATGCGGCAGCCGAAGCCGTTCTCGACGAGCGCCGTGACGATTCCCTCGCCGACCACGTCGTCGATCGTCAACGGCATCCGCCAGCGCAGGCCGACCACGCGCATGCGCACGCCTTCGTCGGCCGCAGCGCCGAAGGCCGCGATCTCGCACCCCAGCTGCGGCAACGTCCCGAGCAGCAGCCGTTCGGTCTCGAGCCGCTCGGCCGGGACCGCGCAGATATCCGAGTGCGTCGCCTGTTCACCGGCTGACACCACGCCGTCGCCGCGACATTCGCGGCCGTCAGGTCCGTCGCCGAGGGCTGCTCGGGAATCATCCGTGTCATGTTTGGCATAACCGACCAGGTTCTCCACGATGCCTTGGACTCCGGGTCCGCGGCCGGCAGAAGTCCGGCCGAAACCGGTAGTGGGTGGCGAGCCGCACGTAGTCCGCGGTCGGCACGACTACATCGGCGACGACCCCGGCTTTCAGGCAGCCCATCCGATCGGCGAGCACGATCTTCGGGACCCCGCCGAGCGTCTCGAACACTCGGCCAGCATCGACAGGGTGGTCTCGGCGCGTTCGTTGTCGGCGAAGCGAACAAACCGCACCCGCGACCAGGCCAGCACCGCGCAGAACACATGCACCCGTCCAGCACACCCCAGTCGATGACCAGCGTGTCACCCGGTGTCCAGACCGCCGGGCGGCTACCACGCGGATTCCCTTGTCGCCATAACGCTTTCTGCTCCGCGACCAGCCAGCGGAAGTTCCGCGCTGAGCCGCCATAGCCGGCCACCGTCGCCGCGGGCAGCAGCCGCTTGGCCGAGATCCGGCCCTTGCTCGACTCGACCCGCTCGGCGACCAGATCGGTCACCGCGTCGTAGTTGTGACCACGATCCTTCCGCTCGGGCATCACACCGGCGGCCTCGTGCCCCTAGACGATCCGCCGCTTTGTCTTATGTGTCGTGCCGCAGACCGCTGCAGCACCCCGATAGCTGCCCACCTCTCGATAAGCGGCCAATACGTCCATTCGTTCCCTCGCGTTCCTCAATACAGGTCCCCTGCGCGGTCGATCCGATGTCTGGTAGGCACCGACACCGTGACCGCGCAGGGCCACTCACCCTGGACAAGACACGCGAGGAGCGAGGGCTTCTATCCGGCCAAAACGGGGAACCTAGATCTGGCCACCAGTGCGGACTTTTCATGGCCACGGACAGCATTGCCGCCGTTGACATGCCGCGACGCCGCCGGACGCCGTTCGGATAGATCAGACATGCCGGGCAAGAGCCGGTCGGGGTGATCTTGGCCGGGGGACGGTTCCTCAGCGGTCGGTCGTCGGGCTGGGTGTGACTGCATGCGACGCGGCCACGGCTGCCAGCAGCGCCAACCCGCCCAACAATGCGACGACCGATGCCAGCCCGACGACCGATGTAGCGGTACCACCGCCGTCGGCCAGAGCCAGATAAAGCGTCCCGAAGGTTGCTATCCCGAGCGCCGCGGCGACCTCTGAGTTTGTGCTGAGCACGCCGCTTAGGTCCGGGGTCAGTTCGGGGCCCACCGCTGCCATGAGCTGGGTGACTAGCGCGCTGAAGCCTCCACCCATGCCAAGGCCGCCGAAGCCCAGAAGCGCCATGAGCGTGGCATCTTGCGGTGTGAACATGAGACCGTCGACGGCAATGCCCAGCAAAGCGCATCCCAGCAGTCCGAACGCGGCGGGAGCGATGGCGGGAGTCAAACGCGTGGGCACCCGGCGTAGGAGCGGGCCGGATATACCGAATCCGATCACCCATGAGATCAGCGCTGTCCCGGCATACAGCGCGCTTTTGCCTAGGCCGTTTGAAGGTAGATGTCCAGCACGAACAGCAGCGCAGCGTATGTGACCGTCGCCGCGGCTTGAGCTGCCAATCCCCAGGCGATCGTGGGTGACCTGAACAGACCTAGCTGCAACACCGGCTGCGCACCCCGGTTCGCGACGCGGGCTTCGATTGCGACGAACAGGGCGAGTGCTGGCATCGACGCGGCTAGTGCTCCAGGCCCACACCGGCCATCCGTTGTCGCGGCCGAGCATGAGCGGTACCACCAGCAAGGTGATCGTGGCGGTTAGTGCCGCGACGCCCTTGAGGTCAAGTCGCCCCTTATCACGATCGTTGTCAATGGGGAGGCGAACCGCGCCGAGCAAGAGCACTGCGGTGCCGACCGGAACATTGACTAGAAATATCGAGCGCCAACTGATGCCGAATAGGTTGA
This sequence comes from uncultured Actinomycetota bacterium, assembly GCA_963748415.1. Classification (GTDB taxonomy): domain Bacteria; phylum Actinomycetota; class Actinomycetes; order Mycobacteriales; family Jatrophihabitantaceae; genus CAVVJA01. Next base: position 392,582 of record CAVVJA010000020.1, on the reverse strand, counting down.
GCGTAATCAAGGCGCCGCCCAGGACCTGCCCGGCCGCGGCTCCGCCGGCAAGTGCGATGGGGTAGTAGCCGAGCGCGCGGTGCGCGCAGCACCGTCGAAGCTCATCCGGATACCGGTCAGCACTTGCGGCACCATCGTGGCCGCACCAACGCCTTGAACGATCCGGGCAATGATCAACGAGGTCGGATTCGGCGCCAAACCGCAGCCGAGCGAGGCAGCTGTGAATATCGCGACGCCCAGCAGGAATACCCGCCGATAGCCATAGATCCCCCCGAGGCGCGCACCGGTCACGAGCAGAACCGCGTAGGCGAGGACGTATCCGGAAACGACGAGTTCGAGTTGGCCGCCCCGTGCGTGCAGGCCGTCGGCGATGGACGGAACAGCGACGTTGACAATCGAATTGTCGGCGGTGGTAATGAACACGGCGCCAAGCAGGATCAACAGCAGCCCGGTGCGGCCAGGCTGCCGCGATTCGCGGGCCGGAACCGCTGTTGCCACCCGGGCTCCGCCCAACGCCTCTCGCGTCCTCACCAGCCCTTCCGTTCCGCTCATGCGGCTCGCCGACAGCCGCGCCCGACACCATGTGGACAGCGACAACATCCGCCGGCATGCCAACTGAAGTGGACACTGTCAACATCCTGCATTCAACCTCTTCTTGGCTTGCGCAGCGCCTCCGGTTGGCAACCCGGGGAACGCAAGCACAGGGTGGAAGCAGACCGAGTTCGCCTTCGATCATGATCTGGATCGCGTCGCTGATGACGCCGGCCGTCCCCCGCATCATGTTGAAGCTCAGCCCGAAGTCCTTCATCTCCAACCTCGTCTGCCAAAGGCGAACGTCGCCGGCCTTGGCGGCCACCGCCGCGTGACGGTCGCCCCCGACGTCTTTGCCGAGCGGGACTGCCGGCGGCGCGATTCTCTCGCGGCCGATCGCGGGTCTGCCGGAGAACTGCTGGTCATCTGCCTGGCTCGGGTGTCGGCTGATGGGAGAGGTTTGTGTCGGTGACACGCGGGTCGGGCGGTGGCGATCGGGCACGGTGAAGGGTGAGCCAACGATGGCGAGTAGGCAGTCAGAAGCGGTGTCGGAGCTCTACCGGACGTGGGTAACCGAGCCGACCCAGCATCCGGACTGGACTCCAGAGGATCAGCGTGACCTGGTGGAAGTGAGCTGGGGCACGTTGACCAGCGAACCCGGTGGCGTTGACTACATCGAAGTCGACGCTGGTGGAGTGCCGGGGATGTGGCTCAACCCGAAAGACGCGGCTGCCGATCGCGTACTGTTCGCCGTCCACGGTGGGGGCTTCATGAGTGGGTCGATTTTCACCCATCGCAAGCTGTTCGCCCACTTGGCCAAGGCGGTCCCGGCCCGTGCGCTGACGATGAACTACCGCCTCATTCAGGACGGCGGAGCGTATCCAATCCCGATCGACGAGGTGCTCTCCTCCTACCAGTGGCTCCTCGACCAGGGAATCAACCCGGACCGTGTCGCGTTCGTGGGGGACTCGGCCGGTGGCTACCTGTCGGTCGCCACTCAGCTGAAGGCCCGGGATGTGGGTCTGCCGCTACCGGCCGCGATGATGCTGCTCTCGCCCTGGCTGGACACCGAGGGAACCGGGGACAGCCTGGTGGCCAACCAGGGCAAGGACGCGCTGTTCAAAAAGGAGTGGATCGCGCAGTTGGCGAGCAGTTTCCTGAACGGAGCCAGCCCGCAGGATCCGCTCGTCAACCCGATACGCGGGAACCTGACCGGCTTCGGGCCCATCTATCTACAGGTCGGCGATCAGGAACTGCTACTGGATGACAGCCGCCACTTCGCCGAGGGGGCCGAAGCGGCCGGCGTGGACGTGCGGCTGGACATCTTCCCGGATCAGCAGCACACCTTTCAGATGATGGCCGGCCGCGCACCGGAAGCCGACGACGCGATCGGTCGATTCGCAGACTGGGTACGACCGAAGATCGGCCACCCCGCCACAACAACCTGAACGGCATTCCTTCGGCCTCGGTGTACCCGTGCCATCACGTTGGCAGCAGTCGGCTGTTCCTGGGGCGGCGGCGGGCGCAGCCGTCAACGAAGGGATGTCTGTTGAGCACCTCTCACCGAACGGCAACTACGTCCAGCTCGACACCGGGGTCTGCGAGTCGCGGTGGAGAGATCGACTAAGCAACGGAGGTGACTGCGCGGCGACTTCGAGAAGCGGCGAGTTGCCGCAGCAAATCAAGGGAGATCGCCATGGATGAGGCGACGATCTATAAGCGCCGATGGGTCATCCTCGGGGTGCTGGTCATCTGCCTGCTCGTTGTCATCCTCGACAACACAATCCTCAACGTCGCGTTGAAGACGGTGCAGCAGGACTTGGACGCGTCGCAGAGCCAGATGCAGTGGGCTGTCGACAGTTATGCCCTGGTGTTTGCGGGCTTGCTCATCACCGGTGGGGTGTTGGGGGATCGGCTTGGCCGCAAGCGGGTGCTGTTGTTCGGCATGGTGGCCTTCGGTGCCACGTCGGCACTGTGCTCGTTCGCGACCAGCCCCACCCAGCTGATCTTCTTCCGAGCGTTGATGGGTATCGGCGCGGCCGCGGTGCAGCCGCAGACACTGTCGATCATTCAGAACGTGTTCGAGCCGAGTGAGCGGCCGAAGGCGATCGGGATCTGGGCCGGCGCGTCGGGGATGGCGATCGCGATCGGCCCGATCGCCGGTGGTGCACTGCTGAAGTATTTCTGGTGGGGTTCGGTGTTCCTGGTCAACGTGCCGTTCGTGATCGTCGGCGTGATCGCGATCGTGTTCATCGTGCCGGACTCGAGGAACCCGCGACCGGGCCGGCTCGACCCGTTCGGTGTGCTGCTGTCGATCGTCGCACTGGTGACACTGGTGTACGGCGTCATCCAGGGCGGCAACAGCAACGAGTGGCTGCGGTGGAACTCACTCGGCGCGATCCTGCTCGGTGTCGCGCTGCTCGCTCTGTTCGTCTACATGCAGGCGCGCAGCACCCATCCGACCATTGACGTCGGCCTGTTCCGGAACCGGCATTTCTCTTCGGGCGTCGCGGCAATCGCGGTGACGTTCTTCGTGCTGATGGGCTCAACGTTCTACCTGGCCTACTTCCTGCAGGCGGTGCGCGGCTATACCGCGCTCGCCGCCGGCGTCGCGCTGGTCGCCGTCGCCGGGGCGGTCATGGTCGCCGCGCCGCTGTCGGCCCGGCTGTCGGTGCGGTTCGGGCCGCGGATCGTGACCGGCTCGGGCCTGGCCATCTTCGGCGCCAGCATTGCCGCGTACGGGCTGGCGACTCGGACCATGCCGCAATGGGTCATCGAGGTGTTCATGGTGGGCTTCGGCTTCGGCATGGGCCTGGTCATGACCCCGGCCACCAACTCGATCATGAGCGCGGTGCCTAGGGAGAAGGCCGGCGCGGGCGCGGGCGTCAACAACACCGTGCGGCAGGTCGCGGCAGCACTGGGCGTCGCCGTCCTCGGCTCGCTGCTGGCCGTTGTGTTCCGCAACAACCTCGGCCCCGACGCTCCGGCGCAGCTCGCCGCGCGGCTCGACGGGCCGGCCGCGGCCGTCGCGCAACTGCCGGCCGACGCCAGGGTGAGCACGTACGTCAAGCGCGACGCCAGCGAGTCCATCGGCGGTGCGCTCGAGTATGTCGGCAATGCGGCGTCGGCGTTGCAGCAGCGCGTCCCGCCATCAGCCGGCACCCCACCGCCCGCCCGGGCGCAGCAGCAGCGCGCGGCAAGCGCAGCAGGCGATCGGTGGTTTCGTGAACGACGTCAAGGACTCGTTCATGTCAGCGATGCGGATCACCTCGCTGGTCGCCGGCGCGATCGGGCTACTCGGCTCAGTCGCCGCCTTCCGGTTCATGCCAACCCGGCGCGAGCACGCCGCGCACACCGCGCCCACACGCGCTGCGGTCGACGAACCGGCGGTGGGGTAATGGCCGCGGTGACCGCCGACGGGCCCTCGCCACCCTCGAACGGCTACGCCGCTTGCGAAATCGCCGACGCCTGCCGGTCGCCAACCGCGCGAGCCGACACGTCGGCACGCCTGCTCGGGCGAGGCGCGTGCCGCTAGTGATGGCCGCGTTTGAGGTGTCCGCGTTTGGCGACCCCGAGTGGTCGGGCAACATGCGTGCAGCCCGCGCCGGGCGTTAGACCCGCCGCGGCCGGGTCGAGCAGTTCACCGCCGTCGAAGGTGCCGGTCGAATGACGGCCGGCCGTCATGGAGGCCTACCTGCGCGAGTTCGGCAATTCCCCACGATCGGGCGCACACTTAGCCCCGCTGCCGGACCCGGCCGACCATCCGACATTCCTCATTCGCGGCGCGGACCAACTCGGCTGAGGAGGACGTGTTTGGCGGTGTGGTCGGCGCCGCCGTGGGGTCGCCACCGACGTGCAGAGCGGGTTGCTCGCGCGCGTCCCGTTGGCTGCCGATGGCATGCTCGGCGGTGCGCGCCGGCCGGGCCGTACCGTGGTCAGCCCGCGACCACTGCCTACTCGATCGATGAAGCTGGCCGGTCTGGACCCGAGGACCCGCCCGAGGTGGAGGGGTGATCCGCGGATGCCTGCACGGCGGGGATCAGGGCGGCGACCCGCTCGAGCTGGTCGCGGTGGGAACGCAGATCCAGGGCGCCCAAGCGGATGACGAGGTGGCGCGCGCCGGCGGCGACGTACCGGGCCAGGTCCTCGACGATCTGCTCGGCGGAGCCGGTGAGAACCGCCTGGATCTTTTCCAGCTCCGACAGCGGCATGCCGTAGGTGGCCCGCGCGTAGTCGTCCAGCACCCGGCGGCCGCTTTCGATCCCCTCGTCCACCCGGACCGAGATGAACAGCGCGGCGGTGATGTCCTCGGGCCTGCGGCCGGCGTCGGCCGCCGCTTCCCGGATGTTCCGCAGGCCGGACGCGTAGTCAGCCGGGTCGGGCGGGTACGGCAGCCACCCGTCGTACATGCGCCCGGTGCGGGTCAGCGCGGACGGGGTCGCGCCACCGAGCCAGATGGGCGGGCCGCCGGCGCGGAACGGTTTGGTCGCGGGCGGGATGTCGGCGAACCTGAGGATCTCGCCGTGAAAGGAGCGGGCGCCGTCCCACAAGGCGCGCCACAGCGCGACCGTCTCGTCCAGCCGGGTGAAGCGCCCTTCCCATGGGACCTCGGACAGCGTGTAGAAGGGCCGCCCGAAACGGCCGGGATAGCCCGCGCCTACCGTCACGACAAGCCGGCCGCCGGACAACAGGTCGACCGACGCCAGGGACTGCGCCACCTGGATCGGCCGCCGCAGGAACGGCAGCAGCGCGCCCGTTCCCAGGGTCACGGTGTCACTGGCCGGGGCGAGCGCCGCCAGCATCGTCAGTGGCTCAATGCGCGGGCTGATCAGGGAGTCGTTGACGAACAGCGAGGAGAAACCCAGGCGTTCGGCCTCGCGGCCGAAGCCGACCAGCTCTCGGGGGTCGCCGTCCCCGCCCCATTGGGCGCTTCCGGTCGGAAGCAGCACACCGATGTCCATGCCGACGATGCTCACACCCGACGTGGGCAGCGACAATTCCCTGCGATGAACGGCTGAGCTGGTAGTCCGGGCAAGAACTTCTACCGCCTCGCGCTCCACCCCGAAAACGGAGTGGCTCCACGCATCCGCAACCTCGCCGAGTGGCCCCGCCACATCCTGGCGGGCCCCGGCCACCCGGAGGATCTGCGGGCTGAGCTCACAACCTACGTTCCTGCGCTGGGCCCGTCCGCCGTTCGGCTCGGTTTCGCTGTCCCGCGCCACCTGGCGTCATCGCACGGTGAGCTGCACCTGATGACAACCGTGACGAGCTTCGCCACCGCCGTCGACGTCACGCTCGCCGAGCTGAAGCGGGAGGCGTTCCTGCCTCTCGACCGGTCGGGTCAGGCCGGGAACATGTAGTCGACCTTGATCCGGCCGTCGTCGTCGAGCACGAGGACTTCCAGGCCCCCGCCCGTCACGACGCCGGTTTCGACCGACACCGTCTCCCAACTGAACTTGACGACATCATGGAGGCGCACCGCGTCGGCGCCCACCCGGAAGGTGAATCCCCCTTTCTCGACGAACCGCTCGTAGCTGCGCGCCACGCGGATCTCGATCGCGTCGTACCCCTGAGCCTCGAGGGTCGTGTGGTCGAACCCGAGCCCGGCGGCGATCTCGCGGATCTCCACAGGCGGCTGGAGGATGTGCCTGCCGTCCTCGGCCCAGAGCCGTCCGATGGCTACCCGGCGTTCGGCGGAGTCCGGCTCCGTCCACAGCGCGATGTAGCGGTTGGCCAGATCCTGCGGGTCAATCTCGATCATGTCAGCTCCCTGCCAGGTTGATCGCTTCTGCCCAATCCTCCGGCGTTGCGACGATGCATGGAATCCGCCCAGGAATTCCAGGCTCGTCAGCTTCTGTCAGGGCGGCAAGGTGTTGGTAGCGACCAGGATGGCGCGCAGATGCTCGACCGGCTGGCTGACCGGGAGCTCGTCGAGGGCGTGGCTGAGGGCCCGCTGCCGGGCACCGAATTCGGGCAGGACGTTCGCGATAACGGTCTTGTTCAGCCATGCGACCGCGAGGTTGGTTCGAGGCCGATTTCCGGTGTGGGGTTGTTGGGTGGGAGGACGGGAACGTCCGCTGTTGGTTGAAGCCGAAAAGGGGGGATTGCCCACGCCGCGGACTGGGAATGCCCAGTACGCCGGCTCGCCGACGTCGAGGACGCCGCGGACACCTCATCGCGAACCCCTACGACGTGTCGCGGGAATCGGCCAGCGCGACGTCCAACTGGAGGCGATCGAGGACCAGAACGCGCGCGGGTCGACGACGCCATCTGAAGGGTGAGCTGGGCGTGCCGACGCTCACGCGGCGTAGCCAGCCGAAGGGCACGCGAGACCCGTCGTTCGGCGCGGCAGTTGGGTTGACGATCCGCGCCATCGAGCCGCGCAGATGGGACGTTCTAGCGCGGTCGGCGCGACAAGATCGGCGCGCTGTTATCACGGGGTCGGCGCGATTTGACTCGACGCCACCGTGCCCTGCCCGAACTTGATCAGATCACCCTTGCCGGTCAAGCTGGGTGAAACCGTCCGGGGCGGCTGGTGAGACGTGATGGGTCGCGTGGGCTAGGTCGGTGGCGGGCTCGCGGTTCGGTCGGTGCGCTCGATGGCACGGGCAGGCCGACGCGTGATGAGACATCGATCTTGTAGAAGATATTGCGCAGGTGGGTCTCAATGCGGGTTCGGTCGTGTGGTTAGTCGTGGCTGGCGATTGTGTGGGCTTCGCGTAGTGCGTAGTAGACGATGACGAGCCCGGCGGCGGGGTCGGCCCACCACCAGTCGAGTAGCGCGTTGAGCAGCAGGCCGATAAGGACCGCGCAGGCGAGTAGGCCGTCGATGACGGTGATTCGGCTTTCGGTGGTGAGGACGGGGTTTTCGAGGGCTTGGCCGGTGCGGGTTTTGCCGTAGGCGAGGGTGAACATGGCGATGGCGGTGACGGCGGTCCAGGCGATGCCGAGTGGGCTGTGGTGCGGGTGGTGGCCGGTGGCCAGTACCACCGCGGTCTGGATGGTGAGGTAGGCGGCGAGGGCGAGGAACGCGCCCGCGATCAGGCGCAGCGCCGTGCGTTGCCTGGCTTCGGCGGTGCCGGACAGTTCCCACAGCACGACGGTGCTGGCGCCGATCTCGATGAGTGAGTCGAGCCCGAAGGCGGCGAGGGCGACGGAGTGCGCGCGCAGCGCGGCGACGGCGAGGACGGCGATGCCGACGACGTTCCAGGCGAGGGTGGCGGCTTCGAGTTGGCGGCCGCGGCGCAGGAGTGCCACCGAAGCCGCCGCGGGGGTCACGGGTGGGCTCCGGCGGGGTTGGCGTGGATGGTGGCGGCGGTCAGGCGCGGGACGTCGGTCAGCAGGTGGGCTTCGGCGTGGTGGGTGATGTCGTGTGCGCTGGTCAGGCTGAGGTCGGGGTCGAGGGTGATGTCGGCTTCGGCGCGCAGGGAGTGCCCGATCCAGCGGATCCGGAGCTGGTCGACGTGACGGATGCCGTCGACGTCGGCGAGCGCGGCGGTGGCTTGCTCGACCAGGTGCGGGTCGACGGCGTCCATGAGCCGGGCGCCGACTTGGGCAAGGGCCGAGCGCAGCACCCCGAGGATCGCGACGGTGATGAGTAGGCCGATGAGGGGGTCGGCCCGGAGCCAGCCGAGTCCGACCCCGATCGCGCCGAGCAGCACCGCGAGGCTGGTGAAGCCGTCGGCGCGGGCGTGCAGTCCGTCGGCGACCAGCGCGGCCGAGCCGATGCGCCGCCCGACGGTGATGCGGTAGCGGGCCACGATCTCGTTGCCGGCGAACCCGACGACCGCCGCAGCAGCGACCGCCCAAAGGTGCTGCACCGGGCGCGGGTGCAGCAGTCGCTCGATGGCCTCGTAGCCGGCCAGCACCGCGGATAGGGTGATCATGGCGATCACGAACAACCCGGCGAGGTCTTCGGCGCGGCCGTAGCCGTAGGTGTAGCGGGTGTTCGCCGGGCGCCGGGCAAACCGGAACGCGAGCAGCAGCGGCACCGCGGTCAACGCGTCGGCGAGGTTGTGCAGCGTGTCGCCGAGCAGCGCGACCGACCCCGAGATGACCACGACGATCGCTTGCACGGCCGCGGTGGCCAGCAGGCCGGCGAGGCTGATCACCAGTGCCCGGCGCCCGGCCGCGTCGGATTCCAGCGCGCTGTCGACCTGATCGGCCGAATCGTGGCTGTGCCCGCCGAACAACTCGGTGACCGGGTGCACCAAACGCGCCCAGCCAGACCCGTGCTCGTGGCCGTGCTCGTGCTGGTCGTCATGGTCGTGGCCGTGCTCGTCGTGCTGGTTGTCGTGGTGGGGGCGCAGTTGGTGACCCATCACCGGGCCCTTTCCGTGGCAGCGGTGTCGCCAGGCAAGGCTACCAAGATGTGCGGATCTGCGAATATGTTGTGACAGCCGTTATGATGGGTGCGTGCCACGCCCTCGCTCCACCTCCCGCCGGGCTGCGCCGGCGCATGCTGATCAGCTCAGCGAGTCCCAGGTCGGCGCTGCGGTGACCGCGTTCGCGTTGCTGTCCGACCCGACCAGGGTGCGGATGCTGTGGGCGTTGCGGGATGCCCAGCTCGACGTGGCCAGCCTCGCCGCGGTGGCGGGCTGCCGCCCGACGGTGGCCAGTCAGCATCTATCCAAGCTGCGCTTCGCCGGGCTGGTCGAAGGTCGCCGCGACGGCCAGCGGGTGGTGTATCGGCTGCGCGGCGGGCACGTCCGGTCGCTGCTGACCGAGGCGTTGTTCCACGCCGATCATCAGATCAGCGGCGCGCCGGTGCACGACTAAAACGACGAGGCGAGCGCGCGCGAGGAGCGTCAGCCGCCCGTAGCGCGGGAGCGCGGCGTGCGCGAGCCGGTAGCCGGTGGTGCCAGTCTTCATGATCTGAACGGATTTCGACCTCCCACAGGACACGTTCATCGATTGCGCCACCAATCACCTGCTCACCACGGCAACACTCGATCGGCTGCGAGTTGTATCCGCGGCCGTTTCGAGGTGGCCGATTCCGGCCGAACATCGTCGCGGAGACAGCCGACCCTGAAACGGGTCACGGCGTGACGCGGCCCAGCCCGGTGAGCTGGGCGACCGCGGCGAATCCATCGTCGGTGCCGGGCCAGTGCGCGCGAACCGCGTCGATGCCGGCGCGGCGGACGACGCCGCGCAGCACGGCGGCGACGATGATCGCGTCGTCGGCGTATCCCAGGACGGGGATGAAGTCGGGGATCGGGTCGATCGGGCACGCCAGGTAGGCCAGCAGCAACCCGAGCCGGATGCGGACCCCGCGGGGCAGGGTCGGGTCGGCGGCGAGCCGGCGAACCAGGCGCAGCACGTCCGGCAGCAGACGCGGCGTCTTGCGCAGCAGCCCGTCTCGCGGCCGGGCAAGGACGAGTCCGATCACCAGGGCGATCCAGGCCAGCAGCAATGCGGCGGCGATACCGAGGAGCAGATTCCACCAGAACGACCCGGTCATCGCTGGTCCGCCACCCGCAATCGGGCGTCTCACCGGCAGGGGCGGGTTTCGGTGCTTCGGCGTGCAGTGCCGCGTCCTCGAACGCGGCCAGCGCGGCGGCGGCCTCCTTGACCGCGTCGCGGGCGGCCGGGCCGCCGGGCGCGCCGAAGTAGTCGCGGGCGGCGATCTTGGCCAGCCAGGTGCGGAATCGTCCCAGGTCGACTTCGGACTCCTCGACCTCGGCGAACGTGGCGTTCCCGCGAGCGTGTTCGGCGGCCAGTTCCTTCCGCAGCTCCGGGAGCCGTTGAAGGACCTCGGCGTATTCGGCGTCGCGGGCGGCATTGAGCTCGGCGATCACCGCCTGTTCATCGGCCGAGTCCGCAAAGGTCATCGACAGGACGCGGACAGTGCCGCCCTGGCGGCGGATCCGGTCAGCCAGCCGCCGGACCTCACGCACCACCGCCGGCCGGGCCGGCAGCAGACACACCGACTGCTGCAGGTACAACGCACCCAAGGACCGCAGCTTGCGCCACACCTGCACCCGCAGCGTGCCCGCTCCTCCGGCGGTGGATGCGCTGATGAGCAACCAGCCCCCATCGTGTGCTTCGTTAGTCACACTGTTATGTTACGGACGTTACGTTTCGCGTCAACCGCCGGGTGCGCTGCAAGGGGCTACTTTCCAGCCGGTGACAGCAGCGTCGTGATGAACCACCACGCTGCATCGCACCCAGAGCGCCGGCGCGTTCTCGCCGACGACGAGCCGCGGCGGGGTTAGCGGCCCGGTCAGCGCGAGTGATGCACGGCGATGTAGGCGTGCTTCGCGAACTCGAACAGCCGCTCGGTGTCGTGCGCGGCCAGCAGGGTGCTGGCTGCGGTGATGGCCAGCAGCGTCACTAGCGCGGCGATGCGCCATCCCGAAGGCCGCGGCGCCGGGGCCCGCAGGGCGTGTACTCGGGCGGCGATCTGCTCGGTCGCCGCGGCCAGCACCACCACCGGTATCGAGGCGCCGTGACGGGTCGTGCTCGCCGCGTTGATCAGCGCTTGGGCGACAGTCTCGCGGCGTGCGGTGCGCGCAGCGTCCTCATCCGCCCACCGTTCGGTGGCCAGCGTCACCGCGGCCGGTAGCGCCCGCAGCAGCGGGTTGGCCGCGGCGGCCAGTCGCACAGTGGTGTGGTGGGCGTGGTGGTGGTGCCGCAGGTGGGAGCGTTCGTGGGCCAACACGGCGCGGCGCTGCGCGGCGTCCAGTCCGCGCAGCAGCCCGACCGAGGCGACGATCCGGCCGGGCCGGCCGGGTACCGCGTACGCGCACGGGACCGGGTCGGCGATGACCGTTAGGTCCGCGCCGCGTACGGGCAGAGCGGCGGCCAGCCGATGGGCGTCCAGCACCGCGCGGCTGCGGCGCACGGCGACTGCGGCGACGCGCACCGTGACGGCCGCCAACGCGAGCGTCGCCGCGACCTCGACCGGGACGGCGACCGGATCGGCGCGCCGCAACGCGGTTGGGGACCAGTGGCCTTGCGTGGCCAGCAACGGAGCCCGGCCCAGCAACGTGAACGCGAGGAACCCGAGGACCGCGACCGACCCGGCTGCGGCCACGAGTCCACCGATGCTGAGCAGCCAGGTGGCGATCGACGGGGGGAGACGTCGGGCGATCACCGGGGCGAGGGCACCGAACAGCGCCGCGAGCAGCAGCGGCAGGTACGGCTCCACTCACTCACCCCCAGGGCTGTCGGGCTGGCCGGGTGGGTGCAGCAGCTGGCTCAGGGTGCGCTCCTCATCCGGGCTGAGCGTGCCCACGAACCGGGTCAGGATCGCGGCGTGGTCACCGCCGCGGTCCAGCATGGCCCGCATCCGGCGGGCGGCCAGCCCCGCCTCGTCCAACACCGGAGTGTAGGCGTGGGCCCGGCCGGCCAGCTGCCGGCGGACCGCACCTTTCTGATGCAGCCGGGTCAGGATGGTCTGCACTGTGTTGTAGGCCAGCCCATCGCCCAGCGCGTCGACGACCTCGCCGGCGGTCAGCGGGGCATCGGCGGCCCACAAGGCGGCCAACACCTCCGCCTCCAGCCCGCCCGGCTCCCGCCGCACACTCCCCATGCCGCTCCTCCGCCCCACCCGCACCGTTGACCCGATCACACGATGAACCCCGCGGGCGAGGGCGGGCAACCGGAAAGGGGAGGGAACTTCCCGGCAACGCCACCCTCGCTGGCCCTACAGTACTGTAGGTGTACTCTCCTACAAATCTGTAGGCGGAAAGGGGGGTCGTGAGCCTCGTCAGCACCGTCGTCGACCCCATCCTGAACCTGCACGGACCCCCCGCCTACGCGCTGGTCGGCGCCCTGGTGTTCAGCGAGGCGGCGTTATTCGTAGGGTTCGTGCTGCCCGGGGAGACCGCGGCGCTGCTCGGCGGGGTGCTCGCCCACCGCCAGCAGGTGTCGTTGGCGGGGATCGCGGCCGTCGCCGTCGCGGCCGCGATCCTCGGGGACAGCGTCGGGTACGAGGTCGGCCGACACTTCGGCACCCGGCTGCTGGGCACGCGGATCTTCGTCCGTCGTCAGCAGGGCCTGGCCCGCGCTCAGCAGACGCTGCGCGCCAAGGGCGGACGGGCGGTGTTCCTGGCCCGGTTCACCGCCTTCCTGCGCGCCGTGATGCCCGGGATGGCCGGCACCGCCCGGATGCCCTACCGCCGATTCCTGGCCTTCAACGCCGCCGGCGGACTGATCTGGGCGGTCGGCTTCACCCTGCTCGGCTACCTCGCCGGCGCCAGCTACCAGAAAGTGGAGAAGATCGCCGGCCAGGCCAGCGCCGCCCTGCTCGCCAGCCTCATCGTCGCCCTCCTCATCGTGCTGATCCGCCGCCGCCGCGAACCCGACGCCACACCCGACCACCCCGACCACACGTAACCCACCGCCCACCCCGGCCATCCGCCCATCCCAGGAGGCAGTCCGCCCATGCTCACCTACCTGCAGGCCATCGTCATCGGCCTGCTGCAAGGGGTCACCGAACTGTTCCCGGTCTCCAGCCTCGGCCACTCGGTGCTCCTCCCGGCCCTCATCGGCGGTGACTGGCAGCACCTGGTCACCGAATCGGCCAGCTCCACCAGCCAGACCAGCCCGTACCTGGCGTTCATCGTCGCCCTGCACGTCGCCACCGCGGTCGCGCTGCTGATCTTCTTCCGACACGACTGGGCCCGGATCATCCGCGGCTTCCTGCGCACGCTGCGGCCCAGCTTCAGCGCGCGGCGGATCGTCACCACCGACGCCGACGAACGCCTGGCCTGGCTGCTGATCATCGCCACCATCCCGGTCGGCCTCACCGGGGTGCTGTTCGAACACACCTTCCGCACCCTGTTCGCCAAACCCGTCGCGGCCGCGATCTTCCTGATGATCAACGGGCTGATCCTGCTCGCCGGCGAACGCCTGCGCCGCACCGCGTCCACCGACGAGAACCAGACCACCGCGGCCCCCACGTCGAACGCTCCCGCCGGCGCGGGCACCGCCGTCGCTGTCCGCACCCGCAGCCTGGCCACCCTGCACTTCCGCGAAGCAGGCGTGATCGGCTTCTTCCAAACCTTCGCCCTGCTCGCCGGCATCAGCCGCTCCGGCATCGCGATGGTTGGCGGGCTGGCCCGCGGCCTATCCCACCGCGACGCCGCCCGGTTCTCCTTCCTGCTCGCCACCCCCGTCATCCTTGCCGCCGGGCTGCTGAAACTGCCCTCCCTCGCCGGGTCAGCCGGAGCGCACATCCACGGCCAAGTCCTCGTCGGCGCACTCGTCGCCGGACTCGCCGCCTACCTGTCGGTGCGCTACCTGACCCGCTACTTCGAAACCCGCACCCTCACCCCATTCGCCGTCTACAGCCTCGTCGTTGGCGGCATCTGCCTCATCCGCTTCGCCTGACCGCCCGGACACCGAACGCCCGACGCCCCACGATCGCAGCAACACACGCTCCCCTTCGCCTGACAACCACCGGCAAACCGACGACCAAAGGAGCAAACACACATGCCCAGCACGTCACCGACCCGCAACGCGCCAGTCGCCGTCACCGCGCTTCTCGCCATCCTCGGCCTCGCGTTGATCGTCATCGCCGCGTTCTACCTCACCCAAACCGCCGACCAGCTGCCCTCCTTCTTCCCCGGGCACCAAGCCGGCAGCAACCACCACCACACCAAACACGGCGTCGCTGCACTCGTCCTCGGCCTCGCCGCGTGGATCGGTGCCTGGATGAGCGCCGGCAAGAAGACACCCCACTAGCCGGGATCGCCACGGCCGGCGCCCGCACCCAGTCGGTCGCGGCGACGCCGCGGCGGCGACCCGACAGCTCCGGCATCGCCCCACCCTCCACCGACTATCCACAGGCTCGTGAACATATGGACGCCGAGCCCGAGCCTCCCCTCTCGCCGGCAGTCTGCGACGACAACGCACCCGCGGCCTCGTCCAGCCCTAGACACGATGTCGCCATCCAGCCCATAGAGCTTCCGGGCCGCACAGCGAAGCGAGAGCCCCGCGCTGCAGGCGCGACGTAGGCGCTAAAGGGGTGACGCCCCTGCCCACCCTGAACCGCTGGGGAGATCTCATGTCCGTCCGACTGGGAAACCACGGCCACGGGCGGGATCTCCTAACCGCGGGGAGATCGTCACGAGCGTTGACAAACATCCCCCGTCATTTGTCGGTGAGTGGATCCATCACCGGATATCAGTCGTGGGCGGACCCCGCCCTATCGGCGCGCCGTGGCCACCAAGGCAGCCGGATCCACGCGCCCGATTAGGCGATCCTGGTAGCCCCGGCGACATCGCCGGCGAACTATTCGGTCGACGCGCGCAACACCGTCTGGACGTGGCGGCGACCAGTCGATTCGTGTGCTCGAGCCGCGCATATGAACTGTCGGGCGGGCAGGGCGACGATCGCGAGGATGACAGTCTCCGCGCGATCACGTGTTTGCGGGCGGTGAGCAGCAGGTATTCCCAGTCCGTCACCGTCGATCCCTCGCCGTCATCGTTGCCGCGCGCGAGTTCGGCGAGATCACGGTCGAGCGCGACGAATCTGACCGTTGAGGAGCCCGACCGGCTGTCGGCGTCATTCGGCCCAGCCCACCGGGGCCCCGGCTCGAGACGAGCCTGGGCCGCGCCTTGGCAGGTATGCCGTCAGCTGCCGCAGATCACCGGTGCGACCATCTTGACTGGCTCTCCGGGCGCCAGCGTGGACGTCACGTCGATCAGCGTCATATTACGGGGCGATGTTCTGGTTCAGCCGGAACCACGTTAGTCGGATCGTCATTACGCCGTACCTGGACGTCGTGAGGCAGCCCAGTTCATCTCGCCCGGCATGCTGCCCGGATCGGTCCGCCTCATCGCGGATGAGTGCCGCACAAGGTCACGCCCACAGTCGGCTGGATGGCTGGCTAAGTCGGCGCGCGGCGCCTGCTCGCCTACGCCGTTCCGGGCTCGCCCGAAGGTTCCGTGGCAGGCGAGTCCGACCACTTCAACTCGATCTCAAGCTCCGTCTCGTCGCCCTCGACCTCCAGTTCGAACTCCCACTCAAGCTCATCGGCGACCGCGAAGCGGATCGCGTCCCCGCCGAAGTCCACTTCAAACTTCGACGCTGCCGTGAGCGCCGTCCCGATCAGGATGAGGCGTTGGCCCGCCTCCTCCCTCGACAGCCGGACTTTCCTCTTGATCTCCACATCGGGCATCGGCCGTTCCTTCCCAAGACGCGGATCGCCGGACGCCGGCCGCAGCACGGCGCCCGAACCGCACGTGCGGCTTCGTCACACACTAGCCATGGCCGACGCGCGATGATCCTCCGACGACCGACACGTGTCGACGTCTACCGAGCGACGTGTCAAATGACAAGTGGAGGGCGGGGCCACCAGGACGCCGCTGCGGGGCCCGCGTCCACCCGGAGTGCGCTGCGCGTTGGAGTGACCTCAATGACCGGCTCGCGGAACGGGAGAAAGGTGGTCTCAGCGGGTCGCCGACCGTCGATCCGTTGTCAGCGCCGGGCCCACGCGGCGCATGCGGCAATGTCGCTGAACCCGACGCTCATCAACGCCGTCGCCGGTGAAACGAGGCCTCCAGCCGGGTCATCCGGCTTAAGAAGGCATTCGACGTCGTTCCTTCGATTAGGAAATACATCGTGGCGAACAAGAACACGAACAGCGGTATCGAGAAAGCGAAAGCCGCAACGGGCAGTGCCTCGACCCGAATGTGTGTCGGCCATCCGAGATATCGTCCCGATTGGATATTCTTCGGTTCGAATGAGCCGCTCGCCAGGTAGCGCAGCACGATCGATTCTCGGTCGGTCAACGGCACGGTGAGCAGGAACGTCGGGGTGGGCGTTGAGCGGCCTGGTGCCGGTCATCAGGGTGGCTAGGTCCTCCCGCAACCTGATTTGTTGCTCCGCCGAGCAGCGCGCCGCGGCGGTCGCGGAGAAGATCGCCAGTTGCGTGGAGGCGG
Organism: uncultured Actinomycetota bacterium; assembly: GCA_963748415.1. Taxonomy (GTDB): domain Bacteria; phylum Actinomycetota; class Actinomycetes; order Mycobacteriales; family Jatrophihabitantaceae; genus CAVVJA01. Next base: position 376,161 of record CAVVJA010000020.1, on the reverse strand, counting down.
TCCGGGCCGCAGGTTGTAGGCGGCGACGGCGTCTTCTAACTCGACCGGCGTTAGTCAGTGTTCTGGTTGGACGCAGGGGTCGCGGCAGCGGCTTGATCTGCGTGGGCGGCCCGCCGAAGCCGATGCAACCGATCCGGTTCCGGCCGCGCAGCACCCTGGCCGGGCTCGGCCGTAGTCGCGCAGTGGCCGGGTCGTTGCTGCTCACCTGGTCGCGGGGGTGAACAATTCGATCGGGGTTGCCGGCCGGGTCGTCGAGCACGATCTGCTGCCCGCCGGGGCCGGTGACGATGTCGCTGCGGAAGGTCACGCCGGCGGCGCGCAGCCGGTCCACCTCGGCGGCGATGTCGGTCGACGATCAGGTGGATCCGGTTCCAGCCGCCTGGGTCCGGGCTGGCGGCCGTCGGGCATGGGCCGGGCGGCGGAGCTTGCGGGCCCGGACGAGCAGCAGCCGCAGGTTGCCGCGGGTGACGTCGGCGAATGCGGGCAGCTGCGCGGTGCGCAGGGTGAAGCCGAGGTGGGTGGTGTAGAAGTCGATGGCGGCTTGCACGTCGTCGACCAGGTAGCGGACGTTGACCACGCTGTCGTCGATGCTGGTCATGACAGGTCTCCGTTCACAGCGGTGGGGGCGATGGCCTGGATGAGGAATCCGATGCGGGCGTGCAGGTCGGCGGCCACGGCGCGGAAGGCGGGATAGCGTGGCCCGGCCGGTGCCTGCGGCGGCGGGGTCGGGGATGCTCCAGTGGATCGGCTGCGGGTGGCCGGGGAACTCCGGGCAGACCTCGCGGACCTTGTCGCACAGGGTGATCACGTAGTCGAAGCGGCGTCCGGTGAACTCGTCGAGGTGCTTGCTGCGCGCCCGGTCAGGTCGATGCCGTAGGTGCGCATCACCCGCACCGCGTTCGGGTGCACCGGCTTCGGATGGCTGCCCGCGCTGGCCGCCTGCGACCCGCCCGCCGGGCAGCCTGCGCGCAGCAGCGCCTCGGCGATCTGGCGAGCGGGCGCTGTTGCCGGTGCACAGGAACAGCACCCGCACCGGCGCCGAGCGTCGGGCGTGCGGGCACCGGGATCGTCGGGACGTGGCCAGGCCGGGATGCAGCGCCGCGCCGGTGGCCGCGAGCAGCTCGCCGCAGCGGGCCAGGTCGATGCGGTAGTAGCTGTCCCGGCCGTCGGCCGAGCTGCGCCGCATCGACACCAGCCCGCCCGCCGCGCAGCCGGCCCAGGTGGTAGGACACCGCGTTCTGCGGCTGCCCGACCAGCACGGTCAGCTCCCCCACCCGCCGGTCGCTGCGGGCCAGCTCGGACAGCAACCGCCAGCGCAGCGGGTCGCCCGCCAGCCGTAAGAACGCTGACGGCGACAGGTCCTCCACCAACGACTCCGTCGCCATCCCAGGAGAATACATCAAGCTAGTTTGATGCAGTCACGCCTGCATCCCGGCGGCTTCCGCCCTGCGCGCGTGGCGAGCCGGTAGCTGGGAATACCGGTTTCGATGATCTGCCCGGCGAAAGTGAGCCGGTCGACGATGGCGGCGCACAGCCGCGGATCGGTGAAGTTCTTGGTCCAGCACGCGGTCAACATCGACGACCCGGTGCTGGGCAGTGAGCGCCCGGCCCACTCGACCCTGCTCGCCGCCGGCGTTCCGGTGCTAGAGCACCTCACCGGGCTGGATCAGCTGCCCGCCACCGGGGCCACCTGCACGCCGCGCCACCCCGCATCGAGGCGTTCAGCACGTTCCCTGTGCGTGCCTACGCCGTTGTCGATGGCTGACGCGCGCGCCTTGCCGTCCTCGATGATCTTGCACCTGTGGTCGACTAGCGACCCGGTAGTCGAACAGCGACCCACGAGTCCAAGATCTAGCACGCGGTACAGCGGTTAACGAGATACACCACTTGGCACAGCGCGCTGCTGCTCCTGACGGAGTTGCTACCCCGCGTGCGGCGCCGACGCTCGAAGCCAGCGGTCCGTAGCCCACACATATTGACGTTGCGTCCGGAATCTGCCTGCTGGATCGGGTTATCTGCCACGGTCCATGACGCAGATGTTCCGGAGGAACGATGCTTGTTCAGCGGGTCGTCTCGCCCGTCTCGCCGCTTGAGTCCTGGACCGTTCTCGGTGCTGATGATGTTCCGGTCGCGCCGATCGAGCGCTACCTGGCCCACTTGAGCGACATTGAGCGGTCACCGAACACGATCAAGGCTTACGCCCACGACCTGAAGGATTGGTTCGTCTTCCTGGCCGGTCGCGGCTTGGACTGGGGCGAGGTCCGGTTAGAGGATGTCGGCGAGTTCGTGGCGTGGCAGCGAGACGACGTTCATCTGCCGAGACATGTGCTTCGGCGTTGCCGCCGATGCAGGTGCATTGGGTGGCGGGGGGCGTCCTGCGCGGGACGCTCTGTTTTTGGGCCTACCCGGTCTTGTCTGCGAACGAGTGGTGTTCGTGGGTGACCACCCACCGGTCGTCCACCTTGCTCAGGCCGATGGTGAGCCGCAGCCGCTGTTCGGGGTTTCGCTCGAAGTCGGCGGGCGTGCCGCAGCGAAGTAGTGCGAAGGCAAATGCGACCTCCGCGCCGGCCGTGACGTCCAGCGATTCGATCTCGAACACCGCGCCGGAGGACTGCCATTCAAAAAAGCCGGGCCAGGTATCGCGGTAGGCGTCGATGCCACGGACGCCTTGCTCGGGGGGCGGCACGTCGAACATGACGATGTCGGGTGCGTGGTTGGCGAGCACGGCGGGCAGGTCGCCGGCGTGGACCGCGGTGGCCCAGGCCTCGATCAGGTCGCGGATCTGCTGTTCGTCGGTCATCGGTCCTCCTCGATGCGGTGCTTGAGGGTGGAACCCCGGGCGTCGCGTGAATTCATCGCAGCGCGCCATGATGGGCCGGTGACCGTGCCCGCCGCTCTGCTCGACGCTGTGCGTTCCGGGGACGCCGGTGCCTTCGAGAAGCTGGTCGGACCGTACCGCGGCGAGCTGCAGGCGCACTGCTACCGGATGCTCGGCTCGTTGCACGACGCGGAGGACGTGGTGCAGGAGAGCCTGATACGCGCCTGGCGTACGGTAGGCAGCCTCGATGACCGCGGCTTCGTCCGCGCATGGCTCTACAAGATCGCGACAAACCGATGCCTCACCGCGATCGAGCGGCGCGGTCGCCGGGAGCTGCCCTTCGATCTCGCGCCCGGAACGCCCGCCACCGAGTTCCGCTGGCTCGAGCCCTACCCCGACACCTCGCCCGAGACGCGATACCTCGCCCGAGAGAGTGTCGAGCTTGCGTTCGTGGCGGCGTTGCAGCACTTGTCCGCGCTCCAGCGGGCTGCGCTGATCCTGCGGGAGGTGCTCGGCTTCTCGGCTGCCGAGACCGCCGACCTGCTCGACACCTCGACCGCCTCCGTCAACAGCGCTGTGCAACGTGCCCGAAAGGTGATCGACTCGACCGCACCGACCCAACAGACCGTGCTGCGAGACCTCGGCCACGAAGCGACCGCCGCGATCATCGCGCGCTGGGCCGATGCCTGGGAGGCGGGCGATGTCGACGCGATCGTCACGATGCTCACCGAGGACGCGCGCTACTCGATGCCGCCGCTGCCCGAGTGGTACCGGGGAACGGAGGAGATCCGCGCCTTCCTGGTCGGTGGCCCGCTGCAGTCACGCTGGCGGTTCCTGCCGACGACGGCGAACGGCCAACTCGCGTTCGGCACCTACCTGTGGCACGACGACACTCAGCAGTTCGTACCCGGCGGCCTCGACGTCCTCACCATCCGGGACGGACGCGTCGGGGAGATCGTCGCGTTCCTGACCGCCGACCTCACCCGCTTCGGACTTCCACCAATCGTGTAGATCACTCGCTGCAGATACCGGACCTCCCGCTCCGCGGTCACAAGTGGCTGGCACCAAACGGCGGCGCCCAGCGCCCGCCTTGAGCACCACGACTCTGCGCCGCGACACTCGAGAAAGGGGCCTGGACCGTGAGTCAAAGAATCTCTCCCGCCGTTCCGCATCCTCACCGGCCCCGTAGATGGCGCGCGCCTCGTCGACGTTCCTGACATTCGCTCGGTGCACACGCTGCCCATCACGTCGGCGAAGAGACACCTGGCTGCCCTCATTGGCCCAGGCGCGTAGATATGTTTGCGGCAAGTAGTGCGGGTTGGGTGCGCTGTTGGCGCCCGCGGGGGCGCTGGCGGCACCGGGCGGCAGCGGCCACACCGTGACGATGACCGAGGTCACCCACGGTGTCTTCGACGCAACCTTAAGCGGCCCAGCCCATGCACCGGGGCCAGCATCGTCTCCGTCGCCGCGTCCGGGACCGTGGTGAGTCACGTTACGTTCCTTCCGGCGGGTGACGAGGTGTGGGCCACCTTCACCGACACCGGCAAGATCGTCGGCCTGGTCGCCAACATCGCCGGCCTGCTGGTACTGCGCGCCGGCTCCAAGGAGAGCCTGAACGTCAACGGTGCCTACCTCGACATTCTCCGAGTCCTGCTCGGATCGATCGCGGTGATCGTCGCCGCCGCGATCATCGCCGCACCGGTTGGCTCCGCGTCGGCCCGGTCGCCAGGTAGATGACGATTTGACGAAACGCAACTGTCTCGTCTCGGAATGTTCAGCCGCCGGCGACGATGGCGGAAGCAGCCCCAATCCTTCGCGGAGCGCCCGCCACGTGGGCAGCGAGGCGAATCCGCTTGCCCCGCTCGATCTCGTTGACGGCGGTGCAGGCGGCGCCGCTTCGCCGCGACGCCTCGACCTGGCTGATGCCGAGCAGCTCGCGGCGGCGGCGGAGCTCGAGGCGCCGAGCTGCTGCTCCAGGTCCTCACCGAGAGGAAGAGACCAACGCGGTGGCCGTCGCTAGTAACGAGAGCTTCCGCGGTTGGACCTAGATCTTCGCCGATCCCCGTCTCTGCGGCATCGCGACTGGCTGACTTTCGCCGGCAAGATCGTCGAAACCGGAACGGTCTCCTTTCGGCTGGCTCACGCCCGCGCGCAGCGCACCGCGGCCCGCTAACGTGGGCGGGTGACATGCTCAGGCAGCGTTTGCGTGTCCTGATCTCGGGCGCGAGCGTCGCCGGCCCGGCGGCGGCGTATTGGTTGTGCCGGCAGGGGTTCGCGGTGACGGTGGTCGAGCGGATGCCGCTGGCCCGGGTGCGGACCAGCGGCCACGCCGTGGACCTGTTCGGGCCGGGGATGGACGTGGCCGAATGGGCCGGCGTGCTGCCCGCGGTGATGGATGCCCGCACCCGGACCGAGATCGTCTCGTTCCAGCGCGATGACGGCCGAGGTGTCGACGTCGAAATGCGCCGCCTGGTCGCGGGCATCTCGGGCCGACATGTCGAGGTCATGCGCGGCGAGCTGGCCAGCATCCTGTATGAGGCGACACGAACCGACGCGCAGTACCTGTTCGAGGACTCGATCCACACGATCGTCGAGGAGCCCGACGGCATCGCCGTGGCGTTCGAGCACGCCCCATCCGACCGGTTCGACCTCCTGATCGGGGCTGACGGCCTGCACTCCATCGTCCGCCGCTTGGTCTTCGGGCCTGATGACCAGTTCCGCCGATTCCTCGGCGGCTACCTGGCGGGCGCCGCGCTGCCCAACTACCTCGGCCTCGAGGGCCGGATGGTGGTCTGGAACGCCCCAGGGCGGCTCGCGGCGATCTACCCCGTTCACCGGACGGCGACGGCCAGGGGAGGTTTCCTGTTCCGCCGCAGCGAGGAGTTCGCCCTCGATGACCGCGACGTCGACCGGCAGAAACAGCTGCTGCACCAAATCTATGCAGGTGATGGGTGGCAGGTTCCCCGGCTGCTGGCCGAGATCGACGCCGCCGACGACTTCTACTTCGACTCGATCAGCCAGATCGTGATGGACAGCTGGATCAACGGCCGGGTCGCGCTGGTCGGCGACGCCGGTTACTGCCCAGGCCCGGCCGTTGGCGGCGGCACCAGCATCGCCATGGTCGGTGCCTACGTCTTGGCTCAAGAGCTGGCCCAAGCCGGCCGGCACTACCAGACAGGACTGCGCGCCTACCAGGACCGCATGCGCGAGCTCGCCGCCGAGGCCCGCCGCATCGGACACACCACCATGTCCACGCTGATCCCGCGGACCGGCATCCACGTCCGGCTGATGCCGGAACTGCTACGCCTCCTCACACGGATGCCGCCGCGCCTGCAACAGCGCCTCTTCCAGTTGCAAGCAACACCCGCCCGAGCCCTCAACACCATCCACCTCACCCGTCCAACAGCCGAGCAGTAGCACAGCCACACCCCTCCTGGTCGGGATCCGGGACCGGCCTCGCGGGAGAACCGTCTGGCGGCTTCGTCGGCTGCACCATGCTCACCGGACAAGGCTGGCTGCGTTGTCGCCTCCGGTCGTCTTCCGGGACTTGGGCTGTTGCGGCAGGCTGAGGATTGGTGGCGCGAAGCGGCGGGTGGATGGGCGGTGTGATGGTGCGAGCGGTGGTGTTGAGTAGCTTCGACGGACTGGGCGGGGTGGATGTCAGCGAGGTCGACGAGCCGGTCGTCGCCGACGACGGGGTATTGATCCGGGTCGTGTATGCCGCACTCGGTCCGTGGGATGTCGCGACGACGCATGGCGCGTTTGCCAGCGCGGGCGGTGGCAACGGCTTCCCGCAGGTGCTCGGTTGGGATTTCGCTGGCATCGTGGAGAGCGTCGGCGGCCAAGTGTCCGGCTTCGCCCCGGGCGAGCGGGTGGTGGGGTTCAGCCCGCAGCCGTGGTCAGGGATCGGCGCACTCGCCGAGCTGATCGCGGTGCCGGCGGGCACGATCGCTGCGGTCCCGACCGGCCTGGACCTGCCGGCGGCCGCGGCGCTTCCGGTCAGCGGGCTGACCGCGATGCTGACGCTGGACACCGCCAAGGTGGTATCCGGGGACGCGGTGTTGGTGGTCGGGGCGACAGGTGGGGTCGGCGGTTTTGTCACTCAGCTGGCGCGGGCGCGGGGGGCTCGGGTGATCGCATCGGTGGCCGCGGCCGCAGCGGATGCGGCACGCCAGCTCGGCGCGAGCGAGGTCGTCGATCGTGACGGCGACCTGGCCGGGCAGGTCAAGGCGCTGGTCGGGCCGGGCGTGGACGTCACCATCGACCTGGTCGGACCGCGGGTGTGGCCAGCGGAACTGGCCGCGACACGCGACAGCGGGAGGTTCGTGACGACCACACCGGCCGCCGCGCCGCACGAGCGGCGCATCACCGCGACCAGCGTCGCCGTGCAGCCCGACCCATCCACGCTGGCAACGCTGGCCCAGGCATGCGCCCAGGGCCAGCTGGTGTCCCGCGTGGCGCGCATCGTTCCGCTGGACCAAACGATTGACGCGCTCGCCGTGCTCGAGCGCGCACGGGCGAACGGCAAGACCGTCGTCAACGTCGCCGATACCACAGGGGCCGACATCGGCTGAGCAGATTCGAGGGCCGCCCACCCCCAGCACTCCAGACCGGAGCTGAGGACACGCCGTAAGAGATGACGGGCGTCGCGGCGCCTAGGACAGCTCGACCCGCACCCGTCATTCAACTGACCGGTGAGGGTGGCGCATCCGCTTCCGAGACGGTCAAGATCAGCGTTGCCCAACGCCGACACGGACAAAGCTCGTTACGGATAGGCGGTGCGGTTCCCGCTCAGTCCACGATCACAGCCACTCGGCGAGTGCATCCCAAAAAGACAGCTCGTAGGCTTGCAGCAGCCGGCTGGCACTGCGCGCGGACACGGGCGAGTCCCCGCCAGCGAGCCCCTCATCCAGCACCGCCAGCGCGCGTGCCTCGAAACCCGCGGGCGGGTTGGCGAAGAAGTCGAAGAACGCCACCGCGGCGTCGTCCGCACCGTAGGTATCGCGCAACGCGGCCGCGACCGCGCCACAGTTGTCCCCCCAAACTGCGAGATTACTGAGAAAGGCGAGGACGACATCGGCGCGCGAGCCGTTCAGCGCGAGCCAGGCCACAAACGCTGGGTAGGCCTGGGTCCCGGAGTGCGGCTCGTGGGTGCGTAGCTCGGCATCGGTCATGCCGAGCCAGTCGCGCAGGCCTTTGAGCTTGTGCAGTGCCAGGCCTTCGCCCTCGGCCATGCCCAGAAAGAACTCCCCGGCCAGCCCACCGGGGAAGCGCGCCGCCAGCACCGCGAAACTCCTGCGATCGCTAGACACGATCATGTGCTGCGCCCCCGCGAAGGCAGCCAGCCGCTCTCGCGGAACGTCCCGGGCGCGCAGCAGCTCGATGAAACGATGAGAACGGATGGACTCCGCAATATCGGCGAGTTCGCTCCGCGTCTGCGCCACCACGTCGCCGGCCGACGCGCCCGTCATCTGCACTCCCTCGGTACACGCTTACCAGTCCATGCTCGCACCAAACCCAACGGCAGGCCCGCGGACTTTCGGTCGGTTGCGGCAGCAGAGTGCTCGACGGTGCGTGTCGCCCTTCGGAAACTTTTCACGGGCCAGCTTGAGCACTGGCAGCGACCTCTTCCATGGCGGCCCCCCCGGCTGCATCTGCATCGAGTACTTGCTGCAGCGATCGCGCTCGTGCGGGTGCGACAGCCGCCACGACCGGTGCAGCTCTTGGTCGTAGTCGACCCGGTCTTCCGGGGTCGTCCCACCGTCTGGCACGGTCCGCACGATTCGCTGCCCTGCGAGTAGCCCGGCGCAGACGCCGAACTCGCGCAGCTGCGCGCCGATCATGGCCTGGCGAGCGAACGCCGTTGTGTCTCCGCGGCTGAGCGCGTCTCAGCACATGCCGTCGGTGAGGTCCAGGGCACCCACCAGCACCGCCGGCAACGCAGTGATCGGCAGGGTCTCTTCCTCCTGCCGCAGGCGCGCCGCCGCGCCCGCGAAGGCATCGTTGCCGGTAGCGGCCTGCAACTGGGCTATCCGGACGGAGAGTTCACCCACGAGGTATTGCTGAGTCATCCCGGCCGCCGCCCGGTGATCTTGTCGCGCCAACCGGGATGCAGAGCGGTATCACCAAAGGTGAGGTCGCCGCTGGGCATCGAATGACGCGGGCGGGCGCATCGACCGTCGCGAGCCTGATCATGCCGCCTCGCAAATCCGGGAGCGCCTTGATGCTATCCCCGCGGCGACTGGGACATCAGCCCCTGCGGCTGCGACCGGTGGGCACCGGACGGAGCTACTCCCGGCCGCAGTGGACAGCGGCCAACCTGCCGGCCACCGAGCCGGAACGCGATGGCTCCGGCCGGAGCTGACTTTGTTCGACCCACGTTCAGCGCGACTCCGCCCGAACCGGTAGCGAATCCCTCTGCAGCGCACGAGATGATCAGCGAGGCCTGGTGGACGCACATAACGACAAGCACAAGAACCACACTCAGAAAATGATCTTGCGCGATATTCGGCGATCTTGATCACCGTCGATCGTGAACCGTTCCTGGCCGAATATGGCGCGGAAATGATGCTGGAAATCGCGCGCTTCTGGGCGTGTATCGCGGATTACGATCCCGAGCGCCAGCGTTATGAGATTCACGGTGTGATGGGCCCGGACGAGTTCCACGAGAAGTATCCCGATGCCGTCGAGGGTGGGCTGCGCAACAACGCTTACACAAACGTCATGGTGGCCTGGCTTTCCGATATTGCGGCGAACTTGCTGGCTATGCTGCCCGTGAGCCGCGCCGCGGCGCTGCGGGCCCGGATGGGTATCGACGACGAGGAGCTCGCCCAGTGGCGGGACATGAGCCGGCGCATGTTCGTCCCGTTCCACGATGATGGCATCATCAGCCAGTTCGAGGGGTATGAGGACCTGGCCGAGCTCGACTGGGATGCCTATCGAGCAAAGTACGGCAACATTCAGCGGCTGGACCGAATTCTGCACGCCGAGGGCGACGACCCGAACCGCTACAAGATCAGCAAGCAGGCTGATGTGGTGATGCTCTTCTTCCTGTTCTCTGGGGAGGAGCTAGCCAACATCTTTCAACGCCTCGGCTACGACTACCGCGCCGACACGGCGCGGCGGAACGTCGAGTACTACGACCGGCGAACCTCCCACGGTTCGACGTTGAGCTTCGTGACCCACGCTGGGGTAATGGCTGCTCTCGACCCGGACAGCTCCTGGGAGCGGTTTCTGGTCGCGCTCGAAAGCGATGTGGACGACGTTCAGGGCGGTACCACGAAGGAAGGCATCCACACCGGTGTCATGTGCGGAACGCTCGATTTGGTGCAGCGCTACTACGCGGGCATCCGAGTCCGTGACGGCATGCTGCATTTCGACCCTCGGCTCCCGAGCCAGCTCGACGGCCTGTCCTTCCAGATGCAATTCCGGCGCAGCCGCATTCTGGTCTCGCTCACTCGCGGCTGCCTCACGTTGTCGATGCATCCCGAAGATGTCAACCAACCGTTCCAGGTGAGTGTCCGTGACGAGGTCCGGCAACTCTGCCCCGGCGAGCACGCCGAATTCGAACTGAGCGTGCGCCCGACAATCACACAATAGGGATGCCATCATGCCCAGATTCCGTGGAGCGATTTTCGATGTCGACGAGGTTCTCGTTGACTCACCGCATGAAAGGCATGGCGGGGGTCCGCTCTGCGAGCTGATGGAATCCGACTGGCCAGACATTCCGTCACCAGACGACGTGGACGCCGGATGCCTGCACTTCCCGCGGGTAAGGCCAGTGGCGGCAGCGTGCCGGTGAGTCGGCGTAGGTGGGGGTTGACGTGCCGAGCCAGGCCGGGCAAGCGGCTGAGTAGCGACATCGTGTCTCCTTGCGCTCGCGGTGGTAGATCCCCGGCGTTCGTGGGCCGAGAGGTTCGTTCAGATGATGTTCCGGCGGCGGTAGCCGGTGAAGGCGATGACGAAGAAGACGGCGATCGCGCATGCGAGCCAGCCGAGTCCGCTCCATGCTGGGCCGGCCGCGGTGACGGTGGGCACGTGGCGCAGTGGGCCGATGTCCAGCGCCCAGTCGGGCAGTTTGAAGGTGGGTCCGAGGATGGTGAGCCCGAACGTGGCCACGACGCCGAGCCAGGCGACGAGTCGTTTGGTAGGGGCGGCGCCAACGGCGGCCAGGGCTAGTGCCACGAGGGTCCAAATGCCTGGGATGGTGACGGCGGCTTGCCCGATAACGTGGGCAAGGGAGACGGCGTGGTCTTTACCGGAGGCGACCAGGCCGAGGCCGAGTCCGGCGAGGAGTTCTGCTGCCGCGGTGGCCAGCAGCGCGACGATCGCGTTGCTGGCGAGGTAGGTGTGTCGGCGAAGTGAGCCGGCCAGCAGGGGTTCGACGCGGTAGTCGACTTCTTCGGTGTAGACGCGGAGCACGATCTGGACGCCCATGACGGCGGCGATGATCGCGACGATCTGCAGGATGGTCGCGATGAACGCGAAGGTGAGGTCGCTCGATCCGGCGGCGCCGGAGGCGAGGACCTCTGCGGCCGCCGGGTTGCTGGCCAGGATGTCGCCGATCGAGGTCGCGAGGTTACCGAAGACGAGCCCGAGGCCGGCGAAAGCGATCAGCCAGGAGATCAGGCCGGCGCGGTTGAGCCGGAACGCCAGGCCCCAGATGGTGGTCGAGATACCGCCCTGGGCGCGTCCCGGGCGTGGGGCGATCAGTCCTTGGCCGAAGTCGCGGCGTGCTTGCAGGGCGAACGCTGCGAGGACGAGCGCGGCCGCGAGGGCGGCTGCGGGCAGCAGTGGCCAGGGGTTGTTGCCGGTGGCCGGGCGGGTCCGTTCGAGCCAGCCGAGTGGGGTCAGCCAGTCGATCCAGGGCGAGGCGCCGCTGGAGTCGATGTAGCCGCGCAGCACGTAAAGGACGCCGAGCGCGCCGACGGCGATGCTGCTGGCCGTGCGCGCGTCCGAGCCTAGTTGAGCGGCGCTCGCGGCCAGGCCGGCGAACATGAGCCCGGAGGCGGTGAAGGTCGCCGAGAGGATCAACGTGGGCGCCGCGCCGCCGCCACACGCGATCGTGATGAGGAAGCACACGATTCCGAGCGCGAAGGACGCGGCCCAGGCCATTAGCACGGCGACGGCGAGGCGGGACTGCCGGGCGATGACGCCGGAGGCGACCAGTTCGGCTTGGCCAGAGTCCTCGTTCGCGCGGCTGTTGCGGATCACGATCAGGATCGCCATCAGCCCGGCGAACAGCGCGCCGAGCTGACCGGCACGCCAGGCGTTGAACCCGTCGGCAGTAAGCAGGTCGCGAGCCGGGCCGAACACCAGCGACAGTGCCGGGTTGGCTGCCAGCGTGGTCGCGAAGGCGGTGCGCTGGTGTGTGCTGGTGAAGATCCACGCATAGGCGAGGATCGACGAGGCCGACAGCACCGAGATCAACCCTACCCAGGGCGCGATGTTGCGCGCGTCCTGACGCAGCGAGACCCGTAGCAGCGGACGCGTCCCGGTCAAGTCGGCAGTCACGACGTGCTCGCTGGCTGCGAGTCGGCGCGGCCAGCGCCGTGAACACCGTCATCGACAGGCTCGCCGGCGGGATCGGCGCCGTCGGTGTTGCCGTATTGGCGCAGGAACAGGTCTTCGAGCGATGCTGGCGAGACGGTCAGCGTGGTCATGTCGTGCGGCACCAGGGCGGCCATCGCGGCGTTGACCTGGTCCGAGTTGACGGAGGCGGTGAGCCGGGTGCGCTCGTCGATGCGCACGTCGTGCAACATCGGCAGTCCGGTGAGGTCCGCAGGCGGATGAGCCAGAGTCGCGGTGATCAGGACAGAAGCGTTTCCGCGCAGTTCCTGCAGGGTTCCGGTCTGCACGATGCGACCGGCGCGGATGATGCTGACCCGGTCGGCCAGTGCCTCGACCTCGTTCATCATGTGGCTGGACAGCAGAATGGTGCGGCCCTTGGCTTTTTCTTTTGCGATCTCGTCCTGGAACACTGCCTCCATCAACGGGTCTAGTCCCGAGGTTGGCTCGTCCAGAATCAGTAGTTCCACGTCGGCGGCCAGTGCCGCGACGATCGCGACCTTCTGTCGATTGCCCTTCGAGTACTGGCGCCCGCGTTTGGTCGGGTCTAGCTCGAACCGGTCGATCAGCTCCGCACGGCGTGTCTTGTCCAGGCCGCCGCGCAGGTTGCCGAGCAGGTCGATCGCCTCGCCGCCGGATAGGCCGGGCCACAGCACGACATCGCCGGGCACGTACGCCAGCCGCCGATGCAGCCGCACCACGTCACGCCACGGGTCACCGCCGAGCAACTCCGCCGTGCCGGCGTTCGCGCGCAACAGACCCAGCAGCACCCGGATGGTGGTGGACTTGCCCGCGCCATTCGGCCCCAGGAACCCATGCACTTCGCCGGGCGCCACGCTCAGATCCAAACCGTCCAGGGCCGCGAAGGACCCGAACTTCTTCACCAAACCCTCGGCGCGAATCGCGGGCCATTCCGTCGTCCCGGTGCGGGTCATGGCGCCCCCTCACCCGGTGCGTTGTGGTCGACAGTGGGCTGAGCGGGGTCAATGACGTGCGAGTCGATCGGTGCCTCCAGGTCACCATGAAGGTAGTGGGCAATCGTGGGAGCGACCGCGGCCGCGAGTCGATCTGGCGGCATACTCGCCACCGGCTCAATACCGAGGATGGCGCGCAGCAGCACCAGCCCCAGCATCTGGCTCAACACCAGCCCGACTCGTGTATCGGCCGCCGCCGGATCGACGTGACCGAGCAACCCTTCGGCAGTCCTGCGCAGCACCGCCGCGCCGACGAAGTCGCGCACCAACTCGGTCGAGGCAGGCTCGGCCAGAATCGTGCGGAAGAACGCGATCATCGCCGGGCCAGTCTCCGGACCGTCCCACACCGTCAAGAACGTGCGCACCAGATGAGCCGGCGCGTCTTCGGCACCGACCGCGACAACGTCAGCGACGAGCCGCTCGGGATCGACCGGCACGCGCAGCACCGCCCGAACAAGCCCTCCTTGGTCCCGAAATAGTGATGCACTTGCGCCGGATCAACGCCAGCCCGCTCGGCCACCGCACACACGGACGCACCGGCGTAACCCCGCCCGGCGAGCAAGCTCCGCGCCGCCTCCAGAATCGCCGGACGTGTCGACGACGGCCCCGGCCGTCGACCAGGGCGACGATCACCTCGTCCGCGAGCCAACTCCGCCTCCCGCCCTCCACTCCATCAGGAACTCATCAATCAATGAATAACGATATTCCCATCGCACCGGACCGTTCAGTCGTCAATCTCAAAGACCGCAGCGTGGCGGAAGACAGAGGTGCTAACCGCGACCGTAAACTCGGCCGGCACCGCCAGCCCTACCCTCCGTACCAGGGCGATGGGACGTGGGGCACCGCCCACGTGAGGGCCTACGAGGCTGGAGCGCTGCGGCAAACGACGGCGATTCTCGACAAGCACGAGCGAACCGGCTCAACTAGCCGTCCGTAAACGCCTCAGGAGCGCAAGAGTTAGCTCTTTCGCAGCATGGCGCCCACCGCCTTGACCGGCGCATCCTGGCGTCCGTGTGCCTGCACCGGCAGCCCGAGTGGTGTCAGGAAGGTAACGATCCGCTTGTCGAAACGTTTGGGCGGGATCGCGATCACGCGCTGGATGACCAGCGCATGCTCGGGGTGGCGCAGGTCCGCGTAGGAGAACACTGAGCGGAGCGCGGTCAGCTGGACGTTACGGGTCCTGACACTGTTGTGCCGTTCGAGTTCGAGGTGGTTCAGGAACGCGGAGATCCCTGCGGCGTCGCTCGCCTCCGCGCGCAGTGCTACTCGAATTGTCCGGGAGATCGGCTTGTGCAGCGACTCGGCATAGTCCTTCACCGCGGCCATCGTCCGGACGTTATCCCTTGTCAAACCTGGAGTGATCTGCTTCCGAAGAGGGCGAACAGTTGTCGGCATTGCGATGTCGAGTACCAGCCACCGGCTGACGCTGGTTTTGGCCGTCCGTCCACTCGAAGGCGAGTGAATATGGACATCGACGGTCGCCCTCAACTGCGTAACCATGATGGTGTGATGGAAATCGATCGAGCCCGGTCGTATGAATCGAGTCATTGATCCCCACTAGTCCTTGCGTGGCTGGTCAGGCTCGTCCGTCGTGGTACCCGACTACCGAGCCGACGGGATCCGGTGCGACCCCGGTGGGCTTCGCAAACTGATCCGACGCTCGTTGTTCGCGAACCGCCTTCGACTGTTGATCGGGTTAGGCCGCGGGCGCACAGAACCATGACAAGTCTGGGCGCGGTTCAAGAAGACTGTCAGGACTGATCTCAGTGACGTGGCGTGGCGACGAAGCCGCGAGAGACACCGCCCCGGTCGTATATAGGTGCCAGCCCGCACGCCGCGTCGATCGCCCCTGTCGTCAGCCGCTTCCGCCAGCTCGGATGTCGGCGGGAATTAGGCTGCTTGCGGCTTCGTCCTCTTGGGCGTTGTGGAGGCGAAGCACGGCGTGCAGCCCGTAGAGGAGGCGACGCAGTTCGATGATGTCTTCGGGCTGGGCGCTCTCGTCGGTCAGGCCGGTGAGCAGCTTCTCGAGCATGCTGATCTGGTGTTCGATCTCGGCGTGGGTGCGGCTGAGTCCGGCGGTGGTGTCCTTGCCACCCAGCACCCGGGAAACGAGGGGCACCAGCTGTGCCTCATCGGCTCGCTCGTGGGGGAGCAGTTGGGTCTCAAGCTGGTCGAGCAACTCTTGAACCGGGCTGAGGTGGATGGTCTGGGTGGATAGCCCGTCTGCGACGGTACGGATCTGCTCGACTACGGGCTGGACGGCGTCGTGTTCGGCTCTCAGTGTGCGGGCTCGCTCGAGGTCGGTGGTGGGCAGCGAGCCGGTGTGGCGGCGGCCGGGTAGAACGGCGCGTAACGCGATGGCGATGGCGAGGACGTCGATGCCTTCCTGCAAGACCGCGCCTGCTGCTGGGGGCAGGTAACCACAGGCGGCCACGCTCATCGCGGCCAGCGACAGGCCCATGCCGATCAGCACGGCCTGCAGCGCGATGCGCTTGGAGCGGCGTGCAATCAGGATGGCATCAGCCAGCGCGTCCACCCGATCGACGGTGAGCACGACGTCGGCCGCTTGGGAGGACGCCGTGGCTCCCCGGGCGGCCAGCGCCACGCCCGCGCCGGCGGCGGCGAGCGCGGGGGCGTCGTTGACGCCGTCGCCGACCATGATCGTCCGACCGGCGGCGGATTCCCGCTCGATCGCGGCGAGTTTGTCGGCGGGGTCGCAGTTGGCCAGCACGGTGTCGACGCCGACGATGCGGCCGACCATGTCGGCGAGGTCGGCCCGGTCACCGGTCACCAGGATCACCCGGCTGATCCCGGCGCGGCGCATCGCGCGGACCATCCGGGGTGCGTCGGGCCGGATCGGGTCTTCGAGCAGGAACGCTCCCGCGGGTTCGTCGTCAACCGCGATGAATACGGTCAGTGAGCCGTCCAGGTTGGCACGCCGGTTTACCTGACGCGCCCACAGCGGCGGATCGTTGCCGACGATCCAGGACGCTTTGCCCAACCGCACCCGATGGCCGCCGACGGTCCCCTCCACGCCATAGCCGTGGGCTTCGGTGACATCGGTGGGCATCTGGAAGGTGAGTCCGCGGCGGGTACCGGCGGTGACGATGCCGCTGGCCAGCACGTGCGCCGAGACTTGATCGAGCGAGCCGGCGAGGTACAGAAGTTCCTCAGCGCTCACGTCACCGCCGGCGGTTACGACCGCGGCTAACCCTGGCCGGCCCAAAGTAAGGGTGCCGGTCTTGTCGAACAGCATCACCCGGCCGGCGGCGAGCTGTTCCAAGGCAGCGCCGCCCTTAACGACGACTCCGACCCGCGCGGCCCGCGACAGCCCCGACATGATGGCGATGGGCGCGGCGAGCAGCAGCGGGCACGGCGTGGCGACCACCAGCACCGCGACCGCCCGCACCGCGTCCCCGCTCAGCGCCCACGCGAGCGCGGCCAGGATCAGCGTGAGTGGCACGAAGATGACCGCGAACCGGTCCGCCGTGCGCACGAACGGAGCCGACGACGCCTGCGCCTGCTCGACCAGGCGCACCACACTGGCGTACGTGGACTCGGCCGCAGTGGCGGTGGCGAGCAGGTCGAGCGGCTGACCGGCGTTGACGACGCCGCTGCGCACCGCATCCCCGGCCGCCCGCTCCACCGGCAGCGCCTCGCCGGTCAGCGTCGATTCATCTAAAACGGCCGCTGACAGCAGCCGCCCGTCCACCGGCACGACCTCACCGGAACCGACCAGCAGCCGGTCCCTGACGGCAACCTCGTCCACCGGAATCTCGACGACGCTGTTGGCAGTCCGCCGCCGGGCCATGCGTGGCGCCCGCTCGGCCAGCAGACTCAATTCTCGCCGCGCGCGTCTCGCGGCCCTGGCCTCGAGAAGACGGCCGCTGGCCAGCATCACCGTGATCATCGATCCGGCGAACGGTTCGCCGACCACGAGAGCGCCGACCAAAGCCAGCAGCGCGATCACATCCACGCTCGGCTGCCGTCGCCGCACAGCTGCAGCAGTCCAGAACACCGAGAAGGCCAGCCCGACCAGCGTGCCGCCGGTCCATGCCGCCGCGGCAAGACCGCCGGATCCGAGCAGCCAACCCACACCACCGGCGATCAGCAGCGCCGTGGACGAGAAGAACAGCAGCACCTCCCAGTACCTGCGGACACCGGCCACATCCCCAGTCTCGCCGCCGATGCGGCGACGCGGACACAGCCGAAAGGCCCGTTCTCCGCCTGCGAGCGACCTACGTTCTGACGGTGCGACCAGCCTCGCCCCGGTTGAGCGGCCGCAACCGACGAAACCGAGACCCAACCATGGCGACCGAGGAACGACTCCGTGCGCCGGCAGGAACGTGCGGCCGTACTGCCGGTGGTTCCACCTTTGAGGACCTTTGGCCTCTGATCACGTCAGCATCGGCGGTATTGACTGATGGTGAGGCGCGCGCGAACGGAACGTTTAGGGGGGTCGTGATGGACGGCCGGGAGCAGATCCTCGTTGGAGTCGACGGTTCGGAGGGTAGCGACCGCGCGCTGCGGTGGGCGGTGCGTACCGCGGTCGCCTGGCGCGCCTCGTTGCAGGTGGTCGGGGTGTACCCCGACGAGCAGACGACGGTTGCGGTGCCCATGTACGGCGTGGTCTCCGGAGCGACCCTGGCCGATCTGCGTCAAGCCACCGAGCAGGTTGTGCACGAGGCGGCACGGCATGTCGCCGAGTTGGCGCCGGACCTTTCCACCACGGCCCGTGCGGTGCCCGGGCGACCGGCCGCCGTACTGGCCGAACGCGCCCGGGATGCGACGATGATCGTGGTCGGATCCCGTGAACTCAAGACAATCGGCTCGGCTGTCCTCGGCTCGGTGAGCTGCAGGGTCGTCACCAAATCGCAGGTGCCGGTGATCGTGGTTCGTGGCCCCGGCACGGACGCCGGAGCCATCGACTCGTCGGGCCGTTGGCGCCCGGCCGGTGCGGTCGTCGTCGGCATCGACGGGGGATCCAACCCAGACGCCGTGCTGAGATTCGCGTTCGAGCACGCCAGCCGCGTCGGCATCGGCCTGCGCCTGGTCACCTGCGCGTACCTGCCGGAATACATTCCGGAGTACTGGGGGCCTCCCCCGGACCCGCGGACGAAGGCCGAAATTCAGCAGGCGGAGGCCCTCGCCGGTTGGCGGCAGGACTATCCGCACGTGCCGGTGAGCTCCTCGCTCATCGCCGCCCACGCCACCGAGGGGCTGCTCGAGGAATCCGACGGGCAGGCCCTGCTGGTCGTCGGCGCGCGCACCCACCACCCGGTCCTCGGCTCCCTGCTCGGATCGGTCAGCCAAGGTGTGCTCCACCACGCCCGCTGCCCAGTCGCCGTCATCCCGAACGGGCCAGCCAGCGACTAAGTCTGGTTCCGGCTCGCACAGCAGCGTGCTGATCACTAGTGATTCTGGCAGCGCCAAGAGCTATCTGTAACTCGCCAAGCGATGGATAGCCGCCTGGTACGCCATACTCACGTCGTGGTCGACTGTGTGCAGGCGACCGCCGCCATCCTTCCTGCGCGCGCCCCCGTCGTCGAGCGCCGCGCGCTAGATGAGCTGGGGCAATGCTCGATCGCGCGCTGACCTTCGCAGCTTTCGCCTGTCCGCTCAACGAACTTGGCTACTGCGGTCCAGATGCACGGAACTGCTGGAGGGGGTTACGCCATGAGCTGATGGGCGGGAGCTGCGAACCCTGGCCCGGGACCTCGCAGGTGCCTGGCCGTATTTAGAATTTATCGCCGAAGCAGAGCGGAATGGAAACCTGCTGACTTCCCGCATCGTTGAGGCGCTGGGTCGGCAAATGGACGGGATCTCGTCGGTGTGCGGCTGTTTGCGGTTCCCTCACCGCACGGTTCCACCCGTCATCAGGTACGGCGTTGACCGCCACGCCTGCTCGATCCGCTGTCCGTCGGTGCGATGCCACTCGACAGCTTGGCGGGCACTCGCGAATCACCCGTCCTTACTAGCTGGCCGACGAGCCGACCGGCGATCTGGACACCGCCTCGGTCATCCGCGTGATCGAACTCGTGCAGCGCCTTCGCCGTGCCCGCCGGAGTTGACCGTGATCATGGTGACCCACGACCCGAACGTGGTGGCCACAGCCGATCGAATCGTGCACGTGTAGGACGGAGCCGTCCTCATCCTTTCGTGAGTGTCAGCGGTGGCGGTCGCCCGAAACAGGATGTTGAGCCCTGACGAGCGCATTCGCATTTCTGTTATCACCGTCCGACGCGGTGGACGATCGGGAGCCATGCGCTGATCATCAGAGCTTGTACCCGATCGTGCGCAGCAGCGCGTGCCGGTCTGCCTTGTCGGCCTCGGTCTCGATCCCGAGCGGCGGTGAGCCGTCGACCACACCGATAATGCCTCGCCCGCGGTCTGTGACTGCGACGATGACATCCACGGCGTTGGCTGTCGCGCAATAGATGGTGCATACCTCTGGAATGGCTTTGATGGGATTGAGGACGTTGACGGGGAAGCCGCCGGCCAGCAATACGACGAACGAGTGACCGGCGCCGAAGGTGTGCGCGTTCGCCGTGGCCAGCTCGACGAGTTCGTCGTCGTTACCGGATGCTCGCACGAGCCGTGCCCCTGAGGCTTCGCAGAACCCTATCCCGAACCGGAGCTGCGAGCTGACTCCGATGAGAGCCTCGTGCAGGTCTTCGACGGTCTTGATGAAATGCGACTGCCCGATGATGACGTTCATGTCATCAGGCTTGCGTACGGTCACTATCTCGAACGTCACCTCAGAACGATCCATTTCTACCTCCCTCAGCCCGACGTGAACTCGATGGGCGCATCAGCTTCCTCGGTCGGGGACAGCGATACCTGGTCACCGAGACGAGGCAGGGCTGCAGCTTGCCGCAGGTTACTTGGTTGCCCCCGAACGGGCCGCGCACAACCTCGGGCCGGGCCGTCAGCGTTCCACTTTCGTCCGACGTCACGGAGAGCATGGCGACCAAGCTACAGTCAGCGGGCCCCGTCTTCGCGCATTTGTCGCCGCATTGCACGACCTGCAGCGCCTCGTTCCGTCTGAGGCCGGAAGCGGTGACCGTCACGACCTCAGTGTTCCGTAACCCGGCGGCGGGAACGACAGTAACGTTCGGATATCGGCTCGCAGGCATATCGGTGCCGAGTTCGACTGCGATGCCGAGACGGTGCGACAGGCCTTCAAGCTCCCGGGAGTTGCCAGGCTGAACGCACATGAGTTCAGGAAGAACAGTATCTAACCGGCCGCTATGCCATATCCGTACAAACAGCAAGGTGGCTTGCTGGCCGCTCAGACTCATGGAGTCCCGGTCGTTCACAGATGCCGTTGGAGAAGCGGTCGGCCCGAGCAACGTAGCGGATTAGGCTCTCTGACGTGTCGCCGTTGGGCTCAGTAATTCACGGATTTGAGCGTGCCGCTCATCGAGTCGCAGCGTCACCGGGCTCGGCGGCCATCATCACGGCTTTGTTCGTAACAGCCCTTGGTCTGGGCTTCAACTGGGTTTCCTGGGCCTGGAGCAATGTTTTCGCAGGGGTCGCGGTCGTTGGTTTGACCGCTATCGCCGCCCTGCTGTCATATCTGACGACGGCGCGTCATGGTCGGCCTCGAGGAGCGCGCCATGACGAACCTCCGGCAGACTTGACCGCGGACAGCCAGGTCGGCGAACCCGACCAGCGGGAGCCCGACGACGCCACGAACGGTCTTCATCGCGCCGCCGACCAAGCCACGCATCAGGCTGAGGCATGACAGCCTCATCGCACGTTTCTCCGCTACTTCAGTTCGACGACAGGCAGACCCGCCTCATTGCCCGTGACCCGGAGTCTCGTCGGCTGGCAGGGATTCTCGCTCCCATTAAGGCTATAATCCCTTCCAAACATGAGTACCTCACGGCAATAAGAATCTTCCGGTCGGTAGCGCTGCACGCTTTTAGAACTGGGTATCACCGGCACACCAAGACGATATTTGGACACGTCAGTATCTAATACTGCTTGTCGGAGCTCGGCGACAATGAAACATTAATCCCTTTACTCGTACTAGGCTCAAGGATCCATCCGTTGGCACCGATGGTGAAGAGGTGGCTAGAGCCATCGCGCGAGCCTCGCTAGGATCTGACTCGTACGCGGGGATACAGGAAATTTCGCCGGACTGATTACGGGCTCGTCTTTAGAGCCGTCCGCGCGCAAGGTACGTCGAAATCGCGACCGAAACCGCGAAGCCAGCGCGGACGACTCAGCGAGGCAACCGAGACGTCATGGAGGGAACACCCGGGCCCGCCCGAATACCGACCGCATCGCCTGCACCTGCCTGATCCGCCGCTTCAGCGAGCCCGACCCGCTTGGGTGTCGCATCCTCTGCGTGGCCGACTGCGGGTTCGCCAGGCAACAGCCTCGCGTGCCTGGTGTGGCTCTCGCGGACTGTTAACGGTGGGGTCGACACGGGATTGCCGGGCCTAACGGTCCACGGTTGGCGCGGTAAGCGCGGCAAGCCAGTTGGTGATTTGGGTTTCGTCGGCGATGGCGCAGCGGAATCCGACGTAGCCATCGGGGCGTATCAGTAGCACTCCGTGTCCTGGCCAGTCCGTTATTCGGTGGGTGTGCACGAGGGGCCCGAGTGATGGCCGTTGGAGCGGGCCGGCCTGGCGTTGCAGCAGCACGTGGATCCCTGGCGTTGCAATGAGTTCGTGCAGTCGTAGGCGACGGCCGCGGAGGGTGATTTCACGGTCGGGCAGCCGGTCGCCCGGCCGCAGGCCACCGTGAGCGTGAGGCGTCCCATCGACTGACAGCCGGCTGTGCCGGTAGTGCGTGCGGAGCTGTGAGACGGTCCGCACCGCCGCGGCCACGAGCCGACGTTGCTGCAGCGTCAGGGCGATCGCCGGTGCTCCGAAGGGCGCGAGCACGCTCCGGGCGAACCGGGAGACCGGGCCCGTTCCGGCTTCGGCCCAGTACAGCGCGCGGGTCGCTGCGAGCACCTGCTGGGCCACCGGTCGGCGCTCCACCTCGTAGCACCCGAGTAGCGGCTCCGGTTCGGGCCCGGAGGAGGCAGAATCAGCAGCGAACGCGAGCTTCCAGCCGAGGTTAACGGCGTCCTGGATTCCGATGTTCATCCCCTGGGCTCCGGCCGGAGAGTGGGCGTGTGCGGCGTCGCCAGCGAGGAACAGGCGACCGGAGCGATACGTCGAGGCGATCCGGTGCTGCAGCGGGACTTGGGATGACCAGCCGACGGCCTTGACGGTGCCCGGAAGGCCAGAGTCGTCAAGCAGATCTCTGAGTTCCTCGTCCGGGACAGCGAGACCTGACTGCCTGCACGCGCCTTCGATGGGGTCCGTCTCGCGGGTGGTCATGATCCGCCAGGTGGCGCGTTCCGCGATCGGGAAGGCGAACAGCAGCCCGTGCCGTCCTGGCATCACATGGACGACGTCCGCTGCGAGGTCGGTGTCGAGTTCTACGTCGGCGAGCACCACCTCATGGGAGTACCAGGCGCCGCTCCAGTGAACGCCGGTGAGGCGGCGGACGGTGCTGCCGGCTCCGTCGCAGCCCACCAGGTAGCGATACCCGATGTCCTCGGTGACTCCGCCCCTCCGAGCAACCGTCGCCTGGGGAGGCGCTCCCGGAGGGCCGACGCCGATGAGTTCGGTGCCGCGTTCCACCTGAACGCCGCGCTCGGCCAGAGCCCCGCAGAGAACCGTTTCGACCTCGGCCTGCCGGATGAGCAACAGATGCGGAAAGGCCGTGTCGGCAAGGTCGAAGTCGGCGAGTGGCACCCGGATGTCGCGGTGTCCGAGGTGCAGCTCGGCTGAGGGCGCCGCGTTCCCACGATCCAGGAGCGCCTCCGTCACACCGGATGGCCGCAGGACTTCCAGGGTGCATGGGTGCATGGGTGCATGGGTGCATGATCGTGGCGCGTGACGGACGAAATAGCATGGAACGCCGCTCGATGATGCGGACGTTCGCCCCGTGATCGAGTACCTGCAATGCCAGCGCCAGGCCGGTCGGTCCAGCACAAACGACGAGCACATCGACGCGTCAACCTGTCATGGCGGCAGGTTCTCCACAGCGGTCAGTCGCCACCACTCGCGCCGAGAAGTGACCACGGGATCCAGGTTCACGATGGTCTCTCGATACACGGTGGCCGCCGTGCCGTCCCTTAAGCGCAGCCGCCAGCCGACATGCCGACGCGGCAGGTCAACCCGTCGAGCGAGCAGCAGCGCAGTCTCGATCACACACCTGACCAACGCCCGTACCGTCCGTGATACCGGAAGCGGGCGCTGTTTGACGACCGTGACTTTCTCACCGGTGCGCGTCCTGTCATGTAGACCTCCCTCGTTGGAGCGTGTTCCAAGCGGGACGGCTTAGCCAGGAGCGCTTGGGTGTTCGTCGAGAATCTTGCGAAGGGCTTCGACCAGGCGCAGCGACTCGTCGTGGTCGCGTTGCCAAACGTTGCGCCCGAAGATGAGGCCTGTGGCGCCGGCGTGCATCGACTGACGCGCCTTGTCCAGCATCGCTTCGTCACCGGCCCTTGCTCCGCCGGAGATGAGCACGAGGGTGCGATTCGCTGAGCGGACCACTGCATCAAGGGCTTGCTGAGTGGAGAACTCACCGCCGTAGGGTTCCTTCACTCGGTTGATCTTTTCCGGGTGCGGAAAGTTCACTTTGACGACGTCCGCGCCCAGTTCGCTCGCGGTGCGGGCCGCGTAGTCGACGGCGTAGAAGGAATCTTTACCGCCCTTGGCCTCGATCGCCGCGCCACGCGGGTATGCCCACACGATCAGCGGCATTCCCAGCCGCAGCGCATCCGCCCGGACGGCGCGGTACTGCTCGAAGTCGCGGTCCTGAACGGGCGTCCCACATAGAGGGTATAACCGACGGCATCGGCGCCGAGCCGGACGGCGTCTTCGACGCTGGCATTGATTGGCGAAAGGGCCTGCGCGTCTGACGGTATGTCCGTCTTGCCGTTCAGCTTGAGCACAAGTGGCACTTCGCCTGCGTAGTCCCAGTAGAACTTCTCCGCGACCCCGATTTGCGTGACGATTCCGTTGAATCCGCCCTCCTGGGCGAGTCGGATGATGTAGCGCGGGTCCGACGCGGCCGGATTTGCAAAGAAGTCGCGCGGACCGTGCTCCAGGCCCTGGTCGTACGGCAAGAACAATGCCGTGCCATTGCCGAGCCCATGCTGGAACAGGATCCGTCTGAGCCTGGCTTTCTTCCCAGTGTTAAGCCCGAGTTCGCCAAGTGCTGGCCGTTCTTTCATACCCTTCGCCTCCGTAAGAGCGTGTCGTCAGCGGCGCGTTCGCGCCAGGGCACGATGCGACGCGTCGCCAAGAGCGTGCTGGCCTCAGTTCAGCCCGACGCAACTAAGGTTGGTAGGGGGTCACGCTCCCGCCTAGCGAGGTCCTTAGTCCTGCCGCAGCCAGCCCCATCGCCGAACGGCATCGAACACCGTTGGGTAACCAGGTATCTAGTGCCGTGAATTTTGCCGGCGTTGCTCGCTGCCGCTACGCATGACTTAAGGCCCTACCCGCCTTGCCCATGAAGGCTCCAATGTGAAGTGACGTCCACCCAACGGGACGCTCGAGAAGGAGGAGTAATGACGACCGCTAAGCCGACTAGCGGAACAGATATACAACACTGGCATCCGTTCACCGAGATGTTCCCGTGGAACACCCGGTTGGGTCAGCTGTTCGACAACATGTGGCATACCGCCGCGCGCGAGGGTTTGGCGCCGGGCGCTGAACTCGAGGAGACCGACGACGGATTCACCCTGGAAATGGACCTGCCCGGGGTGGCTAAAGATGACATCACGATCGATGTCCTCGGACGGCGGATGGCTGTGCGCGGGACACGCAAGGAGAAGGAGCGCAGTGGTGTGATGCGCCACTCCACGCGGGTCACGGGCAGCTTCGCCTACGAGGTGATCCTGCCAGCCGACGTAGATGAGAAGGCCACCACCGCGCAGCTCAGCGACGGCGTGCTCACAATCAAGCTGCCGAAGGCGACCGGCGCGAAGACCAACCGAGTGCCCATCAGCTAGCCAGATGAGCGGCATGCGGCTCGATGTGCGGTGTATGGCCGATCTGGATGCTGGACTGCCAGACGGGCGCTGTCAGCTGTATGTCGGTCACTGTGGCGCACACGCCCTGCTGCTCGCGACTGCCAGTGGCTGGATACTTCGCAGCTGGACACGAGCAGACGCGGCTGTCGACGTGCCGTTTGGTCCCGCGGTGTCCACTCAGCTGCCCTGGGCGCCGACCTTGCCGCAACCCCAGCCGCAGACATCCACGAGTGTCTCTCGCCGAAGCGGAACTGCCGCCAGCGTCAAGTAGGACGTGCCGGCGCCTCGTATCTGCCCGCGGCAAGCTCCGCTCATGGTGGAGGCCCCGCCGGTGCCGAACAGCGCGCCGGCCCGGCGGAGATTCCCGCGCTGCGCATGTAAGGCTGTAGCTCGGCGGTGTACCGGCCGGTCAGCCGCATAGTGCTGCCGTTCGACCGGGCGCCGCAGGCGTACGGCGACCTCGCCCAACGCGGCGACGCACTGGCTTGTGGTATCAGAGGGGCGAACGCCGCACATGGCGTGCGGCAAACCGTGTCCTCCCTAGGACGGCTGTGCGTTGGCTGCGTTGCGCTCGCTGTCGGCGCCGCCACCGGCCGTGCCAGCCTCACGCGTGCCGAGCCTCGGTTGTGGCCCTGGCCAGTTACTTGGCCAATGCGCTCGCCAAATGACGGTAACCGCGGAGCCGCGCGCGCTGTTTCTCCGTTTCATTTGCTGTTCGGTAACGATCCTCACCATGTGTGCAAGTCGGCTATGCGTTACTCATCGTGGGCAGCGAGCATCACGCTGGTGGTCCTTGGCGCAACGGCGTTCGCCGGGCGCGATCCGCGCTGAGCGCCATCCGATGCGGCATGCACGACGTTACTGCTTTTACCCTGGATGCCTCACTCTGCTGACAGTGACCTCTAGCTCGGTTCCGCTGTAGATCTTGGGCGGCTGGGCCTGATTGATCTTCGCGTTGTTAAGCGTGCCGAAAGTGTGGATACCGGCGGATCTGGTCGACCTTCGCTTCGCGGGTGGAGGGCTGCTGGCGCTTGGTTCGTTGATCTGTGTGCCGGGGTGGGGCGTGTCATCATGGTGGTCTGGCTATCCGGTGAGCAGAACCGTGGGCGGAGTGATGACCGAGGCTTCGGATGCGCACCGTTCGTCACTGCCGTCCGTTGGCGTGGATTGGTCGGAGGGGCCGCGGCTGGAGTTGGATCAGTTGTTGGTGCAGTTGGTGGCTCGGGCGCAGGATGTGATGGCGGCGCAGGGGCGGTTGCGTGGGTTGTTGGCCGCCAACCAAATGATCATTGGTGATCTTGAGTTGCCGGTGGTGTTACGGCGGATCGCGCGGGCGGCCTGTCGGCTGGTGAATGCTCGGTATGCGGCATTGGGGGTGCTGGCGCCGGCCGGCGGCCTGGAGCAGTTCATTCACGTCGGGGTGGACCAGGAGACGGTGGGCCGGATTGGGCACCTGCCGACCGGGAAAGGCCTGCTCGGGGCGTTGATCGACGACCCGCGTCCGATCCGGCTGGAGCGGATCGCCGATGACCCTCGGTCGGTAGGGTTTCCCGACGGGCATCCGCCGATGAGCAGTTTCCTGGGGGTGCCGATCCGGGTCCGGGAGGAGGTGTTCGGCAACCTGTACCTGACCGAATCGGCAACCGGCGAGTTCACCGCTGACGATGAGGAGATGGTGACCGCGCTGGCTGCCACGGCGGGGGTGGCGATCGAGAACGCGCGGCTGTTCGAGCAGGGCCACAAGCGGCAGGACTGGTTGCAGGCCTCCACCCAAATTACCCGGCAGCTGCTGTCCGCCGAGGGGGAGGAGCCGTTGCAGCTGATTGCCCGGCAGGCCCGGCAGATCGCCGAGGCCGACGTTGTCACCGTGGTGCTTCCCACTCCGGCTGCGGAACGGTTCATGGTGGAGGTGGCCGCCGGGGACCGCGCGGGGGACTTCGTTGGCATGACCTACCCGGTGCGGCACAGTCTGGTCGAACTAGTGATGACGTCTGGCCAACCGGTGCTGATCGGCGATGTCACCGAGCAGTCCACCTATCGTGTGCATCTGTCCGAGCTGCTGCCGGTGGGGCCGGTGATGGTGCTACCGCTGACGGGCAGCCATGACGTCCGGGGTGCCCTCGCCGTCGGCCGTCGGCATGGTCGCCACCATTTCGACGAGGCGGACCTGGGGATGGCGACCGGCTTCGCGAACCACGCCGCGCTTGCCCTGGAGCTGGCCGACGCGCGCGCCGATCAGCAGCGGATGCTGCTGCTGGAGGATCGGGATCGGATCGCCCGCGACCTGCACGACCACGTCATTCAGCGGTTGTTCGCCGCGGGGTTGACCGCGCAAAGCACCGCAAGCGCGGTGACCGATGAGCGGCACCGGCTTCGGCTAGCTCAGCTGGTCAGTGACCTCGACGAGACCATCCAGCAGATTCGCACCACCATCTTCCAGCTGCATGGCGCGGTGGCCCCGATCGGCTCTACGGTCCGCGCCACGCTGCTCGAGGTCGTCGCCCGGGTCACCGGGGTGCTGTCGTTTGAACCTGACGTGCGTTTCATCGGGCCGATCGACGCGGTCGTCCCGGACGCCGTGATCGATGATCTCGTCGCCGTCACCCGCGAAGCCCTTACCAACATCGCCCGCCACGCCCGCGCCACCCACGCCGTGCTCATCCTCACCGCGGACCCGACCAGCCTGACCCTCGAGGTCGTCGACGACGGCGACGGCATGGGTAACACCGACCGGCGCAGCGGCCTAGCTAACCTCCGCGGTCGCGCCGAAAGCCACGGCGGCACTCTCGTCATCACACCGGCAGCATCAACACAACCGGGCTGGCTGCGAGAAGGAACCCATCTGCGATGGAGCATCCCCCTGCCGTAGTTGCGGCTACTCCGTCGCTGGCGTCGGAAGCCGAATCTGGGCCTGATCCGGCGGCGCCGTGCCAGGCCAGCCGCTGAGGGTCGTGGATTGACGGCGACGTCGCGTCTGGTGCCGATCATTGCGAGCCAGCCGGGGTGTCGTTGCGATCGGGACCTAGGTCCTAAGCGGGAGAGGCTCATCGGGGGGCGGGCGGACCTAAGCAATCTTGTCCGGCTGTCCGGTGTGGCGTGGGGCTTGGGGGGTGACGACCTCGGCGTACGCGGTTGGTGAGGCGTTCCGCCGGGCGGTGGTTGGCTTTGCCCGCAGTCGCTTTGCCCATGCGCAGAACCTTCGCGAGCTGTCCGCTCGGATCGATTAGCGGCATCGGCTCGGCCGCCTGACTTCGCGGCGGCCGACGATCGAGGCATGGTGGCGACTGTGTCAGGTCAGCGACCGCGTGCTAGCAAACCTCTCGGCCAGCCCGATCTGGGTGACGTTGCGATGAAGCGCCTTCTTCAGCCAGCTGGACGACATGTACGGGCATCCGGGTCGCCGAGGCTCTTCTCAGTTTCCGGGAGGCAGTGAAGTCGAGCATGGGCAACCGCGTCCCGAACTAGGAAGGCATCAATCACGGTGGCCCCGGCTGGGGGCTTTCTCCGCGGCCGGAGCGGCCCGCTTGCCCGCGCTGGAGCCTGGTGACCCGGCGATCGCGCCCACCGCTGGAGCGATCACCAGCCACAGCCCGATCGTGACCACCATGGACGTGGTATATCCGAACGGCCTGATTCCCACGTCGCTCGCCGCGATGCCAGCGAAGATCATCAGCAGCCAAGCGCTGACGAAGAACATCACACCGGCAGCAGGCAGCCTGAAGAACGCACTCATATGTAACCTCCGCTAGCAGGAGCAGGTTGCAGAAGTGAACGTGGCAGGTGTTCATCGCGGCGGTCTAGGCGGCCGCGCAGTCCGCCGGTTCGCTATGCCGATCACTCTGTGTCGTGTGGTGCGGGGAAGTGTCTGTCGTCGAAGCGTGCGGTGAGTTGGTTGTCGATGTCGACGACGCCGGGGACGGCGTGGATGCGGTGGATCAGTTGGGTGACCTGAAGTTGGCGCTCCAGCCGGCCGCTGACCGTGACCACGCCGTCGGTGACGTCGACGTTCAGTCGTGCGGGCTCGATGTGCATGGTCTGGGATGCGTACTGCTCGATCTCGTCACGGATCGCCTCGTCGTCTCGTAGGAACACGCGAAGCAGGTCGGCTTGGCTGACGATGCCGACCAGGGTGCCGTTGGCGTCGATGACCGGCAGGGTCCGGACCCGGGCGTGGGCCGCCCGTTGCGCTGCCTCGACGATCGTGGCGTGGGGACGGGTCGTGACCGCGGGGGTGGTCATCAGCTCGGCGGCGGTGGCCGCGTGCGCCGACTGATGGGCTGGTCTGCTGCGTGGGCGGGTGCCCGGCCCGGCAACGACGCGGTGCAGCAGATCCGATGCGGACACCACGCCGATGACCTTGCGATTGTCGTCGATGACCGGGACGGCCCTGATCTTGTTGCGGGCCAAGGCCGCCACGATCTCCTTGAACACCGCGCCCTGGTGCGCGGCGACCACCGCCTCGGTCATCACGTCGCCGACGAGTGTGGCCGGCCGCCGGCGCGGCACTGGGTCGGGCCGAGCGGCCGGGTCGGGCCGAGCGGCTGACCGATCGTGGGTTAAGGCCTGCAGGTAGCGCAGCAGCGCGTTGTGGTAGCGGTCCGGGGCCGGCCCGGTGTCGTGTACCGCCGCGGCCGCCGCCTCCTCGCGCAATGTCCTCGGGTTGGGTTCCGGTCCCGGTGACCGCGTCATGGTGTTCTCCCCACTGGTGGGATGATCAGCGGGCACGACCGAGCGCGGCGATGTCCTCGCTCGCGGCCTGCACCAGGCGCTCACCCAGCTCGATGAGCGCACGCCCGACGGCGAGCTCGTCACCGATCTCGGGAACCTCCAGATCGGCAGGATGACGCCGGGCCAGCCCCTCGCCGGTCAGCCTGTTAGCCCCGGTATCGAGCACCACCCGAGCCTGGGTCATCGAGTCGTGTTCGAACAGGTACACACGCGCCTGCCACTCCGCGACATGCTCCATCGTGCCCCCTTGTCCTCTCCCGCGCTGCAGCGATCCAGATCCGATCGCCCCGCCACTCATTCCAGCGCCACAACCACGTCAGGTTAAGAGTCCAACGTCCCACCCGCCCACGACATCAGACGTCGGCCACGGGCGAGTCATCGACGCCGACCACTACCACGTGCTTGGCAGCTCTCATCTCACCTTCCTGCGCCCGCAATCACGGCCGACTAAGCGTCGCTGCGAGTTCTGTGCACGATCAGCACCCGGCAGTGCGCATGCTCCGGGCACTTGCTGCTGACCGAGCCGAGCAACAGCCCGGCGAAGCCGCCGTGACCGCGGCTGCCGACCACCAGCATCTGCGCTCCGGTGCTGCGGTCGATAAGCACCTTTGCCGGGTTGCCCTCCTGCGCGATTAGACGCATCCCTGCTGGCTGCCCGCGATGGCTGATCGCGGCTCGTAACGATTGTTTGCGGAATTCTTGCGGACTTTTGCCCACGGAGATCAACTAGTGGATCAAGATGAGAAGGTGATCCTCAAGGCGACACCCGCACCGTCCGCTCCGTACTACTACGGTCGGGCGGCGCGGGGGCGCCGCCCGATGATCCGTCGCCGGGTTCAATGCGGTTCCGAAGTCCGTATCAGTAGCTGTTGATCACGTTTGGAAGTCTCTGAATACCCTGAATGGTATGGCGAAGGGTGCGATCGGTGGCGATGCCGGTGTCGGGCCGCCTTCGGACGTTGTGAGTGGCTGACGTTACCGGCGAAGATCAGGTTCGATTGTCACGAACGTCGAGTACCTATCGCACGCGTCGCGCATTGACGATGCTCGATCTCGTAAACCTTCCGCGGTGGGCCGAGATTCGCTGATCTGCCGATGAGCGGTTAGTCCACGTGCATCTGGGACACTAGCGCTCAGGGTTTCGCGTCTGCGCCCTCGGGAAGCGGCCGCTTTAGCAGAACGATGGGGTGGACGAGGCGCATCTCACTGACACCCCACGTCGATACCATCGAGACAGCTTCCCAACCGTCGGCACCCAATCGGTTCAGGTCATTGACATTCCTCGTCGGCTTGGCGAAATCGAGGATCATGTAACACCACAGCGGCGAACGTCCCGGACCGAGGCCAACTGTGAACGCCTGCTACTGCTGTGGGTGGTGCGCTCGCGCGGATGCGCGGTCGATATCCGGTCGAGCGCCGTCAGTCGCCGCTGGTCTCCGGTTCGCGACGAAGTGCCCCGTGGTACCGACGTTGGGCCCTACCCTGCCGCCACGGCACGGAAGACCCTCAGTTTGACAGGAACTCGATGCACGTGCGTCGGGCCATCCTGGACAAGGAGGGCCGCACTATGACGTTGGTCGCGGACAAGCCGTTAGAGGTACAACCTAGCCCGAAACATTGGTATGACCGCCTGCTGGTGCCTGAGATGTGGGGGACGCTTGCGATAAGCGTCATGTGGCTGGCCGTGCTCTTCGACGGCATCTACGGTGCAGACATCGTTAGCTTCAGCAACGACGGCAACTCATTGCGTATCCCGTCCGCGGTCGCGGCCGCGTTCTTCGCATTCCTAGGAACGGTGGCGGTGGCGAAGCGGGCTTTCGGACGGAAGACCGATTCAGACAGGTCGTAGCGCAGGCGGATGAGACGCGGGTCGTAAACCACACCGAACGTTGCATTGCGTCCTCATGACCGAAGGGGCGGTCAAGCTACCCGCCCGTTGCCCTTGCGGTCGGGCCCGTCGGTCCCTTCTGCCGCATCCCGATCGCGCCAAATGTTGATATTTGGGCATCCCCGCATCTTCCCTGTCCATCTACTGGATCACGGTCGGCGGCATCGGCCAGAAGCGGGAGGACGTCAACGGGCAGATCGCCACGCGGGACTACCTGAACCTGACGGTCGGCTTCGATCGCAACATGGTGGACCCGCCCCCGCCCGGCCGCCCGGTTCACCGAGCGGCTGAAGGAGCTGATCGAGAGCGGCTACGGCCTGCCCCTCGATGCGGAGGCGATCGCTGAACCGATCGCAACGCAGCGCCTAGCAGAGGCGCCGCTCGACACTCGGATGGGCGCGCGGCGACGCCGGACATGTAGGGACTTCGGCCTCTACCAAACGATTTGGTGGCGGCCATCGTTGGAGGGTAGGGAGGGTGACCCTCAGTTGTAGAGGAGGGGTCGAGATGTCTCTGATCGACAAGCAGCATCCGGACATGGATGCGACTCAGCCGGCCGACAGTCAGCAGTTGGCTCGCCAGCGAGCGATCAAGCAGATCGAACGTCAACGCCACTTCCACATCGAGGTCGTGGTGGGCGCGCTGGGCATGATCCTTCTCGTGGTCATCTGGGCCACCTCGGAGTACCACAACGCCAGCGGCTGGCCCACGCACGGGTTCAGCCAAAGCTCCGGCATTCATGACGTGTGAAACTTCTTGGTAGACAGCACGCTCGCCTTCCCGCCCTGGAACCTCGCTCTCGCCCTCGCCGGCACGATCCTGCTCGCACTCCTCATCACACTCCTGCCGATCCGACGCGCCGTCCGCTACCGGCCCGGCGACGCCGTGCGCTACCGCATAGGCATTGAAGCGAGCTCTAGCGAGCTCTAGAAGGAACGAACTGGCCACGAAGGGCCGATCGCTAACCACCCGCGCAATCCTGATCCAGTCCGGAGGGTGGGCATCCTGATCTCATGCGAGCGCACAGTCCAATCTGCGCATGTTCCGGCGCCGCCCGCGTGGCCAGCCGCGAAGAGCTACGGGACGGGCCGCGACCCCACTCCGTATGAGGCCCAGGTCGAGGGTTGGCGCGATACTGGACCGAACCCGCGGGCGCATGGCGACGCGGTGTCCATGCGGGAGTGCGCTCTGACGCTCACGCTGCATCCGCCCGGCATCCTGATACGGGACGAGCCCGGCTCGGACCGCGTGGAGCTCGCTCTGTTGATCAACGCGCCCTACGATGAGCTATCCGTCCATCGATCGAGGCTTAGGTCACGCCAGAGGCGCGCATTGCCTAACAGCGTGCGGCGCCAGCCATAGATAATCAGGCGCGGCGCATCTCGGCGGCGGATCCGATAGATACTTCCGTATCTACGTTCCTGGTGCGTGCGTTCTCGGCTGATCAGTTGCGACTGTTGCTGGCTAAAGAGGCGCGGTGGCGTAGGCGACATCGGCCGCCACGACGTCACGGTGAGTGCGCGAGTCTTATCCTGGCCCGGCGACAAGGTGACCGTCGATGGTATATATGGCCGCCCCCGACCGGCGCAAGCCGCTCGCGCAGTTCCGGTAGTGGTGAGAGCACAGCATGAGATGTCCTCCGCGCGTCATGGAGGCCTTCGGTGGAAGGACGACGCGGTATTTGGCTCGGGCGATGCAACAGTCCGCCGATGGCTCAGCGCATGCAGGCGGACTCTCGATGAGGTCGTCGCCCGGCGTATCCCGGTGGGTCGCTGGCTTCTCCGTTCCTTTCTCGGGATTGGGCGCCCAGTACCACCCCAGCATGCTCATGACTGACACGTTGACAGACGCGTCGCTTAAGGCACACGTACTTAGAGTCCCGATCAGGCGGGACCAACTGCCCTGCTGGACTCGGCTGGCTTCAGTTACCCGCCGGGCAGGTCAATGCGGTGAGGACTTTGGTCCCTGGGCGTGGGACAACTCGCGTTGCTACACCAAGCTCGTACTGCGGAACGTTGCTCAAATGCAGATAATCGCGTGGCCTCTTCTGCACTCAAAGGGCGCAGCGGTAGGCGGCCCCGCGATTGATCGACGTCGCATGACGGAATCACAACGATCGGGCGCCGGGGTCTTGTGTCGGCCCCAGTAGGGCAGGAGGTCATGGACCGCTCAGCCGAGGTGCAGAGCATTTCCAGAACGCGGTGCGCATCGAGCGTAAGGGGCGCATCGACGAGGCTGATCACGACACGGGTCGTCAAGGAGCTGAATGGCAAGTACTCCGGGTCGCTGCCAGCCGAGACCATCAAGGCGTGTGTGAGGGCGGTGATACGTGATCTGCGCGGCTCCATCAGTCCAGAGGCGTTGCCGGAGATGGCGGTGAGATTGGCTCAGGTCCGGCTCGCGGAAGCGGTCGCCAATGTCAATACACCAAGCAGGGGGGAGATGGCTTAGAAAGGCACCCGGCTAGTACCGTCTGGGCCGGGCATCGGTACCACGATTACTGGTTGCTCGGCGAACTCAAGGATGTGCCGGGTGTTCGTTCCGACATACGGTTCACCGCTGGCGGACCGCGCGGATTTCCCTACGATGACAAGGTCCGCTGGCCAGTCTCGAGCCGTCGCCAGGACTACAGGTCCGGTGTCGCCGGAAAGCAGTTCGGTCTTGGCCGGCACTCCGGCGGTATCGGCAATCGCGGCGACCCGGCTAAGTACCGCTCGGCCAGCCTCGGCGCGCCGCTCTGCTACCGCGGGCAGGCCGCTTGCGGCTGCGACCGTCGCGTCAATCAGGTGGTCGGCGCTGACATGTATGACGCGCAGCTGCGCATGCAGAGCCATGGCCAGATCGATCGCGAGGCGCGCGGGCGCCAATGAGTCGGCTGAGTCGTCGACCGCGACTAGGAGCCGTTTCACCGGACGGTCCTTGGTTCGGGCGGCCCCTCGGACAATGGCCCTGACGCGATGGCGCGGCGCATCCGCACACCGTCTTCCTGCTCGGCCTGCTCAAGGGATAGCTCAAGCGCGCGCAGAGATTCGTGCAGCCAAGGGAGCCAGCGTTTCTCGATCGCGCGCAGCCGCCGACGGGTGACGGCGATTTCGCCATCGATCCGGCGCAGCGCCTCGGTCGCCGCGGCGGTGCGTACGCCGGCGACTAACGCGGCCGCGTAAGCGGTGGCCGCCGGTTGGACGGCCGCGTTGGCGGCTACAAGTGGCGTGGTGGGAATGCCGGTGAGTCGGACGTCAGTCGGGTACGTCAGGCCCATGGCCGTCGTCCACACCACGTCCGCCTGCACCGATTCACTGCCGGCCGCCGCCATGATGGCATCCCGCCCGCTGAGCAGTGACGCTCGGAGCAGCCAGGTTCGCGCATCCGTGCAGGCGCTTACCCAAGCGGCGTGGCGCTGATCGAGCTGGAAACGAAGTCGCTGCCGTTCGGGAATAAGAATGCGAAGTTTACGATCGAGTTGATCACGACCCCGGGTGGCGGTCTCGAGGCGGCGACGCAGCCACAGTCGGCCAGCTCGACCCGGGGGGATCTTCCTGACCGCCATCATCAGCGATCTTCCTTCGGGTGCGCGGCGAGCAGCTGCGCCGACAGCATGGTGAGTTCGCGGGTTGGCAATGTGTGGGCTACCAGCCAGCAGCGGTCCAGCGTATCTTCAAGATCCCGTCGCTCGCCTGGTCGCTGATCGACGAGGTGCCGCTCGAACTCGTTGCCGAATTTCACATACAGCTGGTCGGTCGCGGCCAGCGCAGATTCGCCGACCAGTTCGGCCAGTTCCCGAAGCTGACGAGCTCGGGCGAGTGCGGCGAGCAGTTGCGCGGCGACGTCGAGGTGGTCGTCACGAGTCTTGCCCGGGCCGGCGCCACTGCGCATCAGCCGCGACAGCGAGGCGAGGGGGTCGACTGGCGGATAGATGCCCCGCGCGTTGACATCCTGAGCCAAGACGATCTGGCCCTCGGTGATGTATCCGGTGAGGTCGGGCACTGGGTGCGTGATATCACCGGCCGGCATCGCCAGTACGGGTACCACAGTGACGGAGCCAGCCTTTCCGCGGACGCGCCCGCACCGCTCGTAGAGCGACGCCAGGTCGCTGTACAGATAGCCGGGATACGCTCGTCGGCCCGGCATCTCACCGCGTGCGGACGACACCTCGCGCAACGCCTCGGCATAGCTCGTCATGTCGGCGAGAAGGACGAGTACATGCTGATCGAAGGCGAGGTGCTCCGCGACGGTCAAGGCGATGCGCGGCGTGAGGATGCGCTCGATTACCGGATCGTCTGCCGTGTTGAGCAGTAGCAACAACTCACCGGCGGCGGAGCGCTCCTCGAGCCTTGCGCGAACGGCCTCCGTGTCGGCGTGGGTGAGGCCCATTCCGGCGAATACCACACCGAACGGCTCGTCTCCGACCGTGGCCTGCGCGGCGATCTGCGCGGCAAGTTCGAGGTGCGGCAAACCCGCTACCGAGAAAATCGGCAGCTTCTGGCCGCGAACCAATGTGGTGAGCGCATCGATCGCGGAAATGCCGGTGAGCACCGCCTCGGACGGCCGTTCGCGATGAGTTGGGTTCAGCGGGAAGCCCGATACCGGCTCAGTGCGTGTTCCGGTGATTGGCGGCCCTCCGTCGATGGGCTCACCGCGACCGTGGCAAATGCGGCCCAGCCAGCCAGCGCCGACCGGAACGCTCAATGGACGGCCGGTGAATGACACGGACGTGCTGTGTGGGGCTAGTCCGTCAGTGCCTTCGAGTACTTGCACCACGGCAAGATCTCGGTTGATCTCGAGGACGAGACCGTGCCGCACGCCCGATGCCGTGCCGTCTGACGTGATTCGGATCGTGGCGTACTCATCCCACCCCACGCCCGACACCTGGTCCACGACAAGCAGCGGTCCGCGCAGTTCGGTGACACCGCGGTATTCGACCGACAGCCAGGCGGCCGATGTCACCGCAGGCTCCCCAGCGTGGACAGCATCTGGTCGCGCCGGGCTGCGATGCGCTGAACGTCGTCCGGACGCGTCTCAGCGGCCGCCCTAAGCAGCGGAGAGAAATCGACCTCTTCGATTTCCGCGGCGGTGATGCCGTCGTCAATGAGCGAGTTGCATAGGTCGACTGCGGCCAGCACGGCGTCAATAAGGCACCCGGTTTCTCGGCTGCGCAGTATGCGTCGTTGGGGGACAGGGCGTTTTGCTGCAGTACGCCTTCGCGCAGCAATCGGCCCGCTAGGAGCACGACTCAGTTTCATGACCCGGTAGCGATGTCGCACCGACGAGTTCGGCCAGATCGCCGAGCCGGGTGGCCTCGGCGAGCAGGCTGGTGACCCTGGCCCGCCGCGCCGCCCAAGCCCGATCTCCGTTGCGCGCGTACCACGCCGCGAGGCTTTCGGCATCCCTCGCGAATGACCCGGACCAGGCGACCGCCGGATAGTGTCGGGCGTACGCGAGGTCGCGATCGAGGCTCCACAGGCCGCGAACGAAGCGCTCGGTATGCGCGGTTACCGGCTCGGTGGTGTCGCCTCCCGGCGGAGAAACCGCACCGATGATGGTGACCGACCCCTCACTGCCGCCGAGTGTGGTCACTCGGCCGGCTCGCTCGTAAAACGCGGCCAGCGCTGACGCGAGCGCTGCGGGATAGCCTTCTTCGGCGGGCAGGTCACCGGACCGGGAGGCGAACTCGCGGAGGGCCTCCGCCCACCGTGACGTTGAATCGGCGATGACAACCGCGTGGTACCCCATGTCGCGGAAGAACTCGGCGACCGTGACGCCGGTATAAATGCTGGTTTCGCGTGCCATCATCGGCATGTTGGAGGTGTTGGCGATGATTACCGTGCGCTCGACGAGCCGTCGGCCGGTGCGCGGGTCGGTCAGCTGCGCCAGCTCCGCCAGCACGTCGGCCATTTCGTTGCCTCGCTCGCCACAGCCGACATAAACGATCACGTCGGCAGCGCACCACTTAGCGATCTGCTGCAGCAGCATCGTCTTTCCGGTTCCGAATCCGCCCGGGACCGCCGCGGTGCTGCCCAGCGCGAGTGGGAATATCGCGTCGAGAACCCGCTGCCCGGTTAGCAGCGGATCGGCGGCCTCGATTCGCTCCCGAACCGGACGCGGTCGGCGAACCGGCTAATAAGCATTGATGCACACGTCAATGCCGCCGATGGTCGCCACCGCTTCGTCTGCGCCGTATCGTCCGGCAGGAGCCAGCCGCTCGACATACCCGCTGACTCCGGGCGGAACAAGTACCCGGTATTCCAGGCCGGCGATGTCGGGCAGCGTGCCGAGCAGCTGGCCAGGTGTCAGGGCACGGCCCTCAGCGGCGACTGGATTCCAGCGCCAGGTGCTCCGGTCGATTGCTCGCTCGGCCCGCGGCGTCAGCCACGCCGGCGCCGTGGACAACGGGCGCAACAGTCCGTCGAACACCTGGCCGAGCAACTCCGGGCCGAGCCGCGCGGACAGCGGCGTTCCGTTGGCGGTGACCGAGTCTCCTACGGCAAGGCCGCCCGTGTATTCGTAGGCTTGCACAGAGGTGGTCGCTCTGCGAATCGCCACGACCTCACCTGGTAGACGGGCCGCTCCGAGCTCGACCAGCTCGGACATTGCGACATCAGTCAAGCCGTCGACCTCGACAAGTGGCCCGCTGACCCTCGCGACGCGGCCTACCTGGGTGCCCATAGCCCCTCCAGCTGCAGGTGGGACAGGGCTAGATCGACAAGCGCGTCGATGGAGGCGTCGATTCTGCGACCATCGGCTGACTGCGCGACGACGCCACCTCCCGCATGTTGATCGATAGTCGTCTCGGC
This sequence comes from uncultured Actinomycetota bacterium, assembly GCA_963748415.1. Classification (GTDB taxonomy): domain Bacteria; phylum Actinomycetota; class Actinomycetes; order Mycobacteriales; family Jatrophihabitantaceae; genus CAVVJA01. Next base: position 337,346 of record CAVVJA010000020.1, on the reverse strand, counting down.
TCCGAGCTGCTGGCGCAGAACGACGTTCAATCTGTCCTGCCATTCAGGATCAGTGAGCAGTTGGCGGATCGCGTCACCGACCTGCCTGCGTAGCTCTTCATACGCTTGCCGTTGCGCGGCGAGCACAACGCCTCGCGCCTTGCGGCGCGCGCGAGAACGCTCCTCGGCCACCAGCAATGCCGCCTCTGCCTCACCCTGAGCCCGTGCGTTGGCCAGCGACTGTCTCGACCTCTCCCGTGCAGCGGTCAAAGCCTTCCGGCCGTCATCTTCGGCGGCCCGACGCATCAAGTCCGCGTCCTTGCCGGCACGGGTGAGGAGCGCGGCTCGCAGCGGTTCAAGCGCGGCTTCCCGAGTCGCTGCTCCGGTCATGGCGGCATCACCACCGTGAGACGGGACGATTGGGCGACTCTCTCCTCGCTAAGGCCATCGGCAGCGGGCGCACTGAGGATGACGATGCCCACCGTGTCGGGAAGGGCCTGACACCTCCGTCTTGGCCAGGGGAACGTGCCATGGCTGGAATGGCCGTCCCTCGCTGTCGAAGATTCGGGAGAAAAGCTCGTAGTACTCCAGCCGCAGCGCCTGGATACCGGCGACAAGTCCTTCCAGGCTGAACGCCAGCGCAGTGCCGATCACGAAGATCGCAATCGCAGCAGGAATGCCGAACCCGCCGCGATCCCAAGCGCTGACGGTGGCCAGCCAGACGACGCCAGCCAGCGCCGCGTGGGTCAAACCGAAGGCGGCTAGGCGGGCGAAACTGACCAGGTTGGCGCCAAGCCGTACCACCAAGTCGAACAGCTGTATTCCGGCCTGAGCCGCTCCTGCTCCGCCTCCCCCCGCCGACGCGAACAGGCCCGCGTACGAGACGGCCAAACCAACAATCGCCACGAGGCCACCGACGACGGTAAGCCAGCCAATTTGTGCATAGACACCGGCCGCAACGACGCCGAGTCCAAGAAAGAGTGCGGCGCCTGCCAGACCCGATGGCGCGTAGGCTGCGCGCTGCCAGCCGCCCTCCCGGAGTCGGTTGACGCTGCCAAGCGCGTATGCACCGGCAAGCAGAACCGCACCGACGGCGACCGCAGCACCAAGCAGGACCACCGGATGATCGAGCGGTGATAGCCACACCACCGGCACCACGTGCGTGGGACCGAAGAATTCGCCATAAAGCAGACCAAACACAATGCTGGCCGCTCCGGCTCCGGCGATGAAGAGCCACACCTTGTGCAGGCTCGCCAACCGTGACCACCAGTTCATCCGGATCGCGACTGCGGCAGCCACAAGCAGCGCGCCGTGCCCGACGTCAGCGAACATCATGCCGAACATGGCGAGGTAGGCCAATCCGGCAACCAGCGAGGGGTTCAGGTCCGCATACGGGACGGTCGCATAGGTCTCAACGAGAGGGGCGAATTCGCGCGCCGCGCCGGATTGCGACAGTAATGTCGGAGGCTCACGACCGGCCGGCCGAGGCAGCGGCACGACGGCTGCGCCGATCCGAGCGAGTCGCTCGGCGAGTCGGCGCGCATCGTCACTCGGCATCCAGCCGAGGAAGGTGGTGACACTCCCTCGGTTGATCGCATCCGCGGATCGCTGCTCGAGCTGCGCCTCGCCGGCAATCAGGTCGATTCGCCCGTCCCGTTCGCAGCTATCGAGGTCAGGCGCCGTAGCAGCGAGGGCGGCGGTGGTGGCGTCCGCGCCCAGCCGGTGCAACCGCAAGGAAGCGGGCGTCGGGACTCCAAGTGAGTGCTCTTGCGCCACGGTTTCGAGCTCAACAGTGCCCTCGTCTGCGATGTTGACCAGAAGATCGCGCAGCGTGTCTCGCGGAGCCAGAAGAGCCACCCGCTGCATACCGACCGGACGCATGGCCTCACGCCACCGCATCGAATGCCTCCAACGCCATCCCGCCGCGCATTGCCAGTTCCAACGCGCCGCGTACCCGCCAGGCGTCCGTCGCCATCAGTGCCACCGAGCCGATCAGAACCTCCGGTCCGGGAGCGGGTGGCGCGCCAGGGCGAAGGCGTCGCGCTCCACCTGTGCCCACCAGCGCGCGTCGGCTTGCCATAACTGGTCGGGATCGGTCACGCCGTCGAAGGTCGCTATTGCGTTGAGCGGGAGTGCCGCCACGAAATCCGGCAGCGTCGGCGCCCTGAGCGCCTTGCTTCCGAGGATCCGCGCAGCTGGGACCCTGGCGTGGTCCGGCAGGTCCTCGCGGTCCACGAAGAGTTCGCGCGCGACGAGCAGCGCAGCGGAGCGCACTGCCCATGGTGCCGCTTGTGGAACGGCGGCGATGGTGCGATCGGTCAGCGATAAGCGAAGCCCGCACGTGATCTCGCGCAACGTCTCGCCGCCGGGATCCCCCCATGGCGAGGTGGCCAGGACTCGGCGCACTTCGTCCGGTCGTGTCGTGGTAGCCAGGCGCATCCACGCGGCGCCGAGTAGACCCAACCGAAACGGCGGTGGTGTGTCAGCGCCGGACATCCGCCGTACGTGCTCGGCGACATTAGCTGCCTCAACAGCGCCGAGCAGCACGCGCAGCATGGCGACGCCTTCGCGCGGTGCCCAGCCGGCAAGCACCCGAACATTCCATACCACAGTGGCAGCGACCGCCCGTTGTGCCTCGGCGAGCGTTTGACCAGACCGAACGTCGTGCCCGTACGGCGACTGGACCAGACTGGTTAGCGCTGCATCGATGGTCGGGCTGGCTGCGAGATGCCGTGCCGCAACTCGACCCAGGCGCCGACGCATCATCGCCCTGGCCCGGACGCTACACGCGATCCAGCCCGCGCTCATGACGCGTCAGCCTTTCGCGGTGGTGCAGCCTGCTCTCCTAGCTCACTCCTAGCTCACTCCTAGCTCAGTGCCTAACTGGCCGACCGCCTCCGCCACAAACCCTGTCATCCGCGACATGGCGCGTTGCCGAACCGCAGCGGCTTCCTGCCCGGCGGCGGCGATCAGATCGGCCGCCTGGCTTTCGGCACGCTCTTGAGCGGTCGCGGCCGCCGCAGCCCGTTCGGCCGCGGTGCGAGCTTCGGCCGCCGAAAGAAGGCCGCGCGCCCGGTCGGCCGCATGAGCTCGAACAGCAACGGCGTCCCCATCGGCGCGTTCCCTGATGTCGGCGCACTCGCGCTCCGTACCGGCGAGCGAGGCAAACAGTGGCTCGAGCTCGGCCGTCAGCTCCGCGGTTCGGTCAATCGGGACGCCTGCCGCGGCCGCGGCGCCAGGCGCGCCGGCCGGCCGAAAGCGATAGAGGAAATCGCGTACGCGCGGCATCGCTCACCAACGCCAGTCCGAAGGAGCATTGTGCTGCTTTCCAGCGCGCAGCGCCGACAACCAGCTGATGCCTGGCAATGTCATCACGGCTGCTTTCGTTCGTCCAAACCGTTGACGACAAAGTAAGGGCTACGGGGAGGCGCAGTAATGGGCCTTCGTCCCGACTTGCGATGACTGACGCAGATCAATGGTGGTCACGGGACCAGCTCTGGTACGCGGCGACGGCGGTCGGAAGGGTGGGGAACAGCCGGTCCGCGACCTATGCTGTCGGCGAGTCCGTATGCCCGAAGATCGTCGAGAAGATCCTGCTTGACCCTGGCCATTGCCAACACGATGCCCCGCCGTTGAAGTTCCTCTCGAAGCCATTCGACGGCATCGAGGCCGGTGATGTCTACCTCGACGTTGGCCTCGACGTTGAGCAAGAACCATTTGGGCTTGGCAGCGGCGTCCGCGGCAGCCATCGCGCGGCGCTTGAAGTCCTCCGCGTTCGCGAAGAACAGCGGCGAGTCGTAGCGATACACCACCAATCCGGGAACGGTCTTCGCGGTGGGGTAGTCGTCGACATCATGCATGCCCGCCAACCCCGTGCACCTGCCCGAGGATCGCGTCATGCGGTCGAGCGACACGACGCAACAGGTTGGCGACCGAGACGCCAATCGCCACCAGCACCCCGTACAGGATGTTCAGGACCAGCACGCCGGCGAACGCAGCCAACGCGAGCACAAGTTCGCTGCGACGAAATCGGGCGATCCGCTTGAATTCGGGCACGTCGACCAAACGGGTCGCGGCGTAGATGATCATGCGCCGAGCGCGGCCTGCGGGAAGTGGGAGAGCAACTGCCCGCCAGCCAAGAGCACAAACAGCACACAACGAGGGCGACGAGCGAATACAGCTGGGTGCGGCTGCCCGCGGAGTCGCCCAGGGCGGTTCGGCTGCCGCTGCTGCTGACCGGGAAGCCCATCACCAGGCCCGAGCCGACGTTCGCTGTGCCCAAGGCCAGCAGTTCCTGGTTGTTGTCCATTCCTGTCTGCCGCGCGCGGCGAATGCGCGCTAGCGGTCAGCACGTTGTCGGTGTAGCCCACCACCGCAATGCCGACGGCTGGCAGCAGCAATTCCCGTAGATCAGACGCGACAGATCCGGAATCTGGACGGTCGGCAGTCCGTCTGGGACCGCGCCCACGACGGCCAGCCCATGATCGGTCAACCCGAATATCCTACCACGGCCGTAGCCAGCGAGACGGCCAGCAGCGGCCCGGGGAGCCAGCGGGAACCGTGCCTGAACCACGAACAGGAACGCCAGAACGCCCCATCGACAACAGGCGTTGTCGGCCAGTCGATCTCGCTCGAGACTGATGAGGAACGTCCTGAGCTGCGGGACTATCCGCGACGCCGTTACTGGAACACCTGTCGTTCGGTGTAGTTGGCTGATGATCATGATCACAGCGACACCGGCCATGTAGCCGACGAGCACCGGTTTAGACAACAGATCGGCGACGAATCCCAACCGCACCAGCCACGCGACGAAGCAGACCCCGCCGACGAGGATGGCCAAGCCCGCCGCCAACGCGGCGTATCGCGTCGGTCGCCCCGCCGCAGCGGCAGATCGCAGCGGCGGCCAGCAAGGCGGTCGTCGATTCCGGCCCCATGGACAGTTGCCGGCTCGACCCCAGCAACGCGTAGACGGCCAGCGAAGGAACCGCGGTCCACAGCCCCGCAACTGGCGGGAGCCCGGCTACCGCCGCGTATGCCATCACCTGCGGAACGAGATAGGCGGCAACGGTCACGCCAGCGAGGATATCGCCCCGTAACCAGGATCGCTGATACCCGACAAGGCTACGAAGCCCGGGCAGGAGAACGGCCATACGGCGGAAGATCACTCGCGCCACGCTGACCTCCAGCTATGTGACGTTCACGTCGAGAGCATCCGCAGTTGTGCGATCGATCCTCCCCGCCCAGTGCCTGCCGGCGCCGCGCCTGCCCTGCACGCGATACCGCTCGGTCCGCCGCAGCCGACCGGGATCAGGCAGTCGGGGAGGAATCGATGTCGGGCTCAACCGCGCTGTCCTGGCCGGGAGCGATGCGTGCTGCGAAGGCTTGAAGTTTACGTTGCCATCCTTCCTCGAGCGGGCCCCTCATCGCGGTGACATGAACGGTATCTTCAGCGATATTGATGAGCCACTTACTCTCGAGAATCTCGTTCATGATGGGCCTGACGCGCTGACCCTTGGCGACGAGTTCCTCTTCCGAAGGCACCCGACCGGTCTTGTCCGGCCGTGGTGCCAGCTCAGTCGTCAAGATCGCGTATTTGCTGCCCGCAGGCAGATCCACCTTCTTGAGAAAACGCCGCATGCTGCCGATTGGCTTGCCCATGCGACCCGGGGAACTGAACAGGTACACCTCGGCTGGCAGAAGCTGCCTCGGATTCGCGTCACGGATGTGATGGACCTTGACCGTGACACCCCTCGCTGCTAACTGCTTCTGGATTTCCTTCGCGACGCGGGCGCCGTTACCGAACTTCGATGCGTGAAAGTACTCGATCATCCGAGTTGTCACACTGTCACCTCCGGGGGCTGGGTGTAGGGAATCCGGCCGGATGCTCGTGGCGGCGCGTGCGCTTCGGCCCGCTTCGCGATTCCGCGCAACATGCCGAGGGCCATCACGTAGTCAGCCGGAACGACCAGGGCCTGGTAGGTCCAGGAGAACCATCGCGGTGCCATTCTGCCGCGAACCCGCAGATGCACCCGTGCCCGCGAACTGGGCAGGTCGGTGACTTGGAAGCTCCAGGTCCAATCAATACTCACACCAAATCGCTCACGCCATCCAGCGGGCACATGCGTCGTCGAGTGCAGGACGAGCGAACGCGGTGCATCAGCTTCTTCCACGACAAACCAGGCCGTTCCCGGCGGACCGTCCGGAATGATGTCACCGGTGTGCAGGTCGCGGACCAGCGCGGGGTCGAGGTAATCCAGGCTTGACCAGTTGTCCGGAAACAGCAGCCGGTCGACCCAGGTTGGCGTGTAATAGCCGCCTAGGTGCCAACCCATCTGGGTCAGCCACGGCCAGATGTCCTCCGACGCGACGTCGAGCGTGACGGCGTGGTCAGTCACGATCTGCGGTCTTGGCACAAGCTCGTCGCCGGGAAGAGCGCGCTGCCGCTCGTCTTGACTCGAACCAGCCCTCCGGCCGAGCAGTTGCAGCAGGACGTAGCCCGCCGCTGTCGCAGACGCCACAGCAGACCACATCCGGAGCATTCTGACCCCTGGGAGACAGTCACTACGCGAGCACTGTTAACGGCTTCGGCTCGTTAGTCTCGCCGTCGCCGCGCTTAGGGCCTAGGGACGAAAGGCACTATAAGCGCGCTCGACCAGCAGACATCCGCCTGATCGCGTCGAGTCCGCGGATTAGTCGGCCATGCCCACGACAATCGGACCCTTCGATGAGAGGACCGAAGTCCCTGTCGCTGAGGTGAACGGCTGGAGATGCTGGTGTCGGGCGATCCCTCGACCATGGGAGGCCGCAAATGCCTGAGCAAACCAATCCGGCCGCTGCCCGAGAGAGCATCAGAGCGATGCGGGTTCATCCGAGCCCGACGGACCTTCGCTACCAGTCCGCTCTGCAGCGGTACATCAGCGCGCTATCTCCCACGCGGGGCACCGAGGAGCAGGCGACGCATAGTACGTGGTTGTGGAACGCCGATAACCTGCTCGTCCGGGACATGATGACTACCAACGTCGTGACCGCGAGCCCGAGCACGCCATTTAAGACAGTTGTCAGTCTATTGGGGTCCTACCGCATCAGCTCGGTGCCTGTGGTCGACGAGGCCAACAAGGTTGTGGGCATTGTCTCCGAGTCGGATCTGCTCGCGAAGGTTGTCGCTGGTGACCGGTCGGGGCAACGGCTGCCCGGCACGCGGTCAGATCGGCGCGCGATACAGGCTCGGACCAGTGCGGAGACCGCGGCCGATCTCATGACGGCTGAACCAGTCACGGTCAGCGCGGACAAATCTCTGTCAGAGGCCGCGCGGCTGGCCGCGGCCCATCACGTGCGGCGGCTTCCCGTCGTCGTCGAGGACGGGACCCTGGTGGGAATCATCACCCGTTCCGACATGCTCGCCGTGTTCCTTCGGGACGACGACGCGGTCCGCCGTCGCGTCGTTGAGCACGTTTTGCCCCGCGAGTTCAATCTGGATCCGGCAAGCTTCGAGGTGACCGTTGGGGACGGCATTGTGACATTGCGCGGCGAGGTTCCGCGGCGGCTGCTCATTCACCCGCTGATCGAGGCTGTTCGACGCACGGCCGGCGTGATCGCCGTGCATGACCAGTTGACATACGCAGTGGACGATTCGGTCCTGCCGCCACGTCAACCTGTGCCCTGATCCGGGGTCCTGATCGTGGCTCGGTTCTCGGTGGTGGTCTGCGGCGGTGGTGTTGCCGGACTCGAGGCAATCCTTCGGCTGCGGCGGCTGGCCGGCGACAGGGTGGACATCACTCTGCTCAGTCCGTCCGACACGTTCCGGTATCGGCCCTGGGTTGTTCTGGAGCCGTTCGGCGAGGTGGCTGTGCGCCATTACCCGATAAGCCGGCTCGTGCAAGATGCGGGGTGTCGATGGATCCGCGGTGAGCTCGGATGGGTGAACCGCGCCGCGCACGTCGCGTACACACGGGCCGGGGAGGAGGTGTCCTACGACGCGGCTGTGATGGCGCTCGGTGGCCGAGAATTGCCGGGGCCACCAGCGCTCTTATCGTTCACCGAGCGGACCGCCAAGGCCTACCAGACGGCAGTCGAGAGTGCCGTTGCCGAGAGAGTTGACAGCATTGGATACGTCGCGCCCGCCTCGCCGTGCTGGCCGTTACCGCTGTACGAGCTGGCGCTGATGACGGCGGCGAGGCTCGCCGTGGCGGGAAGCGCATGCGCTCTCACCTTCGATGAACCCGCAGATCGTCCACTCGCCGTTTTCGGCCCGGCGGCAGCGGAGGCCATTGTTCCGCTCTTCCACGACGCAGGTATCCGGCTGCGGACCGGGGCGGCCGCCATGGAGCATTCTGAGCGCGTGACGGCGCAGTCCCACCCTCGGCGAATCCTGGTAACGGTGCCACGTATCGCAGCAAAGTCCATACCAGGGTTGCCGAGCCATCCCGTCGATGGGTTCCTTCCGATCGACGAGCACAGTCGACTGATCGGCGGTGACGGCAGCGTCTTCGCCGCGGGCGACGTAACGCAATCACCGGTTAAGCACGGGGCGTTAGCGGCTCAGCAGGCCGACAACGCCGCCGCCATGATCGCGTTCCTGGCCGGGGCGGCGCCACACCCGCGCACCCACCATCCGATGCTGCGCGCGACGCTACTTACCGGCGAACGGCCGATCTATGTGACGGCGCAGCTGGTCGGCAACCAGGTAGTGAAAAGCTCAGCGACTCGAACCCCCCGATGGTCGGTCCCGGATAAGATCGCGGCCCGGGAGCTGAGCCGCTATCTGGCCCGGATTCCGGCGGGCAACGTCATCGCTACCGGCGCAAGCTGACTCCATGAGTCGGCTTATCGCAGCAGCCGTCCGTGATTACTCGAAACTCGAGAGAGGATTAGTACGATGCGAGCCCGAGATGTCATGACCACGCCGGTCATCACCATCGAGGCCGATGCGGGGGTGATCGATGCGGCGGAGCAGCTGTCGGCGAACCGAATCACCTCGATGCCCGTCCTGGACGCGGATGGCCGCCTCGTCGGCATGATCAGCGAGCTGGACATCCTCCGGGGTCGTCTTGCCCATGATCCGCGCAGCCATTTGCGACGTGACCAACACGATATGCCCGATCCCGACAAGACGGTGCGGTCGGTCATGACGCCCGTCGCCGTGTGCCTGACTGAGTTCGCCGACGTAGCCGACATCGCCGAGACGATGGTCGACGGAGACATGCGGGCGATTCCGATCGTGGACGGGCCGCGCATCTTGGGCATCGTCAGCCGCCGGGATTTGCTGCGAACCCTCGTCCGCTCGGACGAGACGATCGCTGCCGAGATCAGGGCGCGACTCGAGGGACAGCCGGGAGTGCCCGAGGACTGCGCCGTCTCGGTGGCCGATGGGATCGTCACGATCGTCGGCCGATTCCAAACGACCTCGGAACGCGAAGTGGTCGACGCGCTGGCCCGAACGGTGTCCGGCGTGCAGCGGGTCCACCTCAAGGGCGGGCATTGAGTCGACGCGAGATTCGAAATCAGCCCATCCCGGCCGTCGCTGATCCACACGTTTGAGCGAGCACTAGGGCGCCTGGTCGAGGCGATAGCCGATGTTGTCGTGTACGGCGACGACGCCGGTAGTGTCGCGGATAACGTCGACCAACGGCTCGAACATGACCCGGCTGTCCAGTTGCCCGCGCAGCGTGACGACCCCATCGAGGACATCCACTTCGATCGTCGACGTGTCGATCAATAGCTGTCGTCTGATCAAGGAGATCACGCGTTCCCTGGCGCAGGCACCAATAGTGACGAGAACCTTCGACCATTCGCGGACTTGACGGATACGCCGCTCATCCGCGCGACGGAGACCGTCGGCGGATCGAGTGGTCTCGTGACCGCGCCAGGGCGGATCGAGGTGCGCCACCTGGGCGAGGACCGCTTCGCCATTGAGGTCCGAACACACACAATCAGTGTCGACCAGCCAACCGATGACGGTGGCACCGACACTGCACCCTCTCCCACCGAACTGTTCGTCGCTGGTCTGGCCAACTGTGTCGCGCACTACGCCCACCGCTACCTCGTCCGACACGGTCTGGACAGCGACGGACTTCAGGTCACGGCCACCTACGAGATGGCTCACCGGCCCACCCGGGTAGGGCAGATACGCATCGACATCGTGCCGCCATCCGGCCTGCCGAGCGACAGACGCGAGGCCTTCATGGCCGTAGCCTCGCATTGCACCGTGCACAACAGTCTCGCCCAGCCGCCACCGGTGTACATCACCCTGACGACCGAGGTGCCGACACCCTAAGAAACCGACGCGAGTGGACCGGCTCATCTCGCGGCGGGACGGTCCAGCGCGGCTGGGGAGGGCGTGTCCCGTGCGGCGGTCTGAACGAACCCTCCTTGCGACGTACTGAGGCTTAGTTTGGATCGATAGGCGAGTGTCCGGTGAAAGGACACGACCGCGAAAATCGGTTCCATTCCCGTAGGCAAGGTAATCGGCTTTCCGGACGCCAAGTAGCCGCCAAAGGCGCACCACAGTAGGCGAGCCATCAACGATCAGATGCGAGAGGTAGCTCAGGTCACGGGGTATCACGGAACCGATCGCTCGGAGGTACCTCGACGAGGAATCGTGCGCAATCTTGCGCGGCGCATGTTGTTCGAGGTCGTCAACGAGCCGCCAGGCTACGACTTGATGATTTGCCCGGGACCATTCCGATGCCCTCATCCCCATCAGGATTATAGTCGCGGCTTTGGCCGAGGCGATGCAGATGCACGCGGCGAACGAGCAGGCCGATCGCCTCCGAGAGCCTTGGGGCGAGCAGAACGCCCATTGTGTCGACCTGGTGATTGTGCCGACATTTACACGGCATGCGTCGCGCAGCGGGAGTTCCTACTCTCGACATCCGCCCATTCCTGGTCGGCTGCCTGGCTGCACTCCTCGCGCGTCGGCGCCATTGCCGGGCGCGGGACCTGCTTGCTGCTACCCGATCTTCGGCGATGGGATTGGAGTGAAACGCTGGCACGGATGAGGATCGCCTTCGTGCCTGCCGTGCGTTTCTTCGCACTTCGGTTGAGTACGGGCGCAGGTGCGACTCTCGGATTGTGCCGACCTCGCCGGCCTGCAAACCCTGTTCCGCCGGGCGTCCAAGAACGACATCGGCACAATCACGAGGTCGGCACAATCGGGTTGTGCTGACGTCGGCATATCGCCGAATACCGAGGGGTCCGCGCTGCTTCGGCACAGCGAAGCGCGCGGGGTTTCATGCCGAACAGCAGCCGGCTCCCGATTGTCCAGCTCGCGGCGACGCGTCTAGGTCGCTCCCTGCAGTCGCGTCGCATGCGATCGGCTTCGCCGAACCTTGACCAGGCGCCCACTCGCACGGAATCTTTCGATTGCCTGAACTGCGGCCCAATCGCGTCATCGAGGCGGCCATTACCTTTGGGACGTCGACCTGCCCTTCAGCTTGCGCCAATACTGTGCCGAGGTCCATATCCGGGCGGCAGGCGCCACCTGTCTGGTCGACGGAATTATCGCACCAATAGATAGATAGCCGGTAGACACATGCGCTTCTCTGGGCTGATCGACGTCCGCTAGCCGTTCTCCGCTAATAGGGTAACCGCCCGATCGTCAAGCACCTCTGCAATGGGGCGTCGCCGAGTGGCGGGCGTGGCGGGCGCTCGGCCCACTCGCAGCAGCACGTGTGGATGGATCACCAAACGCAGCTCGCTGCGAAGCTGCGCCCGGATCGCATCGATCTCGACGATCTGGGTGAACAGGCTGGCCACATAGCCGGCGCGGGTGATCTCCAGCCACAGACGCTCCAGCGCCTCGCCGGCGCGCAGCCAAGCTCGGGGATTCTCGTCATGGGTGCCGAGCAGCAGCAGGCACTGTTCGCCGCTGGACTGGGTGTCTGCGGGCAGGAAGCCAACCCCCTCGCTGTCGAAGTCACGGATCGGCACATCGCTGCCTGACTCGCCCGTGACATGCGGCACCGCCAAGGCGGTCACCCCATCGCGGCGTTCCGGATCGGTGGTGGTCCAGGCCCGCAGTTCGGCGCGGTACGCCGGGTTGGCGTTTTGTTGCGCGTCTGCCTGCTGGGTCAGCCGGGCGACCGTCATGCGGGTGTCGGCTCTGGTCACCGTATGCAGCACCGCGCCTTCCGCGGTCGCGGCAGAAACGAGCGACTCGGTCAGGTCATCCGGCACGGTGGAGTCGGTAAACCGTCGCCGGTTAGTCTGCCGCTGCTCGATGGCGCCATCGAGCTCAGCCGGCCGGGCGTCCGGACGCCGATCGTCCACGATCTCGATGACGGCGAGCAGGTCCGGCCGAGCCGGTTTCGGCTGCCGGGTGACGATGACGCCCAGCCCTGCGGCGGCCAACGACACCCGCGCGTTGAACAGAGCGCAGCCGCAGCTCAAGTGCAGCTGCCGACCGGTTGGGTCCAGCACGGCCAGTTGCCGGCTGCGGTCGGCCAGCATCGTCAGCCGGGCCGGGCCGAGGACGAAGCGCCACGGCTGGGTGTTGTGGATGGACGGGGCGAGGATGGCCCGTGACACCGCCGCACGCAACGCGGCGGTACGCGCCTGGGTCGATGAAGTGGTCACGCGCCCCAGCACATGGCAAACGTCGCGCTTGGTCAAGGGACATTCGGTCCGAGTCAGTCCGACACAGTCGCTTCCGCAAGCCGGGTACGGGCCGGCCAGCCGAGAAAGCGTTAGACAAGCAGGTTCCTCGTGACGTAGTGCGGGCGGTACTCGTCAAGGACGCTCCGGACTTGACCTCGCCGGCCCGTTGCCGACCCTCGACCGACGACCGGCGCCCGCCATGCGTGCAGCACCTCGAAGGTATGACGGCCGTGACTTCGCTGCAGACGGCTATCGCCAAGCAGCCGATACGAGGGACCTCAGGCCCACCCGTACCGGACCTTCGCCCCGAGCGTGCATTCGCGCCGTCCACGACGATAACCGGAACAGCGAATCCCTAATCAACTCCGGGAGGCCCGCCGTGACCGGTTTGCCGCACGACTTGACCGATCTGTATCTGGCGCCTGTGGCCTTGTCCCTCGACGCAGTGTTAGAGGAGTGGGGTGCACTCGACCAGGACGACCTGGCGTTGAAGGTGTCCCCATACGCCGGCGTTCGACCCGAGTGGACGCGTGACGATCGTGCCGAAGCCTTGCTCGCGGCCGTGGCCTACTCGGTCGACTGCCATGAATGGTCGCTCTCGTGGCACCCGCGCGGGCTGATGCTGACGCACAAAGGGCACCGGTTCGTCCTCGGTGTGCCCGCCAACTTCCGTGAATTCCTCGACGGCAGTGCGTCCGACACCGAATAGCAGGTAGTCGACCGCGTCGGGCAGCCGCTCCCGGTACTTGGCAGCATGGCCGCCGTGACGGACCGGCTCGGAGCGCCGAGGCCGTCTGAGGTGACCGCGCGATCCTGTGCCCCGTTTGGGTCGGACCCGGTCCGGCCCAACCGTCAACGATGACCGGCCAAATAAACAACTTGAAGCGGCGGCCGTCGCACTCCGCGCTTTGCGCGGCGGTGCTCAACGCGGACGTGGCGCAGCAGTCGCGCTGCCTCGGCGTCGTCGTGCGCGAGCGCGTCGGCCACTGCTCTACCAGCCGATGGCAGATCCTCGATCGATGGGTGACCGTCAAACGAATGCGGCTCTGGGCGGCTCAATGATGCGGACGGCGGCGCTGTGCTCGATGGTGTCGGCGTCGGCGGCTAAGCGGTCTCGGTCACGCGCGGCGTCCTCTGCGTCGACGTCGGGCGCGTCTGTCGCGGCTCGATGACAACCGGCTCGGATCGCCGTCGTCGAAACGCGCCGCCAGCTCGCGGATGAAATCGTCGCCACCGCGTCACCTAGCGGACACGTCCGGCTGCCTCTGCCTCGCGCACAAGCTTGGCGGCAATCCGGTCGTAGCGGAGGCCGTCCTCGCGCAACCTCTTGATCATCTTGTCGAACGCCTCGGCGCGTTCGGCCTCGGCTTTGGAGGCGTCCGATGGGGTGCGACTTACCCTGCGGCTGTCGGTGCGGGTATGACGGTCAGGTGACGTTCCGGTGCGCCGCTGTAAAGTTGCCGCGGCCGGGTGATCTTTTGCTCGCGGTCTAGGATGCCTTCCTCCCATTGGGCAAGCCAGCCGGCGGTGCGGCCGATCGCGAACAGAACCGGGAACATCTCGACCGGGAAGCCCATCGCCTGGTAGATGATGCCGGAGTAGAAGTCGACGTTCGGATACAGCTTGTGGACGACGAAGTAGTCATCCTCGAGTGCGGTCTTCTCCAGGGCCAGGGCGATGTCCAGCAGCGGGTTGGCGCCGGTGACCTCGAAGACCTGTTCGGCGATGCTTTTTATGATCTTTGCGCGTGGGTCGAAGTTTTTGTACACGCGGTGCCCGAAGCCCATCAGCCGCAGCTCACCCGCTTTGACCCGCGCTATGTAGCCCGGCACCCGGTCGACCGACCCGATCTCGGTGAGCATTCGGAGAACCTGCTCATTCGCCCCGCCGTGCAGCGGGCCGTACAGCGCCGCGGCGGCGGCCGCAGCCGCGGAATACGGGTCGGCGTGCGCGCTGCCGACGGTGCGCATCGTGTGCGTGGAGCAATTTTGTTCGTGGTCGGCGTGCAACACGAATAGCACGTTCAAGGCGCGTTCGAGCACCGGGTTCGGCCGGTAGGCCAGCTCGGTGGTCTTCCACATCATGTTGAGGAAGTTGCCGGTGTAGGAAAGGTCGTTGTCCGGGTAGGCGTAAGGCAGGCCTCTCGCGTGCCGGTAGGCGAACGCCGCCAGGGTCGGCATCTTGGCCACCAGTCGGATCAGCTGTGCTCGCCGCCGAGACTCGTCGAAGACGTCCTTGGCGTCCGGGTAGAACGTGGACAGCGCCCCGACGGTGCCGACCAGGATGCCCATCGGATGGGCATCGTGGTGGAAGCCGTCGATGAACTTCTTGATGTTCTCGTGGATGAAGGTGTGGTGAGTGATCTGCTCGGTCCACTCCTCGGCCTCGGCCTTGTCGGGCAGCTCGCCGTTGATCAGCAGATGAGCGACGTCGAGGAAACTGCGGTGCTCGGCGAGTTCTTCGATCGGATACCCGCGGTAGCGCAGGATGCCTCGCTCACCATCGATGAATGTGATCGCCGACCGGCAACTGGCCGTGTTCAGGAACGCCGGATCGTATGCGAGCAGCCCGACATCGCCGTCGGTCATCTTGATCTGTCGCAAGTCGATGGCGTGGATCGCACCGTCCCGGATCGGAATCACGTAGCGCCGGCCGGTCCGCTCGTCGGTCACCTGCAGCGTCGAATCGCCAGTCATGACACCCATCCCCTCAGCCTGACCACTCATCGCAGGCGTACCAACCAAGCCCGTCACCACAGGGCAGCATCTGATCAGCCTGCCAGCCCCGTCGGCCACCGGGCAGGGGCAAACGTCCCGGGCCGCCGGCGGCGACGAGCGCCAGATGGCTGGAGACCTGCGTGGGCGCGCGGTCAGTATCGACGGCGCGATGCCATCCGCCACTGAACGCACCCACGCTGAGGCCGATCTAGGAGGTGCTGGTCAGGCGCGCGGTGCGCTGGTTCCTGCGTGTGCGAGACGGGCTTTGATCGAGTCGCTGAGCCCGCGATGACGCCGGTCAAGTCGGAGCGTTGTTCTCGCTGGCTCCCTGTCGACGGCAAGGATCCGCCTTCCCGTGTTTGGGTGCCATCGCGATCGTGCCTGACGTGCGGCTCGCGGCCGTGGTCGCGATGCATGGCTGCGCGGTCTGTCGTCGAGCCGAGGACGACTGCCGATAAACTCGACTACCTCGGCGAGCGACGCTGAACAGCGACCGGCGCGGGTAGTCATCGCCGCTCGGTGTCGTGGCTTGCATCGGCCGACTCGGTGGGATCGTCCGCGGGCCGGCTGCCGCCGTCCATCCGCACCTCGATCCGCTCGGTGGGAAGCCGTTCCTGCTCGGTCGCCAGGCGGGTCAGTACCTGGACGTCGGCGGGGTCGGGCGTGAGATGTCGAGTGCCCGCGGCCATAATCTGGCGTGCCGCACGACCGCCGCCTCACCCGTGTCCGTGGTCAGGTCAAGCTCGCCGCCGATTCGCACTACTCGCCGCCGCCGTCAACCTCGCCCGACTCGCCATCCTCGGCGCGTGCCACACCAGCTCCGGATGGGTCCTACCAACCGACCGACAGTAGGACCGCAGCACCAGGCCGCCAAAGCCGAGACCACTCACTCCGAGGCAGCCGACCTAACCCGCAGACCGCGATACGCAGACACCCCGGCCGACGGACCACCCGTCACACCAGCCCCAGCACCTCCCCGACGCCGTTCAACACCAGCCTTATAGCACGTCCACCCGGTGCATACATCGTTAACCGCCTGCAGGCACCTGCCTCCGCAACCGTCAGCTGGCTTGTCCGAGGCCTGCGCCGATCCCCACGGCGTGATCAAATCCGTGACCACCAAGTTCCCTCGGCGTACTCGTCCGGCGTTCCGGTTCCAGTTGGCGCCGCCCTCTACGCGCTCGCCGTGATCAGCCTCGGCAGCCAGCTGCTCCGGCGGATCGGCGATGGTTTGCCTACCGGTCGCGACGAGGGTGTCAGGGTCGTAGCTCGTGATGGTCATGGTGCGAGCACAGGCTCGGGCGACGGTCAGCTCGTCTTAGCCGGGAACGCACTGAAAGAGGTCGAAGTGCACCGCGGCTCGGTTGGCACGCTGGCTAGACGTAGGGTGCCGGCGTCGAGGTGCGCCAGGTAGAAGACCCTGGTGATGGCACACCGTCCACCAGACGCGAGTTCCAGCCGGTCGAACGCGCCTTTGGCACGCCCGGCCGGTCCCGGCCTCCGGAGCTGTGCCAACCGCCTGCGGCGGAGAGGACGAACACAGCGCAAGCCACAGCAACCGCCAAGATGACGACGATGGCTACGAGCCGGCCGCTACCTCCCGCCACAGCGCTCGCATGGTCGCGACGCGCGACGGTCAGTCGCAGAGCAGGAACGATTCGGGCAAGCACATGTAATCCGGTGAGTACCAGCCATACCACGAAGAAGCCTTGGTGCACGGTCAGGTAGTCCACCCGGTGACCCAGCACAGAGATCAACTCCGTCCGGCTCGACTCCGGTCCGAGCGCGACCAAGACAAGCCCGGACGCGAGCAGGCCAAGGGTGGCCAGAACGACGCCGGGGCCCAGAACGCGCAGCAACAGCGGGGGCGGGCCGGCCTGTCGGTAGTTCGCATTCCCTCCGTAGTAGCGAATGATGCGCCACCCGACCGATGCGGTCTTCAATGTCGCCGGCGGGACGAGAAGGGTACCGATGACGATGTGCCAGCCGATCAACCGATGGACGCTGAGCAAGGTCGCCAGCTCAGCCAGGGATAGCCCAAGAACAACCAGCCCGGTCCAGGCGGTAAGCACCGCATTCCCTGCCGGTCCACCCGTCCGTGGGAGGACCGGATCATCGCGGTGCCTGTGCCCGATTGCTTCGGTGATGACGTCCTTTACTGGCTGGGGCATGTTGCGGTTGCTCGGGCCTGTCACCGCCACAGGCTGCCGGGTCTGCATCTCAGTTCGCTCTCAACCACTGCGCTACCACGAGGGACGCCCCTGGGCCGACGGCCGGTATCTGACGCCAGGGCATTTGGGTTTCGGCGTGCATGTCAACTCGGGCCGTCCCATGCGATACCTAGATTGCGCAGAGGGAACGGAGAAGGTCGTGTGTCACGGTGACAATTGGTAGCGCTGGCCGTGGAGGAAGGCGGATGAGATGAGCCGGAATCGACCGCCAGCTACGGCTGCGCGGAAATTGCTCGGCCGGGCTTACGGTGTGGCCGCCGCTGTCGGCGCGGCGATCGTAGCCGTCACAGCGGTGTTCGTCAGCCGGATCGCGGACTCGTCGGCGACGGCAGGCAGCGGTACGGGCGGCGGCACGTCGAGTCCCACGCAGGCGCCGGGTAATGACGCGCCGGACGGCCAGTTCGACCCTGGCCAGCCTTACGGCGGCGGGGGGCAACTGTCGGTTCCGCAGCAGAATCAACCTCCGGTTGGTGGCTCGCACGGATCATGACGGCGACCAAGTCGTGGCGGGCGTGGAGTTCCACCGTTCGCGTGACGGTCGATGACGATCGCACCTTGCCAGATGCCGCGGAGACAGTGAGCAACATTCTCGACCGGGTGGATTGGATCGCGAGCAGGTTCCGAGACGACTCGTTCTTGTCGCGCGCGAACCGGCAGGTGGGAAAACCGATACCGGTGCCCCGGGATCTCGTCGATCTAGTGGCCGCCGCGCTGACGGCGGCGCAACGTACGGATGGCCTGGTCGATCCGACCGTCGGCGAGGCGCTGATCCGATGGGGATATGACCGCGATATCGGGTCGGTGCCGCACTTTGGACCGGCCGTTGACCCGCGGCCGCCGGCGGCTAGTTGGCGGCAGGTGCGGCTGGACGCCGGTACCGGGCTGCTCACGGTGCCGCCTGGTTCGATGCTGGATCTCGGCGCGACTGCCAAGGCGTTTACCGCCGACCATGCCGTACGCGTACTGCACCGGCGTCTCGGGACGCCGGTGCTCGTCGAACTGGGCGGCGACCTCGCGGTCGCGGGCGCTCGCCGTGGTGGCTGGACGGTCGAGGTGGCCGAGCGGGAAGGAGGCGGCGGCGAAGCGGTGGTGCTCCATCACGGCGGCCTGGCTACCTCTACGACGGTGGTCCGCCGCTGGGTGCGCGGTGGCGGCGCGGTTCACCACATCATCGATCCGCGCACCGGCGCTCCGGCCCGCCCGTATTGGCGCACGGTCACCGCAGCGGGGCCGACTGCACTGGCTGCGAACACCGCGAGCACCGCGGCCATCGTGCTGGGCGCCGACGCGGTTGCGTGGCTGCGCCGGCATCACGTGGCCGCACGCCTGGTGTCGGAAACGGGCCGCGTCGCCACGACGGCTGGCTGGCCGACCGGCGACTGGCGGGCTGCCTCGTGACTCAGAACGATCTGTGGTTCACCGCGCGCGGTGCCGGATTGGCCGCCTTGCTGTCGCTGACGATCACGGTCGTTATCGGCACGCTCGGCTCAGCTGCCGTGACCTCGGCGGCGAATCGGGTCGTGTGGCAATACGTCCACCGAACCGCAGCCGGCATCGGGATCCTGCTGGTCGCCGTGCACGTGACGACACTCGTGTTCGACGCCAAGGCACACGTCGGCGTGGCAGGAGCGTTCGTGCCGTTCGCATCGCAGTATCGCCCTAACGCTGTGGCGCTGGGGTCGATCACGGCATACACGATCATCGTGGTGGCCGTGGCCGGCGCGGCTCGCGGGCGGTTCGCCGCTACCCGGGTCGGCGCCGCGTCGTGGCGCGCCATCCACCTTCTCGCGTATCTGGCGTGGCTGACCGCGGTGGTGCACAGCGTGCTTTCCGGTACCGACCGCGCGGTGTCGTGGGTAGTACTACTCGACGTCGCGTGTATCGGGGCCGTCGTGATCGCGGGCGTCGTGCGCATCGTGCGGATTGACGCCACGCTCGAGCGTGAGCCGACGGTCCCGTCCCTAATGGGTCCGGTTCGGTGACCAACCTGGCGGCGCAGGTGGCAGGTGCGCAACTCGGTCGAGTCACGGTGCTCGGCGAGCCGCGGGTGCTTCGCGGGTTCGACATGGGTCGGCAGGTGCCGTACGCCGACCACGCTCGGTTGCACGGCCCGCTGCCTCGGCTAGACGCAGCCACGCTGACCGCGTGGTGCGACGCCGTGCGGCTGGCCGGCCGCGGTGGTGCGGCATTCCCGGTCGCCCGCAAGCTCAGGGCGCTACGGCGAGGACGCCGGATCGTGGTCGTCAACGGCTGTGAGAGCGAGCCGGCCAGCATCAAGGACCGCACCCTGCTGACCCGTTTTCCCCATCTCGTGCTCGACGGTGCGGTGCTCGTCGCTGACGCGATCGCGGCGTCAGAGATCAGAATTGCCGTCCACGACCACGGGATGGCGCACGATCTACAGCGGGCGTGCGGTGAGCGATCGGACACCAGACGAGTGCACGTGGACGTCGTCAGTGCTGCCTTTGTGTCGGGCGAGGCGACGGCCTTGGTGCAGGCCCTCAACGGGTATCCAGCCCGGCCACCCGGGCGTCGTGTGTTGCCGACTGATCGCGGAGTGAACCGCGTCGCGACGTTCCTGTCGAACACCGAGACCTACGCTCAGCTGGCGGTGCTGGGGCGCATCGGCGTCGACCAGTTCGTCCGGGTAGGTACCCGGAACGAGCCGGGCACGGTGCTACTTAGCGTGGGCGGAGCCGTGGCGAACCCGTCGGTCATCGAGGCCCCGTACGGAACCGCCGTCGCTGACGTGTTGCGACTCGTTGCCTCGCAGCCGCCCGCCGCGCTGGTCGTCGGCGGATATCACGGCGGCTGGGTGTCGCCGAAAGGCGAGCTGCGACTGACGCGTGCTGCGCTCACCGGGATGGGCGGCACGCTCGGCGCCGGTGTCGTGCTTGTCGTCGATGAACGCACGTGCGCGCTCGGTGAACTCACCCGGGTCGCGTCGTGGCTTGCTGCTCAGTCGGTACAGCAATGCGGACCATGCCGATTCGGTCTGCCGGCGCTCGTGAATGACCTGATCGGGGCAGGTCACGGCCGCAACGGAGCGGAGTCGGCCCTGCACCGCCACGCCACGATGGTGACTGGGCGCGGTGCGTGCGCGCACCCCGATGGTGCCGCCCGGTTCGTGTCCACTGGTGTGCGCCTCCTGCACCGGGAGCTCGATCAGCATCGACGTCGCGGGGGTTGCGGACGCCCTGTCTACGGTCAACTCCCCGTCCCGGATCTGGTGTGAGCAGCGTCGCAATCGATTGGACCCGCTGCCAGGCTCATGGTCTGTGCGCGGAGGTCTGGCCGGAGATGATCAGCCGCGACGACTGGGGTTATCCGGTGATTCGTCGTCGCCCCATCAATGACAGTGAGCTGGCATCGGCGCGCCGTGCCGTGGCCTTGTGCCCAGCCCTAGCCCTGCGGCTCGTCACCGACGGTGGTCGGTGACGATCTCGCCTCCTCGATATCGCTCGTTGTGGCGACCGGCGGGAGCTCAACGACGAACGTCGTGTCGCCCGGCTGACTGGTCGCTCGGATCGTCCCGCCATGGGCGTTCACGATCGCAGCGGCGATGGACAGGCCCAGGCCACTGCCGTCGACCCTCGACCGCGACGCTTCGGAGCGAACGAATCGATCGAAGATAGTAGCCATTGCTGGCTCGGGAATGCCGGGCCCGTTGTCGTGGACGCTGACACACGTCGCGTCACCGCTCGGCGTCGGACGCACCGATGTCGTAACGATGGCTCCGGCCGGGGTGTGCTCTCGAGCGTTGGACAGCAGGTTCGCTAGTACCTGATGGAGGGCATGCGCGTCGCCGATAACAGTGATCGGCTCGGCGGGCAGGTCCAGCAGCCATCGGTGGGTCGGGCCGGCGACGCGGGCGTCGCTCACCGCTTCCACGACAAGCCTGGTCAACTCCACCGGATCGCGCGCGAGCGGACGACCGGCATCCAGCCGGGCCAGCAACGACATGTCCTCGACGAGACGGCCCATTCGCTCAGCCTCCGCCGTGATTCGGGTCAGTGCTTCCGAGGCGATTGGCGGGAGCGGTCCGGCGGCGTGTTGCGCGTACTCGGCGTGGCTCCGGATGACCGTGATCGGAGTTCGCAGCTCGTGGCTCGCGTCCGCGGTGAACCGCCTCAGCTGATCTTCGCTGTCGTGGCGGCGGCGCAGCGCGGAACCGACATGGCGCAGCATGCGGTTAAAGGCGTCGGCGACCTGCCCCACCTCGGTACTCCCCGGCGGCGCGGGCACGTCGCCAGGAAGCTGCACGAGACCGGTTGACAGCGGCAGCTCCGATACCTGCCGCGCCGTCGACGCGACACGTGTCAACGGTCGCAGCGACCACCGAACGCTGACGGCGGCGGCCAGCCCGGCAACGAGCAGTGCGACGCCACCCACCACCGCCTCGACCGCGAGCAGGTGCGACACAGTTTCGTCGACGGACCCCTCCGGCAGTCCGGTCACTAGCAAATCGCCGTCTGCTCCGCGGCCGACCAATACCCGGTATTCGCCGAGATCGGGGAAGCGGACTGTGCGTGGCGCAGCCCCGGCCGAGAGCGTCCCGATCAGCGCCCGATCCGCGTCGGTCACGGCCGTGCTGTCGCCCCGGCCAACGACGTCGGCGGATGTCACCCGGCCGGCCACGATCCGTGCGCCGAGTGTGCCCGCTGCCTGTCCGGTGACCGCGTCGAACGGTGCAGTGTTATCCGTGTCGTGATCGTTGGCGTGCTCCAGTGCGACCGCGAACCGGTTTCCTGCTGCGGCCAACTGTTGGTCGAGGCGATCGAGTAGGAATCGATGCAGAAATACGGCCGTCAGGGCCGCCACCAGAACGAAGCTGACGAACAGCAGCGCCAGGAGGATCAGCACGAGTTGGAACCGCAGGCTCCGGCGGCCCATCCGGAAGGACCCGTGCTCCGAAGACACGGCTCGGTCGGTCATGGCGCAGGCTTGAGAACGTAGCCAGCCCCACGCACGGTGTGAATCATCGGGGGCAGGTCGGCATCGATCTTCTTGCGAAGATAGCTGATATACAACTCCACGACGTGAGCGTCGCGACCAAAGTCGTAATTCCATACCTGGTTGAGGATCTGTGTCTTGGATAACACCCGGCGCGGATTTTGCATCAAGTAGCGCAGCAATTCGAATTCGGTCGCAGTGAGTTCAAGGGCCCGGCCGGCCCGCCAGACCTCCCGAGCGTCCTCGTCGAGCGTCAGATCCCCTACCCGCAGGGCGGCATCCGCAGCCGGCGGCACCCGGTGCGCGCGCCGAAGCAACCCGCGTAGTCGCGCCGACAACTCGACCATGCTGAACGGCTTCGTCAAGTAATCGTCGGCACCGGCCTGGATTCCCTCGACTCGATCCTCGACCGCGTCTCGAGCGGTGAGAAACAGAACACACACCCCAGGGTCGGTCTCCCGGATCGCTCGCAGCACTTCGAAACCGTCGGCGTCTGGCAGCCCGATGTCCAAAACGACCGCGTGCGGGCGGAACGTCCGCGCAGCGCGTATCGCCCCGAACGCGTTCTGGCTCGCCTGCACCTGCCAGCCGTCGAAGGCCAACATCCGGCTGAGGACCTCGGCCAACCTTGGTTCGTCCTCGACGACGAGTACTCGCAGGCGACTGCCCAGGTCGTCCACCAGATCAGCCATCACCCGCGCAGTCTGCCCGACATATATCAGAGTCTGCTCTGCTCGAACGAGTCCTGGAGGGCCACCACGGCCCATTGATGATGATTCAGCGGGGACAGTGGCAGTCGTCGATGCGCCGGTGGTCGCGAACCCGGCCCTTAGCCGGGGTTGAGGACGCGAGCGTGAATGTGTCGACGTTGTCACTCAGGTTCGTGGCTAGCGTCGATACCCCACCTGACCCAGTCGCCGCGCGCGCCCTCGCCCTGCTCCACGATCAGTTCGATGGCCCGGCTCGCTGAGGCGAGGTCGGTGACCGCGGTCAGCTCCTTGCACTCGAAGGTCGCAGTGACGGCCTGCGCCGCCAGTGGCCCTTCCCCTGGCTTGCCGGTCCCAAGCACCGCTTCGTGCGCATCCTGCCGGAGGAGATTAGTGGCCGTCGGTTCGACGTTGTCGACCCCACGTCGCGGGGCACTCCCGTCACAGACGGGCTGCGGTCGCCAGTTGCGTAGCTGGACGGATGCAGCGCGCAGAGCGCGGATGCGCTCAAGAACGGTTGCGCCAGATCAAGCGATGTACGCCGAGGTGGCGAGGCAACGCCCGAAGTCCTGGGATGAACGGCAGCAGGATGAGACCGAGGGTGAGCAAAACCATCAGCCCCCAGACGAGAGCGTCGGCGTTGTCGGAGGTTGAGAATGGCTTGACCTGGTACCAGAACGTGTACAGCCACATCCAGGGCTGGCCAGGGTAGTTGCCGGTCTCGTTCATCATCCCCCACTGGTCGCCGCCGAGATGGTCGGCGCGGGCCTGGTCTTCGAGGTAGGCGCCGTCGGCGAGCAACAGCAGCGGCTTCGTCGCGTCCCCGCCGTAGAACGTGGTGCGTGTGGTGAGCAGTCCCTCGAGCGCACCGCTGTTGGCCAGAGCAAGGAACCGATTCGCCAGCGTGGGAACTGGGCCGTAGTCGCCGGACTTGACCTGGGCCGGGTCCCCGTCGGGTGCCGCAGCCAGCGCGTCGGAGTACGCGCTAGCCCACTTCGTTTGTTGATCGGCGCTGGCTGCTTGCCAGACGCGCAACGCGCCGGCGAGAACGGTATCGCCGCTGACTGTCTGCAGCGGGCTGATGACCAAGTCGTTCGCGCTGTCGACCGGGATGCGGACCCCACCCCACTTCTGCAGTGGTAGGGGGCCGAGTTTCTGACCCTCGCTGGCGTGGTTGTATGGCGCGCCATAGCCGGCGCTCGTGCTCGTGCCCGCCAGCTCTGCGGTAGCAGTGGCGACCACGTCGGCCGGCGCCGCCTTGGCCCAGTCGGCCAGGGTGATCGCCTTGCGGTCCGGGGATGAGAACACGGCCGCCAACACGACGGTCAGCACGCCCATGACCAGGACGGCGACGACGAATTCCTTGACCAGGTCATAGGGACGCGTGGGGAACAGATGCGCGTCCGGCGTCCGGTCACGGCGCCGCGAGCGACTCATAGCCTTGTCCTGTCATGCCGTGCCCCGACGACATCGGCCGGCTCCTTGGGCGTCTGGATCGCCTGCTCAGGGGCCTCGGCAGAGAGCGGGGCGTCCATGCTGGTGGCCTCCGGTGGCACTGCGTCGAACGGAGGCACCACACCGTGCCGGCGGACCAGGATCACGTGCAGCACGACGAGCACACCAACGACCAGCGGCAGCAGCACCACATGCCACAACAACATCTGGCCCGGATCCAACACGTTGAAGTAGGCACCGATGCCGACTGCATTCAGGCCGTCCTTGGCCTGCGTGGAGATCCACTGCGAGTCGAAGTTCGACTGAGTCAAATAGCCGGTGAACGCGGTCCCGATCGAGCCGACAAACGCCACCGCGCCGGTGATCCAGGTCAGCGCCCGCTTGCCCCGCCAGGCGGCCATGAAGAACTTGCCCCAGAGATGGATCACCATGCACACGAAGAACAGCTCCACGCTCCACAGGTGCATCGAGTTGAAGAAATGGCCCACGGACGACGTGTGCCACCACGCTGCGCTTTTCAGCGTCAACACCAATCCAGATCCGAACACAAACAACAGTGCGGCCAACGTTGCTACGCCGAACACGTACGTCCAAGACTGCACATACACCGGTTGGCGGTCCGGAAGCCATTGACCGGGCGGCACCGTGCGGGTCAACCGGCCGCGCAACCAGGCCGTCCAATTGCGCCGCCGGCGCGCCTCACCCCTGGACATCGCGGCCGTCACCCCTGTCCTTCTCGTCCGGCGGGCGCGGGAACGGCAACAGCAGGGCGAGCACGAACACCACGACCATCAACAGGATGATCACGAAGTTCGTGATCGAAATCTGCACCACACCCCAGTGCAGGAAATAAGTGTCGCCGCCCAGGAGTCCCGTCGCCGCATTCATGGTGGCCACCGCTCGCCTAAGGGTGCGGGAGTACTCATCGCATCGTCTCCCCGCGTACAGGTATACAACATCGCGGCTCGGCTCGGTTCCGCAGGGCCGAAAGTCCTGCCTACGCCAACCAAATGGCGATTACGGGACGTGGGGCGAGCGGCCGTAAGGGCGGGGGATGCCTCTGTAAGCAGCTCCCAAATGCGATCACCGCGTGCCGACGAAGCCACTCGTCTCGCGTCCACCTGCCTTGATCCGCCAGCCTGGCAGCGCCAGCCGCGGCCCGTCATTCACCCTCGGCGCCGCCATGGGATCAAATCGGCTCACCACAACCTCGAGCGGCATCGGACAGCGGCGTGGAAGCCGATCACGGCCGGCTCAACGCACGGCGACAGCGATGCGCGGGCGAAACAGATCCGCTCCATGCCCACCAAAGCTGCCGGGCGCGCGCGTTCGTGCACAACCTACGACGCGGACACCACGAACTCACCACCAACTGCGCACCCCGCGATCGCCTAACAGCGGCATCCGTCGAGCTTGCGCAGTGCCTCTAACACGGCGCCGGCGAACAACGCCGTGACTTCAATCTGCATGATGATCGACCAACGCGACAGCGCCTTACCGGATGATGGCGTCGAACAGATCGACGTACTGGACGAGGTGCCGGTCGCCGATGAATTCTTCCCGGACCCGCTCCCGGGCATGCTTTCCGATCGTTGTGGCCAGCGAGGGATCATCGAGCAGCAGGTGCAACCGGTGCGCGAAAACCGCGCAGATCGTGGGGATCTGGCAGCAGCAGCCCTTCCCTGCCGTCGGCGATCTGGTCCTGGATGCCGCCCACCGCGCTCGCCACCACCGGACGGCTCTTCCACATCGCCTCGGTGACGGTGAGCCGGAACCCCTCGACGAGGCTCTTCTGTACGACCACCGTCGCATGGCGCTGGACCGCGTTGACGATGATCGCGTTCTCGTCGACGTCATCCATCGGAACGCTCACCAGATGGCATCGCGCACGTACCGCAGTGTGCATCCGTTCCCACGTGTCCTGGCAGGCGGCGAGCACCTCGACGCCCTCGGGATTGTCGCTGACACCAGAGACGTCCGGTCCGACCAGCATGAGGTGTGCGTCGTCGCGGGCAGGCGCGACATAGTCGGCGAAGGCCGACAGCACGCCGGCCATGTCCTTGAGCCGATCCCACCGGCTGACTTGCACGACGAGCGGCGCGTCGGCGCGCGGCCGTCGTGATCCGTTCAGGAGGTCCCGATGCCGGCGCACCGCCCCGACAGCGCCGTCGCGCCCGACGAACTGGATAGCCTCCGGGCCACCGTCGGCAATCAGCCCCACTCGGCGTAGCACGCCCAGGACATCGGCGTCGTCTAGTTCCTGGTTCTTGCACGAGAACGGGTCGATGGACGGTGGAATCACGCGAACCCGATTGGGTGGCAACCATTCCGGTATGTACCGGTCCCGAGAGAAGACGAATGCATCGGCGAACCTGAGGTAACCGCGCAGGAAGTCCCAGCCCTGGTCGGTCGCGGAATTGGGCTCGTCACGGCCGATGTGGCAACGCCACACGACGCGCGCACCGAGTTCGCGCACACCGTCGACGAGGCCGGCGGTCTGCGGATCATGCAGCAGGACAACGTCGCCTTGACGGACCACCATCTGCAAGCTAGCCAGATTGTGCTGCAGAACGCGTGCGTAATGCTCGTGCTCGGCGGCGCCTAGGTCGGCCCCTGCAGCGGGGACGCCATGCAGAGCGTTGTGAATACGCTTGGTGATCGAGAAGAACACCGCGTCGGCGTCGAGCACCAACCACCTGGCGTCGACGCCGGCGCCGCGCGCATACGCGAGCAACGTCTGACGCCGAGCTTCTCCAGGGGCGCGGGTTGCACGGCGATCGACCGCATCGCATCATCGTGTCACCTGGACGGGAAGCTGCGCCGCGCCGCAACCCTCCTAGGGACTACGACCCCGGTCGTGTGACTAGTGAGCTATCGGCTCGTGAGCAGGGGATTATGCAGTTGTGACGGTCCGCGAGGTGCTTGCCTCCAACGTGCTGGGATTCGGCGGAAAGTAGTCAGCCCTGCTTCGTCACCAACGCATCCAATGTGGTTCGGCTTCGCAAACCATCCGATGGGGACCGTCGTCAAGCGCTTCCAACCTAGACGTCATCTCGAGATTCGCCTTCGAGCACGCGAGCCGCGTCGGTATAGACCTGCGCCTGGTCACCTGCGCGTACTTACTGGAATACATTCCGGAGTACTGGGGGCCTGCTCCGGACCCACGGACGAAGGTCGAACTTCAGCAGGCAGAGCCCTCCGGGTTGGCGGCGAGGGCCATTCGGCAACCGTGTGACTGGCATGCCGGTCCAGCGAGACCTGGCCCCGGTCGTCATCGACGGACGGGGACCGACTCCGGTCAGGCGAGGCTGCGGCCGACGAGGTGGCCGTTCCGTGTTGTATGCGCGTTTGGGGCCGCGGCGGATTTCGCGGTCGGCGGCGTCGGCTCGACCCTGTCGCTCCGCGGCGGCGACTGGGTGGCGGATCGACGGCGACGGTACTCGAAACCGACCATGGCGTCAGCGGGGAACGGTTTAGTGGTCTGTTCTGGCGGCACAGCTCCGCATTCCGGGAGATGAGAATCGCAGGCAATGATGGGAGCGGGTGCGGTCCGCCCTCAAGTCGGAGATGTTCGGCGACCACTCCGCATGTCCATGTCACTGGGCGAATACGTCTCCGTCAGTAGCCAACGCGACGCCGAGACCGCGCAGCTGAGGCAGGAGAAACGCGAACTGGCGACGATGCCGGATGAGGAGTTCGCCGAACTCGTCGCGCTTTATCATGCCAAAGGTCTGTCCGCGCGGACCGCGGAGCAGGTCGCCGCCGAGCTGACGGCCAACGATCCGCTGGCCGCGCATCTCGACGCCGAATTGCATATCGACCCCGAGAACGTGCCCAGCCCGGTACAGGCAGCCGGCGCCTCCGCGATCGCGTTCACCGTCGGCGCGGTGCTCCCGCTGATTGCGATCCTGCTGCCGCCGCAGGGCTGGCGGGTACCGGTCACCATCGTCGCCGTGCTCATCGCACTGGCGATCACGGGCGCGGTCTCCGCGCGCCTCGGCGGCGCCAACCCCCGCCGCGCAGTACTACGCCTCGTCATCGGCGGGGCCCTCGGTCTCGCGGTCACCTACGCCATCGGCTCAGCCTTTGGAACCGCGCTGGGCTGACGCCGACCAATCGGCAGCAGTGAGCCGCCGAGTTATCTAGTGGTCCGTCGTTGATTTGATCTGGTGGAGGTTGCGTCCGCGTTGCACCTTGGCGATGATCTCGTCTGCGGTCGCTTTCCAGATGAATGGCTTGGGGTCGTCGTTCCAGTGCGCGGCCCAGGTGGTGATGGCCTCGGTGGCTCGGCGACCGGTGAACCGGCCGCGGCGCAGTCGCTTGTGTGAGTTCGAACCAGCGTTCGATCAGGTTCAGCCAGGAGCTCGACGTGGGCGTGAAGTGTAGGTGCCAGCGGCGGCGGTTTTTGTGCGCGAGCCACTTGGTAATCTCGGGGCCGCTGTGCGCCGACAGATTGTCCAGCACCACGTGGATCGCCAGTCCACGCGGCACCGACGCGTCGATCTGTTTGAAGAAGCGCAGCACGTCGGTGCCCGCGTGAGCTTTCTGGCAGTCGGTAAGCACCTGGCCGGTTGCGATGTTCATCGCGGCGAACAGGTCGATGGTGCCGTTGCGCTTGTAGTCGTGGGTCATCGTGGCGGCCCGCCCGGGTGTGAGCGGCAAGCTGGGCTGGGTGCGATCCAGCGCCTGGCACTGGGTTTTCTCGTCGTAGCTGAACACCACCGCCCGCGCCGGCGGATTGAGATACATCCCGACCACATCGACCAGCTTCTCCTCGAAGTACGGATCATTGCTGACCTTGAAGGTGTCGACCTTCCACGGCTTGAGGCTGTGGTCGGCCCAGATCCGAGCCACCGCGTCCTTGCCAATCCCGACCCTGCGGGCCATCGACCGAGTCGTCCAGTGCGTCGAGCCGTCACCCGGCGTCTCGCTCATCGTGAGCCGGACCACCTCGGCTACCGTGCCCGGCACCAGCGACGACTTACGACCCCGACCCTCCGCGACACCCCGACACCGGCCGGTCCCCGATCAGCGAACCTTACCGCCACCGACGCACCGTGTCCGAGTCAACCCCGATCCGCCGCGCGATCTGTTCATTGGCGACACCGTCGGCGGCCAGAAGCAGCGCCCTGGCCTGCACCACCCTGCGATGCGGCAACACCGACGAGTTCGCCATCCGCATCAACTCGTCCCGCTGCTCACCTGTCACCGGCAACGCCGCCGCACCTACGAATGGCATACACCAAACTACCGCACTATTTCGCAGACACACCACTACTGGGTTGCGATGCGAGGGACGTCGCCGAGGCTGTGGCCAGGCGTCGCTCCGGAACCGGCTGACGTGTTCAGAGCGGAGGCTAGTTGGTGCTTCCGGAGGCGACTTTTGTTCACGCACGGGTCGCTCGTTCGACGTTTCGTTTGAGTACGGCCAACATTCGTGCCTGCGTGATCCAGACTACCGGGGTAGAGCCAGTAGTCGAACAAGCGGCCAAGCCACCGAGGTCGGAAGGCTTGATAACCGCCGATGCCGAGACGTGTGCGCCCACCAGGCAACTCAGTCAACAGGAAGCCCCATAATCCTTCGGTGTAGGCCGATGGCCGTGGCTGTTTCGGATCAAGGGTGCGGCCTCGCACGGGCACCGGTGACGCTCTGGCCGAATGCCGGTTCCCCAGCGGAATGCTCCGCTGAGCCGCCGCCTTGCGGGACCGAATCCGCTGCTGGACGCCGTGCTGAACCTGGCCGCGCCTCGCCGTTGGAGAGCGCGCTGCGGCTGCACCGGCACGCCCGCGCCCTGCCGGCGCTGGCCGACCGGTGGGCCACCGCCAAGCCGTCCGCCCACCGGGCATGAGCCCGTTCGCGGGCAGCGAAGACCTCAACAGGGAGGCCGCCACCGCCCTCGACGGCGTGCTGTTCGTGGAAGGCGAGGGCCGTCCGGCCGAGCTGACTGCGATGATCCGCGAGCTCCGTGACCAAGCCGACACCTTCGCTGCCGGCGCCGAGTGGCTGGATAACGCGATGCAGGCTTCCTGGACGATGGCCGCGTCCATGTTGGACTCGACGGGCTGGCCGACGTGATGGGTGAGCGGCACCGGATCATCAGCAACGACTGGTTCTCCGCGCACATGCAGTCGCTGATCGGGACCCTGCTGGCCCGCTCAGCCGACATGCTCGAGCGCGTCGACCTCACCCCGGCCGCGGTGCGCGCCGATCTGGCCGGGCCCCGCATCGCGCCGCGCCGGCTGCACGCCGCCGTCGAGGTCATCCACCATCCCGCCGACCTGTGCTGCGAGTCCGCCGAGCTGGTGCACGACAACGAACGCCGCTGGCACGTCATCCGGGAGCGCACCGAGCAGCTGGTGCAGGCGATGGCCGCGGGCGCCGGGCAGGCACCGACCACTGGCGAGGGTGGGCTGGCCGGCGAAACGGGACCCTCAGACTGAACAGACACCGCGCGCGGCCGCGGTCTACCGCTTTGGGGCCTGGCGGAGCTGGTGCCTCGGTCGGTCGGAAGGCGACAAACGGATGGGTGCGGATGAACTCCCGCACCCGCACGTCATCGCGCAGGTCACCCCAACCGAGGACGGTGCTGAACAACCGCAGCCGGTGCGGATGCTCGCGCTGGAACTGCGTGGCGACGTCGAACGCCTCCTTCTCGGTGAGGAAGCGCTGCTGCGGGGTGAAGGTCTGTCCGCCCAGCTGCACCTTGACCGCGGGGTACGCCTGCAGGTTGCGGTACCAATCGGTGTGAGGACCCCAGCCGGCGCAGATGACGGCCTCACCGGTGGCCCTGTTGTCGCGCAGCACCATCGCGACCGTCTGGTGCGGCTGCCCGGCCTTGCGGCCGACGTGAGTGAACATCACGAACGTGCGGCCCGCCGCCGGCCCGGCGTTGTGCTGGTAGGCCTTCAGCGGCAGTCGGAAGACCGCGACCGCGAGCCGGCCGGGCTTGCGCCGCAGCGCGAACAGCGACCTACTGGTGTCGGCCCGCGCAAACGTGGAGTTGCTCACGGTTCCCACCTCCGTTGCCGGTGCGCTCCGCACCGGTCCGTCGGCTCCACGGAACCTCTGCCGACTCCCGCCGGGCCAGTGACGATGGTCCTGCGCGTTTCGCCCGGTGGGCTCAGTCGGCCGCGCCGAAGACGCCGTGTTGACACTGGCGACCGGCTCTGCGTAGGACTTCGGCGAGCAGGATCGGTCCGCGTACATGTCATCGCCAAGGCTGTACTGGCATCAGGCTTGCGCACAACAGGGGCCCGGAGTCGCGAACGGGTGACCTTGGGCGCAAGCACTCAGGACCTGCTGCCCGGACGCCGACGCCGTGCACCAGCGCACGGTGGTGTTGAAACCGGTGGCGTTCCGCCGCCCGTCTTCCGTGACCCGTGCGGCGGGTCGGTAGTTCGGAGGTCGTGTCATGTCCGTCACCGGCTTCATCCGGGTCCCATTTGGTAGCCGCGGCGACGCCGCCAGCACCGCAGCCGATTGCTGCGGTGCCTTTCCGACAACTACCCGCGGGCCCTGAAGGAGTTGCCATGTCCACCGCGTCGCCACCACCTGTCGCCCACCAGGTCATCCCGATCGGATGGGGGCCACACCGGCTGCAACACCCCACACTGGCCGCCGTCATCGCCTTCGTCGTCGGCGTGTTCGCCACTGCCATGGGCGCCGGCATCGGCATCCGTCACCTGACCACGACAGGGCTAACCGTCATCAGCGTGCTCGGCCTCGTCCTGCTCCTCGCGGGACTCGTGCTGCTCGGCTTCGCCGGCGTCGTCGCCTGGCGGGCAACCCACCGCTGGCATCGGCTGTGGTTCATCCCGATCGTGGTTATGGCGCTGGCGGTCATGTGGTCGGTCGCGACCGGCACCATGCTCGCCTACGCGCCCCGCACCAGCCTCGGCGCTGCAACCCCGGCAGACCGCGGCCTCGCCTTCAGCAACGTCACCTTGCGCACCAGCGACGGCGTGCGGCTATCCGCGTGGTACTTGCCGTCGACCAACTCCGCGGCCATCGTGACCCTGCCCGGCTCCGGCTCAAACCGCACTGCGACGCTCGGGCAAGCGACGGTGCTCGTCCGGCACGGCTACGGCGTGCTGATGGTCGACCCCCGCGGTCAGGGCCGCAGCGGCGGGCACGCGATGGACGCCGGCTGGTACGGCGACCGCGACATCACGGCCGCGGTCACGTTCCTGCAACACCAGTCCGGCGTCGACGCCAGCCGAATCGGCGTGCTTGGACTGTCGATGGGCGGTGAGCAGGCCATCGGCGCGGCCGCCGCCGACCCGGCCATCCGTGCCGTGGTTGTCGAAGGCGCGACCCACCGCACCGCCGCGGACAAGGCCGGCTACCTGCCCGGCGGCGTCACGGGGGCGATCCAGCGCACCCTGGACAAGCTCACCTATGGCACCGCCGCGCTACTGAGCCCAGCACCCCAACCGGGCACGCTGCACACCGCCATCGCCCGAGCCCACGCCACCCGCTTCCTGCTCATCGCGGCCGGCCAGGGCGTCGACGAACCCCAGGCGGTCGCCCACCTGCGCACCGCGGCACCCGACCGCGTCCAGACCTGGACTGTTCCGGGCGCCTCGCACGTGCACGGGCTTGCGACCGCTCCAGCCCAATGGACCACCCGGGTCATCGGGTTCCTCGACCAGGCGCTCGGGCGGACGCGCTGACAACAGAGGAGGACGTTCTATGACGCACCGAATGCGGCTCGCCGAGGTAATTGCGCTCGGGAGCAGCGGGACCAGGCCCTCGCCGTCCTGGATGCCCGCTGTGAGCAGGCGCGGGCCGCTGCCGAGCGGGCGGCGCGCGGGGACCTGAACAGTCATCCGCTCCGCCAGGCGCTCATCCTGCGTCTACCCGCCCACATCTCGGCAATAGCGCGCGGTAGACACGCAACAGCGCGAGGGATCACCTCGGTGGGGGTCACCACCGACCGCGCGCCGACGTCAGTACGCGTGCTTGGCGCCCGGACCTGCGCACAAGCAGCGACTCAGAACTGATCCTCGCGGGCAGGGGCCGCCCCAGCCACGGCGTCCTTGCTGTAATCGCCTCGCAGCGCCAGGACCGTGATGCGGATATTGGTGCCGTGGGACGGCAGTTCGCTTCGAAAAATCAGACTGAGCTCCTTCCGCTCGAAGTACCGCCCCGCGTCTTCGAGCGAGTCGAACGTGAACTCAACGACGCGATGAGGCGTCGCTGAGAAGACGTTGTCGTAGGACGCTAGCCGCTTCAGCTCACCAGGAGCCTGAAGAGTGTCCGCGATCGATCGGACCCACTCCAGGTACGCGCGCTTCTGTCCAACCGGATAGTCGATCTCGTAGACATACTTGATCACCGAACAAGCCCCCTTCCGCCTGCGTCGCGCGTCGCGAGCCTCGGCGGCACCCAGCTATGGTCCGTCCGGGCCGGGCGCCGGGCAAGAGCGCGGGCGCGCCCCATGCTCGCGGACGCTCGGTGTCAAAGTGGGTGCGATGCGTTCGGTGAGCCGAACCAGATCGAGCGATCGCCGAAGCGCTGACACGACGTCGACCACGACGGGGCCGCCGCCACCGGCTCACCGTCACCGACGATTGCGCCCCGCGTCGGCTGCCCAGGCTGTCTCAAGGATCACGCCGACAGAACGCCCACGCTTCACCTCGCCCATTTCACTGGGGCGTGCCGGCAGCCGCCAGCCGACCAGTGCCGCCACGCCGCGCCCACCACCGGGATCGAGCAAACAGACTCGGGGAGCCAGCCGGCACTGAACTAAAGCCAGACGAATACAACAAGGTTACTGACTGGCGATGAACATGCGATTGTTCATGAGTAGTTGTGGAAGCGGCGAGCGGCGTCGAGGTAGTCCTGCCACCCGTGGCTGGTGGTCAGGTCACGGATACCGTCGGCGAGGCGGCCCTGCCTCGACGGGACGAATCCCACCCGAGGTCGTGGTTGGCTGGTCTCGCGGCTGCGCGTGGTGGATCAAGGAGGCCTCGGCGATGCCTCGCAGATACCTGAGATACGCCCTCGATGTCGTGCTGCTCGGTGCGGCAGTCGTCGCGTTCCTGACCGGACTGCTCGTGGACAGGCTCGATCTCCACCAGTTCGCTCCCCACCGGTGGGCCGGATACGTCCTGGCGGCACTCGTCGCGGTTCACGTGGCGACGCACTGGAGGTTCTTCCTGGCACCGTTCGCGTCGCTTCGTCGAGCCCCCGCGACACCGCCCCAGGGTGCCGCCGTCGGCGGGGCCTCGACGGCTTCGGAGCACGTGCGCTCCGGCCCGACGCGTCGAGCAGCACTCGCAGTGGTTGGCGCGGGTCTCGCGGGGGCGGCGGCCGGCTGGTTCGTGACGACAGAGATCTCGCCCGAGCCGTACAAAGGCGGCGACGTCGGCCTGTTCTACCACCGGGAGAGCTCTTTCGGACTGCGCGGCCTGCTGCGCAGCCTAGTCGACTGGGGGAGTCAGCCCTCCCAGTACAAGCGGGTCGGCAGCGGGGCGACCGTCGCGCTTCCTGCCGCCCTCCCGCTGCCCGAGCTGAGCGTCGGTCAGGCGCTGCAACAGCGCCGGTCTCTGCGGCGCTACCGCGATCGGATGCTGACCGCGCAAGAGCTCGGCTGGCTGGTCCACGCGGCCACCGCCATCACCTCGACCGCCGACTACCGCACCGCCCCGTCAGCCGGCGCGCTCTACCCGATCGAAACCTACGTGGCGGTCAGCCGAGTCGAGGGCATCGACGACGGCCTCTACCACGTCGATGTCCGGGCGCAGGCACTCGAGCCGGTACGCGCCGGTTCGGTCGCCGGTGACCTGATGATCGCCGGTCTGGGCCAGGATTTCCTGCGCAAGGCGCCGGCCGTGTTCGTGCTTACCGGCCTGTTCCAGCGGACGCGATGGAAGTACCACGAACGCCACTACCGATACGTCTGTTGGGAAGGGGGGCACGTGGCCCAGAACGTCTACCTCGCTGCAGAAGCCGCCGGGTTGGGAGCGTGCATGGTCGGCGCATTCTTCGACGGAATGCTCAACGACCTCCTCCGGATCGACGGCCGGCACGAGGCGGCGCTCGGTCTCGTCGCGGTCGGTCCCCGTTGACGCGTCAAATGCGGGAGTCCTGTTCGACAAGCGACCAAGCAACTGGCCGACCTGCCAAGACCAAGTCCTCCGATCGCTAGGACAGCGGCAAAGCGTCGACAGGCAAACCCGAAGCACCGGCTCCAGCCTGGAGGCTTGACGCAGACCCCGGTGACAACCTGCGACACCAGATTCTGTGAACCACGGTCCCGTGGGGCGGCTCTAGAACGGGCGGTGCGTCGGGCGGTCCGCATCACGCTGCTCCCGCGCCTACGTCCAGGGCGTCGAGGACTCGCCGCGCGGCCGATTGGATGCGCGCGCCCGAGGTCTTGATCCCAGCGATGGCATCGTCGCCGCTCCCAGCCCTGTGAGCGACGTAGCCGAACGAGTAGGCGGCGCTGTCCAGCCCGACTCCTTCGCAGACGATGAACGCGAGGCTCTCGGCCTCGAGCTCGGCCAGCGCACGAACACTGGGACTGCGCGGAAACCCGTGACCACCCGTGTGCTGTCGTCCTGGCCGGCGCCGGCATCGGCGAGCCAGACGACCTTGCCACCGTGCGCCACCGCTACACCGCCCTCAACCAAGTGGCCCGCACCTCACCTGCGGATCCAGAGCAATGCCGTTTGCTCATCGGTCACGTTCGGTAAACGGTGCGGCGCGATGAGGCCGAAGTTGAGCAACCGCCTCCTACGCTGAGGGCGTGCCGGTCACGAGGTTGCGGCTCGCGAGTTGCGGGCTGGGGACGTTGTTCGACCGGACGACCGGCAAGCGCGTCGTGTCGAGCGGATTGTGCACGTTGATGCCCGCGTCGGTGGTCGAGCTGCGGCCAGTTGGTCTAGACGTTCCCGACGCGGTTCGCGTGACTCTGCCGGACGACAGGCGCGTAACCCGCCTTGGGCAGCCGCCGATTGAGCAGGTAGGCCGGCGACTCTTCACGTTCTTGAGTGACTGGCGGTGATCATCGAGCAGTTCCGAGACGTACGCTCGCGGCCCGGCTCGGCGGCTAAGGGCCCGGAGCGACCGTGCCGCGCCGGCCCCGCGATACCTCGATGCGTCCTGCCGTGTGAAGTAGATTGATTGCGCGGTGCGCAGTGCCGACGGCCACGTTGTGTAGCGCGGCCACCTGCGCGACTGTTGGCAGTTCGTCGCCAGCGCGAAGTTGGCCGGTTGCGATCTTTTCGCGCAACTGGGCAGCGATCATCTCGTACGGCCCCCGAGGCTCGCGAGGCGCGGCTACCGGCGCTGGCATGATGCCGGCCATCGTCATGGCTGCTCGACGGTCGGCTTCGTCGACCCAGGCTGCGTACACCTTGAGGGTGGTCGCCCCGCCGCTGCCGTGTCCAAGGCGACCGGCCACGGTCCGGACATGTACGCCAGCGGCGATGAGCTCCGTGGCGGAGTAGTGGCGCAGCGAATGAAGGCGCGTGCTGCGCAGTCCTAGCTTGCGTGCAAGCCGCCCGTAGCGGTGGCTCAGCGACCGGGCCCGTGCGGAGCGGATGCGTCGGGCAGGGGCGAGAAGACGAACAGGTCGTCGCTGAACCGAACGCCGAGCATCTGACAACGCTGCTGGCAGCGTGCACGATGTTGCTGGAGCAAGGCAACCGTCTGCGCATCGATGGCAACGCGGCGCTGCTGCCGCGTCTTGGTGGCCTTCTCCGTGACGCCGGCTTTCGGCTGTGCGTTAGCCCGTCGGACGATCAGTGTCGCGGCGAGCAAATCGACATCTCGCCAGCGCAGCGCGCTGATCTCGCCGCGCCGCATACCGGTGATCATGATGACCCACAGCAGAAGGCCCCAGTCGGGATCGCCCCAGGCCGTGCTGATCACGGCGGCCGCTTCCGTGGCGCTCGGCGGGTCAGGCTCGCTGTGGTTGGCTGTCGGCGCGACGGCCAGTGCCGCCGGATTCACGCCCAGCTGGCGCCAACGCACAGCCTGCTCCAACGCACCACTGATGATGTAGTGGATCTTCCGCACCGTACTGCCGCTCAGCGGCCGACAGGTGTGGCCCGCTTCGTGGAGTCGAACCACACAGCTGGCGGCAACGCTGCAGCCGCGCGTAGAAACTCTCCAGCAACTCCGCGTCGAGCTTGCCGGCCGCAAGATTGCCCAGCGTCGGTGTGAGGTAAAGCCGGGATCAGGTCCTCGTACCGGTCGCGGGTCGTGTCCTCCAGCCGCGCGACGCTACCGGCTCAGCCGCAGCCACATGCCCTACTACCTCGACGAGTTCACATTCCGTTTCAACCGCAGAAACTCCAAAGCCCGAGGCATGTTGTTCTACCGGCTGCTCGAGCAGGCCGTGGACACCGACCCGCATCACCTCAAGGAGCTCATCCGTGTCGGCTACTAACCATCCACTGCACTCAAGCAGATATGCAGGACATAAGTTCGATGCACTTTCTGCAGGCCGCCTTCGCTGCCTTGGCCGGGGTCAGCCCGCTGAAGCATCCTCGGGCAAGATCACCCGGCACCGGCTCAACCCCCTTCGCGGCCGCCCGCTCGTCGTCCCGGCTGGCAGTCAATTCCCGTGCCAGTAGTCCCGGGCTTTCTCCCAGACGACCCGGCCGGCGATCCGCCCGGTGGCGCGCGCGTCCAGGTCGCCCTGCTCGAAGTGGATGCCCCCGTAGCGGCGTGAGACGCCTGCCTGGTTGGCCGCCTCCGAGAAGGTCGCCCAAGAAAGCGTCAGATCGCTCGCCGGCACCGCCGCGGGCTCGACGCGTGAACTGCCGGCCGGGAGTGTTACCGAGGCGCCGAAGCGGTCGCAGGGTCGGCGGTGCGGTGCTGGGCGAACCGGTTGGTGATCTCGGAGCGGATCAGCGCCGGGTCGGTGAGCAGCGCGCTGATGTGATCCCAGACGACGGTGTCGAGGTAGTCGGCGCGCACCGGTTTGTTGCCGCAGACTCGGCCGTGCTGGTGGCGGTAGTCATCCGAGCCGAGGCAGCGGTAATCGTAGATCTTCTTGTTGGTGGTGCGCGTGGAGGTGCGGTAGTAGGCGTAGCCGCAGCCGGCGCAGGCGCAGATGCCTTGCAGCAGCGAGGGATTGCGGCTGTTGCGGGCAGCGAAGCGCTTGTTGTCGGCCGGTGATGCGCCCGGTCCAGGCGCACGATCTCGCCAGCACATGCGCATCTCCGGCATCAGACTTCGCACCAGAGGTCGAGTGCCGCTCCCGGTAACGGGCCACCGACATCGGGTTGATCGCGAACATGTCATAGCCGGCCGCGATCAACGCCGCCACCCACGCGCCACGGTCGGTCTCGATCCCGATCTTGACCCGAAGCCGCCTCGGCAGAGTCGAGCTCGGCCCACTGTTCGGGAACGAACTGCGCGATCAACGCTTACAGCAGGGTAATCCCGGCCAACCCTTCGGGCAGCCGCCTGCGGACCAACCGTCGCCCTGCTCGTCGACGATCTCCACATCGTGGTGGGCTCGGCATGGAGCGCGGTTCCGAGATTGCTCCCGGCCTCCGCCCCGCCCGGGCCCCTCGGCAGACGACGTCCCTGCCCTTCCTCCGCGCTGGGCCACGACGTGCTGCTGGCACCAACGACGTGGGCAAGACCCGCGCCGTTGCCGGCGCCGACGGCACCGGCTGACGACCACACCGGGCGCCAATCACGTGCGCTATGAGCTCATGCGGACCAGCTACCTCCACAGCGTTTCAAGCTGGGTCCCGCTGAGTCGGATGCGTTTGACCACCTACCGGGTGGGGGTCCACTTCGGGTCGCGGCCGATGAAGCCGAGCAGCTTGGTCTGCGCGTCGGCGTCGTCCGCCACCGGCACCCGGGCGCCGTACTGGCCCGGACGATCGGATCACGTCTCCCGATCGGCTCCATCCCGGCCAGCAGTTCGGCGCAGAACTCGCGGGTCGAGCCGGTCGTCCTGGCCGGTGGCCCGGGCGAGGTCCCAGGTGTGCATGAACACGTCGGCCGTGTAGAACTGGTCGATCGCGTCGGTCCAGCGGCACCTCGCCGATGTGCGGGTTGGTCAGCGACCGCCCGGCCGTTGCCGGGTCGTCGAGCAGGGCCTGCACGGCGTCGGACGTGAGCCTGCCATGCGACGACCGGGTCGTGGTCGGCACCGCGGGCCAGCTCGATGCCCGCGCCTGCCGGCGAGGAACGCGCGGAACCACTCGGTCAGGTGGCTCGACGACGTCGCGCGCGGTCCAGCCCGTCGACCGGCGACGGCGCGTCCCAGTCGCGGGTGCCCCGCACCCGCTCGGTGAACACCGCGGCGACCTGCCGGTGCCGCTCGGCGGGCCGGTCAGACAGCGCCATCGGCCAGCATCGCGTCGAGCTTGGCGTAGCCCTCGTTGACGCCGACCTCCATGCCGCTGGCAGCCACGCGTCCCGGCTCTCGAAGCTGTCCACAGCGACTGGGTGCGCAGCCGGGTGCGGCCGTCTGCCGAGGTCCTCGAACCACAGCGTCTCCAGCGCGACGCCGTCGGGCTCGCCCTCGAAGGTGAACGTCTGCACGATCCGGTCCGGGCGCACCTCGTGGAAGCAGCCGCGGAAGCGCGTACTCCGCGCCGTCGCGCGCGGCGACGTACCGCCAGCTGCCGCCGGTGCGGGCGTCCCAGTGCTCGATCGCGCGGTGCCCGTCCGTTCGGGCCCGACCCACTGCGCGAACAGCTCCGGATCGGTGTGCGCCCGGAACAGCTGCTCGGGCGTCGCGGCGAAGTCGCGGGTGATGCCGGATGATCGGCACCTTCGGGTCGGCCTCGATCGTCGCTTCGGTGAAGGTGGTCATGATGCGGTTCCTTCCTGCGTGTTATCGGTGTCGTTCATGGCGCCAAGCACGGCGTCGAGCCGGCGGTAGCGCTCCTCCGCTTGGCGCCGGTATCGCTCGATCCACGTGGTCATCAGGTCGAAGACCTCCGCCTCGAGGTGCACCGGCCGCCGATGGCTGTCGCGGCTGCGGCTGACCAGCCCGGCGTCCTGAGCACCTTCAGGTGCTTGGACACCGCCTGCAGCTGACGTCGTACGGCGCGGCGAGCTGCCCCACCGTCGCGTCGCCCACGGCGAGCCGGGCCACCATGTCGCGCCGGGTGGGGTCCGCCAGCGCGGCGAAGAGCCGGGACAGTTGGTCCGCCATCGCCGCCTCCGCAACCGATCGGTTGACAACGACGAAACCGCATCGCGGCCTTGTTGTCAACCATGTGGGTGTCAAAGGTGGTTTACTTCCCCGAGTCGTCGGCCGCATTCGCTCCCGGAGGCGGCGTGACAAGTGGCGGCATTACCCAGCCTGGTCATTGGCGCTGGGCGAATCCGCGTCCGCGACAGCGGCACCGAAGCGCTCAGGTCAGATGGGCATGGAAGTGTCCGGCCGCGACCGGCGCCACCGGCCCGCCGACCCACAGCCGCCCGTCCGTGTCGGGGCGGACCTCGATCGTGCTGGGGCGTCCGGTGAACCGACCCTGGTGGACCAGCAGCGGCTCCCCGTCGGGACGCACGCGGTGATGCAGCAGGTAGCCCGCCGCTGGGCCGGCGGCGCTGCCGGTCGCGACGTCCTCCACCCGGCCGGCGTTGTCCCAGGTGCGGCCCTCCGGGCGGTCCGGGTCGAGCACGTAGACGAATTTCGCTCCGCTGGTTTCAAGAAGCCCCCCGAAGTCGGGATGGCTTATCTTGGCGCGGTCTAGTCCGGTTCGAACCGGCACGATCAGGTAAGGCAGGCCGGTGCTGACCACCTGCATCGGCAGTTTCGGATGCAGCTGGCTGCGGGTCAGATTCAGGGCGTCGCGGTAGGCCTTCGCCAGCTCGCCCACGATCGGCGGACCGAGCTGCGGCACACCCTGATCCATGGCCGCGTCCACCCACCCGGCCGCACCTCGGGTTCGGACCTCGACCGGCCGCTGCGCCACCGCCAGCGCCCAGCTCTCCTCCGCTTCAGGCGCCGACAGCAGGGTATGTAGCACGGCCGCAGCGCCCAGCACCGGATGACCGGCGAAGTCCAGCTCCTCATCCTCGGTGAAGATCCGCAGCCGAGCCGACCGACCCGGCAGGTCCACGTCGGTCAGGAACGCTGTCTCGAACTGGCGGACTTCCCGCGTCAGCTCCTGCATCACCGCCGTAGACATGCTCTGCGCATGCAGCACCACCACCAGACCATTGCCCCGCAACGCCCGCCGAATTTCGGACATGTAATTTGATGAATCTCCTACGCTGCTGTTAGTGTGTCGTGCCGGTTGATGTATTTCTCGTACGCTTCTTGTGGTGTCCGGTAACCGAGCGCCGAGTGAAGCCTGCGGCGATTGTAGCGGAATTCGATGTAGCGCACAATGTCACGACGCGCGTGCTCGAGGGTCGGGTATTGGGTGCGATTAACTCGCTCGACTTTCAGCGCCGCATTGAACGATTCGGCCAATGCGTTATCGAAACAACTCCCGGTCCGGCCGACCGAGCGGCGAATTATCAACAACTGGGCATGCCGCGTGAACTGGTCGGACATGTATTGCGTGCCGCGGTCTGAGTGGAAAATGCAGTCCTCAGCGAGCCGGTAGTTCGCCGCAGCCATCGACAGCGCGGTGCAGACCAGGTCGGTGCGCATGTGGTCAGCGATCGCCCAGCCGATGCAAGCCTTGGTGTGGCAGTCAATGACGGTCGCGAGGTAGGCCCAGCCACGCCACGTCGGAATGTAGGTTATGTCCCCGACCAGCTTGGTCCCCGGCGCGGGCGCGGTGAAGTCCCGGCGCACCAGGTCCGGCACCGACGGGTCCTCGCCCGGAATGGTCGTGACGGGCCGGAACGGCTTGGGCTGGCACGGGTACAGCCCGGCCTCGCGCATCACCGAGCGGACCAGCTCCGGACTGGCGGCGATCCCGCTACGGGCCAGCTCGCGGTGCACCCGCCGGTAGCCGTAGGTGCCGTCGGAGTCGTCGAAGATCGCGGCGACGAGCGGCTGCAGCTCGGCGCGCCGGCGCGCGGTCGCCGACTCTCAGGGCGGGCCGCCCAGTCGTAGTAACCGGCCCGGGACGCCCGGCCCAGGTGCACATGCACACGATCGGGTAGTGCGCCTTCTGCGCGTCGATGAACTCGTACTTTGCGCTCACCGATACTCCTGGGCGAAGAAGGCCGCCGCTTTCCCCAGGAATTCGCGTATTGATCCGCAGTTCCCGGTTCTCCCGCTCCAATTCCCGCAGTCGGGCGCGCTCCGACAGCGATCAACGGTGGCTCATCATCGGCATGCGCTTCCCGGTATTCGCGTTCACCCAATTTCCCAGCGTGGTCTACATTCACGCCAATCTCGCGAGCCACCTCGGCGATGCTGAACACATCAACATGCCGGTAGCCAAGATCAAGCACGCCGCCCCAACCCAATCACGCTCCTGCAGCTTTCCGTGAAGCTGTCGCCCCGGACGAACATCTACCAGATGCGCGTCGCAAAGGTGATCGACTCGACCGCACCGACCCAACAGACCGTGCTGCGAGACCTCGGCCACGAAGCGACCGCCGCGATCATCGCGCGCCGGGCCGATGCCTGGGAGGCGGGCGATGTCGACGCGATCGTCACGATGCTCGCCGAGGACGCGCGCTACCCCGTTGGCCAAATCGTCGCCGGAATGGCCTGTCAATCCCGAACTTCTAGAGGCCCAAGTGCATATCCGCAGGGCGGAGGTCCGCGACACGGCACCCTGTTGCGCCGCGCCAGAATCTCGCCGCCTGCAGGTAAGTCAGCGTGCGGGCGTGGACCACCTCGTGGACCCTCTGGTCGTCGAAGTCCGGTGCCGTGACCAATTCGTGGTGATGCGTACCTCGTGCGTGTCGCGGCCGTGCCGCAGGCGGCTTCATCGCTGAAGCGGATGGTCTCGAGCACTGCGACGTTGGTGAGGAATCTCAGCGCGAAACCTATTGGTGATCAGAGAATGCATTCACGATTGCGTGTATGTCCGCGGCCCATTCGGCCATCTCGTGCTCATAGTTGGATGCGAATGTGTTGATCTCCGGCACGGCGCTGTCGGTGAGCGCAGTCAGGTCGTAGCTGACCTGCATAGTGGTCGTGTCTGCATCCGATCGGTAGACACGGACCTCGACCGTGCCCGCCGTGCCCGTCGAACTGACCCGCGCATAACTGACCTGGTCGGGCGTCTGCGAGGTGATCACCCAGGTCGTGTGCCGTCGGCCATGCCTGGTTTCGAACACAGTGCCGGCTCCTTCGGTTCGCGCAGGATCCGGATACGTCGGTGCCCATCCAGACCGGCCCGCCCACAGCCGCTCACCTTCGGGCGTGAACAGCTTGATCGCCTCAGACGCCGGCAACGGGACGGCAACCACACCTGTGCAGCGACGGCTTCGGGTGCTCGGCTCTGGCTTGTCTGTCATCATTCGACAATGCCACTGACCGGCCATGCCCGGTTGCCCAGAACACCCCGAGGCTGTCGCGCGGTAGCAGCGGCAGCGGGCGCCGGCCGGCTCGATGTTAAGGAGCACCTCGATGTCGGCCATCGGCGGCAGGCGGATGAATCTCCCGCATCGCGTCGGGCCTCGAGGCGACTGCGGAATGCTCACGCGTCGGAGAGAGGTCGCTGAGTGGCGCGATCGAAATCGACGTCGAAAGTGCGAGCGCGTAACCTCGAGAGTCAATCGTCGAAACGACCCGTCATTTCGATTCCTAACACGTCCGCACTGACACATTGCAATTCATATGCGCGACCGAGTCACCCGACGCGCGTGCTCGATATCGAGACGGATATCTGCATGCTGCCGCTGGGTCATCGGTCACGCTAAGCAACCTCTAAGCCTGGATCCACCGGCTAGTTAGCGGCGCTGGCCTGTCGTAACGGGCGAATGCCCTGCTGTGTAGGGAAAATGTGGCTTGCGACGGTCACATTGATCCGAACCAGGAGGGCATCCGCGAGATGAAAGTTTCGCACGCGCCGGCGGCGGTGTCTGCCGCATTCGATGATCCCAATTTGGTTTCGTGTGCGGGCCTGGTGCCGGTGGTTGAACTCGCCCAGCGCTGTGGCCTGGCCGATCTGGTCACCGACCGGGTGACGCTTCGTGAACCGGGTGGGGTGAACGCGCAGCTGAAGGTGCCGGCGCTGGTCGCGGGGATGGTCGCGGGGGCCGACTCGATCGAGGACATGGACGTGCTGCGGCACGGCGGCGATGACGCGCCTGTTCACCGGGGTACGGGCGCCGTCCACGCTCGGCACTTTCTTGCGGACGTTTCG
Source organism: uncultured Actinomycetota bacterium (assembly GCA_963748415.1). Lineage (GTDB taxonomy): Bacteria > Actinomycetota > Actinomycetes > Mycobacteriales > Jatrophihabitantaceae > CAVVJA01. The sequence continues at coordinate 292,496 of CAVVJA010000020.1, read as the reverse complement.
GTTCGGCCACGTGCGGCAGCTCGACGCGGTCGCGGCCACGCTGCTGGCGCGGCTGGCCCAGCGCACCCCGCTGCTGCCTGCGGCCGGCGCGGTCGCGTTCGTCGATATCGACGACACGGTCAAGCAGACCTACGGCTACACCAAGCAGGGCGCGGGCTACGGCTACACCGGGGTGAAGGGGATCAACGCGCTGCTGGCCACGATCAGCACCCCGGCGGCGGCGCCGGTGATCGCCGCGACCCGGCTACGCAAGGGCTCGGCCAACTCCGCCCGTGGCGCCGCGAGGCTTGTCGCCGACGCGCTGAGCGCCGCCGCCCGCACCGGGGCGGACCCGAGCGGCGGGAGCCTGATGATCCTGCGCGCGGATAGCGCCTACTACAACCATGACGTGATCGCTGCCGCCCACCGGCACGGCGCCCGGTTCTCCATCACCGCCCGGCAGGACCCGGCGGTGCGCCGCGCGATCGCCACGATTGGTGAACAGACGTGGACGCCGATCCACTACCCCAACGCGATCTGGGACGAAGACCAGCAGCGGTTGATCTCCGACGCCGAGGTCGCCGAGACTCCGTTCACCGCATTCACCAGCCGGGCCAAGCGCCAGCACGTGCACGGCCGGTTGATCGTGCGCCGGGTCCGCGACGCCAATCCCGACCACGTCCAGGTGAACGCGCAAGGCGAGCTGTTCCCGGCCTGGCGGCACCATGCCGTGTTCACCGACTCACCCATGCCGATGCTCGACGCCGAAGCCGCCCACCGCGGCCACGCGATCATCGAGCAGGTCATCGCCGACCTCAAATCCGGCCCGATCGCCCATCTACCATCGGCGTCGTTTACCGCGAACGCCGCGTGGCTGGTCCTGGCGACGATCGCGTTCAACCTCACCCGCGCCGCCGGCTGCCTCGCCTCCACCTTCCACGCCCGGGCCACCACCGCCACCATCCGCCGCCAGTTGATCAGCGTGCCCGCCCGGACCGCCCGCTCCGCCCGGCGGCTCACCCTGCACCTGCCGATCCAATGGCCCTGGGCCGAGGACTGGCTGGACCTGTTCGACGCGGCGACCAGCCCGCTACGCGCCGCCTGAGCGCGCATCACCAGACACGCCGGACCTTCCGGCCCGACCCAGCCCTCACCGTGGAACAGCCGGACAGACCGGCCAGCCGACCGCGCGCCGACCAAGCACAGACCCAAGCAAGATCAATAACGACGTCTAGACGATCAATACAATTTCGACGGTGGATCCAGGCTAAGGGAGCCAGTCGTGCGAAGGTCATTCGGCAGGCTCTTACGGTGGGCACGTGCCGATAGAGGACGTCGCAGCCCGTGACATAGGACGTTGTTCGGCTCGACAATCTTCAAGCACACCGGGTAGAGCGCGTCGGCACTGGGGTCGTGCTGGGACTGCGGCCGGGGTTGGTCTCGAGATTTCGGAGAGCGTTCGCGTCACGCTGCCTGAGGACAGGCTCGTGAGTGGCCTCAGCACGGGCGCAGATTCGAGCCGGGCGAAGTCTCACGTGCTTGCGCCCCAGCCGATGTTTGAGCCGCGGCTGATGACGGAGCTGGCCAACCGGCAAGCGCGTGGGGCCAGCACACGCTGCACCGAGATTCGAACTCGCCAACAGCGTCCGGTTCCCGGTGGCCCAACTGCGGAAGCGGCGGCATGCGCGGGCGAGGTGCCGGGTCGTGGCGAACGGCAGGCACCCGCCGGCGCTGAGGAGGACGATAACGCGGGCGACCTGCCACGCAGCGTCGTACCCGCTCTGCCCGACGCCCTGGATGGCGTCGAACAGGAAATGGGCCACGACCAGCGGCCGGAGCGCGCTGCGGGCCATGTAGATCCACAGGCCCGTCCCACAGGAACACACCGAGCGACCCCACCACCGTGGTACAAGTGGTAGCTGAGCCGGGCGGCAAGCACGTGGGCGTGGGCCGAATGAACGCGGGAACCCGTCGTGGTTCGTGCCATGGCGGCGCACGTGATCGCGGACTTGGGGTGGCGGTTCTCATCGACGCGGCTTTGCAGCCTGGTGAGAACGAGCTCGGCGTCGGAATAGCTATCTGCCAGCTCTTTGAGGTAGCGCTGCTTGCCGGTCAGCGGGTCGACGCCGGCGTAGACGATCGCCCGAAAGCGGCCAGACCGCAGTTCTTCTATGTGCCCACGAGGGCGCCGACGCCGAGGCGGCATGGAATGAGGCTAATCGCAGTTCATTCCACAGTTCATTCCACAGAGGCTGAGCAAACAAGATCGAGATTGCTACAGTCCCCAAAATTACTGGGTGCCCCCGACAGGATTCGAACCTGCGCTCCCGCCTCCGGAGGGCGGTGCTCTATCCCCTGAGCTACGGGGGCCGCAATCACGAGAACGCCGTCGCGACGCCCTGCGAACCGGTGCCAGCCTAGCAGTCGCTAAGCCCGGAGCTCCGGTCCGCGTAGCAGCACTGATTGCTTGTGCAGACGCTTGGAAAGAGGACCGCGTCAGTCAGTGGGTGGCGGGAGCGGGGAGTGGAGTAGCGCCACGCTGGCGGAGGAGCTGCTCCATCTGAATGATCTCCCGACTTTGCGCCTCGACCATCTTCGACGCGAGCAGCCGGACATAGGGCTCGGTCGCGTGCGCGGCTGCATATTGCGCCATCGGCAACCCGCCCTGGTGATGGCGCAGCATCAGCTGCAGGAAATAGATATCGAGCGCCTTGCTGGTCAGCGTCTCGAGCTTGTTTATCTCAGCTGGCGTGGCCATTCCGGGCATGAGACGGTCGGCGGTGAGCTGTTCGTGGCCACTCATCCACGCCATGGCTGGCTCGCTCGAGGTGCGGGACAGATTCCAGACATCGAGCCAGCCTTGCATCTCGCCCAGCTGAAAGTATTGCTGGGTTTCGATATCCCGGGCCAAGATCTTGATCGACGGATCGCTCGTGTGATCACGGGCATAGTTGGCCATCTCTATGGCCTGGGTGTGATGGGTTGACATGTCGCGCGCGAATCCAGCATCTACCGAATTTTCCGTGACCGTCGCTGGTGCATTGCTCGATGAGCCGACGAGCCATCCGGTTGTGCCAGCGATGACGAGCGCAGCAACAGCCAGTACGCACACGAGAATCACGGTGAGCGGACGGCGACGAGTCGGCGGCTCCTCCGGCTCAGCCGCCGCCTCGGTGTCCGCGACCGCGGTCACGTCGCTGGGGCCCACAACGGATTGCCAAACGTGCTCGGATGCGCTTTAAAGGTTGGCTGCGAGCAGTCCGCGCCGTACTCCGGTGTGGTCTTCGGGTTATAACGCAACGCGTTGATGAACTGCTGAAGGCGCGGGTCGGTCGGCGAGTCGAGGAACAGCTGATAGCCCCACGATTGCAGTGAGATGTTCGTCTTCAGACCCGGGTATGGACTCATGAACATCCGGTCCTGCCCGGAAACGTACTTGGCCAGGGTGTCGACATCAGCCTTGGCCAGGCCGGGCCGGTACGTGATCCAGACCGCGCCGTGTTCGAGGCCGTGCACAGCATTCTCGTTGGCGATGGCATTGGGATAGACAGTTCCGGTGCAGTCCACCCAGTACTGGCTGTGGTTGCCCCCGACGGGCGGAGAGGCGTCGTACTTGATCACACCCTGGACGTGGTTGTGATCGGGCTCCACCCGGTAGGTCACGCCGCTGATCTTGGTCGCATCGGCCAGTGCCGACTGCTTGTAGGGGTCGGTTTCCGTCGAGCTGCGGGTCACGGCGTAAGTGACCACCGCGGCCGCGAAGACGACGACCAGGATTGCCGCGATGATCAAGCCCCAAGGCCGCTGCTTCTGGTTGACGATCGACTTGCCTGGTTTGCGCGGAGGCGCCGGCCGTTGTGCGCTCGACGGCCGCTTGCTTTCCGGGCGCGAAGCGGGTGTGGTCGAGGCGCGTCCCGAACGGGCGCTGGAGGTGCCGGTCTTGGCGGATGGTCGTGACGACGTTGGCTTGCGCTGGGCCATGGACCTGCCTTCTGTGGCCTCCCATGACCGGAGACGACCAGGGAGCGGGACTAGTTGAGTGTAGGCGGACAACCTGGGGGCCGCCCGTGAGCCTGGACCCTACGGCGCCAGCGATGTCCGCGCAGCGATTCCCGTGGCCGTCAAACCTGGGTGTGCCGCCCACTAGCATTCTGTGGGTGAACCCTGCGGAGCTGTCGGCCGCCGTCCAGGCAGCGGTCTTCGCGTGCCTGCAGGCGGGGGATTTCGGCGGTCCGCCGCCCACCGACGTGCTGATCGAGCGTCCGCGCAATCCGGACCACGGTGACTACGCCACCAACGTCGCGCTTCGCCTCGCCAAGTCCGCCGGCCGCACCCCGCGCGACATCGCCGAGGCCATTGCCACGCGCTTGCGCGAGGTGCCCGGCATTGAGTCGGTAGATGTCGCTGGCCCCGGATTCCTCAACATCCGGCTGTCGACGAGCGCACTAGGTCAGTTGGCTCGGATCGTCGTCGAAGCGGGCTCGAACTACGGGCGGAACGACACCCTCGCCGGGCAGCGGCTCAACCTGGAGTACGTCTCCGCTAATCCGACCGGCCCGTTGCACATCGGCGGTACTCGGTGGGCCGCTGTGGGCGACGCGCTGGCCCGCATCCTCGGCGCCAATGGGGCAGCGGTGACCCGGGAGTACTACTTCAATGACCACGGTTCGCAGGTCGACCGGTTCGCTCGCTCGCTTCTCGCCAGTGCCCGCGGTGAGGTGATACCGCCGGACGGATACGCCGGAGCGTATATACACGACATCGCCGCCCGCGTGGTCCGTGATCATCCCGAAGCTCTCCGCTTACCGCGCGACGACGCTCAGGAGGTATTCCGCCGAGAGGGCGTCGAGTTGATGTTCGACGAGATCAAGCGATCACTGCACGATTTCGGCGTCGACTTCGATGTGTTCTTTCACGAAAACTCCCTCTATGAGTCCGGCGCCGTGGACAAGGTAGTTGCGGAGCTCAAGGAGTCCGGGGCGCTCTACTTCGCTGAAGGAGCGTGGTGGCTGCGCTCATCCGACTACGGGGATGACAAGGACCGGGTGGTGATCCGCAGCGACGGTAGCCCGGCCTACATAGCCGGCGACCTTGCATACCTGCAGGACAAGCGAGCGCGCGGATTCGACCTGTGCATGTTCATGCTCGGTGCCGACCATCACGGGTACATCGGCCGGCTCAAGGCAGCTGCGGCCGCGCTCGGCGACGATCCGAACGCCGTGGAAGTGCTGATCGGGCAGTTGGTCAACCTGGTCAAGGACGGCCAGCCGGTTCGAATGGGCAAGCGGGCCGGCAATGTCGTGACGCTCGAGGACCTGGTCGAGGCCGTCGGCGTCGACGCGGCCCGTTATGCACTTGAACGGTCGAGCTCCGACGCGGTACTCGACATCGACCTCGATCTGCTCGTCAAGCACAGCAACGACAACCCCGTGTACTACGTGCAGTACGCGCACGCGCGGACGAGCAACGTGCGACGCAATGCGGCAGACGCCGGCATCGGGTTGGACGAGTTCGACCGCCAACCTGCTCGATCACCCGGCCGACACTGCCTTGCTCGGTGCGCTCGGCGAGTTCCCGCGGATCGTCTCGTCCGCGGCAGAACTGCGCGCCCCGCACCGAGTCGCGCACTACCTCGAATCGCTGGCGGCCAGTTACCACCGGTGGTATGACACGGACGAGTGCCGCGTCCTGCCGAAGGGGGACGACCCCATCACGACAGCCAATCGCTCTCGCTCGTGGCTGAACGAAGCGACTCGTACCGTGCTCGCCAACGGATTGCAGCTGCTCGGCGTGAGCGCTCCGGAGCGTCTGTGACCGGAACTAGGAACGGATCTGGCCAGGTCGGACGATGAGCAGGTCTGCACACCCGGCGGGGCCGCGTCACGCGGACGTGCTACCGGAACCGCATCCCTCACGTGCGCCAGCGGATCTGAACCAACTCGATGCGGCGATCTGGCCGATCTCAGCCGAGCGGGTCAGAGGCGAGATCACGCTCGCTGGTGTCCCGGTGACCGTATTAGCCGAGCGGCACGGCACGCCTGTGGTCGTGATCGACGAGACGGATGTACGGCGGCGCGCTCAGGACTACGTGTCCGCATTCAAGGTCGCATCCGGAAACAACGTGTACTACGCCGGAAAGGCGTTCCTCTGTACCAGGATCGCCCGCTGGCTCGCGGAGGAGGGCCTGAGTCTGGACGTGTGCACCGGCGGCGAGCTGGCCGTCGCTCTTGCCGCTGAGTTCCCGGCGGAGCGGATCGGAGTGCACGGCAACAACAAGTCGGTCGCCGAGCTGCGTCAAGCCGTCGCCGCAGGGGTCGGGTCGATCGTTGTGGACTCGGGCACCGAGATCGCGCGCCTGAATGAGGTCGCGAGGGACGCCGGGGTGCGCCAAGCGGTTCTGGTGCGGGTGACGGTCGGCGTCGAGGCACACACCCATGAGTTCATCGCGACCGCCCATGAAGATCAGAAGTTCGGCTTTGCGCTCGGCGAGGCCGCCGACGATGCCATCGCCGCTGTACTATCTGCCGATTCGCTCGTACTGGCCGGACTGCACTCGCACATTGGTTCGCAGATCTTCGACACGTCGGGGTTCGAGGTCGCAGCTCATCGCGTCGTGGAGCTGGCGGCCCGAGTCAGGGATGTGCACGGCGTTGAGATGGCGGAGCTGAACCTCGGCGGGGGGCTCGGAATTGCCTACGTGAGCAGCGATGATCCGCAGACGCCCGCGGGCATCGCGGATCGGTTACGGGCGATCGTGCATCGTGAATGCGATGCCGCCGGCCTGCGAGTGCCGCGGCTCAGCGTCGAACCGGGGCGAGCCATCGTTGGTCGCAGCGGTGTGACCGTCTACGAGGTCGGCACCGTCAAAGAGGTCGGGCTCGATGGCGGACTCATCCGTGCGTACATATCCGTCGACGGCGGGATGAGCGACAACATCCGGACGGCGCTTTACGACGCCGAATACACCTGCGCCCTGGCCAACCGGTCGTCGACGGCGGAACCGAAGCTGTCCCGAGTTGTCGGGCAAGCACTGTGAGAGCGGCGACATCGTCGTGCGCGATACGTGGCTCCCAGCCGACGTCGGCCCGGGTGACCTCCTAGCCGTTGCGGCCACTGGCGCTTACTGCCGGAGCATGGCCAGCAACTACAACCACGTGCCTCGCCCGCCCGTTGTCGGTGCCAAGGACGGCGGCTCCACCGTTCTTGTTCGACGGGAAACCCAGGACGACCTGCTGCGCCTCGACGCCGGGATGGCCGCGATCGCCGGAACTCGATCATGAGTGACGCCTTGCGGGTCGCGCTGCTGGGCTGCGGGACCGTCGGATCGCAGGTCGCCCGGCTCATGAACGACCAAGCCGACGATCTGGCGGCTCGAATCGGACTTCCGTTGGAGCTTGTCGGGGTCGCGGTGCGACGGCCCAAACGGCACCCAGACGTGCCGGCTGACCTGCTGACGACCGACGCGACGTCACTGGTGGAACGAGATGATGTCGATCTGGTCGTCGAAGTCATCGGGGGGATCGAGCCCGCGCGCACATTGCTGCTCACTGCCCTGCGTTCCGGGAAGAGTGTGGTCACAGCGAACAAGGCGCTCCTGGCGGAGGACGGCGCGACGCTGCACGACGCGGCCGCCCGAGCGCGGGTCGACTTGTACTTCGAGGCCGCCGTCGCAGGCGCCATTCCTTTGGTACGCCCGTTGCGGGAGTCGCTCGCGGGTGACCGGATCACACGAGTGATCGGCATCATCAACGGGACCACCAACTTCATCCTGTCTCGCATGGCCGCCACCGGAACCGGCTTCGCCGAGGCGTTGGCGGAAGCGACTGCCCTCGGCTACGCCGAGGCCGACCCGACTGCGGACATCGACGGCTTCGACGCGGCCGCCAAAGCCGCGATCCTCGCGGGCCTCGCGTTCCACACCCGGGTTACGGCGTCGGACGTCTACCGCGAAGGAATCGGAGAGGTGACCGCGGCGGATGTCGCGAGCGCCAGGGCGATGGGCTGTGTTGTGAAGCTGCTCGCTATTTGCGAACGTACGGCCGACAGCGTCGCCGTGCGGGTGCACCCGACCATGATTCCCCAGCAGCATCCACTGGCCGGCGTCGGTGACGCATTCAATGCGGTCTTCGTGGAAGCCGACTCGGCCGGCTCGCTCATGTTCTACGGTCGGGGCGCCGGCGGGGCGCCGTCGGCTAGTGCGGTGCTCGGCGACCTCGTGGCTGTCGCTCGTAACCGCCGCAACGGCGGGCGCGGCCCGGGTGAGAGCGCCTATGCGGCGCTGCGTATTCAGCTCATCGGGGAGGTAATGACCCGCTACCACGTGGCGCTGGACGTTGCTGACCGGCCCGGCGTGCTGGCCGCTGTCGCGCAGGCATTCGCGGACGAAGAGGTGAGCATCCAGACGGTTCGCCAGGAGGGCCGTGACAATGCGGCCACCCTCATCCTCGTCACCCACGTCGCCCGGGACGCTGCCCTCGCCCGGACCGTCGATCGGCTAACCGCGATGCCCATGATTCGGCGAACGCCAAGCGTCATGCGCGTCGAGGGCATGCCAGCAGAGTAGGCGAGCACTGGTGCGGCACACATTCTGGCCCGGCGTCATCGAGGCGTACCGAGCCCGGCTGACCGTCACCGACGCCACGCCGGTCGTCACCCTGCTCGAGGGCGGAACGCCCCTGCTTCCTGCGGCGGAGCTGTCCAGGCGAACCGGATGCACTATCTATCTCAAGGTCGAGGGGGCCAATCCGACCGGCTCATTCAAAGACCGCGGGATGACGCTCGCCATATCAAAGGCCGTCGAGGCGGGTGCCAAGGCGGTGATCTGCGCGTCGACGGGCAACACGTCGGCGAGCGCCGCCGCCTATGCCGTACGCGCCGGGATAACGTGCGCGGTGCTGGTGCCGAAAGGCAAGATCGCGCTCGGCAAGCTGGCCCAGGCGCTCGTGCACGGTGCCCGCTTGTTGCAGGTTGACGGCAACTTCGATGACTGCCTGGAACTGGCCCGTAAGCTCGCGGTCGAGTATCCGGTGGCTCTGGTCAACTCCGTCAACCCAGACCGGCTCGACGGACAGAAGACCGCGGCGTTCGAGATCTGCGATCGGCTGGGTCGCGCACCGGACGTGCACTGCATCCCGGTCGGCAATGCCGGGAACATAACCGCCTACTGGCGGGGTTACTGCGAATACAACGCCGATGGCATCGTGGATCTGGCTCCGCGCATGTTTGGCTTCCAGGCCGCGGGCGCGGCACCGATAGTCATCGGTACGCCGGTATTGCACCCGCTCACGATCGCCACCGCAATCCGCATAGGCAATCCCGCGTCGTGGACCCTGGCTGAGCAGGCCCGCGACGAGTCCGGCGGGCTGATCGACGCGGTGACGGACAAACAAATCCTCGAGGCATACCGGCTCATCGCCCGTTCGGAAGGGGTTTTTGTAGAGCCGGCATCGGCGGCCAGCGTCGCTGGGCTGCTGATGACCGCACGCGACGGACGGATCCCCTCCGGCTCCACCGTCGTCTGCACGGTCACCGGTAACGGGCTCAAGGACCCGGACTGGGCGATTTCGGGGGCACCGAAGCCGGTCACCGTCCCGGTCGACGGGTATGCCGCGGCCGTCCAGCTCGGACTTGCATGACGGTGCTAGCCCGCGGGCACCGACCACTGCGGTCCTGTTGTGTCCTCGTGATCGGCGCCCGCTCATGACGATGGAGATCGACGCCGGCCGGGTGCACGTCCGAGTGCCGGCCACCAGCGCCAATCTCGGGCCAGGCTTCGACGCCTTGGGACTGGCCCTGGACCTGCACGACGACGTGGTCGCGCGAGCCAACGACGAGCGTGGGGTGCGAATCGAGATAACAGGCGAGGGTGCGCGCACCGTTTCGAGGGACGAGTCGCACCTCGTAGTTCGGGCCATGCGGGCCGCGTTCGACCGGCTCGAGTGCCAACCCGCGGGCATCGCTCTGCAGTGCGCCAACCGGATCCCGCACGGCCGCGGTCTGGGATCGTCCTCAGCGGCCATCGTCGCCGGCGTTCTGCTCGCCCGCACGATCGTTGCCGGCGGAGCAGCGGCGCTGCCGGACGTCAGCGTGTTGCAGCTGGCGGCCGACCTCGAGGGGCACCCCGACAACGTCGCACCGTGCCTGCTGGGTGGCCTGTGCGTGGCCTGGTCCGACAACGGCGAGATAGCCGCGCTGCGGGTGCCAATCGGGCTGGCGATCCGACCGGTCGCGCTGGTGCCGCCGACGCCATCCTCGACCCGCCTGGCGCGCGGTGTTCTGCCGAGCCAGGTGCCGCACACGGACGCGACGCGCACGGCCGCCCGAGCCGCGCTGCTAATCGCGGCGCTGGCCGGAGCGCCCGGTGGCGCGGGTGCCCTGCTTGCCGCAACCGAGGATCGATTGCACCAGCCCTATCGCGCTGCATCGATGCCGGAGTCGGCTGCACTCGTCGCGGACCTCCGCGCCGGCGGCGCGGCAGCGATGCTGTCCGGGGCGGGGCCGACAGTCCTCGTCCTGGCCCGGGACGACGCTGAAGTCGCGCGGATCATTGCCGACACGCCACCGGGCTGGCGGGGGCTAACCTTGGCCGTGGATCTGCGTGGCGCGCAGGTCGCAGCACCACCCGAGCAGAAAATCAATGGCAAAATTTAGAGTAGACACGGGAACATGTGAGCGCGCCCCATTGTTGCCGAGGGTGAGTAGAGCGGTTACGCTCGTCATTGTCAGCCCCGACGCCACCCCCTTCAAGCGGGGTCGTGCGAACGACGGATTGACGTTTCCACCGAACTTCCCGGCGCGCTAGGCGCTCGGGAGCGCAACCGGCTGCAGCCAAGCCGGCCTACCACCGGTTCGCGGACAATCAGCGAACCACCTCGGAAGGATCCAACATCACCGTGACAGACACCCAGGAGCCGACGCGGGTCACCTCCGGCACCGGCTCGCAGCCGGTCGGGACGCGCCGGAAAGGCGCCTCGTTGGCGTCGATGCTCCTGCCCGAGCTGCAGCAACTTGCGGCTAGCCTGGGCATCAACACCACCAAAATGCGCAAGAGCGACCTCGTGGCCGCCATTCAGAATCGGCAAACCACGGTGGCATCGGCGGACGGCCATGCCACCGATTCGGTGGCGATCCCCCCACAGGTGTTGCCGATGGACGAGACGGCCGTACCGGCTGTCCTCCTTGCCGAAACCGCACCGCCGTCCGCGCGGGAGGCGCCGCCAGCCGCTGTCAACGGCGGCTCGGATCAGCGGACCGGTCCGGAGGTGCGGCCTGTTCCGGCGGATGACCATGCGCGCTCGCGTGGCTCGCAGCCCGGGGGTCAGCCACCATCTGGCCAGCCGGCTGGCGGGGCCAGCCAGCAAAGTAGTAGTGACCGCGAGGACGAGGGTGACGGCGGTCGCCGTCGCGGCCGGCGCTATCGCGATCGCCGGGGCCGCAACCGCGAAAGATCCGGCCAGTCGTCGAGCGGCAACAGCCCGGATGCCGAGCCGACCGTGTCCGAGGACGACGTCCTCATCCCGGTAGCAGGCATCCTCGACGCGCTCGAGGAGAAGAACACCTGGTTCGTGCGGACGGCCGGCTACTTCGCGAGCCCAGAGGACATCTACGTCGCCAACTCCTACGTCCGCCGCTTCGGCCTGCGTCGCGGCGATGCCGTGACCGGCGCGATCCGACAGCCCCGCGACGGCGAGCGGCGCGAGAAGTACAACCCGCTGGTCCGCCTGGACACGGTGAACGGGCGTGACCCGGAGGCGGCCAAGAACCGCGTCGAGTTCACCAAGCTGACCCCGCTGTACCCGCAGTCCCGCCTGCGGCTGGAAACCGAGCCCCACTTGCTCACCACCCGGGTCATCGACCTGGTGATGCCCATCGGGAAGGGGCAACGCGCGCTGATCGTCTCGCCACCGAAGGCCGGCAAGACGATGGTCTTGCAGGCGATCGCGAACGCGATCACCGTCAACAACCCGGAATGCCACCTCATGGTGGTTCTCGTCGACGAGCGGCCAGAAGAAGTCACCGACATGCAGCGCTCGGTGAAGGGTGAGGTCATCTCGTCGACGTTCGATCGGCGTCCCCAAGACCACACGATGGTTGCCGAGCTGTCCATCGAGCGAGCGAAGCGCCTCGTCGAGCTGGGGCACGATGTCGTTGTCCTGCTCGACTCGATCACCCGCCTCGGCCGGGCGTACAACTTGGCCGCGCCGGCGAGTGGCCGGATCCTCTCCGGTGGAGTCGACTCGACCGCGCTCTACCAGCCCAAGCGATTCTTGGGCGCGGCGCGCAATATCGAGAACGGCGGGTCTCTGACGATCCTCGCCACGGCGCTCGTCGAGACCGGCTCCGCAGGCGACACGGTGTTCTTCGAGGAGTACAAGGGCACCGGCAACGCCGAACTCAAGCTCGATCGCAAGATCGCCGACAAGCGGGTCTTCCCGGCCATCGATGTGGATCAGTCCTCTACCCGCAAGGAGGAGATCCTGCTCTCGCCGGACGAGCTGGCGGTGGTCATCAAGCTGCGCCGGGTCCTGCACGCCTTGGACCCCCAGCAGGCCATCGACCTGCTGCTCGACCGGCTGAAGAAGACCCGGACCAATGTCGAGTTCCTGATGCAGATCGCCAAGACGACGCCCGGCCAGGACTGAGCCATCCCACAACCCCGACAGCCCAAACCCTCAACTGGCTAAATCGGGCATACTGCCTATATCGCCGCCAGGATCACCGGATGGCCACGATGTCCTCTCGAGGCGGGGTCAGCTAGGTAACGGTTGGGTATCGCTGGCCTGCGCATCTATCCATTTCCTGCTGCGGGTGAAATCGTGCATGTCGGTGTAAGCGGTGCCAGCCGCTTGCGGTCCTAACCGACGACGAAAGGGCGCGGGATGCGATATCGGAACATCGCCGCAGTCGCTGTCTCGACGGCTGTCGTGGCCAGTCTTGCGGCGGCCTGTAGCAGTAGCGGCGGCAGCAGCAGCAGTGGGGGTAGCGGAGGCGGCGGCGGCGGTGATCGCGGGCCGATCACCGTCGTGCAGGGCAAGGACAACAGCAACGTGCTCCCGACCCTGGCCCAGATGTGGAACAAGGACCACCCGAACGAGAAGGTGACCTTCAAGCAGCAGTCCGACGCGGCTGACGACCAACTTCAGGACCTGCAGCAGCACTTCCAGGCCAAGGACCCGAACTACGACGTCGTCAGCGTCGACGTGATCTGGACCGCGCAGTTCGCGGCGCAAGGCTGGATCCAGCCGTTGAAGGACCAGTACGCGCTGGACACCAGCAAGCTCCTGCCGGCGACCGTCAAGGCCGCAACCTACGCGGGTACGCTCTTCGCCGCTCCCGTTCACTTCTGACGGCGGCATGCTGTATTACCGCAAGGACTTGGTATCGACGCCACCCAAGACCTGGGATGAGCTAATCGCCGACTGCTCGAAAGCGAAGGCCGCGGGTATTGACTGCTACGCCGGTCAGTTCTTCAACTACGAGGGTCTCACCTGTAATGCCACGGAGGCGGTCAACACCGCTGGTGGCGAGGTCGTGAAGGAGGACGGCAAGACTCCGAACGTCGACACTCCCGAGGCGGCGAAGGGCCTCGACTTCCTGGTCAACGGGTTCAAGCAGGGGTACATCCCCAAGGCGGCGATCAGCTACAAGGAGACGGAGAGCCTAACTCCTTCCAGGCCGGCAAGTTGATGTTCATGCGGCAGTGGCCGTACGGCGTCGCCATCCTGAACACCGCCGGGAACTCCAAGGTGAAGGGCAAGTTCGACATCGCTCCGCTGCCGGGCTCCGGCTCCGGTGAGCACGCCACCCAGGGCGCGTCCACTCTGGGTGGACACAGCTGGGCAATGAGCACTTTCAGCAAGCACAAGGCGACGGATCTCGACTTCATGAAGTTCGCGGAGTCCGATGAGGTGCAGAAATACATGCTCACCCAGGCTTCGAACGCGCCCGGTGACTGCCCTCTACACCGACCCGACGCTCGTCGCCAAGGCTCCCGTACCTGCCGGTCCTGCTCAAGAGCATCCAGACGGCGATACCCCGCCCGGTCACCCCGTTCTACCCCGCAGTCACCAAGGCCATCGAGACCAACGTGTACGCGGCGCTGCAAGGGCAGAAGTCCAGCCAGCAGGCCTTAAAGGACCTCCAGGCGGCCATCAACTCGGCCTCCAGCGGCGGCGGCTGATCCCGACCCCATGACGCCCGGTGGGACGCGCTCTCTTGAGCGCGTCCCACCGAGGCGCCTACAATCCGATCCGCTGGGACGTCGGTAGCCCGAGGAGGCTCCATGTCACACATGCAATCTGTGCCTGGGGGAGTCGAACAAGAAGCATTAGCTGAAGAAAAGGAGTTGGCAGAAGGCTATCGGCCGGAGAAGGCCGGAAAAAGATCGCCACCGGCGAGGGTCGGCTGGCCTTCTTCCTGGTGACTCCGACAGTTCTGCTGTTGGCCCTCATCGTCGGGTATCCGGTCGTCAGGGCGGTCATCAACTCGTTCCAGAAGGACCCGGGCCTGAATCCCGCCACCGGCTTCTTCAATAAGGGCGGTCAGTTCGCCGGATTCGCCAACTACAAGACCTGGCTGCTGCAGCAGTGCCCTACGCCAGGCGGCGGCACGGTCAAATGCCCGCCCGGCACGCTCGCCTCCGAATTCTGGAACTCGGTCGGATTACGTTGGGCGTCACCATCGTGGCGGTCTTCTTCGAGACCGTCCTCGGCATGATCATGGCGCTGATGATGCACAAGGCGTTCAAGGGCCGCGGCGTCGTGCGCGCCGCAATCCTGATTCCGTGGGCCATACCGACCGCGGTCAGCGCCAAGCTGTGGCAGGTCATCTACGCGCCGGGCGGCGCCGCAAATCGGGTCCTCGGCTGGTTCGGCTTCTCGGACATCCAGTGGTCGGAGAAGTGGCCGGCCCGAATCGCCATCGTCATCACCGACACCTGGAAGACGACCCCGTTCATGGCCTTGCTCATCCTGGCCGGGCTGCAGGGCATTCCGAATGAGCTCTACGAGTCGGCGAAGGTCGACGGCGCCACCGCCTGGCAGCGGTTCTGGCGGATCACGCTTCCCTTGGTCAAGCCCGCCCTGGCCGTCGCGTTGATCTTCCGATCGCTCGACACCCTGCGCATGTACGACCTGCCGGCAATCCTCACCGGTGGGGCGAACGGCACATCGACCCTGTCGATCCTGGTCGTAAAGCAGATCCAATCCGGTATCAACTCCGCATCGGCGCTATCGACGATCACCTTCGTCTTCATCTTCGCCTGCGCGTTCGTGTTGGTGAAGCTCTTCGGGGCCAATATCATGCCGAGACCGGCGCCAAAGGCGAAGGCGAGGTAGTGCGATGACCAGCTCAGTGCAGGCGCCCACTGCCCCGGCCGGCGAGGCCGCCATAGAGCAGCCGAAGCGGGGATTCCCCTGGGGCATCGTTGGCAGCTACGCCAGCATCGTCATCATCCTGGTGTGGTGTCTCACGCCGTTCTATTACATGACTTTCATGGCCTTCCGGGACCCGGACTACGCCCTTGACCCCTCGCTGGTCCCGAGCCATCTCACGCTGTCGAACTTCAAGTACGCGTTCAACACGACCAACAATCACTTCGGTCGGGCGCTCGTCAACGGCGTCATCATCGGTGTGGCCGTTACGGTGATCGCTATGGCCGTCGGTGTGTTCGCGGCCTACGCGATGGCCCGGCTGCAGTTCCGCTTCAAGTACGTGATTCTCGGGGCGGTTCTCGCGGCCTCGATGTTCCCGGGCGTTGCCATCTTGACGCCGCTGTTCCAGCTGTTCTCGGACTGGGGCTGGCTGGGCACCTACCAGGGCCTGATCGTGCCGCAGATTTCCGGCGCTCTCCCGTTAGCGGTGTTCGTCCTCACCAGCTTCTTTACCGATATGCCCTGGGAGCTGGAACAGGCAGCCCGGGTGGACGGGGCAACACCGGGGCAGGCGTTCCGGCTGGTGATTTTGCCGCTGGCTGCGCCCGCGCTTTTTACGGCCGCCATCCTCATCTTCCTGGGGGTCTGGAACGAGTACCTGCTGTCAGTCAACCTGTACAACGGCAACGACAATGTCGCGCCGCCCACAGTCGCGCTCGCGAAGTTCACCGCCGGCCCGCATGTCATCCCGTACACGCAGACGATGGCCGCCGGCCTGATCGTCGTGATCCCGCTGATCATCGTGGTGCTGCTCTGCCAGCGTCGCATCGTCAGCGGCCTGACGGCGGGTGGCGTCAAGGGCTGATCCATAGGCGGCTCGACCTGCAGCTCCGCGACGAGGGAATATCCCCCGCCGCGGAGCTGTTTCAGCGGCGGTTTGGTCGGCCTGGCCCCGGCTGGCAGACTGAAACGGTACGAGACCCGGTTCCGGTTCACGGCGAGTCCACCATCGTGGCTCGGCGACCCGGCGGCCATGAGAAGGGATCCATCCAAATGAAGACCGGTATCCACCCGGACTACGTCGTCACCGAGGTGACATGTTCCTGCGGGAACACGTTCACCACCCGCAGCACGGCGAAATCCGGTCACATCCACGCAGACATTTGCTCAGCCTGCCACCCGTTCTACACGGGCAAGCAGAAGATCCTGGATGTCGGCGGGCGCGTCGACAGGTTCGAAAAGCGTTACGGCAAGCGCGTCCGCAGCACGAACTCCTAGCGTTCGGCAGCGCCCGCAGCCAGGCCACCTGGTCAGGCTGCGGGCGCTGACTCATGTTGCGACGACCGGAGCGGAAGGAGACAGGACATGACCGATCAGGCCGACGCCGACGGCGTCCTGGCTACCCTTGCCGCCGAGCACGATGAGGTGGAACGTGCGCTCGCCGATCCAGGCGTGCATGCCGACCAGGCTAGGGCTCGGACGCTCGGGCGCCGTTACGCCGAGCTGTCGCCGATCATCGCCGCTGCGGCCCAAGTGCAACGGCTACAGGGCGACCTGCGCACCGCGCTGGAGCTTGCGGCGGAGGACGACTCCTTCGCCGACGAAGCGGTGAGCCTGCAGGCCCAGGTCGACGCCGCGGAAACCAAGCTGCGCGACCTGCTGCTTCCCAAAGACCCGAACGACGGCAAAGACGTCATTCTCGACATCAAGGCCGGCGAGGGTGGTGAGGAGTCGGCGTTGTTCGCCAGTGACCTGCTGCGCATGTACACCCGGTACGCCGAGCGGCAAGGCTGGGCCTTCGACGTACTCGACCTGGAGGCAACCGACCTCGGCGGGGTCAAATCCGCGACCGTCGCCGTGCGGGCGCGTCGGCCGGACCAGGCCGTGTGGCGGCGTCTGAAGTACGAGGGCGGCGTGCACCGAGTGCAGCGGGTCCCTGCGACCGAGTCGCAGGGTCGGATCCATACCTCGGCTGCGGGCGTCCTCGTGTTCCCCGAGGCCGAGGAGGTCGAGGTCGAGCTCGATCCGAACGATTTGCGCGTCGACGTATTCCGTTCATCTGGACCAGGAGGGCAGAGCGTCAACACGACCGATTCAGCGGTTCGCATCACTCACCTGCCGACGGGAACAGTGGTGTCGATGCAAAACGAGAAGAGCCAGTTGCAGAACCGGGAGGCGGGCCTGCGGGTGTTGCGGGCTCGGCTGCTGGCGGCGGCCCAGGAGGAAGCCGATGCCGCCGCGGCCGACGCCCGCCGGTCTCAGGTTCGCACCGTCGATCGCTCGGAACGAGTGCGCACCTACAACTTTCCGGAGAACCGGATCAGCGATCATAGGGTGGGGTTCAAGGCTTACAACCTCGACCAGGTCCTCGACGGCGCCCTCGACGACGTCATCGATGCCCTGTCTGAGGCCGATACCGCGGCCCTGCTGCGCGGAGAGCCAGCCCTGTGACCGCCCCCCGCACCCTGCTCACGGTTGCCGTCGAGACGCTCTCGACCGCGGGTGTACCTGCGGCCCGCACGGATGCTGAGCAGCTGCTGGCCGCCGCTCTCGGCGTTCCGCGCATCCGACTGGCCGCTGTCGAGACAGTCGACGCCGAGACGGCCGTGCGGTTCGCGGAGCTCGTCGCCCGCCGGTCGGCGCGGGAGCCACTCCAGCACCTCGTCGGCACTGTCGCGTTCCGCTACGTCGAGATAGCGGTGGGACCCGGCGTGTTCGTGCCGAGACCGGAGACCGAGTTGCTGGTGGACGCCGTTCTCCCAGTACTGCGTGCCAACCCCCATCCGGTCGCCGTCGACCTGTGCGCTGGTTCGGGTGCCCTCGCTCTCGCCGTAGCCGACGAGGTGCCTTTGGCGACGGTGTATGCCGTCGAGCGCTCACCCAGCGCGCTCCATTGGCTCCGGCGAAATTGTGCCGGTTCCAATGTCCAGGTCGTTGCGGCGGACGTGGCCGATCCAGACTTACTGCCGCAGCTGACCGATCGGGTCGACGCGGTGCTGGCCAATCCGCCGTATGTGGCGAGCGACGAGGATGTCGATCCCGAGGTGCGACATGACCCGGCTGACGCGCTGTTCGCGGGCCCGGACGGGCTCGCCGCATTGCCCGCCGTGGTCGCGACGGCCAGACGGCTGCTCCGCTCCGGGGCCGTGCTGTCGGTAGAGCACGGTGACCAGCAGGGCACGGCCATTACTGCATTGCTCTCGGGCGATGATGGCTGGCGCCAGGTCGTCGACCACCGTGATCTCGCCGGTCGCCCTCGCTATGTGACCGCTGAGCGAACGTGGCCGGTAGCTGACCGCCACTAGGGTCCTGCGCCAGCTAGCAGTTGCTTGCCGCCCAGGTGTGGGAGGGTGAGCCGGTGATCGACACCGATGGCTATATGCGTTTCGAGCGGGTCGATTCCGTGCGCGGTACCGAGCGAGGAGTGCTCGCGCAATTGCCCGGCGAGCAGCTGCGCATCGACGTCGTTCGCGACGACGTGGTTCGCTTCAAGATCAGCCGGGGCGGTGTTTTCGACGATGCGCCGACGTTCGCGGTATGCGTCGACCCGCTCGCCGAGATGGTGGACTTCGCCGTGGACTATGCGGCCGACGCGGTGCGAATCGGCACGTCGGCGATGACTGTGACCCTGGGACTAGACCCGTTCCGTTTGGACGTGCACCGCCCCGATGGCAGTGCCGTGATCGAGACCGCGGCAGACGCCGACGGTCGCTGCTGGCCCTACGCGACGCGGAACGACGCGTTCACCCTCCGCCGCCGCTGCCGCAAAGAAGACGCCATCTTCGGACTGGGGGAAAAGACGGGCCGGCACAATCGCAAGGGCCGGGACTTCACGTTGTGGAACACCGACGTGCTGGATCCGCACGCGGCCCGGGAGTTCGCGAGCGGGCGCCCGGCCGACGATCCGCGCGGGGACCCAACGAGCGTGGAATGGGATCCCTACTACGTGGCGGTGCCATTCTTCTACCACCAGACCTACCCGACCGGGACGATGGCGGCTTCGTTTGTCGACAACGGCTATCGCGGCCACTACGACTTCACGCAGCCGGACAACTATCGTGTGCAGTTCGCGGGCGGCCAGTACACCGAGTACGTCTTCGCGGGTCCGAACATGAGGGAAATCCTCTCGAGCTACACCTGGCTTACCGGGCGGATCGCGCCGCCGCCGTTGTGGGCATTGGGGTATCACCAGTGCCGATGGTTCGACTACACCCAGGACGCGGTTGAAGCGCTGGCGGCGCGACATCGCGACCTTGATATCCCTTGCGACGCATTCTGGCTGGATATCGAGCATATGGACGGCTATCGCGTCTTTACCTGGGACCGCACGGCATTCCCCGATCCAAGCGCGATGCTCTCCCGATTAGCCGATCTTGGCATTCGGGTGATCACGATCGTCGACCCAGGAATCAAGTATGAACCGGGCAACTGGGTCTTCGATCAGGCGCGGGAACGCGATGCGCTGTGCCGGACAGAGGGCGGTGATCTATACATAGGCCAGGTCTGGCCGGGTGATACCGCATTTCCGGATTTTGTGACCGAGGAAGCTCGTACCTGGTGGGGAGAGCTGAACGCGGCCCACGTGCAGTCGGGGTTGGCTGGCATCTGGAACGACATGAACGAGCCCTCGACCGGCAGCATTCCGCCGTACCGGATGCGCTTCGACCGCGGCCGCTCCTCGCACGAGCGTTACCACAATCAGTACGCGTTGCTGATGGCGATGGGCACCTCGGCTGGCCTCCGGCAGGCAATGCCGGAGCGGCGCTCCTTTGTGCTCTCACGCGCCGGCTTCGCCGGGATTCAGCGGTACGCCGCGAACTGGCTCGGGGACAACCAGTCGCGCTGGGACCACTTGTGGGTCAGCATGCCGATGGGGATGGGCTGCGGACTGTCCGGCCAGCCGTTCGTGGGGGCCGACATCGGGGGCTTCCAGGGCAGCTCGAACGCGGAGCTGTTTCTCCGATGGATGCAATACGGCACGCTCACGCCGTTCTGCCGGAACCACTCCGAGATCGGCAATGTCGACCAATACGCCTGGTCATGGGGCGACGTTGTCCAGGAGCTCGTGCGCGCCGCGATCCGGTTGCGCTATCGCCTGATGCCCTATCTCTACGGCACATTCCTGCATGCCGTCGAAACCGGCGCGCCCATCCAGCGACCATTGGTCTTCGACTACCAGTACGACCCGACCGTGCGCGACGTCGACGACCAGTACCTGCTGGGTGCCGATCTCCTCGTTGCGCCGATCACGACCCCTGGCCAGACCGCCAGGCATGTCTACCTCCCGAGTGGACGCTGGTACGACTGGTACTCGGGCGATGGGGTCAGCGGCGGTCAGTTTGTCCTAGTCCCGACGCCGATGGATCGGATCCCGCTCTATGCGCGTGGCGGTGCTGTCATACCGATGTGGCCCGAGGCTCCGCCCAGCACGAACTATCACCCGACAGCGGTGGAGTTGCATCTCTTCGTCCCGGACGCAGACGGCGCCCATCGGACCTTCCTGCAGGAGGACGACGGTCTGACGATCGCCGCCCAGGACGGTGCGATGTACCGCACGACGTTCGAGCTCAGCCGGCACGGCTCGTCCGTCACGTTGCGGGCCGACGTGTCAGGTCGCGGGTTTCCCGAGTTCGCGCGCCGGGAATTCCGGCTGTTCGTCCACGGCGCGACGCCCGATGTGACTGTCGACGGCCAGCCGATGTCTGCGACTGAGGACTACGTCGTGATCCCTAATCGGGGCGCTGGATTCACCGCTAGCTTCGAACTCTGATGCTCCTAGGAGGTCCCCGTGAGCGTGACATACGACTGCGCGGATCCGGATGTGCGCGATTCGGCCATCGCGACCGCGGCGCGCACCGTGCAGTCTGGCCAGCTCGTCGTGCTGCCGACGGACACCGTGTACGGGATCGGCGCCGACGCGTTCGATACCCGGGCGGTGGCTGATCTGATCGCCGCGAAGGGTCGCGGCCGCGACATGCCGGTGCCGGTTCTGGTCGGCTCGTGGGACACCATCGACGGGCTCGTGAGCTATGTTCCAGCCACTACCCGTGCGCTGATCGAAGCATTCTGGCCCGGTGGCCTCACGCTCGTGGTCGAGCACGCGTCGTCACTGAATTGGGATCTGGGTGACGCTCGCGGCACTGTCGCGGTGCGCATGCCCCTGCACCCGGTCGCGCTCGAGCTGCTCGAACTCACCGGGCCGATGGCGGTGTCGAGCGCCAATCGCACCGGCCAGCCTCCCGCTGTCACCGTGCAGGCTGCCCGCGAACAACTTGGGGAGGACGTGCAGGTTTACCTGGACGGTGGGCCGGCAGCGGTCGGCGTCGCTTCCACGATCGTCGACGTCACGACCGACGTGCCTCGGGTGCTTCGCGAGGGGGCCGTGAGCATCGATGCAGTGCGATCGGTTGCCTCGACCGTCGTGGCCTAATGCGGAGCGGGCACCTCGTTTGGGTCGCCCGTCCTAGCGAAAGGCCCACAGCCCAGCTCGAACCGGTACCGTGGGGCCGCCCCAACCTGCTGATATCCGGTGCGTCCGACGCCCCCAGAGGAGTACCAGGACACTAGGTGCATCCCAGTCTGGAGTACGCGCTCGTCTGCTGCCTCGCCGCGGTAGGCAGCTTGTTGCTGACCCCGATCGCACGAGTGATCGCCATCCGATGGGGTGCGGTGGCCCGCCCTCGTGACCGGGATGTGCACGCCGTGGCAACGCCGCGCTTAGGGGGCATCGCGCTGTTCGGCGGGTTCGCTGTTGCCGTACTGATGGCGCACCAGCTTCCGACACTGCGCGCCACGTTCTCCGCCGGGCCCAATGTCGACTGGGTCCTGGTCGCAGGAGCCATGATCTGCGCGATTGGGGTGCTGGACGACAAGTACGAGCTGGATTCGCTGACGAAGCTTGCCGGCCAAGTCGCGGCCACGGGCGTCATGGTCACACTTGGGGGAGTTCAGCTAGCCGCGATCTATGTTCCCTGGGGCGACACCGGGACGTTGGTGCTCGGCCGGGATGTCGGCATTCCCGTCACCATTCTGATCACAGTGCTGACCATCAACGCGATCAACTTCATCGATGGGCTCGACGGGCTGGCCGCCGGTGTCACCGCGATCGCATCGCTCGCGTTCTTCGTATTCGCCTATCACCTCGCGGTCATTGGCGAGGCCGACGTGTGGGCGGCCCCGGTGCTGCTGAGCGCGGCCCTGGGCGGTACCTGCCTAGGCTTCTTGCCGCACAACTTCGCCCCGGCCCGTATCTTCATGGGGGATTCCGGTTCGATGCTCGTCGGCCTTGTGCTTTCGGCCGCGGCAACCACCGCCACGACGAGCGCGGATCCCCAGACGTTTGGCCGGCTTCTCGGGTCGATCCCACTAGCCCTGCCCCTGCTCATCCCGGTTGCCGTGCTGGCGATACCGCTCGTCGACTTGCTGCTCTCCATCGTGCGGCGAGTAGGCCGGGGACAATCGCCGTTCGCACCGGACAAGCAGCATCTGCACCACCGAATGCTGCAAATGGGTCACACGCACACTCGGGCGGTGCTCCTGCTGTACTTTTGGTCGGCTCTGCTGGCCTTCGGAGGCGTCGCGCTATCGATCATGAGCACGCCCTGGGTCGTCGTCATCTGCCTGGCGGTATTCGTTGTTCTCGGAATCGTGCTGTCCGCGCGGCCGGATTTGCTCTCTCATCACCGATCGGGGCAACCGGCGGTGGGGCCGCGGCACCGCGTGGGCGCGGGGAGGTCGTCCCGATGATGACGTGGGCTCGACGCGGGCGGCTGATTTTCTACGCGGTGGCGATCCTCGGCTCAGTCGCCTTCTGGATCTGGGCCGACGAGGGTGGCCGGGCCGCGGCGAGCTATCTGGCTGGCCTCGCCGCTGCGACCGCGATCTTTCAGCTCAGCGTGGCCGCCGTGCGGCGGGCGTCGGACGCCTCGCCGAGCTTCGGGGTAGTCGTCGCTATGACCACGTACCTCACGGTTGTTGTGCTGATGGCCGCGATCGCCGCGCTACTGAGCCCCCGACTGGTCGATGGCCAAGCGTGCGCGGCTGGACTCGTCGTTGCGGCCGTGTTGGGCGTCGCGCAGCAGTACCGCGCCGCCCGTCCAAATGCTTCGAATTGAGCGTCCCACTCGGTAAGGTGCGGTCGGAATGGGCACCAAAGCACCACGGTCGGATAGTGGCCAGGGCGGTGCAGATCCGTGGGCGGCATTCGGCTATCTTGTAGCCGGAGTCGGTTTCTACGGCCTCGCCGGCTGGGCGCTCGGCAGGTGGTTGCACGTCGACTACCTCGCTCCGCTGGGGATCGTGATCGGCGCCGCGTTCGGGCTTTACCTGGTCTTCGCACAACTGGCTCGGATACCTCACAACGACTCGACAAACGACAGCAAAGGCAGCGACAGCAGAACCGATAGCGACAACGCTCCCCGCCCGACTGACGACGACCGAGGAGAGATCGCGTGACTCACGTCAGCCTTGACGGCATGGTCGGAATCGCGGCTGGCAACGGCTTCCAGTCACCGGGTCCATCGGATTTCGAGTTTCCCGACATCTTCAACGGCAATCAGGTACTGCTGGCGAAGAGTTCGCTGTTGCTCGTGCTGGGCGCGATCATCGTAGCGGCCTTCTTCCTGATCACAACCCGCCGGATGTCGATCGTGCCGTCGAAGTCGCAGTACTTTTCCGAGGAGGCCTACGGCTTCGTTCGCAACGGCATCGCCCAAGACATCATCGGCGGCCGCGACTATATGCGCTTCGTGCCGCTGCTGACGACGATGTTCTTCTTCATTCTCGTCAACAACCTGTTTGGACTCATCCCGTTCCTGCAGTTCGCCCCGTTCTCCCGCGCGGGCTTTGCCTACGCACTCGCTGGCATGGTGTGGGTGGTCTACAACGGCGTGGGCATCGCCCGGCACGGGTTCGGCGCCTACCTCAAGCTGCAGACCGTCCCGTCGGGCGTCCCGGTGTGGATCCTGCCCCTCCTGGTGCCGCTCGAGTTTCTGTCCAACTTGATCATCCGGCCGATCACGCTGTCCCTGCGGTTGTTCGCCAATATGTTCGCCGGCCACCTGCTGCTAACGCTCTTCGCCACCGGTGGCGCGTACCTGCTGTTCGACGCCACGGGCTCATTCCTTGTGAAGCCGGCCGGCATTCTGTCGTTCATTCTCGGCATCCTGGTGGGCTTCTTGGAGCTGATCGTGTCGGTTCTGCAGGCCTACGTCTTCACCCTGCTTACCGCGACATACATCCAAGGTTCACTAGCAGCAGAGCACTGACCCATGTCCCAACCATCTCGGATCCCCGGCATCACCAGTCGCGCCCGCGACTGACAACGAAAGGAAACCCCATGGGTGGCACTCTGAACATGGTCGGCTACGGTCTCGCGGCCATCGGCCCGGGTATCGGTATCGGCCTGATCTTCGCGGCGTACATCAGCGGCACCGCGCGCCAACCCGAGATGCAGAGCAGGCTGCAGCCGATCGCCATCCTCGGCTTCGCCCTCGCCGAGGCGCTCGCCATCATCGGTATCGCGCTCGCTTTCGTTCTGAAGCCATAGTCCAAAGTTCCCGACCGAGGCCAGAGGTCCGCCATGACACTCAACAACCTGGCAGCCGGGGAGGAGCCGAACCCCCTGGTTCCGCATCTCTCCGAGATCATCCTGGTGCTGATCATTTTCGGCATCCTCTACTACCTCATCTGGAAGTTCGTCGTCCCTCGTTTCGAGGCGACCTTCGCAGAGCGGAAGGACACCATCGAAGGGGGCATCGCCCGGGCCGAGGCCGCGCAGGCCGAGGCGGCCCAGGCGCTGGCGGAGTACCAGCACCAACTCGCCGACGCCCGCGGTGAAGCGGCGCAGATCCGCGAGAACGCCCGCGCCGAGGCGCAGCGGATCGTCGAGGAACTGCGGGCTCAAGCGCAGGAGGAGTCAGCGCGGATCGTCGCTCGCGGCGACGAGCAACTGCAGACTCAGCGCGGCCAGGTAGTCCGCGAGCTGCGGCAGGAGATCGGCAGCCTCGCCGTCGAGCTGTCGGAGAAGATCGTCGGGGAACGACTTGCCGATGACGCCCAGGTGAGCGCCACGGTCGACTCGTTCATCGCCGACCTCGAGCGGCAGGATGCTGCGGAGCAGGCGAGATGATCCGCGGAGTCAGCCGCGCGTCGCTCGACACGTTGCGGGCCGACGTAGAACAAAGCATCTCCGATCTTTCCTCGACCGATCGCAGCGCGCTGTCCGAGCAGCTCTCGGCGGTCGGCGTACTTGTGACCGCCCAGCCTCGTTTGCGGCGCGCGCTCGCTGACCCGTCGATGTCGCCCGAGGCACGCTCGACTCTCGCGATGACGCTCCTGCAGAACAAGATTGGCTCGAACGCGATGGCCGTCGTCCGGACCGCGGTACAGCAGCGCTGGTCGTCGCCCTGGGATCTTGTCGACTCGATCGAGCAGACCGCCGATGACGTCCTGCTCTACGACGCTGAGGTAGCCGGGTCACTCGGAGAGATCGAGGACGAGCTGTTCCGCTTCGAGCGGATTCTCGAGGCCCAGCCCCAGTTGACGACGCTGCTTGATTCGGCTGCACAACCGCCTGATCGACGCGTCCAACTACTGCGCACCCTGGTATCTGGCAAGGTCACTCCGATCACGATGCTGCTGCTCGAACACGCGATCCGCAGCGGCCGTCGGCGCGGTATCGCCGCGGCCATTGGCCGGCTGTTGGAGGACACCGCCGCCCGGCGAGACCGATCGATTGCGCGCGTTATTTCGGCGGTGCCGTTGACCGATGCTCAGGAGAGCCGGCTCAGTGCCGTGCTCAGCGAGTATTTCCGGCGCCGCATCTCGGTCCAGACAGCGGTTGAACCGGCCGTCCGCGGCGGCTTGATGATCCGCATCGGCGACGAAGTGATCGACGGCACCGTCTCGACTCGGCTGGCCCAAGCGCGCAATGCGGTGGCTGGCTGACCGCACGGCGGGACCCAGATGACGATGATTCCGACGTACGAGACAGGATGAGCAGATGACAGAGCTGACGATTTCCGCGGACGAGATCCGCGACGCCATCGAAGGGTACGTCGCGACGTACACGCCGGAGGCGTCGCGGGAAGAAGTCGGCGTCGTCGCAGAGACCTACGACGGCATCGCGATCGTCGAGGGTCTGCCGAGCGCCATGACGAACGAGCTGCTCCGCTTCCCCGACGGCACGCTCGGCGTCGCCTTGAACCTGGACGCGCGGGAGATCGGCATCGTAGTCCTCGGTGACGCGTCCAAGATCGAGGAAGGCCAACAAGTAAAGCGAACGGGCGAGATCCTGTCCGTGCCGGTCGGCGATGGTTTCATGGGCCGAGTTGTCAATCCGCTTGGCGATCCGATCGACGGTCTCGGTGAGATCGAGTCGAGCGAACGACGGGTCCTGGAACTGCAGGCGCCGTCAGTGGTGCAGCGGCAGGACGTCAGCGAGCCACTGCTCACTGGCATCAAGGCCATCGACGCCATGACCGCCATCGGCCGCGGCCAGCGGCAGCTGATCATCGGAGACCGGCAGACGGGTAAGACGACGGTCTGCCTGGACGCGATCATCAACCAGCGAGACAACTGGGCGTCGGGTGATCCGAGTAAGCAGGTGCGCTGCGTCTACGTCGCGATCGGCCAGAAGGGCTCAACCATCGCGAGCGTGCGTCGCACTCTCGACGAGGCCGGCGCCTTGGAGTACACGACGATCGTCGCAGCTCCGGCGTCGGATTCCGCGGGATTCAAGTACATCGCGCCGTACACCGGCTCGGCCATCGGCCAACACTGGATGTATGACGCAAAGCACGTGTTGATCGTCTTCGACGACCTGACCAAGCAGGCTGAGGCGTACCGCGCCGTATCTCTGCTGCTGCGTCGGCCGCCTGGTCGGGAGGCCTACCCCGGCGACGTGTTCTACCTGCACTCGCGGTTGCTCGAGCGCTGCGCGAAGCTGTCCGACGACCTCGGCGCCGGGTCGATGACGGGGCTGCCGATCATCGAGACAAAGGGCAATGACGTGTCGGCGTACATTCCCACCAACGTCATCTCGATCACCGACGGACAGTGCTTCCTGGAAACGGACCTGTTCAACGCGGGGGTGCGTCCGGCGATCAACGTCGGCATCTCGGTGTCCCGCGTCGGCGGCGCCGCACAGACCAAGGCGATGAAGTCAGTAGCCGGGCGGCTGCGGGTCGACCTGGCCCAGTTCCGGGAACTGGAGGCCTTTGCCGCATTCGGCTCCGACCTGGACAAGGCATCGAAGGCGCAACTGGATCGGGGCGCCCGACTGGTCGAACTGCTCAAACAGCCCCAGTCCAGCCCGTTCCCGATCGAGCGGGAGGTCGTCTCGATCTGGGCTGGCACGACCGGAGCGCTGGACGACATTCCGGTGGCGGACATTCGACGCTTCGAGCGGGACCTGCATGACTACATCCAGCACAACGCAAAGCAGATCTTCGACACGATCGTGGAGACCGGAACGCTACCCGACGACACGGTCGAGGAGCTGAAGAAGGCCGTGGATGAGGTCAAGCAAGAGTTCCGTACCTCCGAGCGGATCGCTGCCGCCGAGGACGAGGCCGAGCCGATGAAGGCGAAAGATGTCGGCCAGCACAGGGTGACCCGGGTCCGGCCTGCGCCACCGCCACCACCGCCACCGCCGCCACCACCACCGAGACGCTGAGTTCGTCATGGGTGCCCAACTCCGCATCTACCGTCGGCAGATCAAGGCGGTGCAGTCGACCAAGAAGATCACCAAGGCGATGGAGCTCATCGCCGCGTCGCGGATCGCGAAGGCGCAGGCTCGAGTGAGGGCATCCAAGCCGTACGCCCGGGAGTTGACGAACGCCCTCACGGCACTAGCCAGCACGGCCAATCTCGACCACCCGTTGCTCGAGGAGCGGGAGAACCCGCGCCGGGCGGGAGTCCTTGTGGTGACCTCTGACCGGGGCTTGGCCGGCGGCTACAACGCCAACGTGCTGCGCACCACCAACGAGCTCGTCGAGTTGCTCCGGAGCGAGGGTAAGGAAACCGACCTCTACATCATCGGCCGGAAGGGGGTGAGCTACTACTCGTTCCGCAGACGACCCATCGCCGCTAGCTGGACCGGATTCTCCGAGCAACCGGCATTCAGCAATGCCCGAGAAGCCGGCGACACCCTGGTCCGGGCGTTTCTTGCCGGGGCAGACGACGTCGAGGGCATAGCTGGGGCCGAGGGCGTCCAGGGTGTCGACGAGTTGCACATCGTCTATACCGAGTTTCGATCCATGCTGACGCAGACCCCAGTGGCGCTGCGCATCGCGCCGCTCGTCGTCGAAGAAACCGAAGCCGCTGACTACCAGGGGCCATTGCCGGCGTATGACTACGAACCGGACCCGGACGAGCTGATGAACGCCCTGCTGCCCAAGTACATCAACACGCGCATCTACACCGCGTTGCTGGACGCGGCGGCGGCCGAATCCGCATCACGCCGCCGGGCGATGAAGTCAGCGGCCGACAATGCCGACGAGCTCATCAAGACGTACACCAGGCTCGCCAACCAAGCCCGGCAAGCCGAGATCACGCAGGAGATCAGCGAGATCGTCGGTGGTGCCGACGCCCTCGCCGCGACAGGGAGTGACGAGTGAGCGAGCACCGTAGCGAGCATCAGCGAGCGATGAGCGGGGTCCCTGCGGAAACGCGAAGCGATCTCGTGGGGTGCATGTGCGCTCGCGCGACGAGCACATCACCGAGGAGTGAGCGATGACCATAGCCGACGAGATCGTCAGCACGAGCGAGCATCACACTGGCACCGGCCGCGTAGTTCGGGTCATCGGGCCAGTCGTGGATGTCGAGTTCAGCCGCGATTCGATGCCGCAGCTGTTCAACGCGCTCACCCTCGACATCGACCTGCCCGAGGTCGCCAAGAAGATGACGCTCGAAGTTGCCCAGCACCTCGGGGACGACGTGGTCCGGGCGATCGCGCTACAGCCCACGGACGGCCTCGTGCGGGGCGCGGAGGTGACCGACACCGGCGGCCCGATCACCGTCCCGGTCGGAGATGTTACCAAGGGTCACGTCTTCAACACTCTGGGCGAACCGTTGGACGTCCCTGCTTCGTCACTGGACCTCACCGAGCGCTGGCCGATCCATCGCGACCCACCGCCGTTCGACCAGCTCGAGGCCAGGACGCAGATGTTCGAAACCGGCATCAAGGTCGTCGACCTGCTCACCCCCTATGTCACGGGCGGCAAGATCGGCCTGTTCGGCGGTGCCGGCGTGGGCAAGACGGTGCTGATCCAGGAGATGATCTACCGGGTTGCCGAGAATTTCGGTGGCGTCTCGGTGTTCGCCGGCGTCGGGGAGCGTACCCGTGAGGGCACCGGCCTCATCATCGAGATGCGGGAGACCGGCGTCATCGAGAAGACCGCGCTGGTGTTCGGCCAGATGGACGAGCCGCCCGGCACCCGGCTGCGCGTTGCCCTATCGGCGCTGACGATGGCCGAGTACTTCCGCGACGTTCAGGGTCAGGACGTGTTGCTGTTCATCGACAACATCTTCCGGTTCACCCAG
Organism: uncultured Actinomycetota bacterium; assembly: GCA_963748415.1. Classification (GTDB taxonomy): domain Bacteria; phylum Actinomycetota; class Actinomycetes; order Mycobacteriales; family Jatrophihabitantaceae; genus CAVVJA01. Next base: position 262,602 of record CAVVJA010000020.1, on the reverse strand, counting down.
GCCGGCTCGGAGGTCTCGACCCTGCTGGGGCGGATGCCGTCCGCGGTCGGATACCAGCCCACCCTGGCTGACGAGATGGGCGAGCTTCAGGAGCGGATCACGTCCACTCGCGGGCACTCCATCACCTCGATGCAGGCGATCTACGTGCCCGCCGACGACATCACGGACCCGGCACCGCACACCGCATTCGCCCACCTTGACGCCACTACGGTGCTGTCCCGCCCCATCTCCGAGAAGGGCATCTATCCCGCGGTCGACCCGCTGGACTCCACGTCCCGCATCCTCGACCCGCGCTTCGTCGGGGAAGAGCACTACCAGGTCGCGCAACGCACGAAGGAGATCCTGCAGCGCTACGCGGAGCTGCAGAACATCATCGCCATCCTGGGAGTCGACGAGCTGTCCGAGGAGGACAAGATCCTCGTCGGTCGGGCCCGGCGGATCGAGCGGTTCCTATCCCAGAACACGTTCGTGGCCAAGGTCTTCACGGGCCTGGACGGTTCCTTCGTGCCGGTATCGGAGACCGTCGAAGCGTTCAAGCGGCTTTGTGCCGGCGAATTCGACTCCTATCCGGAGCAGGCATTCTTCATGTGTGGTGGCCTCGAAGACCTGGAGCGCAAGGCTAACGAGCTGAAGCGGGCCTGACGTCATGGCCACGATGCACGTCGAGCTGGTGTCCGTCGAGACACCGATCTGGGCCGGTGAGGCAAAATCGATCTACGCTCGTACCACCGACGGCGAGATCGGCGTGATGCCGGGGCACGCTCCCCTCCTAGCGGTGCTTGAACCAGGCTGGATCGTCCGGATCGAGCGGGACGGCGATACTGAACTGACCGTGGCGGTGCACGGTGGATTCATCTCGGTTCGAGCCGATGGGGTGTCAGTGATGGCCGAGATGGCCGAGGAGGCCTCGGAGATCGACGTGGCCCGGGCGCGGGATGACTTGCTCAAGGCCGAGGCCGACATGGGTCCCGATCAAGCCGCGGCACGGGACCGGGCGCGTGCCCGGCTCCGCGCGGTAGGCGAGGACGTCTGACCGCATTCGGAAGGAGTTCCCGCGATGGCCGTCTTAGTTGAGACGACCATCCTCGTGCTGTTCGCAATCATCGTCGTGGCGCTCGCACTGGTGGTCGCACGGCAGCGTTACATGCTCAAGAGCCAGGGCGGCATTCCACTCGCGGCGCGACGCGGCAACAGGTGGCTGTATGGTGTCGCCCGTTACGAGGGCGACGAACTGCGCTGGTACCGGGCGTTCGGTATCGGCACCCGGCCCACTCGGGTGCTTCGTCGCGATGATCTGCAGGTGCTCGGGCGCCACGAACCGACCCGCATCGAGATGTCGTGGCTACCTGCCAGCGCGGTGATCGTCGAGTGCCGAGACGGCACCGGAGACATCGTCATCGCACTCGCCGACGGTGCGTTCGAGGGATTCATCTCCTGGCTCGAGGCATCCTCGCCGCGTATGTAGCCCCGGGCTCGGAACGGTTGGCCGGCCCCGCTGCCGATGATCTTGGACTTACGGTGGGCCCCAAAGCTGCAAGTCCAAGATCACGAAGCCGAGGCGAGCAGGGCTACCTGTCACCGCCGGGACGCCACTTCACGTCGCCGTCGGGGTTGGCCGCGCGCGCCAAGATGAACAACAAGTCCGAGAGCCGGTTCAGGTAGCGGATCGCCTCGCGGTTGGTCCGCTCGGGATCGCCGTCGTACGCAGCCCACGCGCGCCGCTCGGCCCGGCGAGCGACCGTGCGGGCGTGATGGAGCAAAGCGCCGGCCGGTGTCCCGCCGGGGAGGATGAAGCTATCCAGCTTCGGCAGATCGGCGTTGAACTCGTCGCACCAGCCCTCGAGCCGGGTCACGTATTCCGGCGTGATTCGCAGTGGGGGATAGGTTGGATCAGGCACAACCGGATTGCACAGATCGGCGCCGACATCGAACAGATCGTTCTGCACCTGCGCAAGCACGGCAGCGATCGGATCCGGCAGCGTTCCGAGCGCGAGCGCCACTCCGACCGCGGCGTTGGTCTCGTCGCAATCCGCGTAGGCAGCCACTCGAACATCGGTCTTGGGTACCCGACTCATGTCACCCAGCGCAGTCGTGCCGTCGTCTCCGACGCGCGTATAGATCCGCGTGAGATGCACAGCCACCCCATGACGATAGCCTCTGCGTGTGCAGGTTCTGAGGGTCACGGGCGGGGCGCGGCTGGACGGCGAGGTCTCAGTCGTCGGCGCCAAGAACAGCGTCTTGAAACTCATGGCAGCCGCGCTGCTTGCTCCTGGAGAAACTACGATCGCCAACTTGCCGGCGATCTCCGACGTCAGCACGATGCACGAGCTGCTGGGCCGGCTCGGCTGCGAGGTCACGGAGTCGGTCCAGGGCCGGGTCGACAGCGTGCGAGTGCGGGTGCCCGAGCGCCCGATGTCCGAGGCGCCGTACGAACTGGTGCGCAAGATTCGCGGATCGATCTGCGTGCTCGGACCGCTGCTGGCTCGCACCGGTCGGGCCAGGGTGGCGTTGCCCGGAGGCGACGCGATCGGCTCGCGGCCGCTCGACATGCACTTTGCCGGTCTAGAGCGGATGGGCGCGGACATCCGGACCGAGCACGGCTACATCATCGCGGAGGCGAGCGGGCTACGCGCCGCCACGATCTGGCTCGATTTCCCGAGCGTCGGCGCGACCGAGAACATCCTGACCGCGGCTGTTCTCGCCAAGGGGACGACGGTCATCGACAATGCGGCCCGCGAGCCGGAAATCGTCGATTTGTGCAAGATGCTCGTGAGCATGGGTGCGCAGATCGACGGACTCGGCTCGTCGACCCTGGAGATCACGGGCGTCGACGAGCTGCACCCCACAGCACACGTCGCCGTCGCGGACCGGATCGTTGCCGGTACCTGGGCGTTCGCGGCCGCGGCAACCCTCGGCGACATAACGGTACGTAACGCCCACCCGGAGCATCTGGAGCTGGCGCTGGACAAGCTCGTGCGCTCAGGCGCCGACGTGGAATTGCTCGCCAACGGCTTCCGGCTGCAGATGCACGATCGCCCGCGCAGCTTCGATGTCGTGACCCTGCCCTATCCGGGCCTGGCGACCGACCTGCAACCGCAGGCGATCGCCCTTCTGTCGATCGCTGACGGGACCGCAATGATCACCGAGAACCTGTTCGAGGGCCGGTTCATGTTCTGCGACGAGATCGCGCGGATGGGCGCCGACGTTCGCACCGACGGCCATCACGCGGTTGTTCGAGGCCGAGATCGGCTGTCCGGCGCACCCGTGCGGGCGACCGACATCCGCGCCGGAGCGGGGTTAGTGATCGCCGGGTTGGTCGCCGAGGGAGTGACTGAAGTGGCCGAGATCCACCACATCGACCGGGGCTACGTGCGCATCGAGGAGCAGTTGCGCAGCCTCGGCGCGGATGTCGTGCGAGCCGAATCGAGACGCGTTCGGAGGTTGACCATCCGCCCGCGACACTAGCGGGCCTAAGGTTGCGGCGTCAGCGAAGCAGGTCCCGGGCACGGGGCAGATCGTCGTGGAATACCAGCACATCGACGTCCCCGTTGCGCCGGTGCGAGATGACGAGCGAATCCCAGCATCTCCCAGCACGCTCGTAACGTCATCGCGTCGGACCGCGATAAGTCGGCGGCAAGGACGTCCAGCATTCCGAGATCGGTCGACTCCGTGGCGTCCACGACCGCGCCCGGTGCGCGGTCGCGAGGGCTTGAACACCCAGCGGGTGATGAGGGCCAGTACGCCCACGACCAGGATCACGACGACCAGGGCCGAGACGTCGTTTGGTCACCGTTCCATGCTCGACCATCGACAGGCGAATCGCCACCACATGAGTTGGTGGCGTGGCCCGCAGATGCGAAGTCGGCCACAATACCCTACCAGGGAGTAACCAGCCGTGGCATGGTAGGTCGGACCTCCCGCGGAGGTGGCCCGTGCCGTATCCCAACGACGCGTCACGTGACCGGCCCTGGGTAATGCGAACGTACGCAGGGCACTCGTCGCCGGCGCAGTCCAATGCGCTGTACCGGCGCAACCTGGCCAAGGGCCAGACCGGCCTATCCGTCGCCTTCGATCTACCCACGCAGACGGGGTACGACCCCGACGCGGAGTTGGCCCGGGGCGAGGTCGGCAAGGTAGGCGTACCGATCGCCCACATCGGCGACATGCGGGCCCTGTTCGACGACATCCCATTGCAGCGAGATGAACACGTCCATGACGATCAACGCTCCGGCGATGTGGTTGCTCGCCCTCTACCTGACGGCGGCCGAGGAGCAGGGAGCTGACTCGCGGAGCTGGCCGGTACCACCCAGAACGACATCATCAAGGAGTACCTCTCGCGGGGCACCTATGTCTTTCCGCCCGCGCCGTCCCTCCGGCTGATCACCGACATGATCGCCTACACGGTGCACCACGTGCCCCAGTGGAATCCGATCAACATGTGCAGTTATCACCTGCAGGAGGCCGGAGCCACCCCGGTACAGGAGGTCGCATTCGCGCTGGGCACCGCCATTGCGGTGCTCGACGCGGTCCGCGACTCCGGGCAGGTCGACAGAGAAGGATTTTGGCGCTGTCGTAGGGCGAATCTCGTTCTTCGTGAACGCAGGAGTGCGCTTCATCGAGGAGATGTGCAAGCTGCGGGCATTCGCCAGCTGTGGGACGAGATCGCGCGGACCGATAGGCGTGGCGGATCCCGAAGTCAGCGCCGATTTCGGTACGGCGTCCAGGTCAACTCACTCGGGCCTGACCGAGACCCAGCCGGAGAACAACGTCCACGCGCCTCCCTGCTCGAGATGCTCGCGAGTGACCTTGTCTCGCGATACGCGGGCCCGGGCGGTCCAACTCCCCACCTGGAACGAGGCGCTCGGATTGCCCCGACCGTGGGACCAGCAGTGGTCACTGCGAATGCAGCAGGTGCTCGCGTTCGAGTCCGACCTGCTGGAGTACGAAGACCTCTTCGCGGGCTCGCCGGTCGTCGAAGCGAAGGTCGCCGAGATCGCTTGCCGGTGCCCGCGTCGCAGATCGACCGCGTGTTGGCCATGGGCGGCGCGGTCGCGGCAGTGGAGTCCGGCTACCTCAAGTCCGCACTCGTAGTCCTCGCTCGCCACGCCGCCGAGCCGATATCGAGGCGGGCAACATTGTTGTCGTCGGGCTCAACCGGTTCGCCGAGTCGGAGCCCAACCCGCTACTGGCCGACATGGATACCGCTATCCAGACGGTCGACCCGGCTGTGGAGGCCATCGCGATCTCCCGCGGTCCAAGCGTGGCGCGCGGCTCGGGACCCGGCGCCGGTTGCCGAGGCGTTGCTCGCCCTTCGCGACGCGGCCAAGACCGACGCGAACTTGATGCCGGCCACGCTCGCGTGCGCGCGCGCCGGGGTCACGACCGGCGAATGGACGGGCGTGCTGCGGGAGGTTTTCGGCGAGTATCGCGCGCCGACCGGCGTCGCCCGAGCGGGCGATGTAATGGACGCGTCGGCCGTGCGGGCGCGCGTACGAGAGGTTGGCGCCCGGCTAGGGCGGCCGCTGCGCTTCCTCGTCGGCAAGCCCGGCTTGGACGGCCACTCCAACGGCGCCGAGCAGATCGCCGTTCGAGCGCGGGACGCGGGCTTTGAGGTCATTTATTCCCGGCATCCGGCTCACGCCGGGCCAGATCGTGAGCGCCGCCGTCGAGGAGGACGTCGACGTCGTCGGGCTCTCCGTGCTGTCCGGATCCCATCTTTCGGTGGTGCCCGCCGTCGTGTCCGGATTGCGGGCGGCTGGCCTGAACGACGTGCCCGTGGTGGTCGGCGGCATCATTCCGGATGCGGATGCCCGCGTGCTGCGGGCCGGCGGCGTGGCCCGGGTGTTCACGCCCCGCGACTTCGCGATCGCCGACGTCCTTGACCAGGTCGTCGACGCGATCGAGGAGACCCGCGGTCTGCGAACGGTGAACAGCTAACTCGCGTCTATGGCTTTGTATGCAGATTCCGCTGCCTGGGTGACGGAATCTGCATACCGATCGTGGGGACGCTAGGCTCGGCGAGCGTGCGCCTCGTCATCGCCCGGTGCTCGGTCGACTATCTCGGTCGGCTGACGGCACACCTCCCGCTCGCGACGCGGCTGCTGCTCATCAAGGCCGACGGAAGCGTTCTCGATCCACGCCGATGACCGGGCCTACAAGCCGCTGAACTGGATGAGCCCGCCGTGCCGGCTGGAGCGAGCGCCGGGCGTCGTGGACCGTGACCAACAAGGCGCGGTGAACGTCTGGTCATCACGCCTCGAGGAGATCGAGCACGACTCCACGCACGAGCTCGGGGCCGGATCCCGGGACTGGTCAAGGACGGCGTGGAAGCGCACCTGCAGCAGCTGTTGGCCGAGCAAATCCAGATCATCGGCTTCGGATATCGCCTGGTCCGACGGGAGTACCCCACGCCCGATCGGTCCGGTCGACCTCCTGGTTCGCGATCCGGCCGGCCTTGCCGTCGCGGTCGAGATCAAGCGGCGCGGCGAGATCGACGGCGTCGAGCAGCTGAGCCGCTACCTCGAGCTGCTCAACCGTGATCCGCTGCTTGCGCCGGTTCGGGGTGTCCTCGCCGCGCAGGAGATCAAGCCGCAGGCCCGCACGCTGGCGCATGATCGGGGTATCGACTGCCTCGTGCTCGACTATGACGCCCTGCGCGGGGTTGATAACGCGTCCCAGCGCCTGTTCTGAGTCCTTCGCGAAGGAGCTGCCACCGTGCCGACGTTCGATTCGCTCGATCCAGCCACCGGCGAGGTGCTGGCCAGCTTTCCGATCGACTCAGCCGACGACGTGCAGGCCGCGGTGTCACGGGCCCGAACGGCGGCGCACTGGTGGCGGGAGATCGGCTTCGCCGGCCGCCGTCAGCGGCTGCGGGCCTGGCGTCGCTTGCTCGTCGGCGGGCTAACTGAGCTCGCCGATCTCATACACCGCGAGAACGGAAAACCAGTCGACGACGCCATCGGTGAGATAGCGGTCGCCGTAGCTCATTTGGCGTGGGCCGCCCGGCACGCCGAGCCCGTGTTGCGCCGGCGGGCCGTGCGGCCCGGGCTGCTGGCAATCAACCATGCCGCGACCGTGGAGTATGTCCCGTACGGCGTGGTCGGCGTCATCGGGCCGTGGAACTTTCCGGTGCACACCCCGATGGGATCCATCTCCTATGCACTGGCGGCGGGCAACGCTGTGGTGTTCAAGCCCAGCGAGTACACGCCCGCCATTGCCCGTTGGCTGGTGGACGCGTTCAACCGGGCCGTTCCGGAACATCCGGTGCTACAGCTCGTCACCGGTCTCGGCGCAACCGGCGAGGCGCTATGCCAGGCGGGCGTGGACAAGATCGCGTTTACCGGCTCGACGGCGACCGGCCGGAAGGTGATGGCCAGCTGCGCGCCGACCCTCACGCCCGTGGTGATCGAGTGCGGGGGCAAGGACGCCCTGATCGTGGCCGCCGACGCCGATCTGTCCGCCGCCGCCGACGCCGCGGTGTGGGCGTCCATGGCCAACGCCGGACAGAGCTGTGTCGGCGTCGAGCGGGCGTATGTCGTGGCCGAGGTCTACGACGAGTTCGTGCCACGGGTGGTCGAGCAGGCTCGCGAACTGCGCCCGGGCGGCGAGGCAGACGCTAGCTACGGTCCGATCACCATGCCGGCCCAGCTGGACGTCATCGCCGCGCATCTCGCCGCCGCGCAGGCTGACGGCGGACGGGCGGTATTGGGCGGGACGGACTCGGTGTATCCCCCGTTCGTGGCGCCGTCCGTCCTCGTCGACGTTCCCGAGGACTCCATCGCCATCACGGACGAGACGTTCGGCCCGACGCTCACGATCACCCGCGTGCGCGACGTGGACGAAGCGGTAGAGCGAGTCAACGCGAGCCGATTGCGGCTCGGCGCCGCGGTCTTCAGCGCGCGGCACGGCGCCGAGGTGGCGGCGCGGCTGGCCACTGGGATGGTCACCGTCAACTCCGTGTTCACCGTCGCGATGACCCCGTCGCTACCCTTCGGCGGGGTTCGGGACTCCGGATTCGGCCGCATCCACGGTGCCGACGGCCTGCGGGAGTTCGCGTGGGCCCATTCCGTGACCCGGCAGCGGGTTCCCCCGCTGATTGCCCTGACCACCTTTCGCCGCTCGTCGCACGCCGTGGACCGGCTGGCCACGCTCGTACGCGCCCGCTGGGGCCGCTGACGGACTCGTGTCCGGTAAACGAGGTGTGTTCACCCGCCTGCGCGGCCCAGCCGGCGGCTCGCGGCGTTCTCGTCGTCGCGAATGGCGCTGCCATTCGTCTCCTCCTCCGCCTTGCGATCCATCCGCCTGGATCCGCGCATCCGGGCAAAGAACCTCGTTTACCGGACACTAGAGTTCCCGTAGGAGGTGCGCGGCGCATGTCACGTGAGTTCACCAAGGTCGGCGTTGTCGGACTGGGCACTATGGGCGCGGGCATCGCCGAGGTATTTGCCCGCAACGGCCTGCCCGTCGTCGCTGTCGAACGCGACGAGGCCGCGATCGTCCGCGGCCTCGGTCATGTCGAGCACTCGACCGTGCGCGCGGTCGCCCGCGGAAAGCTCACCTCCGCGCAGCAGCGGGCCATCCTGGAGCGGATCGACTGCGGGACCGACCTGGCGGCGCTGGCCGACGTCGACCTCGTAGTGGAGGCCGTCCCCGAGCATCTCGACCTGAAACGGGCGATCTTCGCCCGGATGGATGAGGTGTGCAAGCCGGAGACCATCCTGGCGACCAACACGTCTTCACTGTCCGTCACCGAGATCGCCGTCGCGACCCACCGACCGGGCAAGGTCATCGGATTGCACTTCTTCAATCCGGCGCCGGTGATGAAGCTGGTCGAGATCATCCGCAGCGTCGTCACCGAGCAGGATGTCGTCGATGACGTCGAGGCGTTCGCGCAGAAGCTCGGCAAAGTCGACGTCACCATCGGAGACCGGGCCGGGTTCATCGCGAATGCGCTCTTGTTCGGCTATCTCAACCACGCCGCCGCCATGTACGAATCGCATTACGCCACCCGGGAAGACATCGACGTCGCGATGACGCTCGGGTGTGGCTTGCCCATGGGGCCGCTCGCCCTGATCGACCTGATCGGCCTGGACACCTCGTACGAAATCCTCGACACGATGTACCAGCAGTCCCGCGACCGGCTGCATGCGCCGACGCCGATCTTGAAACAGATGATCACCGCCGGACTGCTCGGACGGAAGGTCGGCCGTGGCTTCTACACGTATGACACGCCGGATTCGCCCACCGTCGTTGAGGATGCGACGGTGCCAGCGTGGGTGCCCGTTGCTACTCCGCGACGAGTCGAGCGCGTCGGTGTCGTCGGCTCGGGCGTCATGGCCACCGGCATCGTCGAGGTGCTCGCACGCGGCGGTTATGACGTAACGTTCGTCGCGCGCAGCTCCGGAAAAGCCGAGCAGGTGGGTGCCGCCGTGGCGCGGTCCATGGAGAAGGCCGTCCAGCGCGGCAAGCTGGACGCGACGGCCCGGGACGCGGCGATCAGCCGGATCACATCGTCGGTCCGGCTCGACGACTTGGCCGACGTGCACCTGGTCGTCGAGGCCGTGGTCGAGGACATCACCGTCAAGCAGGCGCTGTTCTCCAACCTGGACGAGATCTGCGCACCAGGGACGGTGCTCGCCACGACGACCTCGAGCCTCCCGGTCATCCAATTCGCCGCGGCGACGTCGCGGCCTGGCGACGTGATCGGCATGCATTTCTTCAATCCGGCGGCGATCATGCGGCTCGTTGAGGTCGTGTCCACGGTGTCCACGACGCCGGAAGCCGAGGCCACCGCACTCGAGGTTGCGTCCGTCATCGGCAAGCGAGCCGTGCGGTGTGCTGACCGGGCCGGCTTCATCGTCAACGCGCTCCTCTTCCCGTACCTGAACGACGCGGTAAAGATGCTGGAGGCGCATTACGCGACGGCCGAGGACATCGACTCGGCGATGAAGGTCGGCTGCGGATACCCGATGGGCCCGTTCGAGCTGCTCGATGTCGTCGGGACCGATGTGTCGCTCGCTATCCAGCGAACGCTCTACCAGGAGTTCCACGAACCGGGCTTCGCACCGGCGCCCCTGCTCGAGCACTTGGTCACGGCGGGCCGGCTCGGCCGCAAGACCGGCATGGGTTTCCGCGACTACACCTGACCGCGGATTTCGGCGGGCTCAAGTCCGTCAGTCCTGTGCCGCGTCGTAATCTGCCCAACCGACGTCGCCGGGCGGCACATCCCGGGCCGGAGCCGGCCGCCGCCGCGCGGCAACCTGGTGGGTCGGTCGAGCACATCGTGCCCTGGCGGGGCGAGGACTGGGTGGTGCGGGCGATGCCAGGCACGTCCGGGGCGACCGGCAAGGTCTACCGATGTCCGGGTTGCGACCAGCTGATCCCAGCCGGTAGCGCACACGTCGTCGTCTGGCCGGCTACCGACCGCGAAGCCGACGATCGCAGGCACTGGCACACACCGTGCTGGGCAGCGCGGGATCGACGCGTACCGGGCGTGCAGCGTACCCGGTCTGCTCCGCGGTACTGAGCTGACTCCGCGGGATCACCAGCCTCCGCGTTCAGCTACGGGACTCCCTCGATGACGCCGCGCAGCCGGTCGTGCAGGCCGGACAGCTCGGTGAGCACGTTGTCGCGGTGGGCGTGCAGCTCGTCGACCTCGGTACGCGCCTGGGTCGTCGAGCCGCTCGGTCTCGGCGCGGGCCTCGGACACCTGCCGGTTCGCCTGGGCCTGCGCGGCCGATACCAGCTGGGTGGCCTTGGCCTCGGCGGCCGCCACTTGCTCCGCGGATCGTTGCTGTTCTGCGGTTCGGCGGGCGCGCAGGGTGATCTCGAAGTCCTCCTGGACAGCAGCCCGCTGCGCCTCGCCCTCGGCGTCCAGGCGCTCGCGGGCCGCGGCCGATTCCGCTTCGAGCCGCCGTCGCTCGGCCGCCGCCTCCGCATTGAGTCGCTCCCGCAGCGCGGAGGCCTCGGCGGTCAACCGCTCCCGCTCGGCCGCCTCCTCCCTGGTGAGGTGAGCCTCCTGGGCCATTACGGCGGCGTAGTGATCGTCGGCCCGGGTGGTCACCTCCTGCTGATACTTGTCGGCCTGCTCGGTCACTTCGAGATCAGGTACCGATCCGCGTCCGCGACGCGTTGCCGGAATGCGTCGTCGGCGGCGGCATGCTTCTCGTTCGCCTCGGCGAGCACCTCGGCCGCCTCGGCCCGGGCGCTGGTCCGGATCCGCTCGGCCGCCTCATCCGCACTGCGCCCAACGGCGAGCGCATACGCGTCCGCCTCGGACCGAAGCCGGGCGGCCTCCGTCCGGGCGCTTTCGAGGATCTTGCGCACGCGAGGCTCGACGTTCTCCTCGTTGGCCGGCTCCGCCAGCCGCCTGTAGCTGCCGTCGCAACGAATCGAGCTGCGCGTTCATGCTAGCTCAACTGCGCCGTCAGTTGCGCGACCGCATCTTCTCGAGCGACGACGGTGGCATGCAGTTCATCCTCGAGCTGCCCGACGTAGAGGTCGACCTGGCGGCGATCATAACCGCGCATCGCCGTATCGAATCCGCGCTCAGCGAAGATCGGCAAGGTGTCCGGGGCGTGGTTCTCGGCAGACATGAATCCATCGTTGCACTTCGAGCAACCGTCCAAAACCACACCCGGTGGCGTGTCTTAGAGGAGGCTCTAAGCATCCTCACGAAATCGGTTGATGTCCTGGATGTGCCGGGCGCGCAGCTCGCTATCGCGCACCCCGAGCCCCGCTTCTGGGGCCAGGCACAGCACGCCAACCTTGCCCTGGTGCAAATTGCGATGTACGTCGAACGCGGCCTGCCCGGTTTCGGGGAGCGGGTATACGCGGGACAACGTGGGGTGGATCCGACCGCGCGTGATCAGCCGATTGGCCTCCCAGGACTCGCGATAGTTGGCGAAATGAGAACCGATGATTCTCTTCAAATTCATCCACAGATACCGGTTGTCGTACTCGTGCCAGTAACCAGAGGTCGAGGCACAAGTCACAACCGTGCCGCCGCGTCGGGCCACAAAGACACTCGCCCCGAACGTCTCCCGGCCGGGATGTTCGAAGACGATGTCCAGGGTCCTCTCCGCCAGTCAGCTCGCGGATCCGCGCGCCGAGCCGCCGCCACTCGCGGGGTTGTTGATCCCCCGTCCCGCCAGAACTCGAACCCTTCCGCCGCTCCGGTCGATGACGAGATCGGCGCCCATGCGCCGGCAGAGCTCCGCCTTGCCCGGCGACGACACCACACAGACCGGAATCGCGCCCCCGTGGATCGCGTACTGGGTGGCATAGGAGCCGAGGCCGCCCGTGGCGCCCCAGATCAGCACGACGTCGCCCTGCTTCATGTCCGCGCCGTGCCGGCTGACCAGCTGCCGATAGGCCGTCGAGTTAACGAGTCCAGGACAGGCGGCCTCCTCCCAGCTCAGGTGGGCGGCCTTGGGCATGAGTTGATTTGACTTCACCAGTGCCAGCTCGGCCAGGCCGCCGAAGTTGGTCTCGAAGCCCCAGATGCGCTGCTGCGGATCCATCATCGTGTCGTCGTGGCCCTGCGGATCCTCGAGTTCGACGGACAGGCAATGGGCCACGACCTCGTCGCCCGTCCTGCCATCGATCACACCCGGACCGACCCGCAGCACGACGCCGGCGAGATCCGACCCTACGACATGAAATGGTTGATCGTGCTTTGCGGCAAACTCCGAGGTCTTCGCGTAGCGGCGCAGGAACGCGAATGTCGGCAACGGCTCGAAAATCGACGTCCATACGGTGTTGTAGTTGATGGCGCTGGCCATCACCGCGACGATGGCTTCGCCGGGCCCGATGTCCGGCGTAGGAACGTCCTCCAGGTGCAGGCTTTGCCGGGGATCCTTGTCCCGCGTGGGCATACCTTCGAACATGCGGACCTCGTCGGCGCGAACGACGACGCCGCGGTAGGACTCGGGGAGTGGGAGGCCGGCGAGGGCACCCGACTCGCCGGACAGGATCGCGGCGCGGATCTCGTCCATCTGGCCTCCGGGGGTCGCGAGTAGCCGAATGCTATGAGTCGGTGGCGGGCTCGACCAGTTCGACCAACACGCCGCCGGCGTCCTTCGGGTGGACGAAGTTGATCCGGCTTCCGGCCGTTCCGCGGCGGGGCTGGTCGTACAGCAGGCGCAGGCCACGCGCGCGCAGCGTCGCAGACGCCGTCTCGATATCGTCGACGGTGTACGCAATCTGCTGAATCCCGGGACCCTTCCGGTCGAGAAACGCCGCTATCGGCGACGTGGGCCTTAGCGGGGCCAGCAGCTGCAAACGGGTGGCGCCGTCACCGACGGCGAGCATGGCCTCCCGCACGCCTTGGTCCTCGTTGACCTCCTCGTGCACGCTGGTGAATCCGAACGTGTCCCGGTAGAACGCCACCGCGGCGTCGAGGTCGGGCACCGCAATACCCACGTGGTCGACCCGGCGATAACGGTGCGTGGGCGGCATCGCCACATGATGACGTGTGACAAGTGGTTTTGGGGCGGCCAGGTGCCCGGTCTCACACCCGCCGGAAACGGTCAGCCGTTTACAGTGGTATTTCTCACCAGCGATTTCTGGGAGGTGCTCCGCAATGGCTGGATCAGTAATCGTTCACGGCGCTCGGACCCCGATCGGCCGGATGCTCGGTGCCTTCAAGGACTTCTCCGCCGCGGACCTTGGCGGCGTGGCAATCACGGCCGCCTTGGAACGCTCCGGGGTGCGGCCAGACCAGGTGCAGTACGTCATCATGGGCCAGGTGCTGCAGGCCGGTGCCGGGCAGATCCCGGCCCGGCAGGCTGCGGTCAAAGCGGGCATCCCGATGTCGGTCCCGGCGCTCAACCTGAACAAGGTGTGTTTGTCCGGTCTGGACGCGATTGCGCTCGCTGATCAGCTGATCCGGGTCGGTGAATTCGACATCGTGGTGGCCGGCGGACAGGAGTCCATGACCAACGCCCCACACCTGCTGCCCAAGTCTCGGTCCGGGTACAAGTACGGCGCAATCGAGGTGCTCGACTCGATGGCGTACGACGGGCTGACCGACGTGTTCGACCACATTCCGATGGGTGAGTCCACCGACCGGTACAACGCGAAGCTCGGCATCGGCCGCCAGGAGCAGGACGAGTTCGCCGCGCAGTCTCACCAGCGTGCCGCGGAGGCGATCAAGAACGGCTTGTTCGCCGACGAGATCACGCCGGTGACCATCCCGCAGCGTAAGGGTGACGCGCTCGAAGTGACCGAGGACGAGGGGGTCCGGGCGGACACCACAGTCGAAGGCCTGGCGCGGCTTCGGCCGGCATTCGGCAAGGACGGCACGATCACCGCCGGCAGCGCATCGCAGATCTCCGACGGTGCGGCCGCGGTCGTCGTCATGAGCAAGGACAAGGCAGAAGAGCTCGGCCTGACCTGGCTTGCCGAGATCGGAGCGCACGGCAACGTAGCCGGCCCGGACAACTCGCTGCAATCCCAGCCGTCGAACGCGATCAACAGTGCTCTGCGCAAGGCGGGGCTGACTGTGGCTGATCTTGACCTGATCGAGATCAATGAGGCGTTCGCTTCCGTGGCGCTGCAGTCGATGGCCGACCTCGGCGTCGGACCGGAGATCGTCAACGTCAACGGTGGGGCCATCGCTCTTGGTCACCCGATTGGCATGTCGGGCGCCCGGCTGGCGCTGACGCTCGTCCTGGAACTGAAGCGGCGAGGCGGCGGCCTCGGCGCTGCGGCGCTGTGCGGCGGTGGCGGCCAGGGAGATGCACTGCTCCTGCGCGTCCCGTGACCGCCGGGGTCCGCCGGACCGTCGACATCCCGGACCTCGTCGAGCGCGCGCGCGCAGCTGACCCCCGCGCGGTCGGGCGGCTCATCTCGCTGGTCGAGAGCAATTCGTCGGCGCTGCGTGACGTGGCCCGCGTGTTGGTCGGGCTTGCCGGGCACGCCCAGGTGGTGGGCCTAACCGGCTCGCCCGGCGTCGGCAAGTCAACGACGACGTCGGCTCTCGTGAGAGAACTGCGCGCCGACCGGCAGCGCGTCGGCGTGCTGGCCGTCGACCCGTCCTCTCCGTTTTCCGGGGGTGCCTTACTCGGCGATCGGGTACGCATGCAAGATCATGCGACCGACGATGGGGTGTTCATCCGCTCCATGGCGTCCCGGGGCCACCTGGGCGGCTTATCCAGCGCGGTGCCGCAAGCGCTGCGGGTGCTGGACGCCGCTGGCTGCGACGTGATCATCGTCGAAACCGTTGGCGTCGGACAGGCAGAGGTGGAGATCGCGTCGCTCGCGGATACCACCGTCGTACTCCTGGCTCCCGGTATGGGTGACGGCATCCAGGCGGCCAAGGCCGGCATTCTGGAGATCGCGGACATCTTCGTCGTCAACAAGGCCGACCGGGACGGTGCCGATCAGGTCGTGCGTGACCTGCGATACATGCAGTCGCTAGGTGGCCGGCACTCGGTGCCAGGAGCATGGCGGCCATCCATCGTCAAGACCGTGGCGTCGCGGGGGGAGGGGATCGGCGAGCTTCGTGCCGCGCTCGGGAAGCACCGCGAGTGGATGATTCGGCACGGCGAACTTGACCGGCGTCGAATCGCGCGGGCGGCTGCCGAAATCGAGGCCATCGCCGTCGCTGATGTCCGGGATCGGATCACGGCGGTACACGGCTCGGCGGCCTTGTCGGCGTCGGCAGCCCGGGTCGTGGCTGGGGAGACGGACCCGTACACGGCCGCGTTTGATCTGGTCGCCGCCCTCGCGAACTAAGGCCGCCTGCGATCGGCGCCCGGATCAAGCTCGGTCAGGCCGAGCGCGAGGCCGCGCAGGCGATCGGTCTCGTCCTCGATGCGCTCCAACGCCCAGGTGTCTGGCACCCCGGAACTGGCCGCCACGGCATCGGCGGCCGCCCTGACGAGCCGTCCATGCGCTGCAACGCCGGCGTCGAGTCGGATGACGAGGGCGGCGACAGCCGGGTCCATTCGCCGTCCAGCGCGGCTCGTCCGCGCCGACGCTGCTTCGACCGCCACGACCCGGGCGGCGCACTGCCGCAGCGCATTCGCGGCGTCGGCCGCGGCAACGGCCGGGTACGCTCCCGGCTCCCCGAGCAATCCGAGGAGCTGTCTGAGCGCGACCTCGTCTGCATCCAGTCGATCGATGGCGGCGCGGGCGGCCGAGCCACGCGCCGGCCGCACCGGTCGCGGCGCCGGAATCGGCAATCGATGCAGCTGCCAGGCGTGCCGGGATGCCCTCGCAGTGACCCAGGCGCCTCCGGCCGACACCGCGGCCAGGCAGGCGCCTGCGATCGGATCGCCGGTCACGATGGCCTGCGCCGCAAGACCGCCCAGAAGCGCGGTTGGAACGGCGCGCAAGGCCACGCCCCATTGTGCTCGCCGCTGGCGGCGGCGCAGCCGTAAGCCTGGGTCCCGCATCCGGGCCAAGCTCACCCGAGCGCCGGCGGCCAGGTCGACCGCCCGCTGCAGTGTCGCGGTCGCACGGACCGGCTTGCGAGCCATTGTCCGATCATGCCTGAGCGCCGGCCGCCTTACCACGGAGTGGTCGGTTGAGCGACCGCCCCGGCCGACTCCTCGACCTCCAGCAGCGACGCTTCGTGTTGCGCGCGCTGGTAAGCCGCGTGGCCGCCGCGAATCCCGAACAGGCGCTTCGACACGAGCAGGTACACCACCGCAGCGACGTTGACGATCAATGCGGCGACGCGTAACCAGGTGATCTTCTCGGTGAGCTCGTACGCCTCGAGCGGGATGAACAGTGAGGTCGCGACGACGGCGAAGTACTCTCCCCATCGTTTGAGCAGCCACAGGCCGAGCCCCTCGATCAGCTGCAGGACCCCGTAGAAGATCAGGAACGCGGCGACCAGGTTCAGGGTGGTCGGGCTGGCATTGAGCGAGTTCTCGACCGCCCGCACCAAGGCGGAGTCCGACACGTTGAATTTGATCTGGTCGAAGAACGGCTTCAGCAGATGCAGGTCCTGGTTGACGAGGTCCTTGATGGAGACCTGATTGCTCTCGAGCCGCAGGACAGCTATGCCGATCAGCAGGACGATGGCGCCACGAACCCATCGTTCGATAGCCAGTGCCCGCAGGATGAACGCCGAGCGCAACGCCTTTCCGCGAAGCAGCATCGGCGCATGGTCGGCCGGACCGCTGCCATCCGCTTGGCCGAGGACGTAAGTGCCGCATCGCAGGCACCGCCACGCCTCGCCCAACGGCGTACTCGCTTCGAGCTTGGCCCGCAGAGGTGGCTCGTCTGGCGCGTAGGTCACGTGACCCTTGCGCGAGCACGTCCGCAGGTTCCAATCCACTCCGGCAAGCCTATGGGTTGGCCCAGGTCGGGACGGCGGTCAGCGTTGCGTCGCTTCCCGCGCGTCGGTGGGGCCAGCGGGGCGCGCCAAGCGGCGGCATCGGCGGGTCAACGAAAGGCGTCGATGCCCGTCAGCGCCTGCCCGAGAACGAGCGTGTGCACCTCGTGCGTGCCTTCGTAGGTGTACACGGTCTCGAGGTTGAGGGCGTGGCGCAGTACCGGGTACTCCGTCGTGATGCCACTCCCGCCGAGGATGCTGCGCGCCTCCCGGCAGATCTCCAATGCGGCGCGGACGTTGGCGAACTTGCCGAAACTCACGTGCTGCGGCGTGATCCGCCCGGCATCCTTCAGCTCGGCCAACCGCCGCGCGGTGAGCTCGGCCTGGTTCAGCGACACGGCGAGTTCGGCGAGCTTGCGTTGCGTCAACTGGAAGCCCGCGATGGGCCGACCGAACTGGGTCCGGGTTCCGGCGTAGTCGAGCGTGGCGGCCAGCGCATCGCGCGCGGCGCCGGTCACCCCGCAGACGATGCCGAAGCGCGCCTCGGACAGGCACCCTAGTGGCGCACGTAGCCCTCTGGCTTCAGGTAGTAAGGCGTCGGCCGGTAGCCGAACCTCGTCGAGGTGCAGTGAGCTCGTCACCGACGCCCGCAGCGAGAGCTTGTGATGCACGTC
Source organism: uncultured Actinomycetota bacterium (assembly GCA_963748415.1). Lineage (GTDB taxonomy): Bacteria > Actinomycetota > Actinomycetes > Mycobacteriales > Jatrophihabitantaceae > CAVVJA01. The sequence goes on along the minus strand of CAVVJA010000020.1, from coordinate 244,641 downwards.
CTGAACCCCGAAGCCCGGCATGCCCGGCTCGACGAGGAAACCGCGAATACCATCGTCGGTTCGGGCCCACACCACGGCGATGTCAGAGACGGAACCGTTCGTGATCCACATCTTCGATCCGGTGAGCACCCAATCCGACCCGTCACGCACCGCGCGGGTGCGCATGGAGCCGGGATCGGATCCGGAGTCAGCCTCGGTCAGGCCGAAACATCCAACCGCTTCGCCAGCAGCCATGCGGGGCAGCCAACGCTGTTTCTGCTCTTCGCTGCCGTATGCGTAGATGGCGTACATGGCGAGCGAGCCCTGCACGCTGATCAGCGATCGGAGCCCACTGTCCACGGCCTCGACTTCCGCGCAGACCAGGCCGTACTGGGCGGCCGTCGAGCCTTGGCAGCCGTAGCCGGACAGATGCATGCCGAGAACGCCGAGGTCGCCGAACTCGCGGGCTAACTCGCGGGCCGGCAGGGTGCCGGACTCGTACCAGTCCCGGATGTTCGGCCGGAGCCGGTCGTCGGCGAACTTGCGCACCGTGTCACGAAGCAGTCGGTTGTCATCGGACAGATCGGCGTCGAGGCCGAGCAGGTCCAGGCGATCCAGCACGTCGGTCATGCCTGGCACGTTACGCGGGCGAGTGGGCGCCGAGGTTACCCTGCAACGGTGCCGTTGCTGCCGTTCGACCCCATCGAGCGCGCCGGGCTGCTCTGGGAGAAGCACTCGCCGGGTGAGCCCGCCGAGGTCTACGCAGCCATGCGGGCGGTTACCTCGATCATGCGAGCCCAGCAGGTGCTGATCGGCGAGCTCGACACGTTGCTCAAGCCGTACGGCGTCACGTTCAGCCGCTACGAGGCGCTTGTGCTGCTCTCCTTCGCCCGGGACGGCGCCTTGCCGCTGTCCAAGGTGGGGGAACGATTGCAGGTCCACGCCACGTCTGTGACCAACGTCATCGACCGGCTCGAAGGTGCGGGCCTGGTACGGCGAGAGCCCAATCCGCGGGACGGCCGCGGCATCCTGGCCGTCATCACCGAGGACGGTCGGCGAGTCGCTCGGGAGGCGACCGCTGCGCTGAACGAGGCCCACTTCGGACTCGGCGCACTTGGCATCGACGACCTCGACGCGCTGTTCATCATCTTGCGCGGGCTGCGGGTGGACGCCGGCGACTTCGCCGAGTAACAGCCCGCTGCGGCCCCGCCGCTGCACGTCGTCGCGATGTCTGGAGTCGCTAAGGCCCAGCGGGCTGCCACGCGTGCGTGCAGGCGTGGCAGCCCATTGCCTCGGTCAGGGCGCCGCGGTGGTGAAGCTGTAGATATCGGAGTTGCCGAAGTTGAAGTCGCATTCTTGTTCGACCGCAGGCGCCGTCGCGGCGACGCCGTTCTGAAGTGCCTGCCGGTACGCGTCGATCGCGGGGCAGTCGGCCGCGTTTCTCGCGTCGTTCCACACCGCGACGCCATACGTGCGAGTCGCCGCCGCGTACACGTAGTCGCCGAGGAACTCATCGGTTAGGGCGTTCGCACTGCTACCGCGTGGATCTCCAGATTCCCCGCGATTCGCCGTAGTGAAGCTGCCGGTCGCTCCAGAGCCGCTCACCGAGGCGTGCATGACGACGCCGACAAGGCTTCGCGGGTCGGCCGTGGTCGGCCGGAATGGGGTGGTAAAGGCGTTGTACACGACGTACACGTCCGTGCCGTTGGGCGATATGGCCGGAGCGGTGTAGAAACCGCGGTCACCGGAGGGTTCGATCGCTCGCGGTGCCGCCCACGTGGCGCCGCGGTCGGTCGACTCTGTGAACAGCACATCGGGCTTGGCGAGCGTGCCGCTGACGTAGCTCATGACGATGCGATCGGTCGCATCTGCCCCTGAGGGTGCGCCGTTGGCGATGTCCACGCTGGGTGCGGGAGCCAGGTCGCTGCGCGCGCCAGCAACGCCGTCAATCACCGGCCGCCCCTGAACGGGATCGAATGCGCCCGGCTGGGTGACTGGCCCGGCCACCGGCCGCTGGGCCGTCCAGGTCTGGCCGCCATTGGCCGACTGGGAGAGCAACTCGAATCGCTGCCCTCCGGCCGAGGGGACGGTGCCGACGCCGAACACGTAGGCGGTCCCGCGACTGTCCGTGCGGATCGTGCAGCCATCCGGCGGGTTGCGCTGGCCGTTATTGGCGGCCGCACTGATCTGCCGTTGCGACCAGGTGCTGCCACCGTCGTGGGACGTTGCCACAATGAGCGGTGCGGGAGCCGCGTTGCCCTTCTCCTGGCCGACGAACGCCGCCCAGCACACGTACACGGTGCCGAAGAACGGGCTGCTCGAGGCGTTGTCGGCCCAGATCTGGGACTTGTCGGAGAACGTGGTGTTCGACTGCCTCGAGATGACGACCGGCGGCATCCAGGCGCTATTGGTCCCGCTCGCCGCTGCGTGTACATCGTCGGTCCGGGACACCGCGATTGCCTCGAAGCCCTTAAATGCCGCACCCGCGGGGAAGTTCGACGTCAGGTTCGAGTAGTACAGGCGGGAGCCGTTCGCCCAGGAGAAGCCGTTCGCACCGGGCTTCGGCCCGAACGCGAGGCCAGGATCGCCATCAGAGACCAGCCCCTTCTCGAAGTACCCCGGCAACGTGCCGATGGGGCCTTCGCCGGGCGTGCAAGCAGGATCGGTGTTTCCGACCACGCCGAGGCAGCTGCGGGCGCTGAACCCCGTGTACGTCGGTTGCGTCCAGCTGCGCCCGCTGTCAAAGGAGAAGTAGACGCCGGATACGCCTACCCCCGGCGTGAAGGGACACGTGTTGTCCGTCCCGGCATTGCACGCCTCCATGTCGACCTCTTCGTTGGCGCCCGCCGCCAGCACGGTTGGCTCCCACGCGTTTACCGCGACCGCCGGCTCGTTCTGCTTGTTCTGCGAGAATGGGCCCGGCGGGCTTCCGACCGTCACCAACGCCTCTCCAGGGCCGGGGACTTGCGCAGTGGCGATACCCGGTAGGGCGACCCCGACTGCGGCTACCACGGCAACCGCCAGAATGGACAACCGTCGAAGCATCGTTGCTCCCCTCGCTCGCTGCTGGCCGGCCGTCGGCGCGCCGTCCCTCATCGTCGATCCAATACGCTGCTGAGACAAGAGGTAACAAGCGCTCTTTTCGCCGCGGCATCTCGGCAAGGATCGTGGTCTCAGACTTACTGCTCTGGGACGACTGCAAGTCCAAGATCATCAGCTGAGGCGGTCGTGACCGCGGGCTCGAGCGTGCGGATCGTGCGCTCGATCGGGTCGACCCGAGCTCGTACACCCAGCGGGAGCACGCCCATCGGCGAGCTATGCCCATAGTCGAGATTGGCGACAACCACGAGGTCGGATCGACCCCACTCGGCCAGCACTCGCTGGACCCGATCCCACAGCTCGAACATCCGTTGCAGCGTGTACGTCTCGGGCCGGGACAGCAGCAGCGCGCCGATGCGGCCGAGGATGCCGGTGGCGCCGTAGTTCTGCAGCCATAGTTCGACCGTGTACGGCGCTGGCGCCTCCTCAGAAAGCTCAAGCAGGAGAACGGCGCCGTCCCAGGTCGACGGCGGCGGCCAGATCGGGGTGCCTTTCACGATTTCGAGCGTGTCGGCACAGCCACCGATGAGCTCCCCTTCGACCGGTTCGGTGCCCTGTAGCCAAGCCCAGCCCGGATTCGGCCACCAGCGACGGCGACGACTGGCGAGCAGCGGGTTGGCCCAGTCCAGCCGTTCATCGGTCCACTCCGGCGCCGCCCGCAATTGAAGCGGCTCGGACCGGAACAGCGCATCGCGCACGCATTCCTCGACGTACGGGTGAATGCCACCGTTCTCGGCAAACGCGGTCAGCAGGCTCGGCCCATAAAACGAAACGACGCCCGCTACCCGATTGGCGAGATGCTGCACGGTCGTGTCCGAGAAGCCCATGAAGACCTTGGGATGGTCGTGGATCATGTCGAAGTCGAGATACGGCATCATTCGGATCGAGTCGTCGCCGCCAATGCTGGTCAGGATGCCCGCCACGGCATCCTCGGCGAGCGCCCAATGCAGATCATCGGCCCGCGCCCGCGGATTCGCCCGCAGGAAGGCGTCATCTCGGCGGGCGTTGGGCGCGTCGACAACCAGCACGTCGAAGGCCCGCTCCAGTTGACGCACGCCAGCGTCGTGGCGGTGTGGGACAGCGGCACTGACGCCTGCAGACAGCGACACGATGGCGACGGTGTCACCAGCCCGCAGGGCGGGAGGAGAGATCAACGACATGAGGCGAGCGTGCCGCGCGTTCGGACCCGCAGCAACTTGGGAGTAACGCAGTGGTAGGACCGTGCCATGTCGCCCACGCTTCCCGCCCACGCGTCCGGAACGTTCACTATTGGCGAGCGGACGGTGCATCGGCTCGGGTTCGGCACGATGAGATTGACCGGGCCCGGTATCTGGGGTGAGCCGGTCGACCGGGCCGAGTGCGTGGCCGTCGTGCGCCGTGCCGTCGAGCTGGGTGTCGATCTCATCGATACCGCAGATTCGTATGGACCGGCGGTCAGTGAGGACATCATCCGCGAAGCGCTCCATCCCTATCCGTCGCACGTGCTGATCGCCAGCAAGGCTGGCCTGGTCCGGACCGGACCGGACGCATGGTTTCCGGTTGCGCGGCCCAAGTACTTGCGTCAGCAGGCGGAAATGTCACTGCGCCGACTTCGCCTGGACTGCATTCCGCTGTTTCAGCTGCATCGCATCGATGAGCAAGTCCCGCTCGCGGATTCGCTCGGTGCTCTTGTCGAGCTCCGGGACGAGGGCAAGATCGAGGCCATTGGTCTGTCCGAGGTCGCAATGGCGGAGATCGAAGAGGCTCGGGCGATCACTCCGATAGCCACGGTGCAGAACCTCTACAACCTCACACACCGAAGGTCGGAGCCCGTTGTCGAGTACTGCGCGGCGAATGGGATCGGCTTCATTCCGTGGTATCCGATAGGGGGCGGACGCCTTGCAGCCGCGGAGCGCCGCCTCGATGACCTGTTGCGCGCCGCGGACGGCACACCCGCTCAGGTCGCGCTGGCGTGGCTGCTCGCGCGTTCGGAGGTGATCCTGCCCATTCCCGGTACGTCTCAGATATCCCACCTGGAGGAGAACGTCGGCGCGGCGCAGATCACGTTGACCGACGACCAAGTGGCTGGGCTGACAGCCGCTGGAACACCGCACCGAAGCCGCCATCCGGTGTGACGTTGCCCGTTCCGCGTGGCCAGATAGTAGGACGTCCTAGTATTCTTGCAGCATGGACGCGGGTGACATCGAGGCGGGCCGCGCCCGCTGGCAGCAGCGCTACGACGCGGCGCCGAAGCGCGACCGGGACTACACGACGCTGTCCGGGGTAGAGGTCGAGCCGCTCTACGGGCCGACCGGCGCCGAGGACCGTTTCGAGCGCATCGGCTGGCCGGGGGAGTACCCATTCACGCGAGGAATTCACTCGACGGGCTACCGGGGCAAGCCGTGGACGATCCGGCAATTCGCCGGATTCGGGAACGCCGAGCAGACCAACGCGCGCTACAAGATGATCCTCGCCGAGGGCGGTGGCGGGCTGTCGGTCGCATTCGACATGCCCACGCTCATGGGCCGCGACTCCGACGATCCCCGCTCGCTCGGCGAGGTTGGGCACTGCGGGGTGGCGATCGACTCCGCCGCGGACATGGACGTGCTGTTCGACGGCATCGACCTCGCCTCGACCACCACCTCGATGACGATCTCCGGTCCCGCGGTACCGATCTTCTGCATGTATGTGGTGGCGGCGGAACGACAGGGCGCCGATACCAGCCGGCTCAACGGAACCCTGCAGACCGACATATTCAAGGAATACATCGCGCAGAAGGAGTGGATCTATCCGCCGGAGCCGCACCTGAAGCTCATCGGCGACCTGATCGAGTTCGTGGGCACCGAGGTGCCCGCGTACAAGCCGCTGTCTGTCTCGGGCTACCACATCCGGGAGGCGGGTGCGACCGCCGCACAGGAGCTGGCATTCACCCTGGCCGACGGTTTCGGCTACGTCGAGCTGGGTCTATCCCGCGGGCTTGACATCGAGCAGTTCGCCCCCGGCTTGTCGTTCTTCTTTGATGCTCACATCGATTTCTTCGAAGAGATCGCGAAGTTCCGTGCTGCTCGCCGCATCTGGGCGCGGTGGATGCGCGATGTGTACGGCGCCCGGACCGAGCGGGCGCAGTGGCTGCGGTTCCACACCCAGACGGCCGGCGTCTCGCTGACCGCGCAGCAGCCGGACAACAACATCGTGCGCACCGCCGTCGAGGCCATGGCCGCGGTCCTCGGTGGCACGAACTCGCTGCACACCAACGCCCTCGACGAGGTGCTCGCGCTGCCCTCGGCGAAGGCCGCACAGATCGCGCTGCGCACCCAACAGGTGATCGCGGAGGAAACCGGTGCGCTCAACGTCGTCGATCCGCTCGGTGGCTCCTGGTACGTCGAAGCCGAGACAGATCGGATCGAGGCGGAGGCAGAACGCATCTTCACTCAGATCCGAGATCTCGGGTCCGACGGAACGATGACGGCCGGGTTGCTGCGGGGCATCGAGGACGGTTGGTTCATCACGGAGATCGCCGACTCTGCGTTCGCTTACCAGCAACAGCTGGAGAAGGGCGAGAAGCGCGTGGTGGGGGTGAACACGCTCGCTGGCGACGTCGGCGACGAGCTGGAGATCTTGCGGGTATCGCACGAAGTCGAGTTGGACCAGCGCCGGGCGGTCGCGGATCGGCGTCGCATGCGCGACCAGGCGGCGGTGGATATGGCCCTCACCCGGATGGTTGACGCGGCCCGTTCGGATCGCAACATCGTCCCGCCGATGCTCGAGGCAGCGCGCGCGGAAGCCACGCTCGGCGAGATTTGTGATTCGTTTCGGCCGCTCTGGGGCGAGTACCGGGAGCCTGTGCGGTTCTAGGTCTCTGTGCGGGACACTAATTCTCCTAGGATGCCCGGCGTGACTACCAACGTGATCGATTTCGAGGTGTCGAAGACCGCCATCGACGGTTTGCTCGTGCTGTGCATGAAACAGGTCAGTGATGAGCGCGGCGCCATTCGGGAGTTCTTCCGGGAGAGCGGCCTGCAGGAGGCCGGTGTTTACGCCGGGCCTTGGCGGCAGATCAACGTGACGCAGAGTAGGCAGGGAACGATCCGGGGGCTGCACGGCGAGGCGATGACGAAGCTTGTCGCGATTGTGTCCGGCGAGGCCTTGGGCGCATACGCTGACGCCCGGCCGGAATCGTCGACCACCGGTGCGGTCGCTACCGTGCGGCTCGTACCCGGAACCCAGGTTTTGGTGCCCTCCGGCGTGTGCAACGGCTTCCAGTCGCTGAGCGCCGAACCGACGCAATATCTGTATTGCTTCGATACCGAATGGGCACCGGGGATGGCCGGGGTGTCCGTCAATCCCTTCGACGCCGAGCTCGGCATCGACTGGCCGATCACGATCGACCGGGAAGACCGGTCCCTACTGTCCGCGAAGGACGCTGCCGCGCCGACGCTCGCGCAGGTGCTCGCCCGTAGCTGAACAGCGGCGGGCACCAGGGTGCATCTGGGACACTGGACCACATGACCGCTGCGAACCGCCGTCGTCCCCCCGCGCCTGCGCCCGCCATGGCAGCTGCCATGTCCGGAGCCGTCGACCTCGCGGCCGTGAAGGCCCGCTCCGAAGCGGCCACGCGGGCCGCCGAGAACCCCACTTCGGCGCCTGGTGGCTACGTCGTCGAGGTTACCGAGGCGACGTTCCAGGCCGAAGTGATCGATCGATCGTTCCAGGTGCCGGTGCTCATCGACCTGTGGGCCGACTGGTGCCAACCGTGCAAGCAGCTTTCGCCCATCCTGGAGCGGCTCGCGGGCGAGGCTGGAGGCACCTGGATTCTCGCCAAGATCGACGTGGACGCCAACCCGCGCATCTCGCAGGCGTTGCAGGTCCAGAGCATCCCGACCGTCTTCGCGGCGATCGGGGGACAGCTGGTACCTGGCTTCCAGGGTGCGTTACCTGAACCACAGGTTCGGGAGTTCGTGGGCGCGCTGGTCAAGGCCGGCGCGCAGGCCGGTCTCGGCGGTGCGGTCGCACCGGGTGCCGCCGACGACGCCGACGAGGCACCGTCAGCCGAGCTGCCGGTCGACCCGCGCTTCAGCGATGCCGAAGCCGCGCTCGAAGCCGGTCAGTTCGATCTAGCCGCGAAGCGCTACCAGGCCATCCTCGACGCGGAGCCGGCCAACACCGAGGCGGCGCTCGCGCTGCGCCAGGTGCGGCTGTTGGAACGACTGCAGGACATTGATCCCAAGCTTGTCGCCCGGGCCGAGACCGCACCCAACGACGTGCCGGCCCAGCTTGCCGCCGCCGACTATGCGCTGTCGCGTAGCGACGTCGATGGTGCGCTGGGTCGGTTGCTTGCCCTCGTCCGGAGAGTGAGCGGTGCCGACCGGGACGCCGTCCGCGAGCGGCTCATCGAGTACTTCGACCTGCTAGGTCCTGACGATCCCCGCGTCCCACCCGCGCGGCGCGCCCTCGCCAACGCCCTGTTCTAAGGCGCCCACGCTCCGGCCCCCCGCCAGGACCCTCGCGTCTCCCCGCCTATCCGCTCGATGCCCCGCCTCGGGCTCGCGCCGCCGCCAACACCCTCGCCCTCGCGACCTCGCACCTCACCCTCCCTCGATGATCTTGGACCTAATGCCAAAATAAGGCCGATTAGTCCAAGATCATCAAGGCCAGGTGTCGGAGTTGGAGCTGGCGTCGGGTAGGGGAGCTGGCGTCGTCGGGTGGGGAGCTGGCGTCGGGTTGGGGAGCTGGCGTCGGGTTGGGGAGAAGGGAATCAGTTCGCGGTGTGGGGCATGATCGCGTCGGCCGGGATCACGCCGAGCCGGCCGGCGCGGAAGTCATCGAGCGCTTGCTGCAGCTCCTCGGTGGTGTTCATGACGAATGGGCCATAGTGCGCCACCGGCTCACCGATTGGCCGGCCCCCGAGGATCAGCACGTCCAGGGCGGGGTGGCGGGACTCCTGCGCGACGTTCGCCGAGACCGTCAGCCGGTCACCGGCGCCGAACAGCGCCAGCTGGCCGGTGCGTATCGGCCGGTCCTGGGATCCGACCGTGCCGGACCCGGAAAGAACGTAGACCAGAGCGTTGTAGTCCGATTGCCAGGGCAGGGACAGCGTTGCGCCGGGAGCGATGGTGGCGTGCGCCAGGGTGATCGGCGTGTGCGTCGAGCCGGGGCCGGAGTAGCCGTCGATGCTTCCCGCGACAATCCGGACAAGCGCGCCTCCGTCGTCGGACGCCACGAGTGTCGCTTGACCGCCCTCGATGCTCTGATAGCGCGGTGGGGTGAATTTGTCCTTCGCGGGAAGGTTCACCCACAGCTGGATGCCGTGAAACAAACCACCTGACAGGACCAGTTCCTCGGGCGGCGTCTCGATGTGCAAGATGCCGGCGCCCGCGGTCATCCACTGCGTGGCGCCATTCTCGATCACCCCGCCACCACCATGCGAATCCTGATGCAGGAACGTGCCGTCGATCATGTAGGTGACGGTCTCGAATCCGCGATGCGGATGCCATGGGGTGCCCTTGGGCTCTCCCGGGGCGTAGTCGACCTCGCCCATCTGGTCCATGTGGACAAACGGATCAAGGTCCCGCAGTCCGACGCCGGCGAAGGCGCGGATTACCGGGAACCCTTCGCCCTCGAACCCCCTCGGGCCGGTCGTTACCGACCGGACGGGGCGCTCGGTGTCGCCGAGCGTTGCCGGGTTCAGGCGTGGCAACGTCAAAGTGTCCGCGGTCACAGCGGGCATATCAGCCTCCAAAATGTTGCATCTGCAACGAGATGGCGGATTAACGCCGGGCCGGGCCGAGGAATTCCCCACGCCGCACCTCCCAGCATGGCGCTGGTGCGGCTGCGGTCCAAGAGCGCTGTCGGTAGCGAAGAGGCCGAAGCCCGTTATTCGATCCAGCGCAACCAGATCGCCCCGAGCGGCGGGATCCGCAAGGTTACCGACGCGGGCTGGCCGTGCCACACCTGATCGCCGGCATCGACGCCGCCGAAGTTGCCAACCCCTGACCCGAAGTAGACCTCAGCGTCGGTGTTGACAACCTCCTCCCAGCGTCCTGTCCTGGGCAACCCGAGCTGGTAGCGCTCGTGCGGCACCGGCGAGAAGTTCGCGACGCAGGCGACGATCGACCCGTCGGTTCCAAGCCGCAGGAAGGAGTAGACGTTCCCCAACGCGTCATTGGCATCGATCCAGTGGAATCCGGACGGATCGTTGTCTTGGGACCACAGAGCGTTCGTCTCGCGGTAGATCCGGTTGAGGTCAGTGACGAGTCGCTGCACACCGCGGTGCTCAGGGCCGTCGAGTAACCACCAGTCGAGTGATCGCGACTCGCTCCACTCAGCGCCTTGGGCGAACTCTTGGCCCATGAACAGCAGTTGCTTGCCAGGGTGCGCCCACATGTACGCGTAGAGCGTGCGCAGGGTGGCCAGCTCCTGCCACCGATCGCCGGGAATCTTGCCGAGTAGGGACCCCTTGCCGTGGACGACCTCGTCGTGCGAGATCGGCAGGATGTAGTTCTCCGAGTAGGCGTAGACCATCGAGAAGGTCATCTCGTGGTGGTGATACTGGCGATAAATAGGCTCTCGGGAGATATAGCCGAGCGTGTCGTGCATCCAGCCCATGTTCCACTTGAAGCCGAAGCCCAGCCCCCCGAGATGCGTCGGCCGGGTGACGCCGGGCCACGCCGTCGACTCCTCGGCAACGGTGACGACACCCGGCACGCGCTTGTAGACCGTGGCGTTCACCTCTTGCAGGAAGCCCACAGCGTCGAGGTTCTCCCGGCCGCCGTAGACGTTGGGCAGCCACTCCCCGTCCTTGCGGGAGTAGTCGAGGTAGAGCATCGAGGCGACGGCGTCGACCCGTAGCCCATCGATGTGGAACTCCTCGAGCCAGAACACGGCGTTGGCCACGAGGAAGTTGCGCACCTCGCGGCGGCCGAAGTCGAAAACGAACGTGCCCCAGTCGGGCTGCTCACCTCGGCGCGGGTCCGAATGCTCATACAGCGCCGTGCCGTCGAAGCGGGCAAGGGCCCACTCATCCTTCGGGAAGTGGGCCGGCACCCAGTCGACGATGACTCCGATCCCAGCCTGATGTAGCCGGTCCACGAGATATCGGAAGTCGTCCGGGTTGCCGAACCGAGCGCTCGGCGCGTAGTAGGACGACACCTGATAACCCCACGAGCCGCCGAACGGATGCTCGGCGACGGGCAGGAATTCCACGTGTGTGAAGCCAGTGGCCTTGATATGCGCAACCAGGTCTTCGGCCAGCTGGCTGTAGGACAACCCCTGTCGCCAGGATCCGATGTGCACTTCATAGATGGACATGGGCGACGAATGCCATTGGGTTCCGGCCCGGGCGGCGAGCCACTCGTCGTCGCCCCACTCGTAGCCGGAGGTGAACACCATCGAGGCCGTCGCGGGAGGGGCTTCGGTCGCGAAGGCCATCGGGTCGGCCTTCTGACGCCACACGCTGTCCGCGCCCAGGATGTTGAACTTGTACTTCGCCCACTTGCCGACGCCGGGGACGAACAATTCCCAGACACCCGAGGATCCCAGGGCGCGCATTGGATAGTCCCGGCCCGACCAGTAGTCGAAGTCGCCTACGATCCGGACTCCGCGCGCATTCGGTGCCCATACCGCGAACGAGGTTCCGCTCACTGGGCCTTGCGGCGTGTCATATGTACGCTCGTGCGCGCCGAGAACGTCCCACAGCTGCTCGTGCCGGCCTTCGCCGATGAGGTGGAGGTCCACCTCGCCGAGGGTCGGCAACCAGCGGTAGGGATCGTCGACCTGGTAGGTCTCATCGCCGTACGCGACCTCGAGCCGGTAGTCGGTCGGCAGGCCGTCAACGACCGCGCCGAACACCCCACCCGCATGCAGTCGTTCCAGCTCGAACGGCTTGCCCTCGATGATCGCCGTCACCTTGCTGGCTTCAGGCCGCAAGGTGCGGATAACCGTGCGTCCGTCGGCAGTCGGGTGAGCGCCGAGCAGACCGTGCGGATCGTGATGCGCACCACCGACGAGGCGATCGAAGGCGTCGCCCTCGACCGTTGCCACGGCCGGGATGGGCCCGGTCCTGACCGGCGGTGCATCGGGCGCCGCGGGGCGGGCGGCCGGAATGGCGTCGTCGGCCGCAGCTACCGCTTCGCTCACTGGGGAGGCCTTGCGGGGCGACTGCGACTTGCTGGCCTTGGAATCCTTGTCCTTGCTCATAAAGCACCTTCCTCGCGGACGGGGCCGGTGTCGGCAGCTGCACTGTCGTCCGACGCACGGTAGCTAGTACCTGTGGGCTCGGCGAGCCGGGTGAGCGATAGGAGGGGAATCCGAACCCACGTCGGCCGATTCCGCGTCTCGTAGACCGCCTCATACACCGCCTTGTCGGCCTCGAATCCGCGCAACAGAACGTCATGGACTCGAGGATCGCTGCCCGAGACGTCGGCGTACCCAGCGCAGAAGGCGTCTCGGTTGCGCTCGGCCCACTCGTTCGCACGATAGGAGAGCTGCGGGTCAGGCGTGTCGACGATCTGGTGTCGGGAGGCATAGTCGAACGATCGCAACATTCCAGCGACGTCGCGCAGCGGCGAGTCGAAGGACCGGCGGTCGGCGAGTGGTGCGATCGGTTCGCCCTCGAAATCAAGCAAGATCCACCGGCGGGCAGTTCGCAGGGCCTGGCCGAGGTGCAGGTCGCCGTGGATGCGTTGGGTCACCACGGGCTCAGCCGTTCCGGCGAGGGTATCGACCGCGTCGAAGGCGGCGCGCAGTCCTGGCTCCACGGGAGCGAGCAGAGGCACCTCGGCCAGCGCAGCGTCGAGGTGGGCGTGCATGGCGGCCGCCCGTTCCCGAAGCTGATCTCCGGGCATCACGTCAGTCCCGAACGCGACGGCCAGGTCGGCGTGCACGAGGGCTGTCGCAGCGCCCAACCGCTCGGCCTCGGCCGCGAAGTCACCGCCCGCCTCGTCCGCGTGCAGGTCGGCTTCTGCCATCAGGTCTCGGACGCTGGTCTTGGCCAGGTCCCATCCGTTGGTCGCGGTGCTCATGAACTCCTGCAGCATCCCGAGGCTGGCGGACGTCAACGTGCCAATGCCGTTGTCGGGCATGTCAGCCGTCATGCTTCCGAGCAGGCGGGCAATATGCTTCGCGCCGAGCTCGCTGAGCGCCTGGTGAATTTCGATATCCGGGTTGATGCCGGGCTCCAGCCGCCGAAATACCTTGAGAATGGCTTGATCGCCATAGACCAGTGAGGTATTGGATTGCTCACCGGTGAGCACGAGGCTCGGCAGATCAACGGGCAGCTCGCTCGGGTCGACATATCGCTGGAAGTGCACCGGCCCGGGCGCCGCGTCCTTGCGCACCCCGTCGATGAAGACACCGGTGACGTCCCTGTCATGGAGGGCGTCATAGATCCAGCGGGTGCCATCCGGCGTCTGTATCGTGCCGAGAAGCACATGTTCGAGGTTGCTCAACGGCTCCGCCCGCGCGACGAGCGGCACTTGGTAGGTCTCGACCAGGCCGTCCGCGTACGTCACGGTCACCAACCAGATGCCGACTTCGGGGACGGCCTCGGTCAGCGCCGTGAGCAGTCTGAGCGACACGTCGGACATACCCCGACCCTTGCCGGCAAACCATCGCTGACTCGGCAACCAGCGTGCGACAAGAGGTTGCAGGTCGTCATAGGTCAGGGTCACGTCACCACCTCGCGGGCCCACTGTCCTCGGCCTGGTTCAGCATCGGATACCTGGTTGCGCGGAATGCGCAGCCAGTAGAAGCCATGTCCGGCAAGAGTCAGCAAATACGAGAGTTCACCAATTGCCGGGAAGCGGGTATCGCCCATCAACTCGATCGGCTCCGCTCCCTCCCAAGGTCGCAAGTCGAGTTCGACCGGCTGGGGGAACCGAGAGAGGTTGTTCACGCAGAGCACGATGTCGTCGCCGAAGACGCGGACGAAGGCGAGCACGCTCGGGTTACTGCCGCCGATGTCGGTAAACGTTCCCAAGCCGAACGCCGGATTTGCCTTGCGCACCCTGATCATGCGCCGCATCCAATGCAGTAGTGACGACGAGTTGCGCGTTTGGGATTCGACGTTTGTGACCTGGAAGCCATAGATGGAATCCATGTTGACCGGGAGGTACAGCCGGCCCGGATCGCAGGAGCTGAACCCTGAGTTGCGGTCCGGCGTCCATTGCATCGGCGTGCGGACACCATCGCGATCCCCGAGCCAGATATTGTCGCCCATGCCGATTTCGTCCCCATAATACAGGACGGGGGATCCCGGCAAGGAGAGGAGCAGGGCGGTGAACAGCTCGATCTGATTGATGTCGTTCTCGAGCAACGGGGCGAGCCGCCGGCGGATGCCGATATTAGCTTTCATCCGCGGATCCTTGGCATACTCCGCCCACATATAGTCGCGCTCTTCGTCGCTGACCATCTCGAGAGTCAGCTCGTCATGATTGCGCAGGAATATGCCCCACTGGCAATTAGCCGGAATGGACGGCGTCTGCTCCATGATTTCCGAGATCGGATAGCGCTGCTCGCGGCGCACCGCCATGAAGATGCGAGGCATGACGGGAAAGTGGAAGGCCATATGGCATTCGTCGCCACCCGTCGCCGGATCGCCGAAGTACTGCACGACGTCATCCGGCCACTGATTGGCCTCACACAACATAACCCGATCAGGGTAGTCGCGATCGATTTCTTTTCGTAATCGCTTGAGGAACTCGTGGGTCTCGGGCAGGTTCTCGCCGTTCGTGCCGTCCCGCTCGTAGAGGTACGGGACAGCGTCCAGCCGGAACCCATCGATGCCGAGGTCGAGCCAGAACCGCAGGGCATCGATCATCGCTTGTTGGACATCGGGGGAATCGAAGTTCAGGTCTGGCTGGTGGCTGAAGAAACGGTGCCAGAAGTACTGTTTGCGGACTGGGTCGAATGTCCAGTTCGACGGCTCAGTGTCGACGAAGATGATGCGGGCGTCCGGGTACCGCGTATCGTCATCGCTCCATACGTAATAGTTGCCGTATGGGCCGTGCGGATCCTTCCGCGACGCCTGGAACCACCGATGTTGGTCCGACGTGTGGTTCATTACAAAGTCGATGATCACCTTGATGCCGCGCTCGTGCGCCGCCTTGAGTAGAGCCTTGAAATCGTCGATCGTGCCGAACTCGGGTAGTACGCCCTCGTAATCGCTGATGTCGTATCCGCCGTCTCGCAACGGAGATGGGTAGAAGGGCGGCAGCCACAGGCAGTCGATGCCGAGCCAGGCGAGATAGTCCAGCTTGTCGGCGAGGCCTCCCAGGTCACCCGTGCCGTCGCCGTTGGAGTCGCTGAAGCCTCTGACCAAAACTTCGTAAAACACCGCGCGTTTGAACCAGTCGGGATCGCCAGAACCCCCCGCGCCAGCGGCGACGCTGTCGGTCAACGCAGTCACCTCTTCAGTCCGGAACGGTCCTTTGCGGAGTTCTTTCGACGCCGGGCGCCAATGGCGCTCACCCCAACTGTGATGGTCGAACCTCGAAAATGTGCGCCGGACCCCAGTGCGGGTCGAGCCGTACGTAATTGAACTGGCCCCACTCCCACTCGGAGCCGGTAAGCAGGTCGTGGACGGTGAACCGTTCGTCCCAGCCGGCCCCCAGTGCGGGCAGGTCGAGCGCCGTCCAGCCCTCGCGAACGTTGTGCGGGTCTGTCGAGCAGACGACCAGGATCGTGTCGGCTGGTTCGTCGTCTGTCGCTTCCTCGCGCTTACTGAATATTGTGATCGAGTCGTTGTCGACCTGGTGGAAACGAAGGTTGCCGAGCCAGTGCAAAGCTCGATGCTGGCGGCGAATCTCGTTCAGCCGGGTGAGTAAAGGAGCAAGGGATCGGCCGTCGGCCTCCGCCGCGGCATAGTCCCGCGGGCGTAGTTGGTACTTCTCGCTGTCCAAGTACTCTTCGCTGCCTGGGCGCACCGGAAGGTGCTCGTACAGCTCATAGCCCGAATACACGCCCCAGGTTGGGGAGAGCATGGACGCCAATACCGCGCGAATGCGAAAGGCTCCGGGGCCGCCCGTCTGGAGAAAACCATTCAGGATGTCAGGCGTGTTGACGAAGAAGTTCGGATGCATGTAATGCGCCGTGCTGGCGAGATCCCGGGCGTACTGCTCGAGCTCGTGCTTGCCGTTTCGCCAGGTGAAGTACGTGTAGCTCTGGGTGAAGCCGATCCGGGCCAGCGCGTGCATCATGGCGGGACGGGTGAACGCCTCAGCCAGGAACAGCACGTCCGGATGCTTCTCTTTGACCGTCGCGATCAGCCAGTGCCAGAAGTTAATCGGCTTGGTATGGGGATTGTCGACTCGGAAGATCGTCACCCCGGCGTCGATCCAGACCTGCAGGACGCGCAGGCATTCGGCGTAGATCCCCTCGGGATCGTTGTCGAAATTGATCGGATAGATGTCCTGGTACTTCTTCGGCGGGTTCTCGGCGTACGCAATCGTCCCGTCGGGTTTGGTGGTGAACCATTCGGGGTGCTCGGTGACCCACGGATGGTCCGGAGCCGCCTGCAATGCGTAGTCGAGCGCGACCTCCATGCCGAGCTCGTTGGCACGCCGTACGAAGGCAACGAAGTCGGCCATGGTGCCGAGATCAGGATGGACAGCGTCATGGCCGCCTTCGTCGGAGCCGATCGCCCAGGGCGAGCCGACATCCCACGGCATGGCCATGACCGAGTTGTTGGCGCCCTTGCGGTTCCGTTTTCCGATCGGATGGATCGGCGGTAGGTAGGCGACGTCGAAGCCCATTCTTGCGATGTAGTCCAGGTGCTCGGTGGCGTCCTTGAGCGTCCCGTGCCGGGCTGGTCGGGCGGGTGCGTGCGGGTCGTTCGCCAGCTCCGCTCCGATCGACCGTGGAAAGAACTCGTACCACGATCCGTACAACGAGCGCGGCCGATCCACCCACAGCGAATACCGCGGGGACTTGGTCACCAGTTCCCGGACCGGATCTTGCTCGGCGAGACTCATGAGATAGGGGTCGAGCGCCGGACCCACCCGGTGCCCGAGATCCAGCGTCTGATCGCGTAGCGCCACCGCGGCGGCGGCCGCCCGGGGGCGCTCGGGCTTGGGCAGCAACGTGGCAAGCTGGTCGAATATTCGTGCGCCGATTTCCAGGTCGTTGGCCAGGTCCTCGCTGCCCTGACCCGCGTCAATCTTGACGGTGACCGCGTGATGCCACGTCGACAGCGGATCGCTCCACGCCTCGACTGTGAACGTCCACATGCCCTCGACATCCGGCACGAGGTCCGCATGCCATCGGTCCAGCCCCGGCGCACCGTAGGTCATCCGGAGGAAGGGCAGGCGCCGTCCGTCCGGCGCCCGGACAACCACATTCGCTGCAACGGCGTCGTGACCTTCGCGGAATACCGTCGCCGAGATGGGAACGTGCTCACCCACGACCGCCCGCGCCGGATGCTCACCGTCCACGGCTGAGCCCACGACCGGGCTGACGTTGGCTAGTCCGATACGTCCCACCACGGGGCCACCGTACCGAGCCGATGCATGGTGGAGTAAGCCCGCAGGTGCCGAGCGCATCCAGGTTCACCAGCTAGTGTGCTCCCCGTGAAGGCATTGAGACGGCTCACGGTTCGAGCCGCGTTTCCCCCCGAGTTGGTGAGACTCGGCGCGATCGTGACCAACTTGCGCTGGTCGTGGCATCCGGACTCGCGCGATCTGCTGGAATCGGTCGATCCGGAACTGTGGACAGCCTGCGACGCGGATCCCGTCAAGATGTTCGGTGAGGTCAGCGCGCAGCGGCTCGCCATCCTGGCCAAGGATCGCCGATTCCTCCGTCGAATGAACGACGTCTTTGACGACCTGACCGACTACCTCGAGCAACCGCGCTGGTATCAAAGTCAGCAGGACGGAAGCCTGCCCACCAGCATCGCCTACTTTTCACCGGAATTCGGCATCGCCGAGGTGCTACCGCAGTACTCAGGCGGGCTCGGCATCCTCGCCGGCGATCATCTCAAGGCAGCGAGTGACCTCGGTGTACCGATCATCGGCGTGGGTCTGCTCTACCGAGCCGGGTACTTCAGCCAGTCCCTGTCTCGTGATGGGTGGCAGTTGGAGCGCTACCCGTCCCTCGACCCCCAAGGTCTGCCGATCAAGCCGTTAGATCTCGCCGGCAGCCCAGCGCGGATCTCGCTGGCGCTCCCCGAAGGCCGGACGCTGTACGCGCAGATCTTCGTCGCCCAGGTCGGGCGGGTGCCGCTCCTCCTCCTCGACAGTGACATCGAGGAGAACGACGCGGCCGCCCGGCAAGTCACGGACCGGCTGTACGGCGGCGGCGCCGACCACCGGCTCGAGCAGGAACTGCTGCTGGGGATGGGAGGCGTTCGCGCGATCCGCGCCTACTGTGCAGCGACTGGGATGCCTGCTCCGCAGGTCTTTCACACCAACGAGGGCCACGCGGGATTCCTCGGTATAGAGCGCATCCGGGAACTCCTCGAGACCGACGAGCTCAGTTTTGACGAGGCCTGGCAGGCCGTTCGGGCCGGAACGATTTTCACGACCCACACCCCGGTCCCGGCCGGCATCGACCGGTTCCCGCGCGCGCTCATAGCCGCCCACCTCGCCGGCATCCCTGGTGTTCCGCTCGAGCGGATCCTCGACCTCGGTCGGGAAGAGGACCCCAACATTTTCAACATGGCATACATGGGCTTCCGGCTCGGCCAGCGCGCCAACGGGGTGTCTCGGCTGCACGGCGAGGTCAGTCGAGAGATGTTCTCCTCACTGTGGCCGCGCTTCGACGCGTCGGAAGTGCCGATCACCTCTATAACCAACGGGGTCCATGCGCCGACTTGGATGTCCCGTGAGGTCCTGAGCATCGCCGAGCGAGAGGTCGGTCCGGAGGCGATCGCCGACGGCACACCCTGGACCGCGATCGACCGCGTGGCCGATAGCGAGCTGTGGAGCATCCGGCACGAGCTGCGTGACCGGCTCGTGAACGAGATCCGCCCGCGCATCAGAGCCTCGGCCCGCCAGCGCGGCATGGCGGAAGCTGAGCTGGGCTGGACGTCGTCCGCATTCAGCCCCGACGTCCTCACCATCGGCTTTGCCCGCCGGGTTCCGCAGTACAAGCGCCTAACGCTCATGCTGCGCAACGAGGAGCGGCTGAAGTCGCTCCTGCTGCATCCCGAGCGCCCGGTGCAGATCGTCATTGCCGGCAAGAGCCACCCGGCCGACGACGGGGGCAAGCAACTCATCTCCCAAATGGTCAAGTTTGCCGACGACCCGGCCATTCGGCATCGGATCGCGTTCTTGCCCGACTATGACATCCGCATGGCCCGTTACCTCACCGGGGGCGTGGACGTCTGGCTGAACAACCCGCTGCGTCCGCTGGAGGCGTGCGGCACATCGGGTATGAAGGCCGCGCTCAACGGTGCGCTCAATCTGTCCATACGCGACGGATGGTGGGACGAGTGGTTCGACGGCGAGAACGGCTGGGCCATTCCTTCGGCTGACGGGTTGACCGACCCGGACCGGCGCGACGATGTCGAGGCGATGGCCCTCTACGACATCATCGAGCACCAAGTCGCGCCAAGGTTCTACGACCGCGACGAGATCGGCGTACCGAGTCGATGGGTGCAGATGGTGCGCCACACCCTCAAGTCGCTCGGGCCGAAGGTCGTCGCCACCCGGATGGTTCGGGACTACGTCCAGCAGTTGTATGCCCCGGCGGCGCAATCGGCCGCGCGGCTGTCCGCCAGTGACTACAAGGCCGCCAAGGCGCTGGCAGATTGGCGCCAGGACGTACTCAACGCGTGGCCAGGCGTCACCGTGCTGCACGTGGAGTCCCAGGTCGAAGGGGATCCGCAGCTCGGTTCGGCACTGCATCTGCGAGCCGAGGTGGCGCTGAACGGGCTCAGCCCAGCCGAGGTCGACGTGCAGGCGGTGTATGGCGGCATCGACGCCGAAGACCGGCTCGTCGACGTGAACACCGTCTCGTTGGCCTACGCCGGCCCCACCGACGGCACAAGCCGATTCGAGGGGGACGTCCCGCTCGAACGCACGGGCACCTTCGGCTACACCGTGCGCGTACTGCCCAAGAGCGACCTCCTCGCGAGCCCCTCGAGTTGGGGCTGGTGGTCAGCGCCTAGACCTGTCGCCCGCCCCGAAGCGTAATACAAAGCGCGGTCGCGGCGGAGCGAGCAGGTCGGACCGGGTGGGATGCTCGGGCCGTGACTGACCTGGGTGTGGTGTTCCGACCTGAGCTACCGCCCGAACAACTGCGAGCGGTAGCGTCCGCGGCCGAAGAGGCCGGGCTCGCCGAGTTGTGGCTGTGGGAGGACTGCTTCAAGGAAGGCGGCATCGCGGCTACGGCGGCCGCATTGGCGTGGACCGACCGGCTGCGGGTGGGCATCGGCTTGCTGCCTGTGCCGTTACGCAATGTGGCGCTGTGCGCGATGGAGATAGCGACGGTGGCCCGATTGTTTCCCGGTCGCTTCGAAGTCGGCGTCGGGCACGGTGTGCAGGATTGGATGGGGCAGGCGGGTGCCCGCGTCGGGTCCCCGCTGACCCTGCTCGGTGAGTACCTCACCGCATTGCACGGGTTGCTCGGTGGCGAGACGGTGACGGTCGACGGCCGGTACGTCCGGCTAACCGACGTTCGCCTCGATTGGCCGCCCACGCCAGCACCCCGCCTGTTCAGTGGCGGATACGGGCGCCGCACGTTCGAACTCATCGGGCGGATCGCGGACGGCGCCATCATCACCGGCGGAACGAGCCCGGAAGACCTGCAGGACACGCTTCGGCTCATCGACCAGACGCGGGTGGCCGCCGGCCGCGCCGGTGACTATCCCGTCACTGCGTATGTCATGGCGGCGACCGGCGCTGACGCCGACGATCGAGTGTGCCGTGCGCTCGCGCTGTCCGGCCTCAATGCAGGCCGCGAGGCCGCGGCAACCGGCGATGCGACTGCCATCGCGGCGGTCGTACGACGGTACGTCGCCGCCGGTGCGCACACCGTTGTGCTCGAGCCGACAGTCGACGAACCGGACGTTGTGGGATTCGTCCGGTTCGTTGGCCGGGAGGTCCAGCCATTGGTTAGGGCGGCTTGACCGGGTCGGAAGCCCGCCGGAGATTCGTGGCCGCCCGGATCGCCCGGCTGGCGACAGCTGACGCGGCGGGGATTCCGCATGTGGTACCGATCGTGTTCGCGGTGGACGGCGATCGGGTGTACTCCGCGGTGGATGCCAAACCGAAGCGGACCTGGGCCTTGCGCCGGCTGGCGAACATCACGGTCAACCCAAATGTGGCCGTCCTCGTCGATCACTATGCCGACGACTGGTCGACGCTGTGGTGGGTGCGCGCCGACGGCACGGCTCGGGTGGTGAGTCCGGACGCCAGCGATGGGGAGCACGCGATCGCGCTGCTGACGGCGCGATACGCCCAATACGCGACCGATCCACCCACCGGACCGGTCATTGTGATCGACGTGCAGCGATGGTCGGGTTGGTCCGCGACCCCGGTGTCCCGCTGATGGCTCCGTCGTACAGTGAAGCTGCGCTCACGATTCTGGGTTGAGGATCGTCTGTAGGCAGCAGCCGAGGTGACAGCCATGGAAGTCGCGAAACCGCCGGTCTACAACAGCCTTTGGCAGCTCCGAGCAGACAGTTGGAGCGCGTTAGAGGAGGCCAGCGAGCGGCTGGCCGTTGCGGTGACGCAAGAGCGCTCGTCCGAACGTCTGGTCAAGGAAGTGGACCGCCTGCTCGATGTGCTCGCGCCGATGGAGGTCTACTGGGCATTCCCCGGAGTGCAAACGTTTCAGCACGCGCGGCGACTGTTCGGCGCCGGGAAGTACGACCGCCTCGCCCGACTGATCGCTGCGATCAACCGCGCGTTGATCACGGACTCCTACCGCAACGGCGGACAGTGGTCGGCCGAGCACCTGGATCGCGAACCGCTGATCAGCGCCGACGGATTGAGCCCGGAACACAATCGGGAAACCCGGCCGTACTTCGAGGTGCTGATCGTCGATGACATGACGGGCGCACAGGAGCGCGCGTTGCGCGAGGACCTGCGGCGACTACGCCGAGCGGACGATGCGTTCGTCTATGAGGTCGTCGTCGTCCCCAGCTTCGAAGACGCCTCGATGGCCGTGCTACTGAACTTCAACTTGCAGGCCTGCGTGATTCGTCGGCGGTTCGTCCATCACTCGCGCCACGATCTATCGCAGTTGGGCTCGTTCTTCGAGGAGCGCAGTGACCACCAGCTCATAGACAGCCCACCGGAGGAGCGAGCCCAGATGCTCGCACGCCGGATCGCCCGGCTACGGCCCGAGTTGGACCTCTATCTCATGACTGAGGTGTCGCTCGAGGAGACCGCCGGGCGGCTTAGCCATCACTACCGGAGGGTGTTCCATGCCCGCGAAGGACTGCTCGAACTGCACCTCAGCATCTTGAAGGGCATCGAGGAGCGATACGACGCGCCGTTCTTCGAGGCGCTGCGCGACTACGCCTATCGCCCCACGGGCGTCTTCCACGCGCTGCCTATATCTCAAGGCAAGTCGGTAGTGAGCTCGCACTGGATCAGCGACATGGTGGACTTCTACGGGCTGGACATCTTCCTGGCCGAGACATCGGCGACCTGCGGTGGCCTGGATTCGCTGCTCGAGCCGACCGGATCCTTGCGGGACGCGCAAGAACTTGCCGCGAAGACGTTCGGCGCGCGAAAGACATTCTTCGTCACGAACGGCACCTCGACGGCCAACAAGATCGTGGCTCAAGCGCTGTTACAGCCGGGCGACATCGTGCTGGTCGACCGGAACTGTCATCAATCCCACCACTACGGCCTGATGATGTCCGGCGCCCATGTGACCTACTTGGACGCATATCCGCTCAGCCAGTACTCGATGTACGGTGGCGTGCCGTTGCGCGAGATCAAGCGGGTGCTGCTGCAATTCCGCGCGGCCGGCAAGTTGGACCGGGTGAAGATGCTGATGCTCACCAACAGCACCTTCGACGGCATCGTGTACGACGTGCAGCGTGTCATGCGGGAATGTCTCGCGATCAAGCCGGATCTCATCTTCTTATGGGACGAGGCGTGGTTCGCTTTCGCCCGCTTTCATCCGGTCTACCGACCCCGCACGGCCATGCGCGCGGCGCGGACGCTCATCGAGAAGCTGCGGTTGCCGTCGTATCGGGAGAAGTATTCGCGCTACGCCGAGCAGCTCGCCGAGGAACGCCCCCCTGACGAAGCGTTGCTGGATCGGGAGTTGCTGCCGGATCCGGCTCGCGCCCGGGTGCGGGTATACGCCACCCAGTCGACCCACAAGACGCTAACCTCGCTGCGGCAAGGCTCCATGATCCACGTCTACGACCAGGACTTCAGTCAGAAGGCAGAGGACACGTTCCGCGAGGCCTACATGGCCCACACCTCGACATCGCCGAACTACCAGATCCTGGCATCGCTCGACTTGGGCCGTCGGCAGGGCGCCCTCGAGGGGTTCGAGCTGGTGCAAAAGCAGGTCGAGAACGCGATGCGGCTGCGGGACGCGATCGACTACCACCCGTTGCTCAGCAAGTACGTGCGTTGCCTCATCACTGCCGACATGATCCCGGAGGAGTTCCGGCCGAGCGGCGTCGATCAGCCCCTACGTTCGGGGCTGCTGACGATGCACCAGGTTTGGAAACAGGACGAGTTCGTCCTCGACCCCTGTCGCATCACGCTGTATATCGGGCTCACCGGCGTCGATGGCGACACGTTCAAGCGTGATCACTTGATGGACCGGTATGGCGTGCAGATCAACAAGACATCGCGTAACACCGTCCTGTTCATGACGAATATCGGCACGACGCGTAGCTCGGTGGCGTACTTGATCGAGGTTCTCGTCACCCTGGTGCGCGAGCTGGTAGACCACGTCACGGACATGAGTCCGAGGCAGCGGGCTGACCACGAACAGAAGGTCCTGTCGTTGACCAATCCCGCGGCGCCGCTACCCAATTTCAGCGGATTCCACCCCAGCTTCCGACCGGGGCGGCCGTGGACACGCCCGAGGGTGACCTGCGCCGGGCGTTCTATGTGGCCTACGACGACGCACTCTGCGAGTACCTCACGCCGGACGAGGTGCAAGACCGACTCGATGCAGGGACCGAGGTGGTATCGGCCACCTTCATTACTCCTTATCCGCCTGGTTTCCCGGTTCTGGTCCCCGGTCAGCTGTTCAGTCAGGAGGTCATGGCGTTCATGCGGACGTTGGACACCAAGGAGGTCCATGGCTTGAGACCGGACCTGGGCTACCGCGTATTCCTCGACAAGGCGATGGAGATAGCGGCACCCAACGGCGCGTAGTCCCATAAGGGACTAATGTCCTGCGCCGTCCGCCCGGGACGTATCACGTCGTCGAGTGCCTGCCTCCAGTAGGTAGCCTGGCTTGATCTTGGCGGAGCATGATTGTGCCGACGTGGTTGGGGGAGATTTCGTGGTCGCCGAAGTCGATGTGTCTGTCGCCGAGGTGGGCGCCGACGCCGAGCAGCTCGAGGAGCTCACCCGGGCTCTCCGGGAGGAGATCCTCACGCTTGATGTCGAGTCAGTTGTTCCCCGCTCGGACGGAGAGGCTCCACCGGGAACGCGTGGGGTGGACGCGGCGGCTATCGGAGCGCTCGTTGTGTCCGTTACGCCCGCGCTGGGTGCCTTAGCTCGTCTGGTCACCACCGTGGTGGATTGGCTGCGGCGCGGCGGGACCCAGCGGACCGTGCGTCTGAAGATCGGTGACGACGAGTTGGAGCTGTCCGGCGCTAGTTCGGCATTGCAGCAACAACTCGCTACGGACTGGATCCGCGCGCACGCTCTGGAGTGATGTGGGATGGCTGGCGCGCGGCTCGCGCTTGTGGTTGCCAACGAGGACTATGCGGACGACGGTCTTCGCCGGCTGGCCGCGCCCGGCCGGGACGCTGACGCGTTGGCCGAGATCCTCGGCGATCGGTCCGTTGGCGGCTTCGACGTTCAGGTCCTGCGAAATGAGTCGGCCCAGCAGATCAGGTTTGCGGTCGAGGACTTCTTCGCCGACCGCAGTCCGACCGATCTCCTGCTCGTGCACTTCTCCTGCCATGGAGTGAAGAACGCGTCTGGGGAGTTGTTCCTAGCCGCAGCGGACACTCGGCCGACGCGGCTCGCTTCGACCGCGGTCGCCGCTGACTTCGTGAACCGGCAAATGGCTGACAGCCGCGCCCAACGCATCGCGTTGTTCCTTGATTGTTGCTACGGAGGCGCGTTTCCACGCGGCATGGTCGTGCGCGCGGCGCCAGCTGCACAGGTACGCGACGCCTTTGCTGATCAGCAAGATCTCGGTGGCGGGCGCGGCCGCGTGGTCGTCACAGCGTCGAGTGCGATGCAGTACGCCTTCGAGGGTGATGAGCTCGCGCCGGACGCCGACGTCGGCACGTCGGTGTTCACCAAGGCGCTGGTCGACGGTCTCACTACCGGCGAAGCCGATCGGGATGGCGACGGGTGGGTAGGACTCACTGAGCTGTTCAGCTACGTCTCCGAACAGGTCCGGCAGGCCATGCCGCAGCAAACGCCGCAGATGTGGACCTTCGGCGCAGGGCGACATGCATATCGCGCGGAGCCGGGTCCGTCGCGTAACACCCGCAGCGCTGCCGCCAGCCATCGTCGAGGCCATCGCCAGTCCGCTTCCGATGATGCGGTACGGCGCCGCCGATGAACTGCGGGATCGGCTGCGCGGAGACAATGTGCGGCAAGCGCTCGCGGCGTGGCAGGCACTTGGCACGATGGTGCACGACGACAGCCGCAAGGTGGTGGACGCTGCGGAAGGCGCGCTGGCGGCAGCTGAACTACGGCTCAGCCCGCCGATGCTCGATCTCATCGCGACTCATGGCAAGGCAGAGGGGGAGCTTCTCCTGGAGGGGCCTCCTATCGCGCTGTGCGCGATCGCGACGACAGCCGAGCCGTGGTTGTACGTCGAACAGGAAGGATCGCACGTGCAGGTAACTGCCGACCTCGGTGACGTCGAGCGACGCGACGGATTAATCCTGCTGTCCGGACCGATCACGGAACGCCTCGAGGTACCGGTAGTTGTTCGAACGACCAAGGCAACTGAGGAGGCCGAATCGAAACCGGCAAAGACCATGTCGATGCCGACGTCCGGTACCGCCGGTTCGGCGGCACCTGTGATCGAGCGCGCGGAGGTTCGTGAGGAGCGGGCGGCCGCGACGGAGCACTCTCTGTGGGATGGTCCGAGACTCGGCCCGCGCGGGCTCCGATCATGATCGTCGACCTGATTCTGCTCGTCCTTGGCGGATCATCGCCGTCACCTGGGGGCTCGATCAATCGGTTGCGTGATCCCCGTCGCCGCGGCCGCGCTGATCATCACCTACCTCGTCATCCGGCGTCTGCCCTTCGTCCTATCGGCAATACTCGCGGTTGTCGCGGTCGCTTTGTTGTGCGAGGCGTTCGCCCTACCGAGGACGAGCACTTCGGAACAGGGACGAAAACATCAACGACCTACCGACGTTGGTCGTGGCGCTGGTTGCCGCGCTGACGCTGATCATGATCGCGAGCTACCGGCCTAGCCCCGAGGCGCGCACGGGACACGATCTTCGGTCTACCGGGATCGTCACGGGCATTGTCCTCGCCCTGGCGCCGGTGGTCAGTGTCGTATTCGTTCATCTCGTTAATGCGGACTGGTGCTACCAACAGAGCGACAGCCCATGTCGCACCAACGCGCTGGTCTTCGAACTGCCGGTGTTGCTCGGCCAGGTAATTCCGTTCGGTGTCGTGATCGTCGTACTGGTGTACGCCACCTGGACAGGGCGCAGGCGACTCGCATCCGGTGCAGCGGTGGCGAGCGCGTTTCTCTGCAGCGTGACCGCGGTAGTCGACCTCGCTATGTTCTACGCGTACCCGTACGACGCCAGCGACGGCACTAACCGAGCGGCGTCCTACGCGGTCGGCGCGCTCCTGATTGCGGCCGTTGTCGCCGGCATCACCGCAGCAAAGCCGAACTGGGTCAAAACGTTGATGACTCGTTGAATGCGTCCGTTGGCCTACGGTGTAGTCGTGGCCTCGTGGGACGACGTGAGCACGATAACGTCGACGCTGCCGGAGACGTCCGAGGGCGGCCAATACGGCAACGCCGGTTGGCGGGTCAAGGACAAGAGCCTGGCGTGGGAACGGCCCTTGCGCCGCTCCGACCTCGAGGCGCTCGGACCGGACGCACCCGGCGGGCCGATTCTCGCCGTACGGGTGGCCGATATCGGCGTCAAGGACGCGCTCGTCGCTGACGACCCGGACGGGTACTTCACGACGCCGCACTTCAACGGATACCCGGCCGTCCTTGTCCGTCTGGACCGGATCGACGTGGCCGAGCTTCGGGAGCTCGCGGAGGCATGGCTGGCCTGCCCGCCGAAACGCTTGGCCCGCGCTTACCTCGACGCGCTGCCGTGAAAGAGGTGATGCGAGCCAGGGCCATGCCTTTAGCGCGGGAGAGTGTGCTTGGCGATCTTCCATGCCTGGTCATGGGCAGCGGGCCGCCGCTGGCCCTGTTGGGCGGCCTGACCCCAGAGAACGGACTACCGGTCGGGCTCGCTCGGTGGCTGGAAGTCCAGACGATGATGCCGTTTGTTGCTGACTTCGAGGTCTTCTGGGTCGCGCGCCGACGTGGCTTGGCGAAGGGCACCACGATGGCGGATTTGGCTGCCGACGTCGCCGATGCCCTGGCGGCACGATTCGAGCAATCGGTTGACGTGCTCGGCATCTCGACCGGCGGCAGTATTGCCCAGCAGCTCGCCGCTGATCATCCAATTGGGGTGCGTCGCTTGGCGTTAGTCAGTACGGCCTGCCGGCTGGACAACACCGGACGACGATTTCAGCAAGAGATGGCCGCGCTCGCGCACGACGGGGCCCGTCGCGAAGTGTTCGCGCGGTTCGCCCGCGACCTGGTCCCGCCACGGCGAGGTCGGGCGGCGGCCGGAGCGACAATGGCATGGTTGGGCCCACGGCTTTATCCGCACGCCGGCGACCTCGGCGATCTGGCGGTCACGCTGGCGGCCGAGGACGCCTTCGACCTGCGCGAGCTTGCGCCGATCCAGGCGCCGACGTTGATCGTGGCCGGCGGCCAGGATCGTTTCTATCCGCAGGCCTTGTTCGCCGAGACCGCACGCCTCATCCCGGACGCGACGCTCGCGATCTACCCGCGGCGCGGCCACATCACGGTGGTCAGCGACCCGGACGCGCAGGCCGTCATCATCAAGTTCTTGCGAGCCGGGCGCTAAGTAAACCAGCATCGCTGCGGAAGACTGCTGAGCATGCCTACCGCGCTTGTAACGGGCATCAGCCGTCGGGTCGGGATCGGATGGACCGTCGCCGAGCGCCTGATCAGAGACGGCTGGTCGGTGACCGGAACGGGCTGGCCGCCGCACGACGAGGCCCAGCCCTGGGGTGGTGACTCGTCCGCACCCGACCTGGCTAACCTCTCGTGGCTCCCCGAGGATCTGGCCGACCCCGACGCGCCGTCGCGTCTGGTCTCGCGACATGTAGCGCAGCACGGTCGGCTCGATGCGCTCGTCGCGGTTCACGCTCGATCCAGTCTGCAGGACCTGGCGACGGTCACCGCGGCCGAGCTCGATGCGTCGTTCGTGATCAACACGCGAGCCACGGTGCTGCTCGCGCAGGCCTCGGCTCGCGTCGGCGTGCGCCGGGTGGTGCTATTCACGACCGGAGTTCACCGCGACCCGATGCCGGAGGAGATCCCTTATGTCGTGTCGAAAGCGGCATTGCAAGGGGTCACGGCGACGCTTGCCGCGGCTCTCGCTCCCATTGGGGCGACGGTCAACTGCGTGAACCCGGGCCCGAATGACACCGGCTACGCGGATGCGGCAACGCGGGAGTTCGTTGCGGCGCGCATGCCACTGGCCCGGCGATGGGGGCAGCCCGCTGACATTGCCGAACTGGTCGCGTTCCTGGTCTCCGACCGGGCAGCCTGGATTACCGGCCAGACCATCGACTCGGACGGCGGCTGGAGCGTGCGCGCAGGAGTGCCCCGGCAATAGCAAGCGTGTCGGGGCTGGGAGGCCCTGGGCAGACAGCAAGGCCAAGATCACGACCGTTGCTCGGCCGCAGCTAGTGCCGGTTCGGGAGGACCACGAGGGGTGGTCGACCGGTCGCTACGGCGCGCACCATGGGCGACTCAAATGGCCGGGCCAGGCCCGGCCGCCAGGCCAATAGGCGGGTAGTCGGCCCATTGTTCAACGCGAGGATCAGCCAGCCATGCTCCGAGAAGGCCATTCCGGGGACGGGTGCGGTCGGCAGTTCGACACCCGGAACGATGGTGATCGAGCCGGACGACAATGCGAGTACGGCCACGTCCGTGGGCGCCGCGTCGGCCGGATACCGGACATCGGGGGCAGCGCGCTGCATCGTGAACGCGACCCGCTGACCATCCGGGCTGACGACGCCGCGCGCAGTGGGCACTCGACCGGGCGGCAGACGGAACGACCGTGGCGGTCCGGGCGGCGCAAGCGGCTGGAAGGACAGCATGCACGAATGTCGGGCGCCGCCAACACAGCGCGGTAACCAGAGCACGCCTGTCCGCGTTACGGCGATGACCTGTCCACGGCCGAGGCCGTCCGAGGTGTCGTCGCCATCCCGCAGATCACGCAGTTGGACGGTCGGCAGATCCTCGCCGGCGAGGGGCCCGATTTGCAGCTGCTCGCCCACGTAGCGAGATCCGATGACGCCCAGCGGGGTAAAACCACGAGGCGTCTGCACCGTGTTCGCATCGTCCAGCGAGCGGAGTGTGCCCGGAATCGAGTTCCCGCCGCCGATCACGGCCCAGGCCTGCCCGGGCGCTGAGATCACGTTGCGCAGCAATCCTCTCGCGGGCAGCACCGCCGGTGGGCCGGCACCCACGCGGACCAGCCCGAGGTTCGTCAAAGGGTCACAGCCAGACAGCACGACATAGGTCGGAGACGTCCCCCGCAGCTGGGTGACCGATTGTCCACTCTTCGGGTCGACGCCCGGCACGACCGTTGCGGCTCCGCTGTCGAGGTCGACCTGGCGGAGCTGATCACCGCCGAGGAGCACCCGAACCCCAGTCGCGTTGGGCGGCGTCGGCCCGCTCGACACAATGGGTAGCAGGCCCGATCCGCACGCACCGAGAGCGCTGGGCCATTGCGCGATGTGCCGCCCGGCGGATTCGGATGGCGCCGGGCGGTCAGGAGCGCGATCCGCGCCCAAGCCGGCACCACCGGAGAGCTGCGCACCGATGATGGCGAGGGCAGCGAGCACCGCCCCGCCGGCCACCCACTTCATCAGCGGCGGCAGGCGCGAGGGGCCGGCCAGTTCCTCCTCGCCGTCCACGCCATCCATGAGAGCACATCCGCGCAGGGACGGCGGGGGAGCTGAGTCAGGCTCGGACCACCCGCAGCAGCTGCACGCTCCGGGCCACAAGATGTAGCGGTCGTCCGGCCCTGATGCTCGCTGGACCGTCGATCATGCCCGACAGGTAGCGGGTGTCGATGACGGTCTCGTACTCGCTCGCCCAGGGCGGCCCGGGCAGGAAGAAGCGCACCGGCTCGTCTCCGGAGTGCAACAGGATCAGATAGGAGTGGTCGACGACCTGTTCGCCGCGGCTGCCGCGGTGCCGTAGTCCTCGACCATCCAGGTACATCCCAATCGTGCACAGTCCGGTATCGAACCAGTCGTCAGCGGCGAGCTCGCGTCCGGCGGGGTGAAACCAGGCCAGGTCCTTGCAGCCATCCCCGTCGAGAACCGCGCGCCCCTCGAAGAACGCCCGTTGGCGCAGCACTGGCGAGGAGCGTCGGAGGGCCACGAGCCGCTGCACGAGCACCAGCAGGTCAGCGGCCTCCGGTGTTGACGACCAGTCCAGCCACGAGGTGGGGTTGTCCTGGCAGTACGCGTTGTTGTTTCCGCCCTGCGTGCGCCACCGCTCGTCGCCGGCAAGCAGCATCGGGGCACCGGTGGAAAGCAATAACGTGCAGAGGAAGTTCCGGGCCTGGCGAAACCGCAACGTCTGAACGTCGGCATCGCTGGTCTCACCCTCGACGCCACAGTTGTAGGAAACGTTGTCGTTCGTCCCGTCGCGGTTGTGCTCGCCGTTGGCCTCGTTGTGCTTGCGGTCGTAGGTGACCAGATCATGCAGCGTGAACCCGTCGTGTGATGTCACGAAGTTGATCGATGCGAACGGCAGCCGCCCGTCGTCGCCGTACAGATCCGAGGACCCGGACAGCCGCGTTGCCAGCTCGCGTACGCCAGCGCCGTGGGCCCAGAACGACCGAACCGTGTCCCGGTATCGCCCGTTCCACTCCGTCCAACGAGCGGGGAACTGACCGACCTGGTAGCCGCCGTCACCGACGTCCCACGGTTCGGCAATGAGCTTGACCTGGCTAAGTACCGGGTCTTGGTGGATGGTGTCGAAGAATGACGAGAGCTTGTCGACATCGTGCAGCGACCGGGCCAGCGCAGAAGCGAGGTCGAACCGGAAGCCGTCGACGTGCATCTCGGTGGCCCAGTAGCGCAGCGAATCCATGACCATCGCGAGGACCGACGGCGTGCGCACGTCCAGGGTGTTGCCGCAGCCGGTGTAGTCGGCATACCGGGAGGGATCATCCGGTGCCAGCCGGTAGTACGCGGTGTTGTCGATTCCGCGGAAGGCCAAGATGGGACCGTCCGGTGCCCCCTCGGCGGTGTGGTTGTACACCACATCGAGAATGACCTCGATCCCGGCCGCATGTAGCGCCCGGACCATCGACTTGAACTCCCGAACCTGGTTGCCCCGGCGCGATGAATAGGCCTCGTGTGGCGCGAAAAAACCCAGCGTGTTGTAGCCCCAGTAGTTGGGCAGGCCTCGGCGCTGGACCGCGGGCTCCGTGACGAAGTGCTGGATCGGCAGCAGCTCCACCGCCGTCACTCCGAGTGAGCGCAGGTAGTCCACCGCCGCTGGCTGGGCGAGGCCGGCGTATGTGCCGCGGATTTCGGGAGGAATGTCGGGGTTGGTCATCGTAAAGCCGCGCACGTGCAGCTCGTAGATGACGGTGTCCTCCCAGGGGATGTCGGGCTTCCGGTCGCTGCCCCAGGGGAACGCGCCATGCACGATGACCGACCTTGGGACGTATGGTGCCGAATCCTCCTCGCCGCCGTAGACCGCGGGGTGGTCGACGAAGTCCCCCTCGAGCGCACGCGCATACGGATCGATCAACAGCTTGTTCGGGTTGTGCCGCAATCCTCGGGATGGATCGTCCAGGCCGTGCACCCGGAACCCGTAACGCTGCCCGGGGCCCACGCTGGGTAGATATCCATGCCAGACGTGGTAGGTGCGCTCGTCCAGCGCGATCCGGGTCTCCACGCCGTAGGGGTCGAACAGGCACACGTCGACCCCCGTCGCCGACTGGCTCCACAGCGCGAAGTTCGTCCCATCGCCGTCCCACTCCGCTCCCGGCGGGTACGGCTTTCCCGGCCAGGCGCGATCGAGCCGGGCCCCGAGCGCGGCGGTCAGGTCTTCTGGGCGCATCGTGCGGACTGTAACGGTTGAGCCTGCACTGTTCCCGCGCAGTCGTGCGGTTGGATGGGCGCGTGCCCGACCGGAACCACGATGCCGTTCTCCAGTTCGAGGGGGTGTCCATCCGTCGGGGGACCAAGCTGCTGCTCGACCGAATCGACTGGACGGTGGAGCTCGACGAGCGGTGGGCCGTGCTCGGCCCGAACGGCGCGGGCAAGACGACCCTGCTGCAGATCGCCGCGGCGGCGTTGTATCCGACATCGGGCACCGCTTTCGTCCTCGGGGAGCAGCTGGGGGCGGTCGACGTGTTCGAGGTGCGCCCGCGGATCGGGCTGTCGAGCGCGGCGGTGGCCCAGCGCATCCCTGATCACGAACGAGTCGCGGATCTGGTGGTCAGTGCTGGGTATGCGGTCCTCGGGCGATGGCGGGAGGCTTATGGGCGCGTCGACATGCGCCGCGCCTCGACCTTGCTGGAGCGTTGGGGAGTGGGCGGTCTGGACGACCGGCGTTTTGGCACGTTGAGCGAAGGGGAGCGGAAGCGGGCCCAGATCGCTCGCGCGCTGATGACGGATCCTGAGTTGCTGCTGCTCGACGAGCCGGCGGCGGGCATGGACTTAGGGGGTCGAGAGGATCTGATTCAGCGGCTGAGCCGGCTGGCTGCCGATCCCGACGCTCCGGCCACGGTGCTCGTCACTCATCACGTCGAGGAACTGCCGCCTGGCATCACGCATGTCCTGCTGCTGCGGGAGGGAACGACCGTCGCCTCCGGGCTTGCTCGCTCGGTGCTGACCGACGACAACCTCACGGCGACGTTCGGGCTGCCCATTCACGTCTGGCGGCGGTCCGGTCGGTGGTTCGCCCGCGCGGCATGAAGCCACCACCTCGACGTGGATGCACCATCAGCTCGCCCACGCGCGGCCGATCCTGGCCGCCGGAGGGACCCCCTTCCAGCTCGGCTAACTGACGACGTGGCCGCCGTTCACGGCGATTCGAGCGCCAGTGACGAATCCCGCTGCGTCTGAGGCGAGATAGACGACGGCAGCAGCGACGTCGGACGGCGTGCCGAGCCGCCCGAGCGGTACCTCGTCCCGGTACGCCTGGAATACCTCGAGCGGAGTGCCGTCATGGCGCTCGACCGGGATCCATCCCGGCGCGACCAGGTTGACCGTGATGCCATGGGGACCGAGCTCGCGAGCCCACGTTCTCGTCAGCGCCAACTGCGCCGCCTTGGCGGCCGAGTACGCCGATAACCGTGGGGCCGCGCGCTCGACCAGATCCGAACCGAGGTTGATGATCCGTCCGCGCCGGCGCTCCCGCATCGCTGGCAGCACCGCCTGCACCAGGAGCGTCGGACTCTTCACGAAGAATCGCAACTGGTCCAGATGATCCGCCCAGGTCAACTCGGCCACGCCGATCGCGGGCTGCGGGCCGGAGGCGTTGACGACCAATGCCTCGATCGGCCCGAGCCGTTCCGCTACCTCAGCGACAAGAGTCACGACCGCACGTTCGTCGGTGACGTCAGCGATAAATCCTGAAGCGACGCCGCCAGCTGTCCGGATCCGGTCGACGACCTCCTGCGGATCAACGGCAAGATCGTTGACCGCAACCGGCCATCCGTTCGCCGCTAGCGAACGAGCAATCGCGGCGCCCAAACCGCGGCCAGCCCCGGTGACAAGGGCGACCGGACGAATCTCCTCATCCACCCCGCGGACCCTGGTGCGCGAGCAGTGCGCGCGTCAAATCGGGCCGTGCAAATGGCATGACCGTACGTAGGATCGAGCCGTGTTCAGCAATGACCCAGGTGGACCTGTGGTGAGCTTGTGACGGCGCCCGGTTCCGCTGCCTCACCGCGCCCCGCCTTGTTGACCGTCGACGATGATCCTGGAGTGTCGCGCGCGGTCGCTCGCGACCTGCGCCGCCGCTACGGCGAGACGCACCGGATCGTGCGGGCCGAGTCAGGTGAGCAGGCTCTCGACGCGCTGCGCGAAATGAAGCTGCGCGGCGAGCAGGTCGCCGTGCTGCTGGCCGACTTCCGGATGCCACGAATGTCCGGCATCGAGTTCCTGGAACAGGCGATGGATCTGTACCCGGCGGCGAAACGCGTCCTGCTCACCGCCTATGCGGACACCGATGCTGCCATCGACGCGATCAATGTGGTCGACCTCGACTACTACCTGCTCAAGCCGTGGGATCCGCCCGAGGAAAAGCTGTACCCGGTCGTCGACTCGCTGCTCGAGGTATGGAACAGCGCCGATCACCGTCCGGTGCCGGAGACGAAGCTGGTGGGTCATCGGTGGTCGGCCCGATCGACTGAGGTGCGAGAATTCCTGGCCCGCAATCAGGTTCCCTATCGGTGGTTTGCTGCCGACCAGCCCGAGGGACAGGCATTGCTCGCCGCGGCAGGGGCGGATGATCACGCCCTGCCCGTCGTGATCACCCCAGAGGGAGATCCGTTGGTCGCACCCTCGGATGGCGAGCTTGCCGGACGGGTGGGCCTGACGACCACACCGTCGAAGGATTTCTACGACTTGATCGTCATTGGCGGGGGTCCAGCGGGCCTCGGGGCCGCCGTGTACGGCGCCTCGGAGGGGCTGCGCACGGTGCTGCTCGAACGCACCGCAACCGGCGGACAGGCCGGGCAAAGCTCGCGGATCGAGAACTACCTGGGCTTTCCCGATGGCGTCTCCGGAGCCCAGCTCACCGACCGCGCTCGGCGGCAGGCCGTCCGATTCGGCGCTGAACTCATCACCACCCGCGATGTCGTCGGACTCGAGGCCAACGGCTCCGCGCGCACCGTGCGCCTCGCCGACGGAGCCACCATCGACGCCCATACGGTGATCCTGGCCACGGGCGTGTCCTACCGGCAGCTGGCGGCGCCGGGCGTCGAGGAGCTAACCGGCCGCGGCGTCTTCTACGGCTCGGCCCTGACAGAAGCCGCGAACTGCGCGAATCACGACGTATACATCGTCGGTGGGGCGAACTCGGCCGGCCAGGCAGCCGTCTATCTCGCCCGGGGCGCTCGGTCCGTGACCTTGCTGGTTCGGGCTCCGTCGCTCGACGCGTCGATGTCCTACTACCTCATCCAGCAGATCGCGGCCGTGCCGACCATCTCGGTACGGACCTGCACCGAAGTCCTCGGTGCAGCGGGTAACGAGCACCTCGAGCAGCTCACGCTTCGCGACAACATCACCGGGCAGACGGAGTCCGTCGACGGCCAGTTCCTGTTCGTGTTCATCGGCGCCGCGCCACGGACCGACTGGCTGGACGGTGTCGTGCTCCGAGACGCGCGTGGGTTCGTCGTTGCCGGCCCGGATCTTGCCGCAAGCGGCGAGCCGCCTCGCGGCTGGTCGCTCGAGCGCGCGCCGTACCACCTCGAAACCAGCTTGCCGGGCGTATTCGCGGCCGGCGACGTTCGATTCCAGTCAGCGAAGCGCGTGGCGTCGGCGGTCGGTGAGGGCGCCATGGCGGTGATGCTCGTGCATCGGTATCTGGACCGAGAGTGATCTGGTCGGAATGCATGCCCCAGCGAGAACGTTGAGGTGAGTCGATGACAAAGTTCTTGCCTTGTGACCCAGAAGAGCTTCGTCGGACGTTCTTGTTCGAGAAACTCACCGACGAACAGCTCGCCTGGTTGTGCCGCGAAGGCCATGTAGAGCAGGTGCCGGCCGGTCGCGTCTACGCCGAGGGCGAGTCGGCGAGGTGCTTCTATGTGCTGCTCGAGGGTGAGGTGGCGCTGTCTCGGCTCGTTGGCGGTGACGACGTAGAGACGAACCGCACCAACCAGATCGGCGTCTACTCCGGCGCGTGGCAGGCCTATCTCGGTGACCGGGTGCCGCAGATTTACAACAACTCGATGCGCGCCGTCGTACCCTCTCGGTTCTTCGTCTTGGACGCGCAGCAGCTCGCCACGATGATGCGCGACTGGTTCCCGATGGCGTTGCACATGCTCGAGGGGCTGTTCTTCGGCATCCAGAACGTGCAGCAAACGGTCGCTCAGCGGGAACGGCTGCTGGCCCTCGGCTCGCTTTCGGCCGGGTTGACTCACGAGCTGAACAATCCGGCCGCTGCCGCTGTCCGGGCGACCTCGTCCTTGCGGGATCGAGTCGCTGGCATGCGCCACAAGCTGGGCCTGATCGCGGTGGGACCGTACGACCGCGAGACGCTGGCCAGCCTCATCCGCTTCCAGGAAGACGCGGTGGAACACGTCGCCAAGGCGGCAGCGATGACTCCGATGGAGGCGTCCGATCGGGAAGACGAGATCGTCGACTGGCTCGATGCGCACGATATCCCGGCTGGCTGGGACGTCGCTCCGACGTTCGTGCAGGCTGGTCTCGACGTGCCGTGGCTCGACCAGCTAGCAGCCTCCGTCGACCAGCGGACCCTGGAAGGGGCAGTCCGCTGGCTGAACTACACCCTCGAGAGCGAACTGCTCATGAATGAGATCGAGGACTCCACCACGCGAATCTCGACGCTCGTCGCCGCCGCCAAGCAGTACTCCCAGATGGATCGAGCGCCCTTCCAGACGGTCGACGTGCACGAGCTGCTCGACAGCACGCTCCTCATGCTGGGCCGCCAGATCGGTGACAAGGTCACTGTCGTCAAGGAGTACGACCGCTCGTTGCCGCCGGTACCCGCCTACGCCGCCGAGCTCAATCAGGTGTGGACGAACCTGATCGACAACGCCGTTGCGGCCATGAACGGCGAGGGCACGCTCACGATAAGAACCAGTCGCGACGATGGTTGGGCCGTCATCTCGATCTGCGACACCGGTCCGGGCGTTCCGGAGGAGATTCGCGGGCGCATCTTCGAGCCGTTCTTCACAACGAAGCCGGTCGGTGAGGGTACTGGGCTTGGGCTCGATATATCTTGGCGGATTGTCATCAACAAGCATCACGGTGACCTGAGTCTCGAGTCGGATCCGGGTGACACGCGATTCGTCGTCCGGTTGCCGCTCGATCCGCCGCGTGACGACGCTGACTCCGCGATGGTCACCCATCCGGACGGAGAGGATCGCTGATGCCGGCTATTGATCCCACTGTGGCGCCGAGTGGTACGGGATGCGTCGAATGCGATGCGGCCGGTGGCTGGTGGGTCCACCTGCGGAGGTGCGCGCAATGCGGTCACATTGGCTGTTGCGACACGTCGCCGTCGCAACACGCGCGGGCGCACGCGGCTGCAACGGACCATCCGATCATTCGCAGCTTCGAGCCGGGAGAGGACTGGTTCTGGGACTTCCGGACGTCGCAGTACGCCGAGGGTCCGCCACTAGCACCACCCGAGAACCATCCGCTCGAGCAGCCCACGCCTGGGCCCGTCGGCCGGGTGCC
Source organism: uncultured Actinomycetota bacterium (assembly GCA_963748415.1). Lineage (GTDB taxonomy): Bacteria > Actinomycetota > Actinomycetes > Mycobacteriales > Jatrophihabitantaceae > CAVVJA01. The sequence continues at coordinate 206,779 of CAVVJA010000020.1, read as the reverse complement.
TGCTGACTGGCAGAGCCACATCCACAATTGAGTCATGCGGCTTCTCCCTGATGATCTTCGGCCTTCTGTCACAAGGGTCGATAAGTCCAAGATCATCGAGGACATAGCTACCTAGACGACTCCGCTCGCCAGCTCGCGCAATCGGGCGAAGACCTCATCGCCGGAGCCGCGAATACCGTCGTGTTCCCATTCGCTGGTCACCCAAGGGCGAAGGTTTCCGATGGCCGCGGCCGTCGGTAGCGACAGCTCGGCCGGAACGTAGATGTCGTCGTGGTAGATGACGGCCGCGACCGGCACCTCGTTGCCAGCCAGACGGCCGGGATCGAACGGCGGCGGCCAGTTGTCACGCTCGGCGAGTATGTTTGCGGCCTCCGCAAACGGTCGCAGCGCAGTGATCTCCTCGAACATCCACGGGTAGATCATCTCGCCGGTAAACAGAAGCGGATCACGATCCGGGGCGAACTGCGGAAACTCGCGCAGTGTCCGCTGCGCCGCCCACGCGGTGGCTCCAGACCCGCGCGCGTAGATCGGCTCCTGGAGCACCGCGTAGAGCGGGCTATCAAGGAATCCGGTAGCGGCCATCACCTCGTACCGGAAGGCGTCAGTGAGCCGGCCGTCGACGAGGGCCCGCTCGAACAACCAGTGCAGGAACTCGAAGCCGTCACTCATGCCGAGGCGCTGGCCAAGGTACTGCAACCGACGCACCGTGAAACGGTCGCCGTCCGGCAGCCGGATGTCCTGCGCGCCGAGGATGTCAGCGACGGTACGGACGATCGCCCGGTCAGCCGGGTAGCGGGCGTAGTAGTCGGCGACCCGGCGCACCACCTTGGGGTAAGTGAGCGCGTACACATCGTCGGCGCTAGCCGTCAGGCCGGGCAGGCCGCCGGTCACATAGCAGGCCTGCAGCGCCTGAGGAACGCGTGACAAATACGTGACGGTGATGAATCCGCCGTAGCTTTGTCCGAGCGTCGACCACTGGGCACCGTGGCAGACCTCCTGTCGCAGTATCTCGGCGTCGCCGACGATGGCGTCGGCGCGGAAATGCGCGAGGTAATCCGCCAGGGCTTTCGGCGTCGGGAATCGATCGGCGGTTTGAGCGAGCACAGGAGTACTCCGACCAGTTCCGCGCTGGTCGAGCAGGAGTAGCCGATACGAGGCGAGCGCGGCCCGGATCCAAGCGTCGGGATGCGACGGGCGTGGTGACGCGCCACCGGGCCCACCCTGCAGAAAGAGCAGCCACGGCAGATCCTCGCCAACCTTCTCGACGTCACACAGTTCTCGTGCGAAAACGTCGATCGTCTCGCCGTCAGGCCGCGCATGGTCGAGCGGAACTGCGACCGTGTGCTCGGTCATCGTGTAACGGCGCGGGTCGATCACGAGCCCGATACGTTTTCGCGCCGATGACGAGAGCGACCGGATTTCTCAGGTATTTGGCGAGTTTGGTCCTTGGTCATAGGACGAAGCCTTCCGGGAAGGGGTCACTGGGATCGAGCAGGTATTGCGCCATACCGGTGATCCACGCCCGTCCGGTGATCCTCGGCACCACCGCCTGGACGTCGCCCAGCGGTACCTCCGACACCAACCGGCCGATGAATCGGGTCCCGAGCAGCGACTCGTTGACGAAATCGACATCGAGCGCAAGCTCGTTTCGAGCGTGCAGGGCCGCCATGCGAGCCGACGTGCCCGTACCGCACGGCGAGCGGTCGAACCAGCCGGGATGAATCACCGTCGCATTGCGGGCATCGGCGCCATCCCGCCCGGGAGCGACAAGCACCGACGTGCTTGCAGCCGGCGATGTCCGGCTCGACCGGGTGGCGCGGCGGCCGCTGCTCATTGATCGCGTCCATGATCGCTAGCCCAGCGGACATCATCGGTCCTTCTGATCGAAGCTCATTCCCAGCTCGGCGATCGGCACCATGGCGTAGAAGTTGCCACCGTAGGCCATGTCGTAGGTGACCTGTCCAATCCCTGGCACGTTGACCGACGCATCGAGTTCGCCGCAGAAGGATGGAACATTCTCGATCGTCACAGCGCTTGCGCGACCACGATCGACCTGCACCTCGGCCACGACGACTCCAGCCGGCGTGTCGAGACGCACCGTCGTGATCGGCTCGACTACCCGGACCATGCCGGTCTCGACCAGCACGGTGGCGACGCCCATGGTGCCGTGCCCGCACATGGGCAGGCACCCGGACACCTCGATGTAGAGCACGCCCCAGTCGGCATCGGGGCGAGTCGGCGGCTGGAGGATCGCGCCGCTCATGGCCGGGTGCCCGCGCGGCTCGGTCATGAGCAGCCGGCGGATGCCGTCCGCTTCGGCCAGGAAGCGCAGTCGTCGTTCGGCCATGGACGCCCCCGGCAGTACTCCGAGACCGCCGGTGATTACCCGCGTCGGCATTCCCTCGGTGTGCGAGTCCACGGCAGTGAACATTCGGGCTGCCCGCACCTCAGGTCACCGGCTCCGGACGCAGAAAGTCAAGCGCGCGCTGCAAGTCGGCGTCGACCTGGAGCCGATGCTCGGTCGTGAGCGGCCCGCGCGGCGGACGGCACCGTCCGCCGTATCGCCCCATGCGATCCATGCCGTACTTGATCGCTTGGACGAACTCGGTGCGGGAGTCCCAACGGAACGCCGGGACGAGATGTTCGTAAAGGCTGCGCGCCTCGACCAGCTCGCCGGACCGCGCCAGCTCGAACAACCGCACCGACTCGGCTGGGAAGACGTTGGGAAAGCCGGCAAACCATCCGGTCGCGCCCATGAGCACCGCCTCGAGCAACAGGTCGTCGGCGCCCGCGCTGACGGTCAACGACGGCGCCCGTTCCCGGATTTCGAGAATGCGCCGCACGTCGCCGGAGAACTCTTTGACGGCCACGATGTGCTCGATCTGCCCTATCTCGGCGAGCAGGTCCGGCGTGAGGTCGACCTTGGTGTCGATCGGGTTGTTGTAGATCATGACCGGCAGCCCGACCGCCGCCACAATCGCGAAGTGGTCAAGGATGTCGGCGCGGCTCGCCCGGTATGTCGTTGGCGGCAGGCAGAGCACGGCGTCCGCACCGATGTCCCGGGCGTGCTCGGTCCACATTCGGGCCTGGTGCGAGCCCGGAGCGTGTACGCCCACCACGACGACACCCGAGTCGCCGACCGCCCACACCGCAGTCTCGGCAACCGCGCGTCGCTCCTCGTCGGTCAGCGATGCGTACTCGCCGAGCGATCCGTTGGCGCCGACGCCATCGCACCCGGACGCGATCAGCCATCGGCAGTGCTGGGCATATCGCTCGAGGTCAACGCGCAGTCCGGCCGGAGCGGCCGGATCCTCGACGTAGGGAAGTGCAGTGGCGACGATCACCCCGCCGAGAAAGGTGCCGGTCGTGGGCGAAGGCGCGGTCATGGGCCCTCCAGGGACGAGTCGGCCACTTCGGCCAAGCGGATCGGGAACGCGACGGATCGCCTCGGTACGTTGTCCAGCAGCGGGCCCGCCATCGCCGCTTCAGCTATGTCAGTGACATTGCGAAGGCACACCCGGCCCTGGCAGAGACCGAGCCCGGCCCGGCTCGCCAGCCGGAGTGCTCGCAAGCCGTCAGCACCGCGCTCGGCCGTGGCCCGGCGCAGTTCCCGCGCGGTGACCTCCTCACACCGGCACACCACCGTGTCGTCGGTGAGCCATTGCTGCCAGCCGGACTGGATGGCATAGACATCCGAGAGAGCAGCGGCGAACCTCCGCAGCCGGGCACGTCGGCGCTTGATCCGCGCCGGCACCGGAGACGACCGGCCCACATACGCCGCAGCGGCATAGCCGGCCAGCTCACCCTCCGCCGCCGCCAGGTCGGCGCCACCGATCCCGGTGATCTCGCCCGCCGCGAAAACGCCGGCGACCGAGGTTGCCTGCTCGTCGTCAGTGTCGACGAACCCGTCGCGGAGACGAGCACCGACACCGACCGCGAGGTCGAGCTGAGGGGAGAAGCCATACCCGATGCAGACGGCATCGACGGTCACCCGACGGGTCCGGCCACTGATCGGTCGCCAGGACGCGTCGAGAGTGGCCACGGTGACCTCAGCCACTCGGTCCCGCCCGTGCGCCGCTACCACCGCCCGTCGCGTCCGATAAGGCACTCCCGCTCGCGCCAGCACCGACGCATATCGCGCAAGTTCTGCGAGCTTGCCGGGGGTCTGCGCGACCGCCCGGGGTCGGCGTCGCCAGGCGATCATCGACCCGGCCTCGAGTACGGCGACCACGCGCGCTCCCGCGCGCAAGACTGACGTCGCGACCGGCAGCAGGAACGGCCCCGAGCCCGCCACGATGACCCGTTGGCCCACCGCGATCCCGTGCGCCTTGGCCATCGCCTGAGCGGCACCCGCCGTTACGACGCCGGGCAGATCCCACCCGGGAAACGGAAACGCGCGGTCGTACGCGCCGGTCGCGAGCACCAGCGCGGCGGCGTCGACCTGCCAGCTGCGGCCGCTGGACGAGTCAGCTGGACCGGTACGAAGGAACAATCGCCGTCCGTCGATCGCCCACACGGTGGTATTCGCGCGGTGATCGACGCGCGGATGCGAGTGCTGGGCCACTGCCCGTGGCGGAGGTCCGACGAGGGCGTGCCGATAGTACTGCCCGCCCGCCGCCGCTCCGGCGTCGATGAGCAGGACCGATGCGCCGCATCGTGCTGCAGTCGATGCAGCGTGCAGCCCGGCCGGTCCAGCCCCGACCACGACCACCGTCACCGGGTCACCTCGGCTTCGTCGGGCAGACGCACGCCGTACTGGGTGGCGATGACGTCGCCGTCCGCGACGAGGCGCTGGCACGCACGCACGTCCGGCAGGCCGTTCACAACGATGAGGCAGTCGAAGCACACGCCGATACCGCAGAAGATGCCACGCGGCCGCCCGCTGCGCCGTGTCGTGCGCCAGGACGTCTGGCCGAGTTCGTGGAGCACCGCGGCGACGGTCTGCCCGCTCCGCGCGGTGACCGGGCTCCCATCCACGATGACGTTCACGCCACCCGCCCGAGACTGGGCCGGTCGACGCGGAACGGCGCCGGGTCGAGGTGGGGCGGCGCGCCGGTGAACAGCTCAGCCACCAGGCGACCGGTTGCCGGCGCCAGGCCGATCCCGGCGCCCTCGTGACCGGTGGCATGCCATACGCCGGGCACGCGCAGATCCGGCCCGATCACCGGGAGATGGTCGGGCAGGTACGGCCGTAGCCCGCCATAGGCGCGCATCAAGGGCACGCTACGCAACGCCGGGAAGAGCCGAATGGCCTTTCGGGCAATCTCAAAGAGGATCGCCGGGTCGATCCGATCGGAGAATCCAACGCGTTGCCGGCTGGAGCCGATGAGGATCGGACCCGCCGCGGTGGATTCGACCACCGTTGACGTCTGCAGCGCGGCATCGCCGCTCAGCACCGCGCCGACGTAGTCGGCGTCGTAAACCTTGTGCCGCACTGTCGGAGGCAGGGGCGCGGTCACCAGGATCAAACCCTGGCGGGGTTGCACCGGTACCGGAGCGCCGAGCCGGTCACTCAGTTGGCCGGCCCAGGGGCCGGCCGCGTTGACGATGGCCGCGCATCCGATCTCGCCCTGGTCGGTGACTACAGCGCGAATCGCGCCAGCGTGGCGGTCGTGATGAACTCCGAGCACGGTCACGCCGCTGCGCACCGAGCCGCCGCGCTGTCGCACGGCGCGAAGCAACGCCGTCGTTGCGAGCACTGGTTGCACCTGGGCGTCCTGCGGGTAGTACACGGCATAGCAGACGTCAGGCGTGATATGTGGCTCGAGGCCGCGCACGTCATGGGCATCAACGGGCTGGGCGCTCACCCCGACGCCGCGTTGCCGTGCCGCGAATTGCCCGAGTGCCGCGGCAGTGTCCTCGTCGGTCGCGACGACCAGTCCGCCCTTGTCCTCCCACTCGACGTCGGCCGAGGCTCCGATTCGCGCCAGCAGATCGGGCCACTCGGCCCGGGACGCGCGAATGAGGTCCAGCTCGGGCCCAGCCGGCTTGTCGGATACGAGCACGTTGCCTTCACACCGACTCGTCGTGCCGGACGCGATTCCGCCGCGATCAAGTACGGTCACCGGAATGTCCCGAGCCGAGAGCGCCTCGGCACAAGCGGCACCTATGATGCCTGCGCCGACGACGACCACGGTCTCGGCACCGGACGGCCCGCTCATCGCGGCCATCCGGTCGTCCCGCCTGCCGCCACTCTCGCATCGTCGCACGCCTACTCGGACCCCACGGCAACTGACCGCGCAGGCGGCGGCTCGATGCTAGCCGTCTGCGACCCCATGCGACACTCGACCCGTGCGACGACTGGTATTGATCCGCCACGCCAAGGCCGCGGTCGGCGATCTAGACCGGAGGCGGCCGCTGACTCCGGAGGGCTTGACGGCATCCGAGGGAATCGGCCGTTACCTCGCCGACAACGAACCCGCACCGGACCGCGTCGTGACGTCACCAGCCCGCCGGGCCGCTGAGACGTGGGCGGCGGCCGCGCGAGCGCTGACCAACCCACCCGAGCCCGATGAGGACGAACGCATCTACGACAACACACTCGACTCATTGCAGGACGTGGTTCGCGACACTCCGCCCGATGTCGGCACGCTCGTTCTGGTTGGGCACAATCCGTCAATGCGTGATTTCGCCCAGGCGACAGACGATGGAGCGGGCGACCCCGAGCTGCGCACGATCCTGGCCGACCGGTTTCCGACCGCCGCCGTCGCAGTGTTCGACATCAGCGAGGATTGGGCCACGCTCGACCAGGGCACACTGTCCGGGCTGCACCTCAGGTCGCGTTAGCGTGGGCGAGCTGATACGAGTCGAGGTCGGCGACGGCACGGATGACCTGCCCCCGGCGGTAGCAACGATCTGGCTGAACCGGCCACCGATGAATGCGCTGAATCGCCAACTGCAGGAGGAGCTGCGCACCGCGGTCGCACAACTGGCTGCCGACGATGCCATCCGGGCGGTGGTGATCTACGGCGGGCAGAAGGTGTTTGCCGCCGGAGCGGATGTCAAGGAGTTCGCCGGGATGAGCCATGCCGACATGGTGCGCGACGCGGAGCGGCTGAGTACCTCCTTGGACGTGGTGGCAAGGCTGCCCAAGCCCGTAGTTGCCGCGGTCACCGGATACGCGCTCGGGGGCGGGTGCGAACTTGCGCTCGCCGCAGACTTCCGGGTCAGCGCCGACGATGCGCGCTGGGGTCAACCCGAGATACTGCTGGGAATCATCCCCGGTTGCGGCGGAACGCAACGGCTACCGCGGTTGATCGGGCCCGCGAAGGCCAAGGATCTCATATATACCGGGCGATTCGTCCCGGCCGACGAAGCCCTCGAGGTCGGGCTCGTCGATGTGGTGGTCCCGGCGGCCGAGGTTTATGCCACCGCGATCAAACTGGCGGCGAAGTTCGCCTCCGGTCCCGCACTGGCTTTGCGGGCGGCCAAGGCCGCCATCGACGGCGGGATGGATGCCGACTTGGCGAGCGGGCTCCGCCTCGAATCCCACTTGTTCGCCTCGCTGTTCGCCACGGCTGATCGCACTGCGGGGATGAACTCGTTCATCGAGCGCGGGCCAGGCCGGGCCGTGTTCTCTGGCAGTTGATCTGTCTGTGACCCGGCCCGGAGTGCACACCCCCGCCTCGCCGGCCGAGATCGAGGCCGCATGGTCAGACCCCAAGCTGGCCAACATCCTGTATCACGACTGGGAGGCGCAGACGTACGACCAGAAATGGTCGATTTCTTTTGATCAGCGATGCATCGACTATGCGCGCGACCGCTTCGAACACGTCGCCGGTCGGGAAAGATGGCCCTACGGCGCCGCGCTCGAGGTGGGGTGCGGCACGGGCTTCTTCATCTTGAACCTCATGCTCGCCGGGGTGATCGACAGCGCGCCCGGCACCGGTCACGTGACGGACGTGTCTCCCGGGATGGTCAAGGCAGCGTGCCGCAACGCGGAATCGCTGGGCTTTCAGGTAGCCGGCCAGGTCGCGGACGCCGAACGATTGCCGTTCGATGACGCGACGTTCGAGGTGGTCGTCGGCCACGCGGTGCTGCACCACATCCCGGACGTCGAGCAGGCACTGCGCGAGGTATTACGAGTTCTCAAGCCAGGTGGGCGGTTCGTGTTCGCGGGCGAGCCCACGAGATGGGGCGACATCATCGCGCGGCGCCTGTCTCGCGCGACATGGTGGGCGGCCACGCATGCGACCCGACTGCCCGGACTCGAGGCGTGGCGGCGGACCCGGTCCGAACTTGACGAGTCCTCACGTGCGGCCGCCCTGGAAGCCGTCGTCGATCTGCACACGTTCGTCCCGGCCGAACTGCGCCGCATTGCGTTGCGAGCCGGTGCGGTCGATGTCGCCGTCCGTACCGAGGAGCTCACGTCGGCCTGGTTGGGTTGGCCGGTGCGCACGTTCGAGCACGCTGTCCCCCGGGAGAAGCTGGGCTTCCGCTGGGCGAACTTCGCGTACACGTCGTGGCGGCGGTTGTCCGCCATCGACCGGCTGCTCGAATCGGTTATACCGCCCGGGTTGTTCTATAACGCCGAGGTGACCGGATTCCGGCCTGACGGTCAGCAGCGCGCAGTTCGGCTCGGACGGCACGCGGCTCGGCCCGGTCGGGAGGCAGGCCGTGACCCGACCGGGCCTCGAACCCGGCCGACCTAGCAAAGTACGAGTAGACGCCGCCCAACCGAGGGGCCATAGGGCGGCGTCTCGCACTGCCCTTGACAAGGGGTCGGCCCGGGTTGGGCTTACAGCCCCTCACCGGGGGCCGCGGTAACAGTGTGAGCTACCCCACGAAGATGCGCAAGGAGCTCGCCGAGCAGCTCAGCCCGTCCTTGGATGCGGTGCAGGCCAGGCGACGCGGCTGGGATATTTTCGTTCCTGATAGTTACTCCCCTCGCGGGACACTAGGTGTCCTCAAGCTGCAGCAAATGACTGAGCGGCCAGCAAATGCGGGACTCGAGATCCCGCACCGTGCTGTTCGATCTAGACGGGCCACGGGGCATCGGTGAGCGCTGACTATCGCTGGAGTCCCCAGTATTTGGGGCCCACAGGCGTTGACAGAGTTGACTGCCGACGGTCGTTTTCGGTTCTCCTGTGTACCCGTTGTGTACCCGGGAAGATCAACGTCGTTCGCACCCGCCGAGCCCCGAGCCCGATGATGACGCTGATCCCAGAGCAGATCGCCCGCGCAGTGAGTTGCCAGAAAAGCTAGGCCCGGAAGGTCGTGACGGTGCGCTGCGCCAAACGGCTCGGGTTCGAGGGGCTGGGCGTCCGTTGGAGTGGAGCTGACGAATGCGGTCAGGGACGCGCGAAGTCGTCTCGGTGAGGTCGTGTCAGGGGTGGTTCGCGGTTCCTCGACGGCAGCGCCGGGTGTCTCATAGGTGAGCACGTCCCCGGTGTAATAGCGAATTCGGGCTGGCCTGTCGACGATCATGACGTTCGGTGCGCGATGGGTGTGGAGCGGTTCCCGGGTGCCGGGTTCGATGATTACCTCCAAGACTCGCACGGCGTCGTTCTCGAAGAGCACATGATGCGATGCTGGCGCGGCGATGCATGCGTCCAGGTCGTCGGGCCACGGCCATTGATCGTTGTGCGGTGGAGTTTGACTCATGTGCGCTCCTTGACGCGTGGTCCGCTACGTGCCGGCACCCGTCGGGACTCGATGAGCGACCGTGTCCGCATTAGTCTGCCGGAACGGTCTCGGTTCGAGGCCGAACTCGTTGCCTGCGCCGGTTTCGTCGAAACTGAGTTTCTCGGCGAATGAGGTCGACGCCCACGTGCCTGTCGCCGATGCCGAAAACGTCGGGTCCCACTTAACGACGGCTCGGCCGCATTTGCTCGACCGGCTACTCGAGGCCAACACCGGCGGTGCCGGCTTCACGTGGCCGGATCGGGTGATCGACTATGTCCGCACGGCTGCGTGGTCGCGTGGTGTCTGGGTCGCTGTTCGGATGCTTTCGCGCCGCGGCGGTAGCGTCGAGAAGACGTCCACTCGAGAGGGACCGAGATGAAGATTGGGCTGCACATTGCGGACTTCACCTGGCCGGGCGGGCCGGCGAACTTAGCGCAGGACCTGCGAAGGGTTGCCGTGGCCGCGGAGGATGCGGGGTTTACTCGGGTCAGCGTGATGGACCACGTCTGGCAGATCGGCGTGCTCGGGCCGCCAGAGCACGAGATGCTGGAGGCCTACACCACGCTCGGGTATCTGGCGGCGTGTACCTCGCGGGTCGAGTTGGTGTCGTGGGTGACGGCAGTGGTTTACCGGGAGCCGGGACTGCTGGCCAAGTGCGTCACCACCCTCGACGTCTTGTCCCAGGGCCGCGCCTGGCTCGGCATCGGGGCAGCCTGGAACGAGGAGGAGGCGCGCGGCCTGGGGCTGCCATTCCCGCCCACCGCCGAGCGCTTCGAGCGGCTGGAGGAGGCGCTGCAGATCTTCCTGCAGATGTGCAGCGATGACGAGGGCCCGTACCACGGCAAGCACTACACGCTTGAGCGCACCCTCAACTCGCCGCAGCCGCTGCGCCGTCCGCACCCACCGATCCTGATTGGCGGCTCAGGGGAGAAGAAGACGCTGCGGCTGGTTGCCCAGTACGCGCAGGCGTGCAACCTATTCCCGGGTCCGGACGTCGCACGCAAGCTCGACGTGCTCCGCGAGCATTGCGCAGCGGTCGGCCGGGACTACGACGAGATCGAAAAGACGATTCAGTTCCGTTTCAACCCCGGGCCGAACGGCGAGCACGTCGATGAAATGCTCACCGAGCTGAAGCGGTTCGCCGAGCTGGGCATCGTGCACGCGCAGGGCGTAGTCGCCGACGCCGCATCGATTCGCCCGCTTGAACTGATGGGCGAGCGCGTCATCCCCGTCGTGGCCGGCTTCTGACCAAACGCGCGCGTAAGCGCCGTAGGTGAACCGAACGTCGAACAGCCTGCGACATCACCACGCACCGTGACTCCCGGCATCGGGCTGATCGCCGATTACGTACGCGGTGCCCATGCAGAACGTCGCTCCGCGCCTGTCGTTATGCGCGGATCGGCAGGCGCGTGCCGAACCGCGCGGCCGCCGACTCACGCCGTGGGGCACTGTGCGGACCGCGGTGTGCGTGGGCCGCGGGGATTCGCCCGCCGGCTCAGGGCTTCTCGAACTGGGCCTTCGAGAAAACGTGAATGTCGCTGTGCGCGAGCAGATCGGCCCACGTGAGGACGGCCCCGATCGTATAGTCGGCGACGATGAGTTCGCTCTTGTCGACGCGGTAGCCGTACATCGACGGTCCGCACACGTAGAAATGTGCGCCGAGGTCTTGCAGCATACTGATGGTTTCCTGCGGCAGCGGCCAGCCGATCTGCCTGCGCATTACCTGCTCGACAATCGGGGTGAACAGTCCCCCGACGAGTCCGGAGAGCCTCGATCGGTAGCCCCGCTTGAGCAACCGCACGCCGGCACCCTCGAACACGACGTTGACCTTCATGCCCAGCACGGCGCCGGCGACGGCCTTCTCCAACGGGAACACGGCGTGTTCGAGATTCGCCGTGGAGATGACCACGGTGATCGTGCTCTCGCTGCGCTTCGGGGCGCCCTTCCGTATGACCAAACGAGCCTCGTCGCGGCGGTTGCGGTCGGTGCTGAGCAGGTCGTGGCCGGTGGCCTCACACCAGCAGGTCAGGTCGGTCAAAATGCCGGGTTCGTCCTTGGTGATCACCTCCACGACCGCCCCAGCGTCCTGGTCACGCAGCGCTTTGATGACCTCGTAGACGATCCGGTACGGCTTCCAAGTCGCGCTGCCGTCGACCAAAACCGGCTGCTGCACTGTCACCTTCGCCCCTCGCTTATCTTCTCAATTCGATGATGGCCCACCGGCCACACCGTCAAGCAAGGGGCGAAAGACCTCCCGGACTACGCTGACTCGAAGCAGGCGCGAACGCCGACTATGCGCGCGTTGGCGATCGTGGTCTGCCGGCGTCGAGCTGGCGTTATGCGCGCCTCCGGTGACAGCGAGAACCGCTCATGACGGCGGCGTGACCGTGCGCCTGATCTTGCGCCACGTTTGTACGGCCGATTGACTTCCGAGCGGTCGCAGTTGATGGGTCGTCGGGGCACGGGCGGCACTCGTGGCGAGTAGGCCGGCGGACGCGAGCAACGTCGCCAACCCGACCGACGTTCGCCGAAGACGGCGATTTGTGGTCCACATTTCTGGTTTCCTTTCAGGTAGTGACGCGACTCGACGATCAGTGATCAAGTTCGGTCGACTGGTAGGGGAGGTCGACGCGGCCGCTGTTGCCGACGTTGCATGCGTTGTGGTCGCCGCCGTTGCGGATGATGCACTGGCTGGGTGTTGTGTGCCTATGCGTTGGCGAGGGTGCGGCCGTGGCCGTGGCCGTGGCCGTGGCGAGCGCTATCACCGCAGCGGCGGTGGCGGTCAGGCGGGTGGTCATGACGTCTCCTCTGTTGTGGAGGGCGGCTCGGGATGAGCCGCGGGTCATGACCAAAGGCGCGAGAACGAGATGAACGGTCGTTCCGTGCGCCGTTCGGTGCGAGTGAACGAGGCCGCTGGTCAGAATTGCCAGGAGACGATGGTGTGCGGGTCGGGCGAGTACGAGCAGAAGGTTCCGGTCCGGACGGTGCGCTGCAAGTAGGCGCCCAGAGCCGGGCTTTCGATCTCGATGCGCGCCAGGGCGGACTTGATCGCCCGCGTCACGTTCACCCTGGCCCGCTCTGCCGCGGAGCCGGCGGGGCGATCGCGTCCGCCGAGACCGACGGCCGCGGACAGCTCATGGGCGATGAACTCCAGGTCCTGCTGTGCCCGCGCCGCGCGTTCGGGGTCGTTCCACGCCTGCGCTTCCTCGATCTCGTCGCGCAGCTCGTCGAGCCGCTGCCGGTACGCTGCCTTGGCTTGCGCGTCGAGGAGCTGGCCGATGCTGCCGAATCCGCCGACCTCTAGCCCGTCCTCGAGCTGCCCGGCGCGGCCACCACACCGCGCCGGACTTCCTGCGCACGCTCGCCGTCGACGGGGTGCTGCCGCCATGGACGGCGTGGTGGGACGACTCCGACATCGCCGAACTCTTCCCCGACGCGGCAGTGCGCGCCGAGGTGGAGGCCGAGCAGCCGCGGATGCGGCTGGCCTACTTCGAGCACCCGCCGCCGGCACCGCACGGCTGGGCCGTGCCGCCCTGCGGCTATCTCTGGTTCGGTCCGCCGTACGACGGGGAGGCAGCGCAGGCGGCTGCGCAAGGCTGGCCCACCGCGCACCTGCCCGGCAGCCACCTACACATGCTGGCCGACCCGAACGCGGCTGCCGCAGCCGTGCTGCAGATGTCCGGCGACTAGCGCTGACCCTCACGACAGCGGTGCTGCGCAAGCTGCGCCGGCTCGAGCGCGGCTACTCTCCGCGAGCACCGTCGGAGCGCATCTCATGCGGTCTCAGCATGGTGGCCGCCAAATACCGCCGATTCCGGGGCACCCGGAATCGGCGAGCGTGTACTTCGCGGCGTTCTGCGCGGACTTAGCTGAGGTGCTGGACCGGGGACGGTCGGTGACATGGCCGGCGGCCGGCGGCCGGCGCTTGGCGATCGCGTTCATGCGATTCCGCTGTGTGCGCTGTGAAGCTGACTACCAGCGGTCAGCCCAGCTAAGCAATATCTGGCGAGCGAGATGCGCCGGCTCAAGCGGAGGCTCGTGGAGAGCAAGATCGTGGGCTACGACGGCACCCAGGGGCAGGTCTGCCGCCGGGCCGGGTAGCGTGTCGAGCCGCCGCGCTTCGCCCACCGACGGCGAGCAGTGAAGGAAGTCAGCCTGCCGCGTGCACCAAGGCAACGGCCATCGCCCGGTAGCCAATGTCGGTCGGATGGATGTTATGGAACGCCGTGCACTCCCAGGTGCGCGCGCAGATCAGCGCCGGTTCGGCCGGCGACCCGGCCGACAAGTTGATCGCCGTGAACGCGTCCGCGAGGCGGGCATGGAATACGTCCGCGATCCCAGCGAGCGTCTGGTTGACGACGGCCAGCAGCGCGTCGCTGCCGGGCAGCATCACGGCGAGCGGATTGTAGAGGTTGAACACGACAACACCGGCGTCCGGGGCCAGCTCGGCCAGGGTCGTGAGGATCACGACGTAGTTGTGCGCCAGTGTGCCGAGCGTCGCCGGCAGCCCGGCATGCAGGCATGCCTGAAGGTCTCCGCCCTGCGCCTGGCACGCGCCCACGAGGGCGAGCAGGTCGTTCGAGCCAATGTCGATGCTGATCAGCGAGACCTGCCCTGGGTGGGCGGCGAGGAACGCCTGCGCAGCACGGAGCTGCGAGGTCGCGCCGCCCAGCGAGTCGTGCAGCGGGAACGGCCACGGACAGCCGCCGTTGATCAGCGTCGAGCTGGTCTCGCCGGGGCAGCCGTAGTTCACCAGCGTCAGCCCGGTGCGCATGTCCGCGAAGTCCTCGGCGTAGCTGCGATAGTCCGCCGGGTTGAAATCTCCGGCGGCAACCAGGTTCGGCTGATAGCCGAAGGCCAGAGAATCGCCCAGCGACAGGTAGTAGCCGCCTTGCACCGGCGCGTCGGCAGCAGCCGGCCCGGTCGACACTGCGGTGCCGGCCGCTACTAGAACGGCGGTAAGCAGGGCGAGTCGACGGGCGAGCGTCATGTGAGTCTCCGTGGGCCGACACACGTTTGGTTGTCCGCAGGAAACCACCATCCAGCCGCCTCGGCAACAGCCGTCGCTGAGGGACGGCTGCAGGTTCACCTGCACGTCCCGGGTCAGGACCGCGTGCGTGATAGCGGTGATCACCAGCGCCTCGTCCCGGTTGAGCTGGCGATCGGCAACGGGCGTGTCGCCATCCCGGCCGCGCGGGCCACCGGCCGTCCGGTCGTCGGCATTGACTCCTCGCCGGCGATGCTCGAACAGGCCCGCGCCCGTGCCAACGCGGCTGGCGTCGATCTGGATCTGCGCCAGGGCGACATGCACGACCTCACGTTGGAGGAACCCGCCGGGCTGATCTACTGCCCATTCCGCGCCTTGCTGAACCTACCAACCTGGGCGGACCGGCGCCGCACCTTCGAGCGGGTTGCCGTGGCGCTGCTTTCAGGTGGCAGGCTCGCCTGGAACAGCTTCGCGTTCGACCACCGCATCGCCGCACGCCTGGACGGTGTGCACAAACAGCAGCCTGTTCCGCACACGGTCCAGTACGCGGTGGGCGACAACCGCGTCGTATCGTCTGCGACGACGGCGCGACCAATTCGCTGTGATGAGCGACGAAGAACGAGTGGTTCGGGCTCATCGACGTTGCGGGCCTCGAACTGGACGCGTTGTACGGCGGCTTCGCCCGCGAGGCGTTTGCCGACGACAGCGACGAATGTGTCTTCGTCACCCGCCGCATTTCCGACCGATGGATGACATCTCAAACCTGGTTACACCGGCCGTCCGAAGTCGGTCGACCTGCGCCTCCCGACCGCGGTGATCAAAACGCCACGGGCGGAATCTATCGACGGCTCGAACGCGATCTTCAGCCGGCTACCCGAGGTGAGCGCCGGCGCGATGCATCTGACGCCGTCTTGATCGTGCCAACGAGCGCGACCGCCGAATCGGGGACATGCTCGGGCGTCGATCGGCGGACCGGATCGCCGCGGATATGCGCGCTCGGCCCTGTCCCGTAAGAGGATCCCCGACTGGGACGGCGCCGCCAGCGTTCGGACATGCGCCTTCCACTGAAGAACAACGTCGGCCGCGGGTCTAGCTAGCGGTCCGGACGCCGGTATGCAGCAACGCCCGTCGTCGGCACGAGACCCGTCCGCGGTGGCGCCAACCGGGCATCGGTCGCCGACCGCGGCGATGAGGTCGGCGCGGCAGCGAGATCTCCTGCCGCAGAACGACGTGCGGCGGTTCCGTTGGTCCTTAACCTGTGCGTGATCGGGAGGTGCTTGAGCTAGCGCGAACATGGCGTCGCCCTGTGATCGCCGGACACTGCCGGGCAGGAGAGCCGGCAGCCCGGTCTGGATGTCTCCACGCCTGGAGTGCCGTATGGCCGGCGTCGTCTCCCGCGCGTGCGCGTCGGCGGTCAGCGCACCACTGGGAACACGAGATGGGTGACGCGGTCGCCCTGAACGCAGACCGATGGGTTGCCGAGCAGCACGTCGTCAGCCGACAGCTTGCCGAAGAAGGGGCGGTTGCCCTCGCCCATCACGACCGGGACGAGGTCGACGGCCACCTCGTCGAGCAGCCCCAGGTCCAGGCACTGCCGGGCCATGGTGCCACCGGTGACCGCGACCACGCGCTCGCCAGCGAGCGTCTGTGCCTGAGCGACTGCGGCCGCCACACCGTCGGTCACGAAGGTGAACGGTGCCTCGGGGTGTGCGTTGACCCAGTCGGTGGGGACCCGGTGCGTCACGACGACGACGGGGACGTCCAGTGTGTGGCGACCCTGCCAGCCCTCGGCCACCTCGAACAGCGTCCGGCCGCAAACCAGTGCGCCGATCGAGGACACCCACCGCCGCCAGTGTTCCGAGCTCGATGGGGTCAGGTGGACGGCGAAGTCCCCAGCGGGAGTCGGGATCTCGACCTCGCCGTTTTGCAGCCAGTCGAACAACCGGCCGATGGTGTTGTCCTGGTTGGCGACGTATCCGTCGAGCGACATGATCGCCTGCGCCACCACCTTGCCCATGATGCCTCCCCTCCTCAGGTGTGCTGCGGCCGGTAGACGTGCACCACGATGCCGCTGGGAAACGACAAGGCCTCGACGAGGTTCAGGTGCCTCGAGTCCGGCAGTTGGTCGAACAGGGCCCGTCCTGTGCCCAGCACCAACGGCTGGACCAACAGGCGGTACTCGTCGATCAGGTCCGCCGCAGCCAGAGCGCCGGCGAACCGTCCACCGCCCCACACGATCACGTCCGGGCCGGGCTCGGCCTTGATCGCGGCGATCTCGGTCGCGAGGTCGCCCCGCGCAACCCGGGTAACCGGCCAGATCGCCTCGGCGTCGCTGAGCGTCTTGGAGAACACGACCTTTGGGATGTCGTTCATCGGGGCCGCGTACTCGTCGGCCGACTGCGGCCAGTATGACGACATCTCCTGGTACGACGTGCGGCCCATGAGGTGGGCACCGGCCTTGCTGATGCGGTCGAGCTTCCACTGCTTGAGTTCGGCGCCCTCGGGGATCGCGATCCCGGGGTGCTCGCGGTCGCTGCCGACGAACCCGTCCAGTGACATCGACATGTACAGAATGACGTCTCGCATGACCTATCTCTCCTCTGTCTTGTTCCCGTCAGGTTGACGGTCGTCGAACAACGTCCCGAACCCTCGGACGGTCACCGGTGCTCCGGCGTTCTCGAGGACGGACCACGGCAGGACCTGGTTCGCCTCCAGAACGAGGCGTGCGCTGCGCAAGGCCAGCGCCGTGCACCATCACGTCCTGGTCGCCGGCGGCCGCCTTGGCCTCGCGCATCGCGGTCGCGGCGTCGGGCACGTAGTGGACCCAGCCGCTCTGCGGCTGCGGCGGAATGCCGCGCGTGGGCACGAAGATCGGCACGCCGTGGTGGTCGCCCCCCAGTGACCGGCGTAGTCGAACGTCTTGCGGCCGACCACGACCGCACCCGACGCCATCAGCTCGGCGAACACCTGCCCGCTCAGCCCCGGCGGGTCGAAGCGCGGGTGCTCGGAGACGGGCTCGCCGAGCCACTCGTGCAGCCGGTGGCCGCCGTTCCCGAGCCCGTTGCCCGGGCCGTCGTCCGGGCCGGTGATGAACCCGTCGAGCGACATCGACATGTACAGGATGGACTTCGCCATGCGGTCTCCTTCCTCAGGGCCTACAGCGCCCGTGCCAGCAGGTCGAACGCGTGCGGCACGCCGCGGCCGTGCTCGTCGCGCAGCTCGTCGGACGGGAAGCCCCACTGGACCATCGTCATCAGGGTCGCCCCGTCTCGGGCCGCGAACGTGAACTCGGTGCTGAAGGCGAGCCTCGACCCGTCGAGGCGGGTCTCTGTCGTGGCCAGCAGCAGGCGGCGGGGGCGCTCGATCGCCTCGAACACGTGCAGGTGCCGGTACAGCTCGCCCGGCGACGGGCCGAAGGCGATCTCCCAGGCGCCGCCGACGCGCAGCTCGCAGCGCGAGTCGACGACCCAGCCCGGCGCGTCGTTGCCGTAGAACTCGCGCTGGCCCGCCGGGCTCGTGAACAGGTCGAACACGCGCGCGGGCGACGCCTGGATCAGGCGCTCGTAGCGGAGCTCGCGGCTCACCCCTCGCGCTCCACGAAACGCTCGAAGCGGCCCAACCGGCCCTCCCAGGCGCGGCGATGAGCCTCGATCCACTCGCCCGCCTCACCGAGCGTCGTGGCCGGGCCTAGCCGGCACTCGCGCACCCGGCCCACCTTCTCGGTCTCGACGAGGCCGGCGAGCTCCAGGATCCCGACGTGCTTCTTGATCCCGTTGAGGGTCAGGCCCGACGGCCCCGCGAGCTGGCTCAGCGTCGCGGGGCCGCGGCCCAGGCGCTCGAGAACGCCCCGCCGCTTGGGGTCCGAGAGCGCGAAGAACGTCGCGTCGAGCGTCGGCGATAGTGCACCCATCGGTGCACTATACGGCTGCTCGCTCTTCGAGTGACGGTGGTCGCCACGCCTCGACGTCGTGATGGCCATACCGGCCTCAACGAGCTGAACGCCATGGCATCGAAATGGCAGCCGCCAATGTTGGCGATCGACCAGCTTCGGGCCCGACGCAAGGTGCCGACGTGACCTTGCCGCGCCTGCGCACCGCCCTGATCGCCTGACGAGACGCGCACAAGACGGTCGGTTCTATCAGCACGCCACCGAGCCGTGTCGTAGAGGGCGATCCCCGACTGGGACGGCGCAATCTGCCGCACAGACCCACGGCCGAGCGGAAGATTCACCGCAAGCGGTTCGGCATTTGAGACGACTGCCCGGCCAACGAGTCCCCAGCCCTATGGGTTGCGCCAGCACGAGCAGGCGGTCTGGCTTGGCCGACGCCTGTGTCAGCCGATCCGCTCGGCCAGGGAGACGATGATCCCGTCCGGTCCGCGCACGTAGGCCATGCGCCAGACGTTCTCGTATTGACCGACGCCGCCGACCAGGCCGTAGCCGTCTTCGGCCAGCCGGTCGAGAGCGGTTTGAAGGTCGTCTACCTCGAAGGACACGTTGCGCAGGCCAAGCTCGTTGGGCATTGCTGTCGGCGTTCCGGGCACGTGGTCGGGCGTGATGAAGCTCGCCGGCTCCAGCCGGGACCCTCCATCGGGCGGCCGCAACATCCGATCTCGCAATGCTCGCCCGGGATGCCGCAGACGGTCTCCACGAACTCGCCCTCGACGGATCCGGTGCCCTCGACCTCGAGACCCAGTCTGACGAAGAACGCCGTTGCTCGGTCGAGGTCCGCCGCGGTGATGCCGACGTGGTCGAAGCGTCGCACGAGACTCATCGCTGCGGCCCGCCCTGCTTGGCCTGGACGAGGCGTTCGACCGCGCGGGGTGCGGTGCGTTGGAAGTCGTTGAGCCGCACCCAGGTCGGGGTGACCTCGATGCGCACCATCGAGTCGTACAGCGCGCGCACCTGCTCTTCGAATCCGGCGTGCTGGTCTTCTGGCATCGTCCGGAACGACGCTTCAAGGTATTCGTCGGGGACGCCGGGCTCCTCGCGCAGCTCGGCGGTTCCGCGGACGAGCAGGCAGCACGGTGGCGGGTAGACGTCGATGGTGAGGGCGATCCGCGGGTCGCGGTGCAGCGCGGCGACCTTGTCCGAGGTGGGGATGGTGAAGAAGAGGAACTTGCCCTCGCGCAGCAGGTAGCCGAGCGGGACGGCCCGCGGGCTCCCGTTCAGCGCAGCGTAGGCGATCTGCGTGATCGGTTGCTTCTCGACAAGGTCAAGGGTGACCGAGTCAGTCAGAATCTCGGTGATGCGTGCGGTGTCCATGCCTCGTCCTCCGGTGGTTGGTTGCTTCCTGTCGGGTGTGCAGGGTGCTGCGTGCATGTGCGGACGTGCTGGTCGCGTCTGTTCCTCGGACGGAGCCGCCGCGGCTTTCTCGACATGCCGGTGTCGTGCACAAGCGCATGTCGTGACCTTTCGGAGTGGTAGCTGCTGTCATTGCCGTGGCGGTGGGCGGCGCGTTGGCTCGGTGATGCCGTCGAGCAGGACGGCGGTTCGATCAGGGATGCGCCTCGAAGACGTGGGCGACGGCTCCGCCGCTGAATGCGGTGGTGCTGATCGGCTCGATGGCGAGGGGTGCGGTGAAGAGTCGCTCGCCGGCACCCAAGATGACGGGGTGGACGACAAGGCGGTACTCATCGATCAAGCCGGCTTCGACCAGCGATCGGGCGAAGCGTGCACCGCCCTGAGCAAGTAGGTACCCGCCGGAGCGCTCCTGCTTGAGTCGCGTGACCGCCTCGGTCAGGTCGCCGGAGACGATCGTCGTCTCGGCCCAGTCGGCGGACTGCAGGGAGTTCGAGAACACGAACTTGGGGATGTCGTTCATCGGCTTGGCGAACGGCCCGGGGGCGCTGGGCCAGAAGCCGGCCCACCTGGCGTAGGTGGCGGCACCCATGAGATGCGCACCGGCATTGCTCACCGTCTCGAGGGTCCAGCTCGCCCCGTCGGGGGAGCGGCCCGCGGCTTCCCAGCCAGTGCTCCCGTCGGGTGGTGCGACGTAGCCGTCGAGCGAGACGGACATCTTGAGGACGAGCGAGGCCATGCGCTGCTTCCTTCCCAGGGCGGAGTTGGTAGCGGAGCCGTCGTCGCCGAGCGCGAAGACGACCCCGTCGGTCACGACGGACGAGCGACAACACACCGCCCGATCGATCGGAGCCTGCTTGCATCCTCGCCGACCGCCATCTGAACGCGCACGCCGCCTACTGGCCTTCTTCCGTCCCGAACGATCGATACGGACCGATAACGCGCGTGTCGTTCGGCCGCCGCAAGCCGTGCCGAACGACGGCGATGCGCGCTTTGTTTGGCTGTGCACGTACCCGATCGATGTCGACGCCGTGTGTCCCGCAAGCGGATCCTTTGTGACACATCGGCGGGCTCGTTCGCGACGGCGCCTGCTACGGCACCACCAAGATCGAATGGTGAGTCGGCGCGATCGGCGTCCTGCACGGCGTCTACGGCGGTTACCAACGAAACGACCCACCGACGTGTGCGACTTCGCGTGGGCGCGCGTATAGCGTGTCGATCAGCCTTTTCGGCGAGTCAGCCGAGTTACTCAGGTGCTCCCCGACTGGGCGACGTGCTACCGCGCTGGTGTTCGAGATATCGCTTCAAACCTGTCCAACACGCGCGCTCTTGCCGAGTCCCGACGGCACGCACCACGGGAGCGAGCAGCCAGCCTAAGTGGCTTGGCCGGACCTCCCACGTCCAGCGCATCCGGGTCCGATCCCCAATGGGCTCGAACGTGAGCAGGCCGCGTACGTCAGTTCCCGGCATCGAGGTATGCGACCCGAAGCGATGTAGTCGGTCGCACTCGGTGATCTCGATGGTCATTTCGACCGGTCGACCCCGAGACCGGTGGACAGCGGTGAACCGAGTCCCGACGGTAATGGGACCGTCGGCAACGAAGTCGAACACCTCCTCGACTGGGCGGTCGATCTCGATACTGCCGGTGATCGTCGCCATGCACGTCACCCGCGAGTGCCGTCGGACTGGATGGGCAACCTTGCGCTGAGGGCGGCGGCAATGCTGTCCGCCCAGGCGTCGATTGCTGGCCAGTTGAGATGGTCGCCGTACCGCCCACCCACCAGCCGGAAGAACGCACGCCCCAATTTCGGCCAATCCGTGCGAGCAATCACCCCGGCGAAATTGCGATGCTCCCGCGCCTGCACGGCTACACGAAGCGCCGCGATCTCTGCTGTCTCCTTCCGCATCGCACGGAAACGCCTCGCGATTCGCGGTGGAAACATGCTCTCCTGATCGCCAACTGTGCTCACGCTGAATAGCCAGGTCGGTCGCTGCCGTAAGGCTGCGGCGTTCTTCTGTGCGAACTCGCTCGCCTCCGGAAGCCACTTCCCGCCGTGAATGGCGCTGCCGAGGACGACCCCGCCGTAATTGGAAACGTCAGGTACATCGCTGACGGCTCCGGCCTCGGCCCCGATGCCGTCCAGCCCTAGCCTGCTGGTGAGCCGCTCCGCGACACCCCGGGTTGATCCGCCGCTCGTCGCAAACGCAACCAAGACCCTCATGACCGGTCACCTCCCAGTAATCCATTCAGCCTGGGTCTGCGGGCATGTCGCCCGCAAGAGCCCAAGATCCGGAAACACCGTTCCAGTCGCGCGGTCGCTGAGGCGTCCGAGGCTGTCCAAGCCGACGAAGCGGGCCGCACCAGGCCATGCGCGCCGCCCGCGAACACGGCCACTCCTGGCACCAGCCTGCCTTGCGTTGGCACACGGCTACGCAGGGCCGTCGCAACGTTCAGACCGGCAGCGCGCATCTCGGGTCGAATGGCCCTAACTGGTCCGGTGGGTCCGGAGCACCCTGAGGGCATGATCGCCCGTTGCGCAGACGCGTGCCCGCCGCCCGGCTCAGGGGTGGACTCCGATGAAATTCACTGAAAAGGACTGGATCGCCACCGGCCTGGTGGCGGCGCTTATCATCGTCTACGGCGTCTACCTGGCCGCCGACGGCGCGTGGCTGGCGCAAAATGCCCGTGACATGGCCATCGTCGGGCTGGTGGCTGGCTTCCTGAGTCGGCTCGTCGCCGGCCGGACCGAGTTCTCGCCCGTTGGCCGGCCATCGTCGCCGCGTTCGCCACGCTCAGCCTGGGCGTCGTCGTGATGATCACCCGGAACGAGGTCGTCCTGGCGGCGTTCATCCTCGCCAACGCGGCCCTGATGTATGCGGCACTGGCTGTCCATAATGCCCACGCCCAGGTCGCCCCGGTCGGGCACCGGCGCGCCACGGGGGTGATCCGGTGAGCGGCCCAGCGGGACCGAACCCGCTGCTCACCGCGGCGCTGAACCTGGCGAAGTTCCACAAGCAGCACGAACGCTTCTACGCCTCCTCGCCACTGGAGAGCGCGCTGCGGCTGCAGCGACACGCCCGGGCTCTACTGGCCTTGGCCGATCGGTGGGCCACCGTCGAGCCATCCGACCACCACGGAGTCAGCCCGTTCGAGGGGGCCGAGGACCTCAACAGCGAGGCGGCAACCGCGCTCGATGGCGTGCTGTTCATGGAGGGCGAGGGTCGCCCGGCCGAGATCACCGCGATGATCGGCGAGCTTCACGCGGAAGCCGAGTCCTTCACAGACGCGGGCGAGTGGCTGGCGAATGCGATGGCCGCGTCCTGGCAGATGGCTGCTGCGATGCTGGAGTTCGATGAGCTGGCCGGCGTGATGGGCGAGCGACACCGGATCATCAGCAACGACTGGCTGGCCGCGCACATGCAGTCGCTGGTCGCAGTTCTTCTGGCCCGCGCCGCCGACATGCTCGAGCGGGTCGATCTGACCCCGGCGGCGTTGCGCGCCGACCTGGCGGGGCCACGCGTCGCGCCCCACCGGATCTACGCCGCCGCTGAGGTGCTGTCGCGGGCCGCGGACCTGTGCTGCGAATCGGCCGAGCTGGTACACGACAACGAACGCCGTTGGCGCATCTCCCGGGAGCGGACCGAGGAGCTGGTGCAGGCAATGACCGCAGGCACCGCGCCAACGGCGCCGAGTGTCACCGAAGAGGAACACCCGAGCTGAGGAACGCCGCCGCCTATATCTCCGTCCGTTCTGTCTGCGGTGCCGGCTCCTCAGACGGCCGGAAGGCCACCATCGGGTGGCCGCGGACGAATTCCCGCAGCGTCTTGTCATCACGCAAGTCGCCCCAGCCGAGGACGGTGCTGGCGAACCGTAGCCGGTGTGGGTGCTCGCGGCGGAACTGCACGCCGACGTCGAACGCCTCCTCGTCACTGAGAAACCGCTGCTGCGGGGTGAACGTGCGCCCGCCGAGCTGCACCTTCACCGCCGGGTGCTTATGCAGATTCCGGTACCAGTCGGTTTCCGGGCCCCACGCGGCGAAGAACACTGCCTCGCCGGTCTGCTCGTCGTATCGCAGCACCATTGCGACGGTCTGATACGGGGCGCCGGTCTTGCGGCCGAGATGGGTGAACGCCACGAACGTGCGACCGACCGCAGGCCCCGCGTTGTGCTGATAGGCCATCAGCGGCAGCCGGAACACCGCGATCACCAAACGGCCCGGCTTGTGGCGTAGCCCAAGCAGTGGCCGGTCGGACCCAGCGGGGGTGGATGCGGTTGGAGTGCTCACAGCTCTCACATTCGTCGCCGGTGCGAGCAGCACCGGCCCTGCATCCATGCAACGCCGCCGGCCGCGCGCGACGCCAGGGACGATGGTCCTCGGCACCTGCGAAACGCATACAAGCGCCCTTGCGACGGATGCCGGGCGCCGAGACCCGCTCGACCGGACCCACGTCGACAAAGCCTCGGCGTTCGCGATGGCGACCCACGTATGCGCGGCACTCACCGAATTCGCAAAGTGGACCGACCCCGCGTATGGCACGTCGACACGTAACCGATGAACTCGACACGTCATCCACGGACGCGCCAACGCCCGTGCCGATACCTGCCTACCTCGACGGCCCATGGTCGCCTCCCGGCGACAGGCATCCACCTGCGGCGCAGCGAGTCGAGCTGAAGCAGCCACGGCATGACCACCGGCACGAGCCGGCCAGTACACCCGACCCTCGCGACGCTGCCCGGTACCTGCTGCTGCGCGCCGCAGACTCTGCCGCGCCGCAACCTTGGTAAACCAACTCCATCGGGTCTATCTCGCTAACGGTGTTTCCGGCGGCTTTATGCGCGGGGAGAGCTACTTGCGGACGTTGCGCGAACTGGCGAGCGCTGCATGGGATATGCGGAACGGGTCGGGTGACGCCGCCTTCGACCATCGTCGCGAAGCCCACAGCCAGCGCGCCCGAGCCGCAACGAGCGCCCGACCGCTGGTAAGCGATGACCTTCGAGCCGCTGATATGGAGCGGTGTGCTTCGTTGCTGTGCTAGTCGGCGTTCGGGAGCAGCTCGAGCAACGTTAGCTGACGAGGGGACGCAGTCGGTGCGCTCCCGCAAGAACGACGCTGGTGTGCGGCGCTGGCGACGGAATTGACGACCTGGTCGACGGCGCCTTCCCCGCCGACATGGCCCTCGCAACTGACGCCGGGCTGGTCTTGGAGCAGCGACTGTTCTACGTCGCGCTCACTCGCGCCGCGACAAGCTCACCCTCTACACCCCGCTGCGCATGCCGCATCAGCCGTATTCCGGCAGCGACCGGCACAGCCTCGCGCCCGCCAGCCCCTTCCTCACCGAGCACGCCCTCGCCACCCTTACAATCCGCGAAGCCGACCCACCCGCACCGCCGGCACGGCGCACCTTCACCATCGCCCGGGTGGCGCCACCCCTCGACGACCTATAGGCATGAGCGTCGAGGCAGGCTGCTGAGGGGGCGGGCTGCGGATTACCCAGCGATAAAGCACGTGGCGATACTGGCATCATGGCGGCGATCGATCGCCGACGCAGGCATGACGCGAGAAGGAGATGATGTGGAGGTCCCGGACTATCGCAGCCTGGACGGCGTTGAGGTGACCAACCAGGACGGGGAGAGGCTCGGCAAGATCGACGGCCTGTTCGTTGATGACCAGGTCGATGTGCCGACCTGGGTCGCTGTGCACAGTGGCTTCTTCGGCACCCATCATGCGCTGCTGCCGTTGGCTCAGGCCCGGTTCGTCGACGGGCGGCTGCTCGTCCCGTACGCCAAGGATGACCTTGCCCTCGCGCCGCACCACGACCCCGACCAGCCGCTCACCGTCGAGCAGGAACAGGTGTTGTTCGCCCACTACAACGTGGGCTACAGCGATGCGGATACCCCCGGGCCGCACACCGGGGTGGAGGCACATGCGACCGGCCTCACCGGCTCCCCTGACGCCGGGTCCCACCCGGTGGACCTCGCCGAGGCCGAGGTGCTTGCACCCGGTGTGCCCGGTGTCCCCGGACTGCCCACCGCGCGGGTCTCGCCGCGGTTGCGGCGCTACCAACCACCGGAGTCCGGCTGATCGCAGCAGGCGTGCACTCCGCCGTTGGAGCGGTCAGCCGGCTGATGTGCAGGCCGGCCGCCGGCGGGAAGGTGGGCCTGCGCGGCCTGTTTCGCGGGCTGCCGAACGTACGGAGGTTGTTCTGGGCGCAGCACCACGACCGAGTGTTGGTCGAGCGACGTGTTGAAGCTGGTCAGGTTGCGACCTTCGCCGCCCTGGCGCCGCGAGCTGGGCGATAACGCCGATTGTGCCGACCTCAGGATTGTGCCGACGTTCTGGCGGATCGCCTTGCCGTTACAGGGATTTCGGTCGCATGAGGTCGGCACAATCAACGTGTCCCGCTCGGCGCATCAGGACGCATGATCTCAACTCGTCGGCCGGAGTTAGTCAAAGCCGACGGGCGCACCCGATACGACAAACGCGCGCGAAACCGCCGCCTGTATGGGCTTCCTGCGTCCAGGAAGGCGGATGTTCACGAGCCCGGTGCCGGGGACTCGCCGGCCGATCTCTGTCGCGGCCCCGCTAGCGGCTCGACGATGCGCTCGGATTGTGCCGACCTACTTCCGGCGGATCCCATATGTGGCACGCGAACCAAGCCCAGGTCGGCCAAACCACGAGATCGGCACAATCGGTGCTAGGCCTGCCGCGGTGACGGCCACGGGTTGTTCCGGGCGGACCGGTCGCCCTGTGTACGGTCTATGGGGCGCGCACACGTAGAAGCGAATGGTGTGCCTTGTCAGGTACCGGTCAGCGACTCGACGGCCGGTGCCAACTGCGCCATAGACTCCGCGTTCACGAGAATGTACGAGACGCCGATCTGCTCGCGCCTGCGCCGCAGCTCGTTGATCATCGCCGGGGTGTCGCCGCGCAGCAGCACCAGGGAGTCGGCGGCGATCAGGTCCGCCGGATCGGCGCCCGTGGCCTGCTTCACATGTGCAGGGATGTCGTCGCCGACCGCGAACAGGTTCATCGCGAACTCGATGTCGCCGGCTCGCGTGCCGGCCTGGTGTGAACCTCGGCAATCGCGTCGGCCACGGCCTGGCGCGGCGTCAGAGGATCGGCGGGGATCGAGACGATGTCCGCCTTCTCGGCCGCCAGCGCTCTCGCCCTCGGGCCGCCGGCGGCCACCAGGACACGGGTGTGCAGATCCGGCCTTTCCAGCTCATCGCAACGTGCGCAAAAGCTTCGGAACGCTGAAGGTGCTCAAGGGCATCACCCTGCAGGTGAAGCCCCGCGAGGTGATGGTCCTGGTTGGCCCTTCAGGCTCGGGGAAGTCGACGTTTCTTCGTTGTATCAACGGCTTGGAGCGAATAGACGGCGGTCGGCTCTACGTAGATGGCGATCTGATCGGATACGAGCAACGCACCGGCAAGCTACACGAGATGTCTCCGAAGAAGGCCGTCGCCCAGCGGCGTGACATCGGGATGGTCTTCCAGCGGTTCAACCTGTTCGCGCACATGACGGCACTGGAAAACGTCATCGAGGCGCCGATGCGGGTGAAGGGTGCCAAGAAGGAACAAGCGATCGCGCAGGGTCGAGAGCTGCTGGATCGCGTCGGCCTAGTGGCACAGGAGAGGGCATACCCGGCGCAGCTCTCGGGAGGTCAGCAACAGCGCGTGGCGATTGCGCGAGCCCTTGCGATGCAGCCCAAACTCATGCTGTTCGACGAGCCGACGTCCGCGCTGGATCCGGAGTTGGTCGGTGAGGTCCTCGATGTGATGCGCGCGCTCGCGAAGGACGGGATGACCATGATCGTGGTGACGCACGAGATGGGGTTCGCACGCGAGGTCGGCGACCAATTCGTATTCTTGGACGCGGGAGTCGTCGTCGAAGCCGGAGACCCGCGCACCGTGCTCGCCAACCCCAAAGAGGAACGCACCAAGCTGTTCCTGTCGAAGGTCCTCGCGTAGCGGCGCAGCGTCGATCGACGAATCTAGCGAAAGGCCCGGATACGCAGCCGGCGCCCTCGGCGGTCTTTGCCAGCGGCGAGCGTCAAGTCGAGCGTGCACGTGTCGCCGAGCACTGTGACGTTGGCGAAGCGTGCCGAGCTGCATGGTGTGTGTCAGTCTCTTGTTCCAGGTCCACACGGTCGAGTTGGCCTGAACCACTACGCACCCCGCGGTTAGGTCACATACCGCCGCACCCAAACCGCGCACAAAGCCAATCAGCCAGCTGCTTCTACTCCCACGACCGGGGTGGAACGGGTTCTGTGCCACACCCGGTACGTCGAAGGCTAACACTCGGAGGCGGGGCGCGAGAACGACTATTCTGCGCGCGCAACGCGCACCTGCCGCGCGCGTTCGACGTTCACCAGACGGCTCGCGAGCGCCGACTGGCGCAGAGCACGCGGCTGAAGCATTCAGCCAAGGGCTGCGCGTTCTGTTAGCTGATCGGTTCGAAGGTGGCGGTGAAGTGGCGTAAGGCTGGGGGTTCGTCGACGATGCGGTAGCCGGTGAGTTCGCCGGCGCGCCGGGCGACGTGCTCGCAGACTTCGATCACGTAGTCGATGTGGCTTTGCGTGTATGTGCGGCGTGGAATGGCCAGGCGCACCAGATCGAGTGGTGCGGGTATCTCTGACCCGTCTGGCTGGCGGCCGAACATCACGGTGCCGATTTCGCAGCTGCGCACCCCGCCGGCCTCGTAAAGTGCGAGCGCGAGTGCCTGGCCGGGGTACTGCAATGGTGGGATGTGTGGCAGCAGGGCTCGGGCGTCCAGATAGACGGCGTGCCCGCCGATCGGGCTCAGTACCGGCACGCCGGCGCGCTGCAGCGCCGTGCCGAGGTACCCGGTCGAGCGGATCCGGTATCGCAGGTATTCATGGTCGACGACCTCGCGCAGTCCTTGCGCCACTGCCTCGAGGTCGCGCCCGGCCAACCCACCGTAGGTCGGGAACCCTTCGGTGAGGATCAGCACGCTGCGGCACTGATTCGCCAGGTCGTCGTCGTTCATGGCCAGCCATCCACCGATGTTGCCCATCGGATCCTTCTTCGCGCTCATCGTCATGCCGTCGGCCAGCGCGGCGATGTCGCGCACGATGTCGGTCACGTCGCGGCCGGACTGCCCGGGCTCGCGCTCCCGGATGAACCAGGCGTTCTCGGCGAAGCGGCAGGCGTCGAGGAACAGCGGCTTGCCGTACGCGTCGCACACCCCGCGGATCGCACGCAGATTCGCCAGCGACACAGGCTGCCCACCACCGCTGTTATTGGTGATCGTCACGAACACCACCGGCACGTCCTCGCCCCGCGCACGCAGCAACGCCTCGAGTGCCTCAACATCCATGTTGCCCTTGAACGGGTGCTCGGCCTGCGGGTCGCGGCCTTCGGTGATGACGAGATCGACAGCCTCCGCCCCGGAGTGCTCGACGTTGGCCCGGGTCGTATCGAAGTGGGTGTTGTTCGGCACCACCTTCCCCGGCCCTCCCAGGACGCTGAAGATGATCTTCTCGGCGGCCCGGCCCTGGTGAGTGGGGATCACGTGCTCGAACGGGAACAGGTCGCGCACGGCGTCACGGAACACGTAATAGGACGGCGACCCGGCATAGGACTCGTCCCCGTGCTGGATCGCGGCCCACTGATCGCGACTCATCGCGCCGGTGCCTGAGTCGGTGAGCAGGTCGATCAGCACATCCCGGGCCTTCACCTTGAACAGGTTGTAACCGGCCTCGCCCATGGCAGCCTGGCGCTGCCGCCACGTCGTCATCCGCAACGGCTCCACCGAGTGGATGCGGAACGGCTCGATGATCGTGCGGAACACAGGCGCACTCATGCCGTGGATCGTGCTCCCCGGCTGGGCCCCGGTAAACACCAATCCGGCACCTAGCGATCGTTCGGGGTGCCGTACCACTACGGCTGGCTGGGGTGTTCGGGGCGGCGATCTGTTCGCGCTGGTCCTCGATATGATCCGCCGGTAGGGAAGGCAAGCCGGCGCCCACCAGAACGGCCGGGACGGCAGATCCACTTCGCCGGCGACCTCGAACGACCTGCCTGACTCAGAGTCAACGAGAAGTCGGGGCCGTCCCCTGGATCGCAACAGAACACCACAGTCGCTGGATGACTCCGTGGCTTCGGACCAACCTAGCCCAGGAGGCGTGCATGCAGCTCCGGCGTTGTCGCCGATGGCGCCACCCCGAGCTCGTCACGTAGTAGCTGGCGCCACTCCTCGTAGGCCCTTCAGCGTCCCCGCGACGGTGCCGTGCAGACCGCCAGCGACTGCATCGATTAGCCGATGCCGGCTCACCTGTAGAGCGCTTCTACGCCAATGTGTCGCCAGTGCCGCTTGTGGATGCTGGAGTCCGGGGGAGCGACAATCGTTCCGCGCACCACCGAAAAGGAGGACTGCGGTGGCCTACGCGATCAGGTGCAACGGTGGGTTCGTGCTCGGTGGCGACACAAGAGACGAAGTCGTACGGCGCGCCAAGACGACATTCAAGGCGCCCATCCGCGATGGCAAGATCATCGCTGACGTAACGCTACTCGAGCGGCCGGGTCTGCTCCATCAGCTTGGCATGATCCCAGCGACTGCAGGAGCAGCGCGATGACGAGCCGTGGCACGACACCGGCAAGCGAGCTGGTCGTCCGTCTCCGGCGCGTCCTACCAGCATCGCGTGAGCGCGTTTACGATGCACTGACGAATCCCGCCGGGCTTGCACGCTGGTGGGGGCCGAACGGGTTCACCTGCCCCAGCATCGAGTTCGAGCCACAGGTCGGCAGCGGCTACCGGATCGCGATGCAGCCGCCGGAGGGTGAGCTCTTTCACCTCACCGGTGAGTTCCGGGAGGTGTCGCCGCCAGTGCGTCTTGGGTTCACGTTCGTTTGGGAGCCGCCGGCACCCGACGACCAGGAGACCCTGGCCCAGCTTTCGCTGAAGAACGAGCGCGGCGGCACCGAGCTGACTTTGGTGCAGGGAATCATTTGTAACCGAGGAACGGCGCAAGCTGCACGAGAACGGGTGGAGCGAGAGCTTCGACCGGCTCCGACACATCCTCGACTAGGTTTCACCAGCCAGCTGACATCCACTGCGCGCAGCCAACGCGTCAGTACAACCAGCCCGAGGGCGGACACCCACCGCAGCAGTACGAGCGCGGCCAAAGAGCACCGTGCCGCCCTGCCTCGGCCCGGTACCGCCGACCCCGGCCGGTCCGGAGCGGATTCGGCGATGCCGAAAGCCAAACCCTCGGTTAGCCGCCCGCCCACGGCGCGCGCACTCGCCTTGAGTCTTTCAAGCTACTCACCCATTCGTTCAGTACACCGGTGAGCACTTTGCGGGTGACCGCCCAGAAACTCGGCCACGTCCGTGATCGCCCGGGCCCAGCGCGCACAGAAATCGCACTCGAATTGGCCGCCTCCAGTTCGGTAATCGGCGATCCTGCTAGCCCCAGCGACGTGGCCGGCGAACCATCGGTCGACGCGCGCAACACCGTCGTTCGGCGCGCGAACGCTTGACCGCGAGGATGCGCCCTATCGAGCCAGATTGATCGTTCTGTTCAGTCTGGGCGGGTCACCAAACGAGGCCGGGAGGGAAGACGGTGGCGATTGCGGCGGTACGGCTGGATACGTCGAGGCGGCTATAAATGTTTTGAAGGTGGGTGCGGACGGTGGCCTCGGAGATGGCCAGGTGTCGAGCGATCTGCCGGTTGTCTAACCCGGCTGCCACCTGTCGCAGGAGAACGAGTTGCCGGTCGGTAAGCAGAGTTTGGCTGCACCGTCGTAGTCTTGCCGCGTGGACCGCATTAAGGTGCGGTCTGACCAGTGACAGCAGCATCTGTTCTCGATCGGTGAATCCGCGCCCGGAAGTGCGCCAGAGCAGGAGCGACCACCCTAAGCACGCCGCCCGGCTGCACGCCGCCGAGCAGGCCGCCGCGCACTACGACGCAGTCAGCGCCGACTACCACCAAGCCCGGGCCGAGCTCCGGCAGCGCTCACAGCAGCCCGGCTACGACACCGGCGTGGCCGACCAACTGTCCGAGCTGGCAGAGAAGGTCCACACCGGCCCAACGCCGCGTCCACGAGACCGACCAGCGCGTCGAGCGGCTCACCTGCGACCCGGCAATCACCAGCCACCCCAACCCGGACACGCTGCGCCGCCACGCCGAGACCACCTGGGCCATCGAACAGGCCTCCGCCTACCAGCACACGCTCGCCCGGACGACGAGCCCGGCGGGGTCGCTGCGCCACGACCCGGCGCCGGTCCACCAGGTCGAGCACGGCGCCAGCATCGGCCGCTAACCGCCTCGAACAGCCCGCACCGGACTCAGTAACGGCACCACCAAGTCACGATACGAAGGAAACCACGATGGACGACAAGGGAATCGAGTTCTCAAGATCAACGAAGCCGCTGCACTGCTCGGCAGTCCGGTCGCCACGCTGCGCTGGTGGCGTTCGAAGAGCAAGGCCCCGCAGCCTCAAGTTCGGTCGCCACGTCAAATACCCGTGCGAGAACCATGCAGGGGGATCGAAGCGCAAGACCTCGCGACGTACAACGCGAAGGTGATCGATGGCCAAGAAGGTTGATCCGAAAAGATGGCCGCACTTCGCGAGGATGCCCGCCGGCTGGAGACGCAGGCGGACGCGTGCAAGCCGTATCCGCGCGGAATGCTGGTCAACCACCCCAACCTTGCCTCGCGACTGGTCAACGTGCGGCTCAGCGAGGATCATTACGCCGCGGTGCAGAGGCTCCCAGGCGAGCGCCGCCTGCCGATGTCGACGATGGCGCGGGCGTGGCTACTCGACCGCTCGACGAGGAGCTACCCGCAAGCTGATCTGCACTCGGCCACGGTCGTCACCGCCGTTTGCGAAGATCGACCGGCGAAGTGCCGGCCCAGCCGGAGACCAGGAGGTATTGCCGTGGCGAGCATCGAGAAGCGGATGCGCAATGGTCAGCTGCGCTGGTGCGCGCGCTACCGCGACCCCGGCGGCACGCAACTGGTCAAGGTGTTCGGCCGCAAACTCGACGCCGAACGCTTCCTGACCACCGTGGAGGCGTCCAAGCTGACCGGCGGTTACATCGACGCCGAGCGTGCATCGATCACGTTCCAAGCGTTCGCCGAAGAGCACTGGGCCGCGCACCTGCACAACCTCGCCGCGGACACCACCCAGCCGCGCAAGCGATCCGTGCTCGACCGGCACATCCCCCCGACCCTCGGTAATTACCCAGTCGGAGCGATTAAGCCCAGCATCGTCGCGACCGCGGCCGCGAGCTGGTCGCAGACCCTCGCGCCCGGAACGGTCGGGCAGGTGCTGCGCCAGGTGCGGCAGATCCTCGACGCCGCGCTGGCCGACGGACTGGTCGCCTCCAACGCCGCCAAGTCGGTCAAGGCCCCGACCGCGCCACGGCGTCGCGACGTGCACCTGACCGATGAGGACATCACCGCAGTCCTGCACGCGACTCCAGATCACTACCGCCCGCTCGTGATCACCCTGATCGGCCTCGGGCTGCGCATCAGCGAGGCATGCGGGCTGCGGGTCGAGGACATCGACTTCCTGCGCCGCACCGTGCACGTGCACCAGCAGCGCCGCCCGCGCGGGGACATGGGCCGGCTCAAGACCGGCTCCTCGGCACGCGACATCCCCGCCGATGACACCGTACTTAATGCGCTTGCCGAGCAGATCCGTTACTGGCCCCGCCGTGACGGACTGATCTTCTCCAGCACCATCGGCCGGCCGCTCACCAAATCGATCGCGGGCCACGTCTTCGACGACATCGAACGCGCCGCCGGGTTCACCGTCTCGCCGCACTCGCTGCGCCACTACTTCGGCGCGGGCCTCATCTCGCGCGGCGTCTCGGTCGTCGCCGTCTCCCGCTGGCTCGGCCACTCCAGCCCGGAGATCACCTACCGCGTCTACGCCTACCTCAAGCCCGACGACGAGCTCGCCGGACGTGCCGCGATCGCCGAAACCATGCGCTCGATCGTCCCTGATGTGTACCTGTTGTGTACCCGACAGGGATCCGAATGACGGAAACCCAGTAAGAATGGGGGCTTCGCTGCAGGCCGTGCTGTTCGATCTAGACGGCACGCTGTCCAAATCGGACGCGGGCATCATCGGCTCGTTGCGTCAAGCGTTTGACGAGCTGGGCCTTCCGCGCCTGGACGAACGTACCGAGCGCGGTCTTATCGGGCCGACGTTCGCGGACGCCCTTCCGCCGTTGGTCGGAGCCGATGTTGTTCCGAAGCTCATCGAGCGATACCGAGTGCATTACGCGACGGGCATGTTCGATACCGAGATCTATGACGGTGTCCTAGACGTCCTCGACGACCTTCGGGCTCGCCAGGTGACGCTCGCGGTGGCCACGAGCAAGCCGGAATTCCACGCGATACCGGTAATCGATCATCTCGGGCTCGCGGACTATTTCGTGACCGTGGCCGGCGACAGTCTGAACTACGAGCGGCGCACCAAGGCCCTGGTGATCGCCGAGGCGCTCCGGGGGCTCGGACACCCTGATCCCACCGCGGTGCTGATGGTCGGTGACCGCAGGCACGACGTGGAGGGAGCCGCGGCCCACGACATTTCCTGTATCGGCGCGGGATGGGGTTACGGGCAACCAGGCGAACTGGTCGCGGCCGGCGCCGTCGAGGTCTTTGCCACCCCGCGCGACCTGCTGGCGGCCCACGACCGGCTCCTCGGTGCTTCGGTTGCGACGCGCGGCGGCTGATATGGCACCAGTTCGCAGCGCCCGCGTGGTCACGCCGGCGTCCCTGCGATGGCTGGTGCGGAACCGCGCGTACACGCCGTGGCATCTGGTCCGGTACTGGCGCTTTCTGCGGCTCAGATTGGCGAATCCGCACGTGATCACCCTGGGGATGGTCTATCTGGACGCCGGCGTAGAGATCTATGCGCGGCGCGACTTCGGCCGGCTGATTCTCGGGCGGTCGGTGCACATCGGTCGAGGCACGGCGATACGGTGCCACGAAGGCACCCTCCGGGTCGGCGATCAAGCGGTGTTCGGCCGGCGGGACACGGTCAATTGCTACCTGGACGTCGAGATCGGCGAAGCGGCACTGCTCGCCGATGACGTCTACATCTCCGACTTCGACCATCGACATGAGCGTGTCGACATGCCAATCAAGGACCAGGGAATCGCCAAGGCGCGGGTGCGCGTCGGCGGCGACGTCTGGCTGAGCGTGGGCACGGTGGTGACCCGGGGCGTCGTCATCGGTGCGGGCACCGTCGTCGGCGCGAACTCGGTCGTCACCCGCGATCTGCCGGCCAATTCGGTGGCGGTTGGTGCGCCGGCTCGTGTGATCCGACGGCGACGCCTCTAAGGTTTGTCAGGTGGACCTGGACCGCAGATCGCCCGCGGCCCGCGAGTGGGTCAACGAGGCCATCCGTCGGGTCGAGGCCGACGCGAACCGGTCCGCCGACACTCACCTCATTCCGTTCCCGTTGTCCGGTCCTCT
Organism: uncultured Actinomycetota bacterium; assembly: GCA_963748415.1. Classification (GTDB taxonomy): domain Bacteria; phylum Actinomycetota; class Actinomycetes; order Mycobacteriales; family Jatrophihabitantaceae; genus CAVVJA01. Next base: position 171,413 of record CAVVJA010000020.1, on the reverse strand, counting down.
CGGACGCTGCGACATAGACCTTTACCTCAAGGACGAATCGACGCACCCCACCGGATCGTTGAAGCATCGGCTGGCGAGATCGCTGTTCCTGTACGCCCTGTGCAATGGACAGATTCAGGCCGGGACGACCGTTACCGAGGCCTCGTCGGGTTCGACAGCGATCAGCGAGGCCTACTTCGCCAGGATGCTGGGTTTGCCGTTCATCGCCGTGATGCCGCGGTCGCGTGAGCACCGAGAAGATCGCGCTCATCGAGCGGGAAGGTGGCCGCTGCCACCTCGTCGATGACCCGACCACGGTGTACTCGGTGGCTGCCGAGCTGGCCCAGTCGACCGGTGGTTTCTACCTTGACCAGTTCACGTTCGCCGAACGAGCCACCGACTGGCGCGGCAACAACAACATCGCCGAATCGATATTCGAGCAAATGGCGTTCGAGCGTTATCCGGTACCGCGCTGGATCGTGGTTGGCGCCGGTACCGGGGGTACTAGCGCCACGGTTGGGCGCTACGTTCGATTCCGCCGCTATGACACCGCCGTCGCTGTCGTCGACCCAGAGAACTCGGCGTTCTACCAAGGCTGGTGCGACGCCGACCCGCAGTACGTCACTGGACTGGGTTCTCGCATCGAGGGCATCGGCCGGCCTCGGGTCGAGCCGAGCTTTCTGCCCGGAGTGGTCGATCGGATGATCTCGGTCCCGGATGCGGCATCCATCGCCGTCATCCGTGAGGTAGAGCCGTTGCTCGGACGGCGAGTGGGCGCGTCGACCGGCACCAATCTCCACGGGGCGCTGTGCATCGCTTGCGAGATGCGGGCCGCGGGAACCAAGGGCAGCATCGTGACCCTGTTGTGCGACGGGGGCGAGCGTTACGCCGACAGCTACTACTCCGATGACTGGCTCGCGGCGCAGGGAATCGATGTGACCCCGTACCGGCTTGCCTTCGCGGAGACGTTGCGCACCGGGACGTGGACGGCGGGCTGACGACATGCCACGGAGCGTCGCCGTCATCGCAATGGTGGGCGGGGCGCTGCTGCTGTCGTCGTTCGCTTTTCTCGGGCTTTGGCAGATCGCCGACGACTCCCAGAACCATGCGTATAACCCGGGTGCAATGCCGCCGACAATGGTCGCGCTGACCGCTGGGAAGCAGTACCAGCTCTCGACCGCCGACGGCCCGGAAACGCTCGCTGCGCAACACCGCAACACGGTGCGGGACGCGTGTACCTGGTCGGAGAGCGGCTCGGCCCCGCAGAACCTGGCCGTTACCCCGGTAGCGTCCGACTCGCGATCCACACATGTTGTCGCGACATTCATTGCTCCGGCGAGCGGCGATCTGCACATTGCTTGCCCGGTCTGGGGAGCCGTGTGGGTCGACGACGCGGAGGACGCGCCGACCGACCTGGCCGGGCTCTTCCTCCTGCTCGGGGTGATCACGTTAACCAGCGGGGTCATCCTCGGTCTTACCGCCCTCTACCGTCGGTCCGCGGAACCGGCCGGCCGGCACGCTTCTGCTCCGTCGTGATCTTGGACTTAATGCCTGGGGCAACCATAAGTCCAGGATCATCGCCGGCGGATTTCAGCGACTGGCGGCGAACCGGACAACTTCCGGGGTGAGCTCGTTGATGTTGGTGAGCTGCACTGCCGCCAGTGCGAGCGCATCGGGCGCAGGCGGAAAAGCGGCGTGCGGAACGGCGATCACCGCCAGACCAGCCGCGGCGGCGGCCCGCAGCCCGTTGGAGGAGTCCTCGACCGCGACCGCATGATCCGGCCGAACGCCGAGCCGCGAGGCTACGGTCAGGTACACATCCGGAGCAGGTTTGCCGGCCGGCACTTCTTCAGTCGAGACCGCGACCTGAAACACCGGCGCAAGGCCGGATGCGTCGAGAACCGTCCTGATGAGAGTTGTCGGCGAGGACGACGCCAGCCCGAGGGGCCAGTGGCCGGCTAGCCGGGTCACCGCCTCGACCGCTCCGTCGATGAGTGGTAGGCGCTCCCCATAGCGGGTGGTAATTCGGTCGATCACCGTGCGGGCGATCTGCTCCGGCGGCTCGGGAATGCCGACGACGTCATGAAGGTACTTCGACCACTCCGGCGTGCTCATGCCCTGCATGGCCCGCGTAGCGTCGTCGGGCCATGTGCGGCCCGCTTCGGCCGCGACTTCGCGGCGGAGTTCGTCCCAGATCGCCTCCGAGTCGACGAGCACTCCGTCGAGGTCGAAAACGACGGCATCGACGGACGTGGACTCGGCACCTGGCACCACATGCTCCTCCCGGAGTGAACACCAGCGCCTTAGTGTGCCGGATGTTGCGACGGTCACACCTCCGGGCGGATTGACCTCAACCACGCTTGACGTTGCATTCTGAGGTGGTGGTGCAGACGGAGGTCCGGGAGCAAACGGCTCCGACTTCGACCTCCGTTTTCGCACCGGCCTACCGCCTGACGAGCGCTGGAATCCTGATCCTCGTCACCCTCATTGCGTTCGAGGCGATGGCGGTGGCCGCGGCGTTGCCGACGGCCGCTCGGGAGTTGCACGGCGTCGGGGCGATCGGGTGGGCGTTCACCGCGTTCCTCGTCGCCAGCGTCATCGGCCTGGTCGTTTCGGGCCAGATCTGCGACACCCGCGGCCCGCGACCGGCTACCGTGGCCGGGCTCGTCGCGTTCATAGGCGGGCTCGCGATCTCGGGGACCGCGACCACCATGGCCCAGCTTGTGGCTGGGCGTGCGGTTCAAGGCCTGGGCGGCGGTCTGCTCATCACCGCGATCTATGTGGTGTTAGGTGAAGCGTTCCCCGAGGTCGTGCGACCGAAGATCTTCGCCGCCATGTCGGGCGCGTGGGTCCTTCCGGCGCTGCTCGGCCCGATCGTAGCCGGAACCCTTTCGGAGCACGCCAGCTGGCGCTGGGTGTTCATCGGTTTGTTGCCATTCGTGGTGCTGGGCGCCGCGCTAATGGTTCCCGTGCTGAGCACGGAGTCGCGTCGCGATCGCGATGCGACGGCACGGGGCGCCCTGGCCGATCCCCACCGCATCGTGCGAGCCCTGGCGACCGCCGCCGGGATCGCGGCGCTCGAGGCAGCCGGCCAGCACCCGTCCTTCATTACCGTTGGCGCCGCCGTGGTCGGTGCCGGCGCACTGGTCTGGGGGCTCTCCGGACTGCTGCCGGCCGGGACCTGGCGGGTCCAGCGCGGGGTGCCGGCGCCGATTGTGCTGCGTGGCTTGCTTGCCGGCGCGTTCTTCGGCACCGAGTCGCTGGTGCCACTCACGCTCACGGTGCAACACGGGTTCGGCGCGCTCTCCGCTGGCCTGCCGCTGGTGATCACGGGGCTGACGTGGACCCTCGGCTCCTGGTGGCAGGGCCGAGACAGCGTCCGGGTCGAGCAACGGGTGAACCTGATCCGCGGCGGCTTCCTCTTCGTCGCGGCCGGTGCCGTGGGCGTCGCCATTGCCGCCCAGCCGGGCGCTCCTGGCTGGCTGGCGTATCTCGTCTGGGCGCCGGCGGGCATCGGCGCTGGGCTGACCATGTCGAGTGTCGGCGTCCTCCTGCTGCTGTTCACCACCGACGCCGATCGCGGTGCCGATTCGGCCGCATTGCAGCTGTCGGACACCGTGACTACTGCGATCACCACGGGCATCGGCGGCGTGCTCATCGCCGCGGCCGCAGGCGGTCTGTTTGGCTACACCACCGCGTTCACGGTGCTGTTCGTCTTGATGGCCCTCGTCGCGGTGGTCGGACTGCTGTTGGCCCGTCAGGCCCGCCCGCCAACGTGACGATCTGCGGCAAGCAACCGGTCAGTGATCATCTCGCCGATCGGGATCGCCGACGTTGCTGCCGGTGACGGCGCGTTGCAGACGTGCAAGGTGCGCGCCGTCTCGGCAAACAAGAAGTCATGCACCAGCGTGCCGTCCCGCAGCACGGCCTGAGCCCGGATACCGGCCGGTTCCGGTTGTAGGTCGCGCAAGCTCAGGCTTGGCGCGTACTTCCGGCACTCCCGTAGGTACCCGCGCTTGGACAGCGAGTTGGTCATCTCACGCACGCCGGTGCGGAGGTTGGCCCGAGCGACCCGCCACATCCCGGGGAAGCGCACATAGTCCGCGACATCACGCCGATCGAAGGAGAACTTTCGATACCCCTCGCGGGAGAGGCCCAACACGGCGTTCGGTCCGACCGTCACTCCGCCATCGGTCGTGCGGGTGAGATGCACCCCGAGGAACGGCAGCTCGGGATCCGGGATCGGATAGATGAGGTGCCGGACGAGGTTTGACCGCCATTCCGGCAGCCGGTAGTACTCGCCGCGGAACGGCACGATGCGGAAGTCGACGTCTACGCCGGCCATGCGAGCCAGCCGATCGGCCTGCAATCCGGCACAGACGACGACCCGGCTCGCTCGCACCGCCTCGCTTGCCGAGTCCGCGGCGGCGTCCGCCGACGACCTCCTCAGCGTGACGGTCACCTGATCGCCGCTTTCGGTGAGATCGGTCACCATCGCGCCGAGTGTCAGCTTGCCGCCCCGCTGCCGGACGACCTCGCCCATCACCTCGGCAATCGCCGAGTAGTCGACGATTCCGGTTGCCGGGACGAACAGTGCGCCCACACCCCGGACGTTCGGCTCGCGTCGATGCAGCTCGCGGGCGTCGAGCCGCTCGACCTCGACGTCATTGGCGTGCGACCGCGCGTAGAGCGCGTCCATGCGGGCCAACTCGACGGCGTCGGTGGCCACGAGCAGCTTGCCGCACACGTCTACTGGTATCCCGTGCTGGGCGGCAAAGTCTTTGGTGGCCCGGGCCCCCTCCCGGCACAGCCGAGCCTTGAGGCTGCCAGGTGCGTAATAAATGCCGGAGTGGATGACCCCGCTGTTGTGACCGGTCTGATGTGTCCCGAGAGACACCTCCTTGTCGACCATGCGCAGGCTGGCGCCTGGCTGGCGGTCGAGAATCGCCATCGCTGTGGCGAGGCCGACGATGCCTCCGCCCACGACGCAATAGTCGTAATGCATCCGTCCCCCCGAGGCGGCCTGACCGCGACCGTCCGGCCGGGTCGCCGCTCATCGTAAGCTGAAAGCGATGCCATACCTCGACCACGCGGCGACGACGCCCATGCTTCCCGAGGCCATCGACGCCATGAGCGAGGCGATGGTGGATGTCGGCAATGCTTCCTCCCTGCACGGCTCGGGCCGGCGAGCCCGGCGTCGCGTCGAGGAGGCCCGCGAATTGCTCGGCGCGGCGCTGGGCGCCCGCCCGTCGGAGATCGTCTTCAGCAGCGGCGGAACCGAATCCGACAACCTGGCCGTCAAGGGCCTGTTCTGGGCGCGGAGCAACGCGGACCCGCGTCGTCGCCGGATCCTCGCTAGCACGGTCGAGCACCATGCCGTCCTCGATACGGTCGAGTGGCTTGACGCGACCGGGCAGGCCGATGTGACCTGGCTTTCAGTGGACTCTCGCGGCCGGGTCGACCCGGACGTGGTGCGCGCCGAGCTGCACACGCACGCGGACTCCGTCGCGCTCATCAGCGTGATGTGGGCGAACAACGAGGTCGGCACCGTGCAACCCGTGACCGAACTCGCCGACATTGCCCACGACTACGGGATTCCCCTGCACACCGATGCGGTGCAAGCAGTCGGCGCGGTTCCGGTGAACTTTGCCGACTCTGGTGTCGACGCGATGACGGCGACCGCACACAAGCTCGGCGGGCCTTACGGCGTGGGCGCACTCCTGTTGCGTCGCGATGCGCAGTGTGTGCCGCTCCTGCATGGCGGCGGCCAGGAGCGCGACCTGCGCTCCGGAACACTGGATCCGCCCGGCACGACGGGGTTTGCCGTCGCGGCCTCGGTCGCGGTGTCCGGTCAGCCGCAGAGGGCCCGCCGCCTCGACGCGCTACGGACCCGCCTGATCAACGGAATTCGGGCGGCCGTCCCGGACGTCATGGTCAACGGACATCCGACCGAACGGCTTCCCGGAATCGCCCACCTGAGCTTCCCGGGCTGCGAGGGCGATTCCTTGCTCATGCTGCTCGACGCTCGCCGGATCGAGTGTTCGACGGGCTCCGCCTGCTCAGCCGGGGTCGCTCGCCCGTCCCACGTCCTGATCGCGATGGGTGCCGGTCCGATCAGCGCTCGCGGCTCGTTGCGATTCTCGCTCGGCCACACCTCGACCGAGGCCGATGTAAACGCGGTGATCGAGGCGATCGGGCCGGTCGTCGAGCGTGCCCGCCGAGCCGGTTTGACGTCTGTCCTGCCGATAACCCGGATGAGCGCCGAATGAGGGTGCTCGCGGCGATGAGCGGCGGGGTGGACTCCGCCGTCGCGGCCGCTCGCGCCGTCGGCGCTGGACACGAGGTCACCGGCGTCCACCTGGCGCTGTCGGCGCAACCGGCGAGCTTGCGGCACGGCGCCCGCGGTTGCTGCTCGGTCGAAGACGCCAATGACGCTCGGCGCAGCGCCGACATCCTCGATATCCCGTTCTATGTCTGGGATCTGGCCGAACGATTTCGCGTCGACGTGATCGACGACTTCGTCGGCGAATATGCCGCTGGTCGTACTCCGAACCCGTGCCTGCGATGTAACGAGAAGATCAAGTTTGCCGCGGTCCTCGACCGAGCCCTCGCGCTGGGGTTCGACGCCGTCGTCACCGGCCACTACGCGCGCCTTGTGGACGGCCGTCTGATGCGTTCGGTCGACGTTGCTAAGGACCAGTCGTACGTCCTGGCTGTGCTGACGGCCGCGCAACTCGCCCACGCGATGTTCCCGATCGGCGACTCGACCAAGGCGCAGGTACGCAACGAGGCAGCGCGTCGCGGTCTGGCCGTCGCTCGCAAGCCGGACTCGCACGACATCTGCTTCATTGCCGACGGCGACACACGCGGCTTCCTGTCGCGCCAGCTTGGCGAGCGATCCGGACCGATCGTCGACGCCACCACGGGGAACGCGGTAGGCCGGCACGGTGGATCCTTCGGCTTCACGGTGGGGCAGCGCCGAGGCCTGCATCTGGATCGGGCCGCGGCAGATGGTGCCCCCCGCTACGTGCTGTCGCTCGAGCCGGCGACGAACACAGTTCTCGTCGGTCCGCGAGAACAACTCGAGGTGACGAGGATCATTGCTGAGCGCCCGGTGTGGACGTCCGGGGTCAGCCCGAACGGGCCGCTGGCCTGCCAGGTGCAGCTGCGCGCGCATGGCATGGTGTCCGACGCCACGGTGACCGTGTCTGGCGATCGGCTCGTCGCGGCTCTGGATCGTCCCCAGCGGGGTGTTGCCGCCGGGCAGGCGCTTGTCATGTATGACGCCGAGATGGTCATCGGCTCTGCCACGATCGCGTCCGCGGCCCGGGCCGTCGCACCAGCTGTGGCGGGCTGATGGGTATGAATCCCTGGCCACCGGGAGCGGCGACCGGCATTGGATCCTGGCCCGGCACGGACGTCGACGAGGCCCTGCGCACCGTCCTCGGCGAGCTCTCTGACCTGCCCTACCTCCCGGAACTGCCCGCCCGGGGTGTTGGCGCGGAGCTGATCGGTAGGACGGCCGGGCTGCTTGTCGATATGCCGGTTGAGGTTCAGCCATCCGGGTGGCGAGTGACGGCGCGCCCCGGCCGAGACCTGCGCCGGGCGCGTGACCTGCTCGCGCGGGATCTCGACACCCTGCAAGCTCAAGCCGAGGGATACGTAGGCGCCCTGAAGGTCGAGTTCGCAGGACCGTGGACCCTGGCTGCCGGAGTCGAGCTGCCGTCCGGACACCGGGTCGTGTCGGACTACGGGGCCACCCGGGATCTGGCCGCGTCGCTGACCGAGGGGCTGCGGGCAGCGTTATCCGATCTGGCCGCGCGCATTCCGCAGGCCACGGTCGTGCTCCAACTGGACGAACCGTCGCTACCGACCGTCCTGGCCGGGAAAGTTCCGACACCCTCCGGGTACGGCACCATCGCGGCGGTCGAGCCGAGCGTGGTCGAATCCACGCTGCGGGATGTGCTCGACGTCGGTGCGACCGGCAGTCGAGTGGTGCATTGCTGCGCGCCGGACGTCCCAGTCGCACTTCTGCGCGCGGCTGGGGCAGATGCGGTCTCGGTTGACCTCACGCTGATCGAGTCGGCCGATTACGACGGGCTCGGCGAGGCTGTAGCGGACGGGATGTCCCTCTGGCTCGGCGTGGTGCCGGCAGTCGACGCTCCGGTGACTTTGGCGGCGGCGCGCGGCGGGGTCGAGCGGTTGTGGTCGGCGCTGGGATTCGATCCCGGCCGGCTAGCCGCCGCAGTCGTGCCTACGCCGGCGTGTGGGCTCGCTGACGCGTCGCCTGGGTATGCGCGGCGGGCAACGGCCCTGGTGCGCGACGTAGGGCGGGCCCTGCTTGATCTGACGGATTGAGCGACCGGCAGTCCGCCTGGTAATGCGCAGAGCTCGACTGGATCAGTCGACCTGGATGGTCAATCGCTTCGGCGCGGCGATGATGTCGACCTCGCCGTCTGCCGTCAGCCGTAGGTGCAACGGTTCGTCGGCGACCTGCAGATCGCGAATCGTCAGCTCGCCGACCGGCGACGGGCGCATCGGCCGGATGCGAAGGAGATCGGACGGGACATCGGCCGCCAGTCCCAGGATCGCCGCCACCATGACGATGCTCGCCGCAGCCGACCAGGCCTGCGGCCGGCACGACGACGGGTAAGGCACTGGGCGGCCCTCGGTCGTCGCCGGCTGCCCACCGTAAAGTTCGGGCAGCCGGCCGGCGAACGCCGGTGCGGCGGCAAGTAGCCCGTTGATGAGGCTTCGGGTCGCGGCCGCGGCATCGGGTCCGGGCGAGGCCGACAAGCCGGCGATCGCAATCGCGGTGTCGTGCGGCCAGACCGACCCACAGTGATAGCTCAGCGGGTTGTAGCCGGCCTCGCGCGCCGACATGGTGCGCAACCCGAAGCCGCTGTCGAGATCCGAGCCGGCGAGGCGACGAACCACCGCGGCCGACTCCTCCGGGTCGAGCAAGCCGGTACCGAGCAGGTGGCCCAGGTTGGACGTGACTGTATCGGCTGGCCGACCGTGCCGGTCCAGCGCCATCGCCGGGTACCGGCCGCCGACATCCTCGACCCAGAATGCATCCCGGAAGCGTGATCGGAGCTCCGCCGCCCAGGCGCGCCAGAACTGCCCACCCGGTCGCTGGAACGCGTCTAGCAACGCTGCCCCCTGGCACGCTGCGGCGTGCGCGTAAGCCTGCACCTCGCACAAGGCGATCGGCGGCGCGGCGAGCGTCCCGTCAGAGAATTGAACCGCGTCCTCGGAGTCCTTCCAGCCCTGATTCACCAGCCCATGACCGGTGGTATCGGCGTACCGGATGAAGCCGTCCGGTCCGAGGGCCTGGTCGCGCAGCCAGCCCAGGGCGGCGTGCAGCGCCGGCATCAGTGCCTCGACCTCGTCGGGCGGGAGGCCCCACCGCCACGCGTCGTGCAGGAGCGTGATCCACAGCGAGGTAGCGTCGACTGCGCCGTAGTACACGGGGGGCAGCACGATGGCACGACGGGAATGGCCCGAGGGCGCGAGGTCAACAGTCGCCCGCCGCAACTCATGAAGGATCTTGCCCGGCTGCTCTTCAGCCGCGGCGTCGATACGGACCCCCTGTCGGCGGGCCAATGCGCGCAGGGTGCCACCCGCGAGTCGGGTCCCGAGCGGAAGAGCCATTCGAGCGGCCCAGATCGAATCCCGGCCGAACAAAGTCAGGAACCACGGTGTGCCTGCGGCCAGCATCTGGTCGCGAGTCTCCGCCGCGTCCGCGACGAGCAACCCGCAGAGGTCGCTCACGCTCTGAGTGAGCAATTCGGTGAGCCGGTTGTCGCCGGCGCGCACGGCTGGGATCGAGAACGCGCGGTCGTCGCCGACTGGAAGGACGACCGCAGGCACGGGATCGTCGACGATGGTGACCTCGATCGCCAGCTCCCAGACCTGGTGGCGGCCAAGGGCGACCGTCCAGGAGAGGGTTCCGCCGGAGGTGGTGCGGTCAGCCGGGGGCGAGTATTCGGCGCGGACGGTCGCGCCGTCCGCCCCCCGCCAACGGGTAGCCGTCGGCTGGACGTCCGGCGCCAGCCCGGCCGCCGGACGCCCGCTCGCCACGTCGTAGATCGGCGCGAGATCGCAGGCCAGGGCGATCCCTACCGTGCAGCTGACCGGCTCACTGGCGTGCGACACCACCGTGATCACCTCGCGCACGGCTCTGCCGGTCACCGACCGATCCCGTTGGACGAGCACGGTCGGATCGGCGCCCTCATTGCCCAGGCCCCGCGCGACTGCCACGAACCGGGCGTGCGCCGCGCCCGCGAAGTGCCCCTCCAGTGGCAGCGGCTCGAACCCGTCTATCGTGACCACCAGTTCGGAGAGGATCCGCCGGTCACCGGCGTACCAACCGGCCGCGGCGCCGCGGATTTGGCCGTCGATTGGCGACAGCGCAAAAACCGGCGCCTGCATCGCCACCACCGTGCCGTGCAGATAGGGCTTTTGCCCTACGCCTGACCCGTTCCGGGCAGTCATCGACCCGACATTATCGTCCGACCGGCGCAGTACCGTGGCCCCGTGAGCACGCGAGCACGGCAGACGCACCGGACCAGCCGGGTTCTTCGTCGATGAGCGCACCGTCCGAGGCGCCGCCCGACGCCCGCGAGGAGCATGCTCGGCTGTCCCAGGAGCTGGACGAGCATTCCTATCGTTACTACGTCCTCGACGCCCCTACGGTCAGCGACGCGGAGTACGACGCGCTGATGCGCCGCCTGGAACACCTGGAGGACAGCTACCCCGAGTTGCGGACGCCCGCCTCACCGACTCAGCGGGTCGCCGGCACCTACTCCACGTTATTCACGGCGGTGGAGCATCTCGACCGCATGCTGTCACTCGACAACGCGTTCACCGTCGACGAGCTCACGGCTTGGGCCCACCGCGTGGAACGCGAGGTGGGAGACGACCCCGCGTACTTGTGCGAGCTGAAAGTCGACGGGCTGGCCGTTGACCTGGTCTACCGCGCGGGCCTACTTGTCCGCGGCGCGACGCGGGGGGACGGGCGTACCGGCGAGGACGTCACCCCCAACATCCGCACCATCGAAGGCGTGCCGCACCGCCTCCAGGGCGAGGACGTACCGCAGGTCCTGGAGGTCCGGGGCGAGGTGTACTTCCCTGTTGCCGAGTTCGAGGGGCTGAACGAGGCACTCGTCGCGTCCGGCAGGGCACCGTTCGCGAATCCTCGCAACACCGCCGCCGGATCCCTTCGACAGAAGGACCCGCGGATCACCGCCACGCGGCCGCTGCGCATGGTGGTGCACGGAGTGGGATGGGTGGAAAACGGTCCGGAGGTGCACAGCCAGTCGGGCTGGTACACCCGGTTACGCGGCTGGGGCTTGCCGACCTCCGCGCGGGCCGAGGTGAAGCCCGATCTGGGCGAGGTACAGGCATTCATCGACTACTACGGGGAGCACCGGCATTCGGTCGAGCATGAGATCGACGGGGTGGTGGTCAAGGTCGACGACCTCGGCGTGCAGCGTCGGCTCGGTGCGACGAGTCGGGCGCCTCGCTGGGCCATCGCTTTCAAGTACCCACCACAGGAGGTCAACACGAAGTTGCTCGACATCCGGGTCAACGTCGGGCGTACCGGTCGGATCACGCCGTACGGCGTCATGGAGCCGGTCCGGGTATCGGGATCCACCGTTGAGATGGCGACGCTGCACAACCAGAGCGAGGTCGAGCGCAAGGGGGTGCTGATTGGCGACACGGTCGTTTTGCGGAAGGCCGGCGATGTCATCCCGGAGATCATCGGTCCAGTCGTAGCCCTGCGGGACGGCAGCGAGCGGCCATTCGTGATGCCGACGACCTGTCCGGCGTGCGGGACCCCGGTCGGACCGGAGAAAGAGGGCGACGCGGATATCCGCTGTCCCAATGCCCGGTCCTGCCCGGCGCAACTGCGTGAGCGGATCTTCCATGTGGCCGGGCGTGGCGCATTCGACATCGAAGCCCTCGGCTATGAAGCGGCTGGCGCGCTCCTGGAGGCCGGCGTCATCACCGACGAAGGGGATCTTTTCGACCTCGACGCCGATGCGCTGCGTCAGGTCGAGATGTTCCGCCTCACTCGGGACAGCAAGGTCAAAGGTCGGGTCCGCCAGGCCGGCGATCTCAACGCGATCGGTGAGAAGTTGCTGGAGAATCTCCAGTCGGCGAAGCAGCGACCGTTGTGGCGGGTGTTGGTCGGCCTGTCTATTCGGCATGTCGGTCCGACCGCTGCCCAGGCTCTCGCCCGGGAATTCGGGTCGCTGGACCGCATCGCCGCGGCATCGCCGGAGGAGCTGGCCGCCGCAGACGGCGTTGGGCCGACGATCGCCGAGGCGCTGCAGGAATGGTTCGCTGTCGATTGGCATAGCGACATCGTGCAGAAGTGGCGCGCGGCCGGCGTCTCGCTCGCGGAGGCAGTCCCAGACGGCGCAGATCGTCGACTCGACGGAGTCGTTGTCGTCGTGACCGGCGGGCTGTCGGACTATTCCCGCGACTCCGCGACCGAGGCTGTGACGTCCCGCGGCGGCAAGGTGTCCGGCTCGGTGTCGAAGAAGACGTCGTTCGTCGTGGCTGGCGACTCGCCCGGATCGAAATATGACAAAGCCCTGCAATTGCGGGTTCCGATCCTCGACGAGGACGGCTTCAAGGTGCTCCTGGCCGAGGGACCAGACGCTGCGCGCACGGTTGCCACGCAGACCGTGCCGGCCGGATAGTCATATCCGGGGGGCGGATCGCCGATTCCGCTCGGTTCGGTATTCTTCGGCGCCCGCTAACCTCCTGATCTACGGGAGGTGATCGTCATGGCCAACAGACGACCGCTCCGCGTCCTCATGATCGCGATGTGCGGCGTGCTACTTGCGGCCGGAGCGGCGGCATGCGGCAGCGGCGGAAGATCCAGCTCGAGCACGACCTCTGCCGCCGCGGCGCAGTCCGAGGAGGCGCTGCCGGCTCCGCCGCCCGAGTCGACCGGGGTGGAGCAGCCACAGTGTCAACGCAACGAACCGTCGGTTCAGGCGCGGTGCTCCCGGTCGGCGGCAGTGGGGAAGTATTCGAAAACAGCAACCCCAGATGTGTTTCAGTGAACTTGACCGGCCTGACACTCCCCGAGAGCGTGCGGATCAAGATCACCATGGTCCTGATCGCCAAGAACACGGACACGGACACGGCTGATTTCGCGGTCGTCGGTGATGGCGGCGGCTGCCCCGATAACCCATGCCCGGCTACATATTCACATCCGGGAACGGACCCTGTAATGCCAACATCGCACCGGTGAAGCCGTCATCCCCCCGCTTTCTGAACGGCGCGGTTTATCTAAGCGGCGACTGCAATCGCTCCAGATGAGGTCACCTCCAGCAGGTGAAAGAAGCCGTGGACAAGGCGTCGGGAGTGCGGGTGAGTCTGTCTTCGCACTTCTTCGAATCGTCGTCCGCCAGCTCGTCGGAGGCCAGCCAATCCGGCGCCGAGAACTCGTCCTCGTCGGAGGAGAGTCAATCCAGCGCAGAAAGCTCGTCCGGCTCGTCCGGCCGACAGCCAAGTGTCGTTGCGCCGATCACGGTCATCAGCGCGCTGCTCTTCTATTTCGGCTATGTCTCCTCGCGGGCCCAATATGCGTATTTCGGGGTCGACATGGCCACGATCGGCTTTAGCACTCAGGACTACGTGATGCGCAGCCCGCAGCCTTTGCTCGTTCCGCTGCTCGCCCTGGTCATGATCGCTGTGGCGTTAGGGGCGTTGCACCTCGCGGTGAGCGCTAGCCCGGGCCCGCCCCGAGCGAGCCCGAACCGTCACGCGTCGCGCGCTCTACGCCGGTCTCGTCGTTCTCGCCGCCGGCATTACGTTGATCATCCTGTATCCCGTTCTTGCCGATTGGCCCTACTCCAACCTGGTGACGCCGATCGTTGTCGCTGTGGGTGCGGGCACGGTAGCTGGCGGTTGGTGAATCGGTTGCCCCACCCGGATGCCTTGCCCGCCGCGCCGGGCTCTCCCGCTCTACGGCGAATGGGCCAGGTGCTGCTGTGGGTGCTGGTCGTGGCGACCCTGTTCTGGTCGACGGCCACCATCGCGCAATGGTCGGGTCGCGGTCTGGCCCGGCACGATGCGCGGCACCTCGACCGCTTGCCAAGCGTCATCCTCGACACCAAGGAGCGGCTGTTCATGCGCGATCCGGGTGTGGAGGAGACGGCGCTTGTGCCCGCCACTCCCGGGCAGACGTATCACTTCCGATACCGGCATCTTCGGCTGCTTATCGAAGGCAAGGATCGGATTTTCCTCCTCCCTGACGCCTGGTCGGCGAGTAACTCGACCCTTGTCGTGCCGCTGGACGACTCGGTTCGGGTGCGGTTCCAGTTCCAGAATGATCCGCCCTGATCGATGTCAGCCGGTGCGGACAATGTCTGGCGCACCCAACCGGGCCGCGTCCGCGGTGGCATCGTCGCGCTGGTTCTGCGATTCCCGCTCGGCTGCCACCCGGGTGCGGTAGTGCGTAACCTCGCGCTGCAGCGCAGCCTCGTCCCAGCCGAGCGGGAAAGCCATGAGTCGGGCTACGGTTTCGGCGCACTCCACGCCGCGATCCCACGACTCGATCGATATCCGGGTTCGGCGCGCCAGGACGTCTTCCAGATGCCGGGCCCCCTCGTGGGTGACCGCGTACAGCGCCTCGACCCGCAGATAGTCATCAGCGCCGGGTAACGGATCGCCCAGCGTCGGGTTCGCCCGGACGAGCGCGAGCAGCTCGTCGATCGTTGACCCATAACGATGGAGCAGGTGTTCGATGCGGGCAACGTGCAGTCCCGATACGGCCGCTAACCGCCGTCGCTGGTTCCAGAGGCCGAGGAATCCCTCCGCGCCGACGAGGGGAACGCGGTCGGTGCAGGAGTCCGGCACGCGGGCGTCGAGACTGCGGACCGCCTCGTTGACCGCGTCCGCGGCCATCACCCGGTAGGTCGTGTACTTGCCGCCGGCGACGACGACCAGGCCTGGTACCGGATGGCCCACGACGTGTTCGCGCGAGAGCTTCGACGTCGACTCCGACTCTCCGGACAAGAGCGGCCGCAGTCCGGCGTAGACGCCCTCGACGTCCTCCCGGGATAGCGGCGAGGTCAGTGCCTGGTTCAGCCGCTCCAGCAGGTAGTCGATGTCCGTCGAGCTCGCGGCCGGATGTGCCTTGTCCAGCTCCCAATCGGTGTCGGTTGTGCCGATGATCCAGTGCCGGCCCCATGGGATGACCAGCAGCACGCTGGTCTCGGTGCGCAGGATGATCCCGGTACTGGATTGCAACCGGTCCCTCGGCACGACGAGATGGATCCCCTTCGAGGCCCGGACATGGAACTGGCCGCGGGTGTCGGCCAACGCCTGAGTGTCGTCAGTCCACACGCCCGTCGCGTTGATCACCTGCTTGGCGTGGGCCGTCACTGACTCGCCGGTCTCTAGGTCCACCAGCCGGGCGCCGGTCACCCGCTCGCCCTGACGCAGGAATGCGACGACCTTGACCCGGTTGGCGGCGAGCGCGCCGAACGACACCGCGGTGCGCACAACTGTCATCGTGTGCCGGGCGTCATCGACCTGAGCGTCCCAGTACTGCACGGCGCCAGTCAGAGATTCCCGGCGCAGGCAGGGAGCTTCGCGCAGCGCGCGCCGCCGACTGAGGTGCCGGTGCATAGGAAGCGCGCGCGAGGTTCCGGACGTGGTCGCCATCGCGTCGTACAGCGCGATTCCGGCACCGACATAGGGACGCTCCCAGGTGTGGTGGGTCAGCGGGTACAGAAACGAGACCGGTCGAACGAGATGCGGGGCCAGCGTCGACAGCAGCAAGCCCCGTTCGTGCAGTGCCTCACGAACCAGGCCGAAATCGAGCATCTCGAGGTATCGCAGCCCGCCGTGGATCAGCTTGCTCGAGCGGCTCGACGTGCCGCTCGCCCAGTCCCGAGCCTCCACGATGCCGGTAGACAGTCCGCGAGTGACCGCATCGAGGGCCGCTCCGGCGCCGACCACCCCGCCGCCGACCACGAGCACGTCGACTTCGGTCTCGGCGAGCGCGCGGATCGCCTCGGAACGGGCCGCTGCGGAGAGCGGGGCGCTCAACACCGGACTGCGCCCTCGGCGATGCATCGCCCGCCTCGGCTCGCTCCGCGCCGCATCTTCATGGGCTCTCCACCCAATCCAGTGTCCGCGTCACGGCCTTGCGCCAGCCGGCATATCCCTGTTCGCGGTCCCGCTCTGTTACCCGAGGCAGCCATCTGCGCGCCTCGTGCCAGTTTGCCCGCAGCTCGTCCGTCGATGTCCAGAAGCCGACGGCCAGCCCGGCGGCGTACGCGGCCCCGAGCGCGGTCGTCTCGGCCACGACCGGCCGGCTCACGGGGACCCCCAGGACATCGGCCTGGATCTGCATGCAGAGCTCGTTGGCTGTCACACCGCCGTCGACCTTGAGCACGTCGAGGGTGACCCCCGAGTCTTGCTCCATGGCCTCGGCGACATCCCGACTCTGGTAACAGATCGCTTCCAACGTTGCCCGGGCCAGGTGCGCGTTGGTGTTGAACCGCGACAGCCCGACGATGGCGCCACGGGCATCGCTGCGCCAGTACGGAGCGAACAGGCCGGAGAACGCGGGGACGAAGTACATGCCTCCGTTGTCGTCGACCTGGCGGGCGAGTTCCTCGACGTCAGCCGCGTCGGCGATGATGCCGAGCTGGTCGCGCAGCCATTGCACGGCCGATCCGGTGACGGCGATCGAGCCCTCCAGGGCGTAGACCGGGGACTCCGCGCCGAACTGGTAGCACACGGTCGTGAGCAGCCCATGCTTACTGCGGACCAGGTCGCGGCCGGTATTCAATAGCAGGAAATTGCCGGTGCCATAAGTGTTCTTCGCTTCACCCGGTGCGAAACAGACCTGGCCGGCCATCGCCGCGTGCTGATCGCCGAGTGCCCCAGTCAGCCGGACGCCGCCGAGCGGAAGTGGCTGTTCGATCTCGCCATATCCGCCCGAGTCCGCCGACGGACGGATGTCGGGGAGCATCGCCCTCGGAATGTCGAAGAAGCCGAGTAGCTCGTCATCCCAGTCCAGGGTCTCTAGATCCATGAGCATTGTCCGGCTGGCATTGGTCACATCGGTTACATGCACGCCGCCCCGCGGGCCACCGGTGAGATTCCACAGCAGCCAGCTGTCGATCGTGCCGGCGATCGCGTCTCCACGTTCGGCGTCGGCCCGAACCCCCTCGACCTCCCGCAGGATCCAGGCCAGTTTGCCGCCGGTGAAGTATGTGGCCGGCGGCAGCCCAGCGCGGTGGCGAATAACGTCACCTCGGCCGTCGGCATCGAGATCGTGGACAAGCGGCGCAGTCCGCGTGTCCTGCCAGACGATGGCGTTGTAGTACGGGCGGCCGGTGCGCCGATTCCACACGACCGTCGTCTCGCGTTGATTGGTGATACCAAGCGCGACGAGGTCGCGGGCGTCGAGCCGGTGCTGGCTCAGAACGGTTTGCGCGACCGCGATGGTGCGCTCCCAGATCTCGATCGGGTTGTGCTCGACCCACCCGGCCCGCGGCAAGATCTGCTGATGCTCGAGCTGGTGCTTAGCGATCTCGTTCCCGTCGTGGTCGAACACCATGAACCGGCTGCTGGTCGTGCCCTGGTCTATGGCGGCGACGAAGTCCCGCATCTGGCCTCCCTCACGGCCGCACGGCCGGCCCATACGGAGGCTAACCAAGGGCGCTCCCAATCCGCGGTGATCTTGGACTTAGCGTCGCTGGGCGGCAATAAGTTCTAGGTCATCGCGGCTAGACGCGCAGGTGGGCGCCGCCCGTCACACTGGCGGCAATCGAGGCGAGGTGGTTCAGCCGCACGAGCTCAGCCGGCCGCCAGCGTAAAGCCGGGCGGCCTACCAGCAGTGCGTCTTCTCGCAGCGGCGCGACGGCAAGCTCTGTGCCGATCCGGGCCCAGTCCGGCGGAGCCCAGAGCTCGTCGGGCTCCAGGGAGCGAGCCGGACGCGGTGGCCACCATGGAACGAACAGCTCGGTGATCTCCGGCGCCGCCGCGCTCGCGGCCCGGACCGGCGCGTGTCCTTGACTGGGAGGCCCCAGCACCAACGACCATCCCGCGCGGAAGATCTTGGTCGCCCCGTCGGCGAGCAATGGCCAGGAGTTCTCCGGATGGTTGCCGATCGCGTCAAGCAGCGCCAGCTCTCGATGGGGATCCAACTGGCCGGCGTAGGGCCGAATGGACTCCACCTGCACGCCGGGCACAGTCGCTGCTGCAGACACAAGACTGTCCGCCAATCGGTCGGTCGGGATCTCGAGCACGACGTCGTCGGTGGCGTGGCCCGGCGATCGCTCGACGACATCTACGCTCAGGATGTCGGCCCCGATCTGACCAAGCGCCGTCGCCACTGCTCCGAGCGCGCCGGGGCGGTCAGGCAGCACGAGGCGAAGCAGATACGTCACGGAGCCCAGTCTTGCGAATCGCGATTACCGGCACGTAAATGCCGCGTATCGAACAGCGACCCGGAAACTCCGCGTCGCCTGGAGGCGCCGCCGCCTAGACTTCCAAGCCGTGCCTGACCACACCGCAGACTCCTCGCCCACGCGAATCAGCCGCGCCGAGGTGGCCCACCTCGCCCGGCTGGCCCGGTTGGCCGTGACCGAGCAGGAGCTGGACGTTTTCGCTGGACAGCTCGACGTGATCCTGGGTCCGTGGCCCGCGTCGGTGAGGTTGCGGCCGCCGACATCGAGCCGACGACGCATGCGGTGCCGCTGCGCAACGTGTTGCGACCCGATGAAGTGGGCCCGTGCCTGGATAGATCCACCGTCCTCGCGCAGGCCCCCGCGGTCGAGGACAACCGGTTCCGTGTTCCGCGCATCCTGGACGACGAAGCATGAACGAGCTCACCCGCCTGACCGCAGCGGAAATCGCGGCGGCGATCGCCGCGGGCGAGGCGTCAGCGGAAGAGGTGACGCAGGCTCATCTCGACCGGATCGAACAGGTGGACGGCATGGTGCGGGCCTTCCTGCATGTCGACGCCGACGGTGCGTTGGACGCTGCCCGCCGGGTCGACGCGGATCGCGCGGCTGGCCGTCAGCTGGGTTCGCTGGCCGGAGTACCGCTCGCCATGAAGGACGTCGTGGTGACGGAGGGCCTGCCGACAACGGCCGGCTCGAAGATCCTCGACGGCTGGATACCCCCGTACGACGCGACAATTACTCGCAAGATCAAGGACGCCGGCATCGTGATGCTCGGCAAGACCAATATGGACGAGTTCGCCATGGGCTCGTCCACGGAGAATTCTGCGTTCCACCCGACACACAATCCCTGGGACCTTGGTCGCATCCCGGGCGGATCGTCGGGCGGCTCGAGCGCCGCAGTATCCGCCTTCGAGGCGCCGCTAGGCATCGGAACCGATACTGGAGGCTCGATCCGGCAGCCGGCTGCCGTCACCGGCATTGTCGGGCACAAGCCGACGTACGGCGGGGTTTCGCGATACGGATTGATCGCGTTCTCCTCGTCACTCGACCAGGCCGGGCCGTTCGGCCGGACCGTGCTCGATGCTGCTTTGCTGCACGAGGTGATGGGCGGCCACGATCCGCTCGATTCGACCTCGATCCCACAGCCGGTGCCATCGGTGGTCGCGGCGGCGCGCGACGGGGCTCGCGCTGACCTCACCGGGGTGCGAGTTGCGGTGGTGCGGGAGCTCGGTGGCGAGGGTTACCAACCTGGCGTCTTGGCCGCTTTTCAGGAGTCGGTCTCGACATTGCGCGGTCTGGGCGCGACGGTCCTGGAGGTGTCCTGCCCGCATTTCGACTATGCGCTGGCTGCCTACTACCTGATCGCGCCTAGCGAGTGCTCGTCTAACCTGGCGCGCTTCGACTCGGTGCGATACGGGCTACGGGTCGGCGACGACGGCCGCCATTCGCTGGAAGAGGTCATGTCGTTGACCCGCGAGGCCGGGTTCGGGCCGGAAGTCAAGCGCCGGATCATGATCGGGACCTATGCGCTGTCGTCCGGGTACTACGACGCGTACTACGGACAGGCGCAGAAGGTCCGGACGCTGATCTCCGGGGACTTCGCGGCGGCGTTCGAGCAAGCCGACGTGCTCGTCTCGCCGTCGTCACCCTTCGTCGCGTTCGGCATCGGGGAGCGCGTGGACGACCCGATGGCGATGTACGTGAACGACCTGTGCACCCTCCCGGCATCGCTGGCCGGGACGCCGGCCATCTCGGTGCCGTGCGGCCTGTCCGAGGGTCTGCCGGTCGGGCTGCAGGTCATGGCGCCTGCGCTGGCCGACGACTGGTGCTACCGCGTAGCGGCGGCGTTCGAGGCGGCGTACATCGACGCGAACGGTCCGCTGCGCGCGCCCGAGCTGGTCGGGGGTGCTGCCGCATGACCGCAACGGTTGAGGACGTGCTGGCCCGCTACGAGCCGGTCATCGGCCTGGAGACGCATGTCGAGCTGTCGACCGCGTCGAAGATGTTCTGCTGGTGCGCGACCACCTTCGGCGCCGAGCCGAACACGCAGACCTGCCCGGTGTGTCTCGGGCTGCCGGGTTCGCTGCCCGTGGCCAACGAGGCCGCGATCGAGGCGACCATCCGCATCGGCCTGGCGCTGAATTGCTCGATCGCCACGTGGTGCCGATTCGCCCGGAAGAACTACTTCTACCCGGACATGCCGAAGAACTTCCAGATCTCGCAGTATGACGAGCCCCTCTGCGTTGACGGCTACCTCGACGTCGAGCTCGCTGGCCGTACCTACCGGATCGGTATCGAGCGGGTGCACCTCGAGGAGGACACCGGCAAGAACACGCACGTCGGTCAGAGCGGGCGCATCCACGGCGCCGATTACTCGCTCGTCGACTACAACCGGGCCGGCATCCCGCTGGTCGAGATCGTCACCAAGCCGGTGCCCGGCACCGGAGTGTGCGCGCCCGAAGTAGCGCGGGCTTATGTCACCGAGCTGCGCGATATCTTGCGCGCGCTCGATGTGAGCGACGTGCGCATGGAGCAGGGGTCGTTGCGGTGCGACGTCAACACTTCGCTCAATGCCCCGGGTGAGCCATGGGGCATCCGCACCGAGACCAAGAACGTGAACTCGCTGCGGAGCGTCGAGCGGGCAGTGCGCTCGGAGATGATCAGGCAGGCGGCCGTCTTGGACGCCGGACACCGGGTCGTGCAAGAGACGCGGCATTTCTCCGAGACGACCGGCGACACGCGCCCCGGCCGCAGCAAGGAGGAGGCAACCGACTACCGCTACTTCCCCGAGCCCGACCTCGTTCCGCTGGCGCCGGACCCCGGCTGGGTGGAGCGGTTGCGCGCCGAGCTCCCGGAGCTGCCCGCAGTCCATCGGGCCCGCATCCGGAATCGCCTCGGCGTGAGTGCCGAGGACATGCAGCAAATGGCCAACGCCGGGGTTGTCGACATGGTGGCCGCAACCGTCGAGGCCGGAGCGCCGGTGGCCGAGGCGCGGAACTGGTGGCTGGGCTACCTCGCACAGAAGGCCAACGAGCGCGACGTCGAACCAGCCGATCTGGCGATGACACCGACTCAGGTCGCGCGCATCGTCGAACTGGTCAGTGCGGGTACGTTGTCGGTCGGGCTCGCCCGGCAAGCTGTCGACGGTGTGCTGGATACGGGCGAAGACGTTGACGCGGTCGTCGCTGCCAAGGGCCTGCGCATCGTGTCGGACGCGAACGCGCTCGCCGTCGCGGCCGACGAGGCGATCGCCGCGAATCCGGACATCGCCGAGAAGGTGCGCTCCGGGAAGCTGGCTGCGGTGGGCCCGCTCGTCGGCGCGGTCATGAAAGCAACGCGAGGTCAGGCGGACGCTGCGGCCGTACGCGAGCTGCTGCTCCAGCGGCTCGGTGCTGGCTGATCGACGGGCAATACGCCAGGCTGGGCGTGGCTGATCGTGGCTGACCGGTGGCGCGGATTCCAGGCCGCGATCGTCCGCGGTTGCGCGTTGTTTGGGACGGTGTCGGCGGCACTCGCGGCGACCAGCCCGGCCGGTGCGGCATCGCCGATGGCTGGGGCACCCAGCCGGCCCGTGTTTCGGTTCGCCGACACTCGGATCGATGAGGCCAGCGGCATCGGCGTGGGTATCGCCTCGCCCGGTGTGGTGTACGTGCAGAACGACAGCGGCGACTCGGCCCGGTTCTTCGCCGTCGATGCGTCAACCGGCACGACGCTCGCTGTCTACACCGTGCCTGGTGCCCAGAACGTCGACTGGGAGGATCTGGCGGTCGCGCGGGACGCCCGCGGCGTGCCGAGCGTGTGGCTCGCGGACATCGGTGACAACGACGCCGCCCGCGACGAGGTCCGGATCTACCGCGTCGACGAGCCGGTAGTCGACCGCCATCGCGTCGGTCTCCAGCTCACCACAACCGCGCCATCAGTGTGGCGACTCCGCTACCCCGGCGGACCCACGGACGCCGAAGCGCTCACGGTCGCACCAGGAGGGGCCGGCTACGTGGTGACGAAGTCATTCTTCGGCGAGTCGTCGGTCTACGCCGTACCGGCGATCGCCGATCCGACGCGGGTGCAGACATTGCGCCGAGTCGCGGCGATCCGATTCTCGATGACAGGCACACCGGGCGGACCTTCGGCGATCGGTCAGCTCACCGCGACTGGTGCAGCGATGTCGGCCGACGGGCGGCTACTCGCCGTCCGCACCTACACCGACGCCTACCTGTGGCCGGTGTCCGGTGGCGACATCGCGGGGGCGCTTCGCGGCTCGCCTGTCCGCCTCGCACTGCCCGAGCAGCGCCTTGGTGAGGGAGTCGCTGTGCAGAGATCGACGCTGCTGGTCGACTCCGAAGGCGTTGGCTCGACGGTATACGCGGTGCCGACGCCTTCGGTGCCAACTCCGTCCGGCTCGCCGGTAGCGACCGCCGCCGCGAGCGAACCGAACACCGTCCGAACAGACTCGACCGGCACGTCAGCCCGCCGGTCGACAACCGTGGGGCAGTCACGGTGGCTTTGGTTGGGCCTGGGTGCCCTCGCGCTGGCCGGTGCTGGACTCTCCGCGATCTCGCTTCGCCGACGGCGGCGTTGACTCACGCCTGGGCTGAACCGCCGGCCGACGGCGTGATGCGCAGCACGCGTTCGTCGGCCGGTATTGGATGACCGTGGCCGTCGCGGTTCGCTGTCGTGAGCCACAAGGCGCCATCCGGAGCGGCGACCACGGTGAGCAAGCGGCCATATCGACCCTCAAGCGCTGTCGTGAAGTTACCGATCGCCGAGGATCCCGCGCGTGTGGTCACGGCAGCGGTCAGCAGGGCGGTCGCGTCTCGGGAGGTGACGAACAGCAGCGGTCCAATCGTGGCGCAGCCCCCGACGCCGGTCCGGCCATCGGGCAGCCGCGCGTCCGGTGGGCGTGTCCCAGCTGCTTGCGCGGGATAGCCGTAGTCGGCGCCCGCGTGCAGGATGTTCACTTCGGTCGCGGAATTGTTCGGTCCGGGTTCGACCTCGACCACGTCGCCCGTCGCGTCCACGCATAGCCCGTCCACGACCTGATGACCTCGGGTGAAGATCGGCGATGCCGGGTCGGGGTTTCCTGGCGCTGGTCGGCCGATAGCCGTGACCCGCAGCACTTTGCCAGCCAGGCTTGTCGCATTCTCGGCGAGCGCAGGTTGTCCGGCGTCACCGGTGCCGATGTATAGCACGCCGGTCTCGTCGAACAACAGCCGACCAGTGTTACCCGTCGCCCCTTTGGGAATGCCGGTCAACACGGGGGTCGGTGGTCCGCTCAGGCTGAACGAGACGACCCGATTATCGGTGGCCGTTGTCATATAGGCGTAGATGAGGTCGTCCTCCAGGAAGCTCGGCGACACCGCCAGGTCGAGGAGGCCGCCGTCACCCGTGGCGTCGATGCCGGTGAGCGTGCGGATCGTCCTGACCGGCTGGCCGGGCTGTGGCTGTACCTGGACGATTCGTCCCGTGGTCCGTTCGCCGACGAGCGCCGTCCCGTCAGGAAGGAGCGCAAGCCCGGTCGGCGCGGTGAGTTTCGTGGCGACGATCGCCGGATCCGGTCCGGAGGAAGACGGCCTGGACGGGCTCGGTGACTGACCGGGCACGCTCGGATTGGTGGACGGCGCACGGGGGGATGGCACGGTCGTGTTGGGTCCGCCCTCGCCGCTGAAATCCGGTTTGGGCACCCACGTCGGCGGGATTTGGGCGCCGGCACCGGCACCGCAGGCGGCCAAGAGACCACCGGCGAGCAGCAGGCCAATCGCCCGCACTCGCACCGCACCGGTGACACGCACCCGATCAGTCTGCCTGCTGTTACTGTGCGGCGTCTGGGCCAGCCCAGGTTGGACACGCGCCACGAGGACGTGTCCCGCAATCCCACGCTCTGCTGCGCAGCGCTCGGATCGGCGTCTGGCTGCGC
Source organism: uncultured Actinomycetota bacterium (assembly GCA_963748415.1). Lineage (GTDB taxonomy): Bacteria > Actinomycetota > Actinomycetes > Mycobacteriales > Jatrophihabitantaceae > CAVVJA01. The sequence continues at coordinate 147,068 of CAVVJA010000020.1, read as the reverse complement.
TATCGCCACCCCACGAAATCGCTGCGCGATTTCGCGGGGACCCCGGCCGTCCTCGACAGTGACTCCGCCACAGCTCTCGTGCTCCGCCTTGCCAGCCGCCGCCGACCGCCGCTCGCGACGAGCCGGGATTGCGGGATACGCCCTAGGGTCTCGACCGTGAAGACAATCTGCCTGCCCGACGATCAGGCGAAGCAACTGGTCGGCCCGACACCTGACGTTGACGTCGTCGTCTGGGACGGCACCGGCGAACCGCCAGCGGGCATCGACCAGGTCGAGTTCCTCGTCGGCGGGTACGGCGGAGCGACCATGGCCCCAGAGGCGATAGCCCGCATGCCGCGGCTGTCGGTGATCCAGCTGTTGTCGGCCGGCGTCGAATCGTGGCTGCCGGTGGTTCCTCCCGGTGTCGTGCTGTGCAACGGCCGCGGCATTCACGGCGGCCCGACCGCCGAGCTGGCGATCGCTGGACTGCTCGCCGTATTGCGCGAGCTGCCTCGTTTCGTCGAGCAGCAACGCGATCGGGTTTGGCGCGCGACCGAGGTGCACAGTCTCGACGGCATGCGTGTTTTGGTGCTCGGTGCAGGCGACATAGGTCAGCGCGTTGCCTCGGTCGTCCGCCTCCTGGACGCCGAGGCCACGTTGGTCGCGCGCCATCAGCGTTCCGGTGTCGAGCCGATAGCGGCGCTGCCGGAGCTCTTAGCTCAGCAAGATGTCGTCGTCGTCGCGCTGCCGCTCACGGCGGACACCGAAGGGCTGGTCGACGCCGCATTTCTGGGCGCGATGCGTGACGGCGCGGTGCTGGTCAACATTGCCCGAGGCAAGATCGTCCGCACCACCGCCTTGGTCGCCGAGCTGCAGGCCCAGCGGCTGCGGGCGTTTCTCGACGTGACCGAGCCGGAGCCGCTCCCGGTCGATCATCCGCTGTGGACCGTTCCCGGCGTGCTGATCACCCCTCATGTGGGCGGTGGTACGCCCGGCTGGGCCAATCGGGCCTATCGCCTGGTCCGCGAACAGCTGAGCCGATTCGTGGCCGGCGAGCCGCTGCGCAACGTCGTCAGCGACGGCTACTGATCCGGCGACATAGCCGCGGTTCAGCGACGGCGGCGCGAGGGCGCGTACTTGGGCGTGGCCTGGGGCAGCTCCGGCAACCGGCCGTCACTCGCCGCGGCAACGGTAGCGAGATCCCTGATGCGCACGCAGGGCAGCCGCACACCTCCCTGGTCGGTCACGGCGTAGACGTTCCGACCAGTCACCGAAATGCCGCGCACGGTGTCCCAACGCATGTGTCGCGAGCCGAACAGCGCTCGCACGGTGATTCCATCCGCATCGACAATGGTGGCCGTGCGGGCGATGAACACAATCGCCAGGATCGGGATGACATACGCGACGAGAAACGCCGGGTGCTGCACCAGCGCGGTCACGGCGAGCGCCAGGAACAGCACCGCGAAGTATGCCGGGCGCGGCAAGCGGAACACTGCGCGGCCCGATGGGGCAGTCACGAAATGAACACTACGTCGTAGGGTTCACGGCGTGAGTACCGAGCAGTCGGCCGACGCCACCTCGACCGGAACGCCACACCAGCATCGCAAGCCGCACAGCGGCATCGTTACCGACGGCATCGAGCGCGCGGGCGCGCGGGGCATGCTGCGCGCAGTCGGGATGGGGGACGACGACTGGCGCAAGCCGCAAATCGGTGTGGCGTCGTCGTGGAACGAGATCACGCCGTGCAATCTGTCTCTCGCGCGGCTAGCCAAGCGGGCCAAGGTCGGTGTGCGCGGTGCGGACGGGTTTCCTCTTGAATTCGGCACGATCTCTGTCTCAGACGGCATCTCGATGGGACACGACGGAATGCACTACTCGCTGGTCTCCCGCGAGGTCATAGCCGATTCCGTAGAAACGGTCTTCCACGCCGAGCAACTAGACGGCGCCGTGCTTCTCGCTGGATGCGACAAGTCGCTGCCCGGCATGCTTATGGCTGCTGCGCGACTCGATGTCGCAGCGGTTTTCCTCTACGCCGGGTCGACGTTGCCGGGGCGTCTCGGCGACCGAGATGTGACGATCATCGACGCGTTCGAGGCGGTGGGCGCGTGCCTCGCCGGAAAGATCACGACGGACGAGGTGGCCGCGATCGAAAGGGCTGTCTGCCCCGGTGAGGGTGCCTGCGGCGGCATGTACACCGCCAATACGATGGCGTCCGCGGCCGAGGCGCTGGGCATGTCGTTGCCTGGGTCCGCGGCACCGCCGGCGCCTGACTCACGCCGGGATGCGTACGCCGAGCGATCGGGCGAGGCTGCAGTACGCCTCGTCGATGCCGGCACTACCGCGCGGTCCATCATGACCAAGGAAGCGTTCGAGAACGCCATCACGGTCGTCATGGCGCTCGCGGGCTCGACAAATGCCGTGCTGCACCTGATGGCCATCGCCCACGAGGCCAAAGTCGGCCTCGACCTCGACGACTTCAACCGGATCAGCGACCGGGTGCCTCATCTGGCCGATGTCAAGCCGTTCGGACGTTACGTGATGACGGACATCGACAGCATCGGCGGCGTGCCGGTCGTCATGAAGGCGCTGCTGGACGCCGGCCTGCTGCACGGGGACGTGCTGACGGTGACCGGACGAACGATGGCTGAGAACCTCAAGGACATCGCGCCCCCCGATCCGGACGGGAAGATCATCCACGCGATGTCCGCGCCGCTGCACCAGACGGGTGGGCTGGCTATCCTGCGCGGCTCGCTGGCCCCCGAAGGTGCAGTCGTGAAGAGCGCCGGGTTCGACTCGGAGACGTGGGTGGGCCCGGCTCGGGTCTTCGACGGCGAGCATGGCGCGATGGACGCGGTTGCCGCTGGAACCTTGCGGCACGGCGATGTTGTCGTCATCCGTTGGGAGGGCCCCAGGGGCGGCCCGGGGATGCGCGAGATGCTCGCCGTGACTGGCGCGATAAAGGGCGCTGGGCTAGGGAAGGACGTGCTGCTGCTCACCGACGGGCGCTTCTCCGGCGGTACAACAGGCCTGTGTATCGGTCACGTGGCGCCCGAGGCAGCCGTCGCCGGGCCGATCGCGCTCGTCGAGGACGGCGATGTCATCCGATTGGATATGGCGGCCCGCACATTGGATCTCGATGTCGACGCGGCCGAGCTCGAACGCCGCCGGGCCACGTGGCAGCCGTTGCCGCCCCGCTTCGACTACGGGGTGCTCGGAAAGTATGCCCGGCTCGTCGGCTCGGCCGCGCACGGCGCCGTGTGCGGATAGTCCGGCTGTCCTCCTCGTTCCCGGGCTGGCCGACTACCTAGGCCTTCCGGTGCCTCGTTGATGATCTAGGGGTTAATGCCGCCCGGCGACGCTAAGTCCAAGATCATCTATCCATGGCGGAGAGATGAGGCTGACGGCGTTGGGCGCTCCTGCAATGCGCCCGGTTGATCCGACTCGCTGGTCCCGTGTAACCTCCACTCCGTGCGGCAGCTCGTACTTATCGAAAAGCGCGTCGATTGAGGTTTTGGCCTCTACCGACGCGCTAGCCCTTCGTGCACCAGCACGAGGGGTTTTTTGTTGCACGTCCGAGCAGTCCGAGTTCGAGCCGCATGAACGTGAGCACCGCGAGAAAGAAGGACACGATGGCCGCACCGAGCAGCGCACAGCCCGGAGCCACCCTTACCGGCGCTCAGGCGCTCGTCCGGTCCCTCGAGGAAGTCGGGGCGACCGTCGTGTTCGGAATCCCCGGGGGAGCGATCCTCCCCGCGTACGACCCCCTCTACGACTCCACGAGGGTTCGCCACATCCTGGTCCGACACGAACAGGGCGCAGGGCACGCGGCGGAGGGGTACGCGCAGGCGACCGGCAAGGTCGGTGTCTGCATGGCGACGTCCGGGCCCGGGGCGACGAACCTCGTCACTCCAATCGCTGACGCCTACATGGACTCGGTTCCGATGGTGGCCATCACCGGGCAAGTGGGGCGGGCATTCATCGGCACGGATGCCTTCCAGGAGGCGGATATCTCCGGCATCACGCTCCCGATCACCAAGCACAACTTCCTCGTGCAATCGGCAGCCGAAGTGCCACGAGCGATCGCTGAAGCGTTCCATCTGGCCGGCACCGGCCGTCCCGGGCCGGTGCTGGTCGACCTACCGAAAGACGTGCTCCAGGAGCGGGCACCGTTCGTCTGGCCACCCAGGATGGATCTGCCCGGATATCGTCCGGTGATCCGTCCACACGGCAAGCAGGTACGAGAGGCGGCCCGTCTGATCGCGGACGCCAAGCGGCCGGTCCTGTACATCGGCGGTGGCGTGATCAAGGCCCATGCCAGCGGCGAGCTGCGCCGGCTGGCTGAGCTCACCGGAATTCCCGTCGTAACCACGTTGATGGCTCGCGGCGCGTTCCCGGATAGCCATCGCCAGCATCTCGGCATGCCCGGCATGCATGGCTGCGTCACCGCGGTGACGTCGCTGCAGAAGTCCGACCTGTTGATCGCACTCGGGACTCGGTTCGACGACCGGGTGACCGGCCGGCTCGACACGTTCGCCCCGCATGCGCGGGTGATTCACGCCGACATCGATCCAGCCGAGATCGGCAAGAACCGCGCCGCCGACGTGCCAATCGTCGGCGACGTCCGCGAGGTAATCGCCGAGCTCATCCCAGCCGTGCAGGCGGAGTTCGCTGCCGGTCGACGAGCCGACCTCGCGGGCTGGTGGGCCCTACTCGACCAGTGGCGCAAGACCTATCCGCTCGGCTACGACGACCCCGCCGACGGCAGCGTCTCCCCGCAGTACGTCATCGAGCGCATCGGTCAGTTTGGCGGACCGGACGCGATCTACGTTGCCGGGGTCGGGCAACACCAGATGTGGGCGTCGCAGTTCATCTCGTACGAGAAGCCCGGCACGTGGCTGAACTCGGGCGGCGCCGGGACGATGGGATACGCGGTGCCGGCGGCGATGGGCGCGAAGGTCGGCTGCCCGGACACCCTCGTGTGGACCATCGACGGTGACGGATGCTTCCAGATGACCAACCAGGAGCTGGCGACCTGCGCCATCGAAGGTATCCCGATCAAGGTTGCCGTGATCAACAACGGCAACTTGGGCATGGTTCGCCAGTGGCAGACCCTCTTCTATGAGGAGCGATACTCCAATACCGATCTCGGCACGCATCGGCCGGCTCCAGCCGGCGCGACCAGCAAGGTCAAGCATCCGATTCCGGACTTCGTCCGACTGGCGGAAGCGTTGGGCTGTGTCGGCATGCGGTGCGAGACCAAGGCGGAGGTCGACGCGACCATCGAGAAGGCGATGTCCATCGACGATCAGCCGGTCGTCGTCGACTTCATGGTCGGCAAGGACGCGATGGTCTGGCCAATGGTGGCAGCGGGCACGAGCAATGACGACATCGTCGCCGCTCGCGGCATCCGTCCGGTCTTCGACAGCGAGGCATAGAGATGACCAGGCATATCCTGTCCGTCCTCGTCGAGAACAAGCCGGGCGTACTCGCCCGCGTGTCGGGACTGTTTAGCCGGCGCGGATTCAACATTGAGTCGCTGGCGGTCGGCCCGACCGAGCATCCGGAGCTCTCGCGCATGACGATCGTCGTCGGCGTCGAGGGCAGCGTTCTCGAGCAGGTAACGAAGCAGCTGAACAAGCTCGTCAATGTGCTGAAGATCGTCGAGCTCGAGGAAAACCAGGCGGTGCAGCGCGAGCTGCTCCTTGTGAAAGTGCGCGCAGACGACCACACCCGGCATGGGGTCATCGAGACCGCCGAGCTGTTCCATGCGAAGGTGGTCGATGTCGGGCCGGAGGCGCTCAGCATCGAGGTCACTGGCCCGCCACCCAAGCTCGACGCCATGCTCAAGATGCTGGAGCCATACGGCATCCGCGAAATGGTGCAGTCCGGCATGGTCGCTCTGGGGCGCGGTCCGCGGTCGATGACTCAGGCCGCACTCCGCTCTGTCGAGCGCAGCGCCTAGCCGCAGCTTCGCCCATCTAGGAAAGGGAATAGTCCGCTCATGGCCATTTCGATCTACTACGACGCCGACGCCGACCTGTCGATCGTGCAGGGCCGCAAGGTGGCCGTGCTCGGATACGGCAGCCAGGGTCACGCGCACGCGCTGAGCTTGCGCGATTCGGGCGTCGACGTCCGGGTGGGGCTGCCTGAAGGTTCGAAGAGCCGCAGCAAAGCCGAGGACGAGGGACTGCGCGTCGTCACTCCGGCGGAGGCATCACGCGAAGCGGACCTCATCATGGTGCTGGCGCCGGATCCGGCACAGCGCAAGCTCTACGCCGAGTCGATCGAGCCGCACCTCAATGACGGCGACGCCCTTTTGTTCGGACACGGATTCAACATCCGCTTTGGCTACATCAAGCCACCGGGCAACGTCGATGTCGCGATGGTCGCCCCCAAGGGTCCGGGCCACCTTGTGCGGCGCCAGTTCGTCGACGGCAAGGGCGTGCCCGTGCTGGTCGCGGTGGAGCAAGACGCATCCGGTCAGGCCTTCGAGTTGGCTCTCTCCTACGCGAAGGCGATTGGCGGAACCCGGGCCGGGGCGATCAAGACTACGTTCACCGAGGAGACCGAGACTGACCTGTTCGGGGAACAGGCTGTGCTCTGTGGTGGGACATCACAGCTGGTGATGTACGGGTTCGAGGTGCTCACCGAGGCCGGCTACGCGCCCGAGATCGCGTACTTCGAGTGCCTGCACGAGCTCAAGCTCATCGTCGACCTCATGTACGAGGGCGGCATCGCCAAGCAGCGCTGGTCGGTGTCGGATACGGCCGAGTATGGCGACTACGTATCCGGTCCGCGGGTGATCGACCCGCACGTCAAGGAGAACATGCAGGCGGTATTGCGCGAGATCCAAGACGGATCGTTCGCTGCTCGGTTCATCGCCGACCAGGACGCCGGCGGACCGGAATTTGCCGCGCTGCGGTCCAAGGCTGAGCAGCACCCGATCGAGGACGTCGGGCGGAAGCTGCGCGGTCTGATGAGCTGGGTTGCCACCGACGACGACTACACGGAGGGCACGGCCGCCCGCTGACGCCTTCGCGCCGGTTTAGGCTGGCGGCTGTGAAGCTTGCGGTGATCCCCGGTGACGGCATCGGCGTCGAAGTAACCGAGCAGGCGCTGCATGTGTTGAGCGCTGTGCTGCCCGACGTCCTGCCGACGCAGTACGACCTAGGCGCGGCCCGCTGGCACCGGACGGGTGAGGTCCTCCCCGACAGCGTGCTCGAGGAGATCCGCGGCCATGATGCGATCCTGCTCGGTGCAGTTGGCGACCCGTCCGTTCCATCGGGGATCCTGGAGCGCGGCCTGCTGCTACGGCTGCGCTTCGAACTCGACCACTACGTGAACCTCCGCCCAGCGAAGCTCTATCCAGGGATGGCGACGCCGCTCGCGGGCCGGCCCTCGATCGACTTCATCGTCTTCCGGGAAGGGACTGAGGGTCCCTATGCCGGCAACGGCGGCGTGATCCGCAAAGGCACGCCGCAAGAATTGGCCACCGAGGTCAGCATCAACACCGCGTTCGGTGTAGAGCGGGTAGTCCGGGCCGCGTTCGATCGCGCCCGTTCGCGCCCGCGCAAGCATCTAACCTTGGTGCACAAGAACAATGTCCTCGTCTACGCCGGTGATCTGTGGGTTCGTACGGTGCAGAACCTCGCCGCGGAATATCCCGACGTGACCACTGCGTACCACCACGTCGACGCCACGACGATCTACCTGGTTACCGATCCCGCGCGGTACGACGTCATCGTCACTGACAATTTGTTCGGCGACATCATCACGGACCTCGCGGCTGCGATATCCGGCGGAATCGGGCTGGCTGCGAGTGGCAATGTCGACCCGTCCCACCGCAATCCGTCGATGTTCGAGCCGGTGCACGGCTCGGCGCCCGATATCGCCGGACAGGGCAAGGCGGACCCCACTGCTGCAGTACTCTCCGTTTCCATGCTGCTCGATCACCTCGGCGAGACAGAGGCGGCGGCTCGGGTTGAAGCCGCTGTTGCGGCGGACCTGGCCTCTCGCGACCCGAGAGCGCCGGGTGGCACGGCGGAGATTGGCGAGCGGCTGGCCAAGGCGGCGTCTGCCTGAGCCGTCGCGTCATTCGATGCGTAGGTGATAGGTGATCAAGTCGGTCGCCTCTGCGTACTTCTCGTAGAACGCCCTCGCGCGAGCGTTGTCGCTGCGGGTGATCCACCTGACCTCTGTCCAACGGTGTGATGCGGCGATGTGCTGCAGGGCGTCCATGAGCGCGTCGGCAGCACCCGTGCCACGAGCGGCCGGTTCGACGAACAGGTCGTCGAGATAGCCGGCCACCGAGCCATCGAGTGGGCGTGGCACCGCCCGGTAGTGCGCCAGTCCGACGGTCCGGCTGTCCCGGAAGGCGATCAAGCCCCGCAGTACGTGACGCGGATCGTTGAGCCAGGACCAGACGATATCGAGGTCCGGATCTTCCACGCCGTAGTACTTGGCGTATCCCCGATACAGGCGGCGCCAGCCACGCTTGTCCTCGGGCCGCAGCGGGCGCACTGTGGTCGGTTGAGCCATGCCGGCGATGGTGCCACGTAGCTGCGCAAAGTTGGCATATGAACAACCGCTGTGTCACACTCAACCACGTGCCTGGCCGAGTGATCATTATCGGCTAGCGCGTCGGGCCAGCTCCAAGCCGACGCGCAGACCCTCCGCATCCGCGGGGGGTCTTTTGTTTGGCCCACGGCGATAAGGACGATCCATGCTGAGCGACACGTTCCACGTCTTCGATACCACGCTGCGCGACGGCGCCCAGCGCGAAGGCATCAGCTATTCGGTGGCCGATAAGCTTGCGGTAGCGCGCCTGCTGGACCAGCTCGGTGTGGGCTTTATCGAAGGAGGCTGGCCGGGCGCACTACCCAAGGACACCGAATTCTTCTCCCGCGCTGCTGACGGCGAGCTGGTGTTGAAGAACGCGGCGTTGGTGGCGTTCGGTGCGACCCGCAAAGCGGGCGTTCGTGTGCAGGATGACCCGCAGGTACAGGCACTTCTGGACGCGCGCACGTCGGTCATTACCTTGGTCGCCAAGTCAGATGTCGCTCACGTCGAGCAAGCGCTGCACACGACCCTCGACGAGAACCTCGCGATGGTGCGTGACACCGTGAGCTACCTGCGCGGTGAGGGTCGTCGGGTGTTCGTCGATTGCGAGCATTTCTTCGACGGCTACCGGCGCAATCCCGACTACGGCGTGCGGCTGCTTGATGTCGCGCTGGCGGCCGGCGCGGACGTGGGCGTGCTGTGCGACACGAACGGCGGAATGCTGCCCATGGGCGTGCTCGAGATCGTGACGGCGGTGCGTGGCCGAACCGATATCCGGCTCGGCATCCATACCCAGGACGACACCGGTTGCGCGGTCGCCAACACTCTCGCCGCCGTCGCCGCCGGAGCGACGCACGCTCAGGGCACTGCGAACGGATACGGCGAGCGCGCTGGTAACGCCGATATCTTTGCCGTCATCGGTGGCCTGGTGACCAAGATGGGGCTGGACGTGCTCCCCGACGGCGCGTTGGCCGAGATGGTTCGGGTATCGCATGCCGTCGCGGAGCTTGCCAACCTGGCGCCCAATTCGCACGCTGCCTACGTCGGCCGGTCGGCGTTCGCGCACAAGGCCGGACTGCATGCTTCGGCGATCAAGGTCTCGCCACTGCTGTACAACCACCTCGACCCGAAGCTCGTTGGCAACGACCAGCGGATCCTGGTCACCGAGATGGCGGGCCGGGCGTCGGTGGAACTGAAGTCGCGCGAGCTCGGTCTCGACATCGGCGCGCGGCCCGATGTGATCAGCAAGGTGGTCGAGCGCGTCAAGCAGCGAGAGGCCGAGGGCTGGTCCTACGAGGCGGCCGACGCATCCTTCGAGTTGCTGGTGCGTGACGAGCTTGGCGACGTGCCGACGGAATTCACCGTGGAGTCCTACCGGGTGATCATCGACCGCCGCGAGGATGGCGCGCTCGTCAGCGAGGCGACCGTCAAGGTAAAGGCCAACGGCAGCCGCGTCATCGCCACCAAGGAGGGCAACGGGCCCGTCAACGCACTAGACCGCGCACTGCGCTCCGCACTCGAGGAGGCATATCCGAGGCTGCGCGAGTTCGAGCTGACCGACTACAAGGTGCGCATCCTGCCGGGCAAGGGCACAGATGCGGTCACCCGCGTACTGGTGGAAACCTCTGATCGGCAACGGGAATGGACCACCGTCGGCGTGCACGGCAACGTCGTCGAGGCGTCATGGCTCGCTCTGCACGATGCCGTCCGGTACGGACTCCTGCAGGAACCACAAGCGGCCGAGCAGCTGAGCTAGCGATTCACTTAAGATTCGCGGTTCGGGCTGCGGGCGAGCAGGCACTCTGCGCATGTGTGGTCACAGGCGGGGCCGGCACGACAGGACGGCTCCGCGTCGGTGACGTGCATTTCCGTCGGATCATGCTCGTGTCCGCAGTCGATGGCACCGCCCGCATCGGCGAGAGCATCCATCACCGCGGCGTCTAGCTGCGCCTCCCGGGCATCGAGGCGCAGGCTCCGTAGCAGCCCCCACGCGACGAGCCCGAGGAAGACCGCGCCAAGCAATGCCACCGTGGCGAACAGCCGGATCACGACCGGTGCTGGCCGGAGCCACACCACGACGAACACTGCGAGCATGACGAACGCCAGCAATCCGGCCGAACGCGCGGCGCGGCGTCTGCGCTCAGCGGGTACGGCCGACAGTGGCGAAGTCACCCGTCGAGTATGCGCGACGGCGCGCGACCGCGTGCAACGGCACCGGTAACGTTGCCGCACGTGCGCATTGCCCGCTTCGTAACGCCCGGTCCAGCAGCCGGAACCGGGGTGGCCAACATCCAGTGGGGCGTGGTCGAGGGTTCCGCCGGCGCCGCGCTGAGCGCGCTGACGGTGGCAGCGATTGCCGATCACCCGTTCGGGCCGATCTCGTTCACCGGTGATCGGTGGGCACTCCCCGACGTGCGGCTGCTGCCGCCGATCCTGCCCAGCAAGGTCGTCGCCGTCGGCAAGAACTATGCGAGCCATGTGCAGGAGATGGGCGGCGATGCCCCGCCGGAGACGCCGATCATCTTTCTTAAACCGTCGACCTCGGTCTGCGGTTCGGGCGATCCCATCCGGTTGCCGGTCGAGGCCGGCCGAGTCGACCACGAGGCGGAGCTCGCCGTCGTGCTCAGGCGGCCCCTGAAAGGGGCCACGGCCGGTGACGCCCTCGACGCGGTGCTGGGCTACACGTGCGCCAACGATGTGACCGACCGCACAATGCAGAGCGCGGACGGCCAGTGGACCCGGGCGAAGGGCTACGACTCATACTGCCCGCTGGGCCCGTGGATCGAGACAGCGGTGGACCCGACAGACCTGCGGATCACCGCATCCGTGAACGGCAACGTGCGCCAGGACTCCCGGACGAGCGCGCTCATTCGCGACGTGGCCGCATTGCTGGCGTTCATGTCTGGCGTGATGACGCTCTTGCCAGGCGACGTCATCCTGACCGGCACACCGGCCGGCGTCGGGCCGATAGTCGATGGTGACACGGTGACGGTCGAGATCGAGGGAATCGGGGCGCTGACGAACCCGGTCCGTGCCGTATGACGGCGGTTCGAGTCCGGTTCTGCCCGTCGCCGACCGGGAATCCGCATGTCGGTCTGATCCGAACCTGCCTGTTCAACTGGGCCTATGCCCGCCACACCGGCGGCACTTTTGTGTTCCGCGTCGAAGACACCGATGCGGCGCGCGACTCGGAGCAGTCCTATCAACAGTTGCTGGACGCACTGCGCTGGCTCCGCCTCGACTGGGACGAGGGGCCGGAAGTCGGCGGCCCGTATGCGCCCTACCGGCAGAGTGAGCGGCGCGCGATCTACACCGACATCGTCTCTCGGCTGCACGATGCCGGTCTGGTTTACGAGTCCTATTCCTCGGCCGAGGAGATCGAAGCACGCCAACGCGCGGCCGGACGCGATCCGAAGCTCGGGTATGACAATTATGACCGCGAGCTGTCCGACGACGCGCGCGCGGCATTGCGAGCGGAAGGGCGTCAGCGGGTCCTACGCCTGCGTATGCCCGACGAGGATCTCGGCTGGAACGACATCGTCCGGGGCCCGGTCACTTTCGCCGCGGGCAGCGTGCCGGATTTCGTTGTCGTCCGGGCGAATGGCGATCCGCTCTACCCGCTCGTCAATCCCGTCGACGACGCGCTAATGCGCATCACTCACGTCCTGCGCGGCGAGGACTTGCTGCCCTCGACCCCGCGGCAGATTGCGCTGTATCGCGCCCTGATCGCAATTGGCGTCACCGACACCGTGCCGCAGTTCGGACACCTTCCGTACGTCATGGGGGAGGGCAACAAGAAGCTCTCCAAACGCGATCCGACCTCCTCGCTGAACCTTTACCGACAGGAGGGATATCTGCCGGAAGGATTGCTGAACTACCTCGCGCTGCTCGGCTGGTCGATCGCCGAGGACCGTGATGTCTTCAGCCTGGACGAGATGGTCGCCGCGTTCGACGTCGCCGACGTGAATGCCAACCCGGCCCGCTTCGACCCGAAGAAGTGCGAGGCGATCAACGCCACGCATATCCGGCTGCTCTCGCCGGACGAATTTGCCATGCGACTCCGGTCCTTTGCCGATGAGATCGGAACCAAGGCACCGGCCGGGTTGATCGAGTCCGCGGCGCCGTTGGTGCAGGAGCGGATCCGCACCTTGCGCGAGGGTCTCGACTTGATTCACTTCCTGCTCGTAGCGGAGGCGGACTTCGCGGTGGACGAGGGCGCGGCAACCAAGCAGCTCGACGGCCCTGGTCACGATGTGGTGTCAACGGCGTTGAGCACGCTCGAGACCGTCTCGGATTGGACCGCCGGTCAGCTCGAACAACACCTGCACGCTGCGCTTGTCGAAGGCCTCGGGATGAAGCCGAGGCAGGCTTACGGTCCCGTTCGGGTGGCGGTCACGGGCCGGACGGTGTCGCCACCGCTGTTCGAGTCACTCGTGCTCCTCGGCCGGGTCCGGACGCTGGCCCGGCTGCGAGCCGCGCGGGATCGATAGCTCGGGGGCAGTACTACGGCCGCTGGGCTTGGCGCACACCGCCGTCCCGTCGTGCGCATCACTGGTACTGGAGTGACGGATGTGGCTCGCATGAGTTAGCTGCCTTCCCATTGCCGCGCGCGAGGCAACACCTGACGCCGGCACCTCCGGTCACGGACGTCGCACGCCCGGCCAACCGGGCGCGAGTTCGGGGCTACGCGACCGGTCCGCTAGACTTTGTGATCGGCCGGTCGGCCCACGCTGCGCCGGTCTGATGGGGTATGGGGTAATTGGCAGCCCAACTGATTCTGGTTCAGTTAGTCTAGGTTCGAGTCCTGGTACCCCAGCGGTGCGATCGTTGCACCATCGGAAGTTTCCTGGGGCCCCGTCGTCTAGTGGCCTAGGACGCCGCCCTCTCAAGGCGGTAGCGGCGGTTCGAATCCGCTCGGGGCTACACATCTACCCCCCCCGGAATCCGGGGGGTTCAGCTCATTTCCGGGATCGGCTGAGCTTGATCAACTGGCCGTCAGTCCGCAAATAGTCCGCATGATCTTGGGCTGAGGTCCGCGCCGCGTCCATCGCGGCGGCGACTTCGTCGAGCCGGTCGTCGAACAGGTGACCGTACAGATCGAGGGTCATGATCGCTGACTCTGTGCCCCAGCATCTGCTGGACGACCTTCACGTCGGCACCCGAGGCGATGGCGAGCGACGCAGCTGTATGCCGCAGCTCATGCGGGTGTAACCCGTCGAGCCCGATCGCGGCGGCCGCCTGGGTCAGCACGGCGCGTTGGAAGACCTGGGCGCGCAGTGGTCCGCCCTTGGTGCCGGTGAAGACCAGGTCGTCCGGGCTCTTGCCGGCGACGTGGGCGGCCAACTCGTCGACCAGGAACGGCGGGATCGGCACCTCGCGCCGCTCGTGCCCCTTCGGGGTGCCCCACGTCAGGACACCGCGGACGAGTGTCACCGACTCATTGACCCTGGCTCGGCGGCGCAGGAAGTCCATCCGGCCAACGCGCAGCGCCGCCATCTCGCCCCACCGGCAGCCGGTGTAGGCGAGGAACAGGACGACCAAGCGGTATTGAGCATTCCAGTTCTCCGGCTTCGGCCCGTACTTGCTTCGGTCGGGTGGGGAAGTGGCACAGGCGTTTGCGAGCGCGTCGACCTGGTCATGAGTGAGGTACCGGTGCTCCTTGCCGACGACGCGCGGCAGGTTGATCGCATCGGTCGGATTCCGGGCCAGCCGGCCGTCCCGGACAGCAAGCTTCAAGATCAGCGAGAACACCCGGTGAATCTTCCGGACCGTCGCTGGCGACCGACGGCGGCTGAGCTGGGTGATCCATGCCTGCACGTCGGCATGCGACACGTCGAGGAGCATGACCTGGCTCCAGCGGGGCTCGATGTGCTCGCGCACGATCCCGGCGTACCGCTCGCAGGTCGACGGCTTGAGGTGGGCTTGCCCGGCCTGCCATCGCTTCGTCCATTCACCAACGGTGATCTTCGCTTTGGCAGGGTCGACGTACGTGCCCGTCTGCACGGCCGTGGTGACCGTGTCGAGCCAGGCTTGGGCGTCGACCCTGCGGGCGAAGTGCCGGGCGTGCTCTGCGCCAGCGGCGTCGCGGTAGCGGGCGCGCCAGCGGCCGTCCGGTCGTTTCTGGCTGCCGCACGTCGCCGGTCCGACTGGAAAGGCAGAACGACGTCTCGTCCACCAGGGTGACCAGTTCCCCCGCATCGAGTGAGGAGTTCTTGCCGGCGAAGGCCCAGGCGTTCGTCACCCCTCCAGGCTAGAGATCACTCCTGAGCGGACGCGGCGATCCTGTGGCGCGCTGCGCGCCGGACTGCGCCGGCCCAACGCCAGGCGGCGACATGCGCCAACGGCAATCGATAGTGCCAGCAACAGTTGCCCTCCGGGCCAGCCGTGCGCCGGCCGGCGGCCAGCAGCTTGCCGACCCGCCGGCCCGCGGTGACGCTGCTGGGGGGATTCAATCGGGTGCTCTTTGTCGGGCGTGGCCCGGAATGCGCATCGGTCGGCACGGTAACGTCCAGCAGGCAGCTCCATCCCGCCGGGCCGGTCAAGACGGCGGACCCCGCTGCTTGATGCGATCGACGATCTCGGCGGCGCAAATGGGTGCTACAGGGACCCATATTGAGCTTCGGGAGACAGAGCGCGCGGTCGCCGGATGTGCGCCGGTGGGAGAACTGCGACGGGGGGCGAGGGGTCGTCAATCGGCACGACAGGGGCCGAGATTTTCATGCTTGTGACCGTCGCCGCGGCGCGTTGATAGATGGTTTCGTATTGCGCGGCAATGACGTCGAGATCGAACCGCTCCTGCACCGAGGTCCGGCAATCGGGGCGCTTTATTAGGGCGAGTCTCGCCACAGCGGCCGCCATTGCGTCCTCATCATCGACGAGATAACCGTTGAGCCCGTCGTGCACGATTTCGACCGCGGCTCCCTCAGGAAACGCAATCACCGGAGTGCCGCAGGCCAGTGCCTCGACCATGACCATGCCGAACGGTTCATCCCAGCGGATGGGCATCAGCAGTGCGCGTGCGTCGGCGAACAAGCGCCGCTTGCGTTTTCCGCCAGTCTCGCCGACGTACCGGACACATCGTCCGTCGACGTGCGGTTCGATCTCGGTTTGGAAGTAGTCTTCTTGCCCTGGTTGCACAGGGCCGGCCAGTACCAGCGGCGTCGCGGCGGCGCGGGCGGCGGCGATTGCGCGGTGCGGGCCCTTTTCTTCAGTGAAGCGGCCGGCCCACAACAGGTAGCCGCCATCGCCGCGCCCGAGCGGCCAGTCGGCGACGTTGATCGGGTTATGTATGACGGCAGCGATCGGCACCTGCGGCGGCGCCAACCGGCGTTGTGTCTCGCTGATCGCGACCAGCTGGGTCTTGTCAGCGTGCTCGGTGTAAAAGTGGGCGACCTCGTCGGTGAACGGTCCATGCAACGTGTGCACCACCGGTGTCGCGATCCGATTCCCCATCGCCACGGCACTGAACCCCGAGTGGTCGTGAATGACGTCGAAGGGTTGGCCGCCGTGTGCCGCTTGTTCTACCTCGGCAAACACACGGGACACGTGATCGGCTTCGTAGAGCGATCCGCCGATCTCCCCCGGATGACAATCCGGCAGGACCTCCCGTACCCGAGCCGAGGAGCGAGAACCGGGTGCAGCAAACAGGATGACGTCGTGCCCGCGGTCAACGAGTCCCTCACACAACAGCCCAACGACCAGCTCAATGCCGCCATAGCCGGGCGGCGGCACCGCAATCCACGGCGGCGCCAGCATCGCGATCTTGTACCTGGAGCGACGGTCGCTGCGATGACACTGACTGCTGGCCACGGACTTGCTGGACAACTCGGGTCCCTTCGTCGGGATGAGCGGGCCTAGACCACGGTCGGCGCCGCCCGCAACCCGCAACCCGCGGCCCTCAGGCTCGGTGAACGGCCCGAGTTTCTTGCCACACCCAATTGATCCCCAAAACACGGGCCGGTCTATCAGTTCTGCGAGAAATTCCTTTCGCCGAGCTTGTACGCGACCGCTACCGCGCGGAAAGCGACAAGGTATCCGGGAGGTCACCTTTCCAGCGCGTCAGCGACTACGCACAGTGGCTAGGCGGTCAACCGGAACGGCGGGCAGCTGTCGGTGACCAGCACGACGGCGTAGCCGATGACGCGTTGACCGAGCGCAGCACGCCTGATGTGGCGGAACCGGAACGGATACCTCGTGCCAGCGCTGCCTGGGATCTGGGCGAGGGTCGTGAAGCCGGTGGCGACCGAGCACGCCGTCGATAGAGTCCTCGAGGCCGGGAGGGTTCGCGTCGCGCTGTGGGACACGGAGCACTTCGAGGGAGAATTGTCCTTCCTTCCATCCCTGCGCACATTCCGTGAACACCGGTTGACGTTCGCCAGTTGGTTCGGCTGGGAGTTGATCTTTCTGGGTGGCGCGCTCGTCCTCGCTGGATCGATCCTCGCAGCCGTGGACGCTGCATCATCGCGATGATCGCAACAAGCGCCTACTAGGCGCCTGCTGGCGGCGCATCACGAACGCCAGCAGTTCGACCTCGACCTGCATGCGAGCGAGTTCTTCCGCGACTGGGCGACGGGCAGCACCTTATGTGGCGGGACGGTCGGCGGTTGGCGTGGCCCATCGGTGCCCAGCCACACGACCGGCCGCCGTGGGCAACCACGTTTCCGCGCGACGAGCCCTAAGCGGGGGCGCCGAGCGGCAGCCTCAGCGTTATGGTTGGCTTCGCGTCCATGCGATTAACCGTCCTGGCGCAAGCTGCGGCACATTCCGGCACTCACTGGGCGAACATCTTCACCGCGATCGGCACAGTCGGCGCCGTGGTTGTATCGCTGGGGATCGCTCTTATGACCGAGTGGCGTCGATCTGAAAGCGAGAAGCAGCGGGAACTAGACGCGGCCCGGAATGTCATCGCGGTGTTCGAGACGACGCACACCGGATTCGGGCGGCCAACATCGTGCGTGCGTGTCGTTACGCTGCCAGCAGTCGCCGTTTCGGCTTCGGCTCGCCGCCCGTAGCCGCTGCATCGTGGTCGGCCTCCAGGTACAGACCGGGCAGCCAACCCTCATCGATCGCGCGGCGCAACCTGAGCGGACCCGGCAACCGGCGCGCGCTCTGCAAACCATCCATCGCGGCTGACCAGTTCAGGAACGCCACACCGATCGCCGTCGGGCACGAGAACATCGGCTGCCCCTGCATCACGCCGGTTTCCCCCAGCAGCTGAGCAGCCCCATGGATTGAATCCCAGCGGTCACCGGCACGCGTCAGCGCCGCCCACTCAGCCTCGCGACCGGCACGGATCGCCAACGTCCCCGCCTGCCCGATCGAGGTTGCAGACCACACCTCACGGTGGGACCGCTGCGAACTCAGCCACCACGCCGGTGCAAACCTCCTGCAACTCCGAGTACAAGCCAGGCGCCATAGCGAAGGCTGTGGCCGTCGCGCGGGCCCGGACGTGCCGCGAGGCATCCCCGACACCGATCGCTGTCGCGGATCATCGGAGATCCACGCGGCGCACGAGCTCAACACCCGGCCATACTCGGCGACGTCAAATCTCGCCGTCAGACGCACAGCCGCCTGCTGGCCATGTCTATCTTGTGGTAGACGTTGCGGACTTCCCGTGGGGGTTTCAGGTCGCCGTGGCCGTAGCTGAGGGGCGCCTGGCGGTCACTGTTGCCTGCGGCGACGCGGTTTAGGTCGCTACCCGGTCAAGCGCGGCGGCGTCGGCCTTTTGGAGTTTGGCGGTCCCGGCCTTTCGTGCCTTCTTGGCCACGGCCACCTCGCCCTTGAGCGCCTTGATGTCGCGTTGGTGGCTCTTCACTTCGGCCTTGATGCCGGCCACGGCTTTCTTGTGTTTCTTCAGCGCGCGCCGCAGCCGGGCCTCGCCCTGTGCCGCACGCGTCAATGACTGGTGCGCCGCGGCGATGTCCTTGGCCGCTGGGGGGGTGGTCGCCTTCCGGCTCTCCAACTTGGCCGACGTGCTGGCCTTCTTCGTGGCCTTCCGGCTCCCCGACTTGGCCGCCGGGCGGGTGGTCGCCTTCCGGCTCCCCGACCTGGCCGACGTGCTGGCCTTCTTCGTGGCCTTCCGGCTCCCCGACTTGCGCCGCCGGGCGGGTGGTCGCCTTCCGGCTCCCCGACCTGGCCGACGTGCTGGCCTTCTTCGTCGCCTTCCGGCTCCCCGACTTGGCCGCCGGGCGGGTGGTCGCCTTCCGGCTCCCCGACCTGGCGGACGTGCCGGCCTTCTTCGCCGCCGTCGTCTTAGCCATCGATTGTCCTTTCAGATTGCTGCTTTCTCGTCGCAACGTTCGCCTTGCGCTAGGCGGCCCGCTGGCGGTCGTTGCCCAGTGTTCCCATCCGGCCCCTCAACTAAACGCACCCGGCCGAGGACGCTGCTCAGGGCGCGGCATGCCACGCTTGGGTGCGGCCGACGCAGACGAGAAGATCCGTTCCCTCGACGATGCCATCGCCGTCCGGCACGTCCGTGACAATGCGCACGGCAGCGCCGGACTCTCCGTCGACGCTACGGATACCTGTTCGCAGGTGCACGGTGATCCCCCGGCGCGCAACGATCAGCATCAACCGAGCACCACCCTCAAAGGCGCTCCGGCCGCTACGCGGTCGACCCTCCGGGTCGAGCCTTGACCGCGGCCCCCGCCCGACGCTGCCCAGAACACGTCGACGAGGCCGAAAACAACGACTTGACCGACAGATCTCCTTCAGGGATGACCCCGTATCGCCCGAAAGGCTGATCCCTCCCGCCGTGCTGTATCGGCGCGGCTTCAGCGTTCGTGGGGTTGGTGGGCGTTGCCATTCGGACGCCATGAGGCCCCACTCTCACTTGATCGTCATCGGGTCCCGGGGAGTCGACGATCGCGTTAAGTGCGGGCCCGGGCAAATGAGGTCGGGTCGGATATTCGCGTCCACGTATCTGTTGTCAACGTCGAGGACGCCGTCGTCGCGCGCGAGCTCGGTGTTAGGGAAGCGATGGGTTTTGATCAGATACCGGTTGGACCCGCGACGGTCGCCAAGCCCAGCAGTCCTCGCCGTGTCAAGGTTCGAGCTGGCCGGGGTTTGCCTGCCATTGCACGAGGACGAGGGAGGCGTCGTCGCTGAGGTTTCCCTGCTGGTGTTCAAGTAGTGCGCGCACGACTCTGCGCATGGTTTCGGGCGCCGGCAATCCGGCTGCTAGGTTGCGAATGATCAGGTCGGTCAGGCGCTGGTCGCCGAAGAAGGTGCCGTCCGGCGCCCGTGCTTCGGTGACGCCGTCGGTATAAAGCAGCACACTGTCCCCGGGTTCGAGTTGCACGGAGCCGACAACCGGCTTCGGCGAAGCTCGGGTGCCACGCAGATCGATCCCCAAGGGCGGTCGGGGCGTGACGTGCAGCGACTTGATCAGCTGTCCGTGGCGGATCAGCAGCGGTTCCGGGTGGCCGGCGTTGATCCAGTGCAGCGCGCCGCTGATGGTGTCCAGTTGGGCCAGCACCGCGGTGCTGAATGCTTGCCCGCCGGACGTCTGCAGTAATACCTGATCGATCTGCTCACAGATGTCGGGCAAGGATCGTCCGGCGCGTCGGGCGTGCCGGTACGCGGCGACCGCGACCACTGCCAACTGCGCGCTGCGCAGCCCGTGTCCCATCCCGTCTAATACCGCGAGGTTTGCTATCCCAGGGTCGACGGCGTAATCGAACGTGTCGCCGGCCACCTCGTAGGCTGGCTCCAGCACACCGGCCACAGACAGTTGGGGGCAGGCGAAGGTCAGCGGCGGCAGCAACGACCATTGCATCTCCGCGGCCAAGCCCATCTCGGCTCGGCGGCGCAGTCGGACGATGGTGTCGCCGTATAACGTCTTCGTCATGATCAGCTCACCGGCCAGCGAAGCGAAGCCACGTAATCGTTCCGCGACCGGCGCCCGCGTCGGGTCATCGTCGCTGTCGTTGAGCGCGACGCCGCTCAGCGTGACAGCCAGTACGCCGAGCCGCTCGCTGCCGTCCAGCAGCGGCAACCACAGCACGGTGTCTCCGTTGGGACGTCGCTGCGAGAGCACGTCGAGATGCTGAAACACGCGCCCAGCCAGTGTCGAATCGATCGGCAACGGCTCGACCTGCTCACCGCCGCCAGGCCCTCTCGGACCTAGGAACGGCACCAGCACGGTCTGTTGCAGATCCGCGAGGTAACACACCGCGTCGACGCCACCAAACGCTGCGACGTGGTCACGGACAAGGTCCGGCACGTCGTGGGCCGCCAGGACGTGGGCGGCGCGCAGCATCGAATTGAGCGCCGCCTCAGGGCCGCTCGCCGATACTTCGCCGTCAGCAGATGGTGCGCCGAGCCGATCGCCGGACATGCCCATCGCCTCACACTATCCAGGCGTTTGGCCCCTCCGGCTGACCCCCACTACTGGGCCGGAGTGTGTATCACTCGTGCTGCCCTTCCTGCCGGCGCGGCCTCGCGTGTTCGCGCGGCTCGTGGGCTGTCTTCAGGCGCAGCGGGCGGCCGACCGGAAGCGACCGAGGCTTTTCGTGGGTGTCGGGGTCGATCGTTCAGGTGCGTAGCGGTTTCCCGAGGTGGTTGAGGTGTCGTAGCGCTGCGACGTAGGAGCCGATGAGGGACGTTTCGGTGTAGGTGATGCCGAGGTTGTCGCAGTGGCTGCGGATCAGATGTTGCGCATGCCGCAGCGACGCGCGTGGCATGTTCGGGAAAAGATGGTGTTCGATCTGATAGTTCAGCCCGCCGAGTAGCAGGTCGGTCAACCAGCCGCCGCGCACGTTGCGTGAGGTGAGGACTTGTCGGCGGAGGTAGTCGAGCTTCTCGTGCGCGCCGATGATCGGCATGCCTTTGTGGTTCGGCGCGAACGAGCACCCCATGTACAGGCCCCAAACCGCTTGGTGGATGGCGATGAATGTCAGCGCTTTGACCGGCGACATAACAAGCAGCAGCCCGAGAAGGTACGCCGCCGTGTGCGCCGTGAGCAGCAGCAGCTCGACGTGTGGGTTCCCGCCGCGCACGCTCCGGTCGCCGCGACGGCGCAGGGACCGGACGCTTTCGAGGTGCAGGTTAAGTCCCTCCAGCGTCAACAGCGGAAAGAACAGCCACGCCTGCCGGCGGGTGATGAACTGGCCAAGACGGCCGGTGCGCGAGGCGACTTGCTCGGTGGTGAAGGCCAACACCCCGTCGCCGATGTCGGGGTCGTGATGTTCCTTGTTGGGGTTTGCGTGATGCCGGTTGTGCTTGCCAACCCACCAGCCGTAGCTGAGACCGATCAGCAGATTCCCAACGAGCTTGCCGAACAAGTCGTTCGCGCGGCGTGCGGCGAAGATCTGCTGGTGACCGCCGTCGTGACCGAGGAACGCGACTTGGGTGAACGTGATACCGAGAACGACGGCCGTGACGGTTTGCAACCACGAATTCCCGATCCAGATGACGGCCGCCCAGCTGGCCGCGTAGAGGCCGAGGCTGGCTGCCACTCGAAAAGCGTAGGAGACGGGTCGCCGGTCGAGCAGCCCGGCGCTGCGGATTTTCCGTCCGAGCTCGGCGTAGTCGCTACCCCGTGAGTGGGACGCGATGGTGGGCTGTTCCGCGGTCGTCGACCCAGCCGGGCGTGCGATCGTGTGTGCGGACAAACCGACCGCCGCCTCATCGGGCTGGGCAACCGGTGTTGCCGACGCGGCGTCGACGAATGACGTGCTCGTGCTCATGCGAGTCCCGATTCAGGAGTTCGCCTAGTGTCCGGCTCCTTGGACGGTGTCCGAAGGCCCGCGGCGGTGGCGGCGCGCCGGTGTCCGGACCGGCTGATGGCTCAACGTGTCTAGGGTGCCCACCTGGGCATCCGGTGTAACCGCTGGTCGGTGTGAGCGCAGACACCGTCGGGCCGGGAACGGGCTGCGTAGCCTGTGTGCGGCGCTCGTCGAGAGGTTCGGATTGGTCGGGTCCAGGCCTCGGGAAGTCCATCACGTCACCGCGATATCGCGCAGCTTGCGGTGCCTGCGTCGAGGGTGACATGTGGCAGCCACAGGGCCTGCGGTTCGGTGTCCTCGTGCGTCCAGATGAGGTGGCCGATCGCAGCGCCGATGTGCCTGCCGGTCTGCAACGGGATCTCGAGCCGCGCGGCGTTCGTCGCCGCGCCTGCGCACCACGATCGATTAGTGCGTCGGTGATCACGGCATCGCCCGATCACGATGTCGAAGACGCGGCGGATCGGATGGCCACTCGCAGCGGGACAGATCATCTGAGTGCCGTGTCGAACGCTGCCTCGAGCAGTGGGCGGCGCGCAGACGGCTCGGGTGCCCGCGGCTCGACGGTCTGCGTGCGTGCGTTACCTGGGCGGCGGACGGCAGGGATGATCAGCCGCAGTACAGCCGTTGTGCGCGCTGGGATGAGTCCACCCTCAGCCTGTGAAGTGGCGAGCCGAGCCGATCGGGCTGGTGGTCGAGCTACAGGGTCACCACACAACCAGGGCGGCCAGGATCTGGTCCAGCCCGGCCGTCGGACCGCCGAGGCGTCCATCGTCGAGCAGGCCGGCGGACTTCGCTCAGCGGGGTGCCGAGTAGGCAACCCGGGCCTGATTGAGCGGTGACCCAGCACGACATTGTCCGGGTGCGCGACCAGGCCGAGCAGCTTCAGATCGGGCGGGCCACGAGATGCAGGATCGGGCCCCGAGCCGCGCGTGGTAATGGGTGGCCGGCTAGCTGTTTGGTTACCAGCACGGCGTGTGGGCGGCATCACGTGATGAGATTGCCGGGGTTAATTCGGGTATCAACACATTGTTGAGTATGCGGAGCAACCGCGACTACTTCACCAATCGTCGCTCGGACGAGTATCGATCAGTGGACGGCCCGCGGGTCGTTCCTCGCTATAGGAGCAACATGACCGCTACCCATCAGACCGATGCCACCGCTACCGCGGTGCGAGCCGAACATGGTCGACCCCCACGTCGGTTGAGCACGGAGACGAAGTCGGCGTTCAAGACCACCGAGTTCGTGATCTATGTGGTTGCCGTGCTCGGTGTGCTGTTGGCGTCGCTGCTGGTGAAGCACACCAGCAGCCACCTCGACTATTTCCGTGCCGACAAGGCCTGGTTCTACATCGTGTTGCTGACCATCGGTCATCTCGGCAGCCGCGGCCTGGCCAAGTCAGGTAGCCGCGATCACCACACCGCGCGACGCGACTGACCGACGACCCGGGCGCAACAGCCGGGAGTGATTGCCGGCGTTGAGGTAGGACGCCGTGGGCACCTGGTTGTTGCGTCGCGGGCGCCAATTCCGTCGCCTGTGCATCACCGACATCACCGCTGCGCACCAGCAGGGTTCGATCGCGGCGCGCCCGGTCCGGCGATTCTGGTCGGCCGGAACCAGTACATCCAAATTCAGGGAGAACATTGTGAGTAGTGATAAGGCCGCAGAAGCCCGCAAGGGGTTGTTCGACACGATGGCGGGCAAGGCGAAAGAAGTTGCCGGTGCGCTGAGCGGAAACGATGAGCTCGCGACGGAGGGTCAGCTGCAACAGGCAGGGGCACAGGCGCGCAAGGACGCGAACAGCCGCGAGGCCGTCGCGAACGCGACCGCCGGGCAGGCGCTTGACGAGCTGCGCGAGCGCACCGGCGACCTGGCCGAGGACAAGCGTGGGGCGCACGCCGCGGCGGGTCAACGTGAGCAGGCCATCGTCGACGCCGAAGCTGCGGCGACGGCTGATGCCGAAACGCAGGCGCAACACCAGCAACAGGCCGGTCGTCGCCGCGCCGAGGATGAGGCGGACGCAGTCGCGCGCGCGAGTGCGGCTGACGCGGCCCGGTTCGACGCCGAGGCGCTCAGCGTCGAACGTGGCGCCGAGCAGCGCCACGACGATCACGAAGCCCAGGCCGCCGAGGCCGAACGCCGGGCCGCGCAACTGCGCACCGAAGCCACCAACCGAGGACGGTCATGAACGCTCGAACATTGCTCGCAGTCCCCTACAAGTTTTACCGTGTACCGCTGGCGGTTGTCGACGAGGAGGTCGCGCGCCGCCTGCCGGCTGATTCCGCGCTCAGGTTGGTCTTCGACCGCGCGCTCGGCTCCTACGATCGGCTCGCCGGGCGCCTGCTTGGCGACGTCGCAGTCGCCGAACGAGGGAGCGACCGGATCGCGCGCAACGCGAAACTCGCTGGCGCGGTCGCCCTCGAGCGCGACGCCGCCGCCTACCGTGACCAGGCCGCTGAAGAGATTGGCTCAGGCCAGCGCAGCGCTGCCGCAAAGCGCGAGAAAGCGCGGCAACGGTTAGCGGATGGGCTCGATGAAGCTAACGCAAGAGAACGTCAGGGCAAACAACGGGCCGCCGCCCAGGCCCGCGCGCACGCCACCCGCGGCAAGCAGCAAGCCGCTGCCCGGACCAAGCAACGAGTCGGCGCCATCCAGCAAAGACTTCAGAAGGCCGACGCGGTCACCGACGTGAAATTGCAGCAGACCCGGCGCGGCGCCAACGCCAAGCTCGACCAGGCCCGTGCAACCAAAACTGCCGCGAACTCCGCTCGTGCACGCGCTGACCAGCTCGGCCAGCTCGCCGCGACAAAACGAAACTCACGGACCAAGCGTGACAACTCGACCGGCTAGCCGCCGGCGACGGACTACTCACCACGAAAGGGGATGCTGTGTCCACTGATGCGATTGTTCTGCTCAAACAGGACCACCAGGAGATCAAGAAAGCTTTCCGCGACTTTCAGGCCGCTGGAAAGAATGCGACGAAGCAGAAGGGTCATCTGGTCGCGAAGATGATTGAGCTGCTGACCGTGCATACCTATATCGAGAATGAGGTCATGTACCCCGAGGTGCGCCGGCTGCTGCCCGACCTCGAGGACGATGTCCTCGAGTCCTATGAGGAGCATCATGTCGCCGACGTGCTGTGCATGGAGCTCTACGCAATGAGTGCGGATGCCGAGCGGTTCGACGCGAAAGCGAGCGTCCTCATCGAGAACGTCACCCATCACATCGATGAGGAGGAGTCCGACTGGTTCCCGAAGGTGCGTGACGGGCTCGGACGCAAGCAGCTCAGCGATCTCGGTGCACAACTGTTGGCTGCCAAGGAGAAGGCCCCGCGCTCGCCAGCGCAGCCCTCCGCACTGAAAAAGACGGTTGACGCCATCCTCAAATAGCCGCGCCGGGGTCAACACGACGGTCTGGTAGCACCAGACCGAAGCAGCGGGTCCGCCGCTGTCGAGTGCCAGACCCTCGTTCCTGACGGCTGATGGCATGAGTCAACAAGGCGATGACCGGACAGCTCCAGCGCAACGACGTGGCGAGGCGCCCCTGCAGACGTGCGGGAGATGTTGTAGTCGCGGGTGAGCTCGCTCCTGGAACGACGCTCGATCTCCACCGAAGTGATCACGAGCTCGGCCAGCGACATGGCGCACCTCCAGATGAGGTGTCAACGATGTCGCGAGGCAGGCGTCAGCCATGTTGTGGTATCACTCACTTTCGGGCGCCGTTTCGCGCTGAGAGTTTGCGCGCCGCGATGTGTGGGTATACCGGCTTACGTTGTAGACGTCACGTTGGGACCGCAGCGGCCGTCAGCACATCCGGCAGGCAGCCCCGCGTCTAAACGTGGCACGCGGGTCTGCTCATATGCGAGAGCAGATGATCGACATGACAACGAATGTTCCCACCACCCATTCAGGCGTCGTACCCCGTCCAGGCGGCCAACCCACCGATGCACCCAGCGGGATTGATGTCGCCAAAGATCAGGCGGCTTCGGTTGGACACGGTGCGGCGGATGCCGGCCAGCACGTCGCCGGTGTCGCGAAAGACCAAGCTCAGTCCGTGGTCGCCGAAGCCGGTAGCCAAGCCGCGGACTTGCTTCATCAAGCGCGCCGCGAGTTGACCGACCAGGCCAACGCGCAGCAGCAGCGCGTAGCGCGCGGTCTGCACGTACTCGGCGACGAATTGCAGTCGATGGCCCAGCGCTCGGAACGGCCGGGAGTTGCCACCGATCTGGCCCGGCAGGCCTCGAGCAAGTCCCACGACATCGCGTCCTGGCTGGATTCGCGCGAACCGGGAAACCTCGTGCAGGAGCTACAGGCTTTTGCCCGGCAACGGCCAGGCACCTTCCTGCTCGTCGCTGCCGGTGCCGGTTTGCTCGCCGGACGGCTCACCCGTGGTGTCAAGGACGCGTCGAGCACCGACAGCTCCGGCTCTGCCCATCGTGCCATGGGCGAGACCAGGCCGAATGCCGCCGTCCCGGGCCTTTCGCCTGAGCTGGTCGCCGCTCCGCAGCGGGCCCCCGACTCCGGCCTGGGCGGCGTAGGGCTGTGAGCACAAGCTACAACGGTCCCCCGCCTGACACGGCCGACCCGCTGCTCACTGACTCCGATGCCCGTGCGTCGATCGGCGAGCTGCTCGCTGACGTCAGTCAGGACGTCACCACCCTGCTACGCCAAGAGGTCGAACTCGCTAAGGCCGAAGTCCGCCAGTCGGCCACTCGCGCCGCCAAGGGTGCGGGGATGTTCGCTGGTGCCGGTGTGTCTGGGCACATGGCGCTGGTGTTCGTGTCTATCGCAGTGTGGTGGGGTCTGGGCAATTCCATCGGACATGGGTGGTCAGCCATCGTCGTGGCAGCCATCTGGCTGGTCATCGGCGCCGTGCTCGCGGCCGTCGGCCGGGGCGAGATGAAAGCAATTAAAGGGGTTCCCCTGACGGCGGACACGGTGAAGAAGATTCCCAACGCGGTCAAAGGCAACGAGGAGACATCATGAGCAACGATCCCGACCAGATCCGCGAACAGATCGAACGCACTCGCGCGGACCTAAGCAGCAACGTCAATACACTGGCCGACACGGTCAACCCCGCGCACGCCGCCAAGCGGCAGGTCAGCAAGGTCAAGGGCGCGGTCTTCGGCGTCAAGGACACGGTGATGGGCTCGGCCTCAGACGCCGGAGACAAGCTCAGCTCAGCGCACTCGTCAGTCAGTGACGCTGTGTCTGAGGCCCCGGATCAGCTACGTTCCCGTACGGCGGGTAACCCGCTGGCCGCCGGCTTGATCGCTTTCGGTATCGGCTGGCTGGCCGGTTCGCTGCTGCCCGCATCGGCCGCCGAACAGCAGGCGGCGAACAAGGTCAAGGACGTGGCCGCTCCCGTGCTAGGCGACGCCGCGACCGACGCAGCCAAGCACCTCAAGCAACCAGCCCAGCAGGCGGCGGAGTCAGTGAAGGACACCGCGGTCGAGGCCGCGGCAACGATCAAGGACGAAGGGGCATCCGCGGTTCACGACGTCAAGCAGCAGGCCCAGGACGCCGCCGACACAGTGCACCACCAGCGCAGTTGAGCTACCGCGATCCCGGGTCAGGGTGGCACGCAAACCCTGACCCGGGATCGGCCGAAATTCACGCACGACCTCATAGCCGACCCCTGCCGCTACATCGGGGTACGGGCCCGATGATCGGACGCCGAATAGCCCCAGCGAATTCGGTTGACTCAGCCCAAATACACCAGCGCGTCCGCTACACGAGCCGCTGCCCGTGTTCTGCGATCAGGCCGGGCAACTAATACTGACCGGCCAAATGCACCGAGCAGAGCGTCGAGCGACTGCTCCGGTCGCTCATCTTGTCCCGATCGCGCCGCCCTGACCCGGTCACATTAGGCCACTGGTATGGCGCCGACACTCCGCTAGAGCGAAGCCATCACGTCGGCATGGGCTGATCGCGCCCAGCCCCACAGCGTTGCGCCGGCTGGAGCGCGCTGACCGCTCGCTCTTGCTGGTCGCCACGGCAGGCGAGGCAGCCAGTCACAATCGCTCGGTCACGGCGCGGACTAACCAACACGCCGCGGCAAAACCTGTCAACCGGCTGGGCGAGCCATCACCGGTACCGCCGATGGGATAAATGTCACGGCTTGTTAGTCACCCCTGAGCGCTGGGCATCATCTGTGCATCGATTGAGTCGCGATCTCATCGCCGCCGGCTGAACAAACAACGCCGGGAACAGCATGGCAAACATGCCCAATCAACCACAGAAGGAAAGTGTTCATGACAGCCTCTTACAGAGCCGCGTCCGTCGAGCAGAGCCGGGCGTACACCGATCACGACGACGCAGCGCCATCCCGGCGACTCAGCACGGAGACCAAGTCGTCATTCAAGACGACAGAGTTCTGGCTGTATGTGCTAGCTGTTGTGGGAGTGCTGATCGCGTCGTACGTGGTCAAGACCACGGGCAGCCACGCCGATTACTTTCGCGCCGACCGGGCGTGGTTCTACGTCGTGCTTCTGACCCTTGGCTATCTCGGCGCCCGGGGATTGGCGAAGTCCGGTAGCCGCCATCATTACGACGCATAACCCCCCCGCGACCGTGCCCGGCCTGCACTCGCTGGCCGGGCACGGTGTGCAGCTCCACGAGGAATTGTGGGTTGGTGTTTCCGGCCCGACGCGCTTAGTGATTCTCGGCGGGGAAGGTGCCGTGATGACGCCGCGACACCGAATGACGTGATGAAGAGGAAGCCGGTCGAACAGCGGGCAGCGAGAAGCGTGCTGTTCGGCGACGTCAGCGCGCGCCAGCCGAACGCGGAGATGCGCCTGTCCGGCGAACTGGCCGCGGACACCGTCGCCGACCTCGGCGCGCAACTCGATGCGCTGATCCGCACCGGACATCGGCAGCTGCTCGTCGACGGACGCGGCCTGTCGCAGGTCTCACCGGTCTGCGTGGGAGTTTTCAACCGTGCCGCGAGGTGCCTACTCCCACTCGGCGGGCAGCTGATCCTCGCCGGGCTGAGCAACGCCGACGCCGATCGGCTGCGCAGCGCCGGGTTGCACGGCGCAATCCTGGTCACTCAGGCCCCGGAGCGGTGAACCGTCCAGCTGCTGGCTGGCGGCGCGCAGCTGGTCGAAGTCCCGTCCTCACGAGCACGACGATGGCAAGCACAGCGCGAATATTCGGCGATTCGGTGACGTTGATGTGAACCGTCGCTGTCAGTCGCAGACGGAGGGTTCCCGGTGGACGGATCGCAGGATCCGAGCGCGGGCTGTGGAGGAGCTGATGGCAAGCGATGATGAGTCCCGTGCGCACGATGGTGGCGAACGTGGGTCACCAGATCCCTGATCGGCCTCCGCTGCAACTGGCTGTCGGTGAACGCGTGGACGTTGGCGACCGGGACAGCGAGTGGCCCGAGTTCGTGTTCGTGTCCGCATCGCACGGCGCGGGCTGGGTGCCGGCCCGACACCTGTCGGGCACTTCAGGGACGGCGGTGGTGCAGACCGCGTACGACACCACCGAGCTGCCAACGCACGCCGGTGACGTACTTGAGGTCGTCGCCGAAGACCTGACGAGCGGCTGGCTTTGGTGCCGCGCGCGTGATGGTCGTGAGGGATGGATGCCCATCAATACTCTCGAAGCAGCCGAGTCATCTATCTCCGACCAGCGTCCATATCGACGCAACGCCAGGTCGCCAAGCCAGTCGAAATGCGCGCGCTGATTCGCCGCTCGCGTTTGTGTACTCATTGTCCACGCGCACCGGGCGCACATCTGGCAACAATGTCGTGGACCGCCCCGGTTTTCCGGCTCTTCTGACGCATCTGTGGGTGTCGTGAGGTCTGGTCGCTGAGCAACACGCCGTTCCCGCTTAGGTTTCTGGCTTGTCGAGAGTCAGGAACCGGTGAACGGAGAACGGCGTGCGCAACGCCAGGGTATGGCGCGCTGTGTTGCGGGTGGAGAATACGGTCGTCGAGGACGTGGTCTTCGACGACGAGGTCCTCGTCGTTCGGGTTCGCGCGACGAGGGCCGGTCGTGGGCGCTGCGGGCTGTGTCGTCGCCGGTGCGGGCGCTACGACGCGGGCGAGGGTCGACGCCGGTGGCGGGCGTTGGATCTGGCACGGTGCGCACGTTCCTGGAGGCGGACGCGCCGCGGGTGTCCTGTCGCGAGCACGGGGTTGTGGTGGCGCATGTGCCGTGGGCTCGGCACGGTGCCGGACACACCTTGAGCTTCGATGAGACGGTCGCCTGGCTGGCCACGCAGTGTTCGAAGAGCGCGGTTACCGAGCTGATGCGCATCGCCTGGCGCACCGTCGGGTCGATCATCACCCGGGTCTGGGCCGATGTCGACGCTCTGGGTGACCGGCTGGACGGGTTGACTCGGATCGGGATCGATGAGATCTCCTACAAGCGCGGGCACCGCTGCATCACCGTCGCGGTCGACCACGACACCGGCCGCCTGCTGTGGGCCGCGCCCGGGCGGGACCGGGCCACGCTACGGCGCTTCTTCGACCAGCTCGGGCCCGAGCGCAGCGCCGCGATCACGCACGTGTCGGCCGACCAGGCGGACTGGATCGCCGAGATCGTGGCTGAACGATGTCCGCAGGCGGTGCAGTGCGCCGATGCGTTCCACATCATCAAGTGGGCCACCGAAGCCCTCGACGAAGTCCGCCGCCAGGCCTGGAACGACGCCCGACGCTCGGGGCAGACCTACGGTAAGGGCCGTGGCCGCCGCGACGCCGCCGGCGACGCCCGCCGACTGAAGAACGCCCGCTATGCGCTGTGGAAGAACCCCGACAACCTGACCGAGCGGCAACGCGACAAGCTGGCCTGGATCGCCAAGACCGATCCTCGCCTGCATCGCGCTTACTTGCTCAAAGAAGGCCTGCGCTACGTGTTCGCGGTCAAGGGCGAAGCCGGCAAACAAGCGCTGGACCGGTGGCTGTCCTGGGCCCGCCGCTGCCGCATCCCCGCCTTCATCAACCTCGCCCGACGCATCACCGCCGTCCGGGCCCACATCGACGCCGCGCTCGAACACGGCCTGTCCAACGCCTTGATCGAATCGGTCAACACCAAGATCCGCCTGATCACACGCGTCGCCTTCGGCTTCCGCTCAGCCGACGCCCTCATCGCCCTAGCAATGCTCAGCCTCGCCGGCCACCGACCCCTCCTGCCCGGCCGGACCAACCCACGGATCAGTCAGTAGAGCCGGTTTTCCGGAGTCTCCAGACTCGCCGGGGCAGTTCACTCGGCGCTCGTGTCCAATCACAGAGAGACGACACGTGACAGCTCGACTGATCCCCGAACGCACCGTCGACTTGCTGTTCGCCGCCGAGGTAGCGCAGTTCCTGCCGAGCTCCCTGATCTGGTCACCTCGAACACAAAGCAGTCCGTGGGCCATCCGGAGCAGCTCGAAAAACGCGTGAGCTTGGCCGATAAGGACGGCATTTCCGGGCTAGCTCGTCCGAGCTTTCTCCGCACTACTGTGGCATTTCCATAATTCGATCACGGAAGAGATCTGTGGTCGGCAATCCACTGTCTTCGGGGAGCATCCTGAGGAGAGCAATGATGATTTCCCGTGCAACGTTTTATGCCCAGCTCGCTACCCCACTGCTCTTGATCTCTCCCAGCCAGGACACGCCGCCCGGAACGTCGCCCGGTCCTCTCCCCTAGTAGTCGTCAGGCGCCGTCCGGCGACCACCCTGGATCACCGCTGAAGCCGTGCGACCTGGTCAGGTTGACGATGTCGGAGCCGTCCGGGTGCGCAGTGAAGACATCGTTGATGCCGACGTCATCATTGGGGTTGGGATCGCTGCGATCGCTGTCGAAAGCGATCGTCCGGCCATCTGGCGACCAGACTTGGGCCTGTCCACGTCGAATGAACATGCCCTCGGGCGTATCTTCATGCACTGTCGCAACGCATGCCATTCGGCATCTCCGGACGCCTTGTTGCTCATGACCGAACGAGTCTCGTTGCCCACCATTTCGATCAACGGTGGGCCAAACGAGTGGGCCGAATGATCTTCAGTTGATCTTGCCCAGCACAGTTGTTGATCTACGTCAGTCCGCAGCTAGTCCGCAAGAAGTCCGCAAACTGCCGTTGGCGGTCAGCAACGACCAACGAGCACGAGGTGGCTCTGACCCAGCAATTACGGAGCCTCCAGCGCCTTTCAACGATCTTCAAAGATCGCCAACACGAGCCTGGCTCGCCCTCTCAAGGCGGTAGCGGCGGTTCGAATCCGCTCGGGGCTACACCGCTATACCTCCCGAAATCAGGGGGGCGTAGTCACTTGTGATGGTCATGCAAGGTTAACCGTCGGACCAACGTGGCCGGCTGCTCCGCCCCCCCGGCGGCGACGGATGCCGGACTTCCTTCACTTCCGGCCACCGCGATGCCGAAGATGGTGGAGCACTTGATGTACCACGTGCTGAGCACGTGGCGGCCCGAGTTGCGCCGGACGAACATGCTCATCGTGGTGGACGTTTCTGGATCGATGGGCGAAGCGCTACCTGGAACCGGCGCGACCAAGATCGACCTGGTCCGCCAAGGCATCAGACAGGTTCATGCGCTGTTGCCGAGCACCGCACAGCTTGGATTGTGGCAATTCGCCTCACAACTTGCGCCGCCCAATGATTGGCAGCCGCTTACCGGCGTCGCACCGCTGAACGCGCCGCAGCGCAAGGCAGTCGAAACCGCTGCGACGAACCTGGCCGCGCGGCCCGTTGGCACCGGGCTGTACGACACCATTTTGGGTGCCTACCGATACCAGCAGGCGCATTATGTGGCTGGCCTGCCGAACCAGGTGATCCTGTTCACGGACGGCGTGAATGAGGACGATCCCGCCACCATCAGTATCGATCAGCTCAAGGCTGGCCTCGCTGCGGCCGGCAAGCAGAAGTATGTCCAGCTCCTCGAGGATGACGCGCACGCCTTCCTTCGCCATCTTGGCGGCCAGCAGTGCGTTCGTGATCGTCAGCGAATCGAGCTCCTGCACGCGACGAGCAACTCGGTCTTGGCCTTGGCGATAAAGCCGCAGATGACCGCGTGCAGGTCGTCCGGCGCGCCGGGCACTGGGGGGGCCGACGTAGAACTCCACACTGCTGCCAAGCTGCGCACCCATGGGCTGTGCTGAGCGCAACGGAAGCGCACCACCCGTGCCAGGCCACGCTCGGACAGCGCATTAGGGCCTCGTCTGCTAAACGCCGGGCTAGCGTGACAGCCACGGCATGTTCACTCAGTTTTGGTGGCGTTGAAACCTGACGACCAGGCCGGTGAATGAGCGGCGGATGGGTATCGGGCTGACCTTCGGCACCTCTGGCGATTATCGTTCTGCTGTGCCCGAGCTGTTCGGCGAAACCGAACCCGAGGCGCCGCCGGCGCAGCCGCTGCCGCGTGTCGTGATCTACACCGACGGGGCGTGCAAGCGGAACCCGGACGGTCCTGGCGGTTGGGGCGTCGTGCTGTCCAGCGGACCACATCGCAAGGAACTGCACGGGGGCTCGCTGCGCACCACGAACAACAGGATGGAACTCACTGCGGTGATCGAGGCACTGGCCGCGCTGAAACGGCCGAGCGAGGTGGAGCTGTTCACCGACAGCGAGTACGTGCGCAAGGGCATCACCGAATGGATCCACAACTGGAAGAAGCGCGGCTGGATTACCGCTGACAAGAAGCCGGTACGGAATGGCGACCTGTGGCGGGCGCTCGATGACGCGGCGCGAAAACACCGCATCCAATGGCGGTGGGTCCGGGGGCACAACGGCAACCCTGGCAACGAGCGTGCGGACGCCCTGGCCAACCTCGGCGCAGCCGAGCACACCTAGCTGGCCAGAGCATTCGACGCCGAAGACGCCGCCCGGATCACTACCCGCAGCCCCGATACGGCCAGCTCGTCAATCGAACGACAGACCGTAGAACCGCCGTGACGCGAGCCGCTGGTGCAATCACGGACGGTTACAGAGCCAGCGGTGCGATCGCCGACTATGCGCGGCGTCGCGTGGTCGCGGCTGCCCTCGGGGCCGTGAAAGTCCTTCGCCTGCGCCGCGCCGGCTGACCCGGGCCGCCGATGACTTGGCAGCACTGAGGGGGAGGAACATCCGCGCGGCTGCCCGGGACGGTGGCTGGCTCTGCGTCAACGGTGGGTCGCGCAGCTGTCCGCGCGGCGAACCTCGCTGAGGTGACGTGCCTGTGGTGGTGGTTGTCTCGCGGAAGGTGATGGCCTGGAGCTGCTCAGTGGTGTGATCGCCGGCAGCTAATGTTCCTGGAGTGGGCGTGTCGTCTGTGGATCTGGGGTTCGCGCAGCCGGCTATCGACCGGGAGCGACGCCAGGTCTGCCCGAAGTGGTCTACGGAACCGGGGAAGACCGCCGATCAGATCGAGGCGATCGTTTGGGCGCTCTTGGAGAACACAGGCCCGGTACGGGACTGCCCAGTTGGGAGGTGCACGTCGAGCAGATCGTCGACCACGGGGCGGATCCGACGATCCGGAGGGTGCGCCAGGGAGCGAGCGTCATGTGGCGGCCGGGCGCGTGATCACGGTCGAGGTCGACGGCAGACCGGTGCGCGTCAAGGTCGGCCCGCGTGGCGGCAAGCCCGAGCACAACGACGTCGCGAGCGCTGCGGACCCTGTCGACCTCCCGTTGCGCGAAGTGGCCCGCCGAGCCATCGAGGAGGCCGGACGCAGGTGAACATCCACCAGCGCGGTCGCCAACTCCTGGCGTCGTTCAGCGAGCCGGTCGCGGTCGCGTTCTCCGGCGGCGCGGACTCGGCCCTCGTGCTTGCTGCGGCTGCCCGCTCCGTGGGCGAGCACACGTCCTCGCGGTGACGGCGATGTCCGCCAGCTACCCGAGCGGCGAGCTGCGGCCGGCCCAGCGGTTCGCGGCCGACCTCGGCATCCGTCACGTGCTTGCCGACACCCGCGAACTCGACGTGCCCGGCTACCGCGCCAATGGTCCAGACCGGTGTTGGTTCTGCAAGTGCGAGGTTCTCGACGTTGTCACCGCGGTGATGCGACAGCACGGCTTCAACCAGGTGGCGACCGGAACGAACGCCGACGACGCGCGTGACCCGTTCCGTCACGGCATCCGCGCGGGTGACGTCCGCGGCGCGCTCACCCCGCTACGCAGCCTCGGCTTCGGCAAGGACGAGGTACGCGCGCTATCACGCCGATGGCAACTGCCGACCTGGGCCAAGCCCGCGTCACCCTGCCTGGCCAGCCGGATCCGTCACGGCGTCGAGGTGACGCCGTTCCGGCTGGCGCGCGTCGACCGGGCCGAGGTGGCGACCCGCTCGGCGCTGCGGGCGCGCAACCTTATGACGCGGGACCTGCGCGTGCGCGATCTCGGCGAGGATGCCCGGGTCGAGGTCGACCCGTGGTTGCTGCCCGAGTTAGCCGACGCGACGGACATCATCGATGCGGTGCGCGCCGCTGGTTTCGTCGGCGAGGTCACGGTGACGGCGTTCTCATCTGGTGCGCTCAGCCGCGACGCCGTCGGCAACCGGTGAGGTCGGGTCGATACTCGTCGACGACTCAGAACGGCATGGCGAGGAACGGAGAGGCGTATTCCGTGTCGTCGCGCAGTGCTTCCTCCGCGGCGGTGGTGTCCAGGCGATCGCGTTCCGCCGCGATGATCATGCCGAGCAGCTGGACGTCACCCGCTGTTGCCAGTCCGGTGATCTCATCGTGTGACAGCACCCACGACACCGCGGCGCGGATGCGCTCGGCCTCATCCCACGGCTCGTACCAGGTTGCATAGCGGTGCTCAGCCTGCGGATCAGGCCAGTTACGACGAGCCACCGTCTTGATCGTCATCAGCCCGACGTCCTGACGGCGCACCTCGTCCACGAGGGCGCCATAAGCAAAGCGGAACTCGTCCTCGCGCCAAAGCACCGGATTGAGCGGCGTCAGCACGGTCGCGAACGGATAGCGGCGTAAACCTTCCAGGTGGGTAGCGGCCGCCGCACGACCGTGGCCGGTGATGCCAATCGCGCCGACCATGCCCTCGTCCATCGCCCGGACCGCGGACTCAAGGGCCCCACCAGAACGCGTCACGGAGTCGAGCGTTGGCAGATCACCGACCGAGTGCAGCTGCAACAGGTCGACCCGGTCGATCCGCAACCGTTCCAGCGAGTTGTTCATCGACGCCCACGCGCGGTCCGCGGTGCGTTCCTCCACCTTGGTGGCAAGGAAGATCTGATCGCGAATGCGACTCATCCATGGACCCAGGCGAAGTTCGGCATGGCCGTAGCTGGCCGCCACGTCAAAGTGGTTGATGCCGGCCTCGAGCGCCTGCTGCACCGATCGATCAGCAGCGTCCTGATCGATCTCCGACAGGGCCGCCGCCCCGTAGATCAGCACCGAACTGTCGTGTCCCAGTCGGCCGAGCCTGCGTCGTTCCATCAGAACGGCTCCTTCGATTGGTGATATGTGCCTCCCTCCGGATCGTGCCACGACTCCCGGACGACCCGACGTGCCAGGCACTGCCAGACTCGCATTCGCGCCAGCGTCGCAGCTCCGGAGCGCGGCAGCCGTGCCCAGCGCGGCGCGGCTCAGCGAAGCGGTTTGCGCTTGATCCCTCCCATGAGGTCGTGGGCGTGGGATGCCGGTACGGTACACCCCGATCCAGCAGGCGGTGTCCGGTAACAATCCATCCCCGTCAGCAGCTCACAACGGCCAAAGGAGGTCAGATCGTCCACTGGTATGAGTCAGTTCTAGGGCCGACAAGGACGTCTCTTCGGCGCGATCGTCGGGAAGCCTCATCGCCAAATTGAACGCGGCGGGCAAGTAGTCGGCGCGGTTGGTGGGTGGCGAGCTAGTGCTGTGTCTGCGAAATAGTGCGGTAGTTTGGTGTATGCCATTCGTAGGTGCGGCGGCGTTGCCGGTGACAGGTGAGCAGCGGGCCGAGTTGATGCGGATGGCGAACTCGTCGGTGTTGCCGCATCGCAGGGTGGTGCAGGCCAGGGCGCTGCTTCTGGCCGCCGACGGTGTCGCCAATGAACAGATCGCGCGGCGGATCGGGGTTGACTCGGACACGGTGCGTCGGTGGCGGTCGAGGTTCGCTGATCGGGGACCGGCCGGTGTCGGGGTGATCGCGGAGGGTCGGGGTCGTAAGTCGTCGCTGGTGCCGGGCACGGTAGCCGAGGTGGTCCGGCTCACGATGAGCGAGACGCCGGGTGACGGCTCGACGCACTGGACGACTCGGTCGATGGCCCGCAGGGTCGGGATTGGCAAGGACGCGGTGGCTCGGATCTGGGCCGACCACGGCCTCAAGCCGTGGAAGGTCGACACCTTCAAGGTCAGCAATGATCCGTACTTCGAGGAGAAGCTGGTCGATGTGGTCGGGATGTATCTCAATCCGCCGGCGCGGGCGGTGGTGTTCAGCTACGACGAGAAAACCCAGTGCCAGGCGCTGGATCGCACCCAGCCCAGCTTGCCGCTCACACCCGGGCGGGCCGCCACGATGCGTCACTTGCACGACGCGACTGCAGGAAGGCGCGCTGTCGGGCCCCGGTAGAACGCCGGCGGTCAGTCCTCTGGCACGACTCGGTCGAACAACTCTGGGCGCGCGACGTCGGGGTCGGGGCCGTTGCGCACACCGGTGTCCAGCGCGTCGATGCCCGACATCTGCTTGGCGGTCAGGTCGAAGTCGAAGACGTCGAAGTTCTCGGCGATGCGGCCCGGGTTGGTCGACTTCGGGATCGCCGACCGGCCGTGCTGCAGCTGCCAGCGCAGCACCACCTGCGCGGGTGTCTTGCTGTGTGCGGCCGCGATCGCGCTGATGGTCGGGTCCTTCAGCACGTTGCGGCGGTCCTCACCCCAGCCTGGGTAGAAGGTGATGCCGCCGATCGGCGACCACGCCTGGGTGAGGATGCCGTGCTCGGCGTCGGCCTTCTGCACGTCCGGCTGGGAGAAGTACGGGTGCAACTCGATCTGGTTCACCGCCGGGACGAGATCGGTCTGCCCGAGCAGATCGTCGAGGTGGTGGCGCATGAAGTTGCTGACCCCGATCGCGCGCACCTTGCCGTCGGCCAGCAGCGTCTCCAACGCCTTATACGCGGCGACCGTCCTGTCGAAGCGGTCCGGGGCCGGCTGGTGCAGGATGAGCAGGTCGAGCTGGTCGACGCCGAGCTTGCGGATCGCCTTGTCGAATGCGTGCGGAGTCTGGTCGTAGCCGTAGTCGCTGACCCACACCTTCGTCTCGATGAACACCTCGGCCCGGTCCAGGCCGGAGCGGCGGATGCCCTCACCGACCTGCCGTTCGTTGCCGTACGCGGCGGCCGTGTCGATGTGCCGGTACCCGATGTTTAGCGCTGTCTCCACCGCGGTGGCGGTCTCCTCCGGCGGGCTCTGGAACACGCCGAGCCCGAGTGCGGGCATGGTGACGCCGTTGTTGAGGGTGAGGTCCGGGGTCGTAGCGGTCATGCCTTCGACCCTAGGCGGCGCACCGGCCACATGAGGGGCAGCAGCCAGACTCCCCAGCCCGACACACCCGCATCTACCGTAGAAGCCGTAACACCGCACAGCACCGCGCGCAGGTCAGAGACTTCCTGATCTCCCGGCGCGAGCGGATCACCCTCGAACACTCGCAGGCCTGACGCCTACGACGACCTCGCGTTGCCGGGCCTAACATCAACCGTCCTGACACCGCCCGCGCAGTCGTGGTGAGCCGCTCCGCTCTGCGAAGCCCCATATTGCTGGCGTTGACCTGACTCCCGCCAGCCCGGACTCTCAGTGAAGCAAGCATCAGCCCAGCAACTTGATCTCTTGGCATCGGCGCAGGCGTACTTGCGTACGACCATCGGTGCGCCACTTCAGGTGTGGTGTTGTTCCTGATCGATCACTGGACTAGGACGCGTGACCGTCGGTTCGGGCGCCAGCCACAGCCCCTAATCGTCGATGCTCACTTCTCGCTGAGTCCACTCCACAGGCCGATCACCTGAACTTCGAGCTTGCCCAGCGCGTTGATCATGGCGGCGAGGGCGGCGCCCGACGAGATAGCGCCCTCGGCGGCGGCTGCCTCGTTCAGCCGCGCGATGAACTCGCGGGTGATCACCATCTCCTCGGGGAACGTCTCCAGCGGGATCTGCTGTGGTGTCTGATCTGTCATGCCATCACCGTCTCGACGATCGTTGGTACGAAGTCCTGGCCGGTGCGCGGGCCCAGCAGCGGCAGCCGCACCGGATAGCTGCTGGTTGAAGGAGGACACACCCCGCCAGCGGCCGGGAGGGATGGCCGCGCGGCGGGGGCGCCAGCAACAGTACGACCGCCGGCGACGGCGGCCAAGGCTTCGGCGCAAGGTCGGCGGCGACTCCTCGCTGCGTCCTAGGTGTGCTGCTCAACCGCATCGTGCCGCTGCTGCCCAACTATCGACGGATAGCGAGGGCTGAGGAGAGCCTCCGCGTGGTCAGGCCGCAGCGGGGCCATGGACGTGGCCGGCTTCGCCAGCGGCGCGCGATCGGCGTGCATTTCTTGACGCAAGAAGGTAGGCAGGGAGGTCGTTATGCGCGATGGCGACTCCGAGGGTTTTGGTGCGGGACTCGCCCATGCCGGGGCGACCGCAGCGCTGCGACGCCGCGATCGTCTTGGCATGGGTGCGGCTGGCGCCGGTTACGCTGCTGGCACAGCCACCGGCGTTAGCCGCGCACTGCCGCGGACGTCTGCAGGCCCAGCGGGCGGTCCGCGAACGCCTGGTCGCCGTCGACCTCCCAGCAGGTGTTGACGCTGGCATCGCCCATTGTCTCGTCGACGTATCCCTGGATGTCGGTCACCGAGTCGGAGTCCCATAGGCAGATGGCCTGTGATCCGTCACGGCTCGGGTAGAACTGCAGTCCTGTCGTCCCGGCCGGCGCGCCCTCGTTCTTGATCAGCTTCATGCCACGCTCGAACGCGCTGGGCGGGTTGGTGAAGCGGTGGTGGACGATCACGTACATGAGGGGCCCCTTTCCTGAACTGGATTGACGAACGTGACCGTAGGCCGGCGGGCCGGCACGGGGCTTCCGCAGGATCAGCCAAATTCGCCTGGACCCCGTGCTTATTTTTGACCACGGGTCAGAGCAGGTTGTGTTGGTGCGCAAATGCGCTTGCCGCGGTGCGCGACGGTGCGTCGATCTTGGCCAGGATGTTCTGCACGTGACGTGCGACGGTGTGCTCGCTGATCACAAGGTCCGCGGCGATCTCTCGATTGCTCCTGCCGGCGGCAACCAGGCGCAGCACCTGCACCTCTCGGTCTGTCAGCCCGTATGCCGTTCGGGCGGACCGCAGTGCGTCGACCCGCTCGACGTCCGGCTTGGCGCCGAGTTCGGTGAAGGCGGCGTGGGCGGCGTCGAGTTCGAACAGGGCCGTGTCCTCGTCGCCGAGTGCCCGGCAGGCGAGCCCGATGAGTACGCGCACCCGCGCCACCTCGTACGGCGCGTCCAATCCGAGCCACAGGCCGAACGCCGGCCGTAGCGCCATGAGGGCGCCCGCGGGGTCACCTGCGGACAACTTGACCGACCCGACCGCATACCCCGCCTGGGCGTGGAGCACCTCGGTGCGCTGAGACTGCGCTATCTGGTCGAGTTCGCGGGACGCTGCCGCGGCATCGTCCAGCTCACCGTTGGCCAACATGATGAGCACGAATGCCGGTAACAGTCGCGCTCGGGGAAGCCGGTGCGGTGTCTCGCGCAACGCCCGGCGGATGGCCGCCGCCGACGCCCGTTTGTCGCCCTGGGCGAGGCGGAGCAGTGCGTGGCCCGGTTGCGGTTCGTAGCCGCGCAGGCTCGCCTCACGGTAGGCGTCCTCCGCTGCCGCGAACTCGCCGCGGAGGCGACGGATCTCGCCCTGGCGATAACGCGCCTTGCCTGCGGCGATCTGGTTCAGCACGCCCTCATCGAAACGTTCCGCACCGCGCACAGCGGCGGCCAATGCGTCCGTCCAGGCACCGCCGATTTCGAGCACCTCCGCGCGGTGGACCTGGCACAGTCCGTTGTGCTCCACCATGGTCGGCTGGCGATCACACCATCGGGTCAACGCCTGCGTCCACTCCCGGGCGTGGGCGAGTTCAAGCGCGTCCTGACAGAACGCGAGCGTGTTGCAGTAGAGGATTCCGGTGACGATCGGCGAGAGATCCCCGAACGTGGCGATGATCAACGCCTCGTCAACGAGCCGCAGTCCTTCCTCGGTACGTCCCAGGTTGAGGAGGGCTCGGCCCTGCTCGTCCCGGGCCAACCAGGTGAGGTCGAGATCGCCGAACCACTCGCCGATCGCCGCCGCCTCCGTTGCCGTGGCCAGGCCCTGCTCGTAGTCACCGCGTCCCATCTCGCCCAGCCAGGTCGGGATGAGCAGATAACCGCGCTCGACGCAGTCCTGCTCGCCGAGCAGCCGTTGTGCGCGTGCGAACCAGCCGCCGGCGTTTACCTGATCACCACGGAAGAGGAGATTGTGCCCGATCCAGAACGCACACCGCACCGCGCGCGCCACATCGCCTGCGTCCAAGTGGTGACGATGCGCGCGGTCGAGGCTGGCTACATAGTCGGCGTCCCGGCCCAACATGTAAGCCGATACTGCGAGGAGTTCCAGGTCGCCAGGGTCGAGCGGCACATCCGCATCGGCACGCGACAACCGCACCCATGAGTCGAGCCACTGCGCACTCGCGTACGACAGCCGGCCGAGTTCAAGGTCGGTGTCGGGGCCCTGCACGGCGCCATCATGCACCACGACGGTCGGCCGCGCTTTGGCCTATTTCTTCGGCATGAGACGAACCCGGCCGCTTTCCACGGCGGGTGTGCTGTTCGTCGTCGGTGGCTGGTGGTGGGGTCCGCCGTGAGGAGCCAGGCCGGCACGGAGGTCGCCTCGCACAGGCACACGGCCACGACGATCGGTCTGGGGCTGGGGCGGTGCCGACTGTCCCAGGTCAAGGACGGTGCGCGCCTGCACATCGCCGAGGTGGTCGCGGGCCAGGCGGCCCCGCGACGCGCGTAGACGGGTGAGCAGCTTTGCGCTTCAGCGCGGCCGTGCTTCGCCAGCGAGCGCTCCGTATAGGACGAGGTCGTCGGGATGAATCCACGCGTCGGCGAGCGCCGCTCCGCCCGCCCGCAGGACGGCCTCCCTCAGGGGGATCGCCCACCGATGCTCGAGTAACGCCACTACGGCCATTGTGTTCGGTGGAATCACCTCGGCAACCGACCAGGTCTGCTCACCACCGAGAAACCCAAGCACTTCGCCAACTTGGGCGCCAGCGCGCGCGGTGGGTTCAATCCCTTCCTCCCCGGTCGCTCCGATTCCAACGGGAGCTCCCGCCATGGCGCCCAACTGAGCCGACTCTTCTTCGGTGAGATCGCTTGCCTTGACCCGCACGAGCTCCCC
This sequence comes from uncultured Actinomycetota bacterium, assembly GCA_963748415.1. GTDB lineage: Bacteria > Actinomycetota > Actinomycetes > Mycobacteriales > Jatrophihabitantaceae > CAVVJA01. The sequence goes on along the minus strand of CAVVJA010000020.1, from coordinate 104,496 downwards.
GCTGTGGCTCTTCGCGATGATCACCATGCCAACGAGGCGGATAATCTCTAAGTCGCGGAGGCGCCGGAGCTCCGGAAGGATGTCACCCTGGAACTTAAGATCGTCGAAACCCACCACGACGATTTGGACCGGCCCGAACTCCTTCCTCTCCGCACGCGTCAGCGCGCTACCGCGCCGTAGAGCCCGCATCTTGGGTGGCACTTTGCGTCATCATCCCTGCGCGATTACGGTGCCCACGGCCTGCAGACCACGCGGCCGAGAGCGTACGCCAATCGCCATCGGCGTCCCGAAAAGCTACTGACCACACCCGGCCGTGCTTGAGGTCAAGTCAACGGCAACCGGTAGCGTTCGCGGGATTTCAACCACGGTGCCAGGTTGTCTTGCGTCAAGAAACTGGCATGACGGTGGTCTCGCAAGCGGATTGGCTTGCGGTACACGCCGACGGATCGGGTGAGCGCACCGTTAGTCGTCTCAGTCCGAGTCGTCGCGGACGCGCCGGTAGCGCTCGTAGATCACCCGCGAGCCGAACGTCCTGGTCTCGACCAGGTCGAGCGGGACGTCTTCGGTGACCGGCGGCAGGAACGGCGTGCCGCCACCCACGACGACCGGATAGCGGAACATGCGCAGCTCGTCGACGAGGCCCAGCTCGACAGCCGACGCGGCCAGGCCGGCGCCGCCGATCGAGACATCCTTGTCGGTCGCGTCAAGAGCCGCAGCGGCCTCCTCGGCCACCGACGTCTCGGCGAGCCGGGCGTTGCCCTGGACGTTGTTGAGCGTGCGGCTGAAGACGATCTTCGGGATCGCGCACCAGACCTCGGCGAACGCGGCTCCGGGCTCGTTGTCGCGCAGCGACGGATCCGTCTCCCACACCAGCATCGTCTCGTAAAGCCTCCGGCCCAGCAGATAGCCCCCGATTTCGCGTATCTGCGCGATGTGGAACCGAAACTGCTCCTCGGTAGGGCCTGTCCACCCAAACCCGCCGGCACGGTCGGCGATGAAGCCGTCCACCGAGACGCTCATCGAGTAGATCAGCATGGCTTCGAGCTCCTTGCACCGGAGGGACGGACGGTGATCGCGATGAAGTTCACCATCGAGCTTGACATCGTGCTCTCCCTCTGCAGGCTGCTCCGCCACAACTGGTGACCGATCGCGAGACGAAACTCATCGTCGTGGGCGGTCCAAGCGACCTTAAGGCCACTGCCGGCGCCGCACCGAGATCCCGCAACTCGACCGGGACAGGGCCGACGCGTTGCGCGGTCGCCCGAGCTCGCGTCGGCGGGATGTCCCGTATGACCCGCACTGGAGACTTGTCTTGAGTCATGAATTTGGCAGCGTCGTGTTGTGTCGCGAGCGGTCTCTATCCGGGCGTCCCGTCGCGCTCTCCTCGTTCGGGCGAGGTGCCGAAGTTGCCGTTCATGCACGCCGGCCACCCAGTCCCAGCCGTCCTTGGCCGATGGGCCGACCCGCGGGTCGCTGAGCACATGAGCGTCACGCAGGGCGTGCACGTACGCGCGATCCTGGTCGATCCGTGCGGGTACCTGATCAGATCCGCCGATGGACCCATGACCCGGGACGAGGACATCGACGTCGTCCGCCGCGCCCTCGAGCAGCCGCAGCGCGGCGAGGTAGTCCTCGATCGGGTCCGCGGTGTCGTTCAGGTCGAGCATCGGAATCAGGACATCAGAAAGCATGTCGCCGGCGACGAGAACGCCGCGCTCCTCGATCAACAGCGCCGCATGGCCCGGGGCATGCGCTTGATGCTCGATGATCCGGACTTGAGGGCCATCCCAAGGAATCTGCGCAGTTTCGGCGGGCAGGCCAGTAATGAGGCCGAGCAGGTCCAGCGGTACCTGCTCGGCGATGTCCGGCGGTATCAGCGCGGCGACGCGGGCCTTCGCACCCGCGTCCGACAGCCGATCTCGGACAGTAGCCGCACCGCGCGCCGTGCTGTAACGAGGCGCCGCGCCGAGCCGGGCGTGCCAGAGCAGGTGATCCCAATGCGGATGCGTCGAGAAGCCTGTCACAACGGGCTGGCCCAACTCGCGAAGGTCGTTCGCGAGGCAGGCCATTTCGTGGCCCTGCACCCCGGGGTCGATGAGCAACACGCCGGCCCTGCCTTGCACGACAACGGCGTTGCTCTGGCAGAACTCGCTCTCGTGGATCAGCACACCGTCGGCGACCTGCCTCAGCACGGGGCTCCTTCCGCTTGTGGTTTGCAACCGCTTGTCGAGACCGTAATGCCTGGCGGTAGTAGATTGCAAGCACTATGCGCGAAGCGTATGAGCCGCGGTCGGAGTGCCCGATCAACGCCGCCATCGAGGCGTTCGGCGATCGCTGGAGCCTGATCGTCCTCCGCGACATCGTCTTCGGAGACCGCCGCTACTTCCGAGAGCTGCAGGCCGGCTCATTAGAGGGGATCGCCTCGAATATTCTCGCCGACCGACTCAAGCGACTCGTCAAGTTGGGATTGCTCACCCGCGAGGACACGCGACCTGGCCAGCGGGCACGCTACAGCCTGACCGAACCCGCAATCCAACTCGTACCCGTATTCGCACAGCTCGGCAGCTGGGGACTTCGCCACCGGCCCACCCGCTCCGCGCTGAACGCTCGCGCCGAGCTGCTCGAACAAGGCGGCCCCGCCCTCTGGCAAGAGTTCATGGACGAGCTGCGCCACTCGCACCTTGGCTCCGATACCCCACCGCGATCACCGAGGGTTCGCGAGCGCCTGAACGCGGCCTACCTCGCCGCTATCAACTCCTCGTAACTACCAGGCAGTCGACCATGTCCCAAGGGCGCCGACGGACGCCGCCCCAGCTGTCTCACATGTGAACCTCCACCGGCACAGGATCGGCGCTAAGAACCGCCGCCCACGTCCCCGGCGACGGGATATCTCGTATGACCCGCCCGGGTACCGCGTCAGTGAACGCGGCTCCAATGGGACGCCGTCACGTGTCGAGGTAGGCCTGGCGCGGTGTTCGATCGTCGCGAGCTTGGTGCGGTCGGACGCGGTTGTCGCGAAAGCGAGCGGTCTCCACGGCGAGTGCGCCGCCGTTTGATCGACTCAGCCGAGACTCCGTGTCGACGAGCCGCTTCCGCGACGGTCATCTCATGGGCCAGCACCGCGAGCACGACACGCATCCGCTCCTCGAGGTCTCTGTATCGAACCTATGTTCGACTCTCGCAGGCGGCAGGCAAAGACGCAATATGTCAAAGACGCAATAAGAGCGGAACGACTGCTGGTCTTGCGTGTCGCATGCAGGGTGCGCCACACTGTCCGGCGCGGCCCGGCTCGGCAAAGGAGCCGGTCACGGGGGGCCGACCAAAATGTCATGACGAACGCGAGACGCCCCGCCCGGTAGCCGGGGGCGGGGCGCCATCGTTCTCGCGCCGCCGTAACTCTCGTACCTCGGGAAGCTCGGCGCCCATCGGTACGGCCCGCGTGGGAGCGTTCCGGTGGTTCCGACGTGGCTTAGTCGCAGCCATCACCGCGCCACGATTCGGCGCCCTCATTCACCGCTACCGCGGCCACGATCAGGGCGATGACGGGATCGGCCCACCACCAGCCGATCCAGGCGTTGAGCACCAGACCGAGTAACACTGCGCCGGCAAGGTAGGCGCAGAGCAGGTTCTGCATGCCTTCACCGGCGGTGGCTTCGGAATCGAGGCGACGGCCGAGACGTTGCTTAGCGATGCCCAGCGCTGGCATGAGCATCAGGCTCAACGTTGTGAGCACGATGCCCAGGATTGACGGCTCAGGATGATCGCCGGCAACCAGCATGTGGACCGCTTCTACAGCGACGTACGGCGCCAGCAGCCAGAACGACACCGCCACGGCGCGTTGCGCCCTGCGCTCAGCCGTCTCTGAGGTCGCGCGCGAGCCGGTGAACCGCCAGATCACGATGACGCTGGCCATTCCCTCCACGGCGCTCGACAACGCCCAGCCGATCAGCGCGATGGAGCCCGCGGCTATCCCTGCGACGAGACCCGCGCCGCCCTCGACGGTCATCCAGACCAGACTGAACCACGACAGCGCCACGACCTTGCGCGTCGTACGGTGCCAATCGGCGTGCATCGCTGCCGGCGACTCGGTCGCCAGCTCTACCATGCGGCCGATGATACGGCCGCGGGTGCGACGGCTTCAGGGTGACTCAAATTCAGATCGGACTGCATCAACCCTTGACGCAAGAGGCACCATCTCGTCGTCACCGAGCCGTCGCCTCGGCAGATCCTCATCACCGGGCTGTCGCGCCTCGGCAGGTCACGGGCATGGCTCGCACCGCTGGCCGACGACCTGCGCGACCATGGCGTCGGCTTGCGGATCCTCAACCTCGGCATCGACACCGGCGGTTCGGGAGCGCGGCACGACACGGTCAAGAACACGGCCTAAAGGTTCCGCGCTCCCGGTGGCGGTGGCCAGGGCGATCCCTAGCGGCACGGATGCTGACCTGCGGGCGTAGCATCGCCCGGCCGCGGATGGGCTCGCGATCGCGGCCCCGAATGCCGTGCGCCTTGGGCACCCGGGCTCCGCACCACAGCCGACGAGGGTGGCGTGAGGAGGAGTGGGCGACCAACGGGCGGGGCTTGGGTACCTCGACAACTGAGCCGTCCGGTCACCGTCAATGATCGAACATGTTCGAGAGAGCACAGCAAAGCAACGCTCAACGTAGCCGCGCCCCCGCTGCCGAAGTATTGATGACGACCGCAAATGCCCGAGTTTGGCAACATTCGCCTGTCGAGCCCATCGGGATCGCGGGCAAAACTCGGATTGCGACCTGTCTGAGCACCCCTCCCGCTCGGGCAGGCCGCCTGACCCGTCCCTCCCGTGCCTAAAGGCACCGGACCAGGCGACGCAATTTCGACCTACCCCGTTATCGGATGCACAAAACGACAGCGACAGCTACCTGCCAAGTGCCGTAGCCGTAGCGGGGACAACTGACGCGCGCTGCCGCAAGCAGTAACTCGGTCAGATACTGGGCAAGCGCGGGTTGGCGACCTCAGGTCGGCGGTGCGGAGCCATGCCCGCCTCACGTTCGGGTGGTTTCGAAAGTCGTGGTGAGCTCGGCGGTTGAGCTGCCGCCTACCCAGATGTCGAAGGTGGAGCTGTCGAGAACCCAGTTCCGAGCCGTTGTGCTCCAGTAGCGTCGCTGGTCGGGACCGATCGTGAATTGCACGCGCTGTGAAGTGTGGGCTGGCAGGCTCACGCGCTGGAAGCCTTTGAGTTCGCGCACGGGCCGGGAGGCGGAGCCGTAGCGCTGGCGGAGGTATAGCTGCACGACTTCCGCGGCTGCTCGATCGGAGCTGTTGGTCACCTGCACCGATACGGTGACAGTTCCCTCGGCTGGGATGGACGGTTGATCGACGGCGAGATCGGAATAGGTGAACTGCCCATAGCTCAAGCCGTACCCGAAGGGGAATAGCGGTGTGCTGGGCTCATCCCAATAGCGTCGAGCCTGGTTGTCCGGCTCATGTGATCGGGTGTGGCTGTGGATGATGGGCACCTGTCCGACGCTGCGCGGCCAGCTGAATGGCAACTTCCCGCCGGGTGAGACCTCGCCGAATAACAAATTGGCTGCGGCGGCGCCACCCTGGGTTCCGGGATACCAGATGTCGAGGATTGCCGGCACGTTCTCGGCGGCCCAGCACAGATCCAGCGGCCGGCCGTTCATGACCAGCAACACCGTCGGAGTGCCGGTTCCGACGACGGCCTGTAGCAGCTCGAGTTGACGTCCAGGCAGCTCGAGCGACGACCGCGAGGCGCCCTCGCCGATCATGTTCTGCCATTCGCCGGCGACGACGACCGCGACATCCGCGTCACTGGCAAGGTCCACGGCGCGGCGGAACTCGGCCTCCTCATCGAAGCCCACGGGGTCCTGTGGCCGGTTGCCGCCGAACATGTCGAACATCGAAGGGAACACTCGCTGAACGACCCGGATGCCGGCGGCGTAGTCCACCTGTATCCGGTTTTCGACCTTCCGCCGTATCCCGTCGAGGATTGTCACGGTCTCGTCCAGGTCGAAGTCGAACACCCAGGGACCCAGGGTGTCGCGGCGTGAGTCGGCGAGCGGTCCGATCACCGCGACAGACGTGAGGCCTTCGACGTCGAGTGGCAACAGGTCGCTTTCGTTTCGCAGCAGAACGGCGGACCGTTCGGCAGCGACTCGGGCCACCTCGCGGTGCTCAGGATCGCCCAGCACCGCGCGGGCGGCGTCCTCGTCGACGTAGGGGTTGTCGAACAGCCCCAGCCGCAGCTTCGTCTCCAGGATCCGTCGAACAGCAGCATCCAGTGCGGCTTCGCTGATGGCACCCGTTTGAAGCGCCTCGGGCAGGTGCGCAAACGCCGGATCGGATATTGCCATCTCCATATCGACACCGGCGGAGATGGCTCGCGCGGCCGCGTCGGTCAAGTCGGCAGAAAATCCGTGCGTGACGAGATTGCGCACGGCGTTCGCGTCGCTGACCACGAATCCCGGAAAGCCCCACGCGTCACGTAGCACCTCGGTGAACAGCCACCGGGTTGCCGACGCCGGGACTCCGTTGAGGTCCATGTATGCGGTCATGACGTTGCCTGCCCCGGCCTCAACCGCGGCGTTGAAGGGCGGGAAATAGGTGTTCCACAGCTGCGCGTCGGAGAGGTTGACCTCGTCGTAGTCGCGGCCGCCCAACGCGGCGCCGTAGCCGACGAAGTGCTTGGGGCCGGCGATGATGCGGTCGCCCTGTCCGATGTCGGCGCCTTGGAAGCCGCGGACCTGTGCGACGGCGACCGCGCCGCCAAGGAACGGATCCTCGCCCGCGCCTTCGACGATGCGGCCCCACCGCGGGTCCCAGGCGATATCCACCATCGGGGCGAAGGCCCAATGGATGCCCACGGCGCGGGCTTCTCGTGCAGCGACAGCCTGACCGCGTTCAATCGTCTCGAGGTCCCATGACGCTGCCATCGCGATCGGTACGGGGAAGATCGTGCGAAACCCGTGGATGACGTCGAAGCCAAACATAACCGGGATGCCGAGGTGATTACCGGCGAGCGTGAGCCGCTGTAGCCGGTTGGTCTCGGCCGGGTCGGTCACGAACAGCAGGGATCCGACCTCACCCCGCCCGAGCGCGTCCTCCACCATTCGCGGCTGCGCGTCCGAGTCGACCCCGAGCGTCGGCTCGGTCGTCGCCCCTGCCGGCAGGCGGAAGTAGAAGTACTGCGTCAACTGCCCCGCCTTCTCCGCCGGGGTCATTCGGCTGATCAGCTCGTCGACCCGTGCCTGGATTCCATCCACGCCGTCACCGTGCTCAATCTGTCGTGGGTCTGCGGGCATTGCTTCGCTCACATGTCTCTCCGCTCTTGGTCGGGACGCGAGGTCTTACCGAGGGACGCGCCTATTCCCCACAGCAGCACACCTGCGAACGTTAGCGGGGTGGTATCGATGTCGTATGTCGCACCGGTGAGGGCAATGTTGGTCGTGATGTGAACGGCGAGCGCCGTCGACTCGATGCCACTCCAACCGTCGGGGTTCGCGATGAACACTATTCAGGCGCTTCCTCGGGCACGATTAGCTTTCGACACGGCAGCCGCAGACAAGGAGCGTTGACGATGAACGTGAACCTCGAAGTTGTCAGCATCCCGGTGTCCGAGGTCGAGAGGGCGCTGGAGTTCTACCGCGACCGGCTGGGTTGGCGAGTCGACGCCGACATCAAAGGCGGCGGCGACGTCCGCGTCGTGCAAATAACCCCGACCGGCGAGGGACATACGTCGATCGCGTTCGGATCCGGCATCCCGATGGCTCCGCCCGGTTCGCAGCGGCATCTGGAGCTGGTGACGTCCGACATTGTCGCCACCCGTGAGGAGCTGGTCGAGCGCGGCGTGAACGTGACCGAGGTCTACCACGGCCCTGGCAGCCCGTTCTTCCCCCAGGCGCGGATTCCCGGCCCCGACCCGAACCGTGCCAGCTACAACTCGTACGCCTCGTTCGAAGACCCGGACGGAAACGGCTGGACCCTGCAGGAGATCACCACGCGCATGCCGGGCCGCGAGCCTGGCACGTGACATGTGGGCGGGGCGACCGTCATGGCGACGCGTCGCCCCGCCGGCACCACGGTCGCATGACCGCGACCAAGCAGATCGCCGGCGAAGAACGGCGGCGAAAGGATCACCATGTCTGAACTCCACTACGACACCCTTCTCCTTCGCCGAGAGGGAATGACGCGGGATGTGCCCGCCGGCGACAACGAGGACCTGCGTTGGGTCGCGAACTCCGCGACGTTGATCTATGCAGACCAGGAGGCCGTGCTGGTCGACACCTTCATGACCATTCGCGAGAACGAGCGCCTCGTCGACTGGGTCAAGGCGCACGGCCGCGACCTGACGCACATCTTCCTGACCCACGGCCACGGCGACCACGTCTACGGCGTTGGGCAACTGCTGGAGGCGTTCCCCGGCGCCCAGGCGGTGGCAACGACGGGAACGGTGCCGACCGGCCAGCGCATCCGCGATCAGACGCAGTGCTCCTCGATCCGCACGCACGTGCAGCGTGTCCACGCCTTCCCATCCAGCCATGGGGCGGCGGGCGGTGCCGGTGATCATCGGCCGTTCGATTCTCGGCGCCTTGGGCAAGACGGCCGGCGGTGCTGCGTGGCTGCCACTGCGGAGTCTTCGGAGCGGACATGTTCGACGAACAGCAGCCGGCCGCCTGGCCGCAGCACCCGCGCGATCTCGGGCAGCGCCGCGTCAGGGTCAGGGACGCTGCACAGCACGAACGTGACCACGCCTCTGACCTCTGGCAGACCTTCCGCGACCGTCGCGGGGGGCGTCGCGGACCTGTGGGCTCAGCTTGTGGGGATACTTGTGGGTGTGACGAGATGGCAGGCGCAGGCACGATCGTCGCGGCGTGCCTTCATCCGCTCGCATCACCCAGATCGGGGTGGAGATCCAACGTTGTTCGCGACGGGACTCCGAGCCTGGGACAACGTGCTGAACGAGGCTCCGCCACGCGTTGTTGCGGTGGCCGCGAAGCCGTGGCCGCGGGCGTTACTGACCGTACTGGCTCGACGCATGCGCAGGTCGCGCCGCATGCCTCGCGTCCGCTGAGTTCGCGCGGGCGCAGCGCCCGCCGACGTCGCGCGGTCACGACGCGGCAATCCTAGGTAGCGGATCGCCGCTTCGAGCGATTCTGCGCGACTTCATGACGGGATATATATGTTTAACGACGTCGATACGGGTAGCGTCCACAACGTCATGCGTTATCACTCCCTTCGTTTCGTTCGAGGAGCCAGCAATGACCCAACCCAATGTGACAACCACGCCTCGTGAAACGTCCTCGAGCACATCGAGGCCTCCTGAGCAGACCATCGCCCCGACGAGAGCGACTCCGCCTGGTCTAGGCGGCGATGAGGGCAGGATAAGCGTGGCGCAGGGCGTCGTGCAGAAGATCGCTGGCATGGCGTGCCGGGAGATTGCCGGAGTTCATGCAATGGGCTCCGGCGGAGCCAGGGCATTTGGCGCTATTCGAGAGCGGATTCCAGGTAGCTCTGGTCCCAGCGTGGCGCAGGGCGTGGGCGTGGAGGTTGGCGAGACTCAGGCTGCGATTGACCTGGATATCGTAGTCGAATACGGGGCCAGCATCGTAGATCTCGGACGGAGCATTCAACGCAATGTCAAACAGTCGGTGGAACGAATGACCGGCCTGGAGGTCGTCGAGGTCAACGTGGCCGTCGACGATGTTCATCTGCCCTCCGACCAGGAGGAGAAGCCCACGCGCGTGTCATGACAACGGCGGAGCGAGCGGACGATCCAGATACCGCAATTGTCGACGGCATGGACGTTGATGCCGTGGCCAGCGCCGTGCGAGCATGCCCTGGCGTATCGGACCTGGTCGATGGCCGGTTCGGGGACGCCACGACGTATCTGCCAGGTCGGCGGGTGGCCGGCATTGCCGTTAAGGGACAGACCGTAAGGGTTTCGGTGCGAGCCAAGTGGGGCGTGCCAGCCAGCGACCTCCTCAATCAAATAACCGCGATCCTCGTGCCATCTCTGGCTGATCGGAGAATCGAGCTCGTCGTCGCCGAGATCGACGATCCGCCCACGCTCACATCATCGGAGCCATTCGGCGCCAACGCGTCTTTGCCATCGGCTGTCGATGCCGTCCGCTCGACCGATCCATCCAATTCCGCACTCACGCCGGCACCGCCTCCGCCTCCGTGAGACGTTCGTGCACCGGATATGGTGAATGGGAGTCCTCATGAACCGTGTATCGCTCGCTACTCTTGTGGGACTAATCCTCGGATTGGCGTTAGTTTTCGGCAGCTTCGGTGATATGTTGATCGTCGCTCTCTTCGGCGCCATCGGCTATCTTATCGCCAAGTTCCTTGATGGTGATCTAGATCTGTCCATGCTGCGCGGCCGAGCCGAAAGTGAGCGATGACTGATTCCGCGCCGGCTAACGCTGGTCCGCCCGGCTCGACGATATCCACCCAGGTGGAATCGCGGGGCGAAGGCACCCTGTCGATAGGTCGAAACGAGCTCGGTTCGATCATCATCCGCGATGGCGTGGTGGCGAAGATCGCTGCCTGCGCCGCCGTCGAGATACCTGACGCCGGCGCTGCGGCCACCCGGGTTATGGGCCGCAGAGTACCTGGCGGCGGTCGTCTGGGGCTGCGCGCGACCGATCTCGAGGCGCTGCCGAAGACAACCGCTGAAATCGATGGCAAGCGGGCGTTTCTATCGGTCAAATTGAGCGTTCGCTGGCCAGCGTCTGTTCCGAACACCACGGCGCAGGTTCGGCAACATGTTCGGGAGCGCGTGGCGGAGCTGACCGGCCTAACCGTGTCCGAGGTGCGTATCACTGTGGCGGACCTCGTGACCAGTATCGCGCCACCTCCCCGCGTCAGATAGCAGGACGACATGCGTATCGTGAACCGGCTGCTCGCTTTCATCGTCGCGGTCGCGCTTCTGGGTGTCAGCGTGATCGTGATCGTTGAAGTCATTGGGTTCGCCATCAATGGCGAATCGGTCCTTGTGCCATGGATGACCTGGGAACAGTGGGCCGAGCGCACGCACTTCAACAGTACGGTGATAAAAGTGTGGTCAATCATTCTGATTGTCGCAGGTGCGATTCTGCTGATCGCAGAACTCAAACCGCGTCGCGTAACCCGCGTTGGTCTGCAGTCTGATAGCCGAGCCACGGAGACGGCCATTACGACAAAAGGAATAGCAGCCGTGGCGAAGGCGGCAACGTCCGAAGTCGATGGCATCGGTGACTCGTCGGCGTCCGCGTCGCGCCGTCGCGTCTCGGTAACGGCCACATCCGCCACGAAAGCGAAGACCGACGCTCAAATCCTGACCACTCCGGTGACGACCGCCGTCCAGACCCGCCTTGACTCGTTGGACATGCAGCAACAGCCACGATTGTCAGTGCATGTCAAACCTCGGAGGCGCTGATGCACGCTGATCGAACCAATCGAGTCGCTCTCGCTATTCTTGGTTTTCTACTGCTCGCGGTCGGAGTAGCTGGCTTGGTCGCGAGCTTGGGTGGTTTCGGCGAGGAGTTTGCCGAGAAGACTCTGTTCACCAATCGTGTGTCCCGTTATTTCGGAGAGCACGGGAGCTGGCTCTGGCCCGTCATTGCCGTCGGGTGTGCCCTGATTGCCCTGATCATGCTGCGCTGGATTTACGTGTTGATTGCCAGCACAGATCGCGCGGACGACATCGTGATCAGAGGTGACCACAACGGAGGACGAACGGAATTGCGGCCGGGCGCTCTCGCCGCAGCATTGCGCGACGAGATCATGACATACCACGGCGTGTCCTCCGCCAACGCTCGAGTGCTCGGTGATCCTGGCAACCTGCGACTCTTTGTCGCCGTCGCCGTCCTGACGACCGCCGACATCCCCGAGCTGAGGCGACGAATCGAGACGCAAGCGCTTGCCCATGCTCGCCAGGCGATAGGTAAGCCTGACCTGCCAATTCGAATGCATCTAGACGTTAGCGAGGCTGAGACGGCGCGCGTCGTGTAACCGGTCGCGTCGACCGACTGGGGCGCGCCTACTCGCGCTTTTGTGCGTCTCAGGGTGAATCGCGGGTCGCGATGTCGAGGAGCGCGATGGTGACGTTGTCGGGGGCGCCGGCGGCGATCGTGGCCTTCCACAGTTCGAAAGCCGCCCGGCCGCCGTCGTGGTCGCGCAGCATGGCCGTGATAGCCGGGTCGCTGATGGCGTCGGTGAGGCCATCGCTGCAGATCAGGTAACGAGCAGCGTCACCCAGGGGCTGGGTCACGAGGTGCGGCTCGATCGGGGCGACGTCCCAGCTGCCGCCTAGCGTCTGGGTGAGAATCGGGCTGCGGATCTGTCCCCGCGCGGGCGCCTCGTTGTCGTCGACGCTCAGCTGGACCAAGCCGGGGTCGTCGAATCGGTAGACCCTGCTGTCGCCGACATTGAAGACAATCACCGACTGTTCGGTTACGACTACCCCAGCGATGGTGGTGCCCATCGTCTCCCGGTCCGGATGCCGGTCGGCGTCGGCGTATACCGCCTCGTTGCAGGCGATCAATGCGTCTCGCACCGCGGCCTCGGTGCTCAGGTTGGCTGCGGCTCGGGCCAACCAGCGCACGGCCAGGGCGCTCGCCTCCTCGCCGGCTGGATGACCGCCGAGGCCGTCGGCGACAGCGACGACAACCGGGTCGTCGATGGGCAACCACAGGGTCTGCGGCGTCAATGTGGTCATGGCGCACAGAGTCCAGGGACCAGCAACCAAGCTGTCTTCGTTGTGCTCTCGAACCAGACCGTCGTGGCTGAGCGCAGACACGGCTACGAATTTCATCTCTCCGTACCCCGCATCTCATTCCACTCCGGCGCCGACCGGCGCCAAATGGCCGAACTGAAACGGTCAGCATCACGAAACCACACGAGCGGGCAGCGGGACGACTTTTCTGCGGTGCCGGGTCTGCCGGTGGCGAATTCCGCCGACCGTCGGCTAGTCGTCGAGGATGTGGTAGACGATGTCGTCGGTCGATCGGGCGCCACGCCTGTAGGTATCAGCGAAGCCGCCTTCCCCGTCAACCCGATCGGTGCGGCGCCACTCGTACGCGCAGACGCGACGCCGAATGCGCCACTGACCGTCGCGGCGTTCGAAGCGGTCGACATACCGCAGCCCGGCCCACATGTCGGTTGGATAACCGTCTGGGTCGGTGTAGCGGTGAAAGGCGACCGCGTAGGTCTCGGACCGCGCGACGTCGCGGCTGAGGTCGACATCAATCAACGTGTTGCCCAGGAAGTGGGCGGTCCGCTCGAAGCGGTTCAGCGACTTCTCCAGGAACGTGATGAAGTCATGGACCCCGCCGACGAACGATCCGTGATCATCGGTGCCGTCCGGCCAGTAGCAGGAGCGCACGAGTTCGAAGTCATACCGGTCAACACCGCGGGAGTAGCTAGTCAGCACCCGTTGAATGGCTCGCTCGGCGAGCAGCAGTTCGAGGTCTTCGTTCATGGCTTCTCCCCGAGAATGGGTTACTGGTCAGGATGTCCAGTTATCCTCCCAGCAGGGCGGCGCCGCCAGAGAGGCGTTCTGGTGGTTCGAATCCGATGCTCGGCTGAGATCGGGGTGACTGATGAGCGGTCGTCGTGACGTTGACGTTGTCGTGGTGGGGTCGGGTGCCGCAGGGTTGTCGGCCGCCTTGTCTGCCCGGGAGTATGGCGCTCAGAGCGTGGTCGTCGCCGAATCTGAGGGCGTGGTGGGCGGGTCATCCCGCCTGTCCGGTGGGCTCACGATGGGCGCCGGGACGCGCTACCAGCGGGCGCTGGGCATCGAGGACGATCCGGAGTCGCTGTTCCACGACTACATGCAGCTGAACCAGTGGAAGGTCGAGCCAGCGGTCGTTCGCCGGCTCGCCGAGCTTTCCGGTCCGTCGGTGGAATGGCTCGGGGACCTCGGCGTGCAGTTCTATGACCAGCTGGTGTTCGGCGGTGATGAGCGGCTGCCGCGCGTGCACTGCCCGATCGGTCGCGGTCAGGCGGTCGTTGACGTGCTGTCGCACCACTGCCGTGAACAAGGCGTCGAGATCGCCCTGGGCCGACGCATCGACGAGCTGCTCGTCGAGGGCGACGCGGTTGTCGGCGTCGCCGTTGGCGACGACACCATCACGGCGGGAGCTGTCGTCGTCGCCACCGGTGGGTTCGGAAACAACCCGGAGAAGTTGGCCCGCTATTTCCCGGCTGCCGCCGACACCGAATGGGCCTGGTACATCGGGGCTCCGGGCTCCCGCGGCGACCACCTCGATCTGGCGAATCAGGTCGGGGCACAGCTGACCGGATACAATCGCGGGCTGCGACTGCTGCATGCGAACTTCGCGAAGATCTACGAGGCCTATCTGCCGGGCTGGCTCATGTTGGTCAACCGTGCGGGTAGGCGGTTCTGCGATGAGACCGCCCCATACGGGATCATGGATGGGCTCATCCAGGACCAGGACGATGTCGCGTTTGCGATCTTCGACCAGCCCGCCCTGGACGATGCCACGGCAGCCGGTGTCGCCCGCTACAAGCAGCAGGTGCCAGGGTCGACGAAGAAGCAGAGTCCCCACTGGAACACCGACATCGTCGATGCCATGGTCAATGAGGGCAAGGTGCACCGCGCGGCGACGATCGCGGAGTTGGCTGCGGCGCTGGGGCTACCCGAAGATCATTTGCAGGCGACCGTGGAGCGGGTGAACCGGTCGGTCGATAACGGCGAGGACGTCGACTACCTGAAGGATCCCAAGTTTCTACAGCGGATTTCTCGGGCACCGTTCTACGGCGCCGAGATCCGGCCGGCCACGGTCTGCTTTACCTCATTCGGCATGCGAATCGACCGGGATGCGCAGGTGCTGGGCGAGGCCGGTCCACCGATTCCCGGGCTGTTCGCTGCGGGTGAGAGTGTCGGCGGGGTCGTGGGACCGCGCTACGTGGGGAGTGGGAACTCCTACGCCAACTGTGTGACCTTCGGCCGCATCGCGGGCACTTCCGCCGCGCGTGCGGCCGGCGCCGCGACGGGATCTTCCCTCGCCGGCAGGCCGGAGGGAGAAGGCTGATGGGTGCCGTAACTGCAGCGTTGATCACCGGCCGGGAGGCGGTGGAATACCGGCAGTTCGATGAGCTGCCCCCGTCAGCCGGGTGCGTGACGATCGACATCCGGCTCTGCGGGATTTGTGGGACGGACATCGCGTCCTACCGGAGCGGGCACATGCATAGTCCTGCTGTCTGCGGCCACGAATGGGTAGGCACCATTCGCGACATCGGCCCGGGGGTTCGGCACTTCGACCCGGGCGATCGCGTTGTCGTGGCAGTTCCTCCAGCCTGCGGACGCTGCCCAGAGTGCCGAGCCGGGATTGCTGAGTACTGCCGATCGGTGTCGGCGATCGCCCGAGGCCGGGATGCGCTAGCGCCGGCACATGGCGGCTTTGCTCGAAGCATCACGGTGGCGGCGGATCGTGCCATCCACGCCCATCCGGATCTCAGTGATGAGGAAGCGGCGCAGGTGGAACCGTCGACGGTTGCCTTCCATGGCGTTCGGCGTAGCCGGATCGGTATCGGCGACACGGTAGTTGTGCAAGGTGCCGGCCCGATTGGCTTGTTGGTAATGCAATTCGCCCGCGCGGCGGGAGCTGGACAGACGATCGTCGTCGAGCCATCACCCGTCCGTCGCCTCTTGGCTGCCGACCTCGGCGCGGAAGTGACCGTCGCTCCGGACGACGCCGCGACGGCAATTGCGGAGCGGACAGCTGGCCTCGGCGCGGACGTCGTCATGGAGTGCGCCGGCGTCCCGCAGCTCCTGCAAACCGCCGTCGACATGTGCCGATCCGGCGGAGTCGTGGGCCTGGTCAGCTTCCTCGCCCAGCCCGCCACCATCAATGCCGCCCGCTGGCTGGCGAAAGAGATTACGGTGGTGGCCTCCAACGCCTTCACCCACGATGACTTTCGCCGCAGCATGACTTTCCTTGCTGACGGTCGGGTACAGACCAAGCCGCTGCATACCCGGACCGTCGCGCTAGACGATCTGGACTCGACGCTGCGGGATCTCTCCGCGGCCACCACGGACGACATCAAGGTCCTGGTCAGTCCTGAGTCATCATCCGCCAGCTAGTGTCGGCGCTCTCGGACGGCCAGTCAGGATATCGCTGACATACTGCGCACGTGGTGGCAGCCCCGCCGATCAGGCTCGGGAGGCTCGATGAGGCTGGCGCGATCGGCGTGCTCTCCAGCAGGAGGTGTGCGGATTCCGACTCCTCGTCTACCGGCGACCGCTGTAGCCCGCGCTCGTCGGGCTACCAATAGCTGGGCTGCGCAAATCAGCAGGCCATGTGCGTCCTGCGCGAAGCGCGCAGAGTAGCGTCGTTTCCGGCGAGGTTGCCGTTGACCAGTGAGGACGTGGAGCGTGGCGGGGTCGGGCGTGGTCTTCTACACCGTCATCTTTAGTTGCTTGGCGGTCCTGTTGGTCGTTGCCGGCTTGATGGTCATGTCCCGCAACCGCAAGCAGCGCGCAACCGAGAGACGGCACGAGGAGTCCGCGGCCCACGCAAATCGTCAGCAGCGTAACGCGAAGCGCGCTCAATCACGCAAGGCGCGGCGCAAGCGGGGCTGAGCCTGGGCTTCCGTCAGTAGACGTCGGAGTGACGGATGGCGGCAAGGCGGCGCCCATGAGTGACGTACCCGGCGTCCACGAACCAGCGCATGGAGTCACTGAGTGCGGCGCGAGCCGGACGAGGCGCATAGCCCAGTTCCGAGCGGGCCCGCGAGTCGTCGAAGGCCATGAGCGTCGTGGACATGCGCGCAGCCTCGAGCGGGATGTGTGGCGGGCGCCGTAGCAGCCGTCCTTCGACGGTGTCGGAAAGTATGGCCGCGGCCAGCGCAGCCGCGTGCGGTACCCGAAGCCGGGGCGTGGGCAATCCGGTGATCGACGCGAGCTCGGCCAGAATCTGCTGCAGTGACAGGTTCTCGCTGCCGAGGATGTAACTTCGCCCGGCAGCGCCGCGATCGTGGGCGAGGAGATGACCGCGCGCTACGTCGTCCACGTGCACCACGTTGAGCACCGTGTCGACGTAGCCAGGCATGCGTCCGTTGAGGAAGTCGACGACGAGGCGGCCGCTCGGCGTCGGGGCGCGATCGCCAGGGCCGAAGGGCATCGTCGGCTGTACGAGCGACACGGGCAGTCCTTCGGCCGCCGCCCGCAGCACCTCGTGCTCCGCGACGTATTTGGATCGCTTGTACGAGCCGAACAAGTGGCGCAGGTCCGGGTAGTCGGTCTCGGTGGCCGGCTGTCCGCGAGGCACCGCGGCTAGCCCGATCGTCCCTACGGTGCTCGTGTAGACGACCCGCCGCACGCCGGCCGCGCGGGCCGCGGTCAACACCTGGCGGGTGCCGTCGACGTTCACTTTGTAGAACAGCTGCGGATCACGGGCCCAGAACCGATACAGCGCGGCAACATGGAATACCGATGTGCAGCCAGAGATTGCCCGCCGCATGTCGGTCGCGCTCCGCACGTCGCCCACGACTCGCTCGACCGCGAACGGGTCGAGGCCACCGGCGTCGGCCCCGGGTTCAACGAGGGCGGTGACCTGCCAACCATCGCTGAGAAGGGCGCGAGTGACGGCAGATCCGATGAATCCGGTGGCGCCAGTGACAAACGCACGGCGCCCGGAGTGCATCACCACCGGATGCGCGCTAATGCGAGCCCGTGGCCGGAAGGAAGCTACTCACGCGGCGTCGGGTGAAGCGCCCTTGCGATCCGTCGGTCGCCTCGGAGTTGCGCCGACGGCCGAATACGAAGTAGGCAAGTGGCGCGGCCCCGAACGAGTTCACGGCCACCAAGCCAGCCACCCATGCCTGTTTCGGACCGCGCACCTCGCTTGCCGGCCGACGCTTCAAATCGGCGAGTGCCACCGCCTTCAAGGCACCCTCGACGGCCGCGGCGGCGATCAGAAGCCGGCGATCTCGCTCGCTGAGATCGCTCCACCGCCGAATGACTCTGCCAGCCATCGCGCCTCCGGTCGCGTCGGGCAGCTCTGCTGGGCTGCTCTTGATGCGGACCCTACCGCCGCGCGCCGCGGGACGTGACGCGCGTGCCTTCTCACAAGATCGCGATCGGGTTGACTGGAGACCCGGTCGCGCGGGATAGCTGCAAAGGCGCGATCACACATAGGAAAGACCAATGTCCCGCTTGCTCGCACGTCGGCGCGAGGTCATCAAATTGCAAGTAGTCCAGCAAATGCAGCCCGAGTGCGTTGACCGCGAGTACATGCACCGGGAAGTCGACACCGTCAACCAGGCTCGGAGCAGTATCGCTGTTGCCGTCGCTGCCCAGCACCGCTACCCGTCGTTCGACCATGAACTCCAATGCAGTGGGGTGGAATCCGACCCGTGCATCGGCTGTATCCCATGGGCCGAGTGCAGTCCGGCGACCGCGATGCCCGACGCGCACGAACAGCAGGTCGCCCTCGCCAACCGCCACCTTCTGGGCCGCCTCGGCCCGGGTGAGGTCGTCGGCAGTTACGTGTTCGCCTGGCTCGAGCCAGGGCCGGCCGGACAGCCGGGGAACATCGAGCAGGACACCGCGGCCGACGATCCCGTTGCGGGCCACCTCGATCGACAGTTCCGACGCGCCTGACGAGGTGATGCTGTCCGCGGGCACATTGTTGTACAGCAACGCCCGATAGATGACGTGGCACAAGGCGTCGAGGTGACTATCTGCGTTGCCGTGAATATTCATGGCCAGGCGGTCCATGGCAAAGGACAGTCCCGTGCGATCGGCCTGGTCCCCGGCCGGGCTGGTCATCTGGTGGACGCACGGGTCGGGGTTGTCGAGGGTCACTTCGGTCTCGATGGCAGCACCAAGTGGCGCCGTGCGCCCGAGCCGAACCTCGCTCGCCGCCGCCAAAACGTGGGCGGGTGTGATGTGGTTCAGTGCGCCGCGCCGGTCAGCTGGGCCCCAGGCAACCGTGCGCTGCAACCTCTGGTAGAGAACGTCGAAGTCCGCCGCGCTCATGACCGGTGGCACTACTCCACCTGGTGTCGTCATGGGTTGCTGGATACCCCCTTTGACCTAAGCAGCCGCGTGCGACTGTCGTCCGTCGAATGCCGGTTCGCGCTCGCGGCCAGTATTTCAGCACATCGGCAGATGTGCGTGCGCGTTGGCGAACCATCCCAGAACCGTCAATTTCTGGGGAGGTCACAGTCCTCCGGGCAAAGCAACAATGAGCTGGTGATTCATCTGCGAGTGGTCAGCCCGCCCGACGTCACCCAGACCCTGAGGCCCGCACTACAAGCCGATCCCACGGTCATGAATCTGACTGTGCTCACCGGCGCGGTGAGTAATCCGGACGGTGACGCCCTGCTTTTCGATGTGCCACAGGGTGCCGCCAATCAAGTCATAGGACGCCTGCGCGATGGTGGGGTCGATCAGCGAGGCTCGATCATGCTGGAGAATGTCGACACGTCGATCTCCGCGCTCGCCGATCGGGTGTCTGCTCGCCGCGGCCGGTTCCAGCAGTTCACGCCGGTCTGGGCGGAGATCGAATCGAGGATCGGGCTGGGGGGAACCTACCCGCCCAGCTGGTTCACGCTGCTCGTCATTGCTGGGCTCATCGGGGCGGTCGGCATTCTCACCAACTCGCAGATTCTTATTGTCGGCGCGATGGTGGTCGGCCCGGAGTACGGCGCCATTCTCAGCCTCTCGTTCGCGGTGACGCGCAAGGATTTCTCTCGCGTGGCGCGCAGCGCGACAGCGCTGGGCATTGGGTTCGCTTTCGCTGTCGTCGGTGCCCTTCTGCTGGCACTGATTGTGCGTTGGGCCGGTCTCGAGTCCGCGGCCTACGCGGCGGGAGTCCGGCCAGTTTCCAACCTGATCAATACCCCGAACTGGTTCTCGTTTATCGTCGCCGCGCTCGCCGGCGTGGTTGGCGTTGTTTCGCTTACCGAAGCCCGGTCGAGCACCCTCATTGGCGTGTTCATTTCGGTCACCACGATCCCGGCGGCGTCGGACATCGGGGTATCCGCGGCATTCGGCAGTGGGAGCGAAGCGTGGGGGTCCACTCTGCAGCTTCTCCTCAATGTCGCCGTTCTTACCGCCGTTGCGATTCTGGGTCTCCCGGCCCAGCGAGCGTTATGGCGAAGGTTGGAGCGGCGAACCGCCGAGGCGCAGCCCAGGCGGCACCCCGCTCAGGGGTCGCCTTGATCTTCGCCGGTTTCCGCATCGTCGATATCGAGTGCCGGGGGGAGCTCCGGACCGGCCTCCGTCTGTTCGCTCGCCTCGGTTAGCCCCAGTAGCCCGGCAACCGGCGCAGCCGACAGACCGTAGACCGTAACGGTGCCGACGATTACCAGGAATGTAGCCGGTAGCAGCTTGTCAGCACCGGAGATCCCCGCGGTCGCCAGCGGAGGACCGAACGTGGCCGCGGTGGAGGCGGCGACGATGCCCCGAGGATCCATCCAGCCGACGAAGGCGCGCTCACGAATCGATAAGGCCGTGCGCAACGTTGCGGTGGCTGCGACCAGGGGACGGACCAGGAGCACCAGCCCGGCGATCAGAACCAGTGTGGGTCCCAGGACGTCGCGGACCGAGGTCGTGGTGACGGTGGCAGAAATGGAGATGAACAGTAGTCCGATCACCATCTGGACGACCGTCTTGAAGAAACGTCGATCTTCGGGGAGGTCGATGCCGGGCAGATTGGCCAGCGCCACCCCCATCACGATGGCAGCGATCAGGCCAGTGTCGTCGCGCCTGGCATCGCAGAGGGCGGCGGCACCGATGACCGTTGCCACGATGGCCTGGGTTGCCAGCACACCGGTCAACTGGACCTTGCTCAATAGCAGCCACAACACCGCTGTCCCGATCACCCCGCCGACAAAGCCGATCCCGATACTCCGCAGAAAGGAGAACAACTCCGCACCATGACCGAATCGCACATGCTGCACGAGGCCTTGGAACAACACGGCGCCGATGATGGCGCCGATCGGGTCGATCGTGAGGCCCTCCCAGCCGAGGATCCGGGAGACGCGCTGTCCCGGCCGGGCCGCCTCCAATAACGGCGTCACCACGGTCGGACCGGAGACGATGACAATGGCGCCCAACATGATTGCGGCCCGACCGGAAATATCCAGAAACAGCCAGGCGAGCACGGCCGCCCCAGCGAACGTGATGGGGATGCCGAGAAGGAGGAGCCGACGCACTACCCGCTGGCTGTGACCCTCGAGCTCGCGAAAATTCAGGTCCAATCCGCCATCGAACAAGATGATGGCCACGCCCAGCCCAACGAGCGGTGAGAAGGCCGATCCCAGCGTCTTTTCGGGGTTCACCTCGGTGATGTGGTGCCCCGCGATGAACCCGACGGGAAGCAGTAAAACGATGGCGGGTAGCCGAAACTTCGCGGCTACGATCTGACAGCCCACGGCGAGGATCACGGTGATCCCCAGGCCCAGGACAATGTCGCTCGCGCTCACCCGGCGACGCCTATCCTGCCATCGTCAGCGCGACCAAACCGGCGAACGCCGCTCCGAGCCGATCTCGGCATGGCTCATGGTCTCAGATGCCGTTCGGCCGGTAGACACGGTGCGCCGAGCGGCTGGGACGACCTGGCCGGGTGGACCGGATCCGTCGTGTGCGGCGACGACGGCATCTGGCGCGCATTGTCCGCGGCCGGGCACGGCATCCTGGATCAGCGCATCGGCATAATCGAGTCCGAGGACCTCTATGTGTGGTGGAAGCCGACGGAGCGGCGCAAACAGACTTACGGAAGGTTCTCCACCTGGTCCGTCACGCGTGATTCGATCATGGGGCCCTGGCACATCGCCCGAGCACGGCCATCCATCCACGAGCCGCGCTATTCGCCGCGCCGCTCGTTCAGCAGCGCAATGGCGAGTGGGCACTGATCGGCTTCCGCAACCTGGAGCCGGAAGGGATCTTCGCTTTCGAAATCCTCGATCCAATACCCGTCCGCCTCCAGGATGGTTCCCTCGTCGCAGCGTTATCCACCGAGGCGCGCACATCCCACTAGAGCACGCGCTTAGTAATCAATACCGGGCTGTGGGCTTGCGAGCGGTCGCGGAGAGGGCAACGATCACCCCTGAAGGTCCAACTGTCGAGGAGGATGCCACGTGAGCGTCTATCGCGTCACCGAACTTGTCGGCACGAGCACCCAATCCTGGGAGGACGCTGCCACGACTGCAGTCAAGACAGCGCAGCAGACGCTGCGAGACCTGCGCGTGGCCGAGGTAGTCGAACAAGACCTCACCGTAGACGGTGACGGCGGAATCCTCTTCCGGACCAAGGTGCGCTTGTCATTCAAGTACGAGGGCAGTCTGTAGCCACCAGGTAGTACCGGCCGAGCGGCGCAGCGTCGGGGCTCACGCGTCGAGCTGCGCCGCAAACCGGCCGGCCACGGTCAGGTACTCCTCGATCATGTCGGCGACGACTTGCCGGGCTGGCCGCACCCGGTCGAGCAACCCGACACCCTGGCCGACGAAGTAGGTCGCGAGCTGCTTGGACCCGCTGCCCTCCCGGGACGCTCCGCGGTTGATCCGCTGTTGTGCCGTGGCGATCAACATGGTCTGCAGCGGCATTGGTAGTGGGTCAGGAGCCGTTGGAGCTTCCCACTCGTCGGTCCACGCACTGCGCAACATCCGGGCTGGTTTGCCAGTAAGCGATCGCGAGCGCACGGTGTCGCTAGCGGAGGCGGCCAGCATCTTCTTCTGCACTGCCGGATCGGTCTCTGCTTCGAGCGTGGCCAACCACACCGATCCGCACCAAACGCCGTCGGCCCCGAGTGCGATGGCCGCCGCCATCTGACGACCGGTTACGATTCCGCCTGCGGCGAGTACCGGGGTCGGCGCGACCTCACGGACAACCTCGGGTACCAGAACCATGGTCGAGATCGTTCCGGTATGACCGCCAGCTTCCGTGCCCTGCGCGACGATCAGATCGACGCCGGCCGCCTTCTGTCGTCGTGCGTGCTCGGTGGTACCGACCAGCGCCGCCACAACGACGTCATGGGCATGTGCCCGCTCGATCAATTCTGGCGGCGGCGGCCCCAGGGCGCTCGCCACGAGCCGGATCGGGTGCTCGAATGCGACGTCGAGCAGGCTGGCCGCCGACTCAGGTGTCACGCTGATCGAGACACTCTGAGCGGCAACGTGCTCCGGCAGCTCGGGAACCTGGTAGCGCTCCAGAAGCCGGGCGACGAAGGTCTGATGTTCGGCCGGAAACGATGCAGCGGACACAGCCCGGCCATCGTCCGCGAGCGGCCGCGCAAACGTCATCGGTAGCAGCAGGTCGACACCGTATGGCCTGCCCTTCGTCTCGTTGTCGATCCAGGTGAGGTCGATCTCCAACGCAGCTGGGCTGAGCGTCGTCGCACC
The DNA here is from genome assembly GCA_963748415.1 of uncultured Actinomycetota bacterium. GTDB lineage: Bacteria > Actinomycetota > Actinomycetes > Mycobacteriales > Jatrophihabitantaceae > CAVVJA01. The sequence goes on along the minus strand of CAVVJA010000020.1, from coordinate 81,138 downwards.
TAGCACGCCGATACCGCCGGAGTTGGTCACGGCGGCAACCACGTCGCGGCAATGGCTGAACGCGAAGATAGGTACGTTCATGCCCAGGCGGTCGCAGATGTCGGTCAACATGTCACTCCTTAGCTGAGTTCGAGGCTACTGCGTTCGGCAGGTACGTCCGCCTTGCCGCAGATCCGGCCGGCTGACCCTCTACTGTGCGGAGTAGCGGCGGCCAGCGCAGCGCGGGTGGACCGGCCGACGATCGAAATCAGGACCCAGGACGGCTATCGAGGGCCGTCCGTGACGGCGAAAGGATCACCTGTGAGCAAGGCGTTTGTGGAGCTGACCGGAGACATCGCAGAGGTGATCATCAGCGCGCCGCCCCTCAATTTGTTCGATCTGAGCACCACCGCCGACGTCGAGGTGGCGCTCGCGGAGACCGGCGCGCTCGTGCGCGACGGGCGGGCGCGGGCGGTCATCCTCCGGGCTGAGGGCGACGTCTTCTGTGCCGGGGTCGATGTCCATGAATTCCAGGGCCTGAGCTCCTCGGAGGGCGCTGCGTTCATGGCCCGGTTGCTCACTCTTACCCAGTCGATGGAGGCGCTGCCGGTGCCAACGATGGCCGTGGTTCATGGGCTCAACCTCACCATCGGCTTCGAGCTCACCCTGGGCTGCGATCTGCTGTGGGCGGCTGACGAGGCCTCGTTCGGCTTGGTCGAAGCGACGGTCGGACTGACGCCTGGTGCTGGTGGCACGCAGCGGCTCGCGGCGAGGGCGGGTGTCGCTCGAGCCGCTGAATTCGTCATGACCGGCGATGTCTATCCCGCCCGGGAGCTGCAGGAATGGGGGGTGGTCAATCGCCTCCGACCGGCCGCAGATCTGCTGCCCGAGGCTCGGGCGTTCACCAGCCGGCTGGCGGCTGGGCCCACCGTCGCGCTTGCGGTAGCCAAGCGGCTCCTGCAGGCCACGCGGGATCACGGTGTGGCGGCTGCCGATGCGCTAACCCCGCGGGAAACCGGGCCGATCTTCGCCACCCGCGATGCCGCGGCCGGATTCGCCTCGCTGCTGGAGAAGGGACCCGGGCAGGCGACATTCGACGGACGCTAGGCATGACCCCCGCCCTAGCGTCGCGGGTCTCGGTTTTCGATCACTGAGGACGTCGCGGAATGCACGTCGGCCGCGATCCGTGCGCCAATCTCGGGATCGGACTCATACGGCAGGTAGAGCGACATGCGGGTCATCACGTCGCCGAACCGACGCAACAGTGTCCCGGCCACTCGATCCGGCTCGTCGACGACCGCAAATGCGTTGAGCACGTCGTCATCGATCAGGCCGCCCATCTCGTTCCATCGACCTTGCACAGAAAGCTGATGCAAGGTGTCGCTCAGCTCGCCCCAACCGTGCAGATCGAGTACCTGCCGATATGCAGGAGTCGAACCGTAGAAGGCGATCTGCTCGCGGACGCCACGGATCGCGACGTCCATGGCTTCGGGTGTTGTTGCGGTCGCGACGAGCGGTTGGCCCGATACCTCATACCCGGCGAGGTCGGCTCCGGCCCGGGAGCGCCCTAACGCCAATGCGGGCTGCGTCACCTCGCGCAAGTATCGCTCGGTAGTGAACCCGTGGCACACGAAACCGTCGGCTACCTCCCCAGCGACCGCCGTCATGACCTCGCCGACCCCGGCCAGCAACACCTCCGGTGGTCCGTAGGGATTGGGGCCCGGGTTGAAGAATGGGGTCATCAACGTGTGGGTGTAGAAGTCGCCACGAAAATCGAGCTTGCTCCCGGTGTTCCAGCAATCCCAGATCGCCCGCATAGCCAGGATGAACTCCCGCATCCTGGGTGCCGGGTGCGACCAGGGCATGCTGAACCGCCGGGTGATGTGCGGCTTGATCTGTGATCCCAGCCCCAGCAAGAGCCGTCCGTTCGATAGCAGCTGCACGTCGTTGGCCTGCACTGCGGTCGACATCGGGTTGCGAGCAAAGGCGATGACAAGGCTGGTGCCGAGTTCGATGCGATTGCTCGCGATTGCGGCGAGAGCGACTGCGACGAATGGGTCGTGCTTGGTCTCACTCGTCCAGATACCGCGGTAGCCCGCGGCCTCCGCGCTTGCCGCCTCGGTTCGGCTATCCGGCACAGTCGCAGAGAACAACGCATCGATCTTCAACCCCGATCTCCTCTCAGAAGCCGGGCAAGCTCGCGCCGCCGCCGTTTACTGCGATCCGTTGTCCGTTCACGTAGGACGCATTTGCCGACACCAAGAACGCGACGACATCGGCAACGTCCTCCGGACGACATACTCGTCCGTAGGGGGAACGCTCGTCGAGCTCCGTCGATCGGGTCAGCCCGGGGCGCACGGCCCGGACAATGCGGTCGCCCATCTCGGTGGCGACAAGACCGGGCGCGACCACATTGGTATGGATTCCGTTCGGCATCTCCTCCACCGCCAATGTCGCCGCCATCGCCTCGAGTGCCACCTTTGCCATCATGTACGGTCCGGCACCGGGAGAGGCGCGCTCGGCTAGCACACTGGAAATCACGACGATGTCGCCACGAGATTGCGCGCGCAGCTGAGGCAGCAGCCGTCGAACCAGCTCGTGGGGACCGAGCACGTGGGTGCGCATGAGCCGTTCCATTTCGGCGAGGTCTGTGTTAGCCAGCGAATGACCGCGACTCGCAATACCTGCGTTGCTGACCAGGATGTCCACAAACCCGAACTCAGCGAGAACCGAGTCCACCAAGGTCTCGACCGCTGCCGGATCATCGATCGACGCTTGGAATGCGGAGGCCCGGCCGCCGGCGGCGATGATCTCTTCGACGGTCGTGATCGCGGCTGCGGCGTCACGCCGGTAGTTCACGGCTACCGCGGCACCTGCGCCAGCAAGACGTATCGAGATCGCCCTGCCGATGCCACGCCCGCCGCCGGTGACGAGCGCGGTGCGACCTGCCAACTCCGTCATCATCGATCTCCTCCGACACGCGGTAGGTGGACGGTGAGCTCGACCCTAGCGATAGGTGATCAGTGCCCGATCTTGCTCGAGATGGGCATGGTCGTTGAACGTCAACAGGCGCGTGCCGGTGGGCCCACTGATCACCCTGGTCAGGCTTGCGTTCACCATTACGCGTGCTAGCGCGGGCCATTTGTCGGCTCGAAGTCCGAGCAGATGCGCGCACACTGCCGCGATGACGCCGCCCGATGTCACCGCCAACGTCGTGCCTGATCTTCTGGTCGACTCGTCAACCACGGCCAGGACGCGATCAATGAAGCCGTCGTGCGGTTCCGGGTAACCGCTGTCGGAGGCCATCCAGCGCGCAATTGCCTCGTCCAGCGCGGATTGGACGGTTCGGGCTCGCTCCGGTGTCGTCGCTGTCGCGAAGCTGATACCGGTCGTGTGCCCGGCCATGACACCGACGTGGTCGTATTCGTCGAGACGATCATCGATCTGCAGGTTGGATTCGCTGAGACCGATCTCTCTCATCACGATCAGTGCGGTGTCGCGCTGGCGCATCATGGCGCCACTCACAGTGCGATCGATGATCAGATCCGCGCGGGCAAGCCGGCCGCCGGTCAGCTGCGCTTGCCGGTGCCCGATGTCGGAGAGTCGGTCATAGTTCGTGGTACCAAGTGATGCCTGACCATGCCGCATCAGGAGAAGCACACTCATATCGGTGCAACGGTACGCGACCGGCGCGCGCCGCCACGGGACGATATGTGCCATGGCGCCGAGCAAGTCAGCCAACCTAAGGTGGCTTGCGACAGCAGACAAGCTGAACGCCGGACACCAGGTGGATCGCCGACGCGCGACGAGAAATGCGATGAGGGCAAATTCCGACTACGAGCCGACCCGACGGGGACCGTTGGTGGGCATCCGGGTCCTCGAGTTGGCCGGTATTGGTCCCGGCCCGTTCTGCGCGATGATGCTCGCGGATCTGGGGGCGGAGGTGTTGCGCATCGATAGACCCGACGTCTCGGCATCCAATCCCCGGCAAGCGTTGCTCAATAGGGGTCGGCGATCCGTCATGCTGGACCTCAAACATGCTCTCGCAGTTGACACAGTGCTGCGGCTGATCGACTCGACCGATGTGCTTCTCGAAGGCATGCGACCACGGGTCATGGAACGTCTCGGCATAGGCCCGGACGTCTGCCTCGGCCGCAACCCGCGGCTCATCTATGCGCGCATGACCGGATGGGGCCAGCACGGTCCGTTGGCTGCAACCGCCGGCCATGACATTGGCTACATCGCCCGCACCGGGGCGTTGCACGCGCTCGGCCGAGCCGGTGGCCCACCGCAGTTCCCGGCGAATCTGCTCGGCGACTTCGGCGGCGGCGGCATGCTCGTCGCGTTCGGTATCTGCGCGGCGCTCGTCGAACGAATGACATCGGGCGTCGGTCAAGTGATTGATGCGGCGATCGTCGACGGTGTTGCGTCCTTGCTGGCAATGCCCTGGATGATGGCGGCCCAGGGTCAGTGGCGGGACGAACGTGGTGTGAATCTCCTGGACGGCGGGGCGCCGTGGTACGACGTCTACGAGGCCGCGGACGGCGGATGGTTGGCCGTTGGGGCTCTCGAAACGCCGTTCTACGCCGCCCTGCTGGCAGGTCTGGAGCTCACGGACGTTCCGGACCGCGCCGACCCGGCGAATTGGCCGCAACTGCGGACGATGTTCGCAGCGCGATTCAAGCAGCGCACGAGGGATGAGTGGGCACAGGTGTTCGCTGGCCGCGACGCATGTGTCGAGCCGGTGCTCTCACTACACGAGGCGGCCAAGGATGCGCATCTCGTGGCCCGGCGAACCTATGTCGAGCGAGCGGGCGCGTGGCAACCTGCGCCAGCGCCTCGATTTTCCCGCACGCCGGGTGGGTTGTCCGATCCGCCGCCGCTGCCGGGACAGCACACCGCAGAAGCGCTCACCGCCTGGGGAATCGACGACGTCCAGGACTTGATAGCCAAGAAGGCAGCCATCCAAACGTGAACGCTGCGTAGGGGCGCATGCCCACGGAACAGTTGAGCGACTGGACGCGGCGGCCACGCAGACCTGCATATCGGATCGTGACAAGGGTCACGTCACATCGTCGAAGATCTCGGGTCATGTTTGCTACGCTTGCAATTGCAAGCACCCAGCAAACACATTGGAGATCGCAAATGTCCGCTCGTCAAGCGCTCGTCGAGGGCGCGAAGAAAGCCACGGACGTGTCGCGCGAGCAGGTCTACTGGTACGTCGGCGCTAACGACTACTGGTACGAGCAGCTGCGCCGTCAGCCTGCTGCCCTTCAGGAACTGTCCAACAAGGTCAGCAAACTGTCCGACTTGCGGTTGGACTCGTTGCGCACCACCGTGTCCGACACGTCGAAGAACGTCGTCAGCGCCCTTTCGGACCAGCTCAAGGTTGCGCGCGACCAACGCGCGGAACTCGCGGCGCGCGGTGAGGCTATTGCGCAGGACTGGTACAGCTCGGTCGCCGCGCAGGACGCCTCCGCTTTCGCATCCGCGGTTCGTGACGCCAAGAACCCGGTCGATCTAGCGAACGCTGTTCGTGGCTGGTACTGGAACTTCGACGCGGCTACCCCTGGGACGCCAAAGCCCGCGGCCGAGCCGAAGTCGGACGGGCCAAAGGCCAGTCCGCGCAAGGCGGCTCCGCCGAAGTAGCTGCCTGTGTGACGAAGGCCTTCCGGCGATTCTTCGCCGGAAGGCCTTCGTCGCTGTGGCGCAGGACGCTGGGCATCATCCACCTGGTCAAATCTCGATGCGCCCATCGCGCGCACGCAACATAGCAAGCAGTCTCTGCAGATCGTTGTGCGACACCGATCGTTGCCACTCGTGGATCAGACCACGCATGATGATCTTGTCCGGGAATGTCTCGACAGAACTGAGCACGGCTTGATCTGGCAGTAGCGGAAAGGGCACGGTGTGGTCGGGCAGATGAATCGGTAGGCGCCGAGACCTGATACGGAGCGCAATGCATTCGAGGCGAATTGACCGTCCCTCGGCCGACGGCCTTACTTCGAGACGAAGCCAGCTCGGCGCCTTCGGCAGACGGACTAGCGGCCTGCCTTCGACAAATTCAAGGCCGTGCGTTGGCGCGATGTCTGCCACCCAACCAGCGACGACCGACGGCGCTGCCCATAGTTCCCACGACACGGGCGCGGCAACCAGCGTCGGAGGCATGCCTGGACGGACATGAACGTTGCGCGCGCGAAACTCCAGGCGCTCGATGCGCGAGACATCCCAGTGGACATCGCGGGTGACGATGTGGATGTTGCCGAATTGTCCGACCGAGCGCGCAAGATCGCTTCCCGTAATCGAGACGTCGTCGAGCGTTAGAGTCACGTCCCGACCCCATAGGCGAAACGTGCGACTACGCCCGACAACGCGATCACGCACCGTATTCAGGATTGCCGCCAGCGGGTCGATCGGGAGTATCCGGCTGGCCGGACTAGCGATCGATGACGACGCCGTGGAGATCAGCCGCATCCAGCTGCGCGTCCAGTCCTCTGGCGTCCCCCGACCCGGCAAGGAGGGCCCCATGGCCCCATCTTGTCGGTCGGATACTTGACGCGCAAACGAACCGTCGCCCGGCTCTCGCGGTTGCAGCCCGGCCCAAAACTCGCGCTGGACCGAGCGGGTCCAAGGAATAGGGCGGTTGCGCGGGGAACCCGAGAAGACTGTGCCCCTGACCGACAGGCCGGTGTCAGCCAGTGCCGGGCCGGTAAGGTCCGGCGCCGTGCAGCCCAATGACCCAGATACGGCCGATCTCGTCAGCATGCTCAGTCTCACCCGCGACGACGCTGACCTGTTCCGCGGACGCTGCCACGCCGGCGCGCCGCTGCGCGCGTTCGGCGGTCAGGTCGCCGCACAGGCTCTTACCGCCGCTGGGCGCACTATTGACGCCGCGCAGTCACCGAACTCGCTGCACGGTTACTTCCTGCGTGCCGGTGATCCCCGCGACCCGATTGAGTATCGCGTGGAGCGGCTACACGACGGTGGCACGTATGCGAACCGGCGCGTTACCGCGACGCAGCGCGGCGAGGCGATCCTTACGCTGTCCGCCTCGTTCAAGCGCCCGGAGGAAGGGTACGACCGGCACGTTCGCATGCCCTCGGCCGCACCGCCCGAGCAGCTGACCGACCCGCTCGACGATCCCGGGCCGCACCCGGACTACGCCGACTTCCCGGGGTGGGGAGTGATCTCGATGCGATTCGTGCCCCCGGCCGAGGGTTCCGGCACACCCGGGCAGAACGAGCAGTTGGTGTGGATCCGGGCCACCCAGCCACTGCCGGACGAGCCTCTGCTTCACGTCTGCGCCCTCGCCTACGCCTCGGACCTCAGCCTGGCCTCGACGGCAGCGCTCGATCTGCAAGAACCGCCGCCCATCCGCACCGCAACGCTGCGGGTGCGGCTGGTATCCCTCGACCACGCCATGTGGTTCCACCGTCCGTTCCGCGCCGACAACTGGTTGCTGTTCGCGACGCGTAGCCGCACCGCCGGCGACGGCCGTGGCCTGGCCACCGGCGAATTCTTCACGCGAGACGGTCTGCTCGTCGCTTCGGTGACCCAGGAAGCCCTGCTGCGACCCATCGCCGAGCCGCGGAAACCCTGATCGGCAGAGAGCCTGCGGCCGGGCTCATTCCTTGCGTTTCGCGAGCTCCTCGGTGAGTTGCGGCGCGATCGTGAACAGATCACCGACGACGCCGTAATCGGCGAGTTCGAAGATTGGGGCCTCGGGGTCCTTGTTGATAGCGACGATCGTCTTGGAGGTTTGCATCCCGGCCCGGTGCTGAATGGCACCGGAGATGCCGACGGCGATATAGAGCTGCGGGGAAACCGTGACTCCGGTCTGACCCACCTGCATCTGGTGCGGGACCCAGCCCGCGTCGACGACGGCGCGTGAGGCGCCGACCGCAGCACCGAGTGTGTCAGCAAGCTTCTCGATGATCCGGAAGTTCTCGGCGGTGCCGATACCCCGGCCGCCTGAGACGACGATGGACGCGTCCGAGAGAGCCGGCCGAGCGCCTTTGTCTTCGCTCACGTGCTCGACCACGGTGGCCGCTTTCGCCGCATCCGAGAGTGTGACGTCCATCTCGACCACCTCGGCAGTGCCCGGGGTCGCGGCCGGTTCCGGCGTGATCGAGTTGGGTCGCACCGCGATCACCGGTACGCCGTTAGGAACCTTCGAGGTCACGGTGATCGAGCCGCCGAAGATGCTTTGCTCGACGCTGCCGTCGGCGTTGACAGCGACCGCGTCGGTGAGCACGCCGCTGCCGAGTTTGATCGCCAGTCGCGCGGCGATCTCTTTGTTCTCGGCGGTCGACGAGACCAGCACAGCGGCGGGCATGGCTTGCGCCGCGACCGCCGCCAGTGCCTCGGCCTTCGGTGCGACCAGATACTGATCGAAGTCCTCATTCGCAACCCCGTAGCTGGTCGCGGCGCCGTACTCGGCGAGTGCGTCAGACAGCGCCGCGACTTGCCCAGGGCGGCCGAGCACGACTGCCGCCGGCTCGCCCAGTGCCCGAGCCGCGGTCAGCAGCTCGAGGGTGACCTTCTTGACCACATCGCCAGTCGCATCGACCAGCACCAACACCTTCGCCATGACCTAGCCTCCCTTCGAGCTCAGATGAGCTTCCGCGACGCGAGGAACTCCGCGATCTTGACCCCACCATCGCCGTCATCGACGACGACCTGCCCGGCCTGCCGAGGCGGAGCGGACGCGAACCCCACCACCTGGGTGGAGGCGGCGGCCAATCCGAACTCTCCGGCATCGAGGTCTAGATCGGCGACGGTCATTGTCTTAACCGGTTTTGACTTCGCGGCCATGATCCCCTTGAACGATGGATACCGCGGCTCGTTGATCTTCTCCACGACACTTATTACTGACGGTAGCCGGCCGCGGACGACGTCGAAGCCGTCGCCGGACAGCCGCTCGATCGAGACGCTGTCCCCTTCCACGGTCACCTTGCGGGCCTGGGACAGCTGCGGCACCCCCAGCACCTCGGCCAACATGGCAGGCACCACTGACATCCGCGAATCCGTTGCCTCTGAGCCCGCCACGACCACGTCCCACTCGAGCGTGCCCAGCGCGGCCGCCAGCACCTCCGCCGTCTGAATCGCGCACGAACCGTGCAGTATCGGATCTGACACATGGACCGCGCGGTCGACACCCATGGACAACGCCTTACGTATCGACTCAGTAGCCCGCTCTGGGCCGACGGTCAGGAGGGTGACGTCGCCGTCATGCGCCTCCCGAAGCCGCAGGCCCTCCTCTATCGCGAACTCATCAATGTAGTTGATCACCGGGTCGACCGCGCTGCGGTCGACCGTATTGTCCGCGGGGTCGAGGGTACGGGCGCCTTCCGTGTCCGGAACTTGCTTCATCAGCACCACGATGTTCATCAGCGCGCCGGCCCTTCCTACGAGCGTCGGGAACCTGCCGGTGAAGGCAGATAGGAACTCACCCTAGTGGGCATCAAGTTAGCGCCTGACCATCGAACGCCTATCCCAGGCCGAGGCGTTGTCGAAGGGCATCGAGCTCGACGTGCAGCGATGTGGGCAGTCTCGGGCCGATCGTGTCGAGCCAGCTCTGGATGGCCGGGACCTCGGTGCGCCATTCGATCGGGTCGACAGCGAGTGCCGCAGCGAGTTCCGCGCGGGAGAGGTCGAGTCCCGAGGTGTCGAGCGCATCCGGGGTTGGGGTATGGCCGACGGGTGTGTCGGTTGCCGCGGTCTGGTTCGACAGCCGCTGCAGCGCCCACTTGAGCACGCGGATGTTCTCCCCGAATCCGGGCCAGAGGAAGCGGCCATCGGCGTCGCGGCGGAACCAGTTGACGTAGAAGATCACCGGTAGCTTGGCCGCGCCGTGGCTCTTGCCGACTTCGATCCAATGGGCGAAGTAGTCACCGGCGTTGTAGCCGATGAACGGGAGCATGGCCATCGGGTCCCGGCGTACCAGGCCGACCTGGCCGCTGGCGGCGGCGGTGGTCTCCGAGGACAGGGTGGCGCCGAGGAACACGCCGTGCTGCCAGTCCCGCGCCTGGACGACCAGTGGGACGGTGTCGCGGCGCCGGCCGCCGAAGAAGATCGCGTCCAGCGGTACGCCGGTGGGGTTGTCCCACTCGGTGGCGAGGATGGGGCACTGCTCGATCGGCGTGCAGAACCGGGCATTGGCGTGCGCCGCCGTGGTGCCCGACTCGGGTGTCCACGATTGGCCACGCCAGTCGGTGAGGTGTGCGGGTGGCTTTTCGGTCATGCCCTCCCACCACACGTCCCCGTCATCGGTCAGCGCCACGTTGGTGAAGATCGAATGCCCAGCGGCGATCGTCCGCATCGCGTTCGGGTTCGTATGCCAGCCGGTGCCGGGTGCAACGCCGAACAGGCCCTTCTCCGGATTGAGGGCATGCAGCCGGCCCTCCGGGCCGACTTGGATCCAGGCGATGTCGTCACCCAGGGTCTCTACCCGCCAGCCTGGCAGGGTGGGCTCGAGCATGGCCAGGTTCGTCTTGCCGCACGCCGAGGGAAATGCGGCCGCGATGTAGTAGCTGCGCTCCTCCGGCGAAGTGAGCTTGGCAAGGAGCATGTGCTCGGCCATCCAACCCTGCTCACGGGCGACAACCGAGGCGATCCGCAGCGCGTAGCACTTTTTGCCCAGCAACGCGTTGCCTCCGTACCCGGAGCCGTAGGACCAGACCATGCGCTCCTCGGGGAAGTGCGAGATGTATTTCGTGGCGTTGCACGGCCACGGCCGGTCCGCCTCGCCAGGTGCCAGTGGCGCACCGACACTGTGCAGCCCGGGCACGAACTCGCGATCATCTCCGAGGAGCGCCGTTGCCGGCGATCCGCAGCGGGTCATGATGTGCATCGATGCCACGACATAGGGCGAGTCGGTCAGCTCGACCCCGAGCATCGGTTCCGGCGCGGTCAACGGACCCATGCAGTACGGAATGACGTACATCGTCCGGCCGCGCATGCAGTCGCGGAACAGGCCGGTGAGCACGCGTTTCATCTCGTCCGGATCTTCCCAGTTGTTGGTCACCCCGGCGTCGCCCGGATCGCGGCTGCAGATGAAGGTGCGGGCTTCGACCCGCGCGACATCCGACGGGTCCGATCGGCACCAGAACGAATCCGGCTTCCGATCCGGGTTGAGTCGGACGAACGTCCCCGCATCCACAAGCTTGTCGGTGATCCGCCGCCACTCAGCGGCCGACCCGTCCACCCACACGACCCGGTCCGGCTGGGTCAGCTCAGCGCATTCCTGCACCCAGGCCAACAGCCCGGCGTGTGTCGTCGGGGCGGCGTCCAATCCAGGAATCATCGCAATCACACCAGACTCTCCGCGCCCAGTCGCCCATTCGACCGCGCCTGCGGCCGGACCGGGCAGAGGGAAATAGGTGCTCAATTTAACCAGTGAAACGGCATGGTCCGATGCGGTGCGGGTCACACATTCGCCCGGCGCAGGATGCGTTTCCTGTGGCAGCGAGCCTGGCGCGGAGGAACTCAGCGCGGCGCCATGCGGAGCGCGCCGTCCAGCCGGATCGTCTCCCCGTTGAGGTAGGCATTGCGCACGATGGTGGCCGCTAGGTCGGCGAATTCGTCGACGTCGCCGAGGCGAGGCGGGTTGGGTACGGTCGCGGACAGGCTGGCCTTGATGTCGGCGCGGAGAAGGTTGCCGAGCATGGGAGTGTCCATGATTCCTGGCGCAATCGAGCACACCCGGATTCGGGAGCTGGCCAAGTCCCGGGCAGCAACGAGGGTCATGCCGACGACCCCGCCCTTGGATGCCGAATAGGCGATCTGGCCGATCTGGCCTTCGAATCCGGCGATTGAGGCGGTGAGGACGCAGACGCCACGCTCCCCGTCGATCTCGTCGTTCTTGGCCATACTGGCCGCAGCGAGCCGCAGCACGTTGAACGTTCCTATGAGATTGACCGTGATGACCCGCGTGTAGATCTCGAGGGAGCCGGGATCGCCATGCTTGTCCACCAGCCGGACCGCATCGCCGATGCCGGCACAATGGACGAGCACGCGGAGTGACCCGATCTCCTCGGCCGCTGCGACGGCGGCTGTCACGTCATCGGGGCTCGTGACGTCGCCCGGGGCGAAAATCGTCTTGCCACCAAGCTCCAGAGATACGTCCTTCCCGCGGGACGACGGAAGATCCATGATCACTACGTTGCCGCCCTCGCGGATCAGTCGCCGGGCCGACGCGAGACCGAGGCCGGAGACGCCGCCGGTGACGAGAGCGGTGATGCCGTCGAGATTCATCGGTGGGATCCTTCCCTGGTCCTCGCCAATCTGCCGGCTTCGTGCTCAGCGCATCAGCTCGACGATCGTCGCGTTGGCAAGGCCGCCGCCTTCGCACATGGTTTGCAGGCCGTAGCGAATGTTGTTGCGCTTCATGTGGTGGACGAGCGTTGTCATCAACCGCGCGCCGGTGCTACCCAACGGGTGACCCAAGGCGATCGCGCCCCCGTTGGGGTTGAGCGTCTTCTCGTCAGCTCCGGTCTCGGCCAGCCATGCCATGGGGACCGGCGCAAAGGCTTCGTTGACCTCGAACGCGCCGATGTCGGCGAGGTCAATCCCGGACCGCTCCAGCGCCCGTTTCGTCGCCGGGATCGGCGCACTGAGCATCATGACCGGATCGGCGCCTGCCACCACGGCAGTGTGTACCCGCGCGAGGGGGATGAGGCCCAGCCGGCCGGCGTTTTCAGAGGTCGTGAGCAACAGGGCGGCGGCGCCGTCACTGATCTGGGATGAGTTACCCGCATGGATGACGCCGTCCGGCTTGAACGCAGGCTTGAGCGTGGCCATCTTCTCGATCGTGGTTCCGCGCCGGACGCCCTCGTCGGTGTCGAATACTGTGCCGTCCGGGAGGGCGAACGGCGCGATCTCGTCCCTGAATCGGCCCTCATCGATCGCGGTCGCGGCTTTCTCATGTGACGCTAGGGAAAACTCGTCCAGTCTGGTCCGGGATAGCTTCCAGCGGTCGGCCATCAGCTCAGCGCCGATTCCCTGGTTGAACTCATCCACTCCATACCGCTCGCGCAACGATTCGGTGAAGGGTCGACCGTACCCGGGAACCACGTTGGCGCCGATGGGTAAGCGGGACAGCATCTCCACGCCTCCGGCGATGGCCAGCTCGTAGTGGCCGGCGACGAGCCCGGCCGCGGCGAAGTGCACACTTTGCTGTGAGGAACCGCACTGGCGGTCGATGGTCGTCGCCGGAACGGTCTCCGGCCAGGCAGCGGACAGCACAGCGTTTCGGCCTACGTTGACGCTCTGTTCGCCGACCTGCTGGACGCAGCCCCAGATCACATCATCGACCGCCGCCGGATCGATGCCGGTGCGGGCGGCGAGCGCGTTCAGGACATGTGCGGAAAGGTCGATCGCATTGACGCCCGACAAGCTGCCGTTCCTCTTGCCGATAGCGGTACGAACCGCGCCCACGATGACAGCGTCACGACGATCGCTCATGGTGTTCCTCTCGGTGCATCCTGAGGAAACCGTAACCGCTTTGCACGCTCGAGGTCGGGCCAGTTGCCCACATCACGTGGTTCCCCGAGCCGGGCCTACGTTAGATGATCTTGGGCTTAGCGTCGCTCGGTGGCATCAACTCAAAGATCACCGCGGCGGCAGCGGGGCTAGCGCTAAGACTCTCAACTACGCCGGACACCATTACCACCGGTTGATGTGGAGGACGCTATCCAGCGGCGCACGCGGTGCCGGCCGGAATGTGGTTCCCGTGTAGTAGGCCGTCGGGATCAACACGCCCTGGTGAATGCCGGCTGGCAGTTCGAGCAGTGCGGCAACCTCGGATTCGCGTTGAAGATGCAAGGTGGTCCACGCCGTGCCGAGGCCACGCGCTCGCGCGGCCAGCATGTAGTTCCAGGCGGCGGGTAGCAGAGACCCCCATAGTCCGGCCTGGCTGCCGGAGGGCAGTTGCTTGCCGGCCTTGATGCACGGGATCACAAGCACTGGTACCTCGCCCATGTGCTGCGCCAGCCACGCCACGCTGTCCCCGATGCGACGCTGCACCGGTGCGCGTTGCGGGTCATCGGTGAACAATCGCGCCGCGGACGCGCCGGAGGCGAGATACCCCTCGGTGACCGCGCGGTAGACGTCGCCGATGCGGCGTCGGATTTCGGCATCATCAACGACGACCCAATGCCAGCCCTGTCGGTTGGATCCCGTGGGCGCTTGAAGGCCGATCTCGAGGCACTCGCGGATCAAGCTCATCGGCACCGGACGATTGAGATCGAGCCGGCGGCGCACCGTGCGGGTGGTCGTCAGAAGCTCGTCGGGCGACAACGGCAGAGTGGGCATGACGCGATCATGCCAGCGGTCGGGTGGCGCTATGGCCGCGTTCAGATGTAGTCGCGCCAGGAGTACTGCGGTACGTAGCCAAGTATCCGGCGCGCCTTGTCGATCGACAGCAGCGTCTCGTGCTCGCCAAGGACCTTGCGGACCTCCACGCCCGGGAAGACCTTGGCCGCAAGGGACGCCGACGACTCATTCATCACGCTGTCGGCGTTGGCGATGATGAATACCTCGGTCCCCGTGGTTTCCCATTGCAACGCGCGACGCACCGCCTGCGCACCGTCTCTGGCGTCGATGTAACTCCACAGGTTCCACTTGCGGTGCACGGGATCCTGCTGGAATTCGGCGAAACCCGCATAGTCGTCGGGGGTCATGACGTTCGAGAACCGCAACCCAACCATCTTCAGCTGCGGATCCCAGCGGCAGAACTGCACCGCCATCAGCTCCTCGAGCGTCTTGACCAGCGAGTAGGTGCTCTCGGGTCGAGGCGGGTAATTCTCATCCACCGGGAGGTATGGCGGCGGAGAGTCGAACGGCAAGCCAAGCACGGTCTCGCTCGATGCCCAGACGACGTTACGAATACCGGCGAGCCGGGCACCGGCGAACACGTTGTACGTCGATGGCGCGTTGTTGGCGAATGTCGCAGCGTTCGAGGTAATACCCGGTGCTGGAATCGCCGCGAGGTGGACCACCGCGTCGACCCCGTCACCTGGGGTTGTGGTGAGCGCTTCGACGGTCTGCCCGAAATCGGTCAGGTCGATTCGAATATGTGGGCAACCCTGATCCGCGGGCGGCGGTGACTGGTCGACATTGACGACCGACCAGTCGTGCCGCAGTAGGTCCGCGACGACCGCGCGACCCAGCTTGCCGCTCCCACCGGTGACAACTACCCGTTGTGGCACCGCAATCCTCCTCACTCCAAGCTGGACGAGGGCGATCAGCCGCCCATGGCGGCGGCGGCACGCTCGGCCACCTCCTCGGGCGTGACGTCCTCGACGTGGGTCGCGAGGAACCACTTGTGCCCGAACGGGTCCACGAACTGACCAGCGCGATCGCCGTAGAACTGATTCTCGACCTTGCGTTCCTCAGTCGCGCCCGCCTTGAGCGCGCGGTCGAACACGGCGTCGACGTCGGCGACATAAACCATCACGGTGACGGGCGTGCCACCCAGCGCCGGAGGGGTCTGGTTGCCCATGTCGGGGAAGGCGTCAGCCAGCATCACCACGGAGTCGCCGATCTCCAGCTCGGCGTGACCCACCTTGCCCCCCGGAGCCGGCATGCGCAGTCGCTCTTTCGCGCCGAAAACGGTTGTGTAGAAGTCGATCGCGGCGCTCGCCCCGTCGACCGTGAGATACGGCATGACCTGCGGGTAGCCCTCGGGAATCGGATTGACGGTCGTCATGATGCCTCCTCCGACGGACCCAAGCTAGTGTCGCGCGACCCTAGACGCCATGAGTTACGCCGGGAAGGGGGCCGGACTTTCGAACCGGCGGTCATCCGGCGCAAGCTGCTATGCCTCCATGGCCTCGCTGATTCGCCGCGCGCCGTCGACGAGGATCGGGGAATAACGGGCTCCGGGTGAACGGCCAAGCCGCTCGATCGGACCGGAGATGGACAGCGCCGCAACAACATCGCCGGTCCTGTCTCGGACGGGGGCGGACACCGATGCGACGCCAGCTTCGCGCTGTCCGACCGATTGGGCCCAACCGCGTCGTCGCACCTCGACCAAACTGCGCTCGGTAAACCTCGCCTGCGACAGCACCGACGAGCGGACGGGTTCGTCGATGAGCCAAGCACACAGAACCTGGGCACCCGAGCCGGCCGTAAGCGGCAGCCGGCTGCCGATCGGCACCGTGGTGCGGAGCCCGTGAGTGCGCTCGGCGGATGCGATACATACCCGTTCGATGCCGTCGCGGCGGTACAACTGGGCGCTCTCCCCACTCTCGTCGCGCACCCACGCGAGAACCGGAGCTGCGGCGACGATAAATGGATCCGGTCGCGCCGCGGCAAGTTCGCCCACTCGCGGCCCAAGCACGAATCGCCCGTCACCGTCTCGGTCGAGCAGTTCATGGACCTCGAGAGCGACCGCCAGGCGATGCGCCGTGGCCCGAGGCAATCGGGTGTCCTCGACCAGGTCGTTGAGCGCGCACGGGCGGGCGGCTACGGCATCGAGAATGGCCACCGATTTGTCGACGACGCCGATGCCGCTACTATGTCTCACTAAGCGATACTAGCGTCTCAGTATACGAGACGCCAGGCTCAGAAGGGCGGTGCCGGTGGATAGGACCCTGGCCGAGAAACTGTGGGACACCCACGTGGTGCGCAGCGCGCCCGGCGAACCGGACCTGTTGTACATCGACATGCACCTCGTGCACGAGGTGACGAGCCCGCAGGCATTCGACGGGCTCAGGCTGGGCGGTCGCGCGGTCAGGCGGCCCGACCTGACGCTGGGCACCGAGGACCACAACGTGCCCACCCTTGACATCGACAAGCCCATCGCCGATCCAGTCAGCCGGACGCAGATCGAGACCATGCGGCGCAACTGCACCGAGTTCGGTATCCGCCTGTACCCGATGGGCGACGCCAACCAGGGAATCGTCCACGTGATCGGACCGCAGCTGGGTATCACCCAACCCGGCATGACGATCGTCTGCGGCGACTCCCATACGTCAACGCACGGCGCGTTCGGCGCGTTGGCGTTCGGTATCGGTACCAGCCAGGTCGAGCATGTGCTCGCCACCCAGACGTTGCCCATGCCGCGACCGAAGACGATGGCGGTGACGGTCGACGGGGTGCCGCCGGCCGGAGTCACGCCGAAGGACGTGATCCTCGCCGTGATCGCGAAGACCGGAACCGGTGGTGGCCAGGGATACATGGTCGAGTACCGGGGGAACACGTTCGAGCAGATGAGCATGGAAGGGCGGATGACGGTATGCAACATGAGCATCGAGTGGGGTGCGCGCGCCGGCGTGGTCGCTCCGGACCAGACGACATTCGACTATCTCCATGGTCGTAAGCACGCACCTACCGGGTCGGACTGGGATGCGGCTGTCGAGTACTGGACCAGCCTGCGGACCGACCCCGATGCGAGCTTCGACGCCGAGGTGACATTCGACGCTACGACGCTGACGCCCTACGTCACGTGGGGCACCAACCCGGGACAAGGTGCGCCGCTCGGTGACCGCGTGCCGGATCCGGCCCAGTTCGAGGACGAAGGGGACCGGCTCGCTGCGGAGAAGGCGCTCGCGTACATGAATCTCCAGGCTGGCACTCCGCTGCGAGCGATCTCGGTTGACACGGTGTTCGTCGGATCTTGCACGAACGGTCGCATCGAGGATTTGCGTTCGGTTGCCGAGGTCATCAAGGGTCACCGGGTCGCTGAGGGCGTCCGTATGCTCGTCGTACCTGGATCGATGCAGGTACGCGAGCAGGCCGAGGCCGAGGGACTCGATGCGATCTTCCGAGCCGCCGGAGCGGAGTGGCGTCAGGCCGGTTGCTCCATGTGTCTCGGCATGAATCCCGATCAGCTCGCTCCTGGCGAGCGCAGCGCCTCAACGTCCAATCGGAATTTCGAGGGTCGGCAGGGCCGAGGCGGACGCACCCATCTGGTGTCGCCGCTTGTCGCGGCGGCGACGGCGGTAACCGGCCATCTGGCCAGCCCAGCGGACCTGTAGGGGGATCCATGCAGAAGTTCACCCGGCACACCGGCCACGCGGTACCCCTCCGCCGAAGCAATGTCGACACCGACCAGATCATCCCGGCGGTGTATCTGAAGCGGGTCACTCGCTCGGGGTACGAGGACGGCCTGTTCCAGGCGTGGCGCGAGAACGAGCCCGAGTTCGTGCTGAATCAGAATCGCTATTCCGGCGCGACCATCCTCGTGGCCGGTCCAGATTTCGGCACTGGGTCCTCCCGTGAACATGCGGTCTGGGCGCTGATGGACTACGGATTCAAGGTCGTCATCTCGCCGCGGTTCGCTGACATCTTTCGGGGTAACTCGTTGAAGGCCGGTCTGCTCACCGTGGTTGTTCCCAATTCGGCCGTCAGCCTGCTCAGCGATGCGGTGGAGGAGGATCCGTCGATCGAGGTCACGGTAGATCTGGTCGAGCGGACGGTCAGCTGGGCGGACGAGAACTATCGGTTCGAGATCGACGACTACGGTCGCTGGCGGCTGCTCGAGGGCCTCGACGACATCGATGTGTCGCTCCGGCACGTCGATGACATCGCCACCTACGAAAAAACCCGGCGCCCGTGGCTACCCGCCGTTTCTTGATCTTCCGGCGGACCAACCAGCGCAGTATTCCCTTACCCTGTAGGCGCATTTTCGAGTGCTGAGCTCCTCCAGGCCAGGCCGTCGGGCTTCCTCCGCTGGGTCACTGCGGTCCGGTGAACGAGAAAAGTGCTGCGACACAAGCGGATTGGTTTGTCGTTGGGCGCAAAAACCCCTACCGTGTCGTGACAATCGGCCACTGGGGCCGAGTTATGACGGTCCAGGGAGGACACGTGCCGAACAAGGCAGAGTTCATCGAGGAGCTGGCGGGTCGGTTGCAGACGGACAAGAAGCAGGCCGGGATGATCCTGGATACCGTGCTCGATTCGATTTACGGGCACGTAGCGAAGGGGGAGAAGGTCGTACTGACCGGCTTCGGCATCTTCGAGAAGCGGGATCGGGCGGCGCGGATGGCCCGTAACCCCGCAACCGGAGCTTCGGTTCGGGTGAAGAAGACGTCGGTGCCCGCGTTCCGTCCAGGTGCCGAGTTCAAGGCGATCACGAGCGGTGCCAAGAAGGTGACCAAGTCAGCTGCGGCGAAGAAGGCAGCCCCAGCCGCCCGGAAGTCGACAGCAAAGGTCGCGAGCAAGGCTCCCGCCAGGAAGGCGCCGCCCGTGAAGGCCGCCGCCACCAGAGCTCCGGCGAAGAAGGCTCCGGCCAAGAGGGCACCGGCCAAGAGGGCACCGGCCAAGCGAGCCCGCTGACCTCATCGTCGGCCGCGGGCCCGCCAGCACCATGGGCTCGCGGCCGATGGCGTTTCGCGGATCAGCGCACGGCATCCTCGTAGTAGTCGGCAGCAACCGAGATACCGTCCGCGAAGGATACGACCCATATGGCTGCCTTCCTCGTCAGGAAGGACTCGGCCGCACCCCGAGGCGCCACGACTTCGAGTAACGCGGGAACCGCTTCCCCCTGGCTCGACAGCACGGTCGATGGTTCGGCCTTGATCAGCTCCCGAAGCTCGTCGAGCGCCCGGACCGGATCGGCAAAGTAGGACTCGTCCGAGAAGACCGGACGGATCTCGATCGGTAGTCCGAGGAACTCGGCCGTCGGCTCTACGGTCTGCACGCAGCGGACTCGGTCAGCCGAGACGATCTGCTCGGGAGCGAAGCACGGAAGCAGCCGGGCCAGGCGGCGCGCCTGCCGGCGACCCTCGTTGTCCAGCGGGCGCTGGTTGTCCTCGCCGGGCCAGTTCGTGCGTTTGCCGGCCTTGGCATGACGGACCAGCACGAGGACGGAATCCGGCACCGGTGTCTCGGCGAACCGGTCGAGCATCTCCCCGTCAAGCGGATAGCTGACTAGGTCGCGGGCCCGCCCAGGGTCCACCCATCTCATCCGGTCGACCTCCTGGCTGGCCTCGAAATGGCCGCCGCGGTGATGCATCGACCAGAACGCGACCGACTTCGACAGGCGGCCAACGCGGTATCCGCCCCGGCCCAGCCGCCGCTGAACTGCGACCCGGGAGCCGATTTCCTCGCCGACCTCGCGAACTGCGGCCAGCAGCTCGGTCTCGCCGGGCCGTAGCTTGCCCTTGGGCAGCGTCCAGTCGTCGTACCGGTTGCGATGGATGATCGCGACATCGACCCGCCCTTGGCCGGCGTCACGCCAGACGACGCCGCCAGCGGCGGCGATGCCGTAGCCCGACCTATTCGGCGCGTCCACCGAGCCGCCGCATCAGGAACTGCTGGTAGTCGACCTGTCTGGCTCCGCCGAGGCGGACCCATCGATCATCGGCCTGTAGCTCCCAGGCGGCGGTGTCTGGGGAAAAGGCGGCATCGAGGCACAGTCGTAAATGGTCGGTCGCGGCTCGGTCCTTCACGCGGCACAGGACCTCGACCCGGCGATCGAGGTTGCGGTGCATCAGGTCGGCCGAGCCGATCCAGTACTCCGGAGCGCCATCGTTCGCAAAGTAGAAGATCCGGGAATGCTCGAGGAACCGACCGAGGATCGACCGCACGGTGATGTTCTCGGACAGCCCAGGGATGCCGGCCCGGATGGTGCAGAACGTGCGCACTAACAGCTCGATGCGGACACCGGCCATCGACGCTCGGTACAGAGCATCGATCGTCAGCTCGTCGACCAGGTGGTTGGTCTTTATCTGTATTCGTGCATCCTTGCCGTTTTGTTTGTGCAGGATCTCTCGCTCGATGCGCTCGATCAGACCTGCGCGGATGCCTTGGGGCGCTACGAGGAGGGATCGGTACGCTGTCTGCCGCGAGTAGCCGGTGAGGACGTTGAAGAGGTCGGTCAGATCGGCGCAGATCGCCTCGTCCGCGGTAAACAGACCGAGATCTTCGTACAGGCGCGCAGTCTTGGGGTTGTAGTTGCCGGTGCCGACGTGCGCGTAGCGGTGAATTGTTCCGCCCTCCTGCCGCACGACGAGCGCCGTCTTGCAGTGCGTCTTGAGCCCGACCACGCCATAGACGACGTGGCAGCCCGCGCGCTCCAGTGCGCGCGCCCATTTGATGTTGGCCTGCTCGTCGAAGCGAGCCTTGATCTCGACTAGCGCCACGACCTGTTTGCCCGCCTCGGCCGCGTCGATGAGCGCGTCGATGATCGGGGAGTCGCCGGACGTGCGATACAGCGTCTGCTTGATGGCGAGGACGTGCGGATCGGCGGCCGCTTGCTCGATGAACCGCTGCACGCTCGTGGCGAACGACTCGTAAGGGTGGTGCACGAGCACATCGCCGTCGCGGAGGGTGGCGATCACCGACTTGGGTGTTTCGCCCTCTACGAATCGGGGATGGGTCGCTGGGACGAATACCGGGTCCTTCAACCCTGGGCGATCAACGTCATATACCTGCCACAACGACGACAGGTCCAGCAAGCCCGGCACCCGGACGACGCCATCGGGCTGGACGTCGATCTCGCTCGTCAACAGGCTCAGCACCTCGTCGTCGATGTCCTCCGCGACCTCCAGTCGAACCGCGGGGCCGAATCGCCGTCGGGCGAGCTCACGCTCCAGCGCCTGCAGCAGGTCCTCGTCGCGGTCCTCTTCGACTTCCAGATCGGCGTTGCGCGTCACTCGAAAGATGTGGTGCTCCACCACGGTCATTCCGGGAAACAGCATCGACAGATGCGCGGCGATCAGGTCCTCCAGCGGCAGGAACTCCGCCTCCTGCGTGGATTTCGATACGACCACGAATCGCTGGACGTTGTTGGGGACCTTGACCCGCGCGAATCTCTCCAGGTCGCCTTCGGGATCGCGAACCAGCACCGCGAGATTCAAGGAGAGCCCGGAGATGTAAGGAAACGGATGGGCCGGATCGACCGCTAGTGGCGTCAGGACCGGAAAGACTTTGGACCGGAAGTAATCGCCCAGCCGCCGGCGCTCTTCCTCGTTCAGGTCGGCCCAGCGCACGATTCGGATGCCTTCGGCCGCTAGCGCGGGTTGGACATCTTCGAGGAAACAGCGGGCGTGCCGGTCGGCCAGCTCTCGAATGCGCTCGGCCAGCTTGGCCAACGTTTCGCGCGGCGACAGGCCGTCGGGCGACGCCACCTGCAGGCCCATGTCAGCGCGGCGCTGTAGACCGGCAATGCGCACCATATAGAACTCGTCGAGGTTGCTCGCGAAGATTGCGAGGAACTTCAGCCGCTCCAGCAAGGGCTGCCGCCGATCCTCGCCCAACGCGAGCACACGTGCGTTGAACGAGAGCCATGACATCTCGCGGTTGCTGGACCGATCTGGGGGGAGATCGAGAACGGCTTGGGCTGCGCGTTCCGGTTCCAGATCGCCTCCGGGAACCGAGTCGGCCGGATCGATCGCCGACGAGGCTATGGATGACACGGGCAGCGAACGAGTCATTTCGTCATCATGCACCGCGCGTGTGAGTCTGCGGTGACGGATCGGGTGGAAAGCCCGAACCCGAGGCGCTCGGCTTGCGACAAGTCTTCCGCCGTGTCGACATCTGTCCGCAAGCCCGGCCCTCCGGAGACGGCTACCGCGTGACGAGCATGTCGCGCGGCAGAGCCCGGACCGAACGCTGGGCGCAGGGGAACTCCGGCGCGGGCGGTCAGCAACGTCGTGCCGGTTCCCGCCGCGTCGGCCACGAACGCGCGGGGATGATCGGCCGCATCGGCCAGAGCCGCCGCGAGCTCTTGCGAGCGCAACGCGGGCAGATCTCCCACCAGGGCAGCGATGCCGTCGGCCGGCCACCGCAGAGCGGCGAACGACGCCGCTTCGGAGACGCCCCCGTTGAGCCCGGGGAGGGACTGGACCAGGTCCGCCGTCGGGTCACCACTCCGGTCGGCGACGATGAGCACTCGGGCTACCGTGGCCGCGTTTCGCGCGGCGTGGGCTGTATCCCGACGCATTGCCGTGACGAGCCGGGCATGCGCCGCATCGTCGGGGGAAGCCGCGGTCAGCCGGCTCTTGGCGTTCGGCAGCGCCTTGACCGGGATGATCACCGTCCACTGCACGTTTGCCTCCGTCGCAATACACCTCCAGAAGAACGCCACACCTGTCCGTGGAGACACCGCATCGTCTCCCCACGCGTCGCTCTTGCGATGCTCGGCTTGTCACGAGATGCAGGTGACGTCTACCGCGGACACGCATCGTGGAGTGGCTGGCGTCGCTCAGAATGACACCCTGGAGTGGTGGTACGTCATCGTAATCACGGTATGCGGCGCGAACACCGAGGCCCAGGTGTGACGGTCGGCGCCGAGCAGGTTCGGTCGTCCGGGCGGTGGATCGGTCTCCAACGACGGCCTCGGCTGCAGAGCGCCCGAGCCAGAGCGGGTCCTCGGCGACCCGCGGAGAGTTCAGGTCGGCGCCGCGCGACCAGCCCGCCGGCCATGATTTGGTACGGCGGCCACTGATCGCACCTTCGACTCTCAGGACGGAAGTCTACGAACGTGCTACGCCTCCATGACGACGTGCGGCAGACTGCACGACAACCGACCTGAGGAGACGCGAGTGCCGAGGCAAGCGAAGCGCCGCACGATCTCGGCCGAGAAGTCCTCGCCCTGGCTGCGGTTCATCGTGGTCGTTTTGTACCTACCAGTGAGCGCGCTGTTCAAGCTGCGGTGGCGTGGCGTCGAGAATGTACCCGCTACGGGGTCGGCCATCCTGGTGATAAACCACGTCAGCTACGCCGATCCGCTTGTCGTCGCAAGGTACGTGTACGACGCGGGCCGGGCACCGCGGTTCCTGGCCAAGCGGAGTCTGTTCGACATTCCCGTGGTCGGCGCGGCGTTTCGTGGGACCGGGCAGATCCCGGTCGACCGAGGCACCTCTCAGGCGCGACAGTCTTTGGAGGGAGCGGTGGCGGCGCTCCGTCGCGGGGAGGTCGTGATCGTCTACCCCGAGGGCACCGTGACCCGCGACCCGAACTGGTGGCCCATGGTCGGCAGAACGGGTGCGGCCAGGCTTGCCTTCCTCGCGCCGGATGTTCCGGTCATCCCGGCCGCACAATGGGGCGCGCAGTTTGCCGTTGACGTGTATGGCAAGCGGTATCGGCCGTTGCCCCGAAAGGAGGTGACGGTCATCGCGGGACCAGCGCTGGACCTCAGCCGGTTCCAGGGCGCCGAGCCGAGCGCGGAGACGCTGCGGGGGATGACCGACGTCATGATGCGCGCCATCTGCGAGCTCGTCGGCGAGTTGCGGGGCGAGAAGCCACCTGTCGGGCCGTTGTTCCGGCCGAGGAGTGGGCGGTCGACATGATCAGGGCCGCGGTGCTCGGCGCTGGATCGTGGGGCACGGTCTTCGCCAAAGTGTTGACGGACGCCGGCAGCGACGTCACGTTGTGGGCTCGACGCCCCGAGCTGGCTGACGGCATCAATGCCACACACGAGAATGCCGACTATCTGAAGGGTTTACTGCTGCCGGAGCGACTCATGGCCACGCACGAGGCGGCGAAGGCGCTGGGCGGCGCGGATATCGTGGCGCTTGCCATTCCCTCGCAGACGCTGCGTGCGAATCTGCAGGACTGGACGCCGTTGCTCCCGCCGAATGCGACGCTGGTCAGCTTGATGAAAGGCGTCGAACTAGGGACCGGGAAGCGGATGAGCGAGGTCATCGCCGAGGTGGCGGGCGCACCGGCCGAGCGTATCGCGGTGGTTTCCGGGCCGAACCTCGCGCGCGAGATTGCGCAGGAGCAACCAACTGCGACGGTCGTCGCCTGCGCCGACCTGGAGCGGGCCACGGCGGTGGGCCACGCGTCGTTCACGCCGTACTTCCGCCCGTATACGAATACCGATGTCGTTGGTTGCGAGCTCGGCGGCGCGGTCAAGAACGTCATCGCGTTGGCGTGCGGCATGGCTCAAGGGATGGGTTTCGGCGACAACACCGTCGCATCGTTGATCACGCGTGGTCTGGCCGAAACGGCTCGGCTGGGCGCGGTGTTCGGCGCTGACCCGATGACGTTTGCCGGGCTGGCCGGGCTCGGAGATCTGGTTGCGACGTGCTCGTCGCCGCTGTCGCGCAACCGAACGTTCGGTGAGCGGCTGGGCCGGGGCGAGACCCTGGAACAGGCGCAGCAGGCGAGTCACGGTCAAGTGGTTGAAGGCGTCAAGTCGTGTCGATCAGTGCTGGAGCTCGCTGACCGCTTCGGCGCCGATGTCCCCATCACCCGAGCAGTGGAGGCGGTCTGTTTTCGAGGGACGAGTCCCGCCGACATGGTCAGCGAGCTGATGCAG
Organism: uncultured Actinomycetota bacterium; assembly: GCA_963748415.1. GTDB lineage: Bacteria > Actinomycetota > Actinomycetes > Mycobacteriales > Jatrophihabitantaceae > CAVVJA01. The sequence continues at coordinate 55,946 of CAVVJA010000020.1, read as the reverse complement.
CGGGCCATCAAGCGCGAGTAGCGAGCTGCCTAAGGCGCCTAGGGCGACCCGCCAACGTAGCGTCGCGATTCCGGGGCATTCGCGACGCACCAGGCGGCGCTGGCATGATGCCATGGCGTGACCGGTCGTCGGATCCGCGTCGCCGTCGTCTACGGCGGCCGCAGCAACGAGCACGGAGTATCGGTGGTGTCGGCGGGCAGCGTTATGTCCGCGCTAGATCCGGAGAAGTACGACGTCATCCCGGTCGGAATCACTCGACATGGTGGCTGGGTGCTGACCGAGGTGGATCCGGAAAAGCTGCAGGTGACCGGGCGGACACTTCCCGAAGTCGAGACCGGTAACGCGGTCGTGTTGCCAGGTGATCCCACCGCGGGGCGATTGGTCGTCTTTGAGCCCGGCGCCGGCGTGCGCGCCCTCGATGCCGTTGACGTTGTCTTCCCGGTGCTGCACGGGCGATTCGGCGAGGACGGGACGATCCAAGGGCTGCTCGAGATGGCTGGCGTGCCCTACGTCGGACCCGGTGTATTGGCCAGCGCGGTCGCCATGGACAAGGAGTTCGCCAAGAAGCTGTTGCGTGCCGAGGGGCTGCCCGTTGGCGACTACGCGGTGCTGCGGCGCGGCGATCCGGTATCGGCGATCGACCTGAGCGCACTCGGAATGCCGGTTTTCGTCAAGCCGGCCCGGTCCGGTTCCAGCGTGGGTATCACGAAGGTGCGGCAGCCCGCAGACCTGGCGGACGCCGTCGTCGAGGCGCTCCGGCACGACGACAAAGTGCTTGTCGAGGCCGCCGTTGCGGGCCGCGAGGTGGAATGCGGCGTGCTGGAGGGCGAAAACGGGCAACCTATGGCCAGCGTGCCGGCGGAGATCAGGTTGGTCGGAGATCACGACTGGTACGACTTCGAGGCAAAATACCTCGACGACGCCTGCGAGTTCGACGTCCCAGCGAGGTTGCCGGCTGACGTCACCGAGCGGGTCCGTGACCTCGCTTGTCGGGCGTTCGTTGCGCTCGACTGCGCCGGGCTCGCCCGCGTCGACTTCTTCGTCCGCTCGGATGGAAACGTCGTGGTCAACGAGGTGAACACCATGCCGGGATTCACGCCTATCTCGATGTTCCCGCGCATGTGGGCAGCGACCGGGGTGGACTATCCCCAACTGGTGGATCGGCTGATCACTGCCGCGCTGCGCCGGGCGGGCCGGTAACGCCTCTGCCCGGGCGGAAATGCTCTCCGCGCCAAAGGGCGCCACGGCCGTAGCCGTGGCGCCCCTTCGCTTCCCTTAGCGGATGGATGATTGATGGCGTTGCGCGCGGCTGCCGCCGAAATCAGGCGGCGCGGGCAGCGGTATTCAACTCCCGCTCATACTTGGCGACGAGGTCGTCAACAAGATCCTGGCGGTTCTCCGCGATGAGCTCGTTGACCCGGGTGGTGTAGTACGCCTCACGTTCCGGCGCGAGGGAGAAAGCGATGTCGGCAGTGCCGTCCGCTTCGGTCGGGTTGGAAGTGGCAGCGCGCTCGGCGAGCAGCCGGTCATAGTCAGCGACAAGCTCGGCAACCAGGTCCTCCCGGCCGAGGCCGAGAAGGCGGTCGATCCGGGCTGCGTAGAACTCGTTGATTTCTGGGTTAGTGGTGTTTGGTTGGGTTATGGATGCGTTGACGTCCATGACAACCAGCATCCGGACGAAATGTGACGGCCACATGTCGTCTTAGGCGATCTATCAGGATCACGCCACGCTGGCGGCTCGAGCTACGCCGCGCCTAGGACGGCCGGTGCGTGCACAGTTTGTTGTCCGGGGGCTGGGGTTTGCCTTCCTCCGGCACGGCGCAGGTGGGCGGCAACTTGGCCGCGATCGCCGCGCCGAGTGTGGGCAACGCCATATACGACTGCTTGCGCGGTACCGACACTTCGACATAAACGGCGCGGTCGATCGAGGTGAACACGTCCGTGTCGCCGCGGCTGGTCCGGAACCAATAGACGTCCCCGACGAGAATGGCAGGGGTCGTGCTTCCCGGCGTTAGATCGGCCGGCCGGTTGACGCCACACCGCAGGATGATCGGTGGGTCGCCCCATGCGACAGCACGCTCGGTTTGGATAGTCCGCGGGGAGAGTGGGCCGAGCTGGAGCGGCAGCCCCGATATGACCTGGGCACAGGTGGCCTCGACCGTGCTGTTCGCGGACGGTGGCGCCGGCGCTGTCGTTATCGGAGGCAGCGCAGCCGCGCCACCGCTGGAAGATGATGCACTGGCCGGCGCGGACCGGGGCTTACCTCCCAGCGCGAAGGCGAGGACGACAGCGACGGGGATGGCGACCGCAGTCGCGATGAGAGCGTTGCGGCGAGTGCGGGCGTCGATGGCGTACCAGCTACAGGTGGACGACCGGGCAGGTCAGTGTCCGCGTGATTCCATCGACCGCCTGGATCCGGGCGACGACCAGCTTGCCCAATTCGTCCACGGTTGGCGCCTCGGCGCGCACGATGACGTCGTAGGGCCCCGTGACATCCTCGGCGGTTGTGACCCCGGAGATGTCTGCGATCTCAGCCGCGACGGCAGCCGCCTTGCCCACCTCGGTCTGGATCAGGATGTACGCATTCACCGGCTGGCCACTAGTCATTGTCCGGCGCGTCCTTCCTCATCGTCATTGCGCCAACGGGTAGAACGTAGCGCAGCCGGTAGTACACACTTCGGCGCAGGATATCCGTCACGAGTGAGGACGCGAGATCACCGTTTCCGACGTCGGCGAGTTCGGCCTCATTGCGCGAGTGACCGCGGCGCTGACCCCTGCCGAGACGACATTGGTCGGCCCCGGAGACGACGCTGCCGTGATCCGCGCGGCCGACGGTCGGGTCGTCGCCACGACGGATCTCCTCATCGAGAACCGGCACTTCCGCCGTGACTGGTCCAGCGCCACGGACGTCGGCCGCAAGGCGGCCGCGACGAACTTCTCCGACATCGCGGCCATGGGCGCCCGCCCGACCGCGCTCCTCGTCGGATTCGGGACGCCACCTGATCTCAACCTCGCCTGGGTCGACGACCTGACCGCTGGACTCCGCGAGGAATGCGGACAAGTCGGCGCAGCTGTCGTCGGGGGTGACGTGGTGGCAGCTGATTTGATCACGTTGGGGGTCACCGCGCTCGGCGACCTGGACGGGCGCGACCCTGTGCTACTCGATGGCGCGCGTCCGGGAGATGTGGTCGCCTTTGTCGGCCGGCTAGGCCATGCGGCCGCCGGCTACGCGATTCTCTCTCGCGGGTTCCGCTCGCCGGTGCAGCTGGTGAACGCTCACCGGCGCCCGGAGCCGCCCTATGCGCAAGGCCCTGCGGCGGCCGACCGCGGCGCGTCGGCTATGACGGATGTGAGCGATGGGCTGGTGGCCGACCTCGGGCACATCGCTGAGGCGAGCGGTGTCCGCATCGACATCCATGCCGGTGCGGTGCCGGTCCCCCTCAAGCTGCGTGACGTCGGCGCCGCGCTCAACGTGGACCCGTTGTCGTGGGTCTTCACCGGTGGGGATGACTTCGCGCTCGTCGCCACGTTCCCCGCCGGCACGCCGCCGCCGGAAGGGTGGACGGTTATCGGAGCGGTGGCCGATGGGCAAGGCGTGCGGGTCGACGGCCACCGATGGCCCAACGGTGGCCACGAGCACTTTCGCTAGTGTCGCGTTTGGCGATGCGAGGCGTCGGCGACATTCCCCCATGACGCACCCACGACCGTCGTGGTCCAGGACTCAATAGCCTTCTGGCAACCCGTAGGTTCAAGATCATCAAGCTGGGACGGGGACGCTGGAAAGGCCCGACCGCAGCGCTAGCAGCTACGCGCGGGTGACCTTGCCGGCCTTCAGGCACGACGTACAGACCGTGATACGCCGCCGGTTTCCCGGGGCTACGAGCGCCCGGACTCGCTGCACGTTCGGATTCCACCGACGGTGGGTGCGGCGATGGGAGTGCGAGACGGACATGCCGAAGCCGGGCCCTTTGCCGCAGATGTCGCAGACACTGGCCACGTGGCCTCCTTGTGACATGAAACGTGTGTATCGCGGGTGACGTAAGCGCGCCCGGCCGTCAGCCGGGCAACACTGAAGTTTACTCGGCCGGTTACGAGCGCACCAAAACGACGTCCGGCCGGGCCAGTATCGTACGGCGAGCCGGGTGGCCACGGCGCCGGCGCTTCCGCCGGTCGGACGCGCGGGGAGGTGTGAGGTGCTCGACGCGCTGGATGCACCGGCAGTGCGCCGGTGGAGCGTCCTCGCCGCCGACGCGATGGACACCCACCGAGCGGAAATCGACGAGCTGAACGTCTTCCCGGTGCCCGACGGCGACACCGGGACCAACCTCTTGCTGACCTTGCGAGCCGCCGCGGAGGCGTTAGCAGCCGATCCGGCCGACACCGCGGGCGAGGCGTTTCGTGCCTGGGCAAAGGGCGCCGTGCTCGGGGCGCGAGGTAATTCCGGCGTGATCGTCTCCCAAGTCCTGTGCGGGCTGGCGGACGGCATCGACGGTTCGGAGACCTGCGACGGTTCGCTCCTAGCGGTCGCGCTGCGGTCGGCGGCCGACCAGGCGTACGCGTCGGTGGCCAATCCGCTGGAGGGCACGATCCTTTCGGTCGCCCGCGCGGCGGCCGAGCCGCCGCTGGCGCTGGCTCCATAGCCGGCGTCGTGCAGCGGGTTCAGCGAGGCGGCCTGGGACGCGTTGCGCCGCACCATCGACCAGCTGCCGGTGTTGACCCAGGCCGGCGTGGTCGACGCCGGCGGCCGCGGCTTGGTCGTGCTGATCGACGCGCTGGGAGAAGCCGTGACCGGGACGGCCATCGCAACGCACCAAGCTCCGCTGTCCGCGCGTTCCCGAACGGGCCTCGAAGCGTCTCGAGAATCCGGCAGCGCCGACTACGACTACGAGGTGCAGTACCTGCTGCGCGCCGACGACGAGCACACCGCGATCCTTCGGTCGGAACTGGCCCCGCTCGGTGACTCGCTGGTCGTGGTCGGCACCGGTGACGGGGCCTGGAATGTCCACGTTCATGTCAACGACATCGGCGCGGCCCTCGAGGCCGGTGTTCGTGCGGGCAACCCATATCGGATCACGGTGGTCCGCTTCGCCGATGCCGTGAGTACTGCCGCACCGCCGGTGCTGCGGCGGCAGGCGGGTACCGCGGTCGTCGCCGTCGCCCCCGGCGAAGGACTGGCGCACTTGTTCGAGAGCGAGGGCGTCTACGTCGTCGAAGGCGGCCCACCGAGAACCCGTCAACCGCGGACGTCCTGTCGGCGATGCCCGCCGGCCCAGCCGACCGCGTAGTGCTGCTGCCGAACGCCTCGAGCTGGCCGCGCCGGCCGAGGCCGCCGCGACCGAGGCCCGCAGCCGCGGCATCGAGGTGGCTGTGGTGCCGACCCGGTCGCCGGTGCAGGGCCTATCCGCGGTGGCCGTGCACGACGAGCCGACATTTCGGCGACGACGTGATCGCGATGGCCGAGGCCGCGGCGGCTACCCGATGGGCCGAGGTGATCCATTGCCCAGCGGGAGGCGCTGACCATGGCCGGTCGGTGCCAGCCGGGCGACGTCCTGGGCTTGTCGACGGCGAGGTCGTCGAGATCGGATCCGACGGTGCCTTCGGTGGCCGCCGCGATTACTCGATCGGCTGCTCGCCGGCGGCGGCGAATTGGTCACGATCCTGGTCGGCCGCGGCCGAGGCCGACGCTGGCCGACGCAGTTCGAGCGGCACATCGCCGCGACCACCCAGCGTCGAGGTCCGGTGCTTCGACGTCTGCCAGCCGCATTATCCCGTTGCTGATCGGGGTCGAGTAGGTGCCCCGTATCGAGCCGAACGCCCCGTGGTCGAGGCGGTCGGCGGTCGGACCGCGAAAGCCCTCGAGAGGCGCTCGACCTGCGACCGTCGGAGACCTGCTGCGCGCACTACCCACGGCGCTACGCCGAGCGTGGCGAGCTGACCGATCTCGCGATCACTCGGCTCGGGTCGACGGACGTCACGGTGCTGGCCGAGGTGCGCAGCACGCCCGGGCCGATTCGCAACCGAAGCGGTCGCGGCGAGCGGCTCGAGGTCGTCGTCGGCGACGGGCGGGGGACGTTGAAGCTCACGTTCTTCGGCCGACGCACGTGGCGGCAACGGGAACTGACACTCAGGCACGCGCGGGCCTGTTCGCCGGGAAGGTCAGCGTCTTCAACCACAGCAGGCAGCTAACGCATCCCGAGTATCAGATCCTGCGCGGCGAAGTCGATGTCGCGGTAGCCGATGAATTCGCCGGCGCCCTCATACCCGTCTACCCAGCGACGAAGGACATCCGACCTGGGAGATCGCCCGCTGCGTCGGATGTCGTGCTCAACCTGCTTGATCCGCCGTCCGACCCACTGCCGGCCGACGTTGTGCACCGCCGCGGCCTGCTCGCCCTTGACCGGCGCCTTGCGCGCGATCCACCGACCGACAGCCGCGACGCACTGGTTCGCGGCCCGTCGCCGGCTGGCGTGGGACGAGGCGCTGACGATCCAGCCGTTCTCGCCCAGCGCCGAGCTGGCAGCAGCGCCGGCCCGGCGACGCCCGGCCCGTGCCGCCGGACGCCTGTTGGACGCGTTCGACGCCCGGTTGCCGTTCCCGCTCACCGAGGGTCAGCAGGCAGTCGGGCGACGCAGCTGGCCGCGGAGTTGGCCGGAGTCATCCGATGCACCGACTGCTGCAAGGCGAGGTCGGCTCGGGCAAGACCGTCGTGGCCCTGCGCGCGATGCTTCAGGTCGTCGACGCCGGCGGCCAGGCGGCGCTGCTGGCCCCGACCGAGGTGCTCGCCGCGCAACACGCCAGCATCGTCGAGACCATGCTCGGCCCGCTCGGCGCGGGCGGGTCAGCTGGACGCTGCGGATCGGGCGACCCGGATCGGCGCTCCTGACCGCATCCTTGCCAGCGGCGAGACGCAAGGCGGCGCTACTCGACGCGGCCTCCGGCGCAGCCGGGATCGTCATCGGCACCCATGCGCTCATCCAGGAAGCCGTCGAGCTTCGCCGACCTCGGCCTCGTGGTCGTCGACGAGCAACACCGCTTCGGAGTCGAGCAGCGGGACGCGCTGCGCGGCAAGGCACGCGGCCACCGCACTTGCTCGTCATGACCGCGACGCCGATCCCGCGGACAGTCGCGATGACGGTGTTCGGCGACCTGGAAACCTCCTCGCTGACGCGAGCTGCCCGCTGGCCGGTCGGCGATCGCGACCACGGTTGTGCCAGCCGGTGAGAAGCCGGCCTGGCTGACCGCGTACGTGGACGCGGATTCGCGAGGAAGTGGCTGCCGGCCGGCAAGCATTCGTCGTGTGCCCACGGATCGGCGGCGACGGCGCCGAGTCCGACCGCGACCCGACGATGAACCCGACGACGAAGAGCTTCGGCGCGGCCCAGCGGCCGCCCGTGGCCGTGATCGACGTCCTGCCCATGCTTGCGAACGGGCCGCTGCAGGGGCTGCGCCTAGGCGCGCTGCATGGCCGGCTCCCCGTTGACGAGAAGGACGAGGTGATGAGCCGAGTTCGCTGCGGGCGAGATCGACGTGCTGGTGGCGACCACGGTGGTCGAGGTCGGCGTCGACGTCCCGAACGCCACGGTCATGGTGGTGCTCGACGCGGACCGGTTCGGCGTGTCGCAGCTACATCAGCTGCGCGGCCGGGTTGGCCGTGGCAACGCCGCCGGGCTCTGCCTGCTGGTCACCGACGCGGCGGGCGGGAGCTCGGCCCGCCAACGGCTGGATGCCGTGGCCGCGACCGCCGACGGATTCGAACTAGCCGCGCTGGATCTCGAACAGCGACGGGAGGGCGATGTGCTCGGCACTGCGCAGTCCGGTCGCCGGTCGACCTTGCGCCTCCTGTCGTTGCGGCGTGACGAACAGTTGATTGCCGACGCTCGGGGAGAAGCATCAGACATCGTCGCGAGCGACCCTCACCTCGCGGCCCATCCTGCGCTCGCCGCGCGGGTCGCGGCGCTCATCGATGCCGAGCGCGCCGAGTATTTGGAAAAGACGTGAGAACAGCTGCGAGCCGGCGGCGATGATCCGGATTGTCGGGGGGGCCGCTCGAGGCCGGGCGTTGTCCGTGCCGGGCCGCGGTACGCGGCCGACCTCGGATCGGGCGCGCGAGGCGTTGTTCAACACCCTGACCGGGCTTGTCGACCTGACCGGTGCCGACGTGCTCGACCTGTATGCCGGAACTGGAGCGGTCGGCCTCGAGGCGCTCTCCCGCGGCGCCGGCGGCGCGACGCTCGTCGAATCCGACCCGGCGGTCGTCGATGTGCTGCGCAGCAACGTCGCGGGGATCGCGCTGGACGGGGCTAAGGTTGTCGCCCGGTCCGTTCCGGCCTACCTCGGCCAGCGTCCGGCCCTCGATCGGTCCGGCTCGCCTTCCTCGATCCGCCCTATGCGCTGCCTGAGCCCGCGCTGGAGGCTGTCCTCGCGCAGTTGGCCGACCTGCTACCGACGAACGCGGTGGTGGTCGTCGAACGCGCAGCTCGCGGCGTTCCTCCGACGTGGCCGACTGTGATCGAATCGATCAAACAGAAGCGCTATGGCGAGGGCGTGCTTTGGTACGGTCGCCGGAAATGAGCGTGCTAACTCCGCAGGTGCGCCGGGCGGTCTGCCCGGGGTCCTTCGATCCCGTCACGAACGGGCATCTGGACATCATCGACCGAGCATCTCGTCTTTACGACGAGATCATCGTCGCGATCTTCGTCAACCAGGCCAAGTCCAACCTGTTCAGCGTCGACGAGCGGCGAGAGATGTTGATCGAAGCAACGGAGACCTATCCCAATGTGCGTATCGACACGTTCCACGGACTGGTCGTCGATTACTGCCGAGACAACGATGTGCCAGTGATCGTCAAGGGCCTTCGGGCCGTCAGCGACTTCGACTACGAATTGCAGATGGCACAGATGAACCGGGGCTTGGCCGGTATCGACACGCTGTTCATGCCGACGAATCCGGAGTACAGCTTCCTCGCCTCGAGCCTGGTGAAAGACATCGCCCGATGGGGTGGGGACGTGAGCGCCCTGGTGCCGCCGCTCGTTCTCAAGCGGCTGCGCAGTATCGATGGCTGACGCGACGCGTGCTCGCACCGACAAGCTGCTGGACGAGCTCGTCGAAGTGGTGGAGACCGCCCGGACGGTACCGATGTCAGCATCCTGCGTCGTGCCGCGCGAGCACGTGCTGGATCTGCTCGACGCGGTGCGCGAGGCCCTTCCACCGCAGCTGGACGCTGCGCACCGCGTCCTTGCTCGCCGTGACGCGCTACTGGCCGAAGCCGCGGAATCCGCCGCGCGAACCCGCGACGAGGCCGAAGACGCGGCGGGGCAGATCCGCGATCAGGCCGGAACGCAGGCCGATGCAATCCTCGCGGACGCCAGGCACCACGCCGGGGAGGTCGTGCGCGCAGCCGAGGCCGAGGCGTTCCGCACCGTCGAGTCGGCCCGGGCGGAGCACGCGTCCCTGGTGTCGGCGACAACCGTGCACCGGAACGCACAGGACGCCGCGACCCGCCTGCGTTCCGAGGCAGATGACTATGCGGATGCCGCGCGGGCCGCGGCCGACCGGTATGCGGTCGCTCTCCGGGCGGACTCCGAGGGCTACGCCGACCGGACGCTGCTCGACCTCATGGCCGTGCTGCGGCAGGCGGTAGCGAGCGCCGCGGAGGGCCGCCGGGCACTCGCCACACGACGGACCGAGTCCAGCCAGCGACCACCGACGGGCGCCGACCAGCCAGCTGGGGAACCCGGCGCGGCAGGGCGAGCTCGCGCGTGAGCTAGAATTGGAATGACCTCCACCAGATTGACGCTTTTCTTGTCATGCCCGTGAAGCCATCACGCATACTGCATCGCACCGCCCGAAACCCGTTCGTCCTGGACACGCGGGAACTCGGCCGACGGTCCGGCACGATGCGGACCGTGCGTCGTGAGATCGCGGCTCCGGCGGATTTGCGATCGGACCTGGTGGGTGTGCCGGACGGCGCTCCGCTCATGCTCGACCTGCGGTTGGAGTCCGTCACCGAAGGCGTGCTCGTCACGGGCACGGCGACGATGCCGACCGAAGGCGCGTGCGGCCGGTGCCTCGAGCCGGTGACGACCGAACTGGTTGTCGACGTGTGCGAGCTGTTCGCTTACCCGGACAGCGTCACGGACGAGACTGCCGGGGAGGACGAGGTCGACCGGATCGTCGGCGATCTCATCGACGTCGAGCCGGTAGTGCACGATGCGGTGGTGCTGGGGCTTCCCGTCACCCCGCTGTGCCGGGCGGACTGCGCCGGGCTATGCCCTGACTGTGGGCAACGGCTCGACGATCTGCCCACCGGGCACACGCATGACAGGATCGACCCGCGTTGGGCCGGGCTGGCGGACCTCCTGCAGCCCGCTCCCACCATCACCACCGAAACCGGAAGTCAGGAGTAGATTACTGTGGCCGTTCCCAAGCGGAGGACCTCGCGCAGCAACACCCGCTCCCGGCGGTCGCACTGGAAAACGAGCGCCCCGACGCTGGTGACCTGTCCGAACCGAGCCTGTGGCCAGCCCAAGCTCCCACACACCGCCTGCTCGAATTGCGGGCAATACGACGGCAGGCAGGTGCTGGCCGTCTGACGTCGATGCGGACAAGCCCCCCGGCGCCGGCTGACCCTGCCATCCTCGCCGATCGGCTCGGCGTCAACGTCGATGCCGAGCTGCTTGAGCGTGCCCTCACGCACCGGTCGTACGCATACGAACACGGCGGTCTACCGCACAACGAACGCCTGGAATTCCTGGGCGATTCGGTCCTCGGCGTCGTCATCACCGAGGCGCTCTATCGGACCCATCCCGATCTGCCGGAGGGCAAGCTCGCCAAGCTGCGGGCGTCGGTCGTCAACATGCGGGCCCTCGCTGAGGTCGCGCAAAGCATCGGCGGCGAGGACGGACTCGGCGCTTATGTTCGGCTCGGCCGGGGCGAAGAGGCGACCGGCGGGAGAAGCAAGGCGAGCATTCTCGCCGACACGCTAGAGGCCGTGATCGGGGCGGTCTACCTGGAGCACGGCCTAGTCCTCACCCAACAGGTCATTCATGATCTGTTCGACCCCATGCTCGAAGCCGTTGCCAACAACGGTGCCGGGCTGGATTGGAAGACAAGCCTGCAGGAGTTGACCGCCGAGCTCGGCCTGGGTGTTCCCGAGTACGTGATCAGCTATGTCGGTCCGGATCATGCGCGAACGTTCACCGCGCGGGCCTCGGTCAACGACGAGATGTTCGACCCGTGCGAGGGCCGCAACAAGAAGGAAGCCGAACAGGCCGCGGCCGCAACGGCGTGGACGATGCTCAACGCGCGGGCCGCTGAGGCTGCGCCCGACGACGCATCGCCGTCCTGACTATGCATGCCGGAACTTCCTGAAGTAGAGACCGTTCGGGCCGGGCTCGACCGATTCGTCGTCGGCCGCACGATCACCGCAGTCGAGGTTCGGCATCCCCGTTCCGTGCGCGGGCATCTGGCTGGTCAAGCGGATCTTGTCGCCCGGCTGACCGGTGCCCGGCTCCTTTCGGCGCGTCGTCGGGGCAAGTACCTCTGGCTCCCGCTGTCTTCAGGTGTTCCGGCCGAGGCTGATCAATGCTTGGTGGGACACCTCGGGATGAGCGGCCAGTTCCTCGTCGCGCCGGTCGCGACGCCAGATCAACGGCACCTGCACATCCGGCTGAGCTTCGGCGACGACGGCCCTGAGCTCCGATTCGTCGACCAGCGCACCTTCGGCGGCGTGCTGGTCGACGATCTGGTGCCCTGCGCCGACGTGCCGGGTGACACGGTGCCGGCCCGGATCAGTCACATCGCGCGCGACCCGCTCGACCATTCGTTCGACGAGGGCGCGCTCATTGCCCGGATACGAAACCGGAGTGCGACGATCAAGCGAGCCTTGCTCGACCAGTCTCTGGTGTCCGGAATCGGCAACATCTACGCCGACGAGTCACTGTGGCGAGCCCGGCTGCACGGAGCGCGCCGGACCGCTGCGCTGTCCCGGCCCCGACTGCGTGGTCTGCTCAGCGACGTCCGGACCGTCCTCGCCGAGGCCGTCGCAGCGGGGGGCACCTCATTCGACGCGCTTTACGTCAATGTGAATGGACAAAGCGGATATTTCTCTCGAACGCTCGCAGTTTACGGCCGGGCGGGACTGCCCTGCCTTCGGTGCGGAACGGCGGTGCGCCGGGTCGCGTTCATGAACCGGTCCAGCTACTTCTGCCCACGCTGCCAGCGGCCCCCGCGCCTGTGATCACCCCATGGGTCCGGTGTGGGAGAGTTGACCAGCCGTTACCTCGGTGCGACCATGGAAGGACCTGCAGCGCGGCCCATCGCTCGTCAGAGTGTCCAGATCCTGGTCAACCTGCCGGATGATTCGTTGCGTACGGACAACCCAGTCGGTGGGTCGGTAGCGTGCGAACCTAGCACGCCCGGACACCGGCCTGTTGAGGCGAAAGGTCGCTATACATGGCACGCGCCCTGGTGGGGTACATCGGCAGCGGGTCGGAACACGCTCTCAGTCTCGAGGTACTCCGGTTGCGCAGGCGCGTCGCCGAACTCGAGATCGAGCTCGCCGATCTGCGCTCCAGCTCCAACCCGGTACTGGAGCTCGAACTGCACGAACTCGCCGAAACTGCGCATCCCGCCCTGGCCTGACTGCTGACCGACTTGCCGCCGGCTTCGGCAGAGCCGAGCGGCCAAATTTCGTGTGTCCGTCGGCTCGGCGCGCCGACGTCGGGCCTCGCGCGCGCTAGTGTCCCGTGAACGAATCGCTGCGCCAGGAGCGCGCACCTGCCGCCCCGGGAGATTTGTGCACCTGAAGTCGCTGACGCTCAAGGGATTCAAGTCCTTCGCCTCTGCCACGACGCTCCGGTTCGAATCCGGTATCACCGCCGTCGTTGGGCCCAACGGTTCCGGCAAGAGCAATGTGGTCGACGCGATCGCGTGGGTGCTCGGAGAGCAGGGCGCGAAGACGCTCCGCGGCGGCAAGATGGAAGATGTCATCTTCGCCGGGACGGCGGGCCGCCCACCGCTCGGCCGGGCCGAGGTGATTCTCACCATCGACAACTCCGATGGCTTGCTGCCCATTGACTACGCCGAGGTCTCCATCACTCGCCGGATGTTCCGAGACGGCGCGAGCGAATACGAGATCAACGGCGAGAGCGTGCGGCTGCTCGACATTCAAGAGCTGCTGAGCGACTCCGGAATCGGCCGCGAGATGCACGTCATTGTCGGACAGGGACAGCTCGACTCGGTTCTGTCCGCGCGGCCCGACGAGCGACGGGGCGTCATCGAAGAGGCGGCAGGTGTCCTGAAACACAGAAAGCGTAAGGAGAAAGCGCTCCGCAAGCTCGACGCCATGCAGGCCAACCTGACCCGGCTGGCCGACCTCACCGACGAGCTTCGCCGGCAACTCAAACCTCTCGGGCGTCAGGCCGAAATGGCCCGCCGCGCAGCGGGAGTGCAGGCTGAGCTGCGCGACTCCCGCTTGCGGCTACTTGCTGACGACCTGACGACGCTCTACGTCGCACGCGATAGCGAGGTCGCCGACGAGACGGCAGTCCGCGACCGCCGGGCACTGATCGAGGCCGATCTCACCGTCGCCCGGATCCGGGAGACCGATCTCGAGCACGCTCTCGCCACGGACGCTCCGGTACTGGCGCATGCGCAGGAAACCTACTACCGGCTGACGGCCCTTCAGGAACGCTTCCGGGGAACGGCGTCGCTCGCCGCCGAGCGGGGGCAGCACCTCGCCAGCCTGGCCAGGGAGGACCGCACCGGACCGGACCCGGACCAGCTGGCCGCCGACGCGGACGAGCTGCGCGCGCAGGAGGCCGCACTCCACCACGAGCTCGAGGCCGCCCTAACCCAACTGCACGCCGCAGTCGAGACTCGCATGGGACGCGAGACGGAACTCGCCGCGGCCGAACGCGCCGTACTGGCAGCTGCGCAGGCTGCAGGTGATCGCCGGGAAAGCATGGCCACCTTGACCGGCCGAGTGAATGCGTTGCGTGCTCGGTCCGTCGCCGCCGCCGAGGAGATCGCGCGGCTGCGAACCGCCGCCGACGACGCCCGCGACCGGGCTGGTCGATCCGAGCGCGAGTTGCAGATCGTGCACGAGCAGGTCGGACTCCTCGACGAGGGCGAGGTCGGGCTCGACAAGCAACACGAGGCGGCGGCCCGCGCGCACCAAGACGCCTTAGAACGCGTCACCGAGCTGATCGATACGGAGCGGGAGGCGGAGCGCGATCGCTCCACCTGGACGGCCCGACGGGACGCTCTGGCCCTCGGGCTGACCCGGAGGGACGGCGCCGGCGTCCTGCTGGCTGCTGGCTCTCGGCTGCCGGGAGTTCTCGGATCGGTCGCCGCCCTACTCACCGTCGAACCCGGTCGGGAGGCTGCGCTCGCGGCCGCGCTGGGGGCGGTGGCCGATGCGGTCGCGGTCAGCTCAGTTGACGACGCTGGGGCGGCGCTGCGACTGCTCAAGGCGGAGGACGCCGGTCGGGCCGGGCTGATTGTCGGCGGCCGACCACGCTTTTTTGATCGCTCGGAATGGCCGCAGCTGTCATCGGGAGCCGCGTGGGCCGTGGATCTCGTGCGGGCACCGGATGCGCTGCGAGGTGCGATCGACCGGGCCCTGGCGAAGGTGGCGGTGGTCGACGACCTGGACGACGCAGAGCGGCTCGTGGCACAGTGCCCGGGCATCCGCGTGGTGACCGCGGGCGGGGACGTGCTGGGGCCGGATTGGGCCGCTGGCGGCTCGCCGTCAGCGCCGTCCACGATGGAGATCCAGGCCGCCGTCGACGAAGCGCAACTGCACGCTGACGAGGCCGCGGCCCGGCAGGAGAAAACACAGGCGGAGCTCCAGGCGGCCACGGCCCGCGCGGCGCAGCTCGCATCCGAGGTCGACCGGGCACTGGCCGCTCTCAATGAGTCCGACGCGCGTCTCGCTGCCGTCGCAGAGCAGCTGGCACAGCTCGGCGCGGCCTCCCGCTCCGCCGCGGCCGAAGCGCGTCGGCTCGACGAAGCCGGCGCCGCTGCGGAGCAGGCTCGTGATCACGATGTGGCCGGCCTCGCCGACCTCGAGGAGCGGCTTCGCCTAGCCGAACTGGAGCCCGAGGACGACGGCGAAGTCGCGCTGGCCGGGCGCGATTCGCTACGGGAAGCGGTGGTTCTGGCGCGCGGCATTGAGCTCGACGCGCGACTCGCCGTTCGGACGAGTGAGGAGCGGGTTCGGGCCATAGCCGGCCGCGCCGACGGGCTGTTGCAGGCGGCGAACCAGGAACGGGCGGCGCGGCTGGAGCATGAACAAGTCCGGCACCATCGCGCGCGTGGTGCCGCGGTGGCGGAGGCAGTACACGACCTCGCCCGCGAGGTGTGCCGGCGAGTCGAGCAGTCGTCAGTGCGCGCGGCGGCCGATTGGGACGCCATACAGCAGGCCCATGCGCAGCGAGAGGCTGAGCTCGTCACGCTCCGCGCACGGTCTCGCGAGCTCGAGGAGGAGGTCGTCCGGCTCACCGACGCGCTGCACCGGGACGAGATCGCGCGGGCCGAGCACCGGCTGCGCATCGAGACGCTTGAGACGCGGGTCCTCGAGGAGTACGGCGTATCAATTGAGGCGCTCCTCGCGGAATACGGCCCAGACCAGCTCGCGCCGCCGAGCGCGCAGGAGATGGCCGAGTTCGAGCAGGCCCGCGACCGCGGCGAGCAGGTGAGCGCTCCTCAGCCCGGGCCGTACGACCGGCGTACGCAGGAGAAGCGGGCCGCCCGCGCGGAACGCGATCTGGCCTTGCTGGGCCGAGTGAATCCGCTCGCCCTGGAGGAATTCGCCGCGCTGGAAGAGCGCCACCAATTCCTGTCGGCCCAGTTGGAGGATCTCAAGGCAACCCGGCGGGATCTGCTCACCGTGGTCAAGGAGGTCGACGAGCGCATCCTCGAGGTGTTCACCCGCGCGTATCAGGATGTCGCCGCCGAGTTCGAGACGGTCTTCGCGACGCTGTTCCCCGGTGGCGACGGGCGACTTGTCCTTACCGACCCGGATGACCTGCTGCAAAGCGGCGTCGACGTCGAGGCTCGACCGCCAGGCAAGAAAGTGAAACGCCTCTCACTACTGTCCGGTGGCGAACGGTCACTTACGGCGGTGGCGCTGCTCGTCGCGATCTTCCGGGCTCGGCCCAGCCCGTTCTATGTGCTGGACGAAGTCGAGGCAGCACTGGACGAGATCAACCTTGGACGGCTGATCGGACTCGTCGACGAGCTGCGGGTGAGCAGCCAGCTCATCGTCGTTACCCACCAAAAACGCACGATGGAGATCGCGGATGCCCTCTACGGCGTGACAATGCGCGGGGATGGCATCACCCAGGTGATCAGTCAGCGACTCCGGGACGTCAACGATGAACCAGCTGTGCACACGACGCGCCGCGAGCCGGTGACCTCCAGTTCGTAAGGTCCGGGTGGCGCCTGGTGCATTCCGGAGTCACTTACCCTGGTCCGGTGACATCGACCCCCCGGCCCGCCCGGCCCGCCCGCCGCGGCCTGTTCGTCTCGTTGTTCGCCATCGCGGGCGTGGTTCTCGCCGCCTGCTCGTCCACCAGCAGCGGTACCGGAAAGGGGCCCTCCTCGAACGGCCAGTCGTCGTCATCTTCGTCCGCGGCATCGTCGAGCGCGCATCGCTCGTCGAAGCCACCCGTGCCGACCAAGCCCGTTCACCTCTCGCTGTTACAGGGTGATGGGGTCACCTACGGCGTCGGGGAACCGATCATCGTTACATTCAGCCTGAAACCCACAGACGCCAAGCCGTTCGTTCATGCGGTCAAAGTCACTGTCAACGGGCAGCCCGCCGACGGAGCGTGGTACTTCGAGCGGCCGTATGCCGACGTTGCCATGGAGGCGCACTACCGCCTGCGGGACTACTGGCCCGCGCACGCGCACATCCACGTCGACCTACCAGTCAAGGGAGTCAGCGCCGGACCGGGATTGGCCTACGACGACAGCCTCACACTCGACATGCTGATCGGCGATCAGCACATCTCCACGGTGGACGGTGGTTCGCTGCGCATGAACGTGCGGAGCAACGGAGCCCTCGTGAAGACGATGAAGGTCTCGCTCGGGGCAGCCGCCACTCCGACCTACAACGGCATCAAGGTCGTCATGGAGAAGAAGAATCCGCAGCGGATGATCGGCGATGGTCGTACCCCGTCGTCGACGTACGACGAGCTGGTGCCCTGGTCGGTCCGAGTGACCCGATCCGGCGAATTCATACACGCCGCAGCCTGGAACGGCGGCAATATCGGCATCCGCAGCACGTCGAACGGATGCACCAACCTGAACGTCGCGGACGCGCAGTGGTTCTACCGATTCTCGGTGTATGGCGATGTGGTGACATACCAGAACACCACTGGCGGACAGATGCCCGCGCTGGACGGCCTGGGAGACTGGAACGTCGCCTGGTCGCAATGGCAAGCCGGCGGACAGCTCGCCACCAGCTGATGGCGTCGCCCGGCCGGCTCGCGACCGGCCGAGCGGTTGAGGATCCGCGACGACGCGCCGTTCCGACGAGGATCGCGCCTGTGTCGCGGCACGCCATCGTGCGGACCCGGGCTGAAAGGATGCCTCGGTGACCTATCTCTGGATCATCATCGCGATCGTGGTCGTGGCGGCGATCGGGCTGACCTTGTATCTCGTGCCGCGCCGTGGCCGGGGCGCGGTGCCCCCCGTCGCGCGGCCGACTGGCGACGCCCGCCCTGGCGCCGCGCACGAAGCCGAGGAGCGACGTGACACGTCCGGCGCGAGCGTCGGGACCCTCGCGCCGCCACCTCGTGGCCCGGTCACGACGCCACCGGTCGAGGGGCCCGACGTCCTGCTGCCCCCGGCCGAGCCGGTCCCTGAGCTCGAGACGCCCGAGCCTACGGCTGGGCGGATGCAGCGGCTGCGCACGCGCCTGGCCAGGTCGCAGAACGTCTTCGGCCGCAGTCTGTTGTCGGTCCTGTCTCGGGAACATCTCGACGAGGAAGCCTGGGAGGAGGTGGAGGACGCGCTGCTGAGCGCGGACGTCGGAGTCGGGGCAACCGCCGAGATCGTCGACCGACTGCGGGATCGGACCAAGGTGCTCGGCACCCGATCTACCGGTGAGCTACGAGCGCTGCTTGCCGACGAACTGGTCGCCGCCCTACGGCCAGACATGGATCGCTCGCTACGGACGCTGCCACGTAACGGGCATCCGGCCGTACTGCTCGTCGTCGGGGTCAATGGCACCGGTAAGACCACGACCTGCGGAAAGCTGGCCCGGGTGCTCGTCGCGGACGGGCGCACGGTGCTGCTCGGCGCCGCGGACACGTTCCGCGCTGCTGCGGCCGATCAGCTACAAACCTGGGGGTCCCGGGTCGGCGCCGAGACCGTACGGGGCCCGGAGGGCAGCGACCCGGCGAGTGTTGCCTTCGACGCCGTCAAGCAGGGCACCGACCGCGCCGTCGACACGGTGGTGATCGATACCGCCGGTCGACTGCACACCAAGGTCGGGCTGATGGACGAGTTGGGCAAGGTCAAGCGCGTCGTCGAACGGCAGGGTCCGGTGGACGAGACCCTGCTCGTCTTGGACGCTACGACCGGGCAGAACGGCATGATTCAGGCTCGGGTGTTCACCGAGATCGTCGACGTCACCGGCATTGTGCTCACCAAGCTGGACGGCACGGCCAAGGGCGGGATCGTCATCTCCGTCCAGCGGGAGCTGGACGTCCCGGTGAAGCTCGTCGGGTTGGGCGAAGGAGCGGACGACTTGGCCCCATTCGACCCCGAGCAGTTCGTGGACGCGTTGCTGGGGGATACCGTCTGACGCTGCTGGTCGGTGGAATCCACCGATCTACTCCCGCCAAGATCACAATTTCGCTGAGCCCAAGATCACGCCGTGAGTTCCGCAGGTGTGGCAGGGTCGAAGACATGAAGGCGTTGTACAAGCCGGCCGCGCAACCGGGGCTCGAGCTGGTCGAGCGGCCCGAGCCGCACGCGGGTCCCGGCGAAGTGAAGATCCGCGTGTTGCGCACCGGCATCTGCGGCACTGACCTGCACATCGAGGCATGGGACGACTGGGCCGCCGGCTCCGTCAATGCACCGCTCATAGTCGGCCATGAATTCTGCGGCGAGGTGGTCGCCGTGGGTGCCGGTGTGCGCGACGTCCGGGTCGGCGATCAGGTGTCCGGTGAGGGTCACATCGTCTGCGGTACCTGCCGTAATTGCCGGGCCGGACGACGCCATCTGTGCATCCGCACCGAAAGCGTCGGGGTAAACCGCGACGGGGCGTTCGCCGAGTACGTCGTGCTGCCGGAAAGCAACGTGTGGGTGCACCACCCGGCGCTAGACCCCGACCTTGGTGCGATATTCGATCCGTTCGGCAACGCGGTGCACACCGCGTTGACATTTCCGCTCGTCGGCGAAGACGTGCTGATCACCGGCGCCGGACCGATCGGATTGATGGCGGCAGCGGTCGTCCGGCACGTCGGCGCGCGCTACGTCGTGATTACCGACGTCAGCGAGTCTCGCCTGCAACTCGCGCGTGGACTGGGGGTCGACCTGGCGCTGAACGTGACCACCGACTCCATCGCCTCGGCTCAACAACACCTCGGCATGGTCGAGGGATTTGATGTCGCGCTGGAGATGAGTGGACACCCCACTGCGTTGCCCGACGTGATCGACAACCTCAATCACGGCGGGCGCATCGCCCTGCTCGGCCTTCCCGCGGGTTCTATCGATATCGACTGGGCCAAGGTTGTGACGCACATGATCACGATCCAGGGGATCTATGGCCGACAGATGTTCGAGACCTGGTACGCGATGAGTGCGATGTTGCGCCACGGTGCGGAACTGCAGAAGGCGATCACCTCTGTCGTCACTGACCGATTCCCGGCATGGTTCTGGGCGGATGCGTTCGCGGCGGCCCGGGCGGCCGATCGGGGCAAGGTCGTCATCGACTGGACACATTGAGGAGCCGGAATGTACGGAGCGACCAGGGACGAGCTGCAGGCCACGCTGGCTGAGATCCGGGACGCCGGCTTGTTCAAGGATGAGCGCGAGCTCTCGTCCCCGCAGGCGGCGCGCGTGCGCGTGAACGGGCGCGAGGTGCTGAACTTCTGCGCCAACAACTACCTCGGCCTGGCGGATCATCCGCAGATCGTTGCCGCGGCCAAGGCAGCGCTCGACGAGTGGGGCTTCGGCATGGCGAGCGTGCGGTTCATCTGCGGCACCCAGACCCAGCACACTGAGCTCGAAGCCCGGCTGTCGCGGTTCCTGCACACCGAGGGGACGATCTTGTTCTCCTCCTGCTTCGATGCCAACGGGGGAGTATTCGAGGTTTTGCTCGACGACCGGGACGTCGTGATCTCGGACGAGCTCAACCACGCGTCGATCATCGACGGGATCCGGCTGTGCAAGGCGGCCCGGCGGCGCTATCGCAACCGGGACATGGCAGACCTGGAGGTTCAGCTCAAGGAGTCCACGGGCGCCCGGCGACGACTGATCGCAACGGACGGCGTGTTTTCGATGGACGGTTACCTCGCGCCCGTGGACGAGATCTGCGCTTTGGCCGACCGCTACGGCGCGATGGTGCTCGTCGACGACTCACACGCCGTCGGGTTCGTCGGGCCCACGGGCGCGGGCACACCTGAGCTGTTCGGCGTCGCCGATCGGGTCGACATCGTCACGGGCACCCTGGGCAAGGCCCTTGGCGGGGCGTCCGGCGGCTACGTGAGCGCCCGGGCCGAGATCGTGGAACTGTTGCGCCAACGGTCCCGTCCGTACCTGTTCTCCAACGCGGTCGCGCCGTCCGTTGTTGCCGGCTCCCTGGCGGCGCTCGACCTGGTGGCCGGTAGCGACGAGCAGCGCGCGGCGTTGCGTCGCAATACGACGTTGTTCCGCCGCCGGATGACTGACGAGGGCTTCGATCTGTTGCCCGGCGAGCACCCCATCACGCCGGTCATGTTCGGCGACGCCAAGCGGGCGACCGCCATTGCCGACGCGATGCTCGGCGAGGGCGTCTACGTCATCGCGTTCTCCTTCCCGGTCGTGCCGAGGGACAAGGCCCGCATCCGAGTGCAGCTATCCGCCGCGCATTCCGAGCGAGACGTCGAGGCATGCGTGCAGGCGTTCGTCGCGGCGCAGTCCGCGACTTAGAGCCTGCAGCTCTTAGCCAGCGCCCGCGCTATTGGCCTCGGCGACGAAGGCGTCGCGGACATACCGGGCGAGACCCGGCTCGATCGTCTCGTAGTGCACAGTGAACCGTTCTTCGGTGACGTACATCTCGCCCAAGCCGCGGTGTATGGCCGGCGGGCAGTCATAGAACCAGCGGGCAATGTGCCGCCGGTGCTCCCGAGCCGTCTCGATCGCCGCTGCACCGTCGGCCGGAGCACCGCAGCGCAGCAACTCGGCGAATCGCTGCTCGACGCCGTTGGCCTCGGCCTTGATCCGCAGCCAGTCCTCCTTCGTATAGGCCGACGTACGTCGATTGGACTGCGACCACGCGTCGGTCTCCCCCCACCGCTGCTCGGCCTCGGCGGCCCACTCCGCGCCGCGGTAGTCAGCGCCAAACACCTCGAACTGCTCCTCCGGGGTCAGCGAGATACCCATTTTCTGTGCCTCCATCTCGTGTTCAATCGCGTCCACCAGCGAGCGAATCCGCTCAATGCGCTGGCGGAGCAAGTGATGCTGCCGGCGCAGATGCGCGCCAGCGTCGGCATCCTTGTAGCCAGCTCTCCTACCGCGCGCATCTGCTCCTCCTCGCTAGGGCCACTCTGCGCCCTCACGTTGCGTCAAGGTCAAGCGATATCCGCGATGCGCTCCGCCCGCCGATACGCCGACCGGCGGGCGCTTGCGCCAGGTCGATGGCGCTGGTTACACAGGCGAAACACCATGGGCCCATTGCGTTAACAGGCACCCCGCAACCTGTCGGCAGCGCGCTCTCCGGCGCGTTGAGACCTGACCCAAGGGGGAGCCCCTGTGTCACAACTAGCGTTGGCGGCGACACAGTACGTGCCGTTCGATTCGAAGAAGAGTCTGAACTCCGGAGACACCGCGTGGGTACTGGCTTCGGCCGCTCTCGTGTTGTTGATGACCCCGGGGCTGGCCTTCTTCTACGGCGGCATGGTGCGCGCCAAACACATCCTCGGCATGCTGATCCAGAACTTCGCGGCTATCGCGGTCGTGAGCCTCACCTGGATCCTCATCGGCTTCTCCCTAGCTTTCGGCGGGGAGGGCAAGTTCCTCGGCGACCTGCACTTCTTTGGCATGCAGAACGTCAACGATGTCGTCCCCGCGCTGGGTACCGCGCAGACGATCCCGACTCTCGCGTTCGTCGCTTTCCAAGTGACGTTCGCGATCATCACCCCAGCATTGATCACCGGCGCGGCGGCCGACCGTTGGAAATTCGGCGCGTTCGTGGCCTTCGTCGCGGTGTGGTCGATCGTTATCTATGCCCCGGTCGCGCACTGGGTGTTCGACGGCTACGGCTGGCTCAACCAATCCCTGCAACCGGCCGGCAAGTTCTTCGCTGAAGACTTCGCCGGAGGAACCGTTGTCCATATCAATGCGGGTGCCGCGGGTCTCGCAATGGCGCTCGTGCTGGGCAAGCGCCGGGGCTGGCCGCGGGAGAAGATGCGGGGCAACAACATCCCATTCGTCATGCTCGGCGCCGGCCTGCTGTGGTTCGGCTGGTTCGGATTCAACGCCGGATCGGCTCTGACAGCTGGCGACCTTGCGTCCTACGCCTGGGTCAACACCAACACGGCGACAGCGACGGCGTTGCTGGGCTGGATCATCGTGGAGAAGCTCCGCTACGGGAAGCCCACGGCTCTCGGCGCCGCGTCTGGCGCTGTCGCCGGGTTGGTCGCGATCACCCCCTGCGCCGGCTTCGTCAGCCCGATCGGGTCGATCTTCATCGGTCTGCTCGCCGGAAGCATTTGTGCGTTTGCGATCAACCTGAAGAACAAGTTCGGCTATGACGACTCGCTCGACGTCGTCGGTGTGCACCTCTTCGGCGGCTGGATCGGCACGCTGTGCATCGGCTTCTTCAGCACCACCGGCACCAACTCGCTCGCGAACGACGGCATCCTGTACGGCGGCGGGGGCAAGTACGGCGGATGGAACCTTCTGCTGCACCAGTTCATGGCCGCTGGAGCGGTGACGATCTTCTCCTTCGCCGGTACCTTCGTCATCGCCAAGGTGATCGGGCTGTTCTTCAAGACTCGGGTCAGCGAGGACGAGGAACTGTTGGGTCTCGACGTCGCGATCCACGGTGAGTCGGCATACGACTTCGGCCCGATCGGTGGGGTCGGTGCGGGTGACTACGTGCCCGCGCCGGCGGGAAGCAAAGAGAGGGTGGATGCATGAAGCTCATCACCGCAGTCATCAAGCCGTTCAAGCTCGATGACGTGAAGGCCGCCCTCGAAGTGCTCGGCGTGCAGGGGCTCACCGTGAGCGAGGTGCAGGGCTTCGGGCGCCAGCGCGGCCACGTCGAGGTGTATCGGGGCGCCGAGTACACGGTCGACCTCGTGCCGAAGGTGCGGGTCGAAGTGCTGGTCGACGTCGTGGATGCGGACAAGGTCGTCGATGCCGTGCTCGAGGCAGCGCGAACGGGCAAGATCGGCGACGGTAAGGTGTGGGTCACCGACATCGACACCGTGATCCGGGTAAGGACAGGTGAGCGGGACGCCGACGCGCTCTGACCGACCGCGCGCGGTTGCGGCGGACGGTTTAGGCACGGTCCGGGCTGGCGTGTTACGCCAGCCCGGGCTTGTCGGTGAGCGCCTTCGTGGAGCGCTGTCTGATGCCTACGACGCCTGGCTGCAAGGGCTGAACGCCAGCCACCTGCTGGGGGCCGGCACAGCGCTGGTCGCTGTCGGCGGTTTGGGCCGCCGCGAACCCGCCCCCTACTCGGATGTCGACCTCTTGCTCGTGCACACCGGAAAGGCCGAGCAGGTCAAGGACGTCGCCGAAGCTGTCTGGTATCCAATCTGGGACAGCAAGGTTGGGCTCGATCACGCGGTGCGCACGCCGGACCAGGCGCTGCGCGTTGCGCAGGACGATGTGAAGGCGCTGCTCAGCCTCCTTGCCGTCCGGCATGTCACGGGGGATGCGGGTGTGTCCGGGCCGTTGCGGGAGCGGCTCCTCGATCTGTGGCGGGCCACCGCGCCCAAGCGGGTTCCCGAACTACGCGAGATCTGTCTCGCCCGCTGGCGGATCGCCGGCGATGCGGCGTTTCTTCTCGAGCCCAACCTGAAGGACGCGCGGGGCGGCCTCCGGGACGCACAGATCTTGCACGCGCTCGCCATCGCGCAGCTCGTGGACTATCCGCAGGCGGTGCGGGAGGCATACGGCACGTTGCTCGACATCCGCGGCGAGCTGCATCGACGGCTCAAGCGAGACGAGGACGTGCTTCGGCAGCAGGAGCAGCCGGAGCTGGCGCGGACCTTCGGCCTGTCCAACGCCGACGCGTTACTCCGCCGGGCCAACGAAGCCGCACGCACGGTCGGGCTCGCGCTGGACCTCGCCTGGCGCCGGGTCGAGATCCGCCGCCGACCCCTGCGCGCACTGTCGCCACGCCGGCTATTGCCGGGAACACTCGGCGGAGCTGCGGCCGATCGCACACCGCTCGCCAAGGACGTCGTCGCCCAAGACGGCGAGGTGGTACTTGCCCTGGGCGCAGACCCGTGGGCCGACCCGGTGCTGGTGATCCGCGCCGCTCGGGCGGCCGCGGATAACGACCTGCCGCTCTCCCCGTTCGCGCTGGAACGTTTGGCCACGGAGAGCTCCTCGCTCCGCCAGCCGTGGCCGGCCGAGGCGCTGGACGATTTCGTGGCGTTGCTCGGCACCGGGCGACGGGCGGTGCCGGTCCTAGAATCCTTCGACCAGGCTGGGCTACTCGTTCGGCTGATGCCGGAATGGAATGCCGTCCGCTTCGCCGCCCAGCACAACCCGGTGCATCGCTGGACCGTCGACCGGCACCTGCTGGAAACGGCCGCCCATGCCGCCGATCTGGTCCGCCAAGTGTCGCGACCGGACCTGCTGCTCATCGGCGCCCTGCTGCACGACATCGGCAAGGGATACCCAGGCGCTGACCACTCGGAGACCGGCGCCGTCATGGCGGAGAAGATCGCGAACCGCATGGGTCTGTCGTATGGAGACGCCGCGACCGTGACGGCGCTCGTGCGTCATCATCTGTTGCTCCCCAACACGGCAACCGGCCGTGATCTGGCCGATCCGATGACCATCGCGACGGTGGCCGATTCAGTCGGCGGGTCGGTCGAGCTGCTCGAGTTGTTGCAGGCCCTTGCGATTGCCGACGCCCTCGCGACCGGGCCCGCGGTCTGGAGTGATTGGAAGTCCGGCCTGGTCGATGACCTCGTGCGCCGCACTCGCGCGGTCCTCGGTGGCGCCCCCCTGCCCGCCGCGCCGGCGCTGGACGATCGCGGACGTCGCCTGGCCGAAGCGGGCGCGCTCGCCGTGGAGATGGTGGGCGACGAGGTCCTGGTGGCCGCGCCGGACTCGCCGGGTGTCCTGTCCCGTACCGCGGGGGTGCTCGCCCTGCACTCGCTGGACGTGCGCTCGGCATCGATCCACACCCACGCCGGGATGGCCGTCAATTCGTTCGTGGTCGAGGCGAGGTTCGGGAGAGCTCCCGACGTCGCGATCCTGCGAAATGACCTCGTCCGGTCGCTCGAGGGGTCCCTCCCGCTCGCCGAGCGGCTGGCGGCCAAGGAGCGGGCCTATGCCCGCGGCGACATGGCTGGCCGTCAGCCCCCTACGGTCCGCTGGCTGGACGATGCGGCCACGGATGCGACCGTGCTCGAACTCCGGACTGACGACGCCATCGGGCTGCTGTATCGGGTTACGGCCGTTCTCGAGCGCTGCGGGGTGGACATCCGCTCGGCCCGCGTCTCATCTCTCGGCGGCTCCGTTGTCGACGCGTTCTACGTGACTGCGGCGGATGGCCGCCCGGTGCCCGTCGCCTCCCGCAAACACATCGAGACGGCGCTCCAGCAGATCTAACGTGTCCTGCGCGGGTCGAGCCACGCCATCTCGTCCCGCGCGTGCGTGGTACCCGTGGGACAGGTGAGCACCACGGGAATGCTCTCCTGCATCACCGATGCGCGCGACCCGCCCGCAGCGCTGGCGGCGTCGGCGTAGTGCGCAGGGTGAGTACAGGCCGGTGTCGATTGGCCGGTAATGTGAAGGTGGTCTCGCGGGCCAACGGCGTCCGGCGGGGTCTCCGCCGCATCAGTCACAGCCGATTGCGCTGCCGGCAGCTTGCTCAGCTCCAGCTACCGAGAGGTGCCCGTGGAATTCTCCGCCGTGCCGTCTGCGAGAGGGCTCTACGACCCCCGCTACGAGTTCGACTCGTGCGGCGTGGCCTTCGTCGCTGATCTGCAGGGCCGGGCCAGCCACACGATCGTGGCGCACGCGCTCGCCGCCCTGCACAACCTCGATCACCGGGGTGCAGCTGGCGCCGAGCCGTCGTCGGGAGACGGTGCTGGCATCACCGTGCAGGTCCCAGATGCGTTCCTTCGTGACGTCAGCGGCTTGCAGTTGCCGCCCGCCGGCGCCTACGCCACTGGCATCGCCTTCTTGCCAGTCGATTCCTGGGCGGCGGCTGACGCAGTCGCGCTCGTCGAACAGGTCGCCGACGAAGAAGGACTGGTCGTCCTGGGCTGGCGGGACGTCCCCACCAACCCCGCCGGGGTAGGGCCGACGGCACGGCGAGTGATGCCTGCGTTCCGACAACTGTTCGTACGAGGCGCCGCCAACGAATCCGGCCTGGAATTGGAGCGCCGCGCTTTTTGCCTGCGCAAAGTGGCTGAGCGACGGGCTCGAGACCGCAACGTTGGGTTGTATTTCCCGTCCTTTTCTGCGCGCACTCTTGTCTACAAAGGGATGCTCACCGCGGACCAGCTGGCAACATTCTTCCCGGATCTCACCGACGAGCGATTCAGCAGCGCTATCGGGATGGTGCATAGTCGATTTTCGACAAACACTTTCCCGTCCTGGCCTCTCGCGCATCCGTTCCGCTATGTCGCCCACAACGGGGAAATCAATACGATACGCGGTAACCGGAACTGGATGCAGACGCGGGAGGCCTTGCTCAAATCTGACCTCATTCCCGGTGACCTGACTCGGTTGTTCCCCATCTGCACGCCAGAGGCAAGCGACTCGGCGTCGTTCGACGAGGTGCTCGAGCTGCTCCATTTGGGCGGCCGCAGCCTGCCACACGCGGTGCTGATGATGATTCCGGAAGCCTGGGAAAATTCGACCCGAATGGACCCGGCGCGGCGAGATTTCTACGCGTTCCACGCTGCGCTCATGGAGCCCTGGGATGGTCCGGCGTGCGTCAACTTCACTGATGGCACCGTCATCGGCGCGGTTCTCGATCGCAACGGCCTCCGACCCGGACGATGGTGGCAGACCGCCGACGGGCTGGTCGTCCTCGGTAGCGAGTCCGGTGTGCTCGACATCGACCCAGCCCGGGTCGTGGCGAAGGGCCGGCTCCAGCCGGGGCGGATGTTCCTCGTCGACACCACCCGCGGGCACATCGTGCATGACGACGAGATCAAGTCGGGGCTGGCCGCGGAGAAGCGATACGGCGAATGGCTCTACTCCGGGCTGCTCCAGCTGGCTGCCCTCCCGGACCGCGAGCACATGGTGTACCCGCACGAATCCGTCACGAGGCGGCAGCAGATATTTGGATACACCGAGGAAGAGCTGCGCGTTCTCATCGCACCCATGGCGAAGAGCGGTGTCGAGCCGATCGGGTCAATGGGCACCGACACCCCGCCGGCGGGGCTGTCGAAACGTCCTCGCTTGCTGTTCGACTACTTCAGCGAGCTGTTCGCGCAGGTGACGAATCCGCCGCTCGACGCGATTCGTGAGGAGATGGTGACCTCTCTCGCCGGCACGATCGGGCCGGAGCAGAACCTACTCAATCCAGGACCGGCATCTTGTCGACACATAGTCGTTCCCCATCCGGTGATAGACAACGACGAGCTGGCGAAGATCTGGAACATTAACGCCGACGGTGATCTGCCCGGCTTCGGCTGTGCCCTCATCGACGGGCGCTACCCGGTGCATGGTGGCGGTGAAGCCCTGGCCGGTGCGCTCGATCGGGTGCGCCGAGAAGCCTCCGAGGCGATCAGCGCCGGCACTCGAATCCTCGTGCTGTCCGATCGCGGATGCGACGAGAATTATGCGCCGATCCCGTCACTGCTGCTGACGTCCGCCGTACATCACCATCTGGTCTCGACCGGGCAACGTACTCAGGCCGGGCTCGTCGTGGAGACCGGTGAGGTGCGCGAGGTGCACCACGTCGCATTGCTGGTCGGCTATGGCGCCGCCGCGGTAAATCCGTACCTCGCGTTCGAGACCATCGACGACCTGGTCGCCCAGGGTGCGATATCCGGACTGAGCGCTGAGCAGGCGATCGGGAACTACGTCAAGGCGCTGAGCAAGGGCGTGCTCAAGGTGATGTCGAAGATGGGCATCTCCACGATCGCGTCCTATATCGGCGCCCAGGTCTTCGAGTCGTTCGGCTTGGCCCAGGACGTGGTTGACGCTTACTTCGGAGGTACGCCGTCCCGACTCGGCGGGGTTGGCCTCGACGTGCTCGCGAGCGAGGTCGCCGCCCGACACGCGCGGGCTTATCCGGTCGTGCCATCCGCGCTCGCCCATCGCCGGCTCGACGTCGGTGGTGAGTACCTGTGGCGCCGCGAGGGAGAGCTGCACCTGTTCAATCCGGAGACGGTCTTCCTGCTCCAGCACGCGACCCGGCAACGTCGATACGACGTGTTTCGCGAATACACGGACACGGTGGAGCGGCTCAATCGCGAAGGTGGCACGCTGCGCGGGTTGTTCGCGTTGCGCGAAGGCGTTCGGCCGGCCGTCCCGCTGGACGAGGTGGAGCCGGTGTCCGAGATCGTGCGCCGGTTCGCGACCGGCGCCATGTCCTACGGCTCGATCTCGGCCGAGTCGCACGAGACGCTCGCGATCGCGATGAACCGAATTGGCGGCAAGTCGAATTGCGGCGAGGGAGGCGAGGACGCGCGGCGCTTCGCCCCGGATCCGAACGGCGATCTGCGTCGATCCGCGGTCAAGCAGGTGGCATCGGGCCGGTTCGGTGTTACCAGTCACTATCTCGTCAACGCCGATGACATTCAGATCAAGGTCGCGCAGGGCGCCAAGCCGGGGGAGGGCGGTCAGCTGCCCGGTTTCAAGGTGTATCCCTGGATCGCACGCACGCGCCATTCGACCCCCGGCGTCGGGCTGATCTCCCCGCCACCGCACCACGACATCTATTCGATCGAAGATCTGAAGCAGCTCATCCACGACCTCAAGAATGCGAATCCGCAGGCCCGGGTACACGTCAAGCTCGTCGCCGAGACGGGGGTCGGGACCGTGGCGGCCGGGGTGTCGAAGGCACACGCGGACGTCGTGCTCATCTCCGGTCATGACGGCGGGACCGGTGCCGCGCCGCTGACCTCGTTGAAACACGCCGGCCTGCCTTGGGAACTCGGCCTGGCCGAGACCCAGCAGACCCTGTTGCTCAACGGGCTTCGAGACCGCATCACGGTCCAGGTCGACGGCGCGATGAAGACCGGCCGCGATGTCGTCGTCGCCGCGTTACTCGGTGCTGAGGAGTACGGCTTCGCGACCGCCCCGCTAATCGTGTCGGGGTGCGTGATGATGCGGGTTTGCCATCTCGATACCTGTCCGGTTGGCATCGCGACCCAGAACCCCGAGCTGCGACGACGGTTCACCGGCAAGCCGGAGTTCGTCGTCACCTTCTTCGAGTACATCGCCGAACAGACGCGGGAGATACTCGCCTCGCTCGGCTTCCGCTCCCTGGACGAGGCAATCGGGCACGTCGAGATGCTCGACACCGCGCGGGCAATCGCCCACTGGAAGGCCGACGGCCTGGATCTGACGCCAATCCTGCAGCCGCCACCGGTACCGGATGGCATGCCGCTGCGGCGATATGTCGAGCAAGATCACGGCCTGGACGGTGTACTCGACAACACGTTGATTCAGCTTTGTGAAGGCGCATTGCTGGACGGCCGGCCGGTTCGGCTCGAGCTGCCGGTACGAAATGTGAATCGCACTGTCGGCACGATGCTGGGCTCGCTCGTCACAAGCCGCTTCGGTCCGAGTGGCCTGCCACCGGACACGATCGATATCACCTTCCGCGGCTCGGCCGGCCAGTCGTTCGGCGCATTCCTGCCCGGCGGCATGACCATGCGACTGTTTGGCGACGCCAACGACTACGTCGGCAAGGGATTGTCCGGCGGCCGACTCGTCGTGCGTCCCGACGAGTCCGCGCCGTTCGCCGCCGAGCACAACGTCATCGGTGGCAACGTGATCGCCTACGGCGCGACCGGTGGGCAGATGTTTCTTCGTGGGGTTGTCGGCGAACGGTTCTGCGTTCGCAATTCGGGCGCCACCGTGGTCGCGGAGGCCGTTGGCGACCATGCTCTGGAGTACATGACCGGCGGCTACGCCGTGATCCTCGGCCCAACGGGGCGAAACCTCGGCGCGGGAATGTCAGGCGGCCTCGCGTTCGTCCTCGATCTCGACCGTGACTTGGTGAACGGTGAGCTCGTCGACGTAGAAGACGTCATTGGCGAGCTAGCGGACGTGCTGCGCGAGATCATCTACGAGCATGCCAGCTGCACGGAGTCACCCGTCGCGGCAAGGTTGCTCAATGGCTGGCCGGACGCGCTGTCTCGGTTCTCAGCGATTGTGCCGCGGGATTACCGGCGGGTCCTGGACGCCACCCGGCGGGCTCGAGCCGCGGGCGAGGATGTGGACGTCGCCGTCATGGCCGCCGCGCGTGGTTGAGCGGGTGGTAACCCTTACGCTGAGGGCGTGAGGCGTCGCGCGAAGATCGTCTGCACCTTAGGACCGTCCACCGACACACCAGAGCGGGCCCGCGCGCTCGTCGACGCAGGCATGGACGTCGCCCGCTTGAATTTCAGCCACGGCGAGCATGCCGAGCAGGGACGCCGATTCCACGAGGTTCGTTTGGCGGCTGAGGCCGCCGGCCGCAATATCGCCGTCCTGGCGGACCTGCAAGGCCCGAAGATCCGGCTCGGACGGTTCGCTAACGGTCCGGTCGACTGGCGGACGGGAGAACGTGTCCGGATCACGATCGAGGAATGCGAAGGCACGCACGACCGCGTATCGACGACATATAAGCACTTGGCTGACGATGTTCGGCCGGGCGATCGGCTCCTGGTGGACGACGGGAATGTCGCCCTGGTCGCGGTCGAGATCGAGAATGGCACCGACGTGGTGTGTGACGTCACCGAGGGCGGCCGAGTCAGCAACAACAAGGGCTTGTCGCTGCCGGGTGTCGCAGTTAGCGTGCCGGCGATGTCCGACAAGGACGCCGATGACCTGGAGTTCGCTCTTCGGCTCGGCGTCGATTTCGTGGCATTGTCCTTCGTCCGTGCGCCCGAGGACGTGAAGCTCGTCCAGCAGGTCATGACATCCGTCGGCATACATCGCCCGGTGATCGCCAAGATCGAGAAGCCCGAAGCGGTCGCACGGCTGGCCGAGATTGTGCTGGCATTCAACGGTGTCATGATCGCGCGCGGAGACCTCGGGGTGGAAATGCCCCTTGAGCAGGTGCCAGTCGTGCAGAAGCGAGCGATCCAGATATGCCGCGACAACGCCAAGCCCGTGATCGTGGCAACGCAGATGCTCGAGTCGATGATCACTCACTCCCGCCCCACCCGCGCCGAAGCGTCCGACGTCGCGAACGCGGTACTCGACGGTGCCGACGCGGTCATGCTCTCCGGCGAGACGAGCATCGGCACCTATCCAATGCAGGCGGTTGCGACGATGTCGCGCATCATCTCCTCGGTCGAGTCCTCGGGCTCGCTGGCGCCCGCGCTGCAGCATGTTCCCCGGACGTCCGGAGGAGCGATCGTCAAGGCGGCCAAGGACATCGGCGATGCGTTGGGCGCGGTTGCTTTGGTCGCGTTCAGTCAGACCGGTGACACCGCTCGGAGACTTTCTCGACTGCATCCGGGGCAACGTCTCCTCGTCTTCACGCCCGATGAGAATGTGCAGCGCCAAATGGCTTTACAGTGGGGGGCCGAAGCACACCTGACCTGGACGGTCCGCACGACGGACGAGATGGTTCGCCAAGTCGACTCCGCGCTGGTACAGCGCGGTGTCTGCCATATCGACGACCTTGTCATCATCGTCGCGGGCACCCCGCCGACGACGCCCGGAGCAACCAACACCATCCGGGTGCACCACATCGGAGACATCCTGCAACGTGACCGCTGACATCGCACTCGTAGAGAACCAGCCGGTCGTCGACGCGCTGGTAGATCTGCTCGACCTGGAATTGGTCGAACCCGACGTGTTTGTCGGGCGCAGTCCGCAGATCTCCTTGCAGCGCGTCTTCGGCGGCCAGGTCGCAGGGCAGGCGCTCGTCGCGGCGGCGCGCACCGTCGACCCGGACCGACCGGTGCACTCGTTGCACTCCTACTTCATCCGACCCGGGGATCCGTCCGTCCCGATCAGGTACCGAGTCGACCGGGCGCGGGACGGACAGTCGTTCACGACCCGTCGGGTCATCGCCATCCAGCACGACAAGGCGATCTTCGCCCTTGCCGCCTCGTTCCAGCTGGCCCAGGGCGGAGTCGATCATCAGCTGCAGATGCCCAATGTGCCCGCTCCAGAGACGCTACCGACGCTGCAGGACCGCTACGAGGGATTCGAGGACGTGGCCGCGGCCTATGCGCGGCTACCGCGGCCCTTCGACATCCGTTACGTGGACGACCCACCCTGGATCCAGCGGTCGCACGGTCCGCGGGAACACGCCCCGCACCGCATGTGGATGCGTGCCGCGGGGACGTTGCCAGACGACCCGGTGGTGCACGTCTGCGCGCTGACCTTTGCCTCCGACCTCACCCTGCTCGACTCGGTGCTTATCCACCACGGATTGGCCGCCGCGCTCGACCCGGTCAGGACGGCGTCGCTCGACCATGCCATGTGGTTCCATCGCGGCTTCCGCGCGGACGAATGGTTCCTCTATGTGACGACCTCGCCCTCCGCCTCGGGTGGCCGAGGCCTGGCGGAGGGCAAGATCTTCGCCCGAGACGGTCGGCACATCGCCAGCGTCGTCCAAGAGGGCATGCTGCGCGTGCCCAGCGCCTGATCACGCGTCGGCGGCCTGCTGCAGCTCGGCCCATGCCGCGGCGACATGCCGGCGCTCGGTCTGGGGCGAGCCGATGGCCATCCGGAGTGTCAACCGACCCCCCGCCGCAGTGTGGGTGAGATACATCCGGCCGGCGGCGTTGACTCGCTCCATGAGGTGACGGGTTGCCTCGTCGCCGGACCGCAGCCGGAACGTGACGAGGGAGAGCGGATGCGGACCGACGAGTTCGAAGCGATCGTCGTCCGCAACCCAGGAGGCGAATTCCTGCGCGAGAGCGACGTCGGCACG
Source organism: uncultured Actinomycetota bacterium (assembly GCA_963748415.1). GTDB lineage: Bacteria > Actinomycetota > Actinomycetes > Mycobacteriales > Jatrophihabitantaceae > CAVVJA01. Next base: position 22,474 of record CAVVJA010000020.1, on the reverse strand, counting down.
GACGTGCGCGCAGAGACCCTCGGCGCCGTACCACCGGATGACGGCCCATAGCTTGAGCGCGCGGAAGCGCCGACCCAGCGGCACATGCCAGTCTCGATAGTCGATAACCTGCCCAGACTCGGTCGCGGCATTGCGGAGATACTCCGGCAGGATCGACAGGGCCGTGACGATGTCGTCTCGTTCCGCGACCCACATCGCGTCGCAGTCGAAGTTCGTCAGCAGCCACTTGTGCGGATTCGTGCAGTAGGAATCGGCGAATTCGAGTCCCTCATTGAGCCAACGCAGCTCGGGGCAGACCGCCGCAACACCGGCCCAGGCGGCATCGACGTGCAGCCACGCGTCGCAGCTGTGCGCGATCTGACCCAGCTCCGCCACCGGGTCGATCGCCCCGACACCAGTGGTGCCGACCGAGGCCACGACGAGCACCGGCGTGTAACCCGCGGCCCGATCGCCCTCGATCAGGTGACGCAGGTGCTCTGGTCGCGCGGCCCAGGTTGCCGGATCGATGTCGATCGTGCGCAGCGCGTCCGTGCCGAGGCCGGCCACCCGGCATGCTTTCTCCACCGACGAGTGCGTCTGGCTCGACGTGTACACGGTGAGCCGCTCGGTGCCGACGCCGGTGCGTGTCGTCCGCCCACCCGTCGCCCGGTGAATCGCGGCCAGCAAGGCGACCAAAGCGGCGTCCGATGCGGAGTGCTGTATCACGCCGGCGCCCCGTCCATCCGAACGAAACCGTGACGGTAAGTCGAGCAGTGCGGCCAGCCAATCGAGCACGTGCGTCTCGAGCTCGGTCGCTGCGGGGGAGGTCGCCCAGATCATGCCCTGGACGCCGAGGCCAGACGCGAGTAGATCGCCGAGGATCCCCGGACCGCTGGCGTTCGCGGGGAAATAGGCGAAGAAGGACGGGTGCTGCCAATGGGTGATGCCAGGCAGCAGGATCGCGTCCAGGTCATGCAACACGGCGTCGAAGCCTTCGCCGTGTTCGGGTGGGTCGGCCGGCAGCGCGGCCCGAATTTCGCCGGGCTTGACCGTGGACAACACCGGAAAGGACTCGAGCCGCTCGTAGTACGCGGCGATCCACTCGACGGCCTGGTGGCCATATTTCCGGAACTCGTCCGGCGTCATGTGATCGGTCACGCCAGCCAGTCTTATCTAATCCGCACCAGGAAAGCCCATCCTGGTGGCTCGGTGTCAGCCGCCCAGCGGCAGATCGCGCGATGACGCTCGACTTGCTGCCGGAGAGCGCCGATAAGTCCAAGATCACGACATTTGGTGCCCCCGGTGGGATTCGAACCCACACTGGACGGTGTTTGAGACCGCTTCCTCTTCCGGTTGGGATACAGGGGCTTAATCCGCAGGAGATGCTACCGGGGCTAGGCTGACCCACAGCGTTGTCGTCAACCGGAGGGGCGCACCAGTGTCTGCTGCGTCATCGAGTAGACGTGCTAGCCCGACCCGGGCCACCGATGGCAACAGCAGGCCGCGAGTACTCATCGCGGAGGACGAGGCCCTCATCCGCCTTGACCTGCGGGAGATGCTGCAGGAGGAGGGTTACGACGTCATCGGCGAGGCGGCCGACGGTGAGCAAGCTGTCGCCTTGGCGATGGACCTGAACCCGGATCTCGTCATCTGCGACGTCAAGATGCCAAAAATGGACGGAATTGCCGCCGCCGCCCAGATTGCCGACAAGCGCATCGCCCCGGTGGTCATCCTGACCGCATTCAGCCAACGGGACCTGATCGAGCGGGCCCGCGATGCCGGTGCGATGGCCTACCTGGTCAAGCCGTTTCAGAAGCGTGATCTGCTGCCGGCCATCGAGATGGCCACCTCACGATTCTCCGAAATCCGGGCGCTAGAGGGCGAAGTTAGCGATTTGCGCGAGCGCCTGGAGGCTCGCAAGCTCATCGAACGGGCTAAGGGACTGCTCATGTCCAAGCATGCGATGAGCGAGCCGGAGGCGTTCCGCTGGATTCAGCGGGCGGCTATGGACAATCGGACTTCGATGCGCTCCGTAGCCGAGCTTGTACTGAGCGGTGATGCAAGTGGTTAGGTTTCGCACGCGTGGTGGAGATTTGGTTACGACCGAGACCGCGCATGCTCCGGAGGCTGTCTTCGTGATGTACGTGTATTAACCTCCGGCCACAAAGGCGCAGACGCCAGGTCTGCTCGACTCCTCGTAGGAGGCCATGCAGTGCAGAAGAGTTATCTGATCAAGATCGCGGCTGTGGGCACGGCCGGTGTGCTCGCCCTCGCAGCCTGCTCCAGCTCCAAGTCGTCGGGCAGCGGCGGAGGGGGCCTGGGCGGCGGCGGTTCCAGCTCAGCCGCCGGCGGCGGAGGCAATTACAAGATTGGCTTCATAGGGCCGCTCTCCGGCGACAACGCCCAGCTCGGCATCAACGAGTACAACGCGTTCGCCCTCGCCGTGCAGGAGGCAAACCAGAAGAACACCTTTGGCTTCAAGGTGACCGCGGTGAAGTCGGACGACGTCGGCGATCCGTCCAAGGGACCGGCCGCGGCAACGACCTTGCAGCAAGACCCGGCCATCCTCGGCGTGATCGGTCCCGCGTTCTCCGGCGTGACCAAGGCCGTCGGTGCATCTTTCGACGCTGCGCACCTCGTGCTGATCAGCGGATCGGCGACCAACCCGACGCTCACCAGCCTGGGCTTCAAGTCGTTCCACCGGGTCGTGCCCCCGGACTCGCTCGAAGGCAGCGAGGCCGCCGACTGGCTGGCCAAGAAGTCACCCAAGTCGGTGTTCGTCGTCGATGACCTGACCGACTACGGCAAGGGCGCCGCCGACGCGGTTCAGGCCGAGCTGAAGGTCAAGGGTGTCTCGGTGACGCGTCAAGGTGTGGCGCAGAAGACGACCGACTACAGCGTCATCGCCCAGAAGGTGAAGGCCTCCGGTGCCGGAGCGCTGTTCTACGGCGGCTATGACACGCAGGCGGCACTCTTCGCCAAGGCGCTCAAGACGGCCGGCTACACCGGCGTTACGATGGCCGGTAACGGTGGCAAGTCGTCGAAGTTCACTGAGGGCTCCGGCGCGGCAGGAGACGGCTGGTACTTCTCCTGTGGCTGCCTGGACGCCACCGTCGCCCCGCAGGCGAAGGACTTCAACGCCGCCTACACCAAGATGTGGAACACACCGCCGTCGACCTACTCGCCGGAGGCGTACGACGCGACTAACGCACTGCTGACCGCGATCAAGTCCGCCGCGAGTTCCGGCACGCCGACGCGCCAGTCGGTGTGGGACGCAGTCAACAAGGTGGACTACAAGGGCATAACCACCCAGGTCAAGTTCCAGCCGAACGGCGAGGTCGAAGCGCAGATCATCAACCTCTACCAGCAGAAGAACGGAAAGATTCTTCTGGTCGGCGACATCAAGTCGGCCAGCTGACCGACCGCATCTAGCATGTGCGACCAGGGGCGCCTCGTTCCGATTCTCGGGCAGGCGCCTCTGGTAGCTGTGTGGTGCGTAGAGTCCGCTTGACGCCAGTTCCGGTGGCCCCTGGAGGTGGGTAATCGTGAGCCAATGGTTCAACGAACTTCCGGCCTATCTCCTGCTGGGCTTGACTCGGGGATCGATGTATGCCCTCATCGCTCTGGGCTACACGCTCGTGTACGGCGTGCTGCAACTGATCAACTTCGCGCACAGCGAGGTGTTCATGTTCGGCGCGTTCGGTAGCTATATCGTCGTGCACCAGATTGTCGGCGCCGGCGGCAAGCAGAACTCCTTCGGGGTCGTCGCAATCATCGCCATCGGCCTGCTCTCCGGAGCGCTCGTCTCGGCGGGCATCGCCTGGTTGCTTGAGCGGGTTGCTTATCGCCCACTCCGACATCGGGGCGCACCGAAGCTGGCCTTCCTGATCAGTGCCATCGGTGCGTCGTTCTTTCTCGTTCAGCTGGCCGGGAAGCTGTTCAACCGGTTTCCGGGCAACGCCTTTCCGTCCTACTTCCAGACCGACCGGAGGCTGTTCAGCATCGGTACGGCCGATGTTCGCGTGCTGCAAGTCCTGATCATCGTCACCGCGGTTATCACCATGTTCGCGCTCGATCGGGTCGTCTCGAAAACCAAACTCGGGCGCAGTATCCGCGGGGTCGCGGAGGACGCGCCGACGGCGGCCCTGATGGGCATCGATATCGACAAGACGATCTCGCGCACATTCGTCATCGGCGGGGCGCTGGCCGGCGTCGCCGGCTTCCTGTTCGCGACGGCGTTTGGCTTCGGCAACACGATGGGATTTGACCAGGGGGTCAAGGCCTTTGCGGCGGCCGTGCTTGGTGGTATCGGCAACATCCGCGGCGCCATGCTCGGCGGTCTGCTGCTCGGGTTGTGTGAGGCGGTCGTCCCACCGCTTCCGGCCGTCGGCATCGAGTGGACGGACGTGGTCGCGTTCGTCGTGCTTGTGTTGGTGCTCATTTTCCGGCCGACCGGCCTCCTCGGCGAGCGGCTGGGGCGGGCGGCATGAAACGCGACGTGTTCACCCCTGCTGCCGTGAAGCGGCTGATCGCCTGCCTGGGCGGGTCCTTCGTCCTGGCGCTGATGTGGGGCCCGCAGGAAGGCGTGCAGGAGGACTACGGGTACGCCTTCCGCCAGGCTGTCTTCAGTCCACGCATATTGGTGTTCCTCGGCATCGGCGTGCTCCTGTTCCTCGCGATCACGTTCTGGCCGTTGGTTAGGCCGAATCTGGTTCGTCCCGGCGCTCCATCCTTCTTGATCGGAACGATCACGGTGGTGGCCGCGTACACCCTGCTGCGGTGGTACGACCCGCTCGGCAAATTCGGGGCCGTCGCCTCCGCGGTAGGCGCCACGTCGGATATATCGCCGATTGCCTCGGCGTTCTTCGGCTGGCTGCACTGGACTGAGCTCATCGTCACGTTCCTAGTCGGCGGCGCCGCCATCGCGCGTCGCGACCGACGGCTGGCCTGGATCGCGGCGGCGCTGTCCATCGTCGCCGGCGTGATCGTGATAATCGCGCACCAGGAAGTCGTCTCAAAAGGCGGTGGCGTCGACCACTCGCTTGGGCCGTTCGTAGCGGCGTTCGGGTACCTGCTCATGGCCGTGGCGTGCGCGGCCGCGGCCCTGACTCACCAGCAGGTCGCGGCCACGCGCGACAGCATCGACCGCTTCATGAACTGGCGCCCGGGCCTGCCCGTGGCGGTGGCCGGCTTCGTCGCGACTTTGATAGCCATGACGTACGCCGCCTGGTTCTCGCCGCAACGGCTCGAAGCCAAGTTCCCCAATCTACATACGCTTTTCACCGGATACGGGCTCGCACCAATAGCAATGCAGTTCACGATCTGGCTCGGCTGGGCGCTGCTTGCCGCCGGGACGATCACGGCCGTGGTCGCGAGCTATCTGCGGCGTCGCGCTCTTGCTTGGGTCGCGGCAACCCTCGGCATCGTCGGCGTGGTGCTCACCCTGATCACGCTCTATGGGATCAGCAAGATCGGCGCGGACAACAATGTCGACTCCGCGAGTGGGCCGTGGCAGAACCTCGGTTCAGGCGGCTGGTTGGCCTGCCTGGGGTTCAGCCTGCTGGCGACCGCGGGCGTCATCGCCGCGACCGCGAACGGTCGGCGGTACCGAGCCGCCGACCCAGCGTTGCCAGTCACGAGGGATACCTCGGACGCAGCGAACCTCCGCCGGTCGACGACCAAGACGGCGCTGATGATCGGAATCGCGATCGCCCTGTTCTTTCCGCCGACGATGACCGAATTCTGGCAGAAGGTGCTCGTCTCCGAAGTAGGCGTGTATGTTCTGCTCGCCGTCGGCCTGAACGTCGTCGTCGGCTGGGCCGGCCTCCTCGACTTGGGGTATATCGCGTTCTACGCCATCGGCTCCTATACCACCGCGTATCTGGTCGGTTCGCTTCCCCACAAGCCCCCCTCCTGGCTGCACATGAGCCCGCTGCTCGCAATCCCGTTCGCCATCGGAATCTGTCTGCTCGCCGGCGTGGCACTGGGCGCCCCCACCTTGCGACTACGCGGTGACTATCTCGCGATCGTCACCCTCGGGTTCGGCGAGATCGTCCGCATCATCGCTGTCAACAACCCCGCGAACATCACCAACAGCACCCGCGGACCGTCGCCTGCGGTGCCGCACCCGGTCATCAACCTCGGGCCGATATCCATCACCTGGGGCTTGAACAATCTCCAGTACTGGTATTTGCTCCTCGTGCTCATCACCATCGTGGTGATCGCGTTCTACCGCCTGGAAGGTTCGCGGCTCGGGCGGGCGTGGGCGGCGGTCCGCGAGGACGAGGTCGCCGCGCAGGCCACCGGCATCAACACGCCTCGCGTGAAGCTCATGGCCTTCGCCATCGGCGCGTCGACCTCCGGTCTGGCCGGCGTGTTCTTCGCGAGCCAGATCGGCTACTTCAACCCGGACAACTTCATCCTGAACAACTCGATCCTCGTCGTGGCGTACGTCGTGTTCGGTGGCATGGGATCGCTGCCAGGGGCAATGGCCGGCGCGGCCATTCTCACCTGGCTGCCGTGGTTCCTTCAGGACCAGGTGCCCGGGCCGGACCGGCAGATGTGGGTCGGCGCGTTGCTCGTCCTCATGATGATCTTCCGGCCGGCTGGGCTGTTCCCGGCGCGGCGTCGTAAGGCCGAGTTGACCGGACTGGAACGCGCGCCGACGGTCGAACGTGAGACGGTTCCCGCGGGCGAGGGGCTGTGACGCGATGACCGCGACGATGACCAGGCCCGAGGTCGGCGCCGAAGACGTTGTCTTCGACATCGAGCACGTCACGTTGCGTTTTGGCGGCGTAGTCAGCCTCAACGACGTGTCGTTGCACATGTTGCGCGGCGAAATCCTCGCCATCATCGGACCGAATGGCGCCGGCAAGACCTCGCTGTTCAACTCGCTCACCGGCGTGTACACCCCCCAGGAGGGCCGAATCGTCCTGTCCGGACGGCCCGGCGACCCGCCGACCGGTGTGATCGGCATGAAGACGCACAAGATCAATCACCTCGGCGTCGCGCGGACGTTCCAGAACATTCGGCTGTTCCCCGCGCTGACTGCGTTGGAGAACGTCAAGATCGGTGTGGAAACGCGCCAGCACGCCGGTCCGGTATCGGCGATGCTCGGCCTGCCGTGGCAACGTCGCGAGGAGAAGCAGAGCACGATAGATGCCTTCGCGCTGCTCGATGCCGTCGGGCTGGCTAATCGGCCTAATCAACTTGCCGGATCATTACCGTATGGCGAACAGCGCCGCCTGGAGATCGCCCGCGCGCTCGGCACCAATCCCGGCGTCCTGCTCTTGGACGAGCCCGCGGCGGGAACCAACCCAGTAGAGAAACGCGAGCTCGCACAACTGATCCAACGCATCAATGTCGAGCGCGACGTCAGTGTGCTACTCATCGAGCACGACATGAAGGTCGTCATGTCGGTCGCGCATCGCATTGTCGTGTTGAACTTCGGCGAGAAGATTGCCGAGGGCACGCCGCAAGAAATTCAGCGCAACCCTGCCGTCATTGCCGCCTACCTCGGCACGTCCGCCGAAGAGGTCGAGGCGGCCGAGGAGAGCCAGCCGGACATCCTGCGCCTCATCGAGACCGACGGAACGGCCCCCGAGGAGGAGCCATGACCCATGCAACCTCCGAGATGCTCGAAGTCATCGACCTCGAGGTGCGCTACGGTGCGATCCGCGCAATCAAGGGCATCTCGTTCCACGTGGGTGAGGGTGAGATCGTCGCATTGCTCGGAGCGAACGGTGCGGGAAAGACGACGACGCAGAAGACCATATCTGGCATGTTGCGGCCGTCGGCCGGTCGCATTTCCTTCCTCGGCCAGCGAATCGATGGCGTTCCGGCTCACGAGCTCATCCGGCTGGGAATTTGTCACGTACCGGAGGGGCGGCACGTGTTTCCCCGTATGACTGTCGCCGAGAACCTCGAAATGGGTGCGTTTCGATTCAATAAGATTGACCAGGCCGATCTCGATCGGGTGCTCGAACTCTTTCCCCGGCTGGGCGAACGCCTTCGCCAAGTGTCGGGCACGCTGTCCGGCGGCGAGCAGCAAATGCTGGCGATCGGCCGCGCTCTCATGGGTAAGCCGCGCCTGCTGCTCCTCGACGAACCGTCTATGGGTCTGGCCCCGATGGTCGTCGCGCAGATCTTCGACATCGTCCGCGAGATCAACGAATCGGGCGTCACCGTCCTGCTTGTCGAGCAAAATGCAGCCCAGGCATTGGCACTGGCCGATCGCGGGTATGTGCTCGAGACGGGCGAGCTCGTGCTGGAGGGCACGGGCTCCGAACTGCTCGCGGACGATCGGGTCCGAGCGGCCTATCTCGGCGAGGAAATCGCCGCGCCGTAAAGGCGTGTCACCTGCACGAGAACGACACCGACACGAAGAGGATCCCCCCTTTCGGCAGAGGGTTTGTGCCCGCTAGGGTGTCGCTTGTTGTCGCAAGGAATTGCCATTTGGGAGGCTCGTCCGCGGGGAGAGTCGGTGTCACGTACGCACGTACGAGTCCGTCCTGCTGAGTTCGGCGACGTATCCGCAATGGTGCTTCTACTCAGAGCAACCGATCTGCAACTCGGTGCATTCGGCGCGCGAATGTTCCAGGCCGAAACGATGGAACATCTGCCGGAACGGCTCGCGCACATGTTGTCGGGCACGGACCGTGACGTGTTAGTAGCAATCGATGACGGCAGCGGCGGCGTTGTCGGCATGATCGTGGTAACTGACGACTCGGTAGGCGAGGTGACGCAGATACCGGTGCTGAACGTGACGCACCTCGTCGTCTCCCCACAGCATCGTCGCCGTGGCGTCGGCCGCGCGCTGCTCGCGGCTACTGTGCACCTCGCGGATCAACGGCGGATCGAGAACATAGTCGCCACCGCCGTGACCGGGTCGCGGGAAGCCAACCGGTACCTCGCCCGCCTCGGGTTCGCACCGCTCGTCGTGCGGCGCATCGCGCCAACGAGCGTCCTGCGCCGGTCGCTCGGCCTCTCGGACTCGAGTGAGCGGGTGGCGCTGCTCCGCCGCGCTCGCATCGTGCGTCGCGGAGCGAGAGCAGTCGGCCGGATCTGATCGCCGTCCGGCCCCGCGCTGTCGGCCGCACACCCTAGACTCGGCCCTCGTGACGGCCGTTGATTCGCCCCCTCGTTTGCTCCTGCTGGACGGCCATTCGCTTGCCTACCGCGCCTTCTACGCGCTTCCGGTAGAGAACTTCTCTACGACCACCGGCCAGCCAACGAACGCGGTCTACGGCTTTACCGCAATGCTCATCAACCTGCTCCGGGACGAGGACCCTACGCACCTCGCCGTGGCGTTCGATGTCTCGCGAAAGACGTTCCGCGCCGAGACATACCCGGAGTACAAGGCCGGCCGCGGTGACATGCCGGCGGACTTCCGGGGGCAGCTGTCGCTCATTCAGGAGGTGCTCGAGGCGCTGCGCATCCCGTCGTTATCCGTCGAGGGATACGAGGCCGATGACGTGATCGCGACCCTGACCACGCAAGCGACGGACGAGGGCGTCCAAGTACTTATCTGCACTGGCGATCGGGATGTGTTGCAACTGGTCAGCGATGGGGTCACGGTGCTCTACCCGCGCAAAGGGGTGAGCGATCTGACCCGGTTCACCCCCGGCGAAGTTGCCGCGAAATATGGGTTGACGCCAGCCCAGTATCCCGATTTCGCCGCCCTGCGAGGCGATCCGAGCGACAACCTGCCCGGCATCCCGGGGGTGGGCGAGAAGACGGCGGCCAAGTGGGTGCGCGAGTTCGGATCGTTCGACGCGCTGGTGGCCGGCGTGGACACGGTCAAGGGCAAGGTCGGCGATGCGCTTCGCGAGCACCTGGCTGCAGTGATGCGCAATCGCCAGCTCACCGAGCTGGTTCGTGATGTGCCACTTGACCTCGAAATCCCTGACCTGGCCCGGCAAGCGTGGGACCGCGAACGGGTGCACGCCCTGTTCGACAATCTGCAGTTCCGGGTACTGCGGGAGCGGCTGTTCGCGACCTTGACGGCGGCCGAGCCTGAGGCCGAGGAGGGCTTCGAGGTCAGCACAAGCCGCCTCAGGGTCGACGAAGTCGCCCAATGGCTCGAGGAGAACGCACGGGACGGCACCCGGGTTGGGGTCTCGTTCCGCGGCAGCTGGGGTCGCGGGACCGGAGAGCTCACCGGGCTGGCGCTGGCCGCGGCATCGGGCCGAGCCGCCTATGTGCAGCCGGCCCAGCTCACCGAGAACGACGACCGAGCCCTCGCCGCCTGGCTGGCCGATCCGGCCGCGCCCAAGGCGGTCCACGACGTCAAAGGGCCACTGCTGGCGCTACGGCAGCATGGATGGACGCTGGCCGGGATCACGAGCGATACGCAACTCGCCGCCTACCTGGCGCTACCCGGCCAGCGCGCGTTCGACTTGGCCGACCTCGCGCTGCGTTACCTGCACCGTGAGCTTCGCGCCAATACCGTGGGGGACGATGAGTCCGAGCAGTTGACCTTGGACGGTGGCTTCGACGAGTCGGAAGACGTTCGAGCCGAGGTCGAGACCGTCCAAGCGAGCGCCATCCGCGACCTCGCCGACGCGCTGGATACCGACCTCGTCAACCGGGGAGCGAGCCGGCTATTGGTCGACATGGAGCTCCCGCTCACCTTCGTGCTGGCCGACATGGAGGCAACCGGCATCGCCGTCGACACCGATCTGCTCCTGGCGCTGCAGACCGAGTTAGGCGCCGATGTGAAGAGTGTCGAGCAGGACGCCCACGCGGTCGTCGGACGTCCGTTCAACCTCGGTTCGCCCAAGCAGTTGCAGGAGATCCTGTTCGATCAGTTCAAGCTACCCAAGACGAAGCGCATCAAGACCGGGTATACGACGGATGCTGACGCGCTGGCCGCCCTCTACGAACAGACGCAGCATCCGGTCCTCGAGCACCTGCTACGGCATCGCGAGGTGGCTCGATTGAAGACGGTCGTCGACTCGCTGCTGCCGCTTGTCGACGACGAGGGTCGTATTCACACCACGTTTAATCAAACGATTGCGTCGACGGGGCGACTCTCCTCGACCGATCCGAACTTGCAGAACATTCCGGTTCGCACCGCCGAAGGCCGCCGCATTCGAGAGGCATTCACGGTCGGGCGCGGCTACGAATCGCTGATGACCGCCGACTACAGCCAGATCGAGATGCGGATCATGGCGCATTTATCAGGTGACGCCGGATTGATCGAGGCGTTCACGACGGGGGAGGATCTGCATTCCTTCGTAGCGTCCCGCGCGTTCGACCTCCCGCCGGAGGCGATCGACGCGGAGTTGCGCCGTCGAGTCAAGGCCATGTCGTACGGGTTGGCATACGGGTTGTCGGCGTTCGGATTGGCGCAGCAGCTGAAGATCACGCCAGATGAAGCTCGTGGGCAGATGGACGCCTACTTCGCACGATTCGGTGGCGTGCGGGACTATCTGCGCTCCGTCGTCGATGACGCCCGCCGAACCGGGTACACGGAGACGATCATGGGTCGGCGTCGGTACCTCCCCGATCTCACGAGCGACAATCGGCAACGCCGGGAGATGGCCGAGCGAATGGCACTGAACGCGCCCATCCAGGGCAGCGCGGCCGACATCATCAAGGTAGCCATGCTCGGAGTCCACGCGGCACTCGCCAAGGAGGGCCTGCGGTCTCGCCTGCTGCTACAGGTCCACGACGAGCTGGTCCTGGAGATCGCACCGGGTGAGCGCGACGCCGTCGAGGAGGTCGTCCGGCAGGAGATGGGCGCGGCCTATCCGCTCGACGTGCCGCTCGACGTGTCGGTCGGGATAGGCGTCAACTGGCACGACGCCGCACACTAAGAGGCTCTGAGCCGCTCGGCACTGGCGGCCGCGGGAATCAGCCGCGGGCGCTCGGATCGTGGCGTACGAACGGGAAGGCCAGCGTAGAACGGATATTCGTCCCGGTCAGCATCATGACGAGGCGGTCGACGCCGATGCCCAGCCCGCCCGTCGGCGGCATTGCGTATTCCAATGCGGTGAGGAACGACTCGTCGATCTGCATTGCCTCGGGATCACCCGCCGCCGCAAGCAGCGACTGGGTGGTCAGCCGTTCCCGCTGGTCAACTGGGTCGATCAGCTCCGAATACGCCGTGCCGATTTCCGCGCCGAAGGCGACGAGGTCCCATCGTTCAGACAACAGAGGGTCCTCACGGTGGACCCGGGTCAACGGCGAGGACTCCAACGGGAAGTCAACGTAGAACGTCGGTTCGTACGTATCCCCCTCGACCAGCTCGTCGTAGATCTCCATGATCATGCCGCCCGGGGTGGCCCGGGCTGGCACCGGGATTCCGTGTTCCTCGCAAACCGCCCGCAACTTGTCGCTCGACGTTGATGTCGTGAGCTCGACACCCGTAGCCACGCTGGCCGCGTCGTAGACGGTGACAGTCGGCCAGTCGCCGCCGATGTCCACCTCGGTCCAGCCGCCACTGTCGTCGGGGCGGCGGGCGATCGGCCGCCCGTGCACCGCAGTCGCGACCTCGATGATCAGCTCCCGAGTCAACACCCGCATGCCGTTGTAGTCCGACCAGGCCTGGTAGGCCTCGAGCGAGGTGAACTCGGGATTGTGCGTGGCGTCGGCGCCCTCGTTGCGGAAGTTGCGGTTCAACTCGAAGATCCGCGACATCCCGCCCACAGCCAGCCGCTTGAGGAACAGCTCCGGTGCGATACGCATATACAGATTGGTGTCATAGGCGTTGATGTGCGTGATGAATGGGCGAGCGTTGGCACCGCCATGCACCGCCTGCAACATCGGCGTCTCGACCTCGACGAACCCGCGTCGATCGAACCCGTCGCGCAGTGCGCGTACCGCGACCGATCGGTGGCGCAACATGGACCGAGACTCGGCGTTGACGATCAAGTCCAGGTAGCGCTGCCGGACCCGGGCATCGGCGTCGGCCAGTCCGACGCGATCATCAGGCACGGGACGCAGGCACTTGGCGGCCATCGTCCAGGTATCCGCCGCAATCGACAGTTCCCCGGCATGACTGGTCGCTACCTCGCCGCTGACGCTGACGTAGTCGCCGAGGTCGACGGTGTGTTGCCACAGCGCCACCGCGTCGCCGCCGGTCCGCGCGTCGGTCAGCATGACCTGAAGCCGACCGTCCCCGTCTTGCAGTTCGGCAAAGACTAGTCCGCCGAAGTCACGAACCGCGCGGACTCGGCCGGCCACCGACACTTCCTTCCCGGTATAGGTGTCCGGAGCGAGATTCGGGTGCCCTGCACACACCGCTTCGAGCGACGTCGACCGGGTGACCCCGACGGGGTAGGCCTGCATGCCCGACGCCTCCAGCGTCGCGATCTTGCGGCGTCGTACCCGCTCCTGCTCGGTCAGCCGTTGTACCGGTCGGACCGGTCGGAGCAACTCGTCCGCCTGCGCAGCCACGGCCTCCGCGAACGGCACCCCGCTGTGGCCTTGGAAAGTGACGGTGTCATCAGGTCCGCGCGAATCGATCGGATCTTTCCCGGGCAGGAAGCCCTCGGCGATGCCGGCCGCGATGGCGGCTCGGGTGACGTTCATTGACTGGCTGTGGCACATGTATCGCGGAACCCACCGCGGCAGGTACTTCGCATTCGACCGATAGAGGCTCTCCAGCTGCCAGAACTTCGAAGCAACGGACAGCACCGCGCCGGTCAGCCGCATGACCGGTCCCGCGCCGACCCGCTCGGCGGCACTGAATATCCCGCGGAACATCGCGAAATTCAGTGAGATTCGCACGATCCCGAGATCGCGGCAGGCGTCGACGAGCCCGGCGACCATGAATTCGGTGAGCCCATTCTCAGCGGCCCGGTCGCGGCGCATGAGGTCGAGAGATAGCCCGCGTCGTCCCCACGGCACAAAAGACAGCAAACCCTTGAGTTCGCCGTTCGCATCCCTGGCGAGCACCGCCACGCACCGTGGGTCGGCCGGATCAGCGAGGCGGGACAGCGCCATCGAGAAGCCACGCTCGTCGCCTTCCGACCGCCACTGGTCGGCGACCGTCTCGAGGTGGGTCAGCTCCTCCACGCCAAGGTCGCCGTGCCGGGCGACGGTCAGGGTGTAACCGGCCCGTCGGACCCGCTCGACGGCGCGCCGCACCGGCGCCATGGTCGGACCGACGAGCGCGAACGACTCGACTTCGATGATGGCCTCGTCGCCGATCTCCATTGCCCTCAATCCGGACGCGACATAGGCGGAAGCGCCCGCCTCGCTCGCCGACAGGGCGGCCGGGAACCAGCCGAACTTGCGAGCCTCGGCGATCCACGCGTCGATCGCGCCGGACCACGAGTTCATGTGCCCAACCGGATCCGCGCTTGCCAGGCTCACTTCGGCGACGACGCGGTACGTGACCGCAGCTCGGCCGTCGGGAGAGAAGATGACCGACTTGTCACGACGGGTCGCGAAGTAGGCGAGCGAGTCCCGGTCGCCGGTCTCCAGCACGAGACGACGGATCTCCAGTTCATCCTGCGGGCTGACGAACTCCTTGGCCCGCGCAGAGCGGAAGAACACGATCGTGGCGAGGATCAGCGCCGCCGCCGAAATGATGCCGGCGATCACCGCGATCCAGTGGTAGCCCTCATGGCCGTGGAACACGGTCGAGTTCGCGGGCGGGAGCTGGCCGATCGCGGCCCGGAGCGCCCAGCCAATTCGTTCCCAACCCGGCTCGAGATTATTGGGGAACGCCGCGGTGAGGCCGATCGCCACGACGGCCGAGACGATCAATCCACCAACGAACACCAGCAGCGCCCGCAGCCGCGAACCTCGTCCGACTCGCGCCGGGAAGGCGCTGCGAGCCTTCCAGAGCAGGATGCCGAGGACGAGGCCGGTCCCGCCTTCGAAGACCGTCAGGCCCAGCCGAACCCGATCGGAGGTGCTGTTGATCGTGATCTCGCCGCTCTGCCCGGACAGCAGGTAGATGGCGACGAGCAGGCCAAGGAGAACCGCGATGAGCTGGAACACGAAGATGACGATCCACAGTGCGAACCGGATCCGTCGGCTGAGCGCGTTTCCGAGAACGAACAGCAGGACGACGGTGAACAGGCTTGCGTCGGTGGGGATGTTGACCAGACCGAATATCTCGTCGATCCACTCCGCCCAAGCTCCGTTGATCACGATGCTGATCAGCGACCAGAAGGCCGCGAGCGTGACGACGCGGGCAGTCCAGACCGCCACGGTCTCCTTCCACCCGCGGGCGCCCTCGGGTTGGGGTGGCTTGTCGACCGTCGCCTCGGGTGTGACGCTGGTGGTGGTCATCACGCGATCCTCCTCGCGAATGGGCCGCACACGCGGTGCCGCGAGGCCCTGTCGCCGCCTGTTCGGGCAATCACGTACGGGCTCATTCTAAAAGGCAAGATCTGTTCGCCTGAGCAACGTTCCGCCCGGGGATGAGGACAAGCGGCATCGGACCGTTGTTACGGACGGGTAACATTCGCGGCCGGGTCATTGCGCCGTGGCTGTGGAATGGCGACTGTGGCCAGGGTTGTAGCTGTCTTCAAAGGACCAGACTCGGAAGGAATCTGCCGTGATCATGCGACGCGGAATGGCTGTGTCGGTCGGATTACTTGCGGCCGCTGCCGCCGCGCTTTCCGCGTGTAGCTCGGGCTCCTCGTCGTCATCGGGTACTACATCGTCGGCGTCGGCCGCAGCGACCAGCTCCACCGCGAGTTCGTCGGCAGCGAGTAGCTCCGCGACCACGAAGACCAGCCTTCCGTGGGGGCCAGGGTGCACGGCGTTGGGTGTGACGCCAGCCCGGCTCACGGCAGCGGCGGCCCTGCCCGTAGGCGCTGCCGCGGCCACTGTCCCGCAGCTGAAGACGGTCGTGACGGCGGCCACGGTCGCCGGCATGGTCACGACTCTCAATTCCGCGCCGTCGCTGACCGTCTTCGCGCCCCAGGACTCGGCGTTCGCGAAGGAGCCGGCCGGTCTGCTCCAGTCCTTGATCACCGACCCGAGCAAGAAGGCTCAGCTTGTCTCCACACTCGAGTACCACGTAGTGCAGGGTGAGCTCACGAAGGACCAGTTGCCCGGCACGCACAAGACACTGCAGGGTAGCTCGATCACGATCACCGGCAGCGGCGACAGCTACACCATCAACGGCACGGCGAAGATCGTCTGTGGCGGGATCCAGACCAAGAATGCCGTCGTCAACGTGATCGACGCCGTGCTGCATCCCTCGTCCTGACCGTCGATGCGGCGGGTTCTCGGGGCCGTTCTTCTCGGCCTGGGCGTGTTGCTGCTCGTCGGCGCCGCTCTCGTGAAATGGGTGGCGGCGCCGGCGCTGGTCAAGGTCCCCGACGATGTGAACCTCACGACGGTCGCGCAGGGCAGTAGTCAGGTCTTCGTGCTGCAGGCCCAGGCGGTGCAGACCGTCCCGGTGGTCGCCACGCGCATTGTGCGCAGTGATGCCAAGGCGGGTACCTCATCGGTGGGGGTGTTCGACGAGACCCTCTGCTTGCGGAACGGCGCGGGTACCACCCAGCCCGGCCCGGACGGGTGCGCCCCGGACACTGATCCCGCTTTCGTCCAGCGGACGACCGATCGGGTGGCGTTCGATCGCAAAACGGCGCTTGCCGTGCCAAACGGTCAGCAGTACGGCGCCGCCGTGAACGGCGACCCGAGCGTGAGGCACGTCGGGTTGTCTTACACGTTCCCGATCGACACGGAGAAGAAGAGCTATCCGTTCTTCGACACCGTGGTGGGCAAGGCCTATCCCATGAACTACCGGGGGACCGAAAAACTCAACGGCCTTGACGTCTATCGCTTCGAGCAGACGGTTCCGGAGTCCGACATCAAGATCCAAGATTTGCTGCCGGGCAAGTACTCGAATGTCCGCGTGGTGTGGGTGGAGCCAACGACCGGTGTCATCATCAAGGGATCCGAGCAGATCAAGGAGACATTCGCGTCCGGTGGGCAGACCGCGTTCTCGGGAACACTGGTGTTCAACGACGCCTCGGTCAGATCGCAGGCTGACTACGCCAAGAAGCAACTCTCGAAGGTGCACCTGATCCGCATCTGGATCCCGCTCACCCTGGCCGTGCTCGGCGGCGTACTCGTCGTGGTAGGCCTGCTCCTCTTACTCCGCCGCCGTCGTAGTCCGCTCGTGGACGAGGCGCCTCAGGTGAGCTCGCAGACGTAGATTGCGGTGCCCGGCAAGATCGCTCCTCGCAAGGGTGACCATTGCCCCCACTCCTGAGTCAACTCATCCGGCCATTCCGGTTCGATCAACGCGGCAAGCCGGAAACCGGCCGCGTTGATCTCGGCAACTCGATCGCCGAGCGTGCGGTGGTGTTCCACGTACGTCGCCTCACCGCGCGCGTCGAACTCCACGTATGGCGTCCGATCGAAGTAGGACATCGTCGCCGTGAGCCCGGCGGGGCCGGGATCGTCCGGAAATACCCAGCGGAAAGGGTGGCTGGTGGCGAGCACCCACCGCCGGCCCGGGCGTAGCACGCGCGCCACTTCGCGCATCACTCGCGCGGAATCGGCCACGAAAGGCACCGCCCCAAAAGCGGTGAACGCGAGGTCGAACGTGGCGTCCCGGAACGGGAGATGCTGCGCGTCGGCCTGTACGAGCGGTATCTCGATGCCAGTCACTGCAGCGCCCGCCCGAGCGTGGCGCAGCATCCCGGCCGAAAGGTCGACCGCCGTCGGTCGGGCGCCATGCGTGGCTAGCCACCGCGAGCACATCGCCGAGCCGGCGCCAACCTCGAGAATCCGCTGGTCGGCCACATTGCCGAGCAAATGCGCGTCGGCTTCGCGTAGTCCCTCGGGGCACCATACGAAATCGGCCACGCCGAGGAATGCACCGTGCTCGGCGTGGTAGTTGTCGGCGTCACCATCCCACCAGCGACGGTTCGCGCGCGTCGTCGTCGAGGCATCGGCGGATCGTCGGCCGACGCCTCCGGCGCCACTCTTTCGCGGAAGGTATGCATCATCCGTTGCTGAGGCCACGGGTCATGCATACCGATAGTGAGACTGCTGCTGCCAGCGTGTCACGTAACGGCAGCGGCGGCCGCGCGGCCAGCAATTCGACCTGAGAACAGGCAGCCACCGAGGAACGTGCCCTCCAGCGCGCGGTAGCCATGTACGCCGCCTCCGCCGAATCCGGCCGCCTCGCCGGCAGCGAAAACCCCGGAAAGGGGCTGACCGTCCGAACCCAGGACCCGTGCCGACAGGTCGGTCTCGAGCCCACCCAGTGTCTTGCGCGTGAGCACGTGGCAGCGCACCGCGACGAGGGAATCGCCGGAATCATCGAGGAAGCGATGGGGCCGGACGATTCGGGTCAACCGATCGCCCACATATCTCCGCGCGGCCGCGGTCGCGACGACCTGTGGATCTTTGCCCAGGCCGGAGGCAACCTGCTGGTCGCGGGCCATCATGAGGCGCCGGAGCGCCTTGGCCTCGATGAGATCGGTGCCGGTGAGCTCGTTCATTCCCTTAGCGAGCTCGGCGACGGTGGCCCGTACGACGAAATCGGCACCGCGATCGAGGAACGCCTGAACCGGCCCGGTCGGGCCGCCACGGGCCCGGCCTATCACCTGGCGCAGATCCTTGCCGGTCAGATCCGGATTCTGTTCCGATCCGGACAGCGCGAACTCGGTGGACAGCGTCCGGCGGTCGAGCACCAGCCAGGAGTAGTCGTATCCGGTTGAGGTGATGTGCCGCAGTGCGCCGAGCGAGTCGAAGCCTGGGAATAGCGGCGACGGCAACCGCTCACCCGCGGCATCGAGCCACAGGGGTGACGGCCCAGACAGAATCCTGATTCCGTGCGCGGTCCACACCGGTGAGTGGTTCAGGACGCCTTCTGGGTAATGCCACATCCGATCAGCGTTGATAATCCGGCCGCCCGCGCGTTCGGTGACGCCGAGCATCACGCCGTCGACATAGTCGGGCACACCGGAAATCAAGCGGGCCGGAGCGGCGCCCCAACTCGCGGGCCAGTTCCGCCGGACCAGCTCATGATTGCCGCCGATGCCGCCCGACGCGACGATCACCGCCTGCGCGCCGAGTGCGAAGTCGCCGACAACCTCCCGCGTACTTGGCGCACCCCGCGGGACGTTGCTCGGGACCAGGATCTCCCCCGCGACACCGGTCACCACGCCGTCGTGCATCACCAGGGAGGTGACCCGGTGTCGGAATCGCAGCTCGATCGTCCCGTTGTCGACGGCCGTTCGCACCCGGCGGAGGAACGGTTCGAGGACGCCCGGGCCGGTGCCCCACGTCACGTGGAATCGAGGTACCGAGTTGCCATGAGCCCCGGCGCCCGAGACCTCATATCCGCCGCGTTCGGCCCACTGGACGATAGGGAACCAGCGCATACCCTGGCCCGCCAGCCAGGCCCGCTTCTCACCGGCGGCAAACTCGACATATGCCTCGGCCCACTGCCTAGGCCAGTAGTCCTCGGGCCGGTCGAACGAGGCCGAGCCCAGCCAGTCCGCCAGGGCGAGGTCTCGGGAGTCGTGCACGCGCAGCCGGCGTTGCTCGGGGGAGTTCACCAACATCAGCCCGCCGAACGACCAGAACGCCTGCCCGCCCAGCGAGGCGGCCGGCTCCTGGTCGAGGACAATCACGCGGCGGCCGGCGTCAGCGAGCTCGGCGGAGGCCACGAGGCCGGCGAGGCCGGCCCCCACGACCACGACGTCCGCGTCCATGGCGTTACGACCGCGTAAAGAATCCGACGCACCGCATCGGCTCAGCCTAGCGAGAGGCTCGCGCCCGTCCAGCAAACCTGCTGCTGAAACCCCCATAAGCCCCGGAATACCGGGGCCGCGTTGACCCTTATAGTGGTGATTCCGTATTCTGTGAATCGCGTCGCAGGGTCTGCGTGCCTCGACCGGGAGCAGGCCACGCTCGTCATGCACGTTTCTCGCTCGTCGACCGTCCCCCGGGGCAGCGGCGGCTCGGCACGTTCACCGGCGAAAGGGTCCCTGCAACGTGCCGCTACGAGACATTTGGACACCCCCTCCTTCATGACGTCCACCACCACCGTTTCACCCGCTCCGCTCGCCACGACGTCCGTCCCGACTGTCGCTATCAACGACATCGGCTCCGCTGACGACTTCCTGGCCGCGATCGATAAGACGATCAAGTACTTCAACGACGGAGACATCGTTGAGGGCACCATCGTCAAAGTCGATCGTGACGAGGTCCTGCTCGACATCGGCTACAAGACCGAGGGTGTCATCCCCTCGCGCGAGCTCTCGATCAAACACGACGTCGACCCGAACGAGGTCGTCAAGGTCGGTGACGAAATCGAGGCCCTGGTCCTGCAGAAAGAGGACAAAGAGGGTCGGCTGATCCTGTCCAAGAAGCGCGCCCAGTACGAGCGCGCTTGGGGGACGATCGAGCAGAAGAAGGAGAACGACGAGGTCGTCGAGGGCACGGTCATCGAGGTCGTCAAGGGCGGCCTGATCATCGATATCGGCCTGCGCGGCTTCCTGCCCGCGTCGCTGGTTGAGATGCGTCGGGTTCGTGATCTGCAGCCCTACGTCGGCAAGACTCTCGAAGCCAAGATCATCGAGCTGGACAAGAACCGCAACAATGTCGTGTTGTCCCGTCGCGCCTGGTTGGAGCAGACCCAGTCCGAGGTGCGCAGCGAGTTCCTGAACAAGCTCGTCAAGGGCGCCGTCCGTACCGGTGTCGTCTCTTCCATCGTCAACTTCGGCGCATTCGTGGACCTCGGCGGGGTCGACGGGCTCGTACACGTGTCGGAGCTGTCCTGGAAGCACATCGACCATCCGAGTGAGGTCGTCGAGGTCGGTCAGGAGGTCACCGTCGAAGTGCTCGACGTCGACCTGGACCGCGAGCGCGTATCCCTCTCGTTGAAGGCCACGCAGGAAGACCCGTGGCGCCAGTTCGCCCGGACCCACCAGATCGGCCAGGTCGTGCCTGGGCGAGTCACGAAGCTTGTCCCGTTCGGTGCGTTCGTTCGCGTCCAGGACGGTATCGAAGGCCTCGTCCACATCTCGGAACTCGCCGAGCGTCATGTCGAGATCCCGGAACAGGTCGTTCAGGTCGGCGACGAGCTGCTGGTCAAGGTGATCGACATCGATCTTGAGCGGCGCCGGATATCCCTTTCGCTCAAGCAGGCCAATGAGGGCGCCCTGACCGAAGAGAGCTTCGACCCAGCGCAGTACGGCATGGAAGCCCAGTACGACGACAAGGGCAACTACATCTACCCCGAGGGCTTCGATCCGGATAGCCAGGAATGGCTGCCCGGCTACGAGAGCCAGCGTGAGGCGTGGGAGAAGCGTTACGCGGCGGCTCGTGAACGGTTCGACGCGCACCGCAAGCAGCTCGCCGACGCCCAGCGGGCCGACGCGGAGGCAGCCGTCGAGGTCGGCGAGGCGACGTCCTACTCGTCTGAGGCCGCCGAGAACAACGGCACCCTGGCCACGGACGAAGCGTTGGCGGCATTGCGGGAGAAGCTCGCCGGGCGCTGAGCGCCTTAGCTACAAGGGGCCTCGCTGAGGTGAACGTGGGGCTGACCGGCGGTCTCGGATCGGGGAAGAGCACCGTGGCGGCGCTGTTGGGCAAGCGTGGCGCGGTCATTATCGATGCTGACGTCGTCGCTCGAGAGGTCGTCCGAGCGGGCACGCCGGGCTTTGCCGCCGTCGTCGCCCGATTCGGTCCTGGCGTCGTCGGCCCGGACGGTGAGTTGAACCGCGCCGAGCTGGCTCGAATCGTGTTCGCTGATAGCAACGCCCTCGACGACCTGAATGCGATCGTGCATCCCCTCGTCGGGTCCCGATCGGCCGAGCTCGCCGCCGCGGCGCCGCCCGGGGCCGTCATCGTCCACGACATCCCACTCCTCGCCGAGAACGGACTGGCCGATCGGTTCGATGCAGTCGTCGTGGTGCAGGCCGATCGAGAGATCCGGCTCGCCAGGCTCGCCGAGCGGGGATTGACGCGAGCCGAAGCGGAAGCCCGCATGGCAGCCCAGGCGAACGACGAGCAGCGCCGCGCCATCGCCGACGAGATCGTGCGCAACGACAGCGACTTGGACTCCCTTGCCCGTCAGATAGATCGGCTGTGGGATCGCCTCAGTGGGTCCGCGGGCACTGGTGCCGCTCGATAGCGCGACTGGTTTGGTGGCCTAAGTAGCATCGGATAGAGTCATCGGCCGGCGGGCAGTGCATGTACGCGCTGCCGTCGTCGCGCGGACGTAGCGCAGCTGGTAGCGCATCACCTTGCCAAGGTGAGGGTCGCGGGTTCGAATCCCGTCGTCCGCTCGAAGATGCCTCCCGGCGGCTGGCAGCTCCGACCTCCCGGTGCGCGGCGGCTTGTCAGGCGGCGGGCCGCGGTGATCGGATCTCGGTCGCACCCGGCGGCGTGGCCGAGTGGCTTAGGCAAGGGCCTGCAAAGCCCTGTACGCGGGTTCGATTCCCGCCGCCGCCTCGTAACAACGTCGCCTCAGGCGGCCACATACGGGCGATTAGCTCAGTGGGAGAGCACTACCTTGACACGGTAGGGGTCACTGGTTCAATCCCAGTATCGCCCA